>JASMMA010000033.1 GCA_030748415.1 Planctomycetota bacterium
TAGTGGACGGCCGATTGGGATAGCGCGGCGGCCAACCATCTTTATGACATCTTCGTGTCCATGTGGCTTCAGGCAGGCCGCCAATTGCCCGATGGCCTGACCTCCACGGACTGGCAGGCGCGCAAGCAAATGGCACTGGTCAATATGCAGCCAGGCGAAGGGGCTCAGCGGACATACCTCGTCTCGGACTTGGTGGCCGATTTCCTCAAGTTTGCTCATGTCCACTACCGCAAGGACGGACAAGAGACTTCCGAGGTAGGAAACATTAAGTGCATGGCGCGACCCTTGGTGGATGGCTTGGGTGGATTGGCCGTGGATTCCTTTCGCCCTCAAGACTTAGTGACCTATCGCGACCTGCTCATAGAGAGAGGCCTTGCTCGAACGCAAATCAATAAACAGGTCCAGGGCATTCGTCGCATCTTCAAGCATGGGGTCTTCGAGGGGACTGTGCCTGCAGGAATCTTGGAGGCTTTGCGCACCGTCCGGCCACTGCAAAAGGGAAGGACTCAAGCGAGAGAGACTGAGCCCGTACGACCGATTGATGAGGAGAAGGTCTTTGCCGTCCTTCCCCAACTCTCGCAAACGGTGGCCGCCATGGTGCTGTTGCAATGGCACACCGGCATGCGACCTGGGGAAGTGGTGCAAATGCGAGGAAAAGACCTCGACCGCTCAGGATCTGTTTGGTTTTACCGTCCGCCTCGGCACAAAACCCAGCACTACGGGCACGAACGCATTGTCAGGCTGGGCAAGAACGCGCAAGAAATACTGCAGCCCCTTTTACCGGATGACCCAACTCAACCGGTGTTTCATCCTGTCACATCTCCTGAAGACAAAAACCCTGTCGGAGCGACTTACACCACCCAGTCTTATGGTCGGGCCGTGCGTCGCGCTTGTCTCCGTGCCGGAATTGAACCTTGGTCACTGAATCGTTTGCGCCATTCTGCCGCCACGCGCATTACTCATGAATTTGGCATTGAATTGGCTCGCGTCATTCTTGGACATCGATCCATCTCAACGACCCAACTCTACGCGGAACTTGACCATGAGAAGGCAAATGAGGTGATGGAGAAGTTCGGCTAACGAAAAAGTGCGCATGGTGCGCATCTCTATTTCCCTTGAATGGGTCTCTTTTATTGCATAGCGTGTGAGGTCAGGAGAAGTCCATGCAGAACCTTACAAACGTTAAAAACCAGCAACAATTAGCAACTGGCTTACCTCGTTGTTCTCGACGAAATTTCGAATACAAAGACGAGTATTTCCACTACTACCCCTGCGAGAGTCTGGCTTGTCACCGTTGCACTGAGCAGCGGGCCTACAGGTTTTACAACGCCCACTTGCATGGCGCGGAATTCATTCGCAACGAACCCTTCGCCTTCTTGATTGACTTTCCTTACCTGTTTTGTGAGTCGGGTCAGCATCATGCACTTCAAAAGGCGCATCGAGTTGCCCGCGAAATCCTCAAACAAGCAGAAGACGGGGCTTATGGACCCATAGGAGCCATTCTTGCCTTCTTTGAGTTGAATGCTTTGGGACCCAAGAAAGCGTCGCCGCATCTCCATCTCTACCTTATTCCTGACGACGACCTTGAACGCACCCAGATTCGCCAGTCAATTAAGGACTCCATCAGCGTTTCAGGCGTCAAAGTCAAGGGTGGCAAGCGCTGGAAAGGCGGTCTTGAAAAGGCCCTCTTGTACGGGAAAAAGCGGTTTTTCTCAGATAAGGACGGCAAGGTCATTGAGCCCCAACTAGCCGAATGGGAGCGGCTCGTGTTCAGCAGATTGGACAACTCCGGGAGGAATAAAGTTCACATGCTGTATTGGGGAGGACCATGGCTGCGCTGGCACGGCAACCGACGGTTGCATGCTCAGGCGGTCCGCGAGGCACTGGTAGCCGAGCAACCTGAAGACTCTGACCGCATCCTTTCTGAACCAGCCTTTGCGCAAAGTTTTCAAAACTCACCGATGGCGCGATTGTGTCTGGTGCGTCGCTGTCCTGATTGCGGAGAAGGAGAATCCGGCGAACATGGATTGAAGAGAAATGGTGTTTATCGGGGCCGAAATAGGTGGCGCTGTAAACAATGCGAAGCCTGCTGGATCCAAGAAACCTGGCAGAAACGGCATCAAAAAGCCCGTAAGAGGATTCAGGACACTCTTATCTTGAAGCGGTTTCAGGAAGGCAAGTCGGTGCGCGAGATTTCTGCAGCAACGGGGGTCACGCGTGCATCCATTGCTGAACTACTCAGAGCCGAGGGTTATGGATGGGACTATGGAAAATGGACTCATCAGAAGGGAGAACTGCGTCGTTTGGAGAGTCAATGGAAAGAGTGGAGGGGTGGAGTGGTTTGTCGGAATTTGAGTAGAGGAGCAAATGATGATGAAAAGCCGGGCTTGAGTCGCAGACGAAAGCCCCTGCGGAGCAGAAGCAGATTGAAGGAGCAAATCCTTACCCACCCATAGATAACCTTTGGCTCATTCGGGTGTGACTTTTTGTGTGTCAAGGTAATGGTGAGTTAGGGGACATCATGACCTCCTTTTTGAGCCAGGAGGGGAGGACTATGACTGGTGTTTATGGAGAATCGTAAAGGGCGGGCTGAATAGCAGAGAATCCTGACCGTGAGTCAGGATTGCCTGTTACTTTCAAAACCCTCTAAATCCTGGCTTCTTCCGCTTGAATCTCCAGCCAGCAAACCAAGCGCACTTCATCGCCATCAATTTTTGGGAATCGTTCGGGTTGCTCAAAGGGTTCAATTCCCGTCTCTTCAATAGCCTGGATGAGCGCGAGGGATTTCTCCTGACTTGACCCGTGTTCCTCTTTCCAAATTTCACGTAGTTTATTCTCCTCTCGTCTAGGCCATGGGCAAGTGAGAGTGTTTGACACGCGGTCAAGTTTTGTCTGCTCTATGTCTGCTGGGGGGTTATCCATTAGAAATTCATCTACGCGCAAATTAAGAGGTCGGACCTTGGGCTGCAGGTTCTTGGAATCTGTGTAAAAGTCCCAGTAAGAGAAAATGTTTTCCCTTGCAAGATCCCAGGCGGCGTAAGCGCTTTCAAGAGTGGAATCAGATACAGCGCGTTCTGTCTCCTCCGTGCATTCGATGAGTCGCAAGCATGTCCCCATCTCCTCAATCAATTCGTCTTTCTGAGTTGCACCTTTTGGTACAAATCGCAAGAAAACTCGGTCACCCACTTTGGCGCAGAAAAAGTGGCCTGTGCGGTTTCCTTTCACCATTCCCGAACCCGCTTTCCAGGGCAACTCAACAATGTCCTCCTTGCGATTGGAGTGCAGGGCATTTCGTAGTTCTTGCCTGTATTCCTCGCCGGTTTGGGCTGCCGAGTCAGTTCCACCCTTTTCGAAAATATCGGTTTCCTCGTTTTGTATTTTC
>JASMMA010000034.1 GCA_030748415.1 Planctomycetota bacterium
CACCGCCCAGGTTACGCAGACTCGGGATTAGTTGATTTCTCTCAACCTTAAACCAACTCCCCACCACAAGACGAGCCGCAGCCTGCAGTGCAGGCAAAGCAGTGGTCTGCTGTAAGTACGGGCCAATCCTTTGTTTCGTTTGCGTTGAGGTCTGAAAGGGACACGCCCTCAATGCCTAAATCTTGGACAAGATTGAAGTCGCAATCAAAGAGCTTGCCATCCCAACGGAGAGAAATGGCACTCCGACACATGAGGTTGTCTAATGTTTCGCTATTGAAATTATCAATAAGAAGTTGTTCATAGCCAACCAGTTGACCGTTCCGCGCGAGGGAGCTACGAAACCGGTGGATTGGTTGATTCGTGATGCACAACAAGCGATCAAAGTGCAAGTCAAAGCGATCTCGTAATTCGGTTTTATAGGCGGGCTCCAACTCAGCAGATGGAGCTGGCAAACTATTCCCAATCGGGTTGTAAACCAAGTTTAGAGCAAATCGACCGGTTCCAAACCCGACCTGATTCAATCGCCGCAAGCCAAAAATGGACTGGGCAAAAACGCCCTGTCCGCGTTGAGCGTCCACATTGTCTTCTAGGTAGCATGGCAAAGAACAGAACAGCTCCACTTGAGAAGATGCAAAAAACTCAGGTAAATCAGACTGGCCTGGCTCACCCTGCACAGTAATGTTGTGGCGAACCAAAACTTGCCGATTCAGTTTCCTGGCCTGTTTGACCAGCCAACGGAAGTTTGGGTTCATTTCTGGGGCTCCCCCGGTCAAATCCAGGCAAATGATTTGGGGGTTGTTCGAAAGAAAGTCCACCACTTGCTCGCAGAGTTCACGCGAGGCATTGTCCTCGGGACCTGAGCGGGCTGGCGAGGAGTCAACATGGCAATGCAAACAAGCTTGATTGCATAACCTTCCCATGTTGAACTGCAAGGTGGTCAAATTCCCTCTCTTGACGGAGGGAAATGTCGCCTGCTGGGCAAAGTTCATTTCAACAGCAACAACTTCCTTTTGCGCCAGGCATCGAAGTTCCAGGCTTTCCTTTCCACGCGGCAAGAGTGACGGATCGAAACTCAATACCTTCGACGACCTTCCAAGGTTCTTCGCCTCGAGTCAGTAACTCAATATCACCAAAGCCTGCATTCTCAAATGCATGAGTAAATGCCTGCTCTTCAAAGGCGCCACTAATGCAGCCTGCCCAAAGCTCAGAGTCCTTTTGCATTTCTTCTGGGACTTCAATGCTAGAAACAATATCGGAAATCACTGCTCTGCCTCCTGGCTTCAACACGCGGAAAATTTCTTCAAAAAGTTGCTTTTTCAAGGATGGGGCAACAAGATTCAATACACAGTTAGAGACCACTACATCGATGCTGTCATCAGCAATCATTGGATTGCCATCAGCATCTACTTTTAAGTCTTCGATGCGGCCGCGGTGAAATTCCACATTGTGCCAGCCGATTTTTTCTCCGACTTCATGCTTATATTTTTCAGCAAGAGCCAACATATCGGGAGTCATATCAACACCGATGATTTTCCCTTCTGCCCCGACAACTTGGCTGGCGATGTAGCAAATCTTGCCCCCACCAGAACCGAGGTCGAGTACAGTTTCTCCAGAATTCACATACTTGGAGGGGTCTCCACAACCATAATCCTTGTCCAAAATTTCCTGCGGAAGCACCTTCAGGTACTTGGTGTTGTAGTCCACCGGGCAGCACAACTCTGGTTGCACGGCATTTGCGCCAGATGCATAAGTTTCAGAAACTGCGTCGGCAACGCTGGAGGGGTCGAGAGAGGGGAGTTTTTCCGCGGGCATTCTGGAATTTTAGCTTCCACCAATGGCTGGGCTATATCTCCTCTGAAATACCTTCGGAAAGCGATTGTTTGGCTCTTTTTGTCACCACCCAAGTAACTAGAACAGTCGCCACAAGGCCCACCCACTTCATTACCTGAAGAGAGGGCTCCTCTTGGTCGATTCCGCCACTCCTTATTGAGGCTAAATCGCCTGCAATAGAGCCTAGGTAAACATACATGAAAGTACCAGGAAGCATTCCAAAAAAGGAGCCAAGGATATAAGTGGACACCTTAAGACGAGCAAGCCCAAAAGCGTAATTCACGATTGTAAAAGGAAAAACGGGGCTCAACCGAACTAAGAAAAGGACTTTGAGTCCTCCTTCCTCTATTGCTCCCCGAATTGCATGAAATTTTCGGTTGCCAGCCATCTTTTTTTCAACTGCTCCGGAGAAGACGCTCCGACCAAGAAGAAAGGCAATTGTTGCACCAACAACTGATGCGGGAGAAACGATTGCGAAACCCAACCACGGACCATAGACCGCCCCAATTCCAAGGGTAAGCAGGGAGCCAGGAATCAAAGCAACAGTTGATAGCGCATAAACCACTCCAATAAGAAAGGCCCCCTGAATACCCCGAGATTCCACCCACTTTAACATTGCCGAAAACTGCTCCAGTGGAAGCACTAGCCAAGCAAGCATAATCATGGCTAGAAGAAAAAGGGACCGGCGGAGTGCCTTCATGTCTTGTTATTATGACTCCCCCCAGAGAAAGAAATAAAAAGATGGCCTACATTCAACAAACCGAGCCCGAGCAAGCAGATGGCTTGCTTAAAAAGATTTTTGATGATTCCATCGCTCGCGCGGGACGAGTTTGGAATATTGTCAAGTTGACGGGGATTAATCCTCGCGCAACGCGTGCGCATCTGGGTCTATACGCCTCGGTGATGAAGCGCGACAATTCTCTCAGTCCACGAATGCGGGAGGCTCTGGCTGTGGTGGTAAGTCGAGTAAATGAGTGCTTCTACTGAACAAAATCCCACGCGCACGACCTCCGTGTCGAGGTTGAAGAACAAGAGTTGGCTGATTGGTTAGAGAAACAAGGATGGGAAGAGGCGCCCCTTTCACCATCCGAACGGGCTTTGTGCAAGTGGGCGGAAAAATTAACGAGGGCTCCTGGCGAAATGGCTGAAACCGATGTCCTTGAGCTTCGAGAACAGGGGTGGAGCGATTTGGAAATCCATGACGCTGCCCAAGTTGTGGCCTACTTCAACTACATCAACCGATTGGCGGATGGCCTAGGTGTGGATTTGGAAGAGGGAATGAAATGAGCAAGGGTCACTCCAAACCCGTGCTAAATGTGTTTGCAAAAATGTGGAATCGCGCGCGAATGGTTTCAAAGCTGTAGAAGAAAGTGGCTTTGTCTTAGTTG
>JASMMA010000035.1 GCA_030748415.1 Planctomycetota bacterium
CCTCGCCATCCTCTTGGCTCTCTTCCTGTCCCCGACCGAGGGGATTCATGCATTTTGGAATGTTCTCATTCCGGTCGCGCCAGCACTTTTGGTTTTCGGAACGGGCATTTGGCGCAACATTTGCCCCATGTCAGGGAACGCCCTGTTCCTTCGCCACTTTGGGCAATCCAAGCGGGAAGCCCTCTCCCCCGCCAACCAGTTGGCCCTTCAATGGATGGGCGTAATTCTCTTGCTTGCGATTGTTCCCCTTCGCCATGTTGTCCTGGATACAAATGGTCCCGCCACGGCAATTGTGATTGCTGGACTTTCGCTTCTTGCAATCTGGGCAGGCAGGCGATGGGAATGGAAAAGTGGATGGTGTTCCGGCCTCTGCCCAGTTCACCCCGTTGAAAAATTATATGGAGTGGACAATGTCGGAACGATGCCCAACATGCATTGCACCGCTTGCGAAAAATGCGTCGACCCTTGCCCCGACTCAACGGAAGGCTTCCACTTACAACACCCAAGCCAGGATTCTGGCCGCCGGCAATTAGGCACGCTCATGGCTGGTGGATTCCCAGGCTTCATTTGGGGATGGTTTCAAGTGCAGGATTACAGCGGCGCCGAAGGTTGGAATCACTTGGTTGAAGCCTACGCTTGGCCCTTTCTTGGAATGGCCATTACGCTGATTGCATTTCTTGCCCTCCGCGCCGCTTTGAGAACCCGCCAAGACCCGGAGCGTGGACCCGAACGGCTCACTCGCTTCTTTGGTGCACTCGGCGTTGGGTGCTACTACTGGTATCGCTTGCCCATGCTATTTGGATTCGGCCCTTTTCCAGGGGACGGCATGCTTGTTGATTTGCGCGAAACCATGCCCACTTGGTTCACCCTTGCAAGTCGAGTTTTCACAACCGCCCTCTTCTTCTGGTGGATGGTCCTCCGTACTCGCAACACAAAACCTTGGTCTCACCGCCCAGGTTACGCAGATTCGGGTTTAGTGGATTTCTCTCAACCTTAAACCAATTCCCCACCACAAGACGAGCCGCACCCTGCTGTGCAGGCGAAGCAGTGATCTGCGGTATGGATGGGCCAATTCCTGGTTGCGGTTGCATTGAGGTCAGAAAGGGACACACCCTCAATACCTAAATCTTGGACAAGGTTGAAGTCGCAATCAAAGAGCTTGCCATCCCAACGGAGAGAAATGGCACTCCGACACATGAGGTTGTCTATTGTTTCGTTATTGAAATTCTCAATTAGAAGTTGTTCATAGCCAACCAGTTGACCATTCCGCGCGAGTGAGCTTCGAAACCGGTGGATTGGCTGATTCGTGATGCACAGCAAGCGATCAAAGTGCAAGTCAAAACGGTCCCGTAATTCGGTTTTGTAGGCGGGCTCCAACTCAGCAGATGGAGCTGGCAAACTATTTCCAATGGGGTTGTAAACCAGGTTAAGCGTGAATCGACCGGTTCCGAATCCGACCTGATTCAAGCGCCGCAATCCAAAAATGGATTGGGCAAAAACTCCCTGTCCGCGTTGAGCATCCACATTGTCTTCTAAATAGCATGGCAAAGAACAAAACAGTTCCACTTGAGAAGATGCAAAAAACTCAGGTAAATCAGACTGGCCAGGTTCGCCCTGAACCGTAATGTTGTGGCGAACCAAAACTTGCCGATTCAGTTTCCTGGCCTGCTTGACCAGCCAACGGAAGTTCGGGTTCATTTCTGGGGCTCCCCCGGTCAGATCAAGGCACAGGACTTGGGGATTGTTCGAAAGAAATTCCACCACTTGTTCACACAATTCACGAGAAGCATTGTCCTCGGGGCCGGAGCGAGCTGGAGAAGAATCGACATGACAATGCAAACAAGCTTGATTGCATAACCTTCCCATGTTGAACTGCAAGGTGGTTAAATCTCCCCTCTTGACGGAGGGAAAGGTCGCCTGCTGAGCAAAGTTCATTTCAACAGCAACAACTACCTTTTGCGTCGGGCATCGAAGTTCCAGACTCTCCTTTCCACGCAGCAAGAGTGACGGACCGAAACTCAATACCTTCGACTACCTTCCAAGGCTCTTCGCCACGAGTCAGCAACTCGATATCACCAAAGCCTGAGTTCACAAATGCTTGAGTAAAGGCCTGTTCTTCAAAGGCGCCACTAATACAACCCGCCCAAAGCTCTGAATCCTTTTGCATTTCTTCTGGGACTTCAGTGCTAGAAACAATGTCGGAAATCACTGCTCGGCCACCTGGCTTCAACACGCGGAAAATTTCTTCAAACAGTTGCTTTTTCAGGGATGGGGCAACAAGATTCAAAACACAGTTAGAGACCACCACATCAATGCTGTCGTCAGCAATCATTGGATTGCCATCAGCATCGGCTTTTAGGTTTTCAATGCGGCCGCGATGGAATTCTACATTGTGCCAGCCGATTTTTTCTCCGACTTCCTGCTTATATTTTTCTGCAAGAGCCAACATATCAGGAGTCATATCAACGCCGATGACTTTCCCTTCTGCTCCGACGACTTGGCTGGCGATGTAGCAAATCTTGCCCCCACCAGAACCGAGGTCGAGTACGGTTTCACCAGAATTCACATACTTGGAGGGATCTCCGCAGCCATAATCCTTATCCAGGATTTCCTGTGGCAATACCTTCAAGTATTCGGCGTTGTAATCCACCGGGCAACACAACTCTGGTTGCACCGCATTGGCGCCAGACGCATAAGTTTCAGAAACTGCGTCAGTGACACAGGATGGGTCGAGAGAGGGGAGTTTTTCCGCGGGCATTATGGAATTTTAGCTCCCACCTAAGGTTGGGCTATATCTCCTTTGAAATACCTTCGGAAAGCGATTGTTTGGCTCTTTTTGTCACCACCCAAGTAACTAAAACAGTCGCTACAAGGCCCACCCACTTCATCACTTGAAGAGAGGGCTCCTCTTGGTCGATGCCACCACTCCTTAGTGAGGCTAAATCGCCCGCAATAGAGCCCAGGTAAACATACATAAAAGTACCCGGTAGCATCCCAAGGAATGAGCCCAAGACATAAGTGGATAGCTTAAGGCGAGCAAGCCCGAAAGCGTAATTCACGATTGTGAAAGGAAAAACGG
>JASMMA010000036.1 GCA_030748415.1 Planctomycetota bacterium
CAAAAGTTGAGGGCCTTAAGGATTGGGAAATCCTCCAGCAAAATTTCGACAAGATGAAGTAGTCGGCCAACCTGCAACTTGCTTGGAAGGGAGGAGTTTCATCTCGCCCCTCTTTTTTTGTTTTTCAGTTGTGACCAAGCCCATTTTTCCTGCGGATATGGATTTCGCTAAAGACAGGAAAATGGACCAAATTGAACCTGGAATTCTTGCAACGACGAGGAATAAAACCTCTGCCAAGAAAAGATATTTTGGACTGTAAGAAAACTCCCTCTGTCTTCGATATACACGTTGGAACTGGCAAAGCCCTTTTTAACCACCTATCGAACAATGAAAAAACAAGCGATTTTCCTTTTTCTGGCCATCATTCAAGTCTTCGGGCAACCACGCAAAAAAGCAAAAATGAAACTGAAACAGGAAATCGAGCCATTCGCCTATCTGTTCGAGGCCCTCAACGCGGTAATCCGATATCAGCGCGGGAGAATGTGAAACCCGAAAACACGGGGGCTCGACCGCCATTGGGATCCGAAACTGATCGTTCACTGAGAGGACGTCCACAGCAAAGTAGCATAAGCTCCCTAATGGGCATGAGAGGCGGCGGCATGAGTTCAATGCTGGGCGGTCGCGGCATGATGGGAGGCATGTACCCTATCGTGTACAGCGAACCGGTCCTGAATCCGAACGAAGACCCTTACAAAACCTTCGTTGAATTAGGTTTGGTCACCAGCAGCTATGGCTACGCTATCAGGCCAGATGCGATGATGAGTATGATGAGTAGAATGTTTGGCGATTTCGGTGGTTTCGGGGGCATGGGTGGCTTAGGGGGCATGGGTGGCTTAGGGGGCATGGGTGGCTTAGGCAAACAACCGCGAGTAACCAAGCTGGATTTGACCATTTTATGGACAAAGCGTTTCCTTGCGACACACAAGAAGTTATCATCCAAACTCAGTGAATTGGAAACCAAGTCGGGAAAACTAAACTTGTGGTGGCAATCCGAGCTGGCAAAACTCAAGGAAGAGGCGAGCAAAAACCCTGTTCATGCACGTATTTCCGATCTGGAGTGGAAGATTTCAAGAATAAAGCGCAACCTTCCGGTTGATCTCAATAAATCGAAAGGAGGTTTCAACGGGATGATGGGTGGCTTCGGTGGCATGATGGGTGGAATAGGCGGGGGCGGTATGATGAGCGGTCGCAGCATGATGAGCGGCATGAGTGGAACGATGGACAGCAAGATCGCAAACGCCACCATGAGTTCGTCGACGGGTAAGCATAGCGTGATGGGAATCAATGGTCGCGGACGCGGCGGATTGAACAACAAACGGGGCGCCAAGGGCCTAGCCCCCAACAGAAGAAGTACTAGTCACCCGAACGGTGGTACTGATGGTATTAGCGGCATGGGTATGGCCAGCAGTGAAATGGGCGGTATGGGTGGAATGATGGGCGGTATGGGTGGAATAATGGGCATGGGGAGCCTAGGAGGGGTTGCCTCTTCCTCACGGTTTTCGGTCGAAGGGGATAGAGTCTCCGGGAGTGTTCCTTTCCTGTTCCAAAGATTGACTGCCAATCTCAAGGCCTTGGAAACTGAGGCGGCGAAACTCAAGGGAGGCGCTGGTGAACCAGAAGATGACAACCGCAGATGGACAAACATCAAGCGTATCGGCGAACTACAGCGGAAGATTGTCGGAAGAAAGGGCGTCTTCAACCCAAACCTTGCATTCCTCTATTGGACAAACAAGGAGGCCTACAAAAGTGAGTATACAAAGCTCGAGTCCGAACTAAAAGGGTGGAACTCCGAATTGGATAAACTAGACAAGTGGTGGAACACCGAGTTAGTAAAATACAAGGAAGACGCGGATAAGGATCGCAAGCGTGGGCGCATCACCGAACTGGCAAGGGAAATTGACAGGACAAAGCGTTTTCTCTCGGCGGCAGATTTCTATTCCCGTAAGGATGGCTGGGTCGTGATATTAACAACCAAACTCAAGGAGTTGGAAACCAAATCGGCAGAACTCAAGAAAGACTCGGATACCATCTCCATGAAGAGGCACTAGTTCGACTTGGTTAATCGACCAATCGCCCACCTACAATCGCACCAAAGTTCACGTGCGATTGGCCGTTGACGAGCCGTCTGCGAAATGTACGTTTTCTCCATGAAAGCCCCATTCCCTCTTCTGGCTCGTTTTCTTTTAATTACATTCACCCTGACAAACTCGCTGGATGCCGCCAATCCGTCGGCTGCCGATGTGCGCAGGGCACTTGGGTCTGACCGTGGTCTCCTTGTGGTGCTGGGCAATGACGTCTGGCAATTGACCAGTGAATTGGCGAAGGCGACGGAACTGACACTGCTTGTGCAGGCACCGGATGCGGCGGCTGTGGCGCGCATGCGCAGGGCAGCCGATGCCGCCGGCTGGCTGGGGTCGCACGTTTATGTGGAACACGGTGGGAAGCGCATTCATTTGGCGCGGCATATGGCAGATGGCGTGATCGTTGGTGCCGGGGCGGATGCGGGCGACGTGGCGCGTGTGGCGCGGCCGGGGGCTGCACTTTATATTGATGGCAAACTTTCCCGGACGAAGGCGATCGCGGGACTGGGCGACTGGACGCATCCTTATCACGGGCCGGATAACAATCCGCAGTCGACCGACTCCATCGCCAGGGGGCCGTACCTTACGCGGTTCTTGGCCACGCCGTATTACGGGCCGATGCCGGAGGTGACGGTCACTGCAGGCGGACGCATCTTCAAGGCGTTTGGGCACGTTTCCTACAAGGAACGTGCGTGGCCGTTGCTCAACAAGCTTGTCT
>JASMMA010000037.1 GCA_030748415.1 Planctomycetota bacterium
CGATACCATGTAAAGGCCTCCTTGTCGTCCTTGAGCCCGCCTTCATCTCCTGAAAAAATTTCCCCCAGACTAAACTGGGCGTGAGGGTTGCCGTGTTCTGCAGCCATGCGAAACCATTTGATGGCTTCCTTCAGGTTCTTTTCCACGCCCCGGCCGGATAGATACATGTCCCCGAGAGTGTTCTGGGATTGGGAATGATTTTGGGTAGCCGCCTTGGATAGCCAATTGACGGCTGCCTTTGAGTTTTTATCGGTTCCTTCGCCAAAGGCATACATTAACCCAAGGTGATGTTGGGCCTTAGAGAAATTTTGATCGGCCGCCTTGCGGTACCACTTGACTGCCTCCTTGTCGTTTGCTTCCACTCCCTGGCCGGTATCATACATTAGCCCGAGGGCAAACTGCGCCTCTGCCTCCCCTTTCTGGGCCAACATCTCAATAGATTTAAAATCCTTGGGCTTTTCCTGGGCCAAAGTGGGAAGGCTCAGCCCCAGGGCGAGTAAGGCTACCAAGAGGGTGGGGGGTGGCATTTTTTGGTTAAAGTGAAGAGCTAGTCTCCAGAATCGGATACGGAAAATTTCCAATGATAACTATCAGAAGCATAATCGTATCTCACGGTTAATTGAGGCACCAGCGTAGCCCATGTTCTGTCAATTACCTTGTTAACTTTAGCCGGGCTATTGTTGGCTATTGCATGACCAGTAGAGACAGATGATGACACATAAATCAACAATGCACCGCATATCATGCCAGTTATAAAGAAATAAGCAGAACGATATTTTACTCCTTTTTTCATCATTGTTTCTTCTTATTTGGGTTGAATTTGGGTCGGTTCAGGCGCGGCAACTTTGGTTCCTCCCGCAGGCTTGGTTTACCCTCGGTTGACGAGCCCAGGTGCACAGCGGGCGATGTTGCTGGAGTGGTTTTATTTTGATCGGCTGTTGGCTTCAGGGACCCTTCACCGCGCTTGGGCGGGCTCGTCGTATTCTCTTTCCCTCTCGCAGGAAGACTCTTCAGGGAACCTTTCCTTCGCGTCGGAATAGTTCGTGTTGGAATCTTTGCTTTTAGTTTTTCCCGGGGAGCAGCTCCTCCGTTGGGCAGTCTTATCGGTGTAGATGGCCGCCCCTCTTTTTGTTTCTCACGATTCATCTCCAACACACATGAGAGAGTCCAGCGTTTCATGGGGTTACCTCGAGTCGGAATTTCCTCAAGGGTGGCCGGCAACACATTGGCAAACAGCCTGACGTCATTTCCTTCAGCATCTTTCACCTGAAAACCCGCCAGATCATCCTTGAACGCGGCAACCAGTTGGTCGAGGTCTCCCGGAACAATGCCGGTTACAGAGAGGTTCTGTGCGGTTTCCTTACGGTCATTAAAGTTCATCGTTTGCAACTGCATTTCGGACGGCAAAGACACGGCCACTGCATACAAACATTCAAGCGCTTTTTTTCGCAGGTTATCGTGTTCGCGTTTCAGCAATATTGCTTCCTTTATCAGGCGCGCATCCATGTCGCTATCCTGCTTTGGAAAACTGGCAACGATACTGATGGTGCCAGTGAGAATCTGTGGGTTGTTGTTGGGGCGACGAAGGGCGAGGCTGCTTACACGCGTCATTTGCGGCTCCTTTGCAAGGGCCACCAGGTAGTTTACCAAGCTGCTGTCCGAGGAAGTGAATTCGAGAATTGCTGTGTGTTTCTCAAACGCATATTTCGGGTCATCAATCACCATGGGAGTGCCCCGGCTAATCCTGAGCTTTTGCGTACGAGCAAGTCTCCACAACCTGTTAAGGAGATCGGTTCGGGCACGTTCGCCGCCTTTATTGGCTCCTATGCTACGTGTGTATGCTTCCCATGTGGCTTCGT
Source organism: Planctomycetota bacterium (assembly GCA_030748415.1). Lineage (GTDB taxonomy): Bacteria > Planctomycetota > UBA1135 > UBA1135 > UBA1135 > UBA7888. Next base: position 1,860 of record JASMMA010000037.1, read on the forward strand.
CCCGCTTTGACAAACTTGCTTCAAGTCTGCGTCTCTCTTCAACCCTGCGTTTTTCTTCAGCCTTGCGTTGGGACTCTTTTAACTCTCTTGCCTGTTTCCTAAGGAGCGACTTCCGGCCACCAGGTAATTCATCAAGCTGTTGTTCAACCCGGTGAAAAAGCTCAAGCAGCTCACCTGGCTTTACTTGAGTGATTGCGGCCATGCTGGATTTCGAAACATCAATCTTCCGGGGAGCTGATTGGCCAATCCTGAGCTTCTGCTCACGCGCAAGCTTTTGCACCCTGGCATGAAGATCGGTCCAAACATGTTTGCCACCTTCATCAGTCCCCATGTCGCGGATGTATTCGGTCCATGTGGCTTTATCTTGCCTTGATAACCTAGCTTCATTCCCGCGCTTTTCTTCCTTGGTTCTGAGCTGCAACTCTTCTGACTTCATTGCACGTTCCTCAATCATTAACGAGTTCTCGATGATTAACTCGGCAGACTCTATAAGCATCTTGTTACCCGTATTTCCGGATGTTTTGATGAGCAGATACCCCGACACCACACCCATCAACAGAATGAGTAAAGCTGAGAAGATGGCAGGTTTCATGTCCATCACTATACCTCCGACACGGGGCGGGGCAAAGCCTGGAAAACATTAAAACCCAAAATCTCCCACGCCAACCACTACTGGTTATCGGTAAGGAAGAAGTCAAAAAACAAAGCCCAAGGGCTGAGGTATATTAAACGGGAAAAACCGTCGCTAAAATACATCGTCCGAGCTGAAGAAACGGGCGATTTCAATCTCTGCATTCTCCACCGAATCGGATGCGTGGCAGATATTCTTCTTGCTTGTGGTGCCCATGTCCCCACGGATGGTGCCGGCGGGTGCCTCGGTTGAATCGGTGGGCCCGAGCAAATCGC
>JASMMA010000038.1 GCA_030748415.1 Planctomycetota bacterium
GGCGACGGAATCGTTGCCCATGTTCCTTTAGGGGACCCGGTTTGTTCCGACATGCGTTCAGCCGTCGGAGAAACGGCCAACGGCCTCGAGGTCACCGTTCATCAAGGTGGCGCTTATGTTTGCATTGAAGGCCCTCAATTTTCAACACGGGCCGAATCGGAAATGTTCCGGCAATGGGGCGCCAAGATTGTTGGCATGACCAATGTGACCGAAGCAAAACTATGTCGCGAAGCGGGTATTTCTTTTGCTTGTATCGCCATGGTGACCGATTACGATTGCTGGCACCCCGACCACGACCATGTAGATGTAGAGCAAGTCATCAAAGTCGCTCATCAAAATGCGCGCAATGTTCAGGATTTAGTGATTCAGTCGATTCCGAAAATTGCAACCCTTGGCCCATCGCCATGGCGCTCGGTTCTAAAAGGTGCGGTGATGACCGCACCGGATTTGATTACCGATGAAGCCCGGGCTCGAACTGAAGCCCTTTTTAGCGATTAATCGGATGAAAATCTTCGTGCCTGATAATGAGGGGTATGGAGAACATGAAGACCGAGGTTCCAAGTTTTATGCGTGGGTCTTTTACGCCCCTGACTTGGTTGCATTCCAGAATCGCCTTTCCCAAATAAAGGGCGAACACGCAAAAGCTCGACATTGGTGCTGGGCGTGGCGTATTGGAGACGCATATCGTTTTGAAGATGATGGCGAACCGGGCGGCACTGCTGGTCGGCCGATGCTTCAAGTTTTGGAAGGGAGTGACATGAGTGATGTGGCTGCCGTTTGCGTCCGGTACTTTGGCGGAGTGAAATTAGGAACAGGCGGATTGATGAGAGCTTATTCCGGGGCCACCGCTCGGGCACTTGACAATACTCCTCGCAGGGAAGTGATTCCGAAATTGAAATACCACTTAGCCATTCCATTTGAGCTTTTAGGTTTGCGAACCGAACTCGAAGCTGTTTGCGGTTCCATTTTATTTGCCGGGGATTTCGGTGACGATGGCTGGCTGGGGTCCGTTATATTGAATGAGAATGAAGGAGTCATTTTCGAAAACCTACTTTCTGAAAAAGGTAACGGGAAAGTGAAATGGAGCTTGCAAGAATGTTGAAGTATGCTCTTGTGGGGGTCCTTTTCTGTTTGGGTTGCACCGCGCACTCAATTACTTCTTTCGTTGGTGTCCAAATCCAACCCGAAGCACTTTTTGAATCCCTGCATGGAGATTACTCCCTTCGCTATGTGCAGGAAGCCGATGGCGGAGTGGGCACTCGATATGTCGGTCCATCTTGCGCATTGAGTGCGGGGCTTAACATAAAGCGCACCGAGCAAGATGGCTGGCAAAAATTAGTGGCTTGGGTTCCCGGTTGGGATTGGGAAGCTGCCATTGCCCGTTGGCGTACGGGCCATCAAGGCCAAATCGTTGATGTCTGGGTTCAAACTGTCCCCATCTTGGAAATCCGCCCACTTGATTTGAGGCCTGGCCAAATCGTTGCAGATGTTGAATGGCGGCCTCTTCAAAATGGAAAAGGGGTTGGAGATTGGCGCCGCCGCCCTTCCCTGAAAACTGAACAATGAAATACTCACCACTCCTTCTCTGGATGCTTCTTTCCTGTGCATCTTCATTGCCTCAGCCTGGTGTTTTTTCAGGAGCGGATTCCTGCACCCTTGTTCCATTTATGGGCGTTCCTGCTGGAAATGAAATACAAACTTTGACCAATTTGGGCGGGGGCCTCATATGGACATGTAGCAAAAATGGAGCATGGCTTATTGGGCAAAACGGTAGAGTGCTTAAAAGCCTTTCCTTTGAGCGAAGTTGTGCCCGGGCAGTCCCTGTGGATTCAAATTCAGATGGCATCGCCGACTTTTTTGCTGACCGAGGGCGAGGTTGGTCCGATGTGGCAGTCCTGAATTTGGATGGATCAACTCGTTGGGTTTTTGATGGAGGGGGGTTGGCCGCGCCCAATGACTTGTGTTG
>JASMMA010000039.1 GCA_030748415.1 Planctomycetota bacterium
TGTCTTGTTATTATGACTCCCTCCAGAGAAAGAAATAAAAAGATGGCCTACATTCAACAAACCGAGCCCGAGCAAGCCGATGGGTTGCTTAAAAAGATTTTTGATGATTCCATCGCCCGCGCGGGACGAGTTTGGAATATTGTCAAGTTGACGGGGATTAATCCTCGCGCAACGCGTGCGCATCTGGGCCTATACGCCTCGGTGATGAAGCGCGACAATTCTCTTTCACCAAAAATGCGGGAGACTCTGGCTGTGGTGGTGAGTCGAGCAAATGAGTGCTTCTACTGAACAAAATCCCACGCACATGACCTCCGTGTTGAGGTTGGAGAACAAGAGTTGGCCGATTGGCTAGAGAAACAAGGCTGGGAAGAAGCGCCCCTTTCCCTGCCCGAACGGGCTTTGTGCAAGTGGGCAGAAAAATTAACGACGGCTCCTGGCGCAATGGGCGAAGCCGATGTCCTTGAGCTTCAAGAACAGGGGTGGAGCGATTTGGAAATCCACGATGCTGCCCAAGTTGTCGCTTACTTCAACTACATCAACCGTTTGGCGGATGGGCTCGGCGTGGATTTGGAAGAGGAAATGAAATGAGCAAGGCTCACTCCAAACCCGTGCTAAATGTGTTTGCAAAAATGTGGGATCGCGGGCCGGTAAAAACTCGCCTTGCCGCTGATATCGGAGAAAGTTCTGCCCGAGAATGGTATCGACGAGTCAGCGAGTTGGTTTGGCAACAGCTTGAGTCCCCCCACTTCGAACGCTGGTTATGGATGGTCGATGAAGGCTCCTGCAAAGATGGAGCAAACTGGCTAAAGGGGGCCGACCAAGTCTTCCCCCAATGCGGCGGCAGCCTTGGCGCCCGAATGTTTCATGCTTTGGAAAGCGCTTCGAAGAGTGGCGCCCCTTGGTGTGCCATTGTTGGAACCGATGCCCCTGCAGTTTGTGCGGAAATGATTCTTGAAGCGGGGCACCTTCTTGAAACCGGAGAAGATCTCGCTCTGACTCCTGCTCTTGATGGTGGTTATGCCATGCTTGCTCTGCGAGAATCCCACCAAGAACTTTTCGAGGGTGTGGAATGGAGCACGCCCAAGGTTTTGGAACAAACCATTTCAAAAGCCAAAACCCTCAACTTGAACTTTTCCCTTTTGCCACCTGTTCAAGACATGGACACAAAAGAAGACTTAGCCGCCCTTTCGTGTTACTTCCAAAAGACTGGTTCCGGCTCCCAAGAGCAAGCGCTCTTGGCCTTCGCCGTCAATAAAAGCTGCAAGCCCAAGGGTTGAGAAGGGAAACACATGAGTGTAAACCGGGTTTCCTGTTGAGTCCCACATCATGAATGCCGAAAGATGCGCCGTGGCTTGAATCGTCCGGACGGCGGCGGTGGACCCATCTCGCAAACGCCATACAGAATCCGGGGTGTGGCCGGGGGTTTCCAAAAGAAGTTCTTCTGTTTTGCCACCCGAGTAATGAAACTGGAGCCAGCCTTTTCGTTCTTCAATCAAGCAATCAGGAGCATCATGGGAGTTGGAAGACAAAGCACATGTATGTCCAGCAGATTCATGATGAAGCTCCATATCCCCATCTCCATTTAAGTCCAAAGCCTGCACCGAAAAAACATTCGTGGCAGGAGTTCGTTGAATAATTTCACCGGACTGAGATAGTTCTATCAA
>JASMMA010000003.1:0-53671 GCA_030748415.1 Planctomycetota bacterium
CAGTGACCGCTCATACAAAGGACGGGCTTCTGAATAAGAGCCTTGGGACCGAAGAAGCCCGGCGAGGTTGTTGAGGGATTGGGCCACATCCGGGTGCTCGGGGCCGAGGGCTTTTTCCAAAATCGCCAGTGACCGCTCATACAAAGGCCGGGCTTCTGAGTAGGAGCCTTGGGCATGAAGAAGAAAGGCGAGGTTGTTGAGGGATTGGGCCACATCCGGGTGCTCGGGGCCAAGCGCTTTTTCTTCAAGCGACAAAACCCGACGATAGACCTCCGCCGCTTCCCCGTATTGAGCTTGTCCGTAATAAATCATCATTACGGATTCAAGGGGCTCGACTAAATCCAAATGCTCCGGCCCAAGCTCTGCTTCTAACTCTGCAACTTTTCTCTGCGCCGCTTCCAACTCTGTCTCTTCTGGTTCCTGAAAGGAAACCATTGGGGTGAGCGATAGGAGAAGTGCGCTAAGAATCATAAGTTAAGTTTAGGCATCTCCCAAAAAGAGAAGCGCAAACCTAACCACCCACTCAATCCTCCTCCTTCGGCTTGGCGAGCATTGAAGCCAAGTCGGGGGCAATGGTTACACCTGTTGCTGATTCCGTTTGTTCCGAAAGAGGTTCTTCCTCGGCTTCAGGCTCCTTAGTTTCAGGCTCCTCAGCTTCGGGCTCAGTCTTGGAATCAGAGGAAGCAATCGGTTCAGCTTCGGGTTCATCCGCAGGAGCTTCAACTGCATCTTCCGGCTTTTCAGAGGATTCCTCTTCAGCCTTTTCCTTTCCCTCTTCTTTAAAAGGGGACTCGGTGCGGCGACGACGGCGGCGGCGGCGTGGAGCTGCTCCGGAATCAACTTCAGCTACTTCCTTCTTCGGAGGAGCTTCCGCTTCCTTTTGAGCAGGAGTTGTCGCTTCAGCATCGGGTTCATCAACCGGATGAAGAGTAATCGTCTGATTCAACTTCGCTGTTTTGTCAGAAGTCTCTTCCGTTCGCGTGCGACCGCGGCCACCACGGCGACCACGACGGCGACGGCGACGACGAGGAGCGCCATCCTCTTCAGGAGTGCTTCCCTCTAGCTGTATCCGACCCAATTTCTTCGCAGGAGCGGCATCTTGCAATGGAATCTCTTCTTCTTTCAGCGGAGGCACAACACCAAGGGGCAAGGGTGCCGTCCGATCTTCTTCGTCCAAAGCGGCTTCAGGGGTAGCTTCATCTTCCAGGCCAAGGAAACGATTAAAGAATGGACTCACCTCGTCAAGGGCAAGAAGAGTCATGTCGAGCAAGGATGTTGCTCGTTTGCGGGTACTTGCATCCGGTGGGCGAATCAGCAACAGGCCTGCACTATCGCGGTCGCAACCGAAAACTTTCACTAGCCCTTTGAAGCGTGCGGAGTAGTCTTGCCAGTTTCCTGTTTTGCACTCCACCCAAAGCATGCGCCCATCGACACAAGCCATGAGGTCAGCCTCGAATTCGCGCATGTCGGGCAATGTGCCCTTAACATTAAACAACACCTGGAACTTGGCCGGGTTCATGCGAGCCCGCAAGCGGCGAGACAAAAGCCAAGCCACATAAATTTCCAACCACCCGCCTGTCAAAAACTGGGCGGTGCTTCCATCTTTCGTCGGAATGACACGAAGTTGCCGCTTCGGTGAACGATGGTAGTAGAAATCTTTTAAGAGGCCGTGCCTGTGAAGCATGGTGCCTAGCTGGACAGCGGCCGAGCGCTCATGGTCAGACCAACGGTCAATGTCCACTCGTGTGCCATGGCCAGTTGCAACACAACGCTTCATTTTTTCATAAAACAGAGCGACACGAGAGAAGTGCTGACCAATGTGCCGAGCTAAATGCTCAAAGGCTTCGTTGCGAGCCAAGTCATCTTGGCCTTCGTAAACAACGACCTTTTTCCCCTTTAGGTAGTCCACCAGAGGACCCGTTGGGGCATCTTCAGGTGGTTCCTTAGGAAGACCTCGCCGAGGCTGTTGCCCACGATTCTGTTGCTGGCGCCTAGAGTCCCCGTTTCCGGAACCTCCACGACGGTTGCGTCCGCGGCCACCGCGACGATTGTGGCCGTCTTGAGATGAAGACGCATCACGCTCACCACCGAGAGATTCTCGGAGGCGTCGTATTTCATCAGTTAATGCCCGAATGTCCGCGCTTGAAGCTGCGGTGTGTCGGGCGTTCTCCGGGGAGCGTTTGGCGTTTTCGTCGCCTCCTTCCGCTCCCAAAAAGCGTTGGAGGAAGCCCATTTCCCCCACAGAGTAGCAAATTCCTATGCTTCAAGATACCCCAAGCCGTGAAAGCTGTCCTCCGCCGTCTTAAATAACACAAACCATGCTCTTGCATACATTTGCGCTCGCTTCACTCATTTTGACTCTACCTCAGGAATCTCACGACGGCCGGAAGGCCAATCATTTGGCTCATGAAACAAGCCCCTATCTTCTCCAGCACGCATACAACCCTGTGGACTGGTATCCGTGGGGCGAAGAGGCTCTAGCCCTCTCAAAAGCCCAAAACCGACCCATTTTCCTCTCGATTGGCTACTCGGCCTGCCACTGGTGCCATGTCATGGAACGAGAATCCTTCGAGGACGATGAAATCGCAGAGTACTTGAACGAGCACTTTGTTTGCATCAAAGTGGACCGTGAAGAGCGCCCCGACTTGGACGACCTGTATATGGCCGCTGTTCAGCAAATGACGGGTGGCGGAGGCTGGCCCATGTCCGTTTTCTTGACCCCCGACCTGAGGCCCTTTTTCGGGGGAACTTACTTTCCGCCGCGGGCAAAATTTGGCCGACCTGGGTTTTTAGATTTGATTATGGAAATTAAGACTGCCTGGGAAACTCGACAAGATGAAATCGTAAAAGCAGCAAACCAAATGGGGGAACAGTTGGCCGTGCGCTTGCCCGCCGCACCTGACCGCGATTTGCCCACCCCGTCAAAGCTGGGGGAGCGGGAATTGAATTGGGTTACTGCTTTTGCAAAACAGTACGACGCCACTTGGGGCGGCTTCGGCAATGCACCGAAGTTCCCACACACCGACGACCTCCTTTTGCTCTTGGGTATTTCAAGTCGCCACGGATCTGACGAAGCTCGCCGAATGGCATTCCACTCATTGCACAAGATGGCAGATGGCGGAATGTACGACCAACTCGGCGGCGGCTTTGCTCGATATTCCACTGACGAAAAATGGCTCATCCCCCACTTTGAAAAAATGCTCTACGACCAGGGGACTTTGATTCCTTGTTATCTCGAAGCTTGGCGACAAAGCGACAATCCGTTTTTTGAAAGGATTGCACGAGAGAGTTGTGATTATCTGATACGCGAAATGCAGTCACCCAAGGGTGGGTTTTGGTCCAGCACCGATGCTGACTCCGAAGGTGAAGAAGGAAAGTTCTTCGCATGGACTCCGCAAGAACTGGTTGATGCACTTGGAGAGAAAGATGGCGCTTGGGCTGCCATTGTTTTTGGCGTAAGCCCAGAGGGTAACTTTGAGCATGGAAAATCAGCCCTAACTTTACGGGGCGAACTCCACAGCAAGGACCCAGAGCGATTCCATAGGATTCGCGCAAAGCTTTATTCAACGCGTTCCCAGCGGATAGCACCCGCCACTGATGACAAAGTTCTATGCGCCTGGAATGGCTTAGCGATTCATGCCCTCGCCCAGGCTGGACTTCTTTTTGGTGAAGCCAAATACACCGAAGCTGCGGAAAAAGCAGGAAATTTTTTGCTGGAAGAACTACGAAATGGCTCCGATGGAAATCGACTCTGGTCACGCTCTTGGCGCAACGGAACAGCTCAACATGATGCGGTCCTGGAAGACTATGCCTATCTCTCACGCGCCTTTCTCTCATTGTTCCAAGCAACAGGTGATGAAAAGTGGCTCCAAGAAACAAAAAGCCTTGCCGCCATCATGGTGAAAGATTTTTGGAATCCAAAAACTGCCGTGTTCTTCGACACTGATGGAAGCGACAAAACCATTTTTCAGCGACGGAGCTCTCCTTGGGATGGCGCGATTCCTTCGCCAAACGCCATCGCCCTAGAAGCTCTCGTTGTTCTGCACGCATTTACTCATGAGCCTCGGTGGAAAGATATCGCCGACAAAGGCTACGCGGCTGTTCTACAGCTCATGAGTCGCGGGCCTCGGGGATTTTCCGCAACGACTCGGTCTTTGTGGCTTGCCGCTGAGGAGCCTCGGGTTGCGGTGGTTTTGGGGACAGGGGAGCCAAATTCCTTATCAGATTGGAGGAAAGCCCTCCGCGCCCCGGGCTCGCCTGCGGTTCTTGAGGTCTTTTCATTTTCCGCCAAACCAGAGAGTGAAAACCCGCTCTTTGCGAATCGTGAGCTAAGAGATGAAAAGCCCACTCTATTCCTTTGCAGGGGCCCCGTTTGCCTGCCACCTTCTACTTCTCCGAACAAATTGAAGGAGCTCCTGAACAAGTAGAATGGGCGCCGAACATGGCCCCATCCCCTTCAACAACTTCAAACCTAAGCCGCGAGTCGGTTTCTGAAATCTATCGGCGCCCTTTAATGGAGCTGGTTTTTCAAGCTGCCCAAGTCCATCGCGAGCACCACGCTCCGAATTCCATCCAATGCTCAACCTTATTGAGCATCAAAACCGGTTCCTGCGCGGAGGATTGTTCTTACTGTTCGCAGTCCGCGCGGAACGATAGTAGCCTGGAGCCAGAACGCTTAATGGACAAGGAAGCCGTTATTGCGGCTGCCCAATCTGCAAAAGCCAAAGGCTCGGATCGTTTTTGCATGGGTGCGGCTTGGCGAAGCATAAAAGACAATGCGGACTTTGATTGCGTTCTTGAAATGGTTTCATCAGTCAAAGACCTTGGTTTAGAAACTTGCCTCACTGCTGGAATGTTGGAACCGCACCAAGCAGATAAATTGCGTGATGCAGGTTTGGATTATTACAACCACAACTTAGACACTTCACCAGAGTTTTACGACCAAGTGGTCACCACTCGAACTTATGAAGACCGCCTAGAAACACTAGCCGCTGTCCGGGTAGCGGGAATCAAAGTGTGCTGCGGTGGGATATTGGGAATGGGAGAATCCGAAGAGGATCGGATTGGTCTGATTCATGAACTCGCTCGACAAAGCCCACCACCTGAATCGGTTCCCATTAACGCACTCGTTCCCATTCCTGGAACACCTCTCGCAGAAAATCCACCGCTCCCTTGGGACCAGATGGTTCGTGCGGTTGCAACGGCTCGAATCTTGATGCCGCAGTCATGCATTCGTTTATCGGCCGGGCGCGCGGCAATGACTGAAGAAGGTCAAGCACTTTGCTTTTTAGCGGGTGCGAACTCGGTGTTCATGGGGGACAAGTTGTTGACCACTTCAAACGCAACCGAGACTGAAGATGCAGCCCTCTTTCGCAAACTTGGGGTTGAACCATTGAACGAACCAGCTCCCCAAGGAGTCTCAGTTTGAAGGAAAAATTGCCGCACGAGATACAGGGCGAGCTTGCCTCTTGGGAAGCTGCAGGCCTGAAGCGTGTGATGGAGCCTCCAAAGGGGATTGATTTCACAACAAATGATTATTTGGGGCTATCGGGAGATTCACGAATTCGAGATGCCGCCGCGCAAGCCCTTTCAAAGTTCGGTCCGGGCGCACCGGCTTCGCGACTTCTGCGCGGCCACCTTCCACCCCATGAAAATGCAGAAAAGAAAGCCGCAGACTGGTGCGGGGACGAATCAGCATTGCTCTTTTCCAGTGGCTGGCAAGCCAACCAAGCTATCCTTTCCTCGTTTGCTCAAAAGGGAGATATTGTTTTTAGTGATGAATTAAATCACGCAAGCCTAATAGATGGTTGCAGAATCTCCGATGCAAGTGTTCGAGTTTTTCTTCACAACAACCTTCAAGATTTAGAGCGGCAACTTTCGACTTCGACCTGTGCGAGGCGGCGTTTTGTCGTTGTGGAGCATGTTTACTCCATGGATGGGGACCTGGCTCCCCTAGAGGAATTGGCAAGCTTGTGCGAATTGCATGATGCTTGGTTGATTGTGGATGAAGCCCATGCGGCCGGCCTTTATCCTTTCTTTCAACACGACCGGTTGTTCTTGCGGATGATTACAGGAGGGAAAGCGCTAGGGCTAGGAGGCGGCTTTGTCTGCGGTTCCAAAACTGCAATCGATTTGCTCATAAACCGAGGCCGCTCCTTTGTTTTTACAACGGCATCCTCGCCCGTAACGGCCTCTGCCCTTTCCAAAGCAATAGAGCTAGTTCAAGCGGAACCAGAACGGGCTGAAGCTGCGCATCGAGCTGCTAAAAAATTGCGCGACGGTTTAAGTGAACAAGGAATCGAAACCCGCGGCTCTTCTCCTATTGTTCCAGTCGTTTTGAGGTCGGAATCCCGCGCCCTGAAGGTTGCGCAGACCCTCCAGAATGCGGGCTTTGACATTCGCGCTATTCGCCCGCCCACTGTCCCTGCTGGAACTTCCCGACTCAGAATTGTTTGCCATGCAAACCACAAGGATTCAGACATTGAAAATCTTTGCAGTATCCTCGCTCCACTTGCTCAAGGCGTGGACAATTCCAAACCCGAGCCTGTAACTGAACGGCGGCTCGTGGTTTGCGGGACTGACACCGATGTCGGGAAAACCGTTGTGAGTGCTCTTTTGGTCAGGGCCGCACAAAATTCTTGTCCGAGTGTTCGTTATTTCAAACCTGTTCAAACCGGGGAGGACTCAGACACTCAATCTGTTTCCGAACTAGCTGAACTTCCTGAAGCAGAACTTGTCAGCCCGGTTGTTCAACTCCGCCTGCCAGCTTCGGTTGATCAAGCTGCGGAAGCTGAACGGGTGAGTGTCACGGTAGAGCAAGTCCATTTGCGTATGAAAAAAACATTTGGCGCATACCCGAACCATCATTGGATTGTAGAAACTGCAGGCGGCCTTCTTGTTCCCTTTAATCGAATGGAAGACCAGAGCCAACTTCTTCAACGATTGAATGCGCCCGGAGTTTTGGTAGCTCGTTCGGGTTTGGGAACACTCAATCACACACTATTAAGTTTGGAGGCGGCGCGCTCGCGCGGGATTGAGATTCGCGCTCTCTTCTTGGTAGGTGAAGAACACTCAGCAAACTTCAACACCCTAAATAACCGACTCGGAACTCTTCCCATTTTCCAACTCCCCCATTTCGTGGGTGGCCCTTCCACTGCGCGATTGGATTCCTGGTTAGAGAATAACTCTCTGGAGTTTTTGTTCCATGACAACCGATTGGCTGAAGCTCGACTCTAAACACTGCTGGCACCCATTCACCCAGCACGGGTTGGATTCGGAACCGCTGCCAGTCGTTGGGGCACAGGGTGCTTGGCTTGAACTGGCCGACGGCCGCCGATTGCTGGATGGCATTTCTTCTTGGTGGGCTTGCTTGCATGGGCATGGTCATCCACGGTTGGTTCAAGCAATCTCCAAACAAGCGGAAAAGTTGGACCATGTTCTTTTCGCAGGATGCGCGCATGAGCCCGCCGCTCGACTTTCAGCCGAACTTGTTGAGCTGGCTGCCCCATTGACATCACAAGCCTCTCCCTCTGGTTCGCAAGAGCCGCTCGCCCGGGCGTTTTGGTCAGATGATGGCTCCACTGCTGTTGAAGTTGCTCTCAAGGCAGCGTACCAATCCCATTTAAGGAATGGCGAATCTTCGCGCACCACCTTTATTGCTTTAGAAGGTGCTTACCACGGAGATACCGTGGGTGCGATGTCTGCGAGTGAGCCGGCACCTTTCTTTGAAGAACTTTCCCCCTTTCTTTTTCATGTTGTGCGAGTCAAACCGAATCCGGAAGAACTTGCCGAAGCTTTTCAAGAATTAGAGGGCCGGGTAGCCGCTTTTATTTGCGAGCCGCTTGTGCAGGGAGCCGCTGGCATGAAAATGTACGGTTCTAGCTTTTTGAAAGAAGCGCAAGGTCTTTGCCAAAAAAATGGAGCCTTTCTGATTGCGGACGAAGTCTTAACGGGGTTTGGCCGAACTGGAACCACCTTTGCGTGTGAACAAGCAGGCATTTCTCCTGACTTTCTTTGCTTATCGAAAGGGCTCACCGGTGGAACTATGCCCCTAGCCGCCACTCTTTGCACGGAGTCTATTTTCCAATCCTTTGTGAGCAACGAGCGCGCGCGGGCCTTTTTTCACGGCCACACCTACACTGCCAACCCTATCGGTTGTGCGGTCGCTTTAGAATCTCTGCGGATTCTCCGTGAAGAAAATACGCCGCAAAAACTCAACCATATTGGAGAGAGAATCGAAACGGGCTTGGCCGACCTTCGGGAAAACCCATTAGTCAAAGACCTCCGCCGACGGGGCGGAATCGTGGCATTAGAGCTTCAATCCGAAAACTCCGGTTATATGGCCGAACTGGGAAACCGCCTGCGCGCCGCCTGCCAAGAACTCGACTCCGTCCTCCTGCGCCCCCTTGGAAATGTTCTTTACGCCATGCCCCCATCCTGCACGACCGATGATGAGTGCGCCTTAATCGTGAAAGCTATAAAGCAGATAGTAGTACCAATGGCGTAACGAATGGACGGGCCAAGGGATTGCTTCCGCCAGAGTCGGATAAATAAGTAACCAGTGCTTGCGTAAGACAGGAAGAAGATGATTTTGGTAAACAAAGAATAAACACCAAAGATGGCAGGATCCCAAGCCCATAGAGGCAAGCAGTATTGAAATGCAGTACGCGAACCAAAGTTATCATTGCGGCCAGCTTAAAATGTGGGCATGAGCGAGCCCGCCAAGGTGGTCGTGGTTGGAGGCGGAGCTGCCGGTTTGATGGCCGCTCTTTGGGCGGCGCGTGGGCTTTCCCGCCAAGGGCCGGGCTCAAATCCGCAAGCCCAAGCGGTATTGCTTGAAGGTGGGTCCCGCTGCGGCGTGAAGATTGCTGCTTCTGGTGGTGGGCGCTGCAACATCCTTCCCACTGATGCTGACCACACAGACTTCCACACAGCTGGCTCTCTTAATGTGTTGAAGCGGCTTCTGCGGACCTGGCGACTCCAGGACTTGAATTCTTTTTTTGAACATGACTTGGGCCTCCCACTCAAGGAATGTGATGATGGAAAACAATTTCCCGAGTGCGAAAGCGCTTCCCAAGTACGGGACCAGATTCAAGATTCTGTTGAGAAAGAAGGCGTTGAGGTTCGCCAAGGCTGGAAGGTTTCTCTGATTGAGAAAACGGAATCTGGTTTTCGAGTCCACTCGGAGGATGGCAACCAGATTGATTGCATAAAACTCATTCTTGCCTGCGGTGGTCAGTCCGTTCCCGCTTCAGGCTCAGATGGAAGTGGTTATCGGCTTGCAAAAAAACTTGGTCATTCCCTTGTTGCACCCTACCCAGCTCTGGTTCCACTTACATCAAAGGATAAAGACTTCGCCGACCTCTCTGGTGTTGCTGTTGAAGTGACTTGGCGGGCAATTCTGAACAAACGCGTTCAAGAAGAGCGGACACGCGACTTACTCATCACACATCATGGCTTCAGTGGCCCCGCAATCTTGGATGCAAGCCACTGGTTCACAAGAGACAACGCAACCATTCAAGTCTCATGGGGCGGCGGGCCTGCCGAAGAATGGGAAGCACACCTCAACGCAAAGTCTCGCCGAGAATTACATAAGGCGCTTTCGGACATTCTTCCGAAACGACTCGCGAATCTCCTCATTGAAAAAGTGGGCTTGCGTGCGGAAATGCGGTGTGGGAACTTATCACGGGGTCAGCGAATCCGATTGGTAAATACTCTTTGCCACTTTCAACTCCCCATTAACGGCCATGCCGGCTTTGGTGTTGCCGAAGTAACAGGTGGCGGGATTCCATTGGGCGAAGTGAATCCTTCGACACTTGAAAGCCGAGCCTCCCCAGGACTATTCCTCTGTGGCGAAATGTTGGACTGCACTGGCCGCATGGGCGGCTTTAACTTTCTTTGGGCCTGGATTACCGGTCGATTGGCCGGAGAATCCGCCGCCAAAAGTTAAAATTCTTCGTTGCTCTGAAGGCCACCCATTGTGCTTAATCCACCTAGGCCATTTACGAAAACCCCAAGTGGGGATTGGTATTTCGTCAAAAGCCCATCCTGCCGGCGAACCCCCAAGCCAACAGTCGTTGGGAAGAGATTGGATACTTCGTCAAAGGTGGGTAAGTCGTTTAAGTTAACAGGTAATTCTTCGGGGTCTTCACCCCAAGCTTCCATATCTAGCTTTCGAAGTGCTTCAAGACCATTCGCGAATATTTCTGGACCCACAAAAACGATTTCGAATGGGATTCCATCTGTTGCAAGGGCTTCAAATCGAGCACGGACTTCGTCAAAGCCTGCCTGTTCACCAAGAGATCCTTCTGCTTCCTCAGCTTGGGTGCGAGTAAAGACCAGGCGGCCTGGAGAAAGCTCAACCCCGAGGTGCTGAATGCTGTTCGGGAGGGTAATGCCATAGGCCAATAGCTCACGCACCTCATCTGGGATTTTATTCCATCCCTCTCGGAATGCTTTTTCGTCTTTAAGGTCAATCCAAATATCTCCCACAGTATTGCTCCACAAATCTTCCGCCCGGAGTATCTGTCCGAACATTGGGCCTGCTTGTTTGGCAAGTTCATGAGCGAGCTCGAGCCCATTCCAGACTTCCTCAGTATTGAATCTGTTTTCAGATAGTTCATTAATCGTTGCATATAAATCTTTCATCATTTGAACCAACGCTCCAAAATCAAAAAGTCGAATCTGAGTGTTCAAAGTGTCGTCAGGAAGAGTTTCCAAATATCCAATCAAGTCTTGTTCGCTCAACATTTTCTGAGGAATCAAATCTTCCCAAAGGTCCGTCCCGAGAAGGTAAAACTTTTCGTCAACCCAAGAGCCATCAAGAGACATGGAATAACAGAAGCCATCCAGATTATGAAGGCCTAAGTCCTTTGCAATTTGCGCAATTTCTTCGGGTGGCTCTTCATTTGTCATTTTTGCGAGAGTTTCCAAAGACCAACTCTCGCCAGGGAACCACATTGCGAATAGGGTGTCATCTCCGCCAACAACTTCTCGCATCTTTTGATAACTCGGCAGAGACTTAAAACCAGAAGTGGTTCCACTTAAGCGATTAACCATCTGAGAAAAATCAGAGGCAAGCTCATCGACTCCAACTTCTGAATCACCCACGCCGCGAATTACACCCAATAAGTTGTTATTCTCTAAAACAAAGACACCAAAGCCAGGTAGAAGAAAAGCCGTATGTCCGGCAATCTCTTGGGTTGTCGCCCCAGATAGCAAATCAAGAACAACGGCACGACTATCTTCAGTCGCGAATTGAACCCCTAAATAAATTCTTTGGTCAAAGGCAATGTCAGGGGGAATTCCAATCCATGCCCGCGCATCCGATAAATGGTCAACGAGCATTCCCCCGAATCCGCCGAGTTCCTTTTTGTCCAGAGTTACTAACTCTTGATAAAGGGGGTGGTAAAACTTTTGCCACGATGGAAGTGACAAAAACTCGTTTGCATATGTGGCTTCCCCCAATCTCTCCCAAGGTTCGCCGCTGATTTCAGCAACAACGAGAGTGTCTTCGGGAAAGAAATCAAGTGGATGAACATAAGAATCATCCTCCTCGCATGATGCGCTGAAAAGGAGAAAAAGGAAGGCTAATTTTTTCATGATTCTAGTGCTGCAAGTAGAAGTGGGAGGCTTGTTTCGTATCGATGGTCTGTATTGAAATGCCCGCCATCAAAAAATTCAACTTGGTGGGGAATCTTCATTTTTTCCATCCGTGGCACTAGCCGACGAAGCCCCCACTGAAGTGCAAACTCATCCTGTTCGCCAGCGTCCATGAAAAGTAAGTTAAGTGCGCGCAAAGCGGCGGCATTGGATTCTTCAAGGACCAAATTCAATGGGTCGTGCACAATCCACCGCTCCCATATTTCATCGCGGGGCTCACCGGTTTCAGTGTCCACCGGCAAATCAAATCCAAAACTCGATTCGGGATTTGGGGAGTAGCAAGAGGCCATCGCCATGGCGTCAAGGGCCGCATGCTCAGGTGTTCCCATGGAAAGTTCGCCCGATTCCATCTTCGCCAAGAAAGAGGCTGGGCCGCCATGGCTACGCCAAACATTGAGGGCTTCGGGAAATTCGCGGCGATATCCAGATTCAAATCCCATGTCGGCCGCATGGCATGCGCACGCAGAAAAGAAAGCCGGGTTGCGCATACACAAAGTAAGGGCGCCGTATCCACCGCTGGATTTTCCAGCAATGACCCGATTGCCATCGCCCCCACAGCCGAGTTCTTTTTCTACGGCTGGCACCAATTCTCGCAGAGCGTAGTCTTCGTAGCGGCCAGTTCCTTTGGAATTGCGGTACTGGCTCCCGCCCAAGCGGGTTTCGCACGAGGGCCAAAGATAAACCGCTGGCGGAATGGACCCGGACTGAGTTGCGCGGGCAATTCTTTCGGGGAGCGTGTCCCCCCAGAGGGAGGTTTTGCTCATCACCTTGCGGCCGAATCCAGTGAAGCCGACCAACATGACCACCAAGGGTAGGCCCTCAGCACCTGAGTTTGGGGCCAACACAGGATTGTCCCGTTCAACCGGGTCACCTAGGGGATTCCCCTCCAAAAAAGTGGACTTGATGCCAAAGTTCCGGAAAGTGGCGCCGTGAAATGTGCTCTCGAAGACCAAACTCATGCCCCAAGCATAGCCTCACGCTTGAAGGCGAAGCCCCTTCCTCGATAGCCTGATGGCATGCGGTTCCTCCGCCCGACACTCTGTACTCTTGCCATCCTTGGTGCTTGCCAGACTCCAGCCCCTTCCACCCCTGTCACGCTTGACGATTTTTCGCTAGAGCTTGCCCCTGGTGAGTCGGGACTTGCCCGCGTTCCTTTAACTGAAACCCCTGACTTTTCAGCAGGCTGGTTTCAGCGGGATCGTCTCCAGGATTCCATTCGCCAATCGCTCTCTTTTCTGGCGAGCCCTTCTTCAAAGGACTTCTTCCCGTTTGGGCCCGTTACTCACCCGCAAATGGTTGCCTCGCTTGAACGGTTTTCAGAACTCTTAGAATCTTCTGAAAATTCTGAGGATTTTGGGAAGTCTATTTCAAACGAGTTTGATGTTTGGATGGCACGAGGTCGAGAAAACTCCGGCGAAGTTTTATTCACCGGTTACTGCAGACCAATCTTTAAGGGATCTCGGAAGGCAACCAGCCAGTTCCGCTTTCCGCTCTATAGACTTCCTGATGATTTAATCAAAGGGAAGGACGGCTCCATTCAAGGGCGGCGAACAAAGTCCGGAAAGTTGGTCCCATATTTTTCTCGCAGTGAGCTCAACAATAATAATCACTTGAAGGGTCTTGAATTTGTTTGGTTAGATGACGCTTACGACGCATACATCGCACATGTGCAGGGCTCTGCCCTTATCCAACTTCCCGACGGTGAATTCATTGAAGCGGGTTACGCCGGCAAAAACGGGCTCGAGTATCAATCGGTTGGCCAAGCATTAATTGCCGAAGGCTCTCTAAAAAAATCGCAACTTTCTCTTTCGGGCCTTCGCAAGTACTTCCGCGACAATCCTTCGGAAGTTGACCGCGCACTTTCCATCAACCCTTCCTTTGTTTTCTTCCAGCCAAGCGAAGGGGGGCCGTTGGGCTGCCTTGGGCGCAAAGTCACGCCCATGCGTTCCCTTGCAACCGACAAAGATGTCTTCCCACGCGCAAGTTTAGTTTTCTGCGAAGTCCGACTTCCTGACTTTGATTCGAATGGTGAACTCATACAACGGCCTCAACGGTTCTTTGCCCTAGACCAAGACCGTGGCGGCGCAATCCGCTCGGCGGGCCGTTGCGATGTATTCATGGGTACTGGCCCTGAAGCTATGAAACGCTCTGGCCACACCATGGCCATCGGCCGCATGTACTACCTTTTCTTGCGCTCGTAGTTAAATCGTTGCATTTTGCAACGATTACTTACGCGTTGCAAAATGCAACGATTTAACTCCGAGCATCTTGGAACGGTTTTTTCGCAGTTTTTCTAGGAGGACGGCTGGGCCAGGGGGAATTGCTCCTTTCTTGCGGCCGAGGCAGAGGGTTGCAAGCCAAAGCACTAAGTTCTCCTGATCGCAACGATTGACTTCCTCGTGAGCGGGACCCCCTTTGCGGTTGTCTGGAACATTGTGGTAGTTAGTTAAGGCCAAGGCCATTCCAGCAGAAGAATATCCAGCGGAACAGAAAGCCGTTGCTTCGCAGGCGCCGCCATCCATTAACTTCCTTTGCCACAAAAACCCGGGGACCCTTTGTTGAAGTTCCTCGGCTGCATTTTCAAGTCGTTGCAATAACTTTGGATCATAAATGGACAATCGGTCACCAACTCGAGCGATGGGGCCATCTCCAGGTTGTGCGTTTGGGAGCTTAGGAGAACATTCCAAAACCACAACGGGCACATCTTTAGGGAAGGTCTCCAAGTGAATCCCTTGAAGGCAACCTACAAAGCCATTTTCTTCGCATCGTGTGAAATATGCGAGGGCTGACCTTTCCATCCCAGAACGCCAAGCTAAATCCAATCCCGCCAAAATGCTGGCAACACCTGCTAGGTCGTCGCAGACCACATTTCGGATTTTTTTCTTGGTCAGCCGCAAGGGTAAATCCCATTCACCAATCCAAGATTTCTTTGGAGCGGCACCGCGCTTGGAAGTGATTCGAAGGGTCAAACCAAGAGCACCACTCTTCATATTTTTTTTACCGACGGACTCAACAACTGCCTTAGCAGATTGGCTGCCGTCCGGGGACCAAAGCCGGACCTTCCCGCCAGGCATGCGCTCTCCTGGGTGACCCCCATAAAAAGAAGCGCCAAGTCGCCCATCTTTCTTTACGGAGGTGACAACCATGGCCGGATGGTCCAAGTGGGCTTCGAATGCAATGCTCGGGCGGCCACCCTTTTTCCCAGGGACCCGAACAAGCAAATTTCCTGCGGAGTCCTCCTTCACGCGCCAGCCACGCTCTTTGCAGTACGCCCGCACGGCAGCGGCGGGGAGCATTTCGGAGTAGGGAGCCGTTGGGCAGGGCAGGATTTGCCGGATTGCCGACTCACAAAGGGGGGACAAGATGCGGTCACGCCAATTTTTTCCGCTTGAGCCGCGAGGAAGGTGCCAAGAATTCGCCATGACGCGTAATCTTATGGTGATGGCCCTCTCCCTGCACCGCCTCTTCCGCAAACTCGACCAAAAACTCGAGTCCTTGCGGAGTGGCGTGGATTCGCAGGAGGCCACCCATGCCCGAGATTTACTCCAGCGAGACTTGCTTCCACGCACAGCTGGCGAGGACCCATATCTAGTTGTTGGAATCGTTGGTCCCAGCAATGCTGGCAAATCGGCATTATTCAATTATCTATCGGGTGACACCCTCAGCCCTTCTCATCCCGAAGGTGGGCTCACTCGTCGTCTATTTGGCATAACCAGTCACCAACTTTTTGAGCGCCTTTGCGCCGAGCCAACTCTGCAGCGATTTCCCATCACTCCAGCTGAGGGCAATGAGACAACCATTGGCGCAGACATTGCTGAAACAAGTAGCAACCCCAGCGACCTTCTTGCGCTTTCTCGGCCAAACTTTTCCGATGGGTTATTGCTCATTGACACGCCCGACTTTGATTCGGTAATCCTTGAAAACCGTTTCGCAAGCGAATCTCTGCTCACCGTTGCAGACCTTGTGATTGTTGTGGTCACTCGCCACTCCTACCAAAACCGCGAGGTTGTTCACTTCCTTCAACAATGGTTAGATAACGGGCGTCCTTGGATTTTGTTTTATAACGAAGGTGACTCTCTCGAGAGTGACTTTCAAAACGCAACCAAACTCGTTCAAGACCTGGGCTCTTATCCAGTTGCCGCCTACCGCGCAAGTCACTCCCCTAATCGACCATTTGAACCTTCGCCCTCACTCATGGGCAATGAGTGGCTTACTGAACAAAGCGAAATTCCCTGGCCAAACGAATCACTTCGCAAAAGCCTTGAGAGTATTTCAAACCGGAATCAACTCAAATCGCGCGCACTCCAGGCCTCTTCCTCGGTTCTACGAGATGACCTTGAGGCTTTAGCTGCTGACCTCGCCTCAAAGTCGGCCTTCGCCGGCGAAGTCCTAGAGTTGGCGCGAGTCCACACCCAGAACGCAGGCCAAGTCGTGGCCAATGCTGCGCTTCCCTTAGCCCCATTTGTGGAAGCCTGCATTGAGATTGCCGACTCGAAACTTCCAAAATACCTAGTAGGAATTCGAGCCCTTTTTGCAAAAGTTCGTCTTGCCACCATGAGGACACGGATTGCCCTCCCTCGGTTTTTGGGCGGGAATTGGCGGGCTCCGCTTCAAGAGAATCCAAACCAGTCGGTTCATACTTCCCTACAGAGAATCTGGCCTGAACTTTGGGACAAACTCATGCTCGACTTGGGTCGAGGGTCTTCTCACCCTATCCGCGAATCCGCCTCTGTTTTTATTGCTGAGCAACTAGACTTCGACCTCACGAAAAAGCGACGGGAGATTGCTTTAGAAGAAGCCGGCTCTTCCCTTTCTCTCGATGCAAAAGTGATTTCTGAGTTCCGCAACCGTTGCCTTGAGGTTCTAGAGAGTTCTCTTAGTAATCCTGCAGTCCAAAAATTAGTCGTGGGTCTCAATTTGGTCGGCAACCGGGAGGGCTTTGACAACCTCAGTTTTCTCACCACAAACAGAACTGAACCTATTTCAGCGCCAAATCCTCAGCGATGCGATTCTCTCCAAACCCAGCTCATCCGAAAAATCCTCGCTCAGCCCATTATGGAACAAATCCAAGATGAGTGGAGCAAACTACAATCCAATTGGGCGTTGGGTGTTTTAATTAATTGTGTCCTACCCAAGAGCGCTCCAAACCTCCGAGAAGTTCAACGCCGCGAATCCGAAACTGCGGCCGAGCTAAGGGCTTTTAGCGCTGAAATCGGAGCTGGGCTGGCAGCTCTTTCCAATTCCAACTCCAAGCCTAAAATTCAACCCCAACAACCCCCAATAGAAACCACCACATGAGCGACTCTCCCAAAAACCCTTATTCCGAAGCGCCTGATCCTTTCGGCGCTGACGGACCTGATGGAGGCCATGTTTCTCCGGAGCTTCCAAACGACATTCCACCACCACCCAAAATGCCTGACGCAATAAAAAGGACTGAACCAGTCAATGAGCCATTGGAAAAAAGCGATGAAGTCCTTTGGGCAACACTTTGCCATTTAAGCGCACTACTTTCCTCCTTTTTTGGCCCCCTCATTATTTGGCTCGTTGCTCGAGACAAATATCCTTTGGTTGACCGTCAAGGTCGTGAAGCCCTGAACTTTCAAATAACCCTCTGGCTTTACGCTCTCATTCTTGCAGTTTCCGTAATAGGACTTCCCCTCCTGATTTTCCTACCCTTCTACGGATTCATCATGGTCATCATTGCCGCCATGCGAGTGAACAGCGGAGAAACTTACCGCTTCCCGCTCACGCTACGCCTTTTGTAGCGCGCTTTAAAACCAAACCGAGAAAAAGATGCTGATTTCTGGATCGGTTCCGTCGAAGAGGTAGTTGAACTTAGAATCCCCTGGTGGATTGTTGCCCCAGAAACCTGAAGAATTCCAGACGGACTTTTCATTCCACGAGGCAATATTCATCCGACCATCCAGGGAGAGATTCTCAAAAACGAAGTAGCTCAGGCCAAGATCCAAGTCTAGTTCAAAATTAAACTCTCCAACTTGAAGGTAGGATGTGTCAATTAATGGGTCGTAATAGGATGCTTCCTGTTCGTTAAAGCTGGCACCAAGCCTTATGTAGTCCAAGGTTCCAAGCCCAAACTCCAGCCAGGGATATGCGCTGGAAGGAGATTCCGCGCGTGGTAAAAAATAATGCCTCATAAAGGCTGAAATATCCATCGCCCCCAAGGCAAAATTTGCGCCAGTGGCCACCTCTTGCCAGTAGGCAGAGAATCTCGGCCTCTCAACCCAAAGCCCAGACCAAGTAGCTTCGTCATTAGCAATCCAGAAGCCGAGGTGAGAACGAAATCCTAGCTCTGTTTTGGGGGAATCCAAGGACCTAGCTGCCTCACCACGGGCAAAGAAGGCGAAAGCCTTCGCGTCCGGGTGGGCTAAATGAAGGGGATTCCCAGGTTCCCCAAATAGGTCACTATCCTTTGAAAATAACCCCAATTTAATGCTTGTGAATTCTGTGCCAATCCGCCATTTTTCTCACTGGAATTGCTTTCCTGAAAGAAGTTATCCCAAGTAGCTGGACTGGGTTCAGGGGGCAGGACATCTTCAGAGAACATAGGCCAGTCAGAATCCTGCTGGTTAGGGTGACCCCATCCATCTTGCGCCAAGACTTGGCTGGAAAGAAAAATGGAAACTAGAAAAAGTGGGGCAAGACGCTTAGTCACCATAAACCATTGTTGTCTGGGTATTCATTTTAAATGGAACAAGGAAACACATGGTAAGAGTATTTTGCGATTACGCAAACAATTTCAGGCGGTTGGGTTTGTAGCCGGGGAAAAAGTCCTTGGGGAGTTTACAGTTCAAAGAGTCCTTGAGGCAGGAGGCCATGACATCGCGGAAGTCGGTTGTAACCGGGAGGTCGCGACCCTCAGCAAGAGCTTCGGGCTTAAGGCCACGCCATTCACCATAGATTTTTCCGCCCTTCACTCCGCCGCCAAGGAGGAATACACCGCCACCGCGGCCATGGTCCGTACCAGCATTCCCGTTTTCCCGAACGGTTCGACCAAACTCGGTCATGGTAACAACCAGGGTGTCATTCATGAGTGCGCCCAAATCTGAGGAAAACGCAGCAAGCGACTGAGCGTAATCGCTCAACATTGTGTTATGCCTTCCTTCAAGCCCCCCTTGCCCGATGTGATGGTCCCACCCTGTGTAATCAAGGGCAGCAACTTCAAGGCCACACTGGGCTTTTATAACTGTCGCAATTGTTTGGAGGCGTTTTCCAAATTTACTGTTCGGATACCGACTAGATGATTCCGGTTTTGCAGCGGCTGTAATCTCTTGAAAACGGCGGAGCGTATCAATCGTCATGCGTCCTGACTGAACAACTTCCTCATCGTTGTCACTTCCCTTTAAGGTTCGGTCATTCATCATGGAACCATCACCGTAAAACTGCTCAAAGCGGTCTAAAGTTTTGCTTCCTTTCTTTTTGTCCATCGAGGTAGGGACCGCCAATGCTGGATAGTCGCCGCGCAAAGAACGAGGAAGAAGTTCTTGCATGGCTAGGGCGCGAAATTCGCTCGAATCCTTTGTTTGGGCAGTTGTCAAGTAACGGTTTAGCCAACCACTTGTAATGTTGCGCAAGCCAGGTGCGGCACGCTCCATAAAATCTTGGGCGTCGAAATGGCTTCGCGTTCCGTGTGGGGAGCCCACACATAGAACCGGGGCAAACTGCTTCTCCTCATAAAGCGGAGCCAATGGCGATAGAGCTGGGTGGAGGCCAAAGCGAGAGTCCAAAGGAACCACCCCTTGTTCCGCGCCCAAACGAATAGTTGGGCGAGAAGAAATGTAGTCCTTATCTTTCCAGGGAATCACCATGTTGAGCCAATCAGCGCCACCACGAAGATAAATTGCAACAATTGCCCTTGGTTTTTTCGGCCCTAGGTGGCTTATCGCGGGAAGCCGTCCTGGAAAAGCTGCAAAGGCTCCCATGGCCCCTAGTTGAAGAAGAAACTCTCGGCGGGTATTGGTTGTTGGTTTCATTGTTGCTGGAATTCTGGTGAACCTAAAAGAAGGCCGAGTAACTGTGGACCCAAGGCCCGCAAGTCGGGGACTTTTGTTTTATTCAAATATTCGTCGGTTGTTTGGCTGAGGGCACTACGCGTTCTCTCTCCTGCTCCACCTGGCAGAATCATTTTTGTTAGGTGGTGTTGCCATAAACGGGCAGGCATTGATTCTGGGATGGAGTCATAAAACGAATCTGCCACCTTTACTCCTCTCAATTTTCCAGCTGCCAAATCTAATGCAAATTGCCAACGCAAGGCCATGACACCCGGATCCAACCAGGCCTCAGCAGTGTCGTACCAACCGGTGGGGTCATCGCAGTGATAAAGAGGTTGCCCCATCTCTTCGAGCCTTGAATTCACCTGGCGCCAATCTTCAACTTCGGCATTGGTTACCCGGAGAGCGGAGACTGCAAATTCCATAGGGGTTTTAAACTTGGAACGATAGTTCTCTCTTGACCAAAATTCTTTGCTCTCCAGAATAGAATTTACCATGGAGCGGATATCTCCATTTGTTTTTCGATAGGTCTTGGCGACGGATTTGACTAATTTTTGAGGGGGCTGATCGGCTACAAAATATCGGACCAATTTTAGCGCGATAAACTCAGCAGTACCCTTATGTTCAGATAGGATTTCCAAAACCTGATTGCCTTCTATCTCACCGTTGTTGCGATCACTTTTAATTCGCTTTCCGAGAATCTTTTTATCCCCAGCAACATGCATGTTGTTTCTAAAAACAAAGTTCCAATCGCCATTTCGACCACCATCAAAAGTCCAGCCCGTTAAAACTTCGGCTAAAGCAATGACATCTTTTTGTTTGTAGTAATTATCAACGCCTAGTGTATGAAGCTCTAGTAATTCTCGCGCATAATTCTCATTAAGCCCGCGCTGAAGGGCGAGTTGTGCTGCATCCTCGCCTTGTTGTCGAGATCCGGTTTTTCGGCGAACTCGCCTTTCAATTTCGGCAAGCTCTTGTTTGCTTGGTGGCCGACGAGAAGAGGAGTTATCAAGGTAATGAAGCATTGCGGGGTGGCGAGCGCTTGCGGAAAGCATGTGTGGGAAATCGCCAAGGGCATTTGCCTGAATAACCGTTCGCTCCCAATCCGTCAGCAAATAGTTCGCGCCTCCACCTTTGGTAAAACTCACATTGAAGTGGTTGCGCCAAAAATCACACAGCACTTCGTCGATTTGGTTTTTGGAGTGCAAAGCCCGCGTTCCAATTGAATACAACAAATCTCTCTTGGGTTGATTCCGAAGGCGATTCCGTTCACGCCGCTGCTCGTTCGTTTCGTCGTCTTTTGTTGCAACATTGAACGTTTGGACAACCGAAGAAGTTTCCATATTCAAGGACTCATATTGGGACAACAAATCGAGTAACGGTTCATCGGAAGTTGCTTGAAGTTGTTCCTCAATCCAAGCACTCTCCCCCATTGCAAGAACGCGATCTACATCTCCTTGCTTCGGCCCAAAACTGAAACGGGACAACAAATGCGAAGCCCGCTCTCGGGCAGTAAGTGGCAGTTCGGCTTCAGAAGTTTGAGCAAACGACGGCGCCACAGCCAAAAAAGAAACGGAAAGGGCACAAGCAAGTCGAAGCATGACCTCCATCCTAACCCCACCCAAAAGCTAGGTTTCGCCCAGATTATCGAATTTGAATGAGCGACCCTGACCGCACTTGCTCTTCAAGAACCTGGAGGGTTTGGCTCTTTTCCCCAATGCGCAAAACTGCATTGCTCGAAGAAGCGTCGCCCATACTGGCTTCTGTCGAATAGGGAACTCGAACCCGCGCGAGCCCGTTTTTGTCGGCGAGAGCAGAACTGCTCCATTCAAATGCATAGCCAGAGCTCTTGTATGAAATGCGCATCTGTGCTGTAACCGGGGTTCCTGGTTCAGCGGCAACAACAAGTTGAGCTCCGGAAACGCGCTCCCAAATATAGCCCGAGGGAGAAATTTCGTTTTGAGGAGACCATCTTGGGTCGGGCCGAGATTCAGGATAAGGACTCACAAACACCAGCCGTAAATAGGGTGACGGCGGTGGGCCTCCGCTGTGGGAGAGAGACGCAACCAACGAAGAGCTCCAGCCCACACGACGCCCACCAGCTGCCGCTTGCAACTGACCCCATGCTGAGGGAATCATTGAATGAACTAAAACAAAGTTTGCATCATGGTCATCAAGTATTTCTCTCGCCGCGCCCCAATCTTGAGATGTAAAAAAGGCCGCCGGCGCGCGGAAAGAATCTTCTCCAACATAGATTCCAAAGTTGGTGGCAACACTGCCTAACCGCGCAACAGATTCAATGGCATGACCTTGATCCCAATGTGCAAGAACCCCAGAGTCTTTGGGAGCATTTCCCGCAAGCCATTCATGTAATGACCGGTATCCATTTTGGCGCACAGCTTCAATGGAAGTGAGCTCTTCTTCTTGATGGACAAAACGGGCCACAGAATTCAAAAGAGTGGAGTAATTCAAAAGAAGAGCAAACCCACAAACTGGAACTAATCTCTTCCAGCTTGGGTCCTTTAACCGCGAGGCAACCCAAACACCCACCAAGATTGCAAGTGGAACCGATGCCACATCTGCGAACCTCCGCTGGAGCATAGCCTGCACAAGGAAAATCGGGGCAGCAACAAGCCAGGGGAGCAGGCTAGTTCTTTCACGACTGTGCGCCCATGCAAGTGGGAGCCAAAGAACACCAAATCCAAGCCAACCAAACAGGCCGCCGGTTTGGAATTCATCGCTTCCCAAAAGTGGTTGGGACTCTGCAATGTCCGCCATAAAGGTGTTTCCTCGAGCGGCCCATTCAAGGCCCTCCCTCAACCCTGATGCAGGCCCCCAATCCAAAAGAGCCGTTACTGCCAGGAGAGCAACCCCACCAAAAGTGGCAAACTTCGGCCAGGATTTCCGTGCCGCAGAGCTTTCTTTAAGGAACACGAAAGGAAGGAAGAAAATCGTCCCAACAAGAAGCCAAGTTGGGTGGAACCATGAAAGATTTACAACCAGCCAAGGATGTGCTTCTTTCCAGGGGCTCAAACTTACTGCTGGCATGAGTGCAACAAGGGCAGCCATGTGAAAACTAGCCCCAAAAATCCCCAAACCTGGCATTGGTTTTTTGCGGTCTCTCCACGCAAGTCCAAGAAGAACCAACTGAATGACCCCAACTTGAATGAGTGCTGCGGTCCAAGTCCCAATTAAAACACCAGCAAGTATGCCTGCGGCCAATCCAAAGCGGTCCGCTCCTAAGGAGTTCGATAAAACACGCCGGCGAAGGGCTTCACCAAAAACTAGATAAAGCGCAGTCATAAGAAGCGCTATCAGAGCATGGTGGTCGGCAATACCAGGCAGTGAATAGTGCACCGCACCCCAACATGATGCGTGCATCGTTCCGGCAAAGAGGGCGCCGGCTCGACCCGATGCAAATCCAGCTGCGGCCGCCACAAGCAGGCTGGTCAAAATGCCAAACAGCATTGGGAGGGTGGATAGGGCTTGTTCTAAAAAGATGCGTCGCTCAACTGGGTCCGCAGGAGCAAACGGCTTTAAAAGAACATATGCGAGGGCATCGTAATAGGACGGCCATGGAATCATGGCTCCTTCCGGGTGGTTCATTCTGGGATCCACCTGTGCTGGTGGAAGCCCCTCATCAAACATGCGCTCCACCCTTCTTAAGTGATAAAGTCCATCTGGCTCGGCACTAAACCAGGCGGCACTTTCATCGGGGCTTCCGGGCAACCGATGGAAGCGAAGATTGTTCACCTCACGCGCCGCCCAAGCGACGAGCAGGACAGTAGCCAGGATGGCGAGCAGGGCTCGCGTGTTCTTCATGCTAGAAGCGTAACGAAGACACCACCTTTAGAGTGAAATCTTGGTCTTGGAGCACAAATCGCCGGTCCAGCTGGTCTTCCCAGCCTGAATTAATGACAAAGAAAAGCTCTCGGCCATCTTCAGCAATGAGGCGGGTGCGAGATTGAAAACCAAGCTCATTGGACTCGTTGTCGTATTGGAGAAGATTATTCACAGACAAGTTTGGGGAGAATGAATAGTTATAGCTCACTCGAGCGGTTCGGCTAATAAAGTCACCACCCGGCATGTCGTACCGACCTTCGCCAAGAGAAGCGCTCAACCTAGTTGCCGCATCGGGCCGCCAGTTGGCTGAAAGTGAAAGGTCAAATACTTCACCGTTGTACCAATCCCCCATCTGAAGTTCGATGTCTCCAGATAGTGGACGCGCTGAGGAGAATTTATATTCCGCCTCAAACTTTTGGTAATGATGAAATCCTGGCTCAATCGTTGTTCCCTCAACCGGTTCCCAAGCTTCAGTAAGGCGGTCGCCATCCCAGGCCCAAACAAGATCAATCTTGTCGCCATTATTCCATTCGGCGCCAAAGAATTTCACATCGTAAGCGTGAGTAGTGACATCTCCAGATAAGTCGCTCCACCATTTGGGGCGAACATTGAACGAAAATTTGCGGAATGGACTTTCGCCACTCGGACGAGGTTCCCATTGAATGCGGCCAAAGTGGTACCTTTCGCCTGGGCGCAAAACAAAACCAAGACCGGGGTTGAAGTCGGGTTGAGAAGAATATGTTTTCAGGGTGTACTCCCAATCATCACTTTTCAAGAGACCTTCTGCGCCCCATGCGGAAGCACGAGTAGCTGTTGCGTCATCAATTCCACGAATACCAAACATATTCACCGCAAGTCGATGGCCGGGAATAAATTCCGATTGAGAAAACCGGAAATCGGCACCAAAAATCTGGTTCCTAAAGTTGGTTGAAGGGTCACCTGAGGTAAAAAGGCCCCCTATGCTCATTTCTTTATCTAAACGATAGGCAGGTCGAAAAACAAACTGCTGACCTGCAGGAACGGCTTCATCTGTGAACTCATCGGTATCAACAGCAAGTAAGCCAAGGTCCCACGGGCCAGAGCGCCCGGCAACTCGAAGGCCCGCTCGAATGGGAACCTCATCGCCATCGCCCGTCAAACCCATCCGGCGTGAATAGAAGGGCATCAGAATTCCCCCACCGTGAAAACTGCGGGCTTCACCAAACTCAAACAAAGTCGAGTCCTCTAGAAAGAAGTCTCGTTTCTCTGGAAAGAAGAGAGAAAACCGGGTTAGGTTCACGCGTTGTTGGTCCACTTCGGTTTCAGCGAAGTCCGTGTTCAACGTGAATGATGCTTTCATTTGGGGGGTGATTCTCCAATTGAACTCCCCGCCAAAGTCCGCAGTTTGGCTAACTTCTCCAGTCGAGAGTTCTGCGTTCCGGAACTTTAAGTAAGGTGCAATTTCAAAGGCGCCCTTTGCTGAAATGTTGCCCATTCCAGTCAACTCTCCGGCGTCACTCAAATTAAATAAACTTAAATTCCGGCTCGGTGCAGCCCATCGGGCTCTGCTTCTGTTGGCACCGCGAAATCGCTGGATATTCAAACCCCAAATATCCGTTTCGCCGAAGGCCATTGTTGCGAAGGGGATTGCAAATTCGGCTGTCCATTTGTCCTCGCCAATTACTGAGGCTCCCTTCCAAAATCCATCCCATTTCTTATTGAATCGGGAACCATTATCTCCAATTAAACCATCGCCTCTGGAGCCACCGGCGCTCATCTGAAAAAAGTAACCCGTGCGGCCATCTCTAAAAGTGTCCAAAACGACCTCGATGCGGTCGTCTTCCTTGAGGTAGGCATCTCGTTTCATATTCTGGACCACCATTTTTTCTGGGGTCGGCTCCCAGCAAGTTATCCCGAAATACAGGTGGGTGGAATCACGGGCAACCCGAATCTCGGTGAAGGGGTCATGTGGAATCCCTTCAACAGGTTCCACTTCAGTCAATGGGCCTGCCAGGGCAGCAGCTTGCCATTGCTTTTCAGAAAGGCGTCCATCGATTTGAAAGGGCTCCTCAAATGGAGTGGCCCGTACTGTGGCCTCAACAGAAGACTGGAAAGGCGCGAAAGCGATGGGAAGAGTGAAGGCTAAAAGAGTGGAAAGCATGGCTCCATGGCCTCCGCGTTGGGGACTCCAAGGCAGAAGGATGAAGAGCGTACTATCTCCTTCGCTGTTGGAATGCACCCCATTTAAAGACCATCTCGTTACAAGAAGGTAACGCTAACATTCAACAACTTCTCTTCAATTCGTTGTGCGGTATTTATGCATGAGACCTTTCGGTATTTTGGCCGATTTGCCTCATTGCAGGTGCCCTTTTTTAGAGGGCATAGCACTATCGGGAATTACAAGATGTCGAAACTACTTGCTCTAGACAATCGGAAGTTCCCTTGTCCTGCGAAAATCACAGCTTGCGTGTGGACGGTCATTCCGGCGGCTCCGCCTGGAACAGAAACTGGCAAGGTTGCCTCTCCATTACTGTTGGCAATGGTGTTGCCCAAAATTGTGTATGGGGCAGCGAGGAGGAGGTTAAAGCCGTACCCAGTATCAGTCAGGCCGGCGCCATTTGTGGAAATCACCATCCAAACTTTGTCACCTGAGTGGGCTCCGGACAAAATCCAGTTGTTTATTTGGCCGGCAGTAACACCAGTAGTTCCAGCCTGATCTTCTACGGTCAAGGAAACTGTTACGCCGCCTGACATGGCAACCAGGTAGCCGCTGTCAGCAAAGCCATTGGCGTCCGCGTAGGGAGCCCCAAGGATGATGTCGGTATGGAGGTCTCCATCTAAGTCACCTACCTCGTACACGAACCAACCAAAACGGTCGTCATTTCCAACACCATCGTGGCGCCAAAGCTCAACACCTGACGCGCCGCTCACTGCGCGAGCTGATCCATTATTCACAAGACCATTTGTGTCAGCCATATTTGCGTGAGAAACAAAATCCTTGATTCCATCACCATCAAGGTCAGTGACGCCAGCTAGGCGGGAGCCAAGTTGAGTGTCAGATGTTTCTCCGTTAACTGACCAAAGAATGGAACCAGACACTCCATCTATTCCAGAGATGTTTCCATTGTTGGATAGCCCGTTGGAGTCTGCATACTCGCTTCCGCTAACCAAATCGATTACGCCATCACCATTCACATCGGCCACGCGCAAAAGGGCGTTGCCCAAATGGGCGCTTGTGGATGTCCCATCAATTCGCCAAATGGGAGCACCGCCATTCCCAGTAAAGGAATGTATTGCACCATTACCAACATAGTTATTAGTGTTGGCATTTGGCGTGGCTGCAACAATGTCATGAAGACCATCACCATTAAGGTCTGCCGGGATGATGATTTCCGAGCCAAGGGAAGCGTAGTCATCGGTGCCTTCAACTATCCAAAGGGCTTGGGATGTGGCTCCATCTAGCATCAAGAGGGCGCCGTTTTGGGTTTTCCCCAGAGTAGAGCGATTGGGAGCACCAACAACAATGTTCACAAGACCATCACCAGTCAAATCGTTGCTTGCATTGAAAACATCGCCCAATCGATCGTTGTGGAAATCCCCATGGACATTCCAAATAGTTGTTCCATCAATACCAGAAACCATTCGCATGGTCCCATTCCAGTATCGGCCAGAAGCAAAGGCGTTTGGGCTAACCATGAGAATATCGGGGGCGCCATCACTGTTCACATCAGGAATGGACTTGATTTTTTCACCAAGAAGAGAGTTGTCTTCTGGGCCATAAATGCGCCACATTTCAACACCGGCATCTACCGAAATTGCCATAGCAAACCCGTTATGCCAGAAGCCAAGAGTGTTTGATGAAGGACTGGAAGTCACCATGTCATCAACACCATCGCCATCAAGATCGTCCACAATCGACATTACTTCGCCAAGACCATTGTGATTAATGGTTCCTGAGCGATGCCAGTAGGGATAACCATTTTGACCGCGTACCACTTCAACATACCCGTTGTTTTCTAAACCGTTGGAGTCTGCTCCGGGGGCACCGAAGGCGACTTCAGGAAAGCCGTCTCCATCAAGATCGGGAAGTACTTTGCCCGAAGACCCCAAATTCTCGTGGTGTGAAAGTCCGAGTCGAGACCAAATCAGAATGCCCGTTTTGCCGTCAATCGCCTCGACAAGGCCATTCTCAATGAGACCATTTCTGCTGGAGCTTGGTTCTCGGTGAAAAAAATCCGTCACGCCGTCGCCATTCAAATCTCCTGCTGCTGTAAACAACTTTCCATACTGTTCGCCATCATTTAAGCCATCTCTGCGCCAAAGCACACTGCCGTCTGCGCCAGAGTGGGCCTGTACCATTCCATTCATAGTGAGGGCATTGGTTGAAGCCGAAAAGTTGGTGGTGACAATGTCCAAGAGACCATCACCATTCAGGTCATAAGAGCCACCAGCTTTACCAGAGCCAAGGAGTTCAAAACTAGCGGCGCCATCTGCGCGCCATAATGGGGCTGAAGCAGATGAGCCTTGAGCCAACAAGGGCGAGGAAAAGATTAGGAGTGCGAGGGGTAGGGCGAATCGGGACATGGTTTCGATGTGAAGGAAGTCGTGTTGGAGAACAACCTCCATCTTAGGGCTCAATTCGAGAATTTGGGACCTTTTTTGGAACTTCCTTTTGAGTGCGCGGACAATGAAGCCTATCACAAAAAAATGGCTTGTGGAAAAGTTTATAACCCCTTACCGTTTATGTACTTAGGTAGGCTCTTATCGCCTTTTTGCCTAACCCAGACAAGGGCACCGATTCTGGTGCAACAAACTGGTCTTTTCGGGCGCCCTCGAGGCGGAAGAAGTGGGCGTGAATTTTGTATTTTGTAATCCTGTGGCGAACGGCCCCCAAACGGCTCCCTATCATCCCGGTCTCACCAGATTGCGACCACAAATCCTGCAGTTGACTATCAGGGCAACATTCAAGAGATGGTGGCTCCCAAAGCCCTTTTGTCCACCTCCCGGTGCAAGGACGAAGGAGGAACATGCCATCCTTTTCTGCGAGAAAGAAGCAGATGTCCAACGCTATTTCCTGAGCTCGCTTTGCTGAAAGGGGAAAGGTGGCGGCGTTTTTGCCGGCAGCGGCGCATCCGATCTTCAGAGGACAAACATCGCAATTAGGGTTTGCCGGCGTACAGATGGTTGCTCCGAGTTCCATAACCGCCTGGTTCAAAGACCCTGGCTCTTGCACTTCTGCTAGCTCTGTCATGCGGGTGGCCATCCAATTCTGTGCATGTTGATGGAGCTTTCGGTCATTTGCACGCAAACGCAGGGCGCCGTGGCGAGCAACGACTCGACGCACATTGCCATCGACAACCCCAACAGCCTCGCCATGGGCAATCGATGCAATCGCGGCAGATGTGTACTCCCCAATCCCCGGGAGTTCCTGCCATTCTGTTTGAGAGCGAGGGAAAGCCCCTTCACAATCCTCAGAAACAATGGAAGCCGCCTTATGGAGCATTTTTGCCCTTCGGTAATAGCCCAGGCCAGACCAAAGCCTCAGGACATCCTCTTCACTGGCTTGAGCCAAGGTATGGACATCGGGAAATTCTTCAAGGAAGCGCTCATAATAGGGAACAACCGCATCCACCCTGGTTTGCTGAAGCATGATTTCAGAAACCCACGTTGAATAGGTGCTTGGCTTTTCGCGCCACGGGAGAATCCGCTGGCACTTTGAGTACCAAGTCAGCAGGGCGGTGGTTGCGGTAGGGAACAACTAATGGACAAAGACTGGGAAAAGATTTACTGGGAAGACAAAGAGGCTCAACACTACGACAACCGCTACCGCGGGTTTCAACGTCGCATGAACAATCATCGTATTCGTTCCGTGTTGCTTAGAATGCTTAGAAAAACTGGTGGGGGCACATTTCCTCGCAGAGTTGTTGATGCCCCTGCCGGAACAGGCCGGTTTAGCCATGAGCTGTCTCAACTTGGAATCGATATGGTTCATTTAGACCTTAGCCCCAAAATGCTCGGTGTGCTCAGGTCAAAGCATGGCCCAGGCAAAGAAGTTGTCGGGAATCTGTATCAGCCGCCGCTGGCTTTCGACGAAAATGCTGTTGTAATGAGCTTTCGTCTTATGCAGCACTTCGACAATCCCGAGGAGCGAATTCATGCACTAAAAGGATTCGCAAAAATTGCCCCATCTGCTCTCGTTGCGTATTACCCAGGCTGGCACCTTAAGTTCTTTAGCCGCAGGCTCCGGCACAAACTTGGACTCCCGCACAACAAACTAAGGGAATTTATTTCCAAAAAAGGGATTAAAGAAGAGGTCGAAGCCGCAGGTTGGGAATTAAAGGAACTTCGGCAATGTTTCCCCGTCTTCTCTGAAAATGTCCTTCTCCATTTGAAGCAACCTAACTAATGTCATCTCTTTTAGTCATTGCAATCGGCTTTGTCTCAACAATTGTCCTCGCAAGCTTGGGCGATGCCGCAACGATGGCCTTTGGCGGAAGTTCTATTCATACCCTTTCCATTTTTGGGCTCATCCTTTTCTGGGTTGGCTTAGGCGCCAGGGATTCAGACCGCTCAGATAGAGCACTTCAAACTTGTGCTTGGATATGTGTTGGCACCCTTCTCCTTTTATGGACCGCGCCAATCCTTTCTGCTTGGTTTGCTTCTCCACTTCCATCATTCCAGGCATTCTTGGGCCTTGGCTTTCTCAGTGTTTTGTTTGCAACTCCGCTCCGTTGGCTCGGGCGACACTTATGTGCAAGAGTTCAAGCTCATGCTCCCCGCTCGTGGAATCAAGTGGCCTTCGGCGTTTGGCTTGCTTTGGTGTTCATTTCTCTATTAGGGGTTGGCCCCATTGTCTTCTCAATCGCGTGTGCTGCTTTAACCCTGCTTTGGCTTTTTCCATTTCCACTCCCCAACCCACGCATCCTCTCCGCGCCGCATGCCAAGTTAATTCAATTAATGCCCTTGGCTTTCATTGTCGCAAGTGGAACATTTGGGCTTCTTTGGCTCCTGCCCCATCTCGAACTTTTTGACAGCAGCACGACCAACCTAGACGGCCTTCGCATTACAACAATGGCCATTGCTGTCCTCGTTGGTGGCATCATGATTGGTGCCCCATTAGCAGAAACAAACTTTGCAGCAATTGGAGTTTCGATTCTGTCCTCATGCCTCGCATGGTCATGGACTCGTGCTGCTCAACAGCTCGACCACTTGTCCGACGAAAAAGTATTTCGATTGATGGTGGGCAACGATGGTGTACTTTCCTTCTTCGGACTCCAAGACCGCTTAACCGAAGAGCATTGGGCATTTGCCCCCTACTTGGTCTTGCTTGTCGGCATGGTTTCTTTAGGTCTGCTGGGCGGTATTACGCGCGCTTTATTTCACCAAACCTTGTTGGACAAAAAAGATGCCATTTCCGCTGAAGGTCCTATATCCATTTTATTTTTGGCCTCGGGTTTGACCCTTGTTTTGTCTGCTGCGGCGCATCCCTGGCTTACTGAATTCCGCCCTATCGCTGCTTGGGTTTGTGCCCTTTTTGCAGTTATCTTTTGTTTATCAACTTGCCCTCGAGAGATTCCTTTGTGGATTCGAGGATGTGTAGGTATTTTTCTTTTATCTTTCCCCGTCTTTGCTGGTACCCCTCGCCAACCAAATACCGGGCACCCATTTGCGGACAATTTCTCGTACAAGGTTCTTCCGCTGAGCAACGATAAGGAGGTTTTGTATTCCCCGCTTTCCATTGTCCGAATTATTGACCGGAATGCTGCTAAACGGCTGGGCAATCGCTTTCTTGCGAAAGGGAAAAACTTCCTTCTTGACAACAAAGATGATGGCGGCCTTTCTGTTCGGGAAGCTTTAGTTGCTTGCGCTTTAGGCAATCCAAGCGGAAGGTTCCTTCTTGCTGGCTCTTCACGGCCAGAGACGATTGAAGCTCTAAACAGAATTGGCCCAAAAGATCTTCTAGTTGTTTCGGACCCCCCTGAATTATTCCAAGCAATTTCCTCTTCTTGGGACGGCGCTTCAGGAACTAGAACACCTCCCTATCGAGCAACAATCGCAGACGCCGGAGCAGAATTCGGTCTTGTCCTTCTTCAAGATTCTGCAATTTGGGATGGCGGGCAGAACCTACTTCGAAGCTCCCAGCTTTCTGTTGCCGCATCCAAAGTAAAACAGGACGGTGTTCTAGCTGTTGTAATGAACCCTGATAAGAGCCCGATTGAGTTGGTTGGTGCTGTCGCCAAACAACTCGAGCGAGATCTTGGCTCCGCGGTTGTTTGGCTCATTCCAAATGGATGGGGAACTCCAAGTCTAGTAATAACCGGGCGAGAAAAACGCGTTGGGGCAAGGCTCACAAAACGATTAAAGAATGCTCTTGCCCAGGCCAAGCTTCCAATACAGTCGAATGATGACCTGAGTATGCTTCAGGTTGTTCCAAAAGGAAAGGTGTCTGAACTCCCTTCCTTTTCGATTGCTGGTCCATTTCCGCGTTCGGTACACCGTCTTGCTCATACTGCATACAAGCGTATCGATGAGGGCGAATCCGATAAGCGGGCCGCAACACTTCTTAAAGGAATTGTCCCGTTCGCCGAGGGAACTCCTGCCGAAATCATTCTCTCTTTTTATGCAGAACACTTGAGCGGCCAAGTGTATGAAGTAAGGGACACATTTCCTGGTGCAGAGGAATGGGAAAAGACTGAACTCTCCAAAGCTTCTCTTGACTATCTGTTTAGGGGTAGTGTTCAAAACCCATCTTCAGTTCTTCTCCGTGACTTTTGGGTTCAACTTACCCCTCTTCTTGTAGAAAAACGAGAAGTCAACTGGTGCTTTGAATATATGTCTTCCTTCTGTGACCCCGCCCAGTTTCCCGAGTGGGATCGGCCGGTTTTTCATTGGGCGCTGGGTAGCGCCGCACTTGAAATGCTGGACTATGAAAAAGCTATCTCTGAGGCTCAACTTGTACTGAGAAAAAACCCTGCCAATAGGCGTGGGCTCATCTTGCTCGCCCAAGCCAAAAGCGGAACAGGGCAAAACGCTGAAGCGGCCGATGCTTACCGGAAACTACTCGAAAACGACCCCAGCCCGAAACCTGAACTCTGGGCAGCCATTGCAGGAGAAGAGCTTGCTGCAGGTTTCCCCGATAAGGCAAAAGCAGCCGCCGAGGAAGCAATTAAGCTCGGCGGAGAAGAAGTTCTCGGGAGAGATTTGAGGGCTCTTATGGGCCTTCTCCCGCCAGAACCTATTGCTCACCCGGAGCAAGGCGGCCCCCTACGGTGACGCTGACCCAATCCGCTGGGTCACTCTCTTTTCCAAGTCTCGATTAAATAAAGGTTTAGATAAGTTTATGTGAATAGACCTAGCCCCTGTGCATTTTTCAATTTCTCCCCCTTCTCCCTCCTCCGGGCATAAAAGCCTGTTATCTTGTATTGGGCTAGGCACCTCCGCCGAGACCTTCTTACTTTCCCCTTTCCCCTTTCCCCTCGCAATAGAAACAATGCGCAAATCCCTTGCTCTTGCCGTGGCTGTTCTCGTGGCCACTCCCCTCGCGGCACAAAACGCTCGCGCCCCTCAGCTCCTTAGTAGCGGCTCTCAAGTTTATGGCCCATCGGTTGTCTCTTCCGGCGACCTTTCTGCCGTTGCTTGGAAAGACGCTGCAACAAATGATATTTATGTCTCTACCTCCGATGGTCGCGGAACCTCTTGGTCCGCCCCTGTCCGTGTGGACGATGACACCACTGGCGCTTGGAAAGGTGTTTACGACTACTCCATGGCTGTTGATGGCGGATCCATCTATCTCGCATGGCGGGATGAAAGGAATGGCGTAGATGACTGCTACTTCAGCGTCTCTAACGACAATGGCGCGACTTGGTCCGCCAACACTCGCCTTGATGATGGAAATACTCCAGGTGCGAAGTCTGTGGACCAAGCTCAAATCAGTGTTTCTGGTTCAAATGTTTACGTCGTGATGCGTGTGGACAAGCCAACTGGTTCTGGAGAAAACATTTGGCTGGCTTCATCAAACGATGGTGGAGTAACCTGGAATCCAAGTCTTCGAGCTGACAGCGACTTGGGTGATTGTGATTACCAAGATGTTTGTGGTGACGGCGCCAATGTGTATGTCGTTTTCTGTGATGACCGCAACGCTACCTCCGATGATGACCTCTTCTTCATCATGTCCCATGATGGTGGCCTTTCCTGGATGATGCCTGAAGTTCAAATCGATCCTTCCGGCCCTGCAAATGGGGACATTGAAGGAACCGAAATCCACCTTTCTGTTATAGGACAGAACGCAGTAGTTGCCTGGATGGAAGATGAACTCCTTTCTTCTTCTGCTGATGAAGAAGTTCACTTCATGTACTCCGCTGACGGCGGCCACTCATGGAATCCAGAAGTTGTCCTTCATACTGGCTCCGATGGTGACAACCAGTACCTCGCCTTTGACGGAAGCACCGTCGCTGTTGCTTGGGAAGACAATAGCCTTGGCTCGGATGAAATATCCGTTGCCATCAGCTCTGACTTTGGTGCAACCTGGACCACTTCCATGGTTTCATCTGGGGGCGGTGGATACCCAACAGTCGCTGGTAACGGCGATACCTGGGGTGTTGCATGGACAGGCCCTTCATACCCTGAAGGCTCTATGCTTGCCGTTTCCCGGGATTATGGTGCCAGTTTTAACGCCTCAGTTGATTGTGCAGCTGGCTCCATGGGCGACAGTGACTATGCCGAAATGTCCCACAATGCTCTGTACAACAACTTCGTTTGTGCATGGCTTGATGATGACCTCGGAACCAACAGCTGCTACGCAGGTGGCGCACGCTCTGCAACATTGACACCTGTAAGTGCAAGTTTCACTCCTGGCGACACCATCCACTTCGAAGCCTCTGGTTTCCCAGCTTCAGATTCCGGCAGCACCTTTGTTGCGCTGCTCTCAAGCGGAACAGGGAACTACATGACTCCATTTGGTGACAACCGAAGTACCGGCCTTTTGGACAACCCTTACATTCCATCCAAGATGCCTCTTCTCTCTGGAACCATTGATGCATTTGGAAATGGAAGCACTGCAGTTGGTGCCTTGACTATTCCAGGTGTACCTGCGGGCTCAATTTTCTACACAACTGGCGTTGCCTTCACGAAGACTGGTGGATATGTCTTCGGTGACATTTCCGATGTTGCAGAAATTGTAATTATGTAAGGTTCAAATCCTTATGCTTTGAGCCCCCTCGGAGGTCTCTTCGAGGGGGCTCTTCCATTTCATGACAAACGCAGAAGAACTCGAATTCTGGTCCTCGCGGTATCGGGATAATAATACGCCATGGGATAAGGGCGGCCCTCACCCAGAACTGTTGGCTAAGCTCAATGAGGGCTCAAAAGAGGTCATGGCTCCTCCCAGCGGTGGGCGGGCTCTAGTCCCTGGATGTGGACGGGGCTGGGATGCACTCGCGCTTGCGAAGCAGGGCTGGAATGTTCTCGCAGTCGATTTAGTAGAGGCTCTCAAACCGCAACTCCAGCCTGCCCTAAAAAAGGCAGGTGGCCGCTTTAAGGTCGCTGACGCCTTAGCCATTGACGAAGGCCCCTTTAATCTCATTTTTGAGCACACTTTCTATTGCGCCTTGCCTCCTGAAAAGCGAGAACAGTGGGGAGAAATGGTAAACCGCAACCTTGCCCCGGACGGATGGCTCGTTGTATTGGTTTTCCCAACCGACCGTCCAGAAATTGATGGCGGGCCTCCTTGGAAAATGACTGCAAGCGGTGTTCTTAAATCCCTTGTTGGAAAGGGCTTTGAACTCCTTGAAGAAACTGCTGTTCGTGAAAAGTCGCCTGAACGCGCCTGGGGAGAAAGCTGGGCCATTCTCCGAAGAAAATCCTCGCCTTAATGCCCCTGTTCTCACTTCATTATCCCTTATACTAAAGGGGTCAGGATTGGGCCATTCCCCTTAAACACAGCCCGACAAACTTGTCCTGACTACCCCTCATTCTCAATACTGCAAAAATGCGTTACCCCTTCGCTCTCCTTGCCGTCCTGGCAGCCTCTCCCCTTACCGCCCAATCTCAAGCTGAATATTTCATGTATGGCGGCACCCCGTCGACATCCAATTGGGAAGTCCGCCGTACCATCGACCTCGATGGCGATGGCACATTTATGGGTGCTGGCGAAGGTGTTCAGTTCGCTTTCGATAACGCAACTCTTGTTACCTATGTTGAGAATGTTCGGTACGAAGCCATGGGTGGAACTCCTGCCGTTTTCGGCGGCGGCGGCAATGATTTGATTTTGAAAATGGTTGATCTTGATGGCGATGGCCTTGCATTAAGCCCTGGAGAAGTCATCTCCTTTGCGGACACTCGCGCATCCCATGGAGTTACAAACACAAGTCCAGATGGAGTTGACTTCGACCCCAACACTGGCGTGATGTATGTAACCGATGACCTCTGGTCTGGTGCTCCAGCACCTGGCTCCGGAATCTCGTCTTATGTGGACCTTGATGGTGATGGACTTGCCCTGAGCCCTGGCGAAATGACCTTGTTCGTCGATGGCACATCCAGCCTGACTGTCCCTGGAACTGGCGGAACTCCTGTCACGATTGGCTTGACCGACTTTGAAGCCGTCATGGTCGATAGTGCTGGAATCGTAATTGGTTTTGAACAGCAAGACCGCAATCTCTATGCATTCCAAGACCTCAACGGGGACGGCGACGCAATGGATGCCGGCGAAGCATGGAACTTCTGCAACCTCATCGATAATGTTCCAGGCCTTGATGTCAATGTGGACATCGCCTCGGGAGTGATGGTTCCTCCTCGCTGTGTTAGCACTTCGGGTACTGGCTGGTATGGCTCACTTGAATCCCTTTCTGTTGAACATGGCGGCGGAACAAACGGCGCAGATGTTTACTGGATTGCCAGTACTGCTTCAAATAGTTCATGTGCAGCCGGCGCAGGCTTGATTTACCGCTGCGAAGACCTCAATGGCGACCTTGACCTCAACGACTCCGGTGAAGTTGTCATGTGGCTTGATGGCGCAAACAACAACATCATGCTTTATCCAGTCTCTACTATTTACGGTGGCGGCTCGCATGATGGTGGATTCAGCTTGTTCCAAGGCAACGGTCCTTTCGGTGTTAGCTACAACCAGAACACTTGCTACTACACCCATGATTTGAACGGTGACGGCGATGCGATGGATGCCGGCGAAACTGACCTCATGTACGCTTGGGCCCCAGATGGTTGCTACGCTGTTTCCATGGGCGTTGTTCCGAAGGGAGCATTTGCTACTGGCCCACCCCAACCATTCTTCGAAGTTCTCGGAACTGCTGGAACTCACAGCACCGGCTCTACTCCCGCAATTGGTTTCAACGGAACTCCCGGCTTAGGCCAAACCTTTGATATCACCCTCTCTAACTCGATTCCTAACGGAGCGAATTTCCTAGCAATTGGGTGGTCCAATACTCAGTGGAACGCCTTTACCCTTCCGCTAGATCTTGGTGGGTTTGGTGCTCCTGGAAACTTCCTCTATGTTTCTTTGGACTACCTGTTCCCTGGAACAAACACTTCTACCGGTGAAGCATCCAAAACCCTAACTGTGCCTAACAACCCCGCATGGGCTGGCAAAGATGTTTACTTCCAATGGAGACTAATCGACCCAGCAGCCAACCCACTTGGCAGTATTGCTTCTGACTATGTCCATGGTTGGATTAACTAATCCTGTTGCCCACACATAGGGCAATTCGAACGAAGCGGGAGGGACTAAAGTCTCTCCCGCTTTTTCGTTTTGCCCACGATCCCTGCCTTTCTCCTAGAAT
Source organism: Planctomycetota bacterium (assembly GCA_030748415.1). Lineage (GTDB taxonomy): Bacteria > Planctomycetota > UBA1135 > UBA1135 > UBA1135 > UBA7888. The sequence goes on from JASMMA010000003.1 coordinate 37,283, forward strand.
TATCATCCATGTTCGCTGTCGCCCTCTTGTTCTTGCCCTGCGTTGCCCCGCCCGCATTGCCAATCTCTCCACCACAAAGCTTGGGCGATATTGAGAAAACACTTAAAAAAGCGACCAACAAGTCGGGATATGAGGATAGAGGATATGCTGCCGCGAGATCCCTGGCAGATATTCAAACGCCCGAAGCAATGGAGCTTCGCCTCAAATATTTTGATAGACTTTTGGACACATACCGCGGTGTCTATCTTCGAGATTGGTTTTACTCCGGAATGCTGAAGGCGCGGTCCGTTGAAGAGACTGAACTCTTGGCCAAAACGGCTGCTAATAAAAAAGCAAGCCCATTACTGAGGTTGCTTTGCCTTCAAGCCATTGAACTCTGCCCTGGTCCCATTGAAGCGAAACCCCTCATGCATAAAAACCTGGTGAAGGGCAAAGATATTGAACTTTTTCGTGCTTGGCAGAGAGCTCTTGGGCATGCCTATGCCAATGGCCGACTTGTGTTGTCTGGATGGCGGAAAAAAGACCCCGACGCCGAAGTTATGAAAGCCTTAGGCAAGGAGTCGGGTATTGGGCTTCTCTTTCTCCAAGATTTGTCCAACGAACAACGAGAAGAGCTACTAGACAATGCCATCAACAGCAAAGAGGATAGCGACCGCGCAGAGCTTTTGTTCGGCTTGGCGAATCGCGGTGACTTTAGTGCAGAGGAGTTGCTTCCAGTAATTGCTTCTGCGCTTGGAAGCTCACACACGGGCCTTCGAAGCTCTGCCATTTATGCCTGCAAAAAAAATAGCGTAGCTGCTTCTGTCCCTCTACTTATTCATGCATTAGAACGAGAAGTCTCTGAGGGTGGCGGACGGTTCGTTATTGACTACGGCGACACTCTTATGGAATTGACTGGACTTAAAATGGGGCGTAGCCCGGAAATGTGGAACCGTTGGTGGAACGGGTCTGGAGAAAAGTGGCTTTCTGAAGGTGGGCAAGCGACAAATCGCGGGATGAAACGACCTGAAGAAGAAACAAAGGCAACCTTATTTGGCATTCCGATTCACAGCAACAAAATAGTATTTGCGGTGGATGGCTCCGGCTCTATGAACGGAGCACTTGGAAAAGTCACTCGCGCCGAAGCGGCTGCAACTGAACTTCATAAGTTGCTTGATGTCCTTCCTGAAGATGCCTTATTCGATGTTGCCATCGTTGAGAACACTATGCGGACAGCATTCGGAGGGTTGAAGCCCAACATCAAAAAGAATCGCACCGAAGCGATTGAGTTTATCGAAAGGTGCACATTTCAGTCTAGGTCCGCCCTTTACGATGCTTTAACCGAGCTTCAGGACAACTGGGGAGCTGACACAATTGTCCTTATTGGGGATGGTGGCTCCTCTAATGGAACTCACCAATACACTGGCCACATTCTCGCTGGACTGAAGAAACGCCACCCCAGGACAGGGGTGCGCATACACACGGTCGCTGTCGGCGCAAGCGGTGCATTACTTAACTTTATGCGCTACCTGGCCACCGATTCTGGGGGTACAATGGTGGAACCGAAGGACTAGTCCTTTCGTCCCCTCACACATGAAGCATTTTCCCCAAATTGCCCTCGCGGCTTTTCTGTTCCTGTCCTCAAATATTTTCGCACAGGAACTCGAAGTGTATTTTATTGATGTAGGCCAAGGCGACTCCACTTTGCTCATTTCTCCAACTGGTCAGACTTTTCTTTTTGATGCCGGTGAAAACGGGATGGGGTCCAGTATTGTTGTCCCTCAACTCACAGCCCTAGGTATTAGCCACTTGGACTATGTCAGTCCGAGCCATTACCACTCTGACCACCTGGGTGGCCTTGATGAGGTTTGGAACGCTGGCATTCGTGCGACTGCAGCCTTGGACCGCGGCAACGGAGGCGCCCCCACCACCCAGTCTTACAATGACTACAAGAACCGCTACTCTTCTGTGCGGCAAACAATTTCCCCAGGCCATGTTGTGAACCTTGGCGGCGGAGTCACCCTTACTTGTCTAGTTGCTGAAGGGCAGCTTATGGGCGGAGGCTCGGTGAATATTTCTGGCTCCTCTCAATGGGAAAACTCGGCAAGTATTGCCTGGCTAGTAGAGTACGGTGACTTTGACATGTTCCTTGGTGGGGATTTAACTGGCGGTGGCAACGGAACCGCAGATGTTGAGTCCAGTGTCGGCTCCATTTGTGGCGATGTTGATGTTTATCAAGTCAACCACCATTGCTCTCGAACGAGCTCAAACTCCACCTTTATCTCCAGGATTACACCGGAGTTTGCCGTAATTCCCTGTGGGCACGCCAACCCTTATGGCTACCCAAAACAGGATGTATTGGATCGTATGAATAAAAGCACTTGGACGATACCTGTTTGGAGTGTTACTGATGGTGTCGGGACCGAAGGCTATGTCGATGCTGGCGGAACGATTGTATTGAACACCGATGGCAATACTTATACCGCCACAATGTTAGATGGAACTTCCTTCACAGCATGGTGCGATGAACAGGCACCAACTGTTCCTGCTGCGGGCGACCTTGTTGTTGCAGAGTTCATGAGAGACCCGACCAAAGTTTCGGATACCGATGGCGAGTGGCTAGAGCTGGCTGGTGCTAGGGAATCCGAAGCTGTAAGCACTGATTTGGTAATCGTCTCTGATCTGGGAAGCAACTCTTTTACCATTCGAGCACCCTTTATGCTGGAGGCGGGTGATGAACTTTTGCTTGCTTCCGACGGATTGCCTTCAAGAAACGGTGGCACAAGGCCTCATATGGTTTGGCCTTCGGGGCGGTTTTCGATGTCCACCACCGACACCGCACGGCTCCGTCGAGGCTCAACCACACTTGATGAAGTTTCTTGGACTACCTCATGGCCTGGAGCTTATGGTAAATCCGCAGAGCGCGAAGATTTGCTTGGGGATTCTTCCTCTACTAACTTCTCAGATGGGATTCGAACTTACGGATTAGGCGACAAAGGAACGCCCGGAGCAACAAACGATGCTGATACTACACCCTGGAGCGGAGGGGGAAACTCTTCCTACATCACCGTCACCGTTCCGCCATCTGTAGGCAACCCGATGAGCATGATTTGGTACGCACCTGGCGAGGTCGGCCGCCTTTATCAGGGTTGGATTACCCTGAATACCTCACCCGGAATCACGGTTGGAGGAACTCACATCCCAGCAAACTTAGACGCTGGATGGGATGCCACACATAACCAAAGTGGGTGGTCTGGTTTGGTACCTTCCAATGAATTCATGATGGTCAGCACTACGGTCCCCAATAATCCAAGCTTCCGTGGAATGACCATTTATGGAATTTTTGCTACCTACCAAGATGTCATCCCCTCTGGATACCAAGTGCGAACCGTAGCAACCCCGGTTCAAATGGTTATCCAATAAGGCAAGCCTGTTTGTTGCGGTTTTTTGCAACTTAGGGCTGGCGTTTGCAGAAGCAGGGTTTATTAGAAGGGGAATGAAAAAGTTCCTTTCCCCGCTTGAAGCTGTCAACAAAATCCCATCCGGAAGCCGGGTTTTTCTCGGTTCGGGTGCTGCTGCACCTCTCCGTTTGATTCAGGAACTTGCACGCCACGATGCTGGCCCCGATGACGCGGAAGTAGTTCAAATAATGACCTTGGGAGATGACCGGACGGCTACTCCCGAGTTCGCAGGAAGGTATCGCCATAACGCCCTTTTCATCGGGGCGAATGTTCGGAACGCCGTCCAAGAGGGGCGAGCGGATTACACCCCAATACACCTACACGAAATCCCGGAGCTATTTCGGCCTGGTGGAAACCTCCACTTGGACGTTGCCCTTGTAACCGTTTCCCCTCCGGACTCATCGGGTTTTGTGAGCCTTGGGGTGAGCGTCGATGTCGTGAAGTCCGCCGTTGAAAACGCGGACATGGTCATTGCCGAAGTTTGCCCCAACATGCCGCGAACCCATGGAGAGTCTTTCCTACATGTTGACAAAATCAAATGGCTGGTTGATGTTGACCGTGAAATACCTGAACTTATTTCGGATCCCCCCGGTGCTGTGGAAAATCGAATTGGCCGCTTTGTCGCAGATTTGGTAGAAGACGGCTCAACCCTTCAGTTAGGCATTGGAAAAATCCCCGATGCTGTCCTCGCTGCGCTTGGAGATAAAAAAGGGCTAGGGATTCATACCGAAATGCTCTCCGATGGCGTTGTTGACCTTGTCCGAAAAGGTGTCATCGACAACTCCAACAAAAACATCCACCGTGGAAAGATTGTCGCTTCCTTCGCGATGGGCTCGCGGGACTTGTACGACTTCATTCACGACAACCCTGCTTGCGAATTTCGAGGCTCTGATTATGTGAATGACCCGGTCGTCATTGCGCGGAATACTGGGATTGTTTGTATTAACTCTGCTCTACAAGTAGATTTAACGGGTCAAGTTTGCTCTGATTCTCAGGGGACTCGATTTTACTCCGGTGTCGGTGGACAAGTGGACTTCATCCGAGGCGCTGCAATGTCAAAAGGTGGCAAGCCCATCATTGCAATGCCCTCGACTGCAAAAGGAGGAACGATTTCAAAAATTGTTCCATCACTTGCCGAAGGGGCTGGTGTTGTTACAAGTCGGGCGGATGTTCATTATGTAATTACTGAATGGGGAACTGCTTATTTACATGGGCGAACAGTTCGAGAAAGGGCAATGGAATTGATTCATGTTGCTCACCCTAAGTTCAGAGAAGAACTATTCGAAGCTATCAAAGATCGGGCTTACATTTACAATGACCAACCCAAAGCCCCAACAGTCGCTGAGTATCCCGATCAGTTCGAGCGTTCACTCAAACTAAGGAATGGCGAAATGCTCCGGTTGCGGCCCCTTCGAGGTACTGACGAGCCAATGCTTCGGGAAATGTTCCGTCGTTGTTCTCCAATAACGGTTCATCGAAGATTCCTGGCAACTGTCCGCTCCATTGGGCATGCGAGCCTTCGGGAATTTATGGATATTGACTACAAAACCAAATATGCACAGGTGGCAATGATTGGCAAGCCCGGTCATGGAAAAATGGTTGGGCTAGCCCAGTATTCCCTTAATCCAGGGAATGGCAAAGCAGATGTTGCCTTCACTGTGGAGGACGAGTGGCAACACCTGGGAATTGGGTCTGCCCTTCTTCAGGATTTGCTGCTGGCAGCTCAAGAAAACGGAATAGAGGGCTTCACGGCATATGTTCAGTTCGAGAACTCACCTATGCTTAAAGTATTCCACAATTGCGGTTTCCAGGTGAAGAGTCAAATGAAAGAAGGTAGCTATACCCTCTCGATTCCTTTCGCCTGTGTGTGATAATAGGGGCGGATGATCTTCCGCTTCTTCTTCTGGGTCCTCGACCTTTTCTATAGGCGTTCACACCTCGGCGGCAAGGTGCCGCCAAGTGGTCCGCTTGTAATTGTCGCCAACCACCCCAACGGGCTCGTTGACCCAATTGTCGTGGCCCGGGTTGCCGGAAGACCGGTCAAAATTTTGGGGAAAGAGCCCGTTTTTCGAATGCCAATCTTGGGGTGGCTCGCTAAACAAGTCGGGGCAATCCCTGTTTATCGCCCGCAAGATGGGCATGACACCAAATTAAACCGAGGCGCCTTTGATGCTGTTCATGCGGAGCTTGCCCAGGGTGGAGCAGTTCTTCTTTTCCCAGAGGGCATTAGCCACAACGAACCAGGTCTTCAAAAATTAAAAACAGGGGCAGCGCGGATGGCCCTGGGCGCTGAAGCTCTCGCAGGGATACCCCTTGGAACCAAAGTTGTTCCCGTCGGAGTTGTTTACAGAAGCAAAACTCGATTCCGCAGCAACCTCGCCGTTGAAATTGGGGAACCCGTTGATGTTGCCCCATTTGTCGATGTCTGGAATCAAAACTCTAAAGAGGGGGCCCTGGCTCTAACAAATGAAATTGATATTGCATTGCGAGAAGTAATGTTGGACTTAGAGCGCTGGGAAGATTTTCCAATTCTCGAACTGGCAACCAAAATTTTAGGCGACGATTGTGGTCATCGGGTAACTCATCTCCGCAACTTGGCTAGTCAAGGAAAGGAAAGTTTTGAAAAAAATCCCAAAAAACTTTTGCGACTAAAGGAGCGACTTGCGGGATTTGATTCCCGCCTCAAACAGCTTGGTCTTTCAGTTGAACAGCTAGACGCTCCATGTTCTCCCGGTCGTGTAGCTTGGTTTACTGTTCAAAATGTAGTTGCCACTTTGTTTGGTTTACCCTTGGCCGCATTGGGCTTTTTGTTTTGGTTTCCTCCAACACTTTTAATCGTGGCAGCGTTAAGGATTGGGAAACCTGAAGAGGACATTGTGGCAACAGTGAAGGTGTTGGGTGGTTGTCTATTTTTCCCAATGTGGATTGGGTGTTCAATCTGGTTAAGCCGAGCGGTTTTCAACCTAAACTCGTTTCATCTTTTCGACTATTTGATGGTGTTCTCTTTCTTGGGCTTTTCTGGTATTTACGGCAGTTTCTTCTTTCGACGACGACGGGAGGCATGGGAGGAATTCATGGTTCTAGTTCGCTTACTATCCATGAAGAGGCTTCGCTCCTATCTCACTTCTGAGCGAGACTCACTCCTTAAGGAGTTGCAGGGAAGTTTAAAAACTGAAGCTTAAGATTTCTTCAGCCGAACCCGCACATCCAAGACACAAGACTCGCTCGAGTCCCAAGCCGCGAGAAATGGGTTAAAGTCAAGCTCGTAGATTTCTGGACAATCGGTCAACATTCGGTCAAGACGAAGGAGCATCTCAACTAACTGCTCCTTGTCAACGGGTGGCTTTCCACGAACCCCTTCAAACATAGAGGCTGCCCGAATGCCTTCCACCATTCCCTCGGCATCGACTCGAGAAAGAGGGTGAAGGCGAAACACTACATCTTTAAGGACCTCTACATGAATACCCCCAAGCCCAAAGGCAAGCAATCGGCCAAACTGAGCATCCGTTGTTGCGCCCATAAAGGTTTCTATGCCGTGCTGGCGGAGCGATTGAACCAAGACCCTCATGTCTGGACATTGTTTCCGAAAGCGGCTCTCCAATTCCTCCCAGCCGGAAGCTAATTCATCTTCAGTCCGAATATCCAGAATCACGCCACCCAGGTCACTCTTGTGAACAACTCCCTGGGCTTCTACTTTTAGGACTACGGGCCATCCAGTTTCGCGAGTGGCCTTCAAAGCTTGGTCCAAGGTTCGAACCAAACGAGTAGGGACAACTGGAATCCCATAGGAAGACAAAAGCTCGTAGAGCTCCATGCCTTTCAACATTTCTCGACCCTCATTTAGGGCATTTTCTATAGCGGCGCGCCCTCGCTTTTTTTGAACTCGAAAGCGTGGACCACCTGAGTCATCGGCAGAGCGCAACTTCGAGAGTTTCCATAACCCGGAAAGAGCTGTTGCGGCATCTTCTGGAAATCTGTAATTCGCGACACCAGCATCTGCCAAGATGTCAACTGCTTCGAAACCACGCTCCTTTCCAAGCAGACAGGCAACAATTGGTTTCGACGAACGCTTCGCGTGTCGAGTGAACACTTTTGCAACAGCGGCGGCATCAATCATGACTGGCGATACAAAAATCGCCAAAACCATATCGACTCCTCTGTCAGCCAAAACAGCTTTTAGGGCGTGGTCGAATCGGTCAGCGTCGGCGGTTGCAATTAAATCCACTGGGTTGGAGGCAGATGCTTCAACGGGAATCCCCTCTTGGATTCTTTTTTCAGTTTTTTCAGACAGCTGAACTACATCCAATCCTTGGTCGCCGCAAGAATCCGTTGCCAAAATCGCAGGTCCGCCGGCGTTCGTGACAATCGCAACTCGATTTCCTTTTGGTAGCTTCCCAGTTTGCGCAGCAGTGGCAAGAGTGAAGAGCTCCTTCATCGAATCTACCCGAAGGACACCACATTGTGCCATCAAGGAATCGGCTGCGGCTTCTGAACCAGCAAGGGATCCGGTATGGCTCATGGCAGCCTTGGCGCCGGCAGCGGTGCGGCCTGACTTCACAACAATGACGGGCTTCTTTCTCGAAACCCTTCTCGCAGCAGCCATAAATTGTTCCGGGTCCCCAAAGGATTCGAGGTACATCAATATTTGTTCGGTGCGCGAATCGTGTTCCCAATACTCCAACAAATCGGCTGGAGAAACATCGGCGCGGTTTCCAAGGCTTGCAAACATGCTCATTCCAACTCCAATATCTTTTGCGTCGGCAAGAATAGCTTCGCCGAGCGCGCCGGATTGAGACATAAACGCAGCACCACCGGGCAAGGGAGTGTTAAAAGCAAATGTGGCATTCATGGAAATCTCTGGGTCGGTGTTCAATACACCCATACAGTTTGGTCCAACTAAGCGCATGCCACTTTTCCTACAAATATCAACAAGCTCCTTTTGGCGTTTTGGGCCCTCACCACGAGTTTCGCCAAAGCCCGCAGAAATACAGACCAAACCTTTTACCCCCTTCTTTGCGCAATCTCTGGCCGCTGCAAGAACATATTTTGCTGGAACCACAAGAACGGCAAAATCAACGGGATTCGGAATGTCGGTCACCTTTGAATAACAGCGCGTAGAGTGAACCACCTTTGCAGTTGGATTGACGGGATAGACGGGCCCAGTAAACCCACCCTCCATTAGGTTGGCGACAATTTCATGCCCTATCTGGTTCTTTTTCCGGCTTGCACCGATGACCGCCACAGATTGAGGACGAAAAATAGCGTTCAGAGAAGTTGCTCGGGGGCTCATTCTTTTTCTCTTAGGACAACTCGCAGGTTTCTTGCAAGCTTTTCTTTCACTTCGTGCATGGATGGAGGGTTGTTAAGTTCTCGAGCAAAGCTTGTCATTACATCTGGTTCCATACCGCATGGGTCAAATCGACGGAACCAATCTAAATCAGTCATGACATTAATTGCCACACCGTGATAAGTCACCCAACGGCGAACTGCTACCCCAATCGAGGCCAGCTTTCTCCCATTAACCCAACAACCGGTATTTCGTGGGTCCCTTGTGCCCTCAAGAGCAAAGTCGGCTGCAGTCCTGATAAGAGCCTCTTCGAGGCCGTTAAGGTAAGCATGCAAGTCGCGAGAATTATCCTTGAGGCCAATGATTGGGTATGCGACCAATTGCCCAGGGCCATGAAAGGTGGCCTTGCCCCCGCGCGCCACTTCAAAAATGGGAAGGCCAAGTCCTTTGTACTGTTCGGCTTCTCCTGCACGGCCGACTGTGAGAACGGGCTCAAATTCGCAAAGCAGTAATGTGTCCTTGGAACCGTCATGAGCATCCAAAATTTCATTTTGGACATTCTCAGAATCCGCAAAGGAGGTGCCGGAAATATCCCGGACTTCCCATTCCTTAGCAACGCTAAAGGGCATTGGCTCTTGCTACTTAGGTGAATGGACGCATAGTCCATGCACATCTTCACAAGCTTCCATAAAAACTTCAGAAAGCGTTGGGTGGGGATGAATGGTCAGAGAGATATCTTCTGCAGTGAGCCCCGCTTCAATTGCAACGGCAGCTTCAGAAATCATGTCAGTAACATTGGGGCCAACCATATGAACCCCTAATAAACTGTCATCTGCGGCATTCGTTACGACTTTCACTAAACCCTCAGCAGCGTGCATGGAAAGCGCTCGGCCATTTGCGGCAAAGTTGAAACGACCTATTTTCACTTCAAGACCTTGCTCTTTTGCTTCGGCTTCACTCAAGCCAACGCACGCAATTTCTGGATCGGTAAAAATCACTCCAGGAACAACTGAATGATCCCATTTTGCACCCCCTTTTCCAGCAATATGGCCAGCAGCGACTAATCCTTCTGCGGAGCCCTTATGGGCGAGCATTGGACCGTGGCAAAGGTCACCGATTGCATAAATGTGGGGAGTTTTTGTTTGGCAGCAGTCGTTTGTTTCCAAAAAACCACGCTTGTCTGTTTTCAAGCCAGCAGCTTCTAAGCCGCTGGGGGCAACCGGCCGGCGGCCCACTGTAAGCAAGATTTTGTCGGCCTGGATTTCCTTCGTTTTCCCTTTAGTCTCAACGGCTACAGTTAGCCCATCGCTCTCTTCGGAAAATGATTGTGCAGCAGTCGATACATGAATTTTGATTCCTGCTTTTTTTGCGCGGCGCTGAACAACCTTGACGAGTTCGGGGTCAATGCCAGGCAATAGTTGGTCCATGAATTCAACAATTGTCACTTCTGATCCGGCTTGTCGGTAAAACAAACCGAGCTCCATTCCGATTACCCCGCCACCAATCACTAAGAGTCGCTTGGGAATCTCCGTTGGTGAAAGAGCTTCGGTGCTGGACCAAACATGCGGGCCAAAATCGAACCCTGGAATGGGTGCTGGCTCGGAGCCCGTAGCCAAAACAACATCTCTGGCCTCAACCACTACTTTTCCGTCGGGGGTTGCAACTTCTAGCTTGCCTGCACTTAGCAGGCTTGCGCGGCCGCGGAGCACTTCAACCCCCCGAGACTTGAGAAGCATCCCGATTCCACCCGTGAGTCGTTTCACCACCTTTTCCTTCCAGGACACCAGCTTTTGGATATCTAATTCGGGGTCACCAACCGTTATCCCCATATCAGAAGCATGCTTAATCGACTCCAAAAAATGCCCTGCAGAAATCAGCGCCTTCGATGGAATACAACCAACATTGAGACAGGTTCCACCAAGCTCCGACTGCTCCACGCAGACCACTTTCTTGCCATATTGAGCAAGGCGAATTGCACATACATATCCTGCTGGGCCTGCTCCCAGAACAACTGCGTCACATTGGGTTTTTGTCATGGATGGAGTGTGTATTGTGGTTTATTCCAGAAACCTGACCCCCACTTTTCCGGGGGTTGGAGCCCTGTTGCGACCCTGATTATAGGCCATGCCGGAGAACACCTCATCCCCCTCTTTCGCCGACCTCGCTTTTGTCCACGAAGGCCTCATGGAGCTCCTTCTTGCTCACCAAGAGTGTGTCGCTTTGGGCGAGCTTAATGAAGCCCGTTCAAAACTAGAGGCATTCATTGTTTCTCTAAAGGACCACATTTCCAAAGAAGATACCCATTTGATTCCAATCTTTTCGCAGCGTGTTGAGGAGCAAGTCGGTTGTACTGCGGAGCTTTTGCTTGCGGAACATCGCAAGTTGGAGCGATTAATGGAAAAGGCCCTCGCTCGAATTGTTGCTCTGGAAAAAGTCGGCTCGATTTCGGGTCGGGAGCGGGTTGCTGTAATTGAAGAGGAACACATGCTCAAGGAAGTCCTTAAACATCACGACGAGCGCGAGCGCGCGGCTTTCTTTCCAAATTTAGATCGTGTAATACAAGGCGAAGAACGGAAGGAAATTCTTCGTGATATTGGTTTGTTGCATAATGCAACGAATTGACTCCGAGTCTATTCGCAAAAAATCGGGCTGGACCAGGCCATGCCGCCATCTTTTTGTTGAACTCGGAGGTAAACGAAGTCACCAGGCTTCATGGGCGGGACTTGGATGTTGAAAAAGAAAAGTGATTTTCCTTTTCCATCGACCCGGCGAGCAATCTGGTCATTATAAATAACATCCACAAAATCAATTGTGTTGGTTCCAATCACGCGACAGATAAGCTCGAGTTCTTTATCCCCCATTTGGAGGGTTCCGCCCATCGAGGCAGTATCCAATTTGAAGCGCAACCCAATGCGCGGGCCATTGGTTGCGTAACAACGGCGTTCTCGAAGGGCCTTCAGGATTCCAGAGCGCGTTCTATCGTTTGTAAGAATGGCGGCAAGTCCGCCGCTTGCTCCGGCAAGTTGAGATAGTCCGGGGTGGCCGTCGTGGCCGTCAGTGCTGCCAATAAACCCAAGTTGATAGCCGAGGCCAAGGGCATCCCGGACATAGTTCCCTTCCTTGGCCGAATAGATTCTTCCCGGAGAGTCTGCGGCTTCGGAGGAACCGTGGACTGAAACAACTTCCGTAATTGGTTCGCATTCGGGGTCTGGAGGAATCCTCCAATCAATTGGAACTGGTCCCCCAGCGGAATGGTGTGCAATTGTTAAGGCGCCGCTTCCTTTTAGTTCTTCCCAAAGTTCTTGAGGAGTGTCCCATTTTTCATCAATAGAAGACCACGGCGTTCCTTCGTCGCCTGGAAAAATAACATGCCGGTGTCCGTAAACCCAGTTGGTCCATTCATAACCCAAGAATGCGACGAAGCGTCCTGGCTCATTCCACTTTGCGGCGGAGGCTTTTACTTCATCCCACATTTCTGAGTTCTGGTCCAAAAATTTCATTCCCCAGTGGTCGTGGTCGGTAATACAAACCGCATCCAAACCTGCAACATTTCGGGCGTAGTGATAAACCTCGTCCAGGCTCCCTGTTCCATCAGAGAGACTCGTGTGCACTTGCAAGTCAGCCCATAGAATTGACTCAACCCCCTTTCGGACAACCATTGGGTTTGAAGTCGCTTCACCGGCAGGCCCTGTTCCTTTGACTGTATAAATCCCTTCCTTGGAAGCCACTAAATCAACTCCCCCACTCCCGGCATGAAGAGAAATAGGGCCCGAAAACTCAAGACCCGAAGGGAGGTCGAAAAAGATGTCGCCAAACTGACCTGGGCTAAGGTTTCCAACGGCATCTAGATAGGAAACTTGGAGTCGGACAGTGTCGCCTGGTTCTGCTGTTGTTGGAAGGACTATGTGCATCCCAACGGCCTCACGAGCCTTAACCCGAACCGTTAAGTCGGAGTCTTCAACAATAGAACGTATTCCATCTCCGTCCCCATCCACGGACACCCAGAAGGCTTGGCTTTCTTCGGAATAGCGGTCGGCAATTCCTTTGTAAATAAATTCGACTCGTTCGCCTTTCTGAAGACCACGCTTCTTAAGTTGGACCACCATTAGTTGTTTGTCGATGGTCTTCGCCTCCCACTCAACACCTTGGGCATGCACCTTCACAAAGGTGGCGCCTGGAAAATTATCCGCTTCACCTGCTGGGCGTGGGCTAGACCAACCCCAAAAAGGAGAGACCTGCAAAAACAACATTCCATCTTTAGATATTCCGTGCTCGCCCACCTCGTAAGTAATGCGCCAAAGCCCTTGTTTCCCCGCTTCTATCTCCAAATCTGACTCCTTTTGGGCTAACCAAGCCTTACCGCCTCCATCAGATAAATGCCGCTGGGCGTCCCGGTCTGCCCGCATGGCTTCCAAGATTTCGGGATGGCCGCCAGGGGGAAGGGTGGTCTCGTTTTGAGCTAGAAACAGGAGAAGGGCGGCAAACATTTCACCCCATCCTAACCCTAGCCACAAATCGCCGGGAATAGGTCGCCGGACGGACCCCGCAAAACTTGGCTCGCAAACGGATCGTAATCCGTTGCCTGGAGGTTTAGAACGATTAGGGGCTTTCTTGCACGCAAGGCAACCAAGGGAAGAGTTGCGGACTGGAGGAGATCGGTCTGGTAGTGCTCGCCCTGAGCCATGCGTGGGATAACAGGGAGAAGGGCGGCCACAAGGGTGATGGGGATTCGCATCTTTTTGGTATTCGCGGGGGGGTAAAAAAAACGGTGGCGCCCTATTTGGACGACCACCGCTTTAATTGGTTCCCTAGAATGCTACTGAATCAGAGCGTCTTCAGGGTTAGAAAGGCGATAGCGCATGCCTTGTCCAGGTTCGTCGCACAGCTCTACTCCTTGCAAGAACAGGCGTTCTCCTGACAGAGCTGGGTCGTTCGGGAGTCGCTCGCGGATGAGAAGCGCGTCGTTCATGTAAGCGTAGTCATTAGGAAGGCGTTGAACTGGAGGAGCCAATGCAACGGTTGCTTCAATTATGCCGAAATAAGTTGCGCCGTATCCGGCGAAAGAGTACATCATGACAACGGAGCTTCCGTTAAAGCAACGGTCACAATTCAGGTATGCAAATTGGTTAATTTGCAATGTGGATGGGTGAACGGTGAGTTCCCAGTAATCATCTGTGCTCCAGAGATTGTCCGTTTCGAAAACACCATCAACTGCGCCGTTGTGGTTGATGTCTTCTTTGCCGTCATCAAGACCACCATTGTCCGTGTCTTTTTTTAGCGGGTCAGTTTGGGTGCTTGGGTCTTGGTCGGCTTGGAAAACATGAGGGTCGGTATCAGGGTTCACTGGAGCGCCCATACCAACTTCAAGACCATCCCAAAGGTCATCACGGTCTGAGTCAACATTTGCAGCGTCTGTTTCGCCTTGTGAACGCTTCCACTCACCATCAAGGTTTAAATCCTCTTGGTCATCAGAAAGTCCATCATCATCGGTGTCCTGATCAAGGGGGTCTGTGGAATCAGAAGTGTCCTGGTCTTGCATAAAGACATTTAAGTCAGTGCCGCCATAACAAATGTCATCATTGCCAATTTCCTCGTCGCCATAACTATGGCTTAGCTCAGTACCGTCCTGAATGTTATCGCCATCAGAATCGATACTTAATGGGTTCGTGCCGTTTGTATTTTCTTCGCCGTCAGACAACCCATCGTCATCGGAATCTTTGTCAAAAACATTTGTTGCATCTGCAAGTTCCTGGTTGTCAGTGCGACCATCATCGTCAAAGTCACCACCTTCTCCAGTCACCCACCACCCTTGGCCATGAATCGTTCCAACCATGGTGCGGGGAAAACCAGTTACATTATCGTGATGAACTTCAGTTCCACTACCTTCTTCAAAGTGAAGGAGAAGAATGGCATTGGAGTCACCAGAGAAGCTGTTTCCGCTGGCGTTGTTTTGGCGAGCAACATCGGAAACACGAAGGTTTGTAATTTGATAGCCATTTCCATGACCAATGACAGTGTCTAGGCCTGCCGAGAAGGCTATTGGGAATCCGTTCCCAGTTCCAGAAGCGTGGACAGTTCCGTCAACTAGAATTTTCCAGTTGTTCGCAGCATCGTGAACAAAGCGAACATGGTGCCAATCCTGGTCGCGGGGGAATGCGCCTGGGGCAGTCGTTACCCATTGGTCAACTGAGCCACGATAAATCGCAGAAATCGAACCATCCGCATGAATCGTCAGTCGCTTCTGTTCACCACCTGGACGGGTTTCGAAACGACTAAAGACATCGAAGTCACCAGGGTTTGTGCACCAAGTGTTGGCCCGGACGCGGGCCTCGGCTGTGAACTCAGTGCCAGTGGCCATGATATTTTCCCATCCAAAGTGGATGGAGGCGTCTCCAAGGCGGCCATCAAGCTGAAGAGCATGGTCCTGCGCTGGCATATTGGCTGCGAGGAAAAGGAGAAGAGAAAGTGGGGCTGTAATACGCATGAAGAAGAGGTGTAATTGAGGAGGGGGGAGTTAATTTTGGGGTTTGTTCAGTCTATGGGAGATTTAGGAACTCGGCAAGAGCAACTTCCTATGTGTGGCGCGAAAAACTGGTGCATTTTGCGAAGTTGGCGAAGGAGAGGCAAGCATTACCACTCGAGGCGTACCATTCCGTCGCCGCCGGGGAGGGTCGGGTCTTGGGAACCGTTTCCATTCCAGCGGAGCATCGGGCCTTCGATGGGGAAAGAATTGGCACCATTTGACCCGCCATAGGGGTCTAGAACATCGGCACCCTTGCCACCTTTTGCTTCTAAACCTGCCCCATTGAATGGATCGCCGTCCCAATCAACATAGGTGGAATCTCCTTTCTCAGCCTGCAAACCAGGGCCAATGACGGAGGCACCACCAACGCCAATTTCAAAATCAATTTGTTGGCCGGCTTGGACATCCAATTCGTATTGGAAGTAGGAAGCGCCATCGCCTCCAGTGAATAGTTTCAAGCCCTGTCCACGGGTTGCGGCCCCACCCCCAGCACCTACTGCCGTTATCCAGATTCGGTTTACGCCAGTGGGAACGGTAAACGAGTAAGTTCCAGGAGTGTGGTAGTTCTGCCTTCCGTGACGCTCGGGGTCCTCAAGAACCAAAAGGCGATCTTCGTGGTCGTTGGAGATGGTCGTAAGAAGGTCGATTGAGTTTGCGTTGTCGTCAATCTGAAGTTGGAGATGGGCATCTTGCGCATCGACATAAGCAGATAGTGCTGCTATGGCTGCATCCACATAGGCAGACAGTGCTGCAATCTCGGCGTGGATGAGCGCCTCTAGGGCATCATCGCCTGCAACCCGAGCGGCTTCCTCAATATCGACATCCAAGATTCGAGCATCTTCTTCATCATTTACATCGGCAATGCGATCAGACTCTTCCTCGTTCACATCGGCGACTCGCTCAGCTTCTTCGGTATCCACATCAGCAATGCGGTCATTTGTTTCCTGAACAATCTTCGTGTCCAGTGCAAGGTCGGCAGCAACGCGATCCGCTTCTTCCAAGTCCACATCAGCAATGCGGTCCAGAACCTCTTGGTCAATCTTGCCATCAAGGGCAGTGTCACCAGCAATGCGGTCGTTTGTTTCCTGAACAATCTTCGTGTCCAAGGCAAGGTCAGCAGCAATGCGATCCGCTTCTTC
>JASMMA010000003.1:53770-220378 GCA_030748415.1 Planctomycetota bacterium
CTCTTCCGCGTCCACATCAGCAATCCTGTCCGCTTCTTCCAAGTCCACATCAGCAATGCGGTCCAAAACCTCTTGGTCTATCTTGCCATCAAGGGCAGTGTCGCCTGCAATGCGGTCGGTTGTTTCCTGAATAATCTTCGTGTCCAAGGCAAGGTCAGCAGCAATGCGAGCGGCTTCTTCGGCATCAACTTCCTGGTCAACATAGGCCTGCCCTTCGGATAAAACTCGATCATCTTCTGAAGTTCGATCAATGATTTCTTGGTCAATGCGGCCGTCGAGAGCAACATCTTTTCCTGACCGTATTGCAGCTTCACTGGATACTTCTGTGTCCGTGTAATTATTCGCTTCTACTAACACCCGGCTGTCCTCGGAAACGCGGTCGATGATTTCTTGGTCTATCTTCGCATCCAGAACAGAGTCAGCGGCACCACGGTCCAAGATTTCTTGGTCTATCTTCGCATCCAGAACAGAGTCGGCATCACCGCGATCAATGATTTCTTGGTCTATCTTCGCATCTAAGACTGCATCACCGGTGGCTCGGTCAAGTGCCTCCTGGTCCACCTTTGCCTCGATTCGGGCATCTTCGTTAATTCTTGCCTGTTCTTCAGCTGCAACCAAAAGCCCTACTGCCGCATCGCCAGAATCAGCATGGTTCTTTGCAGCATCGAGCGTGAGCTGGTCAGCAGCCGCGCGGTTTGCAGACTCAATCCCCAACTCCGCATCTGTGTAATTCTTTGCTGCATCAAGAGTCAAGCCGTCAGCAATCTCGTATTCATTAATGAGGTTGCCATTTGCATCAAGTGAAAAGACCGCGTTAAAGGCTTCTTCACCAAAGTTGTATTGCTTGTTGCCGTTGGCATCCAGGCTCCAGATATAACTTTTTATTCGATTCCTTTCGCCGGTGTTCGCGTTGACATCCAGCTCCCACAAATCACGCTCAAGGGCGTCGAAGTTGGAGTTCACTTCAGCGGAACGTGCTGGACTTCCTGCAACAAATTCAATGATGGGGCTAGGAGTGGATGTAGAGCTCCCGAAACCGAAAAGACCAAGGTCTCCACCAAAGAAGTTTCCAGTGGCAGACGCCGCAAGAAGCGTTGCTGCGGAAAATGCGATAAATGTTTGTGGGCGTAGTTTCATGAATCTAAATACCTATTGCCAATTGGCGTTGTCCCAGGTTGTGTTGGGGTCGTCCCAGGTCAATTGATCGTTGCTCGCTCCACCGCCAGCGCTGCCACCTCCAGAGTTTTCCCCGGATTTACAGGAAGTCAAAAGGAGGAGGAGAACCAGGCCCAGTTTGAGGGCGATTGGCTTCAAAGTGGTTTCGAAGTCAGTTTTCAAGGAGAGGCAAGGGGATGGGAGGACAAATCAGAGGAAAAACCTGACGAGCAATTATATCCCAAGAATTTTTGCGAATTCCTAGTAATTGCCGAGTTTTTCGTGTATTAAGCTCGCTAACACCCCTTTCATTCCATGGGCTGGCCAAAAAAAGGCGGCGGCCCTGGGTAAGAGGACCGCCGCTGCGGGAGGGTTCCGGAAAACTAACTCGCTAGAGAATTTGGCGGTTAATGTTCCTGGAAAGGCGGTAGGCCGTACCAACACCGGGTTCCTCAACAATTTCAAGCCCCTGCATGTGGATAATAACCCCAGCCATGCCTAATGGGACCTTTCCTTGGAACCTTACCTCTCCATTCGGGTCGACTGTTTGGGTGCCTGGAAACCGGACAGGGGCTGCCAAGTTAAAGGTTAAATCTGTGTGTGGATTGTGAGAGCTCCCTGGAGCGCCCGTTGAGAAAAAGAGCATCACAGTCCCTTGGTCCAAGCTCCACCCATCTACATAAACATGCTGCCCGGCGTACCAGGTGTAGTCGTAATGGGTTAAATCCCAATTATCATCTATCGTCATGGGTGGTGTGGGGTCAGTTTCGTACAACCCGTCAACCGCACCATTATGGTTCAAGTCCTCTTGACCGTCTTTAAGACTTCCACCATCCGTATCAGGATTAAGTGGGTCTGTTGTAGAAGCGGTATCCGCATCTGATTGAAAAACGGACAAATCGGTACCTGTGCCAACCATACTGGTATCCAGACCGATTTCTAGCCCATCAAACAAATAGTCTGAATCGGTGTCAGGGTTTGCAGCATCTGTTTCACCAGAGTCCTTCGAGCCATTAAAGTTGGCATCTTCAGCTCCGTCATCAATGCCGTCATCATCAGAATCAATGTCGTCTGGGTTCGTCACAGTAGTTCTGTCGTGGTCATACTGGTATGCGTTTGAATCAGTTCCATCAATACACAAATCGAGATCGGAATCCATCCCAGCATTGACTCCATTGCCTATCTCGCATCCATCGTGGATTCCATCGCCATCTGAATCAGGGTTGGCTGGGTCGAGATTCCACCCAAAAGGAGCATTGAGTTCGGCGTAGTCCCCAATGGAATCGTCATCAGAGTCGCGGTCGGAAATACTAGTTCCATACTGAGCTTCATCTACATCATTAATGCCGTCACCATCGAAATCGACTCCATCAAACCAATAGGCAAGTCCATTGATTGTGCCCACCATTGGAATGGGATACCCACTTGTGTAGTCGTGGTAAACCTTATCTCCGGCACCTGCTTCAAACTGAACTAAAAGAATGGAATGACCATCTCCAACAAATGGGCCCATTCCGGCAAAACTGCTTACTGGTCGATCAACATTCGATACCATTAAGCTTGTAATCTGAAATCCGTCGCCCTTCCCAACAATGGTCTCGGTGCCCGATGAATATTCAATGGGATCACCGTTGCCGGTACCGGACAATTGAGAAGTCCCGTTTACCATAATGTCCCAAGTCCTGTCAGCACGGTGGACAAATGCAACATGATTCCAAGAACCATCCATAGGGAATACGCCGGCGGCTGTGGAAGCAATTGCGTCGATGGACCCTACATAAAGAACTGACAAACTCCCATCATCCTTCACTCGAAACATCTTATTTTCATTCCCAACTCCACTTTGCTCTTGGCGCAAATAAATATTGCAGGTCCCCGAAGCGCCACAGCCTGGGTTTGAGCGCATAATGGCCTGAACAGTAAACTCCGTTCCGGTAGCCCAGCGTGGAGGTTGCTCATCTGGGAATGATATGAAGGAATCTGCAGTTCCACTGCCATCAAATTCAAGACCGATGTCCTGCGCAAGAATAGCCGGACTGCTAATGCAAAGAAGTGAAAGGATTAGGATTGAGAGAAGTCGCATTTTTTTGTTTGAGTGAAGTTTGTTTTGTTTGGAGTGAAATCAGTGTTATCTACCACTCCAAAAGGAGCATTCCGTCGGCGCCTGCTGGAGAGCCATTAGAGCCGTTGCCGCTGTTACGCATCAATGGGCCCTGTAGTGGGCTTGCGTTGGTGCCATGGCTTCCACCGCCGTATGTGTTAACCTGAGCGCCGGAACCACCATCTGCAATAATGCTAATGGTGTGGCTTGGGTCAGAGTCGAAGTAAGCCAAAGTGGAAGCATCCCCATCGCCTCCGGTGGTTGGGGCTCCTAGATTCGAAATGCCGCCTGCGCCAACAATAAAGTCAACCTGGTAGCCACCTTCGACAAGAATTTCATATTTCCAGTATGAGGCACCATCGCCTCCTGAGAACATTTGGGTATAGGAGGATGAATCTTTAGAAGCAGCACCGCCACCAGCACCAAGGATGGTGACATATACCTTTTGGACACCTGCAGGCACAGTCCATGAATAGGTTCCGGCGGTATCCCAAAGCTGACTGCCGTGGCGGTCGATTGCGTTGAGCTCGTAAATGTCATCTACGTTATCGTCGATTTGGCCCTGCAGGGAGGCATCCTGGCCATCGGTATAGTCTTTGGCATCTTGCAGGGTGGTAGCATCTTTTGCGTCAGAATCTACAGTCGTAATGTAAGGCACTAACCCTGCGGCTAATTCTGTGTCGGTATAGCCCTTGGCGTCTTGCAGGGTGGCAGCATCTTTTGTGTCAGAATCTGCAGTCGTAATGTAAGGCACTAACCCTGCGTCCGTATAGTCTTTGGCAGCGGACAAAACTGCAGCATCGTTTGCATCAGACGCACTCCTTGTGATGTAAGGCGCTAACCCTGAGTCGGTATAGTCTTTGGCATCTTGCAGGGTGGCAGCATCTTTTGTGTCAGAATCTGTAGTCGTAATGTAAGGCGCTAATCCCGAGACTAATTCTGTGTCCGTATAGTCCTGGGCGTCTTGCAAGGTGGCAATATCCCCGTTTGTGCGAGCGTTTGATTCAGCATCCAAATCAATCTGAAGGGCGAGGTGACCATCGTCCCACTTTTCCGAAATCCGATTGCCGTTGCTGTCCAGATTCCATATTTCTGACTCAACTAATGCCAACCCAGAATCCCACTTCGTTTCAAGGCGGTTCCCGTTGATGTCCAAGTTCCAAATATCCGACTCTAGGGTTGTGAAATTTTCATTGACCTCAGC
Source organism: Planctomycetota bacterium (assembly GCA_030748415.1). Classification (GTDB taxonomy): domain Bacteria; phylum Planctomycetota; class UBA1135; order UBA1135; family UBA1135; genus UBA7888. The sequence continues at coordinate 58,231 of JASMMA010000003.1, forward strand.
GGCTTTGGCTGGAGTATTTGGGAAAAAAACATGCAGCGGAGAAGGAGTGCCGCCCCCACCTTGAAGAAGATTCCCCGTGGCAGTCGATGCCAAGAGTGTGGCTGCGGCAAAGGCAATGAAGTTTTGGGCTTGGAATTTCATGGATTTCTCTTCTACTTAACTGCTGCTGGAGGGGGCGCTTTCTTCGCCCCAATTGGAGTTAGGTTGGTCCCAGCCAGTCCCAAGTGGTTCGTCGCCATTCTCGTCCGCCCAATGAAGGGTGGAGTTGGATGCTCCGCCGCCGACGCCACCAGATCCATCACCACTGGAACACGCGCCCATGGAAAGAAGGGCGGCAAGGGCAAAGATTCTGAGGCTGAGCTTAGGGAGCAAGGGGAATCGGGGCTAAAGGGGAAGTTGGAGGCCAAACGGCTCCCGCTCCTATCAACAACCAAAAATCCGGCGTCGAGGACAATTATTTTGAATAAAACTAAAAAAACCCGTTATTACAAGGGAAATTTGCCCTCAAGGGCATCGGCGGACCCTTTTTCATCCAATAAACGGAGGGCCTCAATGACCTGGCGGCGCAAATGGCGGGGAGGTTCGGCGTAAACATCCTCTACCAAGGACTCCAAAGGAGGCAAATCCACCGCCTCTGCATGCTCAACCGCCGAGGCAACAAGGGCGGCAAGCTCATGCTGGATTCGCTTCCGATCCCCCTCTTTGATGGCAGACTCGGCAAGGAGCCATTTCTCCAGGCGGTCAATGGGGTCGCGTTGAGACCAATACTCAACTTCTTCGGGGTTTCGATACCGGGTGGGGTCATCGCTGGAAGAATGGCCCAAAATCCGATAGGTCCGAAGGGACACCAGAGAAGGCCCCTCTCCATTTCGCGCCCGCTCCACCGCCCGCTTCACCGCCACAAAACAAGCGAGAGCGTCGTTGCCATCCACATCAACTCCAGGCATTCCATAGGCTTCAGCCTTCCGACCAAAACTGCTGGAGCCCGTTTGCTTTGATGAAGGCATCGAAATCGCCCACCCGTTATCCACCACAACAAAAACAATCGGCGCCTTTGTCACGCCGGCAAAGTTCATGGCCGAATGAAATCCATTCGAGCTGGTGGTGCCGTCGCCGGAGTAGGCGCACACGACTTGTTCTTCACCGCGCATCTTTGCAGCCAAGGCAGCTCCAACCGCGTGAGGAAGTTGTGTACCTAAAACAGAAGACCAAGACGGAAAGTTGGCCTCTTTACTTTGAAAGTGGTTCGGCATCTGGCGACCCTTGGCAGTATCTTCGGCATTGCCAAACATATGGCCAATGTATTCGTGCAGCGGAGCTCCTCGCTGGAGGGCTGCGCCACCTTCTCTCAAAGCACTAAACATGAGGTCGCTTCTTTCAAATGCTGCCGCCGAGCCGTGGATTGCGGCCTCTTGCCCGGTGGAAGTTCCAACAAAACCGATGCGGCCTTGGCGTTGAAGTTTCAGCAATCGATCATCCATCACTCGCGTGAGAAGCATCGAGCGAAATATTTCCAAACATGACTCCATGTTTGGCAGCTGAGAGGGGCTCTTTCCGACAAGACAAGACCCGTCCTCCGAAAGCACGCGAAGGAGCTCCCCGTCAAAGAGCTCAGCTGTCCTGTAACCCGTCACGACTAAAGAAGCATCAGGGATGGGTCTTCCAGCAGTTCCCGAACACGCACCATGAATCGGGCACCGTCGGCGCCATCCACAACACGATGGTCGATGCTGATTGAGAGGTTCATCACCATTCTTGCAACAATGTCATCACCAACGCAGCGTGGCATTTTTCGCATCGTATGCACGCCCATAATCGCAACTTCAGGGAAGTTAATAATGGGTGTCGCCATAACGCCACCAATGTTGCCGGCATTACTAATTGTGAAAGTAGAGTCTGCAAAATCTGCGGGTGTTACTTTTCCTTCGCGCGCACGAGTGGCGACATCAAGAAGCTCCGTTGATAATTGCAACAAGCCTTTGAGGTGACAATCTTGAACAACTGGGACCATCAATCCGTTTGGAGTGTCCACAGCAATTCCAAGATTTACATACTTCTTTTGGAGAATCACTCCAGCAGACTCATCTAGCTCTGCGTTCAGTTGGGGAAACTCCATGAGGGCAAGCGCGGTTGCCTTCATGATGTATGGCATCCAGGTCACCTTGACTCCATGTCGAGCGCCAACCTCTTTTGCTTTAGCACGAGCTTCGCCCATCGCTGTGCAATCTACCTCTTCAATCAAACTAAAGTGCGTGGCGGTAAATTTCGAGCGCGACATCGCCTCGGCAGTTTTTCGACGCACACCACGGAATGGAATCTGTTCCACTTCGCGTGAGCTTGCAGGAGCAAAAGAAGGAATTGGCTCGGCTGAAGGAGTCTCTGATGGGTTTGTTCCGCGAACATCGCTTGGCCGAATGCGCCCGTTCTTTCCAGTGCCGACAACGGCGGAAAGATCAATACCCATCTCGCGCGCAAGGCGGCGGGTGGCAGGAGCAGCCAATACTTTTTCGCCGGAAAGAACGCGTTTCGATTGGGGTTTAGGTGGTGGCGAGTCAACCGAAGCTGGTGCAAGTTCGGGCAAGGGAGCGGAAGGGGCTTCTGCGCCACCACCTCCTTCACCTTCAATTACAAAAATAACATCACCAACTTTTGCGACATCGCCTTCGTTTACAAGCTGCTTTGAAACAACCCCCGTCATGGGTGATGGTATTTCAACAGTGGCCTTGTCGGTCATGACTTCCACAATTGGGTCGTCTTCAGAAACGCTTGCACCTTCATCGGCAATCCAGCGAACGATTTCGCCTTCGTGAACGCCTTCTCCAATGTCTGGAAGTTTGAATTCAAGGGTGGCCATTATTTGTTCCTATTCGAAGTCTAAAACACGCTCGACTGCGTCCATCACCCGGCGTGCATCGGGCATGTAGTAGTGTTCCAAGGTATTCGGGAAAGGTGTATCAAAACCAGTCACGCGGGCAATGGGTGATTCCATGTATTCAATCGCGTTTTCCGCAATAAGGGCCGAAATTTCAGAGCCATAGCCGCAGAATCGTGGGGCTTCGTGAACGACCACAACGCGACCACACTCTTTGGCAGCCTCCAAAACAGCTTCCTCGTCAAGTGGAAGAAGAGTCCGCAGGTCAATCACTCGAACTTCTTTCCCGCGTTCTTCGCGGATGCGGTTTGCCGCTTGCTGACAAACCGGAACCATTGCTCCGTAACAGAAAACAACCGCATCGTTGCCGGAAGTCACTTCGCGAACTGTAGAAAGGGAAACGCGGTGCATGCCTTCGGGTACTTCCTCGCGGGAGGAACGGTACAAAGCTTTCGGCTCCATAAAGAGAACAGGGTCTGGGTCTTCAATTGCAGAAATCAGCAGACCTTTCGCGTCAGCGGGTGTACTTGGAATCACAACCTTCATTCCAGGTGTGTGGCAAAAGTATGCCTCGCCAGATTGGGAGTGGTACAAACCGCCGCGAATCCCGCCACCGTAAGGAGTGCGAATCACCATGGGCACCGTGTACTGCCCGCCAGAGCGGTACCGCATTTTTGCCGCCTCAGAAACAATTTGGTCAAAGGCTGGAAAAATAAAGTCCTGAAATTGAATCTCGCAAATGGGTTTCATGCCATTCATTGCAAGTCCAACACCAACGCCGATGATTCCATCTTCGGAAAGCGGTGTATCGAAGCACCGTTCTTCGCCAAACTCAGCAGTGACGCCATCGGTTGCTAAAAAGACGCCGCCCTTGGGGCCAACATCTTCGCCCAGCACGAGAACGGATTCGTCTTCGCGCATGACCGTTTTAATTCCGTCATTGACGGCCTGAACAAGAGTGAGTTCACTCACAGTGGGAATTCTCCTTTTTCGTCAACCCCCTCGCCGCGCGAGGAGTAGTGGCCAATGCACCAATCGCGTTGTTCTGCAATGTGCTTGGGAATCTCGGCGTAAACATCCGAGAAAACGGTGTCGAGAGCTGGACGCCCTTTCGCTTGAGCAGCTTTTGCCGCCTCTGCGGTTTCTTCGGCACACTCGGAATCAACTTTATCTAATTCCTCGGCTGTTGCGTGACCTTCTGCAATCAACCAGGCCTCGAATCGTTTTCGAGGGTCTTTAAGTTCCCATTCATTCATCATTTCGTCGGGAACATAGCGACTGGGGTCGTCTGAGGTGGAGTGTCCCCCCATGCGCATAGTGACTGCTTCAATCAAAGTTGGTCCCTCGCCGGCGCGCGCACGCTTTACTGCGCTAAGAACAACTTTGTAAACAGCAAGAACATCGTTTCCGTCAACGCGCACAGCGGGTATTCCATAGGCCTCCCCTTTTGCGGCGATGGTTTCACTTCCCGTTTGCTTGTCATAAGGGCAGGAAATCGCCCATTGGTTGTTTTGGCAAAGAAAAACGGTAGGCGCACCAAGAACTCCGGCAAAGTTCATTCCTGAATGGAAGCCTGAACTCGAAGTACCCCCATCACCAAAGCTCACAAGGGATACTGCGTCTTCGCCACGCTGCTTGGCGGCGAGGGCAATTCCAACGGCTTGTGGCAAGTGGGTTCCAATTGGGGAGGATATCGAAAGAACCCGAATCGGCTCGCGATAAGTGAAATGAACGGGCATTTGCCTGCCAACACTGTTATCGGCGGCGTTTCCGAACTGGGTGTCCATCATCGACTCCACGGTCACACCGTGAAAAAATAACATGCCAAAGTCGCGGTAAGAGGGTGCAACCCAATCCTTGCTTGCGTCAAGGGCGGCAGCGGCCCCAACCGAAACGGCTTCGATTCCCAGGTTAGGGATTGAAAATCCAATCTTCCCGGTTCGCTGAAGTTTCATGCACCGGTCATCAAAGTGTCGCGTTTGGACAATCGCACGGTGCATACGCAAGAGCACCTCTTTGGAGATGCGCGGTGGTTTACCAACCTTGTTACCAGCAGGATCTAAAATTTGTTGGAGGGAATCGGTCATGATGCTGAAGCGCGGGAAAGCAGAAAATGCTCTGCCGCCTTGTATGAGGAGCGCACCAAAGGGCCAGATGCGCAAAAAGAAAAACCAAACTCGCTTTCCGCCATTTGTTTGTAATCATCAAACTCCTGCGGAGGAAGGTACCGTTCGACAGGCAAGTGCCGCTTTGTGGGCGAAAGGTATTGGCCCAATGTCAAAATGTCCGTTCCAACATTTTTAAGGTCGGACATCGCCTTTCGGATTTCAGATGGGGTTTCGCCCAAACCCAACATGAGAGATGACTTTGTTGTCACGCTGGGGCGAAGACTCTTTGCTTTCGCCAAAACATCTAAGGACTGTGCATACGAGGCGCGAACATCGCGCACTTTCGAATGCAGGCCCTCAACGGTTTCGAGGTTGTGAGCGAAAACATCCAGGCCGCTTTGCAATAGAGTTTCAATGCAATCTGAGCGGCCTTGAAAATCGGGAACGAGAGCCTCAATCATGAGTGCTGGCCGCTTGGTCTTCATGGCCAGAATTGTGGCTAAGTAATGACCGGCGCCGAGGTCTTCCAAATCATCGCGATCAACACTGGTGAGGACTACATATCGCAATTCTCGAACTTCGGCAATTTCAGCAACCCGTGAAGGCTCGAAAGGATCCAGCCAACCATGCGGGTTCCCTGTCTTAACTGCACAAAAACGACAACCGCGAGTGCAGACATCTCCCATAAGCATGATGGTGGCGGTTCCGCTGGCCCAGCACTCTCCCTGGTTAGGGCAGCGCGCCTCCTCGCAAACTGTATATAACCCCTTACTGCGCAACAGGTTGCGCAACTCGGAGACGGTCTCCCCAGTAGGGAGCTTCATCTTGAGCCAGGGTGGCTTTTGTTCAGTTATTTGAGTCATGATGGGAGTTCTGGAACCCGCATTATACGGAAAAAAAACAGGCTGCTTGTTTTAGGCAAACTGTTCCAGAAGGGGGGCAGTTGAGCCCTCCCGAATTTTCCCTAGGGCAGCCTTTTGAAGCTGGCGAACTCGCTCTAGACTCACCCCTAAACGCTTGCCAACATCGGATAGTGTTTCGGGTTGAGCTCCTCGCAAACCGAAGCGGTGCTTCAGTACCAACTGTTCTCGAGCGGTCAAACCATTAAGAGCAGAATTAAGGTGAATGTCCAGCGAATGCCGTTCTCCGAACTCTGGGTTTTCCGCCATGTCCTGACCAGAAAACATGTCCATCAACTTGGCTCCACTTTCGGCATCCACGAGCCGATCCAATGATTGGGTGAATCTGTTTCCGGAAATCACAGAACGAACGAGGTCTTCTTTGACTCCGGTCTTTTGAGAAAGCTGAGGGATATCAAAGAGTAATCCCTCGCGATCCCCAACAACATCATTGATTTTCTTCATCGCCTTTTGAATATAGGCGGGTACGCGGACAACGCGGCTTTGGTTGTAAATCGCATTCAAGAAGGCTTGATTTACCCAATATCCAGCGTAGGTTTTGAAGCGGATTCCTCGGCGGAAATCGAAGCCTTCCACAGCCTTAAACAGAGAAAAGTTCGCTTCTTGAATCAAATCCTCTTCAGAAACGGCAACCTTCCGGTAACGATTTAAAAGTCGGAACACCAAAAACAAGTTGCGCGCAATCAGTTCATTGCGAGCTGCTTCAAACTCCTGGTGCCGTGCTCGGAGGCGTTTCCGCAGTTCCGGTTTCAGTCCTTGGGGCGCACAGCCTTGACAGAATTGCTCTCGACCTTCGGGGCAAGTCAAGCAATCCAAATCACTCGTACCGGGAAACTTTTCAATGTCTTCCTTTCGGAACCCTGCCGCACGACGAGCAACCTTTAGGCGTCGCCAAAGCAGTTCCACCCCCATACAAAACCGGGTCTCCTCTTTCCTGTCCATCGACGGAATGCGCTGCACCTCTTGTCGATAAAAACTCAACAAGTTGGAAGTTAACTTAGTGCCACCGAAAGGATCCACTCGTTGAAACTCGAAGCGAATTGAACAATTCCCTCGGTCCAACCGGCGGATTGCCGCCATGGCCTGCTTATCGAACTGCTCCACGCTCAATTCAGCGAGGAGGTCGCAGAAGAGGACTTCAGAACTCTTAGTAGGACTGGATGGCACAGGGGTATTTTAGCACTATTTTAGTGGCTAAATAGAAAAACCTACGAAATCCTAAACCCGCGATTCAATTAAACGGGGTTATCCTATGTACGCTCCTTCTTCTTGAGCCAACCCATGACCGTAAGCCTTTTACTTAGCTTGAGTTGCGTCCCTTGTGCTTTTGCACAAGATCCCGCTCCCATCCTTATCCCCATCCAGATTGAGGAACGAGCCGGGGTGGACCGGCCGGCAGAACCAGTCCGCGGTGGAGTTCCTATTCCCAAAGGAGCGCTCTCTAGTGCCCGCCCAATGATGCTCCTTTTGGAAGGTTCCAAGGTACCGGTTGCGACTTGGCCACTGGCCCGCTGGGAAGACTCCTCCATTTCCTGGCTAGGGGTGGAATTCATATCGCCGCCACTATCGGCGAAAGCGAGCCTGTCTGGACTGCTCACTTCCAGTGACATTGAATCTCCTTTGGAGCCCTTGGTCTCTTCATTAGGCAAGCAGGGATTGCTTCAGGTTAAAAACACTGCTCTCCTACTTTCAGTAGCGAACGAAGAACAATCTTTGTTCTCCCTGCATGGCCATTCGCTAAAAGGAAACCTCGCGCTCGGTTTTCAAACTCAGACCTGGTCGGGACCCGTGCCTCAAGTTTGGCAAAGGGGCGAAGCCACAATTGAAAGGAACACTGGTGGAAGTGCCACCATTCGGCGCGAAGACTCTTTCGTTGATCACTTAGGCAGACCCGTTCTTCGCTTTATCAACCGAGCAACCATCTTCCGCGACTCGCCTCTTCTTCATTTGCAGGCCACGATTGAAGTTATTCGCGGCACTCACTTTGCTCCAACTTGGGAAATTACTCTGCCCCAAAAGGTTGGCCCCGCTGGAGAATGGTCCCAAAAGCAAATTCACGAAAACCTCGCTGAGCTCAATGGAAAGCAAGTTGCAAAAAAACTAAGTGGCTCTCATGTTTCTGACTCTTTTTCGGTTGCCGTTGACGACTTTTGGCAAACTTTCCCAAATGCTCTAAGGCAGAGTGGCAAACAGTTCCACATTCAATTACTAAATGCGAATGAAGATGACCACATCGTTCTTGAACCGGGGTTTGCTCGCACAAAAAGTATTTGGATTTCCACAGACTCAAAACAACTCCCATCTGAACAACAAGCTGAAGCGCTTGCAAATTTCCCTTTGCGGCCCGTTTCAACTCCAGAGTGGTATTGCGCATCTGGTGGATTCGGACCACTGAGCCCTGCGAAAAGCAATTCGAACATGATTCGCCTTCTGAGCGAATCGATTCGGGCGGTTCAGGCCCGGGCCGTGAAAAGGGGCCACCATTTCGGATTTCAAAACTGGGGCGACTTCCTCGGAAGGGACCACACCCTTAGTTATTACGGCCACCTCAATCAGGAATATGACCCCGGCCTCTCCATGAGTCTTGCATTTGCACGAACAGGAAACCTGGACTTTCTTGAACACGCCCTCCCTCTGGCGCGCCACTATTCGGATGTGGACACTTCTTTTAATGGTGGAATCTTTCAACACCGATCGACAAGGCGACACTTGGAGAACTGGATTGCGGACATCATGGCGGCCTCTATTCGAAAGTCCTTAGAAAAGACGGGCTCCTTTGATGGCACCGCTAAGAGCGTAATCAAACTAATCAAGAAACAGGGAAAGTCGTTGGGCAAGGATACTCAGCGAATCCTTGAGTCTGCTAAAAAAAATGGTGCCACTGAAGATGAGCTTGTAGAAATTGCTATTCAGTCAACGGCCTTGCGTTTGTTGTTGAATATCGCCAACAAGGGGGCGAAAAATAGCGACCTTGAAGACGCCGGACCATACGACTACGCCAAAGCAGTTGCTGAATCTAGTGGTGGTCGCCAATACGGATTCTCAAACCCAGACAAATCCTTTGAACCTTTCTTCAAACTTTATGGCGGAACATGGAGAGACTTCCCGAGCTTTCATGTGGACAATAGTTATGACCCTGCCATTCGGCATACGGGTGGACACTCTCTTGTTGAAAGTGTGATTTATGCCAGCTGGCTAACGGCCGATTTAAGAATGCAAGAGACTTCTCTTCGTGTAGCTAAGCATCATGTCGATGTTTTATTGCCTCAAGAAATAGAAAAGCTCACGGCTGCCCTTCGAAAAAAACCAAACCCCCCAACCCGAACTGTTGCGTGGCCTTTGCTAAATATGTGCCTACTCGAAGACATGGTTCGCAATATGCCAAACCATTCTGGTTTGCGTGAACAACTGTATTCCTCTTGTGGTTTGGCCGCCGACATGCTCATCTCTGTTCCACTAGACCGGATTGAGAGCAGCATTCATGCCGGCGTAACACTGGAAGCCTTAAGTGAGTGGCACCGCAAGTCTGGCGATAAGAAAGTGGCGGACTACATCGTAAGGCTTGCCCAGTATTGGGGCGAAAACCATTATGTTAAACAAACAAAGTCATTCCGATACAAGTCTCGAGCAGGGACAAGCTCAGGGACTGGCTTTACTGGCTTGATGATTTATGGTCTGGCATATGCGCAGCACCTCAAGAATGATGCTGCGCTGGAAAAGACTATTCGTGAAGCGTGGGCAAACCTCCCAAAAATCCAGTCGCGCTCTAAGTCTTTTTCAATGATTTATCGGAGTGCATCAAGAGCCGCTTACTACCTAGAAAACTAGGACTCAAGCGCTCGACGAACTCGATCCACAAGCCGCCAAGCTTCAATAGGTGGCAAGGAATTCATATCCACTGAGCGAAGCTCTTCGATGAGTTCGGTCTCTCCAGCTTCAGAAAGGAGGTCGAAAAGCGAGCGCTGGATGGTTTCAGGAACTTCGCCCTGGGGAGGTGCGTAGTCCGCGAGGATTCTTCGGCTAAGGCCCTCCTCTTCTCGTTCTAAACGACCAAGGACATCTCGCGCTCGGTCGAGTACGCCTAATGGGACCCCAGCCAATCGGGCTACATGGATTCCGTAGCTACGGTCTGTGCCGCCCTCTTCTATGCGATGAAGAAAAACAATGTCCTCGCCATATTCACGAACGGCCACGTTCAAGTTTCGGGCGTTTGGCAAACTATCTGCCAAGTCCGTGAGCTGATGGTAGTGAGTTGCAAACAAACAACGAGCACCCAACTTTTCGTGAACATGCTCACAAACCGACCACGCAATTGCAAGGCCATCAAAGGTGCTCGTACCTCGACCAACTTCATCGAGTAAAAGGAGCGACTGTCTGCTTGCATTGCGCAGAATGTTTGCTGTTTCGACCATCTCAACCATAAATGTTGATTGTCCGCGGGAAATGTCATCGCCTGTTCCAAGGCGTGTAAAGATTCGGTCAACCAAACCAATTCGAGCCGATTTCGCTGGAACGAATGAACCCATCTGAGCCATGAGCACAACGAGTGCAGTTTGGCGCAGCCAGGTACTTTTTCCGCTCATATTTGGGCCGGTCAAAACAACAAGAAAAGAATCCTCGCGCAGGTCGGTGTCGTTGGGGACAAAAGGATCCCCAAGCTGAGCAGCCTCTACAACAGGGTGCCGACCCTCATTGATTTCTAGTAAACCAGTTTCGCATTCATCTGGTGCAATCAATTCGGGCCGAACCAATTGCCGCTCAACTGCGACTTGTGCCAAAGAATGAAGGGTATCTATTTCGGCAACGGCAGATGCTGTCTCGAAGAGCTCGGTCAATTTTGCGCTGGCAGAGTCGCGGAGCTTCAAAAAGATTTCATATTCCAAATCTTTTGATTTCTCTTCTGCGCCAAGTACTTTTGCTTCATACTCTTTCAGCTCTTCCGTAATATATCGCTCAGCGTTTTTTAGAGTTTGCTTTCGGATGTATTCCTCAGGAACTTTGTCGCGATGCGCGTGTGTTATTTCAATGTAGTACCCAAAGACTCGATTGAAGCCTAGTTTTAGAGGAATGCCCGTTCTCTCTGTTTCTCGAACCTGCAAATCGGCAAGGTATTGCTTTCCCCCAGCAGACAATCCCCGAAGCTCGTCAAGCTCAGGGTGAAATCCATCCTTAATCAAACCACCGTCTTTCAACGAACGGGGGGGTTGCTCCACTAATGTTTCGGAAATCTGGGAGCACAAGTCGGGGCAGGGGTCCAACTTGTCTCCGAGATGAGAAAGGCCAGAAGAATCTGCGGAGTTCAGTAATGAAACTAGGGCAGGAACTCGCTCCAACCCAATACCCAAAGCAACAATGTCTCGAGCCATCGCCCGACCACTTGCTAGCTTTGATGTTGTCCGCTCCATATCACCAAATCCGTCGAGCAGTTCTTGCAAAGCGCGCCGGGTGTTGCTCGAGTGATGAAGATCGGAAACGACTTCTTGGCGTTTCAGAATGGACTCCAGCTCAACTAATGGCTCCAAAAGCCATTGCCGCAGCAAACGAGCCCCCATTGGGGTTTTTGTCCGATCTAGAATCGATAAAAGAGTTCCTTCACGGCCACCATCTTTTTGGGATTGGGTTATTTCTAGCGTGCGAAGTGTTGCCCCATCCATCATGAGATGACGAGAGGGTTCGTGAACAACAAGGTCGCGTATTTGTTCGAGCGAACTTTTTTGATGGTCTCTCAAAAATTCAAGCAATGCCCCGCAAGCTGCAAGAATATTTGGTTTATCTTCAATCCCAAACGCTTCTAATGTGTTTGCCTTAAGCTGCTCGCACAAATCCCGAGCCCCATTCCTTGCATCGAATCCCCATGGAGGGCGCGAACTCACGGGCACTTCTAGGCGAGAACAACTTTCGGTAATTGCGCGCAGGGAAGAGTGGAGAGAAGCATTACCGTCCGACTCATGCACATCGGGAAGAACAACTTCGGCGGGAGAAATCCGAACAAGCTCTTCATCAACTTGGTCGGCAAGTGCGGAGGAACAGCGAAAGGCGCCTGTTGTCATGTCCGCCCAAGCTAGGCCAACTTCTCCCTCTTCATTTGGGAACGCGGCCAAAACAAAAAGCGGCTCATCGCCCGCGAGAGCGTCGTCCTCGACCAATGTCCCAGGCGAAACAACGCGAACGACTTCGCGGTCAACAATCCCAACTGCTTCGCGGGGGTCTTGCACTTGATCACAAATGGCAACCGTGTGCCCAGCCCGAACCAGCCTAGTTAAATAACCCTCCATGGCCTTTGCGGGTACTCCCGCCATAGGCACCTTTTTTTCTTTATCCCGAGCGGTCAAAGACAGCCCCAGTTCTTTTGCGGCAATTTTGGCGTCTTCAAAAAAGAGTTCAAAGAAGTCTCCCATCCGAAAAAAGAGCAGGGCGTCCGGATGCTGGCGTTTCGCTGCATGAAACTGCCTCATCATGGGCGTTTCTGCAGCGGCGGATTTCTCAGGGGCGGCTCGACTCAAGGGGATGTGATGGGTTGAAAGAGGATTCTAGCCCCGCCCTCACAACTGCCGCGAGGCTAGAATCCGCCTCTTCCTAAAACCTGAAACCACAAATCAACAAATGGGCCTCCCAAACATCAACTTCTCTGACGAACAGCTCCGCCTCAAGGAAATCGCCAACGAAATCGGGCAAAAGTATCTCCTTCCTCAAGCACCTGAGCACGACAAAAACCACTCGTTCAACGAAGAAGCATTTAAGGCAGCCTGCGATGCTGGACTGCTCGGGATTTGGATTCCCAAGGCTTATGGCGGCTCTGAGAATGGGGTTCTTGGCCTTGCGCTTGTTGTAGAAGAGTTTTCGAAAGCCGACCCTGCCTTCGGTGTCGCTTTCGCAGTGAATGCCCTCGGTTCATTCCCCATTATTGTTGGTGGAACCGAAGAGCAAAAACAAAAGTACCTCCCACAAGTTGCTTCCGGAAAAGCCGCCTGCGCATTTGCCCTCTCAGAAAAGTTTGCCGGCTCTGACGCAGGTGGCCTATCTGTCCGCGCCAAGAAAGTTGATGGCGGCTGGAAGATACATGGTGAAAAGAAGTGGACAACAAATGGTTCTCGAGCCACCATCTTGACTTGTTTTGCAGTCTCAGACCCAGAATCTCGCTCGCGGCGAATTTCTGCCTTCGTCGTAGAAAACACAGACGAAGGATTCTCAATTCAAAAGACTGAGGACAAGCTCGGTATTCGTTCTGTCCCTGTTTGCGAAACTGTTTATGACGGAGTATTCCTCCCAGATGACCGCCTTCTCGGCGGCAAGCCAGGGCTTGGATTCAAACACTCGATGATGACCCTTGATCTTGCGCGCCCTGGTGTTGCTGCCCAAGCAGTTGGAACTGCAGCAGGCGCACTTGAACTCGCCAACACCTATGCAAATCGCCGCAAGCAGTTTGGAAGGAACATTGGCTCATTTCAAATGGTTCAAGCAATGCTTGCGGACATGGCAATGAAAACAGAATCAGCGCGCTGGCTGGTTTACGCTTGCGCTTCTGCCGCTGACGCCGGCGACATGAAGGCAGTCAATAAGTACGCAGCAATGGCAAAATGCTGGTCAACCGATGTCGCTATGGCTGTCGCAACCGACGCGGTTCAAATTTTTGGTGGATATGGCTTCATGGAGGATTATCCAATCGCCAAGTATTTCCGGGATGCCAAAATTCTTCAAATTTACGAGGGCACGAACCAAGTTCAACGCATGGTTATTGCGCGAAACCTCATGAAAGAATCTGGGGAATACGACTATCTAAACAAGTTCATTCCGGAAGAGATCCAGAAGACTTGGGGCGACGACTACGAAATTGCGAATACCTAGACACGCTTACCCAATCGATGGGGTCAGTGTCTAACTAGTTAGAAGATTTTTCTAACCAGGACTTCACTACACGGCCATCCTTAAATTCCACCCAGGCTCCGCCTGTCTCGTGGCTTTCAGTATCGCTGTCAAAAATAAAGATTAGGTGAGCCGATGTGCTTTTTCGCTCGGAGAATGTCCAGGACCAGATTTCTGTTCCGTCACCTGCGCTTGTTTTTGAGGAAGGTGGCCCCAACAAAGCGGTTACATATTCTTGAGACTTGCCAGGAGTAATCTGCTCCATCGTTTTGGGGCCTACATATTTGCCGGTACGACGTACATTTGAATCTATACCAATTACACAAGAAGTGGCGCAGAGAAGGAGAAGTGAAGGCAGAACAATTGTGAGGAGTTTCATGGATTTATTATTTGGGATTTGGTGTTAATCGATTGCATAGTCTCCTGGGCCACAGAAAAGGAACAGCAAGGAGCACGAAAGATAGAGGAGGGCGGTTTCGCCTCCAGTTTGGAACGGGTTTCCCCAGTGAACTTGGACCAGGGCAACGCCCATCGTTGCTGCAACAGGAACCGCGGCATAGCGCGTGTAGAGCCCAAGCAGCAATAGGGTGCCACCAATTAACTCGCTCAGGCCTGCAGCCCAAGCAAAAAGAGAAGGAATTGGCCAACCCCATTCAGTTACCATTTTGGTGATGCCCTCCACGCCGCCATTAAGAACTTTGTCGTAGCCGTGCCACATGAGGCCAGTGCCAATGGTCACCCGAAGAAGAAGGAGTCCGAAGTTATTCATGTGGGACATCCTACCGCAAGCAAGTTACTCCACTTCGTCAGACGCATCTACTTCTCGCCAAAGATACCAAGCGGCAACAGAACAAAGTGGGGACCATTTTTCGGCTCGAGCTTGCACCTCCTTTGGGGATGGCCTTTCGTTTAAACTGTCGAGACGCCGCAACCCTTCTTGCACACCTAAGTCTGTGGTGGGCATAACATCGAGGCGGCCCAACTTGAAAATAAGAAACATCTGCGCAGTCCAAGGCCCAATTCCTTTAACTTTGACGAGCCTTTCAAGTACATCACAATCTTTCAGTCGGCTGAGCCCCCTAAGCTTGAGCCTGCCATCTAACACTCTTTGAGACAAATCGCGAACGGCAGCGAGTTTGGCCCGAGATAGTCCCGCCCCCCGAAGGGCCTGATCTGAAATATTGGCCAACGCGGTTGGTTCCATTTTTCCGCTTTCCTGACATAAATCCAACACTCGACGCCAAATCGTGTCCGCTGCCTTGTAAGCCAATTGCTGAAACACAATCGCTCTAACAAGATAGGCGAAGGTCGAACTTCGCTTCTGGGAAGGCGAGGGGAACCCTGGAAAAGGCTCCAATCGCCCCATGGCATTGCCAAGAATTGGGTCACGCTTTTTTAGAGCTCGGATTTCATTTACCGTGGGTTTCATTGTGGGGTAGGATAGGGGTTCCCCATGCCTACTCTTCGTCCCCTCTTTTTTTTACTGCTCGTCGCTTGTTCCTCGAGTGATTTTAAGGAGGACGCTCTGTTTTCCGGCCAGCTTAATGCTCCCAAAGAGTCGATAGAGGGCCTTTCCTTAGACCCTCCTTTTCAGAACCTCATCGTCGCACTGGAAGCTACTTCAATCTCCGATGCTTCCTTAATCGCATCTCTTAATTCTATTTGCCAACCCAGAATAAATGCATTTACAGCAACTCAAAAAATGGCACTTGAGTGGGAGTCGAACCCCGGCCTAGCCCTGCATGCATGCCTTGTTAGTTTGGATTATCCTGAAATGCCCGACTCTATTCGAGTAGGACCAGAAAACCGACAAAGGCTCATTAAACATCTCGGAGCCCTTGGGAGTATTGAAAAAAAACAACAGGCCGCCCTTCCATTTGCTTCCCGTATTTCCTCTGAAGTTTCCCTTGGGTTTCAAGGAGCGATTGTCGCCCTAGATCGCTTCCAACTCCAGGTTGAGTCAGCCCTCAATTCCAAAGGCCAAGCCCAAACTGCACAGCAAACCAAACTGCACAACAAAAAGATTGCGCTAGAAAAGGCCCTTGGATTTGGAACAGAAGAGGGATATCCAAACGAGTGGGATCCTTCAAAAGAACTCGTGGTGACAAGCGCTCTTCTTAGGGGAGTTTCGGAAGAACTCACTTCTATCAACGAAAAGAGGAGAGTTTTCGCTGAGGCCATCTCCGATTTCAAATCTGCAATAATGGAAGCCCAAGCTTGGCTTTCTTCGTGGCCGCAAAAGTCAGCTTAGTTTTCCTCGACCAGAGCATTCGCTGTTTCGATATCTTCATCCGAAAGGGCGATGTCAATTACTTGGTAGGGAATTTCAAGAACTTCAAAAGCTGAGCCTTGGCCCAAGGTGCGGCCAAAAAACTCGCTCTCCAGAGAAACCCATATCGTGGCTTCATAGCTACCAGGCTCCTCAACTGTTATTTGTACCACCCCGTTCTCGTCAGGACTGTGAATGGGCAACCCGAAACCAAAAGCTAAGCTCCCTTCATCATTTTTTTCTTTCTGAGAAATGTATGCGGTGAAGGAAACCTCCTTATTCACTCTCTCGTGTCCTATGATTCGAAGTTCAATTTTGATTCCAGAAGAAAGCACCAAATCTTGCCCGTCCCTAACTCCAAAAAACTTTTTGGTGCGGAAGTTTTTGGCAGAAACCTCAAGGTCAACTGTGGGGGTTGACGAAAGCAGCTGAATGCGATCATCTATTCTACGCCGAGACCCAGAACTCCCTTCCATGTCGGACCGAACGACATGTGGTTTTGGAACAGGTGTTCCGTCGATGTCCAAAACACCTAAGCTCAATTTGTGGATTTTTCCTCGAAGATCTATGTCTTTTAATCTTGGGTCTTGGTTTTGGACACCTTTTTCAAAAAACAAATCGGGGATTTCAATAAGTGGTTCCTTTTCAGAATCTAATCCAATGGAAATTTTTCCTATTCCAGGACGAACTTGACTGCTTACAAACTCGTTCCCGAGCAAGTGCACGCGGCGGATTTCCTGGCCATTTCCATTGGAGGATGGGCGCTCGAGCTTTATGTTCAAGTGGAGAACATCAATTCCTTCATCAAGGAGAATGTTTCCTTTCAGGGAGCAGCCTTGCTCCAAAACAATCTCTAAATCTCTTTGCCCTGGGGTAAACGGAATCGATTTTGAAAGAAAGCCCACATCGTTGGCTTCAGAGAAAGGGGCCATCTGTTGAACTTCGACATAATACTCACCCCTTTTTGCATCCCCGAAAACAGTAAAGTAGCCTTCTTTATCGGTTTGGGTTGAGGCCTGAATGCGAGGCCGCGGAGGCCCACCAACAGAGCGAGCATTTTTTCTTAGAACGGTACAAGACACATCCTCTAAGGGATTACCCATTTCAGACAAAACCCGTCCAGACAATAAAACTTCGTTTTGTACTGCAAGAACATTCCCAATGTCGTGTAACCCGGGAAGAAGTTCCTGAGATAAATCAATTGTCACTACATAGGATGGAGTCTCCGTTGAAGAGGAAGTCAGTGTCAATGTGCGACTCGTCCACTCCGATCGAGTCTTCTCAAGAACATAGCTTGAGTTTCCATTTGAGTCTGTTTTTGTGGATCTAAAGCTAGAGGAAGATGTTCCGTGCTCTCCCCTGGAAACAAAGTCGTTAGAGAAGGTATGCGACTTAATTGGCGTTCCTTCTATATCAACAACACGGAATTTAATCTCAGGGTAGAGCAAGTTCGGTGATAAGCGGATTACACCTTCTGTATCTGGAGTCGAGGAGGAAAATCCAACTGCTTGACTGCTACCAGTGGCTGGAGGAATAGACGCAGTCGCTTCTAATTTTTGATTGAGCCCAACATAGGGAAACACGCATCTACCATTGCTTGTCTTCTCTGTCTGCTCGAAGGAAGAGTTCGTTTTTGATATATAAAAACGCAAGCCTTGGTTTTGTTCTTCCTCTGAAAACTGCCTGAGAGAAACCTCCAATGGGTCTATTACTGGATTGTTGTGCTCGTCGAAGACTTCAACAGCAACAGGTGCCGAAGGGGGGATAGTCAATGTACTAATCCCCTCTGGGATTTTGTTGGCATCAAACTTAAGGCTCTCAGTTTCAACCCCAACAACAAGGGGGCTTACCTGGATTGACTCATCGGAATCAACAAAGCGAGGGATTCTAATTTTGGCTAACCCATTCTTGTCCGCAGTTTCCATTCCAAAGGTATAGGTGGAGAACATGTTTTCACCAACAACAGAGAGCATTACTTTTATACCAGCGGCTGGAGTTCCGTCACTTTTAAAACATTGGACCTTGACGGCTTTTTCTTTTCTAAGCTTTAAAATAAATGGGCTCTCCGAAGGGTTTGAGTGCAGCGTTTTTCTCCCACGCCCCCCTTCTGTAATCCCAAGAATGGTTGCCCATTCAGATGTAATCGCTGGAATGCGGCACTCGCCTTTTTCGTTGGCAACAAACTTTCGGCCGTATTCGAAGATGCCATCTTCATCGAGCCACATAACCTCCTGTTCCGCTTTTTCCACCATCTCCTTGTTTATGAAAAACAGTTCCGCCCCAGGAATGGGTTCACCGCTCTCTTTCCAAACAAGCCTCACTGTGATTGGACTTTTATCCCCCATTAAGGGACTCTGGTCAATTTCCTTCCGGTGTGCAGGCAGAGCAAGCTCTGGCAGTTCTAGCTCGGCTGGCTTTACAGACTCTTCCTTTAATTGCTTTGCTTGGGAGGAACTTATCTCGGGTTTTGAAATAGGGGAATCTGAAAAGGGTGTTCGTAATACAACAAGGACAGCTACCAAAATCAGAATAATAAGAGAGAGTGTTTTCTTCATCTTCCCAAGACTATAGTTGGGTGGGAAATTCGGGGTTACAAACTATTGAGCAACATGGGGACCACTCACATCAAAAATGGTGAGGGCGCCACTGTTTACATGTGCCGCAAGCCAGTATGTTTGGCCAGTGGTACCAGCAGGAACTGAAAAGTCCTGCGAGGCGTTACCAGAAATATCGGTGAATGCGGCGCCAACAAGCTGTGGGTTGGACAGCCCTGAGTCAGCAATTCCAAGACCAAGGAATGGGTCATTACCCGGGCCGTCGCCGTGAAGAAAGAATGCCATCTCAAGTGGATAGGCGTTGGATAGTTGAAGTGAGGCAACCTGACCAGCAAAGAGAGTTGGAACACTCAGAACGGGTTGCGGCTCTTCAATAAGAAGAGAAGCAGCAACAGAGGAAATTACGGGAAGACTCGATGTTGAATCAAGGCTAACAACAGCGGCCCAGTACTGCTTGTCTGTTTGGTTTGCTAAACCGGATCGAACCGCGTCGAAGGTAACTGATGCTCTGCCAACTACATCGAGGGCGCCCACCGGGTTAATAAAAAAGGGCGAATAAATGCCCTGGCTGGAATCCTGGAACATCCAATCGCGATGTAGTGGGATTTCGACACCATTCACAACTGCAGGACCCGTGCCGTGTGCAGATAGAAGGAGCCCAAAAGCTTTTCCCCCTTCAGAGTCGGGGAAATCCATGCTAAGAATCACCGTACCACCAGCCCCTGCGCTTAAGTTGCTTCGATTGGTCGTCAAAATGGGGTTCCACTCAAACAGATGGGTTTCACCTGGAGCGGCAAAGTTGGGATTGGAGTGTGGGGCGCCGACGGCAATCAAAGACCCGCCGTTCGGGGAAAGGCCAAGGCTTGTGATTGACTGACCAAAGTGGCTATAGGAGCCAGGGGAGTGGTATTTCAATTTTCTGAGGACTTCCCCATTTAGACCGGAAACCACAAAGACTCCCCGCTCCGTGTCGGTGCCTGTGAATGGCTGGCCAACAAGAACATCAGGAGTTCCATCAGCGTTTTGGTCTGGCAAAACTGCAAGCGAAGTCCCAGCAAAGCCAAGAGGGAGATTTCCATTTCTGCGCCAAATTTCAGCTCCTGTCGCGCCCGAATAGGTCACTACCTGACCAGTATTTGGTCCAAGGCCTGGGTCAACTTCTGGAGCGCCAATGGAATACTCTGAAATTCCATCACCGTCCACATCGCCAATACCTAAAAGGGTTGTGTTTTCAAAGTCACCGCTGGCAAAGGAGTTTTGCTGGTGTATCACCAATCCGGTTCCTCCGGAGACCAAATGAACTTCATCGGTTTGACCAGAAGACGAGCTACCGCTTCCGGAAATTAGAAGCTCTCTCAAAGCATCGCCATCTACATCGTCAATAGAAGTAATGCTTTCGCCAAAGTTGAGCAAATGAGAGGCCTGAATCGTTCCGAGGGTTGACCGAGTTAATCCAGAGAATAACTCCACATAGCCAGAACTGATTCCTTTCGTCCCGGGAGAGGAGATTGCGAAATCAGGAACGCCATCGGAATCCAAATCTCCCATTGAGCAAAGGCCTTGGCCGAAGCGATCGCCTGAAGATGTACCAGATATTTTTCCAATTGTGCTTCCGTTTAAGCCTGATAAAAGGAAAGCATTTCCTGGATAGTTTTGGTTTCGAGGTTCACCAACAAGAAGATCGGTTACGCCATCGCCATCTACATCACCAACAAGACAAGCAGAGGTGCCCAAATATCCTTGATAGCGAGCCCCAACGACTTGCCAAATCAATGCACCTGTTGCAGATGATCTGACTTCTAAACTACCCGCGGACTGGTTGCCGGTTGGGTCTCCGGGGTCACCAATAACTAAATCATCTAGACCATCGCCATCAAGGTCGCCTGCGTTTATTACCACATGCCCAAGCTGACTGTTTAAATGGTTGCCAGTAAACTTCCAGGAATCTTCCCACGCCCCACCCGTAGTTTGGGCGAGGCCAACTGTGGCCAAGCCCCACAAAACAAGAGGGGCAGTCCTGAGGGATGGAAGCATGTTGGAATGGACCGATTTAGAGAAAAACCAGCAGAGTAAGGATATCAGGAATTTTGCAACTTGGCTGAAATCTTCCTCTCTTTCTCTGAAGAAGCAGAAAAGCCAATGGTGGTCTCAAAGACGGCTTCCCCCGAGGCATTCTCCCCAAGAAGGATATAGCTTCCTTCGGGAAGTGGACCGAGGGCCCAAGCCCCTTTCTGTAAGGGCGTTACACTTACTTCAACATCCACCCCGAGTCGGAATAGTGGAATGAGGGATATCTTCGAAGGAGCCTGGGAGCCTTCCCAGTGAAGAGTCCTGCCAGTAAGGCGTTGACGGAGAGTCACGATGGACTGAGAAGACGATGCTTCCACAGGCCAATACCCTTCTTTTTCAACTCGAACACCGAGACCAGTCTGAATCTGGCAACGACCATTCGCGTCAGTTAAAGAAAGGGCGCGCGCAGCTCTCGACCAAAGCCCCGCCCGTTGAACTGAATTCCCCGCAGTGTCCACCACTTTTAACTCACGTAATTGGGCACCAAAAAAAAGTTCGGTTGAATTAGGTATTTCTGTCAGGGAGTAAGACTGCCTCCTGCCATCAGGGAGTTCAACGAGAATGCCAAGTGGCACATTTGCACCACTACTTAAATCCAATCCTCCACTTTCGTCTAGGGCAGCAGAAATTGGAAGCTGCTTTCCTTTTAAGATGGGTGTTACTTTTGCAAATGCTAGTGGTGTTCCATCGATATCTACAAAGTTCAACCTTCGACTTATTTCTCCTGGCCAAGAAAGGGAAACTTCCTGGCTACCAACTTCAGCCCAAGAGCACGGAATGGCAAGGCGACCATTTTCAGCAGACACTGCAGCAACGATTCCTCCTTCGTCCCAACCAAGATGGAAAACGCCATCACCAGGCATTCGTTGGTCTTCTAGAACGCCGCCCCTAAGTCCAAAGGCAATGGCTTCTGTCTCGGGTGCAGGCACAACGCGACATGTAAGGCCTGAAGATTGTGGGAGTTGAACACGAATAAAGGCTGGAGTATCTGTTCCAACCCAAACTGTTTGACTACGGTCTGGAAAATGGTGGAGTGCAGATTGGTTCGGTCGAACGGTCAATGTGTAGTCACCGGGCAACAATCCATCGAAAAACAATTGGCCATCGGCATCGCTCACCCCCCTATCGATGACCCCAGATTTGGAATCAAACAAAATTGCCTCCATTCCTGCTACAGGTATGGATTCTGGGTCTTGAATAGCGGCCAAGAGGGAGCCAACTGGCGGTGAAACCAAACCCAAGTCGAACCCATTCTCAGGAATTTTCACCGGTCCGATTCTGAAAGATGCCCCAGATGGGGATTGAAAAAATACATCATATGCACCAGGAAAAACCTTGAGCACGCTCTTCCCAGGAAGGCAGGACACTTTTGTGCCAGGCCCTGAAGATCCCTCTACTCGGGTTTCCGCAATCCATTCGCCACCAGTTTGCGAAGTGTCTGGAATTTCGAAAATCAAATCAGCCAAAATTGGCTGAACTTGAACCTCGCAACGAGTGTCAGCCTTAATGTTGACCCTTGTTTGGGATTGAGTGCCATTGGTAAAAATTGTCCGCAGGTTTCCTGGGCCAACGGTCAGCCAGGGGCTTTCCTCCGCATCAGGTGTCCATGAACATGTTCCCCTAGCACCACCAACTTCTGACCTGAATTCAAATTTTTCCGGTTGCAATTTAACATGGTCCCATAGTGGAGCAAGAGTTCCCATCGGAGGGAATGACCATGTCGCAACTTGCCCGGCAGGAGGAGCCTCAAACGGCAAAGTCCCGAGCAGGTAATTGCCTGACCAGGCGCTAACCAAATAAGACTTGCCTGGTTCAAAAAAACTTTCATCAACTTCTATGGAGCCCTTTTCGTCGGCAATCCAAGTTCCAGGTATCCAGCGATACGTGTCGCGAGCAAAAGTAACTTCAACTCCATTAATTGGAGTGCCGCCTGCGAAGAGTCTCCCGCGCAGTGAAACCGCCTCAGCGATTTGAAAATCAAGTTGATATTCTCGACCAGCTTTCGGCCATGGGACACTTTTGCTTTCAAAAGTAAATCCGTCGGCAGCAACAATTGCTTCAACTGCCCCACTGTTAGCTGGAACAGCCTTCGCGTAAAAAGTGCCCTCGGAATTTGTTGCTGAAGATTCAACTGCAACCGTTTCACCCTCTTGAGAAATCACAAACCAAATTTTTGCATTGGGTATTGGCTCATTTTCGGAGCTTAGAACGCGGCCTCGAACAGCAAAGGATGGCTGAACAACAGCAACTTCAAACGCTCCCGCTGCCAATTGGCCAATGCTTGCCCCAGACCTGCCGAGAGCGGGTTCGATTTCAACTGCATTCCCGTTCCTTGATGGTATCTCTAGCCGCGCTACACCACTTGAATCCGTTCGGGCGCTGCCCAAGAACAAACAGCGCTCAAGCCGTTGGCGCCAGGGCCAATCTAAAAACTGTGGGTCGGTTCGAGAGTCATAGAAATAAACATCGAGCCCTGAGATTGGTTCTTTGTCTGGGCCTACAACTTGAACGCGGGATGTTGGGGCGCTTTCAAGAACAACTTCCTTGGTCTCGCTAAGTGGCCATTCAAGCCAGTAGTTTTCAACAAAAAATCCCGGAGCTTCGGACCAAACAAAGTACTCTCCCCTCTCAAGGGCTTCGCCGGGCAACGAAAAGGGTAACTCACCAGAAAACTTAACGGGAGGATAGTCCTGCAACAAATCCTCTGGATGCACAAATGGATCTTTTCGGATTCTTTCAGCAAGCAACTCCGTAATTGGTAAAGCAAAAATTTCTACGCTCGATTCTCCTGATTCGGTTGAGCGGATATTGAAGGTTGGAAGTTGGTAAACCTCTTCTCGACGACCTTCGAACCACTCCGAGCGCTCAGGTGGAACATATTGTTCCCCTTTTTCCATCCCTGCTTCTTTCGTAACAAAAGAAGGTTCATTTAGCGTGGAAACGGAATTCCCACCACTAAGAAGGGGGGTTGCCTCGGGTTTTTCTTTGCCATCCAATGCCACCGAAGTTGGGTGAAAGAGCGTGGCAGCACCCCATCCCACCAACAAGCTGAGTGCCAGAAGCGGGAGAGGGCGAATCTTCATTAGGGACGAGGCCAAGGCTTCGTGCGACCGATGGGGATGTTGGTCAGTGGATTGTTTTCTCCACGAGCATCAACACTTCGCCCCGAATCGGAGCTTGTGTCGGTTGCAAAAGCCTCGCCAGCAACAAGAAATATGGCGAGGAAGAGAATGGGCAAAGCCCTGATGAGTCGTTTTAGTTTCATTTGTTATGCGTGTACCTCTCGTTGAGCGAGGGCTTCTCTGAGTGTTGCTCTAGCGAGCGGGTCTTCGGGGGCTTCTTCAACAGAAAGTCGGGCGTAGTGAACCGATTCGTCAACATCACCGAGTGAATCTGCAACCGCAGCCATGTTTCTCAGCAATCGTGAGCGAGAGCGAGGACCGCCAACAAAGCCCCGTTGGCTAAATTCCCAAAGTACTGATTGTGCCGTCCTGGGTCGCCCGCTTCGAAGAAACGCGGACGACAAAACGCAATGCGCATGTACATTTCCAGATAACAGACTCGCCGCAACAAGAGCTAGGCGAAGGTCATCATGATGCTTGGGTGCGCACTCCTCTAATTCGATAGACCGGACGAGCACTCCCGAGCCTTCTAAAAAATATTGGTTGAGCTCTTTTAGTAAAGAGCCGTACTCTGCCCAGGTGCTTTGTAGTTCCTCCCAGAGTGTGTGGGGAGATGGAGGAATCAGGGCAGGGGCAGGACAAAAGCGGTAGCCATCATTTAGGCGCATTCCCGCAAGAATCGAGGCTTGAAGAGTCAGGTGACCTAAGTGATTGGTTACCTCATTTGCATAGGCGCTAGCAGCGCGATATCGCAAGAGCTTTCTCATGACTGCATACACTCCCACTCCTTAGGAAAAAGAAGTGCTGGATATTTATTTTGCAGTGTGTCTTGAATCCTAGATAGGCTTTCCTCAACCCTTTGAACTGAGAGGCCGGTTCTTTTCGATGCCTCCCAAGAATCACAATTCTCAACTACGGTTAAAAACAAAAGCGTGCGATCAGAAACAGGAAGCTCGTTAAATGCGTCTTGTATTTGTTTTGAATTCTCCTCCCAGAGAGAAAATCCGTTTTGGGTTTCTGCCATCCCTTCTAAAATTTTCCCTTCAATCCACATAGAGAAGGCTTCTGGTGTTTTTGGAAATTCTTTTAAGCGTGCTGCTTGTGCAAATAGCCTCGATGCAATTGTTTCGATAGGTACAAGTAAAAAGTGGCGCAGTAGTGCTGTGCGAATACCATTCTCAATCCACGGAATCACTTCTTCAAAAAATTGGGAGAGAAGTTGAAATCTTCTCGCCCCAGAAGCAGAAAGAAATGACTCGTGAATAATTCCAACTTTTTCCCAGCCCCTTCGTTCATGTTTTATACCGTTTGAAACAAGTCGAAGGAGAGGATCTGTTGATTGCATGTTCTGGTCGCCCTTCTGCCGACCCATCGAGGGCACAAACGGACAGAAATAAACTCACAATTCCCAGCCTAGGATGTCGCTTTTGTCTTTTTCGCCAATGGAAAGGCCTTTGCGTCGCTCAAAAGAATTCTGAAACTTTTGCCAAACCGACGCGTATTCAAAGGTGAGACCCATGTCACTCCCTTTCCTTAGCCGAGAAAAGGTGGTGGTGGCAGGCCCGCTAAGGGATTTGCCTCTTTGCTGAATCGGTGAGGCCGACTTGCGCGACTTTTTTGGGGGGAGCGCGGTCGGCCGTTTTTTCCACACCCCCCTATCTGAATTGTGGAAAACTCATACAGGCGAAAGGGATGTCCTTGTAACCCGTTTCATTCAAAGAGTTTCCGGTCCCGATTTCGGCTCCTAAAATCCGTTCCGCTTGTGGAAAACTCCCCCAAAACAGCTCACATCCACGGGAGCTTAGGTTTCTCCGTGAACGCCCTTTCCATTACTCCTTGTCTCATCTTTGTCATGGAGACCAACAAATCCAACTCTTGAGAATTGAGGGGGTCTTGTGTCTGGGTGGCTCCACTCTTCCGCATTTCGGGAAGATTAGAATGCCTGTATGAAACAAACCTCGCCTCGAGAAGCCACTATTACGATTCGTTTTCTGTCAATTCTTCTCTTTATTTTTGTTGCATGGTTATTTAATTTCATCATAGGCGACATTGGAAACACAGAAGGCCCACAACTTCAAACCTATTATTCTGAGGCAGTTGATTCTTCTCTATCGCAACGCGAGCGGGAATTAGTTCACGAAGCTACCGGCCTTAATAATGCGATTGAGCGGCAGAAGGAAATCCAAGAAAACCTTCGTGCGGGCATGGAAGTCGCCAAAGAAACCATGGAGCAGATGGCTGCCCTTCATCGCCTCAGCATGGAACGAGGCTTCGAGCCTAGTGCAGACCAAAGCAAAGCTCTCGCTGAAGCCCAACAGCGCTACATTCAATCTCAAGCTGCCTTCGAAAGTGCTAATGAAACAATTGCATCTCTTAACTCGAAGGTTCACACCACTGGGCAAGATTTAAAAATCGTTCGTGAACAAATTGAAAAACAGCAAAAGCCCGCGCGACAGGAGTGGCAAAACGCTTACGATGCGCACGAACTCAAGACAGCTTCGCTAAAGCTTCTATTCATTGTTCCCGTCTTCCTTCTGGCTGCTTTCTTTACATCAAAGCGGAAAGAATCAATCTACCGCCCCATCCTTATGGCGGTCTTTGTTGCCTCCTTTTTTCAGCTCGGCTTGGTAATGCACGAGCACTTTCCAAGCGAGTTCTTTAAGTACATTGCAATCGCAGCTGGAATCGCGATTGTGTTGGCTTTTTTGGTTCGCTCTCTTCGTTCTGCATCAAAGCCCCAACCCGCGGCCCTTCTCAACCGCCGGCGCGAGGCTTACCACAGAGGCAACTGCCCTGAGTGCGCCTATCCATTCCCCGCAAAGCATGGGGCAACATTCACTTGTCCAAGCTGTGGAACCGGTCTTTTCTCCAAATGTCAATCTTGCGGAGAATCTCGCCACGACCTTCTTCGGTACTGCACTAATTGTGGCTCGGATGGGTCTTGACTGCCCAAGATCCTAAGTTAGTTCAAGGTATCGTGAACTCGCCCTTTTTTCCGCGCGCTCATGGTGCGTGGCTCATCCTCGCCACCGCCATCCTCCTTGGCGTCCTCTCTGGCGTCGAGCCGGGCAAAGGAACACTGGCCCTTTCTCTTGCAGCTATTGCCGCCTTTTGTTCGGGCGAGCGTTGGATGTCAGGTGCCCGCAAGCCTGCCCTGATTCACTTTTTCACATTTTCCCTGGCCAGCATTTGGGCACTCCAAGAAGTTGCCATTAGCCAGCTATTCTGGATTGGGATGTCGGCCGGCGGTTTTGCCCTTACACAATGGCTCCTTCGGAAACGCCGCGTAGCTTCTGAAATCAATGGAATGGTTGCCTTGAGCTTGGCGCTTCCTGCTGTAAGCCTCGCTTCCGGTTGCCCAATTGGCTGGCCACTCTTCACTCTGTCGGCGCTGTTCTCGCTTCATGTTTTGCATGCTGCTCTGCGTACTCGCGCCCACCTAGCCCCCAAGCGACGACCCATTGCTCGTACTGTCGGGCTCATCGGCGGGCTATTTGTTTTGGCCTTACTTCTTACTGGCAATTTGGGCGTTCCACTCGCCCTCGCCATGGTCATTGGGCTTGCTGAACCTTGGGCGCCAGATTGGACCCCCTTAAAAGTTAAAAGTATCGGTTGGCGCGAGACGGCTCTACTTGTCTTGATTCCGGCAAGCCTGATTGTCGAGAGTTTCCTCGGGTAGTGTCCTAATAAGGGGGTCATACTGACTCCTTGAATTCCACCACCATTCCCCCCGCGAATTACGCCGGTTCGATTCGCGAAATCATGCACATTTCATGGCCCATTTGGGTTTCCATGATTTCATTGACATTGAAAGGTGTGGTGGACACCATCATGATTGGGCACTTGGGAACCGATGCCCTTGCTGGGGTGGGCTTTGCTGGCGTTCTTGTTTTTAATGTCCTTTGTTTTGGGATGGGCGTGCTTCGGGGGCAAAAGTCCCTTGTCAGCCAATATCTTGGGGCGGGTGAGCGAAAAACTGCCTTTTATTTTGGGGTTCAGGCTTTTTGGATTGGGCTCCTTTTCTCGGTTTTGTGCGTGTTTGCGGGACTTTGGCAGGAAACTTGGTTTCTCTCCATTGCAAACAAAGCCAACCTGAGTGAGTCTTCATTGGATATGGGCCGACGCTACTTTGACACTCGGCTCGTTTGGGCGGGAGCGTTCTTGCTTCAAATTGCTGTCTCGGAATATCTGCGGGGAACAGGCCGCACACGCCTTCCGATGGCGGCGGATTTAATTTCCCAGCCCTTGAATGTACTTTTTAATTATGCCCTTATCTTTGGGAAATTCGGGGCACCAGAATTGGGCGTTGAGGGTGCCGCAATCGGGACAGGTCTAGCTGACTTAGCTTCTTTGATTCTCCTTCTAGGGTTTGGCCGTGCGAAAGTCTCCCTGGAGGACCTAAAGCTCCAACCCAAAAGGTGGTGGCGAGCTCTTCGAGTTGGAACCGCCGGTGGAATTCAATTCACCATTGAAGTTGGCGCATACACCCTCCTGACCTTTTTTATTGGTTTTATCAGCACTCAAGATTTGGCCGCCCACAACGCAGCCATCAGCATTCTTCACTTTTCCTTTATGTCCGCTGTCGCCCTCGGGGATGGTGGCTCCGTTCTTATTGGTAGATATGTCGGTTCTCTGGATTGGGAACTCGCCAGGAAAACACTTCGGAACATGTTGGGGCTCATGATTGTGGTTATGGTGGTGATGGGAGCACTCTTTGTCACTTTCGGGCGTGAAATCATGCTCCTTTACATTGCCGATCCAGACCCCGAGGTAATGGAAAGGACCATTCGCCTTGGAATCCGCCTCCTGTGGGTTGCGGCGGTATTCCAGATTGGGGACGCAATTCAGATAGCATTCCGCTTTTCCCTCCGTGCCGCCGGAGACCACACTTGGGTGATGTGGGCAGGAATCCTCTGTTCTTGGCTACTAACGGTTCCTCTTGCTGCAACCGCCGTTTTCCTCATGAAGGGCGACGCCGCCACAGTTTGGTGGATGTGGAATTTTGAAATCTACCTAGGGGGGTTCTTTTTCTATCGAAGGTGGCGGAGTGGCGCCTGGCAAGCCAAACGATTGGTCCAGGATAGGGGCATTGTTGCTCGGCCAGAATCTCCACTTGAAGGAAGTTTGTAGTATTTACTACACTTTTCCTAATGCCCGAGGCTCAGAAGACCCTAGACCGGCTCCAAACCCTTGGCTTGACCAATCATCAAGCTAGGACCTATGTCGCATTATTAGGGTTGGGCGAAAGCGGGGCGACTGAAGTGGCGAGGGTTGCCCTCCTCCCCCGCCCGAATACTTACGATGCCCTCAATGCCCTCACCGCCCGGGGAGCCTGCACCCTTCTCCCTGGAAGACCCCGGAAATACCGCCCCTCCCCTCCAAAGGAGTGGCTTATTCCCTTGGGCAAGAACCTGCTGGAAGAGGCAGAGGGGGCTGCGGAGGCCCTTTCACAAGTAGAAACGCTTGTCTCTACCTCAACTCAAATGCATGGATGGCAGCCGATTGCAGCCCAGCTCAAACAAGGACTCCAAATTGCCCAGGAGCACCTTTTGATAGATGCCCCCCACTCTTCTCTAAGTAGGTGGGAGGGCCCGATTCGGGCCACATCTCGCCGTGGGGTAGAGGTTGCCATCCTCTGCAGAGGCGGAATCCTTCCCTTTCAGCCACTCTCGGGATGGGTCGTCCTTGAAACGGAGGAGCTTGGTTCCTCCGAATCTTGCTGGGTTGTGGATCAGGAATGGGCTCTCCGGTACTCCGGAACTGGGAAAGCTGCTCGTGGCCGCTGCCTTCTGGATTCAGCTTTTTCTGCCGAGCTTGGCCGGGGAATTTTGGGTCAAATTTCCATGCTTGGAGATTGGGAGTCATCATCCCCCCACTACCGTGCACTTCGCCGCCTTTATTCCGAGGCAACCCGCTCTTGAATCAGGTGCTAACCTAAATACTGAATGAACATGGACAATGACGTTACCCGAGCTCCAAAACAGGAGCAGCTGAAAAACCTCCTGGGTGAGGTGCGGCGCAAGCGAGAAGCATCTGAGCAAGAGCTGTCCCCCGATGTCATTCTTGAGGAGGGCAAACCTTTTGGTGATTATCACCTCCTTAGAGTGCTCGGTCGCGGTGGGATGGGTGTCGTTTGGGAAGCGGAGCAAGTCTCTCTAAATCGTCGTGTTGCTCTCAAGGTTCTCCCTCCCCAATCGGGTTTATCTTCACGCGGCAAAGAACGCTTCATGCGAGAAGCTGAAGCCGGCGCCCGACTGAACCATCGCGCCATTGTTTCTGTTTATGAAGTAGGGGACCACAACGGTGTTCTTTATATCGCGCAGGAGTTGGTTGATGGGGGACTTACTGTCTCGGACCACCTTTCTGAAATGCGCAGTCGCGGTGACCTTCCCGATGGTTATTACCGTGGCGTTGCTGAACTTTTCCTTGAGCTTGCCGAAGCCTTGGAAGTAGCACATGAAGCTGGGGTTGTTCATCGCGACATCAAGCCTGCAAACATTTTGATTACGATGGGGGACCAGCCAAAGATTGCAGATTTTGGTCTTGCCACTGTTGAAGGGACGGTTGACCTTTCGCGAACAGGTGAACTTGTTGGCTCGCCCTTCTATATGTCCCCTGAGCAAGCGATGTCCAACCGCATGGGCATTGACCACCGAACGGACATTTTCTCTTTAGGGGCCACTTTCTATGAAGCGCTTACTTTAGAACTCCCATTTAAGGGTGACACTTATCAAGAAGTTCTTTCAAGCGTGGCAACAGAGGACCCTGTTGAACCAAGAAAATTGCGGAAAGGAATTCCAATTGACCTTGCTGTAATTTGCATGAAGGCCCTAGAAAAAAATCCGGACAAGCGGTATCACAAAGTGGGGCCGCTTGCAGATGACCTGCGCCGCCATCTAGAGAATCGCCCGATTCTTGCAAAAGCTCCTAGCACATTTGTTCGGCTTAGGAAATGGACCGTGCGGCACCCCGTTCAAACTATTGCGGCGATGGCGCTCGTTCTAGTTTCAGGTTCTTTAGTGCAAACTGTCCTATCCAAGCAAGCCGAGAGGAAAGCTGTTGTTCAACAATTAGCAGAGGCCGCCCGCAACAAGCAAGCCCTCGAGTTCATGACTGGTTTATTTGACCAAGACAACCTTGAAGCGGCCCTTCCTGGAGAAGGGGGGCGAGATTTGATTGTGCGGCTCTTGGACTTTGGCTGGAATAGCGTTCAAGATGATTCTTTGCAGGACCCTGAATTTGCGGCAAACATTTTACAAACCATTGGGGGGGCCTATCACAACGCTGGATTCCCTCTCAAGGCTGATGAAGTTTTGCGAGAAGCTCTAGTCGAAATCGAAGGGCTAACGGGGCAGAGTGCATCCCTACGCCTTCAGGCTCAAAACGCTCTCGCGGGAGTTCTTATTGACCGTGGCTTTTTCACTGAAGCCGAGAAACTCCTTCTTGATATCCCAGAAGAGGAACGGTCCCTAACTTCAAACACCTTACTTGCCTCTTCTTGGGCTTGGCTGGAGCGATATGAGGAAGCGGACAAGCTCCTATTAGAAGTTGTGCGCTCCTTTGAGGCTAACGAAAAAAGTTCGGAAGTGTTGCGCGCCCAAAATGTTCGTGGAGAAATCTTTTTGCGGTCGGGCGATTTAGATAGTGCGGTTTCAATTTTCGAAGAAACTCTTACGGCTCGCAGAAAAGTCGATGGCGTCCGAGCAAAAACAACCCTGACCTCTCTCATGAACCTAGCCTCATGTCGTTTTCTTCAAGGGAAATTAGACGATTCAGCAAGCCTCTTTCAGGAATGCTTCGATGGCAGAAAAGATGTTTATGGAAACCAGCATCGAAGCACTTTGAAGGCCTTGGCCGGTCTTGCAAACATTTCTTACACGAGAAAAGAATACCTAGCCGCTTCACAGCAATTCCAGGAAGCCCTTGATGGGTATCGTTTTTCGCTAGGTAAGAGCGAAATGGCGCGAGACCCCGATGTCCTCACCATTGTCACCAACTTAGGGAAAAGCTTATGGAAGGCCTCAGGAGCGTCTGGCGAAGGCCCTTCTTTAAAAAGTGAGGCCGAAGGTCATTTGAAATGGGCGCACTCCAATGGGATTAAACATTTGGGAGAGGATTCTCTTCAAGCGGCGCGATTCTCCCATAGCTATGCTCAGTTCCTAATCGAAGAGAAACGGTTTCTGGACGCAAAACCAATCTTGCAACAGGTCCTTGTTGTTTCAGAAGCCGAACTTGGTCTCGAAAATTCCTTGTCCCAAAAGGCTGGGGCAAGACTGGTTCTGGCGATGGCTGCTTCTGGTGAAACCAAACCAGCCCTCGGCCTTGCTGAAAAACTACTCGCCCACGCCACTCCCGGAAGCCAAGAGTTCAAAGATTTGTCTGCCTTAACCTCGGCCTTGCGGCCCAAGCCAAATGGGGAGTAGAATCCAGTTATGCGTTGGTTCTTCCTAGCGGTTGCTCTGTTCTCCATCTTGTCGTGCGGGGTGGTGGCACCTCTTTCTTCAACTTCTGACCCAAACACATTTCGGGTTTCGGAAAATCCTCAAAGGGGGCGACTCGCCTGCTTAGAACTGAAGGGTGCCTTTGGGGAGTCACTGGGTTGTGTCGGTCACACCGTTTTAGTCGGAGAAACTCCTCAAGAAGTCGCCAACAGTCTTTGCGGTAGTCTCTGGGAGGGCTTCGGAATCAAAACCCAAATCAAGGACGATCCTCGAGGAGGAGTGTTGATTGTTTTAGAAGACGGGGTGCGTGCGCGAGCAAGACAAACCCACCCGGACTGGAGTGGGAAGCATGTCCCCATCTTGATTAGGTAGCCGGATTTCGGCTAACCGCCCTTTCCGCCTTTTATCAGAGAAAGAACTTCTCCAGGATTAGGAAAACGACCGGTTTGAGCTTTGTCGAAGACAAGCTCGCCATCCACGCGCACCTCGAATATGCCCCCGCCGCCTGGAATGAGTTCGGCATCAACATCCAATCCTTCCTTCAGCTCAGCAGCCAGACCGGCCGCACGAGGCTCAAAGTTTCAGACCAAACAAAATTCAATGCTGATTTTTTTCATGATTCTCACCTGCACCACAATTGGTGGGCCGACCAGGACTTGAACCTGGAACCTACGAATTATGAGTTCGCAGCTCTAACCAATTGAGCTATCGGCCCATTCCTTGATGGGGATTGTAGTTACACCTGAATTCAGGTGCTACTTGTTTGAAAGGTTACGCCAGCGACTCTTTTCCTAAAAACCTAGTGAGCAAAAAGCTCGCTGTTGCCCAAGGAATCAAATAAAGAGCCATCGCCTTCATCGGTGGCGCAAAGAGCCGGAAATCAAGCCATAAGGGAAGGGCAAAGTCGACAACTCCAATAAACAGGCTCAGTCCCAAAACACATGCCATCTGCATCTTGCCTGACGGAATGCTCCACTTGAAAACCAGCCAGGATGTGAAAAGAAAGGCTGCAAGCTCTACAAACAGGAACCGAAGAAGCTCGAACAGTGGACTCGTCCTGCTACTAAAGGCCGAGAAGTCTCCACCATTAGAGGTAATCGACCACCTCGCATGAGGCAATCGTCCGCCAGCCGCAATTTCTTCTTGGACCGATTCAGAAGATTTATTCTTAGACATATCGATGACATCACCCCCAAAGTACAAAAAGTATTCGCCTACAAGCGGGCGACCCTGAGCATCCTCGGGAAGATTCACGATGGCATTCGTGGCTTGGACCTGAAATGCTAAAAACATCAGCATGGAGATAATCCAAGCGGCGAAGCCAGCCTTAAGTCCTGCGCGAATCCAACTCATGAGTATTTAAAAGTCTACAAACTTTGTGCGATTTATGGTGATTCGAATTATGAGTTCGCAGCTCTAACCAATTGAGCTATCGGCCCATTCCTTGATGGGGATTGTAGTTACGCCTGAATTCAGGTGCTACTTGTTTAGGGGATGGGAACAATTTTGCTGAGACGTGCTTCGTGCTCTCCCTCCTCTAACTCATTCAAAAATTCTCCAAAAAGCAGTCCTTGATTGGCAAATTTTGGTTTTCTATTTGTGACAAAACTCCAGTTTCCCCTTTTAAGCACCATGCATAAGCTCCTTTCCCTCACCTTCCTTCTTTTTTTAGTGCAATCTCTGGATGTGCATTATTACCAGATGCTGCCATAAATTTGGGCTACAAAGGAACTTTATCCCTAGATGCAGAGGAGATATCTCTGTCAAAGAGTTCGGTTTTGACAAAAAAAGAATTTGGGTTAAACCGATCCGGCATCGCTCTTGGGGTTGAGGCGCAATCCGAAAACGTTCTGCTTGGTGCCGGGATAAGAGATATTACATTTGGCAACACTAGCCCATCTTCTGCGCCACCAGTACCCGGGGGCAGCTCTTCGGCGGGGTTGATTCCACTTTCTTCAAGAGAGCTTTACCTTTCTTATCGAGTTTTTTCTGAGGAAGATGCAAGTGGTTTTTTTGTTGGAGGGACTGGAGCAACAAGCGTTGAAGTGGATAGTTACCCTGGATCGCGCTATTCAAGATACTCATTGCTTGAGGGTGATTTTGGAGTGCGAAGTCGTGTGGGAAATCGTGGAGCTTTCGACCTTATGTTGAGCTATGTCTATACAGTTGACCCCGCTCACGCCACTTTCGCCAATGGCTCAAGTGATTTATCTTTTGAGGGTTTGCAATTTGGTGTTGCGCTCGCCTTGGTTTTTTTGTTGACCGCATCTGAACGGTTTATAGAATTGAAGGATGATTTGCCCATTAGCCTCGAACCCAAACGACTCATAGCGATTCGAATTATGAGTTCGCAGTTTTAGCCAAACACAGACCCGAAAAGAAAGTTAGCAGCAATGGAAAACAATAAAGAAGAGGACTTCGAGAAGGCTATCAACATTCTTGATAAAGCAATGCACGTTGAGTTGAAGATATCCAGGTCCAGAAAATGGAAATGGATCGGTCTTTCCCTGGTGCTTCTGAGCGGAGTTTGTGTGCTTGGGATGTTCTTCGAAATAGGCTTGTTTTCTGACGAGATTTGGGAGTGGATTATCTATCTTACTTTTTGGTCGGGAACTTGTTCTGGAATAGATGGCTATAGCGGAGAACGTGAAGGTCACTTAATTCGATATGCTCGAGATTTAGAGGACAGGCTAAGCGAACAGCAATAACGTCGGCTTGGGAGTTACCAACATGGTGCCGACTACTGTCCAGTAACACGCACTGCTAAAAAATTTCCACTCAAACGGCTCTTCTTGGGTCGAATTATGAGTTCGCAGCTCTAACCGTGAGCTATCGGGTACATTCAAAAAAAGGGAGTTGACTTGCGTCAACTCCCTGCGCGAAGGGAAATGCCTTCTGCGAACTACTCTGTGTAGGTACCAGAGATTTGGGTGCAGTGAACGCCAATGATGTTGTTCAAGATACCGAAAAGGGAAGACCAATCATCTGGGCTGGAGGAAACCGAAGTAATGGTGACACTCTCATCGTTTGGAACTTCGGCGCGTGCGGCGGCCATGTCGTCGCCGGGAATCTCAAAGCCAAAAAGGACAAAGGATTCGGCGTGGGCAGAAAAGGTGCCGTCGGTGTAATGGACGCCTGAACAAGATGCTGCCAAAAAGAGGGGAAGAAGGAGGGCTTTTGCTTTCATGATGGGGAGTTTAACGCTTCCCCCTTGGCTTGAGGCCAGCTTTTAGCTTAGTTATTAGGAGATTAGCACCCCCAAAAGCCTGCTCGCCTTGGACTGAAGAGGCTAAAATCCCCGACCGATGACTGAACCCAGCACCATTACTCTCCAACATATTCTCATCCAGAAGCGCGACGAGGCCGAGGATATTGCCAAGGGCTTGTTTGAGCGCGCGCAAGGCGGTGAAGATTTCGAGGCGCTCATGAAGGAGCACTCCGAAGACCCTGGCGGCGGCACTTATGCAATGTTAAACAACGGTGTGGAGGGCCGCACCTTCACAGACCACATGTCCGACCTAAACAAACGCGCTGAAGCCATGGATTTAGAACTTCGCGAAGCCGTGAGTACAGGCAAAATGAACCACGAAGAGGCTGAAGCCAAAATGAAGGGGTTTATTGAAAACCTTCAGGGGGAAGCCGCAGATGTGGACCTGCCCTACCCACGAGCCACGATGGTGAAAGCGTTTGGCGATGTCGGCTTTGCTTTAGAAGTCGGCGGAATTGGCCTTGCGCCATTTCACGAAGAAGATTCGCCCTTCGGTTGGCACATTATTCGCCGAACAAACTAAACCTGCCACGGTTCTCACCGAGGCATTTCCTTTACATGCAGGTCACGCTGCGGAAAGGGAATTTCAATTTTGTTCGCTTGAAGCTCAAGATACACCGAGCGGAGGAGAGCATCCAATGCTTGCCCGCGCAAGAGCGGTTCCGAAATCCAGCAAAGAAGTTCGAAGTCAAGGCTGGACTCACCCAATGCACGGAATCTAACGCGGGGCTCAGGGTTGTTGCAGATTAGCTTTTCGTTTTTTGCAACGGACATGAGTACTTCTCGAACTTGATCTACATCGGAGCCATAGGCGACCCCAACTGGAACTCGCAGTCGCCGGCGCTGGCTGCCACCACCACTTTCGTTTGTGATGGTAGCGGAACCCATGACAGAATTCGGCACAGAAACCTCAATGTCGTCCCGAGTTAGAAGGCGCGTAGAGCGGAGCCCAATGTGGGTGACTTGGCCGCGTGTT
This sequence comes from Planctomycetota bacterium, assembly GCA_030748415.1. Lineage (GTDB taxonomy): Bacteria > Planctomycetota > UBA1135 > UBA1135 > UBA1135 > UBA7888. The sequence continues at coordinate 94,695 of JASMMA010000003.1, forward strand.
CCATTATCTAAAACAATGAAATCTCCAACGCGGTAGGGGGCGTCAGCAATAATGAATACACCGGCGAATAGGTTGGCAAGAGTGTCTTGAGCGGCAAATCCAACCGCCATGGCCAATATTCCGGCAGATGCAAGCCAGCCGGTAGCATCTACATCCCAAATGGAAATAAGAACAAAAACCGCCAAACCAAAGATGAGAAGCTTGGCAAGGTTGTCGAATAGGGGGAGCGTGGACTTTCCAACTGCCTTAAACCGGTCCTCCTGACAAGAGGCCGCGCCCAGGAGTAAACTACATATTTTGGGAAGAGCGAACGCCCAAACCAAAAGGGCCAAAGATAAGAGTCCACGGACAGTTCCCTTTAGGGCAGCGTCCGCCAAATTGAGCCGGGTGGCTGATGCGGCAAGACCAAATAGAACAACTGTCTTCACGACGGGACCGTGAAGGAAGCCAATGACTTGGTCATCTAGAAGAGTTTTTGTTTTCCCAGCAAGCGCCTTCAGAGTAAGCCGAAGAATCCAACTCGATAACCATGCCGTAACGACTGAGAGAACAAAAAGAGTCCCGGCCTCAGCCCAGGGACCCTGGGGAAGGAATTGCGGATAGGAGAAGTCGAGGCCGGGTGCGAGCGAGTCGCCTGTTTGTTGAATCACTGAATCTGTTCGGTGTGGAGGTTAGAGCTGTCCCCTATTGTCACAGCCTGCAACCAAACATCAAGCCCTGCGGCAGAAGCGGGAAGTTGCCTTGAAAAAGATGCTGTCCCAGAACCAGAAGTAATCACTTGAGCGATGATGTTGGGCGCATCAAGGCCGACAGTCGTCATCGCACCCGGTATTTGGTACACCGAAGAACCGGAAAGAGAGTTCGCGAACCAAACAACTTGCCCAGCAGTTCCGCCAGACAAGCTCAAAGTCGCCTGTGACCCTGCAACAAGCGGTGTAACACTTAAAACCAAATCCCCAGATAGGCCTGCCTGAACAGCCTTACGCAGATTCACACGACCGTGGCCGTGAACATCGTCTTCGCCTGGCGCGCCGATGTCATCGCAAGATGCGTAGAGGCGAGCTTGAACTTGGTCCGGCGTAAACCATGGGTTGACAGCAAAAATCATGGCTGCAACACCATTTGCAACGGGTGTAGCCATGCTCGTACCACTCCAAGCTTGGTAACCACCACCAACAACGGTTGAAAGAATGCCGACTCCTGGGGACGCGACATCAATTGCCTTTCCGTAACTTGACCAGCTTGGTTTTTGGTCCGCAGAGTCCGTTGCACCAACAACAATCGTATCTGGATAATCAAAGCTTGAGTGGTTCCGGCCTGAGTTATCGGCTGCATAAAAGAATAGGCCCCCTTTTAGCTTGATGTCTGTTCCAGTTGTTCCAACTGAAGAATTTTCGACTCCGCTATAGGAAGCGCTTACGGTCTTGGCTCCGTTATCGACGGCCCATCGGGCGCCATCAAGAATGTCTGACAAATAGGCTCCACCACTTGGTGAATTGCTAACCCTAACGGGCATTAGCTTCATGTTCCATGTAACGCCGGCAACGCCTACGCCATTATTGCCAATTGCGCCGAAACAACCTGCGACGTGTGTCCCATGACCATTAATGTCGCTTGTATCGCCACCATGAACCTCTTCAAGTTGGTCCGGTGCGTTGTAGCCGGGTATTAAATTGGCCGCTAAGTCAGGGTGTCCATGATCAACACCGGTATCGCACCAACTAATGATTTGGTTGGAGTCACCTGTGATTAAATCCCAACCTTGAGAAGACTCCATGTTTACATGGTGCCACTGGTTTCCATACTCAGGGTCGTTTGGATCACCCAAAGGGAAGCAAAGCCAATCAGGCTCGACATACTCGTAATCACCTGTGGCCATCCAGGCTGCGGCGAGGGTGTTTTCAGTCATCCCTTCTGGAACTGAAACGACATATTCGCGAGTCTCAGGAAAGTGTCGAATAACCAAGTTGTCCAAGCGCGAAACTGCTGAAGCCGGGGCGTTTGAAACGGGCCTAACAATCATGCGGCCCGAAAATTCAAGCTCACCATGGCGTTCAATAAACTGGGTGGGAGTTGATTGTGCAGGAAAGGCGAACAGGATGAGGGGAATGAGGAGTTGCATGAACCCACCTTAACAGGAGTGCGCCTATTATGGGGGTGTGAAAAAGTTCCTCGGACGCGTTTTTGCTTCGGCAGCAGGCCTAGCTTTGCTCCTTTGCCTTTCTCTTCTTGTAATGGTGGCTGTTTCTAGTGAAGCTCCCCTCGAAATTGAGCCTGGCTCCATTCTTGTGCTTGATTTATCCACCCCAATTAGTGACCGAGGCATTGAACCAAAACTCACCGACCGCATGCAAGGAGCTGAGACTCCTCTCCAGCTTCATCGGGTAACTTCTGCCCTTAAGCTCGCTGCGGCCGACGACCGCATCGGCGGACTTTTCATGCATGGTGCGCCTTCAGGTATTGGCTGGGCTTCGGTTCGAGAAATGCGCGAAGCTATCCAGGAATTTAAAGACAACAACAAACCCGTGTACTCTTGGTTTCCCAATCTGACCGAAAGCACCTTCAGTTTTGCCACTTTGGCCGACCCCTCCTGGTCCGCCCCCTTTGGTACTTTCATGCTTGACGGTTTTGCTGCTGAGGTCATGTACTTCAAAGACCTCCTTGAAAATATTGGTGTTGAAATACAGGTAACTCGAGTTGGGAAATATAAGAGTGCTGTTGAGCCATTCATGCTTGACCGTATGAGTAAGGCAAACCGCGAGCAAATTGAAAATTTCACCGGCGACTTGTTTGAGGTCGCGATGGAAGACTCTGCGAGCTCCCTTGGGGTTAGCCGAGAAGAACTCCGCAGCAGGGCCACAGAACGAGGCGCCATGCGAACCGAACAAGCTGCAGAAGCCGGCCTGTTGTCAGGGATTCTGTATTGGGACGAGGTCCTCGAGAAGCTTGCCGAGTTGGCTCCTGCGGAGGATGGTTTTGCCCAAGTTTCATTTTCTGATTACCTTGACGCAACTCCCAACGAAAAAAGAGAGTCCAGCGGAACGGTAGCCGTGGTTTTTGCGGAAGGAGAAATTTACGATGGCAGTGGTGAAAATGGAGTTGCGGGGGACTCAGTCGCAAAAGAACTCCGAGAGTTGAGGCTTGACGATGAAGTTGATGCCGTTGTTTTAAGAGTCAACAGTCCAGGGGGTTCGGCAACAGCCTCTGAAACTATTCTTCGGGAAATGGAGCTCTTAAAAGCCCAAAAGCCCGTCGTGGTGTCCATGGGAAATGTCGCTGCCTCGGGTGGCTATTGGATTTCCTGTAAAGCAAATCAAATCTTTGTCCAGCCCAACACCATTACGGGTTCAATTGGTGTTTTCGGAATGCTCCCCAATTGCCAAGGCTTGCTCGATGAAATCGGCATCCGTGTAGAAACCGTCCGCACCGGCCCGCTCGCCGATATGCATTCTTTTTTCCGCCCCAAAACAAAAGAAGAGCTTGCAGTCATTCAAAGTTTTGTGGATGACATTTATGAGGGTTTCCTTGACCGAGTTGCTGATGGCCGCGGAATGGACCGCAACCAGGTTCATGAAATAGCTCAGGGTCGTGTTTGGTCAGGAAAGGACGCTGTTGAACTTGGGCTCGCAGATTCTTTTGGGGGCCTCCAAGATGCGGCAAATGCTGCAGCGGAGCTCGCTGGATTATCAGATGACTTTGAACTGGATTTCCCAACTGAAGACCCCGGGGTCATGGACCTTCTTTTGGAATCTCTCATAAAGGAAGAAGAAACCGAAAATCTTGCTGGCGCCGCCGCACCCTTCCTTTCCCTGCTTGATTCCTTCCCAAGGTTTGGTGCGCGAAACGGCGTTTACGCTAGGATCCCTTGGGAGATTAGGATCCGTTAATTGATTTCACCCGGCTCATTGTTTCGTCAATTTTGAAAATGGTTTGACGAACCCATTCGTAGTCGCCTGGCGAGATTGATTGAGCTTGCATTTTTTCTAGTAGCCGGCGGGCATCTAGCCATCGAGATTGCTCCGTCCAAAGTTCTACCAAGTTCCCCGCCGCCTTCATGTGAACTGGGTTCAATTCAAGTGCACGCAAGTAGGCCTCTTCAGCTCCGGTGAAATCGCTATCCCAATCAAGAGCACAACCCAAGTTGAAGGCATATCTCGGCTCTTGCGGGTTTTCTCTTCCTGCAAAGCTAAAACACTCCGCTGCAAATTCGAAGCCGTCAATCCAAGAAGACTCAGCGGCGGCACGAAATGCGCTCATTCCCGCCTCGTTCCAAAGCTGTGAATTCGTTTCTTCGGCTTCAGCCAAGTGGCGAAAACTTCGATAGGCTTCTTGGTTCCTTCCACTTGCCTGAAGAGCTTCTGCGCGCATCAATTCCCATTTTTGACTTTGTCCCTGCTCTGGAACCATCTTATCTAGCAATTCAATCGCACGGGCTGGGTGCCCACTTGCGAGCGCTGATTCAGCCGCAAGCCACAGAATGCTGGATTCCTCTCCCACCTTTTCAATACAACTAAGAAAGCGTGGAAGTGCTTCGCGATGGCGGCCAAGCTTTTGGAGAACCAAAGCCCAAGAAAAACTGCCGCAGGTCGTCGATAGGAGTGGTTGATGTGCAGCTTCCTTCTCTGCGGCTTCTGTATCGCCTGCCTGAATAAGAGCAAAAATATGAAGACCAAAAAGGGACTCACTTTCGGGAAAAAGGGAGCGCAAACCGTTCAGCTGAATAGAGGCTGATTGGTAATTCCCTTCTTTTATCAACAAAAGTGCTGCCTCGAACTGAGGGTCTAAACCCCAAGTCAGCTTCATGTCCTCAACAGCTCCCTCAGCCTGAAACACAACTGGAAGAAATCCAATATCAGGTAAAACAACCTGGTCCAAATAAGACAGGGTGTTTTGGGGCTCCTCCTGTTGTTTCTGGGCAGCGCAGGCGGCTATCAAAAGGAGTGGAATAAGCTGGATTTGCTTCATTTTTGAAGGAGTATCTTAATGACGCCGCTGGAACTCATTGGCTTCCATCTCTACAATCAAATCGTCCCCTTTCATCCCCCATGCCCCCAACTCGCGCAATTTTTCTAGACGCCGGAAACACGCTCTTCACCGAGCGCCGACCCCGTGCCGCCATTTATTCCACCGTCGCCCGAAGCCATGGCTCCCGCGCCAATGAAGACGACGCCGCAGATTTGATGGGTAGAGCCTTTGCTGAAATCCCATTTTCCGCCGAAGGGAACTTCCGGTACAGCACGGCTTGGTTTGAAACTTTCAATGAAATTGTCCTTCGTGAAATGGGTGTTTCTGAATCTCGCTGGGAAAGCGCACATAAGGAATTAATTGAACGCTTTGAAAGCCCAAAAACCTACAAGCTTTTCAAGGAGACAGAGGCCGTTTTACGCGAATTGTCGAACCTCGGACTCACCTTGGGCGTTGTGTCTAACTGGTCAGAACGACTCCCTGTGCTCCTTGGGGCTCTCGGGATTTCCGACAAGTTTGATTTCATCGTAACCAGTGCCGAAATGCGTGCCGAAAAGCCGAACCGTTCCATCTTTGAAAGAGCCCTCTTTAGAGCGGGCGTTCCCGCAGATGAGGTCCTCCATGTTGGGGACCACTTTGAACGAGATGTCCGTGGCGCTCAATCCTCAGGGATTCGTGCCGCGCACCTCGACCGAATGGCTGAAGGGGCTGGCATTACCAAAGAGGGCGTCCCCGTGATTGCGGACCTCGGCGGTATCCTGTCGCTGGTTGAACAAACCAGCCATGCCTCCCGCTCCTGACGCCTCTGCCTCCTTAGACCAGGCCTCCGCATCTGCAGTTAGCTTGCTCCAAGAACTTCGCTCGCGCCACATTGGTGACGATGCAAATGTTGAATTCTTGGTAGCCGCTTTTTTCGCGGGCGGCCATGTGCTAATTGAGGGAGCTCCTGGGCTGGGGAAGACTCGCCTTATCCATGGACTCGCCCAAAAACTTGGTCTGTCTTTTGGCCGAATCCAATGTACGCCCGACCTGATGCCATTTGATATCACTGGAAGTGAAATCCTTGCCCGAGAAGGTGATGGATTTCAATTTTTAGAAGGTCCGGTTTTTACAAATATCCTCCTCGCAGACGAGATAAACCGCGCAACTCCTCGTACCCAGTCCGCACTTCTTGAGGCTATGGAAGAGCGGCAAGTAACCGCCGGAACCAAAACTCACTCCTTGCCGAATCCGTTTTTCGTTGCCGCAACCCAAAACCCTATTGAGCTAGAAGGAACATATCCTTTGCCAGAAGCTCAACTGGATCGCTTTATTTTTAAGTTAGAGCTATCTCGCCCCTCGGCCAAAACTTTGCAGGCTATTTTAGAGCTCGACTATGGTGAATCTTCTGGTCCATCTTTTCTTGATGAAGATTCAGTTAAAGGGATTCAGGAACTTGTCGCGCTAATGCCCCTCCCCAACACAGCAACCGCTCAAATCGCAGCTCTCATCTCTGCTACCCACCCAGAGGACAACTCTGCTCCTGAAATTGTGCGCAAAAATGTTCGTTGGGGAGCAAGCCCTCGTGCAGGACTCGCCATTCTTGCTGGCGCACAATCCCTAGCACTCCTTCGTGGGCGTGCGCATGTTTCTCCCGAAGATCTCCGCGACGCCGCTGTGCCAGCCCTCCGCCACAGAATTGCGCTTCGGTACGAATCCGTCGCATCTGGTGTCGGCGTTAGCGATGTCATTTCGGAAGTCCTTAAAAATCATTCCATACAATGAGCCTGAACTGCCTTGCTGCCTTATGCCAATTCAAACCCGCTCTTGGGGATTTAGATGGCAACCTTGAGAAGCACCACGAATGGCTCGACCGCGCTGCTAAAGAAAGTGCAGACTTGGTTTTATTTCCAGAGCTTTCCCTTACGGGATATTTCTTGCGTGATTTAACCCAAGACTCGGGGCTAACACTTCAAAGCTCGATAGTCCAAGATTTGGTTTCTCGCTCCAAAGACAGGAGTATTGTTTTTGGGTTCATCGAGGAAAGTGAAGATCATCGCTTCTTTAACTCGATGCTCTTCGCTGAAGATGGCAAAATTCTTCATGTCCATCGAAAGGTACATCTTCCGGACTATGGGATCTTTGAGGAGGGCCGTTACTTCGCACATGGCAACTCGTTTGATGTTGTTCAAAGCCGCTTAGGTCGTTTCGGTATTTTGACTTGCGAAGATGCGTGGCACTTGGACTCTGCCTGGCTTCAATTCCTTCAAGGGGTAGATGCTTTTCTCATCCCAAGCGCTTCACCCGCACGAGGCATTGACACAGATGCACCTGAGCTTTCTTCCCAAACTGCATGGCGTACACTTAATTCAGCAATTTCTCTTTTCATGCAATCTTGGGTGCTTCATTGCAACCGTGTCGGGTTCGAAGACGGCGCTATGTACTGGGGAGCATCTTCGATTACCTCCCCGTTTGGCTACCCCGTAGCCGAAGCCCCTGGCGAAGAAGAGCATCTGTTATTGCACTCCTTATCAAGTGACCCGATTCGACGCGCGCGAACATTCACTCCATTGCGCCGCGACGCGCGGCCCGACCTAGTTCGCCTTCACCTCGCGCGAATGCTTCAAGACCCTGATGCGTTACTGGCAGCGGAACAGGGAAACAAAAGTTAGTTGTGAGTGAACGCACACTTCCTCCGCCTCCGGGCTGCAATGTGGAGCTTGCCGAGAAGGTTCTTTCGGCTTTTTTGCGAGAGGAGGTGGGTAAGTTCGGAATCAAGCGCGTCGTCCTCGGTTTGTCGGGCGGAATTGACTCTGCCCTTGTGCTTGAGCTTGCCGCACGAAGTTTGGGACCAGAAAATGTCACCCCAGTCGCCATGCCGTACAGGACAAGCAACCCAATTAGCTTGTCTCTAGCGACCGAAGCGGCCAAGCACGCCGGTACGGATATGGAAGTTGTGGACATTTCAGACATTGCGGACTCCCATATCCAAAAAGCTGGAATTGAAGATGATGATTCTCCGGCAGCGCGCTTGCGGAAAGGAAACATCATGGCACGCGCTCGAATGGTCGTCCTTTACGACCTAAGCGCAAGGGACAGCGCTCTTGTTTTGGGCACTTCCAATAAAGCTGAACTATTGCTTGGCTATGGAACCATTCACGGCGACATGGCCTCGGCAATCAATCCAATTGGAGACCTTTACAAGTCCCAAGTATTTGCCCTTTCGCGCCACTTAAATGTCCCCTCGGGAATCGTGGACCGGCCACCAAGTGCCGACCTGTGGGAAGGGCAAACCGACGAAGAAGAGCTTGGCTTCTCTTACGATGAAGTTGACTCCTTGCTCCACTTGCAAGTTGATCGGCGCTATTCTTCTGAAGAACTGCAAAAACTGGGCTTTCAAAAGAGTTTCATTGAAGTCATTTCAAAGCGGGTTCGTGCGAATCAATACAAACGCCGACCGCCCGTTATTGCAAAACTAGCCAACCGTACTATTAATTTAGATTATCGTTATGCTCGCGATTGGGGAGCTTAGGCCGCTTCACCACGGACGAGCAAATCGCAAAGTTCCTCTAAGTCGGTAGAGTGAATTTCGTTTGGGGTTACTGGCCCCAAGGTTCTGAACCGGCAATATTCAGCGAAAGACATAACCTCTACATAATCACGAAATGTCATTTTCAATTGAAGCTGGTTCCGCGAGTGAGAAGGTAATGGTTTTGTATCTTCCGCATGCAATAAAATTCGACGGGCACGATGGCACACGCTTAGGGTGTGCTCTAAGTTCATCATTACTTTCCGGAGCCTAACATCTTCATTTGGCTCAGCCTCTAAGTTTTCATCCACCTTAGACCGCGCAACTTCTAATACCGAGATTAGGGCCTCAACCTTGCAGAGCAATTTCCTGCGGAAGGCTGGGTCGGCTAACTGCTGTGCAGGAACGGAGGGGATGGGGTCGTACATGTTTCTGTAGGTGGGGGATTTTGGGCAAATGCCAAGACCCCAGAAGACTACCCCTAAAAATGGTCCGTCCACGGATTTCGGGGGAGAAATCCGACAAATTGGAGCAATTAGTAGCTCGACAGGGCCCTTAGTAGGGAAAATTCCTGCCGATAATTCAGCCCTTCCACCGTTGCTGAAAGCCGATCTGCTTGGTAGGGGTCCCCTAGAAACCCAAGGGCAAGCACCATGTGGGCCACATCTGCGGGGGAATGTTTGCTAGAAGAACTCTTCAGTTCATTTGTGATGAGCTCTTGGGCCGCGGCAGAGTGGGTGAGCGCCAAAGAGCGTGCGGCCGACAATCTAACCGAAGCATTGCTTTCGCCAATCACCATCTTGGCTGCTTGAACCGCACCCTCCTCTGTGTTCAGTAAAGCCCATCCAAGGGCAAGGCCTCGACGGGAATCTGCCTGTGAGTTGCCATTCTCATGAACTTCCTTGAGGGTCTGAGCGGCTTTTTCCCCACCCAAGTAGCCCAAAGCGATACACAAGTAGCCGACAAAATCAGGGTCGCCACCCTTCCGAAGTGCTGCCTCGGAAAATTGTTCGACAGTCCTTTGGTCGCCATGAAAAGCTAAGCCAAGCGCGAGAGCTCCTCGAAGCCGCTCTTCGTCACGACGCATTTTTAATGAAGCCGGATCGTCTTCCCACGGGTCGCGCTTCTCTTTGCTAATAAACTCATTGAAAACATCTTCGATTAACGCATCAGATTTCGACAACCCAACTGCAATTCCCCAAGCGGCCTGAAGTTGGCGATGCTTTTGGGTAATTGGGGCTAAGGCTTCCAAGTGACTCGTTGAAGTTTCTCCCCCTAACTGCCCGATGGCTAATAGGCATAAGATGCGCGTTTGCAAATCAACAGGGGCGCTGGCCACTTCGGCGAGAACGGGGATTGCGCCTGTGTCCCCAAGGGAAGATATCGCTTGGGCGGCTGCTCTTTGGAGAGCAGGATCTCTTCCTCGAAGTTGTCGAACGAGCCAACCGCGAGATGAAGAATCTCCGATCGCACCAAGAGCCCAACAAATTAAACTCCGCACACGCCGGGATGCCGCGGCAGCATTACTGCTTAACTCAGCACCACCCATAACTAAAGCCGGGACAAAACCCTCAGAACCTTGGAGGCCTGCGCCCCAAATCGTGGCTAGAAGAAGCCGTTCTTGCTCCCCAAAAAGCCGGTCGGTCTTTAGGTTTCGTTCAAGCGCCATTCGAAGAAGCTCTGCGGCCTCCTTTCTTCCGCTTAGCCCCATTCCTATCGCAGCAAAACATTGGTCGTTGATGGGCCCCTTCGTTTCTGAAAACCGCTCACCTAAATAGACAAGCGCCCGGTCGTTGTCTAAAAGCCCCAAGCCTAAGAGCGCTGCCTGGCGAACTTGAGCAATAGAATCCTCCGCTGCGGATAAAAGAAAAGGCAGGGAGCTTGAATCTCCAATCCTTCCAATAGAAAGAGCCGAAGCCTCACGAACTTCAGGGAAGGGAGACTCGATTAGCTTGTGTAATAGCGGAAGCGAAGTTCCTAATACTTGCTCCCTGGAAAGCCGCCATTCGCCAAGCCCGTAATTCCCGTTCGGAAGGAGCAATCGTGTTTGCTCACGGCTTTTTCCTTGGAAAAGGTTGCTGCGCTCATACTCGAACCAAAACTCCCATCGGTTCCAACCGTCAATAAGGATTGCTTCCCGAGTACTCTCCCTTGATGCAACTTCAGCGGCGAGCACTTCATCGTAAGGGCCTCGGTAAGCGCCACGAATCAGCGGTCTTTCCTGAGGAAGAATAGCGAAGCTTAAGGCGGGGAGGCAGAGTAGCAACATGTCCCCTTCAGTATGCGCAGGCTCCTTGTTAGTTCATAGCGCCAAGAACTGCGAGCAGTTCCTGGGATGGCAGTGAACCCACAACGTAAGTGCGAACGGAGCGGACATCGCCCTCCATTACCCGAATGCCGCCAACTTCCGCTTCACGAGCAAGGACAACCTCGGGGAAAACTCCACCTGGGCTCCCTGTCCTTAATTGTTGGGCGACCATCATGTTTACAAGGCCGTCACTCAGAATCTCCATATGGAGATTGGGCATTTGGCTTCCGTAGGTCATCTGGGCCAAGACGATGCGCTGTTCTCCGTGAGAGAAACCTGCAGGGTAATAAATCACAGGGTTCGGAGAAAACCCTAGAAGACTATCGTCCGTTGGGCCGTTGTAGTCTTGATCAGGGGCAATCGGCTGCGACCAAAGAACATTGCTCAGGTCGGGGGTTTCATCCAAAGAGTCCGTCGAAAGTTGGCAAACCAAAGCGCCGGCAGAGTCGCGCCTAGTCCAGCCCATAACCAAGTTGCTTTGTTGGTCCACCACAAACTCAACGCTTCCGAGTGAGTAAATGGACTCGGCTAGATAACGGACACAAGTGCGACCGGCCATCGAAACTGTTCCCGGAAGTTCAGTCCATGTGTAGTTTTGCCGAACCCGGTTTTCGTTGTGAATCCGAAAGTCTCGATAATGAACAAGATAGCGCTGGCGAGTGATGTAGCTGGACTGCCAAAAAGTACCGGGGGCGCTAAAGGCAACGGAATCGTCTTCTGCAACACCAACAACATCGAGACTAAATTGGCCAAGCCCGTCGGCCCAAAGGACTTCTTGGAAGCGGTCGGAACGACCGTTGGCATCAATTACTTCATAAGTACGGGCTTGCCGTAGAAGAGTGTCTTTGGGGTAAACAAAGTCTGCCAAAGGAAGGGCTGCGGCACCAGTTCCTGTGTGTCCGGGTTGCCCGGATTGGCCAGACTGCCCACTGAGCAAAGAGACGCTTGTTCCTGGGCGAGCTTGTTGCGGAAGGCAACCAGCAAGACAAGCAACCAAAAGAAAAACTAGAGTTGTCCGAACTAGGTTCATCGGGAAACCTCTAGTGATGCGCCCATGGAGGCCGCAAGAATGCGAGCAGAGGGCGACAGTTGATTAGGAGTAACAGACAGTGCGGTCACGCGGGATGCGTAGTAATCACGCAACTCGTTGTGAGCGGAAAGAGATGCCGAAGAATCCGTAGCGGTTGGCTGAAAGCCATCGGTCACAAAACTCAATGTGACAAGCAACAACACCGCAGCGGCGGCAGCCAGGCGGGGGAAGGCAAAAATCGGAGTGGTGGGTTGTGAAGCTGCAACCACCTCAGGCAGTATGCGCTCCCATAGCTCTTCGGGAGCCTCCACCTCCTCCATCAACGAAAGCGACACCCGATCCCAAAGCTCGTCAGGAGCTTGGGCATTACCCAAGGCGCGAAGCTCAGCTTCAAGCTCTTCAGGTAAGGGTCGGACTGTGTCGTTCATTGTTTGTTTTATTGTGTGCCTTCGCGTTCAAGGAATTCGCGGAGGGCGGCGTGTGCACGATTGAGCCGTGATTTCACCGTGCCAAGACTGCACTCCAGAACTTCTGCTATCTCATCGTAGGAAAGATTTTCCATGTATCGAAGGACAAGGAGTGAGGCAAACTTGGGGTTAATCCGTCGAAGGGCTTGACGAACAGAAACCCGAGCTTCTTCCCCCTCAGCTTGAAGGGTTGGGTCTGCAGCTTCAGAAGAGGCAGGCTCCAGAGCCGATCCAGCCTCGATATTGGCCAGGAAGGTTGTGACTTGCCCGCGTGTGCCTGCCAGCCGACGGCGGCGGACATCAATGGCGGCGTTTACCGCAATCCTGTAAACCCAAGAAGAGAAACGGCTACGGTAAGCAAAATCGCCCATTCTGCGAGACAAGGTAATCATGGTCTCTTGCGCTGCGTCAAGGGCATCTTCCTCGTTGCCAGTCACTCGAAGGCAGATGGTGAAAACTCGATTCTTGTAAAGATCGTAGAGTTGTCGGTATGCGGCTTGAAATTCGGCCCCGGCAGTCTCTTGGCACCGCTTAACGAGTTCTTGCTCGGTGGAATTCACGGTGTGCAGTTAGGACGGCAGAGGGTTAGTTGAGGTTCCAGGAATTCTTGTTTTTTCTGGACTCCCTAAGTCTAGTGATTTCCTAACTTTGGGACAAATCGACATAGAATTGCGATTTCCTAGCACAAAAGGGAAATGGTCGCGCTAAACCCTGTCCAAATAATGGCTTATCAGCCGCCGAGCAAACCAACCACATCAATCCCAACAACTGTGTCACCTGAAGTGGCTGAGCATCCGGCCAAACAAAGGGCACCTGGGAGAGGGTCACAAGCTGCAGAAGTAACCTGGTAAAGGATTCTGCCTGCGCCTAGATTGGCAATCGCCTCTAGGGATTGGAGGCAAACGGCATCTTGGGTGCCGCTTTGGGGAGGCCCCTCGCCAGGGTCAACAGGAACAAGGCCGCCAGACGGGTTTCCGCTACCAGAATTGCTATTCCCGGAATTCCCAGAACCTGAACCTAGGGCGTTGGAGTCCACATAAGTGCGGGGGCGGACTGTGGCAAACATAGATTCCCAAACCAACTGACCCAATTCAGAGCCAGCGTGAGTCAGGGTAACTGCCTGAGCCAATATTGCTTGGTCCATCACGACTTGGGCAGCGATGGAGACAGTTGGCTGAGTCGCGAACCAACTTGCGGGAAGGCGATAGCGGATACGGTCGATATGCCAACCACTACTATTTGAGGCAAAAGAAGCCGTGTCAACAAAGTAGGGCAAAAGCTGGGCGTAGCCGAAAGTGCGAAGGCTAGTCGGCAGAGCACGAACTAATTGGAACTCATAAATGGAGGTGGCGTTTTGCCCGTAAATGTCCAGAATGAAATCCTGGCCGTTTGAATAAACATTGAAGTAGAGGGCGGTATCGGCGGGAGGATGGGTCCCTGGAGCTTCGTAAACCAAGGGGGCTGAGCCAGACATAATCTCTTGAAGATCTGTTAGCCCATCTTGGTCGGTGTCAGCCACGGTGGGATCAGTACCAATTCGAACCTCCAGTATGTCATCGAGACCATCGCCATCGCAGTCCACTAAAGGAGCACCTGAAGCCCCTGAAGCCCCTGAAGCGCGCAAATCATTACCCTCAGAGGGGACACCCACGGCAAAAAAAAGCACGAGGGCGAAAGCTAGGAGGGATGGTGCGGATTTAAACATGGCAAGTGGTTGACCTTTCAACCAGGGAGGGAAGTCCCAGAGTAACAGGTTTTGGACAAGAATTGTGGGCAAAACTGCCACAAATCCTATGTTTAGTAGAGCGGGCAACTGTGCTGGGGTTACAAGGATATCTGTGATGCCTTTTATGGCATTCAATCCCCATAAACCCTAACAAGGCCGTCTCTGCAGCCGGCTAGGAGAGAGTCTCCATCTGGACTGAAATCCAGGCTGTAAACCCCCTTCCCGCCGGTTTTTAGGGTGTAAATCGGTCGCAGAGATTCCTGGTCTAGAAGCATAATCCGCCCTGAATCATCCCCGAAAACCAAGCGGCTCTCTTGGGGATGGACTGCAAGGGAATAAATTGGGGAGTCCTGATTCCAAACCAACGGCTCGCCTGATGAGCCATCCCCTCCCCCTCTATTGCTGATTTGAAGCCTTGAGCCGTCCCACTCCCACCCGATAACCATACCATCCCAAAGAGAAGAGCAAAAAAGACGCCAGCCATGGGAGGAGCCAGAAGATGCATCAGGAACGAATCGAATGCAAGATATCCAGGATTGGTGACCGGGCTCCTCGGCAACTTGTTCCCATGTGGTGGTATCAAAAATCCTAAGTTTCTTATCCATGCCTCCACAGGCAAGCCATTGGCCTGATGGACTGAAGCGGACGGCACCCGTGTAAAACCTGGTCCCAGCTTGGGCCAAAAGTATCTTGGGTATTTGGGAGTCACCTTGAACTACATTCCATACTCGCACCCGACCGTCCCCACAGGCAACAGCCAGCATGAGTTCTTTGTTGCCCGTCTTGGGGTCAAGGACATAAGAAAAATCCAAGTCCCAGGCCATTCTGGCAAGTTTGCTCTCCTTTCCATTATCTTCGCTCGGGAGTTCATTAACAAAATCGAATTGCTTGTCGTTCATCAAATCCCACACTCGAACTCCACCGTTATTTAGGGCCGCCGCCAAATAGTCCCCATCGGGAGAGTATTGAACCTTATATGCCGCACTATTGACAATGGACTCCGAATTTTTGTCGAATTTAAAGTATTTAAAGTCCTCCAAATCAAAGGAGTGCGGTTGTGATTTCGGAGCACTTTCGGGTTGCCATACATCAACCATTCCACTAGATTTGGCGGAAGCAAAGCCGCCTTTCGGGTTATAAGCAACCCCAAATATTCTTACATCATTGTTGGCAATTTTCTCTTCGGGGAATAGCTGAACACGCTGTTCACTTTCTGAATCCCAGAAAAGAACGGCGCCATCTTGGGAGCCCGAATAAACCCTGCCAGTTTTCTGAAATCCAAGACATATCACAGGGCCTTGATGCCCTGTTAGGATTTTCCCTTGACCTAAACCAAATGTTGTCGGCTTAAACTCTCTTACCGAACCATCTTTGCATGCTGCATAAAGGCTGTTTGAGCTATGGGGTCGAACAAGAACCTCCATATCAAAAATGTTCTTGCCGCCGGAAGGAAATATTTCTTTGCGCCAAAATGGTTTGCTGTTCAATCCCAGATGTCTTACTGGGAAAAGAGAAAGGGTTCCTTCCTCATCAGCAACATAAAAGAACTCCTTATGTCCGAGGCTGCTGCCCTCAACAAAAGAAGAAAGCGCCGTTATTGGATAACTACTCGCCAGCCAAGCAACCGGCTGAGATGACGGTGTTTTCCAGAATAAGACCCTCCCGTCGCGCCCGGCAGTTAACAATGAGCCGGTGGGGGAAGCGCTTATCGAAGTCACCGGGCCAAAGTGATGAGCTTTGTCGTTACCAAAATATGGTGCTTTCATTGCTTTCGCAGGAGCACCCTTTGTAGGGAGTGTCACAAAATAAATGTCTCCAGCAATGGTTCCTGCAACAACTACACCGCTCTCTCCTTCTGGCTCCCAAAAGGCAAGCTGGCGAATCGCATGGGGTAATTGAATCTCGCCCAAATGTGTTGGGGGGGTGGTAGTTCGATCAAAAAATTTCACGCTCCCTTGTTTGGTTCCTGCGGCGATAAGGGTGTCCCATGAAGAGCATGCCACAGAGGAAAAGCTGGCGCCGCTGGATTTAATCGTAACTTTAGTGCTTCCATCAAAACCACTAATAACAATATGGCTATCACCCAAAATGCTGCAAATAAAACGGCCTTGTGAGGAAATCGCCATGGAACGAATGGGATTGGACGGGTTGCTTTCAATAAGAACACCTGCGGACAAATCAATTTGGCCCGAAAGGTGGTCCCACTCCCAGCCCCTGTGCTGTTGGGGGCATAATTCAAGCGCTTTGGCAGCATCAATGTATTGTTGGTCTTGGAACAACCAAAACGCATCACGGAACTTGGCGTGATATTGTTCAAGCTCGGCTTCGTTCTTGGATTGAACTGCCCGATAACGAGCCCTCTCGGCTTCGTTCTTGGATTGAACCGCCCGATAACGAGCCCTCTCGGCTTCGTTCTTGGATTGAACTGCCCGATAACGAGCCCTCTCGGCATCTGCCCAAAACCAAGTAATCAATGCAATTGCGAATGAACCCATTAGTAGCGATGCCGATTTGCCGGGGTTCCTTTGGGACCACTTGAGGGCTTTCTGAATCGCTCTGGGTGGCCGGGCAAAAATAGGTTCGTTTGCCAACCAGCGGCGCAAATCGGCTGCAAACTCTCCCATGGATTCGAATCGGTGACTTGGGTTCTTTTCGAGCGCTTTCAAACAAATAACTTCAAGTTCGCGAGGGACTTGTGAACGGAATTCGCGAATCGGAATCGGGTCTGCTTCACAAATCTTGCGACTGACTTGATCTCGTGTGTCCCCCTCAAATGGTGGACGAGATGTGAGGGCTTCGTAAAGAGTTGAGCCAAGCGAAAACTGGTCGCTTGCGGGACCAATATCACCAAGGTTTCCGCCCGCATGTTCTGGACTCATGTAATAAGGAGTTCCAGCTAAATCCTGACTCAGAGTCAGCGTCAGAGAGTGGTCCATTCGTGCTAAACCAAAGTCTGCCACTTTTGCAATTTCTCTATCTTGCAACAGGATATTGGATGGCTTGATGTCTCGGTGGACAACTTTGAGGTCGTGAGCAACCTGCATAGCTTCACCGACTTGAGCAATGATGTCGGCAACCCATCGAAAATACTCGGAGTCCACTTTTCCAGAATTCCGTCGGTCGGGAATGCACTCTGCAAGTGTTTCCCCATCGCCAACAAGTTCTTGTGCAATAAATCGCAAGCCGTTTTGTTCACCTGTGGCGTAAACCCGGACAAGGCCCTGATGATCCAGGTGCCCAGCGGAAATGGCCTCTCGGTGAAAGCGCTGAATTGCTTTCGGCGATACCGCAAGAAGCGGAGGCAGAATTTTTAAAGCAACATGTCGCTCTACAGATTTTTGTTGCGCTTCCCAAACCAACCCCATTCCTCCGCGGCCAATTTCTCGTACTAACTCAAAGTCGCCGAGGATTCGGCCGGGCTGTAGGCCGCCATCTTCTTCGTTCAGCATATTGCACAAATCTTGGAAACCGTCAATCTTGGAAGCCAGTAGGGTCTGTATTAAATCGCCATGCTCCGCACAAAGAGTTGCAGCGGTTGTTGGGTCACCGGCCTGATAACTAGAAAGCCACTCTTGAAATAGTTTTTCCGCAGTTGTCTCTTCTTGGGTGGCGTTCGCAGGAAGATTCGGATTGGGAGTGTTTGGCATGGTTGTTCAGAAAGGCTGGCTCTACCTACTGAGAACCTCTTTCGCATAAGCGTGGCATCTTTTTTGCCCTTAAATCATAGGTCTCCCTGTGCGATTTGTGGGAATGCCGCTATCCTGTGCGGCCCTGAGTGCGCCCGTAGCTCAGCTGGATAGAGCGTCAGCCTCCGGAGCTGAAAGTCGCGTGTTCGAATCGCGCCGGGCGCACCAACCCAGAATGTGCCTAGAACTGGTAGGCCCAAACAATCTTGGCAGTTAAGTCTTCGCCCTGCCGGCGATAACCCCATCCGTAGTCGGTCATACCTGACTCAAGAGAAACGAAGACTTCGCGTTGGTCCATGCGAATCCAGCGATACCGGCTTTGAAGCCCAATCATGGGAGCCGGGGCGCCGTCCTCGTCCACATTCCAAGCCTGGACAACGGTTTGCCAATATTGGGTGGGCGAGAAAAACCAATCAAAGGTTCCGCGCTCAAGGTTTGCCGTAAATTCGCCACCAGTGCTGGTTTCAATGAAGTGTCGTTGGATTTCAGCACCTATGCGAAGGCTCGGGCTTGGTCTCCATTCGCCACCGGCGCGAAGTGAGATAAGATCGCCGTTGTCATACCAACCACCAGCTGAAAGACCGGCAAAACCAGAAAGAGGGCGAGCGGGAGACGTTTCAGCCGTTGCGCCGAGCGAAATCCAATCATATTCACCAGCGGGAACTGCCATGCCAAGAACATTTTCTTGATCACTCAAGTTATCTCCTTCTAAATTAATCGTGCAAGACAAGAGGTCTCCGGCGTGGGTTTCTAACCCGAAAACTTCAAGCGGCACTTTGTAGTACTGAAGCGAGTTGTTCAAACTTGTGTGAAGTTGAGCAGATGCGCCATAGCGGTAGTGCCGCACGATTTTATGGGCCTGGTGGGATTCAAAGAGGACCGATGCGCGGTGGATGTGGGCCGAGTTTTCTCGAACATATCCAAGGGCAGGTCGGAAACGAATCCCAATCGCGGTTGTTCCCAACGAACCAGAAAGGTGGTCTGTTTTAAAGTTCCCCTCAATGCCCCAAGCATGGTCCCGTGAACCATTGGAGATGCTGTCGTCGTAGGCGCGCACCCCCCATGCGTTGAGTCCAACGGTGCCATCTAAGAGGGTGGAGTTTAAATAACGAGCATCAAAGCCAAGGGAAGATGCGTCGGTGGAATTCGCGGGGTCTCCGGTGGTAATTAGGGCGCCTACTCGGAGGTCCTGGCTTAGGTCTAGGGTGGGGCGGAAAACGGAGAAGGTGTCTGCGCCTTGGCTGACAGCCATTGCGCCCAAACTCCACGGACCACGGCGGCCGGTGACACGAGCGCCAGCATCAATGGAAACTTCGCTCCCATCCAAGAGGCCCATGCTCCGAGTATGAAATGGGCGAACATCTGGGTTGTCGCCCAAAGGGCCAAAATCAAAAAAGGATGAGCCTTCTAAGAAAAAGTCGCGCTTTTCTGGATATAGGTCGGGAAACCGACTTGTGTCGAGACGAACATAATCGACTTCTGTTTCGGAAAAGTCGGGATTCAAAGCTAAGCCGACCATCGTTTGGGAATCAAAACGCCAATCTAAATCAAGACCCATTTTCCCAAGGGTGCTTAGGTTCGTTTGCCAACCGCTGTCGAGAGCAATGTTGTGGTCAAGGGAGACGGATGCGTATGGGCGAACGCTTAAGCCGTGACCAGGAACAAGAAAATCAACTCCAGTGAGGCGACCCGCATAAGAAAGGTTTGTGATTTTTACACCGCGACTTGCGGCGGCCCAACGATCAATTGTCCGTTGGCCAGCACGATATCTTTGGATATTGAAACCCCAATCTTTAGTTGTGTCTGCAGAAAGAGTAGTGATGGGAATTGCAATTTCTGCCGACCAGCCATTTGCTCCTATCTTGGTTCGGGCCGCCCAGGTGCCATCCCATTGAGGGTCAACTCGAAGGCCGTTAGCGGAAATCAAACTGTCTCTTTTGCCACCAGCAGCGCCCACCTCAAAGAGATAACCGCTTTGACCATCGCCCAAGGTATCCAAGACAATGGAAATGTGGTCTTCGTGAGACAAGTCGCCATCACGCGCCATTTGACGAAGTGCAACATGGCGGCCATCGTCTTCGGAGCACAATACTCCGATATAAAGAGTTGTGGCTGTGCGGAGGAGTCGAACATGGGTTCCCCGCAGGGGGTCGTTTCCTTCAGCGGGCTCTACCATGGTGAAGGAATCGAGTTTGGTTGCATCACGCCAAACAGAATCCAGGAGTACGCCATCAAGAGCGGGTGGGGTATCCGTAGGCGCAGGTGCAGTTGATGGAGTGTCTTGGCTCCAAAGGGCAGAAGTTGGAGCGACTATCAGAAGCAGAGCAGTTGTGAGGAGTGGGCGCATGTCGGGATGGTGACCTATTGGACAGGGCCAGAATAAGGTGGCGGGCAGAAACGCCAAATGCCCAGCAAAGCAAAAAAGCGGCCGCCCCTTAGGAGGGACGGCCGCTTCAATTGGTTGGTTGGGGCCTAAAACTGCTCCGAAACCAAATTACTGAGCTTGCAGCTCGTTGTATCAACAAGCTGGATGTGGAAGGTTTTCCCTGCCGCTCCACTTGGGACCGATTTGGAAAAACTTCCTGTGCCAGCGGAATCAAAGGAAATCGTTCCCGCCACCTTTGGATTCCTTAGGCCTAGGAAAACCGAAGAGCAGGATGTGCTGGAGAAGCCTGTGCTGCCACTGTAGTAAAGGGTTCCTGAACCATTAGCAGTGCCACCAGTCACCGTTAGGGTGTTCAGGGTACCCGCCGTTCCGGGGCTTGGATTGGTGATGGTCAAAGGACCTCCGCCGCCGCCTCCGCTGCAACCGGCATCCAGACAACTGCGAGAGTTTTTGTGGTTGTTGATGCTGTTGATGCTAGAACTTCCAAACTTGGAAACATTTCCAGAACAACCTCCATTACAAGGGCACATGATGTGGCAAGAACCACAACCTGAACAACTGCTACAACAGTGGCCAGCGTTCCAGTTATGTCCAAGCTCATGCGCGGAAAGGCTCACGCGGCGAGACATGTTGCTTGTGTAGCGAGACTGAACCATGGAGTAGCCGTAGTTGCTATTGCAAACAACACCAAGCCAAGCAATTCCGATTACAGAACCTGAAACGGACCTTCCCGTGAATAGCTGGGCAAAGTCGCGCTGGACGCTTCCCTGGTTGGAACGCCACTCTGCGCGGAACTGGTCCAGAAGAGTTCCCGGGTCATTGCTGGTATAGGGGTTGGAGCCGCTTGAGGTGCGAACAATGATCGTGGTGATGTCGTAACAAATGCCAACATCATTTTGGTAAATCACCTCAACATCATTCATGACATCTTCAATATCCGCGATAGTGTTGTTGGAGTTGTTCCCATTCTTTTGGAAGAATTGGTAATCCGCATCAGCAGCAAACTCTACGGTCTTATCGGCGCGTTGGTTTCCACTAAGGGAACCAGCACCCGTGTGTTGGTTATTGCCAGGGCCGGGAGCGTGTGCGCCACTATTGTTTCCACCACTAAATGGGGACACAGGATCCGATTGATAGTTAGGTGGGAGCAAAGATTCTGCCATGACCCAATTGTCATCGGGAACCATGTCGGCAGTGTTGTAAATAACATGTACATCGGAAATGGCTGAGTTGTCAAAGTCGCTCAAGGGCTGAACCATCCGAACAGGAGAGCCGTCGCCCAAATCAATTCGGGCATGGAGACCATTCTTCCTTAAAGAGGCCGAAACGATGGAACCCGGGATGCCGGCGATCGCGCCGCGGTAAGTCCGGATTTCTGGAGTTTCGATTGCATAAAGCTTGCCATCTTCGCGTTGTTCATAAGCAACAAAGTTCTGGCTGCGAACGGAATACTTGTCTAGCAAGAGTTCGGTATCAAAGACCTCGTCGAGAACCAGGCGAACCTGAAAGTTCTCAACGGGAGTTGCTGGGAGTTCCAGCGACTGAAGTGACCAAGCAAAGAAGCTCTCTTCAAGAGTTGTTGCAGAGTCGTTATTTGTGAGAGAAGCGGAAGAAAAGGCCAAAGGAATGGCCGCAATGAGGGAGAGAATGTTCATGAGGGAGTTGTGTGGGAATGCAAAGGGGCACCCCCTATGTTACAGGTTTGACCAAATGGGACCTTTTTTGGTTCCGCATTCCTTGACGATGCATGAACGCAAACACCTAAACTGTTACTATATATATGTTTACGATATCAAAAACGGGCGTTAGGGTCTTGGCAGTTTGCCGTCCGTGAGTTATTTAGCGGTGGGCCTGATTCTTGGAGGGATCAAAATGTTTGTTTCACAAAAATCAATTTTCGCGGGCTTGCGGGTTGCGCTCTTCGGCGCTCTCCTCGCCTTCACCCCTGGCTGTCTAGGGGGTAGTAGTTCTACTCAACTAGAGGCATCTTTCGATCACGACGCAGTCGTTTTGAAGGACTACCTCGGGAATGAACTATTGCTCGGAACGACTGAGCCTTACAGTCCTCGTAAAACTTGTGGGGATTGCCACGATTTCGAGCATGCAGAGCTCGGATATCACTTTCAGCAAGGTCGAGCTGATGAAACCGGCGATGTGGTCGCAATAGATGATTTCTTTGGCGATGGCAGAGACTACATCGTTTCCTCAGGAATGTATGGGAAGTGGTGACCTCCTTCCTCCGACGCCAGCCAGTTGGCCGGCAAAGACAACGCAAGCGCTTCTGAGATTGACAAGACTTCTTACTTTTGGGCCGGAAAATGCGGCGCGTGTCACCCTGGCGGTGGCCCGGGCGAATTCGACCGAGATGGACAGAAGTATTACGACCTGGAAACAGGCCTTTATGGCTACGAAAACTTAGGACTGACCGCTGGTGATGTTGAGTTTGATGGTGATTACAGTTTTGTAAGCCCATCTACCGGCTCACACATGGCAGCCAAGTGGGCGACAACCGGTGTTTCCGAGCCGGATTGCCTTTCTTGCCACAAAACTACCTGGACGGTCACTGATGGGAAAATCATGAACGGGGTTTGGCGTCAGGCCACCCTTCGCTCCATGCACACCCTAGTTAATGACCTCGGGGAAACTGTTCCCGCCTACTACTCTGCGCCTACTGCAGGAATGGGATGGTTCTCCACCCTAGACTTCAAGAGCCTGCCGGCCGGCAAGCCCACTGAGGCAGAGGTTCTTCAAATTGACTACCAAGCTGGCATTGATGCTGGGCACTTGGAAGTGAATGCTGATGGATACCTTTCCTTATTTGGGGATGTCATTTCCGACTCGCCTAATGATTTCGCTTGCTGGCAATGTCACACTTTTGCAGATAGTAAAAAACGGGGACGCTCTTGGTTTAATGCAGATCAAGATGTGCACTTCGCTGCATTTACTCACCGCGACGATGATGACCCCAGCAACGATTTGGAAGATGGCGATAGCCAAGGCTGCATTGAATGCCACCCAAACAATGGCGAGCATGATTTCGCCAAGGGTAACGCGAACTTGCAGTCGGTTCGAAACCACACGGACTACAACAACTTCAGGTCATGTCGTGAATGCCACATGGAAGGCGGTAACAAGCACCCCGATGCAACCGTTCCTACCTCACCCATTCACACCGACGACGGACACCTTGATGTAATGTCCTGTGAGTTCTGCCACATTCCTTACAAAGAAACGAAGAGCATGTTGGTTGTTGACAATGCCTCTACTGGTTCAACAAAATCATTCTGGACCAATGACGCGGCGCATGGATTTTCTTCTGGAAACCCAATGAATCCTGCTGACCCTATCAAGGACAAGTGGTATCCATCCGTTAAGTGGAAAACAGACTACGACGGTGTTGACCGCATTTTCCCAATGAAGGCGCTTTCTGTCATGTATTGGGGAGATTGGGACCAAAATGGAACTCCATCGGACTACACAGATGATGTCATCACACCTCTTATCTTGTGGCGTGTCCGACAAATAACAGGTGGGGCTGTTCTCCCAGGAACCTTGGACGATTCTGGCGATGGTGTTGCCGAAGTAAACACTGCTTCTGAAATTGCGGCTTACCTCGCTGCACTCAAGGGCAATGACAACTTTGGAAATCCTGTTGCTGTGACTCCTGTCCTTGTGAAGGGTGGCAACATTTGGTACGAAGACCTCGCAGAACCTGAAGGCGTGAATCATTTTGAGTATCATGGAACAGGGATTGCGATTGAATCTCTTATCCCATTCTCACTGGACCACAATGTGCTTCCTGCTTCCCGCGCCTTGGGCGCAAACGGCTCTTGCGGCACCTGCCACAGGGGCTTGAATGGTGGCCTCATGGCACCTGGTTTTGATCGGCTGATTTTGGAAGATCCCTACAACGAGCTGGGTTCGCCGGTATTTACAACACCGCGCGATTTGCTCGGAATCAATCCTTTCTAATCGGCTTTCATGGTTGGAGCGCCATCCGTCCCTCAGGGCGGGTGGCGCAATTTTTTTACTTGTTCAAATGAGCGGGCAAGTAGTATCTGTGCAGGTAATCGGACAGCATGCGGTCCGCGCGGAATTGACTGGGCACTGTTTGAATTGAGTTGCGCATCCGGCGAACCCATCCATGGGGTATTCCATCTCGACCAGTTTTATGAAAAAGAGGAATCACCTCATTCTCAAGTAGTTCGTAAAGCGATTCGGCATCCGAAGTGTCTTGTCGAGCTCTTGATTTAAATTCAATTCCATTCCCAATTGCCCACCCATTCTTTTTGTTCCAGGCTTCCGGCCACCAGCCGTCCAATATTGACAGATTGAGGCCGCCGTGGAGCGTGGGTTTCATTCCCGAAGTGCCGCTAGCCTCATGGGGGCGAAGGGGAGTGTTCAGCCACACATCACAACCGCTCGTTAACATCCGACCAATTCGCATGTCGTAGTCCTCCAGAAGAACGACGCGACCGCGGAGGGCCATTCGTTGAGTCATTTTAAATATTTTCTGGGCATAGGCTTGACCATCTTTGTCATCCGGGTGTGCCTTCCCAGCGAAAACGAATTGAACGGGGCAATTAACATCAGACATCATTCTTTCCAGACGTTTAATGTCCTTAAAAAGAAGAGGGGCCCTTTTGTAGGTCGCAAAGCGGCGGGCAAACCCAATGGTGAGGGCATCCTCCTCTAAGACTTGTTGAGCTTTGGAGATTTCCGATGCAGTTGCGCCTCGGCGAATCGCTTGGTCCGCGTTCATTTTCCGCACAAAATGGACAAGCTCCGAACGCAACGTTGTGCGAAGGTCCCAAAGGTCGCCATCGCTTAACTTGTCTGTTCGTTTCCACAAGTTTTCATCTGGGGAATCTTTGGACCAATCCACACGGAGCTTCTTCCGATAGAATTCTTCCGTTGTGGATGAGAGCCAGGTTCGCATATGGACGCCGTTTGTCACATGACCAATGGGGACCTCTTCCGGTGATGGTGCGTCGTACACCTTTTGCCACATCTCACGAGACACTACACCGTGGAGAGCAGAAACTCCATTGACTTGGTTGGCTGTATTTAGCGCCAATACAGTCATGCACAAAACAGGCTCCTTTTTCGTGGGCTCCTGCGGGTTTTCATCTCCAAGAGCTGCCAGCCTTTTCGCGTTCAATTCCGCTCCACGCAAAACAGGGCGCAACCATTTGCTTGCAAGCTTAACGGGATAGCGGTCGTGGCCCGCAGGAACAGGGGTGTGGGTTGTAAACACCGTGCTCTTTTTGATTTTTGAAAGACATTCGTTCCGTCGCATGCGCTCAAGCTGAACGAAGGCCGCGTGCCCTTCGTTTAAGTGAAAAACTGTTGGTTTTTCACCGAGAGCATCCAGTGCCATCAAACCGCCTACACCTAAAAGGATTTGTTGTCGAAGACGGTCCTCGGGAGAACCGCGATACAAACCAGCAGTTAGCGCACGATCCTCAGGGCGGTTCTTTTCGAGGTCGGCATCGAGTAAATAAAGAGGGACACGGCCAACCTGAAGCTGCCAAACTTTTGCCCAAACCGTGCGGGTTCCCATTGGACAAGCAATCTCCTTGCCTGTGTCTTGAAGTGGCCAAACATTCCAACAAAACTCCGGGTAAAGAGCGCGAGTGGCGCCATCGGACTGAAACTCTTGTCGGTAGTATCCGTGCCGATAAAGAAGGCCAACGCCGAGTAATGGGATGCCGAGGTCGCTTGCAGTTTTTAGATGGTCGCCGGCCAAAACGCCGAGGCCACCCGCGTATTGAGGCATGCTTTCGTGAAGTGCGAACTCCGAGCAAAAATATGCCACACGCAAACGCCGCTCTTTAGCTGTAGATGATTTTGAAAACCATGTTTTTGCTTTGGCGTACTCGCGAAGATTTTTTTCAACATTAGAAAGCCGAGACAGGAAGCTCTTGTCTGTTGAAAGGGCTTCCATTCGAGCTGGCGAGCCAACTTCCAGAACAATGGCCGGGTTGTGATTGCTGGCCTCCCAAAGCACCGGGTCAATCTCGGCATACAGGGCTTGAGCGGAGTGGTTCCATGTCCACCAAAGATTTTGATGGATGGATTTGAGGCGTTCCTTCAGTTTTTCTGGGTTCATTTTTGTCTCGCCCTATGCGCGGGCGGTCTCTTCGGAAAGGCTACGAAGTCGAGCAGCAAGTTCTTCTTGGTGGATTCCGGTAAGGAAATTCGAATCTAGTTTCCAATTCCAGTTTCCAGTTGTCGTTCCTGGAACATTCATTCGAGCTTCTGTTCCTAACTCCAAATAGTCTTGCATGGGAGCAATTGCCAAAAAGGATTTGCTTGAGAATACACGATGCAAAAACTGCCAGCAGTTTTCGGATGCCTTTGTTTTCTCTAGCCAAGAAGCAAGAGTGTCGTTGTCGTGTGTTCCGGAATAGGAAACCGTGTACTCTTTGTGCGGTTTTCCACCATTTTGAAAAATGTGCATCCCAGGAAGCGCAAAATCATCCCTGAGGTTTTCTATCTCAGGAGTTATGTGGCCCAAATCCTCAGCAATTAGTGGAAGTGGGCTTCCAAGTTTTGCAATAACCGCTTCTAATAACTTACGGCCGGGAGCCAGTCCCCACTCGCCCGCTTTGGCTGTTTCTGAACCTGCAGGAATCTCCCAAGCATGGTGAAAACCAATAAAGTGATCCACTCGAATTGCGTCAAAAAGTTCCAAGTGAAATTCAAACCGCCGCACCCACCAATCAAAGTCTTCGGCTTGGTGTGCCGACCATTTGTAGTGAGGGTGGTCCCAGCGCTGGCCAGTTGGGCTGAAGTTGTCCGGTGGAACACCCGTAATCACTTCAGGGGTTCCATCGGAGTTCAGCCGAAAAAGGTCTGGCCGTTCTTGAACATCCTCCGATTCCATCGGAACAAAAATTGGGAGGTCGCCAAGTAAACGAACGCCCCGCTCTGCGCAATGCGTATGCAAACTATCCCACTCGCCGTCCAAATAGTTTCCCAAACGGAAGGATGAGAGCGAGGAGTAAGGCGAATGGTTCGGTTTTGGTAATGGTCCCACCGGCAGCATTTGCCACCATCGAAGACCTGCACTTGCCACCCAATCTGCAAACCGTTTTGCGGTATCAAGGCCTCGCCCGCCATCTGGAAGGGAACTCAAATGCAATAGCACCCCAGCGGAACGCTCGTTGAAAAAAGGGTGCACTTGTGGTGGGCTCACTTACTACGCACCCAAACACTTCCGCCGATGGCGGGAACTTGTTCTTCTTCGCCAAGGATGCACTTCCAGGATTTTCCAACAGAGCTCCCCCTTAAATCCACATTTGGATTCCACTTAGCAGCTTTCGGGCCTGCATTGAGGGCAACAATAATGGATTCACTTTGGTCTATTCGCGAGAAAACAAACAGATCGCGTTCATCATCGGTTAACAAAACCTCAAGCGACCCTCTTCTTAATGCGGAGTGGTCTGAACGGATGTGAATGATTTTTCGATACCACTCCAGTTGATTCTCGTCCACGAAGTACTGGCTCTTGTCATCGAAGGGTTCCAAATCCTTCCATAACATGGGGCGGCGACACATGGGGTCATCTGCGCCCCACACGCCTACTTCATCACCGGCCCAAATCATGGGCGCGCCCATCCAGGTCATCTGAAAAAGTGCCCCAAGCCTTGCGCGGCGATAGGCCTCTTCAGATGGTCGAGAGTCGTCATAATTTGGACCCGAATCTTGCAAGCGGTTTTGTTGATCGTAATCTCGGTCGGGATTCTGCATCATGGAAGCCAAACGGTCTGTGTCGTGACTATCCAAAAGGTTTTGCATCGAAAAGGTGGTTTCGGCGGAGTAAGCCAATCGCAATTCAGCAAGCTGATTCGATAATTCGGAAGTAGAAGGACGCCTTTCTTTGTGGCCAATCCAAGCAACGACCGACTGGGCAAATGGATAATTCATCACTGCATCAAAGCGGCCCGGCTTCACCCATTCTTCAGCACGATGCCAAATCTCACCAGAGATATAGGCGTCAGGGTTGATTGTGTGAACAAGGCGACACCACTCATCCCAAAAAGCCATGGGGACTTCATTGGGCACATCGAGCCGCCAGCCATCAATGCCATCTGAAGGGTCGCCATCGCCATCTGGGTCCATCCAACGGGCGGTCATAGCAAAAATATGTTTGCGTAGGCTCTCTGAAGCAAGGCCGTATTCTTCATTTTTGGCGAAGACGGGCAATTCGCCGAATCCAGCCCAGCCCTCATATTCGAAGGGCTCCCAGGAGCGAATCGAAAACCAATCTGCAAACCGAGAGTCCTTACCATTCTCTTGAACATCACGAAAGGCTGGATGAGCCACGCCAACATGGTTTAAAACGCCGTCAATAATGACTCTGAAGCCCATGGACTTTGCCTTTTTCAGAAAACGGAGAAAGCGACGGTCGCTTTCGGTCCAAGTCCAGGTAGTTGGGTCTAGAAGATCCTCCTTTAGCTCGGCCTCGGCATAACCGCCCCCACCCAAACGGTCGTCAATGTGAAGATAATTCGTAGCGTTGTATTTGTGGTGACTGGTAGCTTCGAAAACAGGGTTGAGGTAAAGCGCGTTCACTCCAAGGTCTGCCAAGTAGGGTAGTTTTTCTTCAAGGCCAGCGAGGTCACCGCCGTACTGCCGTTGGAAAACCGAATACTCCCAATAACTCGTGTCGCCTTTTTCTTCCCAGGCCTCGGGTATTTCATATGGAGCTGTCCAACGGTTTACTGGGCTTGGATTCCAATCAGCGTTCCCATTTCGAAACCGGTCTGGCATGATTTGATACCAAATGGCATCCTTTGTCCAGGCGGGGGTGCGGGTTTGTGCAACGGATTGTGGGTCCAGATTAAAAACTTCGGGGTGGCTCACAATTGTGTCTCCATCTTCTAGAAGAAAAGTGTATTCCCCTTCGATTCGAGAACCGATGCGCGCCTCCCAAATTTGGAACCGTTCATCTTGGTGAATCTTGGAAAGGCGAACTCGGTTATTTCGGTGGCGTAAAGCTAGGGTTACCGATTTCAAATCATGTGCCAAGCTTTGGTAGCGGATTAGGAAACTGCCGTCCGAAAGTCGTTGAAGAAAAAATGTGTTCGCAGGGTTGTGGTCTAAGCCACCGGCTCGAATATTCCCGTCCCCTACTTTTTCATGAGACTCCCGAAGCACCGCTGAAAGGCCAAGCCGTAGGATTGAGTTTCTCCCCCCGTGGCCATCGTCGGAGTGGTCCGAGTTTAATGGGTCATGCTTCCATTCTTCGCCGTTCACTACAAACTTGTAGTGGTGAAGCCCAGGTGGCAACTCTAGGACAACTCGCCATGAAAGGCCCAATGTTCGCTCCATGGGGAGGGCGTCTTTCGACCAAGCATTAAAGCTCCCAACAAGAAAAACACTCTCAACTGGCCGACCAGGGTCAAATGAGAACTCGCACCTCCACCGGTTTTCCGGAAGTGCGTCCGCTTGAATCGAGCCCGGAACCGCTAGAGCAACCTCCGAATCTGCCCCCCTATCTTGAAGGGGTTCAAATGGCGGCCACTGTGTAAAAAGAAGGAGAGCGGAGATTGCAAACATAGGCTACGGTGGGGTTTTGTATTTTATCCCCATCTTTCAATGAGCAACCCCTACCGCGCCCTTCGATTCGCGCTTGGTCTTTTGGCCTGTGGGGTTGTTGCATGGTCCTTTGGCCGAGTGCTGAATCGTGCTCTCGAGTCACCCTCCTTGGATGGCCCCAAAACGGAGCTGGTCGTCATGCATTGGTCGGGCGAAGGAGGCCAAGAAGAAGATGCCATCGCTGAGGAGCTCCTTGCCGACTTTGAAGCCGAAAACCCTGATATCCAAGTTCGGCGAATCAATCCCGGAGACGCAGGTTCCTTCTATACCAAGCTCCAAACCATGGCGGCGGGCGGAACCCCTCCAGATGTCTTTTATGTGGGCTCCGAGCGCCTGCCCGCCTTCGCTTCGATGGGCCTCATTGCCCCTGTCAACGAATCCGCCATCGACTTGTCCGACTTTTATCCGGCCACCTTGGACGCTTTTCGGTTCGACGGTACTGCAAGCGGTCAAGGCACGCTCTACGGCATTCCCAAAGATTTCACGACCATGGGCTTCTATGCAAACAGGAGCCTCTTCGAACAAGCGGGCTTGCCTTGGCCTAAAGATGATTGGACCTGGAATGAGTTTATTCAAACAGCTTCAGCTCTCGGAGGGTTAGAGGGAATCACCGGGGCGGAATTTGTCACTTGGCCCATGATGGTCAGGCTCTACCTTCGAACTTGGGGACTCGATTTGGTCTCCCCCGATTTCAAGACCCTTCGTTTAAAAGACCCTGCGGTTGTAGAAGCCCTCTCGCGCCTCCGTAATTGGCGGCACGATCGCACGAACTTTCCCAACGCGCTAACGAGCGGCAAATCAAAAGTTGCCACCGGTGCTTCGGTATTCCTGACAGGAAAGGTTGGAATGGCGGGCCCATTTGGGCGGTGGGTTGTGCCTTCCTATCGAAAAATCCCCAGCCCTGAGAGTGGCGGTTTTGATTGGGATTTCCTTCCCCTTCCGAGAGCTGAAGGCCATCCCCCAAGGAATGCTATTGCGACCGTTGCCTGGTGCGTTTCTTCCAAAACCAAGCATCCGGCCTCAGCCCAGGCATTAGTTGAGCATCTTTGTGGTCCAAAGGGCCAAAGTTTGGCGGCTCCATTGGGCCTCGCAGTTCCCACTCGGAAATCCGTCGCAAACAGCCCCGCCTTTTTAGATTCCAAGACCCCTCCATTCCGCGATGATCTCTTCTTGAGCCAAGCGGAAAACGCAGCCGCAATTGCCTGGCCATCCGATTCCCGCTTCGAAGCCCAGTTGAATTGGCGGCTGAGTTCCGCCCTCCAAAGTGGCGATAGCACCCTCGAAGAGGCGTCTTCAGCATTTGAACAAGATTGGGAGCTTGTCGCGAGCTCTCCCCTGGCTCGAACGGACTTCCCGGATATGCCCTGGGACAGAATCCGGGCCTGGGTCACGACTCTAATCGCTCTCCTTCTGGCAATCGGCGCCCTGCGCTGGTGGCGAGGGCGGCCTGGCAAACTGGAAGCTCAGGAGGAGCGATGGGGGCTGGCTCTTCTTTCGCCATGGGTGCTTGGATTTCTACTTTTTATGGCCTTCCCTATTGGTTTATCTTTACTTCTCTCCTTCTCTAAGTGGAATGGAGTCAGCGAACTCGGCACCGCCAGTTATGTGGGCCTTGCCAACTATTCACAACTACTTAGTCACGATGGACGATTTCTTACCAGCCTGCGCGTTACGGCTTGGTATTCCCTCTTGGCGGTTCCCTTGGGTCAACTTGCTGCGCTTGGAGCCGCCCTCTTGATGAACTCAAAGGTTCGTGGCATTGGGTTCTTCCGGGCCGCCTGGTATCTCCCAAGTGTTCTTGCTGGAGTTGGGATATCTGTTTTGTGGCGCTGGGTTTTCGATGGCGACCACGGCCTCATGAATTCCGGCCTGAACGCTGTTCTTCATTCTCCGCTCCTGTCTTGGGCGGGCCTAAGTGCACCCGAATGGTTCGGTGCCGATGCAGCCATTTGGGGACCGCCAGCATTTGTCATTATGAGCCTTTGGGCAGTTGGTGGTCCCATGATGATTTACCTTGCTGGCCTCCAGGGCATTTCCCAAGATCTCTACGAAGCCGCCGAAATTGATGGGGCCGGTCGTTGGGCGCGCTTTCGACATGTCACCCTTCCTATGCTTTCTCCCATTATCTTTTTTAACACCATCATGGCCGTGATTGGTTCGTTCCAGGTGTTCACCCAAGCATTTGTGATGACCGGTGGGGAACCCGGCGACTTAACCCGTTTCTTTGTTCTTTATCTTTTCAATCAAGCCTTTGAGTTTTATGAAATGGGCTACGCCTCTTCGATGGCTTGGATTTTGCTGCTCGTCACCCTTGTACTCACTCTTATCTTGATGAAGGGCTCTAAGCGATTTGTTCACTACGAGGCTTTACAGGGATGAAAAAACTATACGCATACCTTCCCCTTGTTCTCGGTGCAGGCGTCATGCTCTTCCCTTTGTGGTGGATGTTTGTTGTTTCTCTTGAAAATGCTGGGCGTGCAGGTGCAGCCGCCGCAGGGGGTGAAGTCGCTTTGTGGCCTACTGTTGCAAATTGGTCGAACTACACAGATGCCTTGCGGGAACTCGGTGCGCGACCGTGGGATAGTTTTCTAGATGCCTTTGCAAATTCGGTAGTCGTAACGGTGCTCGTTGTTATTGGGCAAGTTCTCTCATGTTCTCTTGTCGGCTATTCTTTTGCTCGAATTCGTTTTCGCGGGTCGAAACCATTATTTGTTCTCATGTTGGCAACCATGATGCTTCCGCCTCAAGTCACCATGATTCCACTCTTCCTCTTTTTTCGTTCGCTTGGGTGGGTGGACACGATTCTCCCTTTGGTCGTGCCAGCATTTTTTGGAAATGCTTTCTTTATCTTTATGTTCAGACAGTTTTTCTCTCAGATACCTCAGGCGCTTGTTGAGGCGGCTCGGCTGGATGGCTGTGGCCATTTTTCAATTTGGTGGAGAATTATGCTCCCCATATGCAAACCAGTCATTGCGATTTGCGCCGTGTTTAGTTTCATCTTCGCGTGGAATGATTTCCTGATTCCTCTTATCTACCTTCACAGCGAAGAACAATCGACTCTCGCTGTAGCGCTAAACTCGTTTAGAAATCAGTACGGTGGCTTGGAAGATGTTCAATACCTTATGGCGGTTTCAATTGTGACTATGATTCCCTGTGTTCTGCTTTTCTTCTCCGCGCAAAAGCAGTTTGTTGAAGGGCTAGGAAAAGGAGCGGTCAAAGGATAATGGCAAAACTCTTACTGAAAGGACTTTGGAAAACTTACAGCGGCAGCATCGAAGCTGTCCGCAATGTCAATTTAACTGTAGCTGATGGCGAGTTTGTTGTCTTGGTCGGCCCGTCTGGTTGTGGGAAGTCCACGACACTCCGAATGGTGGCCGGTCTTGAAGACATCACCGCCGGTGAACTTTCAATCGCGGGGCGAGTCGTAAATGAAGTCGCTCCCAAAGATCGAGACATCGCCATGGTTTTTCAAAACTATGCGCTTTATCCCCACATGACGGTTCGCAAAAACCTAGCCTTTGGGCTGGAGCGTAAAAAAACTCCACGGGAAGAAATTGAGCGACGAATCGCGGATGCTGCGACCATGCTTGGCCTGAGTGACCTTCTTGAGCGAAAGCCTGGTGCGCTGTCCGGCGGACAACGCCAGCGAGTTGCCTTGGGCAGGGCAATTGTTCGAGAACCAGCAGCCTTTCTATTTGATGAACCCCTTTCCAACTTGGATGCAAAGCTCCGCGTTGAAATGCGAGCCGAACTGAAAAGCCTTCACAAACGATTATGTTCAACTGTTCTCTATGTCACTCATGACCAAGAAGAGGCCATGACGCTTGGTGACCGCTTAGTTGTTATGGATGATGGAGTTGTTCAGCAAGTGGGACCCCCTTCTGAGATTTATGACAAACCTGCCAATCGATTTGTTGCTGGGTTTGTGGGAACTCCGCCCATGAACTTTTTGAACGCGGACTCCGTCAGTCGAGTCACTCCACCAGAAGCCGGGCTGTGCTTAGGTGTTCGACCTTCAGCACTCCAGTTGGTGCACTCCGAAGACCGCGCAGCTGTGACTGCCACCCTTGTTGCTAGTGATAACCTCGGAGATTGCTCAGACCTTCTCCTGCAAACAGCGACGGGAGAAAAAATCACTTGCCGAGCTCCGGGAAGACCGGAAATCAGAGCTGGGGATACTGTATTCCTAAGCGTTAATCCTGAAGATTGCCATTTCTTCCGACAAGGTCCACATGGCGCGCGAGTGGGATAAAAAAAGAGGGCGGGTTGCGAACCGCAACACGCCCTATGAGGACTGCTTATTTTATTGAACCGTTACAACCAATGAATTGGCTAAGCTTCCTGTGCCGGGTCCGGTTATCTCAACGCATTGTGAGTAAACGGTTAGGCCAGCAGCAGCAGGCGGGATGTTGGTTAGAAAATGAACCTCACCATTTGGGTCAACTGTTTGGGTAGGAAATTGACTGATGGGCGGAGTCATATCCACATCACCGAACATGGTTTGAGTAGGGCCCGAGCCCGTCAAAGAGTAGCCAATGATGACATTGTTACCAGGGGTGCAATTCGTAACATCAAAACTACCCTGCTGGCCAGCAATAATGTTGCTTGTGGAGTAAATCGGCCGCCATGGTGGGGCCGAAATTTTTATGGAATCAAAGTCAAAACCAACATCGAGGGGGTCGAAGCCGTGGCCAGATTTGAGCTGAAGTTCATTAAAACGAAAGTCACCAAACCAAACCTCTAGGTCTGGTGTGCTTGTTGGGTAATCCACTGGAGGGTCAATCCAAAGCTTTGCAACTTCATCGCCAGGCAAGAAGTCAACTCGTACAACCAAGCGAGCGAGAGTGTCACAATGGGTACCTGGAACATAGTAAGGGAGATTACCTTGCCATGGTTGATCCAAACCCCATTCATACTGGTCAAATGGACTTCCAATCAATAGGCCTTCCATGTTCCACTGCCAGTTCAAGGTCAGTGCCCCATACTCATCGTCACTTGAGCGTTGGCAGTCAAAGTGAACCCAAATTTCAGTGCCGTCAGCGCCGATGGCGCCCTGGTCAACGATGGCATCTAGGCCATTCAAATCAATCAAGCGGTAAGAGCCGCCATGATCGAGGTTGGTGGACATCATGCCGCCGATGGGGTCGAAACCGGGAGTCGAAACAATGCCCTCGTCCATGTTGTTGCCACTCCACCAGTCAGCTTGGAAGCCGACACCGCCGGCCATGCCGCCAAGATTACCGGCAGGGTAGTCAAAGGACTCAAAACAAATGGTCTCGTAGTTTTGGGCGGCTGCGGGAGCTGCCAACAAAACGAGAATGGGAAGGAGAGAAGTTTTCATGAATCAGAATGGGGATTAGGGGATGTTTACAACAAGAGAGTTACTGAGGTTGCCAAGTCCGCCGCCGAGAATCTCAACTGATTGGGTATAGACGGTTGCGCCTGCTAGGCTAGGTGGAACAGGTGCGCTAAAGGAAGCAATCCCACTTGTGTTTGCTACAAGGGTTGGAAGTTGACTGATGGGTGGAGTCATGTCCACATCACCAAACATTGTTGTTGTTGGGCCAGGGCCTGTTAAGGAGTAGCCGATGATGACTGAGCTTCCAGGGCTTACATTTGAAACCTCAAAGTCTGCAACCGAGCCAACAATTGCATTATTCACAATGTAAATGGGCCGGAAAGCTGGAGTATCAATGGCTATTCCGTCGAAACTAAATCCGGGCGCTGTTCCGTCTCCTGACTGAAGTCGAATCTCGTTAAAACGAAAGTCTGCAACCATCACATCCAGGTCGGCAGCAGTTGTTGGGTGGTCTGTGGGGGGGTTGAGCCAAAATTGAACGCGTTCATCGCCCGGAAGAAAGTCAATCCGGTAAACCATCGTGTTCAAAAGAGCATCATCTGAACCAGGGACAACATCGTGGGTGGGTGCGCCGGTCCGTGCGAAGCCAACCTCATTGGTTCCCCAGGGGCTTCCGAGGAAGACTTGCTCCCCAACCCACTGCCAGTTCAAAGAAAGCCCACCGTAAAGGTGGTCGCACATGGTTTCTTTTTTCATCATGAAACCAATCCAGATGGTGGTGTTATCGGCACCAAGTTGCCCGCCATCCAAGATGGGGCCCAGTGAAGAGCGGTCAATAAGGCGGTAGGAGCCGCCGTGGTCCACACCGACTTCCATGCGTTGCCCAATGGGGTCGTAACTCGAGCCAACAACGAAACCGTCACTGAGTGAGGAGCCAGACCACCATTCGTTTTCCCATCCGAAGCCACCATTAAGGCCGCCAAGGGGGCCAGCGGCGTAGTCAAAAGACTCGTCGGCAATGGGTTCGTATGTTTGAGAAAATGCGGGGGAAGAAAGGAGGGGAAGAAGGAGGGGAAGAAGAATCTTCATGGCACTATTGTTTAGCGTGAGATGATGAGGGCGGAGTAGGGTGCAATTCGGACATTGCCCGAATAGGGCATGCCATCTTTGGGGGTGCTATTGGCGGTTACGCTTGTGGACCCATAATTTCCGAATGTTGAATCAAAAATTGTGGCGTCAGAGTTAAAGCGGACCTGCCAAGTGCCGCCCTGTGGAAGGCCAATGCTGTAAGAGGTGTACCACTTGTTGGCGAAATTCAGAATGACGATGACATCGTCACCAGGGCCTCCCTGATCCCAGCGGTGGAAGGCAAGGAACTTATCGGAATCATTTACATGATGTATGTTGAGGCCTGAACCTTTAAGGCCGCCAACATTT
Source organism: Planctomycetota bacterium (assembly GCA_030748415.1). Taxonomy (GTDB): domain Bacteria; phylum Planctomycetota; class UBA1135; order UBA1135; family UBA1135; genus UBA7888. The sequence goes on from JASMMA010000003.1 coordinate 131,113, forward strand.
CCAGGTAGGTTTCGACGAAGCGCAATTAGGTTTTGATATAGGGAATGTATTCCGCTAAAGGTGGATAGCTTCGACCAGTCAAGGGGGTCGCGGTCATCAAAATAACCATCCTCGAGAAATTCCTGGCCCTGGAAAAGCATAGGAATCCCGGGCGATGTCATTGTTAACACTGCTCCAAGGGTAGAACGCTTTTTAGAAAACCAGCTGTCAGCATTTCCGGGCCAAATTTCTTCGGGCAATCGAGAGCGACCATTGGCAACTTCGTCATGAGACTCGGTATAGATGATTCGCTGAAAGCGGTCGCCGTTGTAGTTGTAATCAATTGCGTCCCGAACGGACCACATGTTTCGCGAGTTGTCGTCACCGACGATAAGGTTGCCGCGGATTGTGTGTACAAAATTTGGATCCCACTGCGAGTCAAACCCTGCACCGCCGGCACCGGTATCTTTTGTAATCCAATGATTGGACCACATATCCTCGGCCATGTTAATTTTATTCGGCAAAAGAGTGTCTATCTCGTCATTTATCCACTGCATTAGAGACCACGCTTCTGGCAAATCTGTCCCGTTGGCGTTTCGGATATAGGAAGTAGCGTCCCAACGAAGGCCATCAAAATGGTAGTCGTCAAGCCACATCAAAACATTGTCTCGAATGTATTGCCGCACTTCGCCTTCGTTGTAGTTGGGGCGAGTATCTCCCCATAGAGTTTGAGAGCGAGAGTCGTTATAGAAATAAATTCCACCGTACTGAGAGCTCGGGGACCAGCCATCAAACTGCCATAGGTCCATTTCGGTGGGGCCCCAATGGTTAAACAAAACATCGGCAAAAACTGCCATGCCTCGGGCGTGCGCCGCTTTTACAAAGGCTTTAAATTGTTCAGGAGTTCCGTAGTGGGACTCGACGGCAAATGGATGCGAGTAGTTGTATCCCCAGGAATACTCGCCCGGGAATTCACAAAATGGCATGAGCTCGATTGCAGTTACTCCCAAGTCCTTCAAGTAATCGAGTTTTGTTGCAGCAGTTAGCAGTGTGCCTGGATCTCCGCCCGGGTTGTCAAATAAAGTCCCGATGTGTGTTTCGTAAATAACCAAATCGTTCCAGGCGGGAAGCTGAAAGTTGTCCCCGCTCCAATCAAAATCGCTGTGATCTACAACAACTGATTTCCCAAGCGAGTTTGTTACCTGGAGCGCTCTAGGATCATTTCTCCAAACACGGGAGCCAGGTGTGTCAATCACATATTGGTACTCTGCTCCAGCCGACAAGTTGCGGACATCCAAGGACCACCACTCATTTCCTTCGCTAGCCATCGGAGCATTCGTGGTGTTCCAAGAGTTAAAGCTTCCGGTTAAGTAAACATTTGTCGCGTTCGGTGCCCAAACGCGAAAGGCCGCCCCTCGGCCGCCATTGGGCCGGTCATCCCAAAGAACCGCACCCTTACCTGAATGTGTGGATGGTTCCGCTTCCAATCGGTAACTAATGGAGTAGGAAGTTCCATGGGGTCGCCAAACTCCAATGTGCCAGGTGTCCGTTGTTAGCGCCGGGGTCGTCGTTTGGTCCAATACGATTAGCTCATTGCTGGTTCCAGAGGTTGCAGACCGTGCATCCCACTCTGTGAGCGTTGGTGGCTGATTGCGCCGCAAATACAAATCGGCATGGGGGCCCGCCTGTTGAAAAACCTCCACTCTGAGTTTTGGGTTCCAATCTCGGGCCAAAATCTGATAGTGGTCAAACTTCCACTGAGCAGGTTTGATAGAAGAGTGGGGACCCTGGCTGCTCACCTGGGCAGAGAGAGCGGTTGCAAGAAAAAAGACGCTGAGGAGAGGGAGGGTGATGCGCACGGGGCTCGGACTCTTTGTCCAGACTTAGATATTACCCCGAAAAACCCCTTTGGGGTGAGGTTTTTGAAATTTCCACACCTTTTTCACTACCCCTAGACACTGACCCCTTCGGCTGGGTCAATCTACCTCCAAAGGCATGCGGGGAAGGGGTTTGGGGCAACATGCCTAGGCCCTAGGCAATATTTGTCTCTAAGTGCTTTATTGCAAAGGAATTAGGCAAAAAATGACCCAGCCGTTGGGGTCAGTGTCTAGCGCTCTGGGACCTCTTTTTGGATAATGCCCCCTCTTCATGCCTGAGACTCGACTCCTTTCTGACAACCTTTGGGCTGTCTGCTTCAAATTGCTGCCAAACCAACTAGAGGGCGCTCCTGCGCCCCAGAGGGTCCATCTTTCTGGCACCTTCAACCAATGGGACGAGACCTCCCTCCTTATGGAAAGGGGAGCCGATGGCTCCTGGGGGGCCCGGTTAGAGCTTCCGGAGGGGGAGCACCTTTACAAGTTCATTCTGGATGGAGAGTCTTGGTTTCCGGATCCCGAGAACCCACTTTCTGTTGATGACCCCCACCATGGAAAAAACTCGGTGCTTGAGCTGGGCAGGCTCTCGGGTCGAGAGCAGTCCTTTTTAGTTCGAGACGATCTCCATTGGCGGGCAGTCAGTTCTCCTCGCCGATTGGAGATTCTAGAGTTCCTCCTCTCGGCCGCCCCTTGCTCTACGGCCGAGCTTGCCGAAGCAATGGATGTTGCAGCCGATGGCCTCTACCACCACATCCGGATTCTTCTCAAGGCTGGTCTTGTCCGTGAAGTTGGCGAAGTTTGTCGGGCAAATCGCACTGTTCCTGTTTTTGACGTGGCCGCGAGGGAGCTCCGCTTTCAGCCAGACGATGACGATCGGCTCCCCTCACTCTGGCGAAGCCTGGCCCGTCGAGCCGAGCGGGCGATTGAACATTCAGGTGACACCCCTCACCTAGATCCACTCTTTTCCCTGGGTGGTGAAATTACATGGCTAAATGAAGAGAGAATCGAAAAGGTCCGCACGCACTTGGCACACATCAAGCGCCTCTTTGCGGAAGGCCGCCAAGACCGGCATGGCCAACTTGTTCTGCTCGCCCATCTGATGACTCCAGTTGAGCGAACCCGAACAAATAGCTCTTAGTCCCGAGACGCCGCACGATCCACGCCAATAGCGTTGAGGTGTTCTGCAGCGTCTGCTGTTGGATAAGAACCCGTAAAGCAACCAGTGCAGAACCCTTCAATAGCGGGGTTCCCCGTTTGTGCGGCTTCCACCATTCGATTCAACTCAAGGTACATCAAATAGTCCACGCCTATTTCGGCTGCAATTTCACTGTTATCTCGATCGCGCGCAATAAACTCTTTCTTTGTCGCCATATCAATCCCATAAGGGCATGGGGCAACAAGAGGGGGGGATGTTGACGCAAAATAAACATTCTTTGCACCGGCGCGGCGTGCGATTTCCACAATCTTGCGCGAGGTGTTGCCGCGCACAATGGAGTCGTCCACTAACAAAACATTTTTATCTTTAAATTCCAGCGGAATCGGGTTCAGTTTTCTCCGAATTGCAGACCGGCGCTCCTTCTGGTTGGGCATGATGAAGGTTCGCCCAACATATCTGTTTTTAATAAAGCCCTCTCGGTAGGAAATTCTCAAGTAGTGCGCCATGGAAAGAGCAGCATCGCGTGAAGAATCGGGAATAGGAATTACAACATCTGGGCTTGGAGCTCCTGCTTCTTCCCATTGCTTAGCCAATGCCTTTCCAAAACGGCGGCGAGTTTTATACACAGAAATTTCATCCAGAAACGAATCCGGCCTAGAAAAATACACCAACTCGAAAATGCATGGTCTGTGGGCTTGTTCCGTAACCTGAATGAACTCCGGCTCTTGGCCCGGGCGAACAACAAACGCTTCTCCAGCGCGCAAATCCCGAACGCGCTCAAAACCAATAACATCAAAGGCAACGGATTCGGATGCAGCTGCCCACTCAACCCCTTCCGGGCTTTCGCGCCTTCCAATCACACACGGCTTGATGCCTGTTGGATCTCGAAAAGCAAACATGGCACCCTCGCTTAAAATCCCACAAACGGAATAGGCGCCTTTTGTGCGGTCAAATACACCTTTTACGGCAACCCCGATTCGGTCAATCAGCGCGGCTGTTGGGTCGGTGCGGTGAAGAGCTTGAGCAAATGCATAAAGAATGGCCTCCACATCGCAGGAGGAAGTCAGGCAAATGTTTTCTTGTGGAAACAAACGGCCCTTGAGGTCCAAAAAGTTTGTGAGGTTTCCATTGTGAGCCATGCCCACACCAAATGGGTAGTTGATATAGAAAGGTTGGGCATCTTCGTCTGAACCCATGCCAACGGTGGGATAGCGAACATGGGAAACGCCCAGGTTTCCTTTCAGCCGCTGCATGTCACTAAAGCGGAAAATATCCCGCACCATTCCGTTTTGCTTGCGTAAATGAAAACGACCATCGTAGGACAAAATGCCAGCGGCGTCCTGGCCGCGGTGCTGTAGAGCAATGAGGCCTTCGTAAAGCTCGGGAGCCGTATCCGTTCCGGGCAAGCCGGCGATGCCGATGAATCCGCACATGGGATGATTTTGGGGTGGCAAGCGGGTGGGTGCTGACCCGCATGGAGGTGAACATTCTACCGAAAACTGGCCAAAGTTCCCCCTCGGATTGCCTCAAGCTCATCCAAAACACCTTCCGACTCTGCATTCACACAAGCCAACCACTCGCGCTGTCCATCCGAACGGCGATAAAGCGGGTCGTAGTAGTGCTCCAGGAGAGCGTGGGCAACTTTGGGCCACTCACCCTGGTCCAACCAGAGCTGAAGTTTTCCGGTCCACTTTGCTTCAAGCCGTTCCTTAAAAAATGGGAGCCGATCTCGCACTCGCTTCAAGTGCTCCCGCGTGCTTGCATAGTCTTCTCCCAATACATTTACGCGAAAAGAATCACTCGCTTCGATACGAACGGAAGAGCCCGCTTCCATAGCTTGGAAGATTGTTCTAGGAATAATTGAGTCCCCAACCTTTCGGCTCTCCCCTTCCACAAACCATGGAGGCGGGCCCATCTCCAAAAGGCGGTGCGCGAGGGAAGAATCAAAAGATTTTTGACTCTTCGGGTTGAGACCAATTGCGCCAAGAACCGATGAACGGTGACCTGCGCAATCTTCCAAATCAAGCGTGGAGCCTGGGTTTTTCTTTTCAAGGCCACGAAGCAATCGTGTTTTCCCAACACCCGTTGGACCTCGAAGAACAACAAGGGGTGTGGCCGGGTCAAATCTATGAAGTACTCTGCGAACCCAGGAACGGTATCCCCGATAACCGTCTTGGAGGTGGAACACATGAGAGTGACCCAGCTCCCTCAATAAAGCAATAACCGCGCAGGAACGCATTCCTCCGCGCCAACAGTGAATCAAAATGGGGTTCTTTGAAACAAAAGAAAACTCCGCCCTTTCGGCCACGATGGATTGCACCAATGGAGTTAATTTTTGAAACTTGGGCAGCCACTCCTTGCGCGGAACGGGTGCGCCCAATATTTCTTCCAACATGCCTCCTATTCGTTCCTTCGCAAGAGCCAATCCTTCCCGGTAAGCTGCTTCTGGTGATTCTTGTTTGTAAAGCGTTCCAACAATGGTGCGCTGGTCATTTTCAAAAAGGGGGAAATTTATCGCCCCGGGAATGTGGTCGTCTTCGAACTCAGCAGGGCTTCGAACATCCACCACGCGCAGGCCCGAAAGGGTGCGAGCATCCTCAAAAGAAAGGCTGGGAATGTTCATGGGCACGGGGAAAACCGCTATTCAGAGAGATTTTAACCAGTTTTTCCACCAAATCTCCCTATTTGCCGCAACAATAGAGAGCCCCCCTCTGTCTTTAAGAAACATGCTGCAACTTCTCCTACTTCCCCTCCTGCTCTCCCCTCAAGGCTCTCTTTCTTCCGGCCCAGACAACTTTGTGGTTAAGCCCGAACTTCGCGAGGTCATTCGAGTTGCCCCCCTTGAACACCATCGCGCCTACATTGTTATGACTGAGCAACCCGATGCGGCTGCTCTGCGCGAACAATTCGCCCACCTTCCGCGAGGCGAACGCCAACTTGCCCTTTCGAGCGAACTTCGTTCCTTCTCAGAGATCTCTCAAGCCGCTTTACGCGAAGCCGCCTCTCTTCTCGCGTCCCAGGGTCATATCTCATGGTCTGAACCGCTTTGGATTGCAAACAGCTTCCGCGTTGAAGCCGACGCAATCGCTTTTGAAACTTTAGCCGCAATTCCTGGTGTTTCTTATATTCAATACGACCCCATACGAGATCCAATGGAAATGCAAGACATTCCATTGAGCGTTGCTATCCAACAGCGCGCAGCCGCAGGTACCTCGAACGGAAATGGTCGGGCGACAACTTATTACTTTGAAGACTTTGAATCTGGTTCTCTTGGCCCCGAATGGGCCACAACAACAACTGCATGTGGGCGGGAACAAATTACATCTTCGTTCGGTCCTTTCGCGGGGAACAAACACTGGGTCTGCGACAGCTCCTCAAATGGCTGCTACAGCACAGTTACTTTGACTTTAACTGTTGACCTTTCTTCTCAATCTACTGTCAAGCTTCAATACGCGTTTAAAGATTTGAATGACGAGTTCAATAATGGCTCAGATATTCTTGAGGCATCTGATGATGGTGGAGCAACATGGAAAAAGATTGCTGACTTGACCGGAAGCAACAACTCATATCTCTTAATGGCTCACGACCTTGATACTTTGGGTCTGAATTATGTTTCCAACTTTATGATTCGTTGGTCTTGGTACGACAACTACGGCGCCGACACCGACGGTTTCGCATTTGACAATATTGAGCTTGCAGATTACTTCCCGCCACCGCCGCCGCCATCTCCCGAACCAAACCTTGTTAAGCACCAAGCTCCAGACCTCTGGGGGATTGGTATCGACGGAAGCGGGGCCGTTCTTCTGAACATTGACTCGGGAACGGATCGCAGCCACCCTGACCTTGCAAACCGAATCTGGACCAACCCCAACGACCCCGTTGATGGCGTGGACAATGACGGAAACGGTTATGTGGATGACTATTGGGGTTGGAATTTCTCCAGCAACAACAACAATCCGAGTGGTGGCGGCCACGGCACCAGCACCGCCGGAATCATGGTTGGTGATGGCGCCGGTGGGGTTCGCCAAACCGGCATGGCTCCAGGTGCAAGTCTTGCTGTTTGCCAACTCGGCAGTGAAGCTGATCATTGGGGCGCCCTTCAGTGGGGCCTTTCAGTTGCTGTGGACTGCTCTTCCTCTTCTTACTCCTACAAGTGGCCCTTCTCGCCACGCCCGGACTACCACCAACATCGCGCGGTTTCTGAAATGGTGTTGGCTGGTGGTCAAATCCATTGCAACTCCATTGGAAACCAAGGGGGCTCCTCCAGCTACCCCATCCCCTTTAATATCTCTGCCCCTGGCAATGTGCCTGGGCCTTGGGTTCATCCCCAGCAAGTTGATGGCGGCATTGCGGCAGTTCTTGGTTGCTGTGGAATCCGCGTGGGCGACGAAACCTACTACGACCCAAGTGGCCGAGGTCCCGCAGCTTGGGAAGACATCAAAATCTATGATTCCAGCTATCCCCATAACCAAAACCAAAGTTATTGGGATTACCCGGCAGGCGGGTGGAACCTTCCACAAGCAGGGTTACTGAAACCGGACATCGCTGGATATACCGATGGCTGTTACACCACATCCGATGGCGGAGGTCACTCCACTTTTAGTGGGACCTCTTGTGCAACTCCCCATATCGGTGGCTCTACTGCCCTCATGATCTCTGCAAATCCGCACGCTGAGCCTCGTCACATTAGTGCCGCCTTGCAACTGGCCGCTCTAGATAAAGGCGCTACTGGAAAAGATGCTTATTGGGGTTCAGGCGTTGCAAAGGTTTACGACGCAGCAATGCGCCTGATTCACCTTGCCGTCCCTGACCAGCAAACTGCCTCCCTTGGCTCAACTGTAAACATCAACATGAGTGGCCCGGCCGGTGCCACATATGGGTTGTTCTATTCGCTTTCCTTGGGCACCACTACGCTTCCCGGAATTGGTGACCTAGATTTGGCAAATGGCGTTCTCATAAAAGTTGCGAACTTGAATGCCGCGGGTCAGTCCACATTTGTTGGCGTTGTTCCAAACAACCCACTTCTTGTAGGCCAAACAATCTACATTCAATCTGTTTGTAACGACTTGGCCGGAGCCACTGGCCAAGCTCTCTTCTCTTTAGTCGAGCAGGTCGAAATTCAATAATCGGTTTCTTCGGAGTCGCCTCCATAACCAAGCGCTTCAAGACTTGCTTGTTCAGCGGCCCCCATTTCGACCACTCCTCGGCCAACCTCTGGGATTGATGCACGCAGTTCGTCAAGCTTGGCGCTCATTTCTGCAGCACGAGCAGGCTCGGTAGCAAAGTAATTCACCGCATCACCTGTTTTGGTGGAAAACAAGAACTCGTGTTTGCCTGAAACCGACCGAACATATTTCCATTCCCCTTCTTGATAGCCCATGAGCCTATTTTCCTCGCGAGAAAGCCCGTAGGCTTCCATGTAAAGCGGGTAATCTTCAAGCGCCTCCCCTTTGGTAAGTGGCTGAAGACTTCGGCCCTGGATTCCTTCTGGCACTTGGATTCCCGCTAATTCACATAAGGTGGGAAGTAAGTCAATGTGCGAGGCAATGGTCTTCGACCTTGTGCCTGCCGTTGAGCCTGGTGCGCGCAACACACCTACAACATGTTGAGTTGCAGCGTATAAGCTCGGCGCGTGCAAAACTTTGATTCCTCCCTTTCCAAACAGTTCTGGAACATCGCTACCTTCACCAAAACATTCGCCGTGGTCCGAAACAACTGCCACGATTGTATTTGAAAGGCCTGGATCTCGAAGCTCAAGAGATTCAAGTAAGCGGCCTAACTGGCTATCCAAAAAAGCCACCTCGCCTCGCTGAAGGACAAGGCTCTCTTCGCAATCAGGATTCACCGCGTGGGGGCCTTCATTTTTTCCAGAAAGAGCTGCTGCGCGGAACGGAAGGTATTCCTCGCTACTTTCCCTGGGGTCGTGTGCGTCGAAAAGGTGGACCCAGGCAAAAACTGGGCGAGTTTGGCCGGCAATCCATTCAATCGCTCGATTGGTCGTTGTGGCTCCAGGTGTCGTTGCTGCAGCAGAATCCAATCCTGCAGGGAACAATCGATCGCAAATCGCAACCGTTCGAATAGAGAAGCCCGCCATAACACCTATCAAGCTAGCTGTCTCTCCGGCGCGGTCGTCAAAGTGTTGAAAGCCGCGGGAAAACCCTTTGTCCCGACCAATTACAGGCCGCGCCGAGATAAAGGCGCCTGTGGACCAGCCTCCGTTATGGAAAAGTTCAGGAAGCCGAGGTGTCTTCAGGACCGGCGCAGTGTCCCCGTTGTCCCGAAGCCCATGGCTTGGGGGATACATCCCTGTCAACATGCTGTTGTGCGCTGGAGCAGTAATCGGAGCAATGCTCTGCCAGTTTTCAAACACGTGTCCCTGTTCAGCCAGACTGTGAAGGTTGGGTGTTTCTAGTCCGCCGCCACCATAAAGCGGAAGCGTGTCTGCGCGAACAGTATCCCAACTCACCAGTATTACATTCGGAGAGCCGTCTGGCGCTACTACGGTTGGCCCCGGACTCTTAAGTGCGCCCCCTTGAAGGGAGAAATGAAGGTAGGCCGCCGAAACAAGTGGAACAAGAAGAAGCCACGCTGCCGTTTTCCGTATAAGGAGGTTTAACTCTTTGGGCTGGCTTCTCGGCAACAAAAAACCAAGACCAAGAATGAGTGCAAAAGAAACGAACCAATGCCAGTCGTTACTCAAGTTCAATCCATAATCAAACAAACTGACCCAGCCGCGTTCATCCAATTTTTGAGGGTCGTTATGGGTAAATTGTCGAAGGCGTAAAACAAGATATGCAATCAACAAACCTGAAAAGGCGCAACTTGCTTTGTTTGTTCTTTCTGCTCGAGTGCCCAACCAAAAAAGAGTGGTGAGGGCAACGCCGGCAATAAGCCATGCCCAACCATCGGCGCCTACATAAAGTTGTCGGCGTAAGTGCAAAACAAAAACACAGCCCAGGAGTGTTGCTAAATCCCAGGGAAGTTTGCCGGAAAGGGGGAGCTTGGATGCCAGCCAGCCCAATGAGCCATACACAAGAACTGGGGCAAGAAGTGCCATTGCCCAAAAAAGAGGCGTCTCGGCAAAATGCGCGGATGCCGAGAGCACAAGGCCAGCCTCAAAGGAGGCAACTGCCCAGCCGCAAAGGATGGCTCTTGATGTTTTCATCACCGGCATATTATGACGCGCCGGGGGAAATCTTTAGTGGCGTTTAGCGGAGCGCCCGTGGGGGGCTTTAATCACAGCGCTCTTTGGCTCTCCCGATTTGAGCCGCTGAAGAGCCATATAAAATTCGGGGCCCGGAAGAACGGATAAAAATTCGATATCCGTTTCGGTCAATCCCCATTCCTGGAACAGCCCCGCTTTGGAAGCATTGGCGAAAGTGCGCCACCTGCTTATTTCTTGGAGTACTGTGGCTTGCACAATCGGTGTCGTTGTATTGAGAAAGCCTGATAATGCGTTGCCAATCCAGCCCTCGGAGGCCAAAACAGAAAGTCGTTCTTGGATTCCTTGCGCCCGATGCTCTTGGACAAACCGGCGGGCAACCATGAGGCGCACATGAATCGGTCGATTGTGAAGTTTGTCATGGGCGCCGGGAATACGGTCTCGGAGGTGGCGCTCGTGTCTCTCAAACCGCCCCCGAAGCATTCGGTCAAAATATTGGCGGCGATCATGGTGGGACATGGACTCAATTTCCTTTCTGCCTTCTGGGTCCATCCTTTCCAATTCGTGTTTTTTTAGACGACGAACTGCGGCCGATCTGCGACGCATTTCTTCGCGAGCCTCAGGCGGCATTTCTCGATACCTTTGGATGCGTTGCCGCATTTCTACCTGCTGTTCAGGGGTTAGTTTGTTCCACCACTCAGCGGCCTCAGGGGCCGGAGCTTGTGGCAAACAAAGAAGAACAAGGCTAAACATCAGTCTTCCAGGGTTGGATCCCAAGCACCAGAGGCCGCATCGGCTAAGCTCAAATCGAGGGAGTCATCTGCGACAAGCTCCCAAGACTCCAATACCTCTTGAGCTTGAAACATCTCGGCCATCTCAGCGGCGGAAACGGCTGTGGTGGCTGGACCTTCTTGAATGGTCGAAATTTCTGGACGACCTTTTCCAAGCCAGAAACCAAAGGAAAGAAGAAGGACAGCAGCGGTAGCTTTGGGCAGCCAACGACTCCTCGGGTGGTGCAAAAGATTCCCCTCTTGGTCGAGGCGAGAATCCAACCTCGAACTAAAGCCCGAAGGAACCGGCGCGCCAGGGTGTTGGTCGAGAATGTCGTCTATCCAGTCAGTCATTTTCAGCCTCTCGGTAGGGGGCAAGAAGAAGGCGCATGTTTTCTCTTGCTCTGTGGCAAAGAGATTTCGCGGCTTTTGGGCTTATCCCGAGAACTTCACCGATTTCATTTAAATCAAAATCGTCGAAATGTTGGAACACCAGGGCGGACCTTTGGTTCTCTGGAAGTTTTTGAAGGGCGGATTCCACCAAAACAGACCAAGACTCCCTATCTGGGGCCTCAAACGGTGTTTCGGTGGATGTGTCCTCGAGCGGAAGGGATGTGCCTTCAGGCGAAACGGGAAGTGGTTTGGTTGGCTTCCGGTTTCGATCGCGAATGTTATTCAGGGCGAGGTTATAGGAAATTCGGTAGAGATAGGTGCTTAGGCGACCGGTCGGCTGATATCGTTCGCGAGCACGCCAAAGTCGGATAAATGTTTCTTGGGCAATATCCTCAATTGCGGCTGCCGGCCCAAGGATTCTCCGAAGCAATCCAAAAACTGGTGCTTGGTAAGTTTCAACGATTCGCTGAAAGGCAGCACGATCTCCACCTTTAGCGGCAATCATCCACTCAACTCCGGGGTCTGGCTCGTTAGTCACAGTTCGCTACCGAAGGCCTAGACAAGCGGGGGCCAATCCGGCCAAGGAAATCTTCCAGGCGGACGGGGCCATAGAAACGAGAATCGCGACTTTGGGAATGGTTATCACCTAAGAGGAAATATTCATCCTCAGCCAACTGTAACTCCGAAGAGCTTGCGTAGGTTCCGTCTGCTTTTCGGAAACGGTCTCGAACAATTCGAATCCTGGAAATGGTGGAATTCTGTCCAGAAAAGCCTGCGTGCTCAGGCGGTGGACCACTTGGAACACCCACAAGTGGGATGTTGGGCTTTGAATCAAAGCTGACGGGGTCCATGAGTAGGGTTTGGTTAAGGGTAGCGGTTAGTTGCTGATCTACTTTCGCAAAAAAGAGTGTGCCCGATTTGACTGGAGAAGAAAACTGAACCGCTTTCAGCTGGGTTGTTCCCGAATGAAGGCTCGCTTCGTTTTCTGTAATCTTCAAATAGAATTGGTGAGCCCCTTCTCGCAAATTTAACGAAAGGGCGCCGCTCTTCTCAAAAGAAAAATGAACTGAAATGCCAAGGTCTGATGCAAAGAGTGGGCCGGGGCATAGTCGGCCATCAAGAAGAAACCCATTCTTTGGGTATTCTCGAAGCGTCACCTGCTTAGAAACCTTTAGCTCACCTGAAGGGAGAAATTCGTTTTCTTCTACCGGAAAAAATTTGGCTATTTCTTCACCAGAAGCATCTATCAGGGGAACCATCTCCTCGGGAGAGAATACCGGACGCTTGTTAACGGTGCCGTCGATGTACAAGTCGCCGTCAATAAGCTGTATTCGTTCTCCCGGAAGACCGACGACTCTTTTAACTGCAGCTTCACCAGTGTCGGGTTCTAGGAAATAAACTACTTCCCCCCTTTCGGGTCGGCTCGTTGTGGGCAAGCGTAAACGGTTTTCTCCGTCTAAGAGAGTTGGGAGCATCGAAACCCCTACTATTCGGATGGGTCTAAAAATCGCGGCAAAAGTACAAGCCACAATGAATAAAAGTAGGGCCGACTTGCGTTTGAGCTTCAACCTAAAAGGATGTGGGCTACACCAAAGAAAAGTAAAACAGATGACAGGTCACTAACAGCAATCATTACTGGGCCGGAAACAAGTGCTGGGTCAAGGCCGATGGCTTCAGAGCCCAGGGCGATTGAAGCGGAAGCCATCGCTGCCCAAGACATGGCGAGGAAAAGAGCAAGCCCCAAGGAACTCCCTACTTGCCAATCGCCACTTGCCAACAATGAAACTGCCGGTATTGCAAGAGCGCAAGAAAGTGCTCCAAGAGCGACACCAACTTGGACCTCTCCAAGGAATACTTTGACCCGCCGACCGGCTGTGACTTGGCCGACCGCGAACCCACGCACCAGAATCGCCGATGTTTGCGTTCCTACGGTTCCAGAAAGAGCCAGGACCATTGGAATGTAAGAGAGGATGGTCAGCCAATTCCCTTCACCATTTGATGTAGGCGCAAAATGATTCATGACTCGAGACATCGCTAGGCCGGCCATCACGGTCACAAACAGCATTGGGGCACGGTGGACAACACGAAGCCAGAAGCTTTCGCCAACTTCAGTTTCGCCACTGGCGCCCGCAAGGAGAAGAGCATCTTCGGAGCCCTCTTCTTCCAAGACCTCTAAAGCATCATCGGAGGTAACGATTCCAACTAAAACTCCTCGCGCATCAGATACTGGAATCGCAGCTAGATTGTAATGCAAAATCCGACGGGCGACATCTTCCTGGTCCTCATCAGTGCGTGCGAAAATCACATCGGGGTTGGCAACTTCGCCAACTTCTTGATGGATATTTGCTTCCAATAGCTCCCTTGCGGAAACCACGCCCTGAAGGTGCCCCTGTGGGCCAACCAAATAAAGAATGCTAATCGTCTCAGCGTGCTCTTCATCTCCGCGCTTGATTCGTTTCAGGACATCACCAATTTTCTCAACCGAAGAGATAGCAACGAATTCAGTGGTCATTAAGCCACCGGCGGTCTCTGGGTCGTAAGCAGAGAGTTGACGAAGATCCGACGCCTCTTGGGGCTCTACAAAAGAAAGGACTTCTTGTCGCCGAGTTTCTTCAATCTCTTCCAAAATGTCTGCACCATCATCAGCAGAGATTTTGTTCAATAAGCCGCCCAGTTCGGCGGGAGGCATGTTTTCAGTCAGGCGTTGGACAAGCTGGGGCTCTGCTTCGGCCAACACTTCTGCAGCGAGTTCGGCTGGCAAAGTCTGGAAGGCCGAGCGCGCATCAGTTGCTGAAAAATCCAACCAAAGCACATCTGCAATATCTGCAGGGTGCAGGCCCTCGGTGGCGGCAAGCACGGACCCTTGGCCTTGCTCGATTTGATCGCGCAAGGTTTGGAGCACCTGTTGGCGCATTTCGCGGCGGCGGACGCGTGCCATAGCGAGAGATTATAGGGGCAAACCTCGCCGGCCGCCCTTTGGAGGCGGGGCTACAATGCTTCGCAATGACTCCCCTCGAAGGCCTGTTAAAGCTCTGTGACCAAATTGATTATCTGCAGGCAAAAACTCTTGAAGGTAAGCCGGATCTCAGCGCGGAGGAAGTTGCCCGTAAGCAAGCCCATGCATTGCGTGAAGAGGTTTTTAGCCAGCTGCCTTCGCTACGAGAACACAGTAATGCGGCTGAGCTTTCTGATACTGAACTTCTAGTGCTTGCTCTTTTGTTTCACCGGCGCCTTGCTGGCGACGACCGCATGGTGGAGGGCGGCGCTCTGGTTGGACTTTTAGGTTTGGCTGGCTATCCCCGCTCAGAAACCCTGGAGCACTTGCGACGGGACGGTCGGCTTCGGAAAGAAGGGTGGCTGCAAACTCGTTCGCAAGCTCGAGGTTTCGACCCCGTGGATACCTGGTTTGCCGCAACAAACACTGCCTTTTCTCTTTTTTGGGAAGGTGGAGGGAGCAAAAAGCCTACCGCGCAAACCTTATCTGAGGTCCCCGTTCTTCAAGCCTATCGCGATGAAGAAGATTACTTGTGGGATCTTTATGCCTGGCGAAATCAGTGCATTGTTCGGGCCGAGGCTCTTTTCCCTGGAGACACTCCCGGCGGCGGCCCTTCCCCCCGCTTTCGTTCGCTTCGACAAGATGCGCGCACGAGCCTCACACAAATTCGACGCCGCCTAGCTTTAACCCAAAATGCTGACGATTTTTCAATCGAACAGTTTCGTCGAAAGTACAAGCTTGGCCTAGACCATCAGCTCGCTGTAGTTCATCTTCTTTTTAGTGAGCTCGTTGAAGGCGAGTCTTATATATCTGCGATTGAGTGCCTTCGCGTTATTTCCGAAACTCGGCACGATCTCTTCAGAAAACGGAACCTGCTCAGCCCGCGCGGTCGCTTGCGGCGCAAAGGAATTGTGGTTGCCGCAGAGGCGAGCGATTTTTCAAAAGCCCTCGCAACTGACTTAACCCTTGCCGATTGGGTTTCCGATGAGCTCGTAAGCAACTTGGGCGGGCCACCCCGCCTAGACGACCAAGAATTAGATGATTTCCTTCAGGGCGATGACCGATAGCAACCCGCACGACGACCTCATTTACGATTGGCAAGCTCACGGTCCCGCTGAGCTCCCAGCACCCAACAAGAAAGTCATGTTAGATGACGAAACTTTGCGGGATGGCCTCCAGTGCCCTTCCGTAACGGATCCGCCGCTGGACAAGAAAATCGAGCTCGTGCATTGCATGAACTCTTTGGGAATTGACACTGCCGATATTGGTCTTCCTGGTGCTGGCGATGTGGCTCGCGAACACATCAAAGCTTTGGCGCGTGAAATGGCGGAGCTCAAGATTGCCCCCAATGTTGCCTGCCGCACCGTAGTCGGCGACATCGAACCCGTTGTGGACATGGTGCAAGAAGTGGGAGCTCCAATTGAGATCTGCGCCTTTATTGGCTCTTCCCCAATTCGCGCCTACGCTGAAGGCTGGGATTTGTCTCGCATGGTGAACAATGTGCAAGAGTCCATTCGTTTCGCAAAGCAGAACGACTTGCCGGTAATGTTTGTCACGGAAGACACAATGCGTGCCACTCCAGAAATCTTGACTGCTCTTTACGGGGCAGCAATTGATGAGGGAGCAGACCGGTTGTGCCTTTGTGATACTGTTGGAAATGCCACGCCGCAAGGTGTTCGGAACTTGGTCTCCTGGATGAGTGATTTTGTAAAAACCCGAGGTGCTAGCGTTGGGTTGGATTGGCACGGCCACCGCGACCGCGGCCTTGGTCTTGTTAACACTCTTGCAGCTTTATCTGCTGGCGTTGAGCGGGCGCACGCCTGCGCTTTGGGTATTGGAGAGCGCGCCGGAAATACTGAAATGGACTTGCTGCTCGTCAATCTTCACCTTCTTGGCTGGATTGACCGAGATTTAACAGGTTTGAGTGAGTATGTTCGCCTTGCAAGCGAAGCTGTGAACAGACCTGTCAGGGGTGAATACTCCGTTTTTGGAAAGGATGCATTCGAAACGGGTACTGGTGTTCACGCCGCCGCTGTCATTAAAGCTTTCCGTAAAGGGGACAACTGGCTTGCAAACCGTGTTTACTCAGGCGTTCCTGCGGACGACTTTGGTCTAGAGCAAAAAATCTCCGTCGGGCCGATGAGTGGTAAATCCAATGTGATTTGGTTTTTGGAGAAACGCGGCATCGAACCCACCGAACAGCGCATTGCCGCTGTCCTCAACCGCGCAAAGCACAGCAATCGCCTGCTCACCGAAGAAGAAGTTCTTTCTTCTGCTGGTTAATGTTGCAACATTAAGTTGCTTTGATTTATCCCTCTAGGTGGCGACCGTAGTCATCGGGGAAACCAAAACTCACGGGATCGCGACCGGGTTTAAAGTCACAGAATGTTTGGTGAATTTCGGTGAGAACCTGCCGCTTGTTTCCGCGGCAGTACGGGCATTCCAAATGGTTACTTACCGGCAAGCTGCGACCGGTGCGCATGCAAAAAACTCTGCGTTCTTCTTTAGGTGCAGGGTTCTCCTTCGGGCCTTGGGTTTGTGTGTTCATTGTCTCCTATCTCCACGCTAGGAAGCGACCGAAGATGGTTCCAATGCCGCTGGATGGCGGCCTCGACAGCGTCAAGGTCAACGACATTTTTCCGAAAACGCCCCTGCTCTTGGAAATATCTTTCTAAAGCCGAGCGCGAAAAATTAGGTTCGGAGTTCAACTGGAAACGAGTCCCGTCAAACGCCTCGTAAACGGGGTAAAGCCCCGACTGAACTGCCAACCGAACGAGCTCTACCCCATCGGCGGGTTCAGATTTCCACCCCGTAGGACACGGAGCAAGGATGTGCAAAAAGCGGAAGCCCTTCATGTCTAATGCCTGGCGCATTTTCCTGAGGGCATCCTCAAGGTCGGCCAAATTCACCGTTGCACAATAAGGCACACGGTGGGCGGCCATGATTCCAAGAATATCTTTCTTCTCAATCGTTTTTCCAAAAGGAGTTGTGGTGGTCGTGGCGCCAACGGGGGTTGCAGAAGATCGTTGGCCCCCAGTGTTGCCATAGATTTCATTGTCGTAACAAACATAAAGAATGTCCTCGTTGCGCTCGGCGGCGGCCGACACGGTTGCCATTCCAATGTCATAAGTTCCGCCATCACCTGCCCAGCAAATCACACGAGTTCCATCATTGTTAATGCGCGCTGACTCGGCAAGGCCTGTCGCCACCGCCGCCGCACTTGCAAAAGTGGATGAAACCACTGGGGCACCATATGCAGACATGGGGTATTGGCCAGCGGTTACGATTCCGCAACAGGCCGGGATTACCATTTGCGCCGGACGGTCACCCAGGGCGCGGGACAGCATGTTGAGCCCAATAGACATGCCGCAACCACCGCAGTTGGTATTCCCCTCGCGGAGAAGCGGTTTGCCGCGGTCATCTTTGGTGTGAACCATGCCACAGAGAAGGGGTTCGTTTGCAGCCATTAGCCAACCTCCAGAACCATTGGGGCTTCAGCTTTATCGCGCGAAGCCATGTCCTTGAGAACTTGTTCAATGTGCACTGGTCGGATATCTCCTCCGCCAAGACCAAGCATGTAATTTTGCACAAGTGAGGTCGGAGCGCACCCTCGGACTTCGGCCCAAAGGATTCCGCCAAGACCTGGGCAAAGGTCACGGTCTAAAATGGCAATTCGGCTTCTTCCTGACAGATGTTTTTCCAATAGGTCTGAAGGAAATGGCCTGAACATATTGATTCGAAGCGCACCAACCTTCTCGCCCTTTTCGCGAGCAGAGTCGACCACACTCCGCACAGTGGAGTGGGTGGTTCCCATAGAAACAATGACCGTTTCGGCATCTTCAAGTTTGTATGGAACAACCCGGTCAGCGGGGCGGCGACCAAAGTGTTCTTCAAAGGAATCCTGAGCCTCGGAGTAAACCATGGGCACAAGGTCCATCGAAGCTTGAAGCTCTTTTCGGTGAACTTCAGTTTCGTGAGGGAAATCCAATCCCCCAACAGTTCGAGGGATATTTTCTATTCGGTGCGGGAGAGAATACTCAGGAAGAAAGGAGTCCACGGCTTCTTGGTCTGCAATGTCCGTTTGCATCATGGTGTGCGACAAAACAAAGGCATCTTGGCAAACCATCGCCGGCAGCAAAACGCGCGGGTCTTCCGCTAGCCTGTGGGATAACAAAATGTTGTCGAATACTTCTTGGTTGTTCTCGCAGTAAAGCTGAAGCCAACCTGAATCTCGCAACATAAGTGTGTCACCGTGATCTACCCAAATATTCCAAGGTGGGCCCAGGGTGCGATTCACTGCCATCATGACAATGGGTAATCTGTAAAAGGCTGCGGCAAAAACATTTTCAGCCATGTATGCGAGCCCGTTTGAAGACGATGCTGTAAAGGAGCGCACGCCACTAATGGAAAACCCCATACATGCCGCCATGGCGCTGTGCTCGCTTTCAACGCGAACAACGGACCCTTTTTCAAATTCTTGTCGACACAGAAGTTCGATGCACTCGGTCTGGGGAGTAATCGGATAAACCCCTGATCCAAAACCGCGCGCATTTCGGTTGGCACGGCCAGCGAGGGTGGCGGCCATTGCGGCCGCGTGATTTGCACTAATGAGTTCGATTGGCATTCTTTTTCTTTTTCCTCCTTACTTATTGCATCACCATGGCATCGCGGGGGCATTCCACAACGCATATTCCACAACCCTTGCAGTATTCATAGTCCACCTCGTAGCCATGCTCTGTTTGTCGCCGGATTATTCCTTCCGGGCAGTAAACCATGCATGTGTCACACTCGGTGCAATGACCACATGAAAAACAACGGTGAGATTCAAGTCGGTCGTCTCCAACAGGACTCTTGGCGAAATGATCCAAGCGGATGTCCGTGACTGGCACGGCACAGTTTCGGTCTGGTCGCTTAAAAACATCGGCTTCGAAGCCAAGGGCGCGAAGGGCCAAGCCTGCGGTTCGGCGGCCGGAACCAATCGCGTGGGTAACGGTTCCATCCCAAGTTGCGATATCTCCTGCAGCAAACACTTTTGCCTTTCCATTCCCCGCGATTTCAACTTGCTCACCATTGAGCTCCCACCCATTAGGTAGAAGCGATAGGTCCGCGGACTGGCCCAGCGCAAGAAGAACTGTTTCGCAGGCAAGCCACGAAACTCGGTCGCTCACGATTGGGCGGCGGCGTCCACTCTCGTCAGGTTCGCCCAAATCACATTCGGCCAGCTGGATTCCGTTTTCCGAAAAGCCCATCGGCTGTCGAAGTTCCAGAATATGCACGCCCTCTTCAATGGCCTCTTCAATCTCTTCGCGAATCGCTGGCATTTCGGCACGAGTTCGTCGATAGGCGACTGTGACTTGGGTGGCGCCATTTCGAAGCGCTGAACGCGCGCAATCCATTGCGGTATTGCCACCACCCAAGACAACAACATGCCCCTTGAGTTTGATTTCCCCACCACTATTTAAACGGTGAAGAAAATGGATACCTTGTTCTACATTTTCTGCATCTTCGCCCGGCAAACCAAGTGAACGAAGTTTTTGAAGGCCTGTCGCCAAAATGACCGCATCGAAGTCGGTCGCAAGGGCGTTGAGTTGCTTAGCACTTAAGAACTCGCCGCAAACCGCCTCTACTCCCCTATCTAAAATCCCTTGAATTTCCCGATTCAAGTCTTTTCGGGGAAGGCGGTACTCGGGGATTCCAGTTCGCAAAACTCCGCCAAGTTGGGGCTCGCCCTCATAAATAGTTGGGGCGTGACCCAATCCAGAAAGCCACCAGGCGGCGGCTAGACCAGCTGGACCGCCACCAACGATTGCAAAACGCTTGGGGTCGGCGATGCTTTGCTTGGGGTTCGCTGTTGCAACCAAAGAACGGTCGCCAATCCACTTTTCCAAACCACGAATATTGACAGATCCATCGTACTCGGCGCGATTGCAACCCTCCATACAGGGGGCGGGACACACGCGGCCGCAAACCGAAGAAAGGGGAGTTGTTCTCCCCAAAATAGATGCGCCTAAATCTGCAACGGATTGTTCGTCGCCCTTTTCGCCAACCGCCTGCACAAACCCAATGGCATCGTTTCCAGCTGGACACCATGCCGAACATGGTGCAAGCCTTTCTCGATAAATGGGGGACTGAGTCCGCCAAGAACCGGTTTTGAGTCCGGTCGGACCACTTTCTCGATGCTCCGTGAGTGGAACCACGCTCCCACTACCACCCGCAGAGCCACCATATCCAGCGACAGCTGTATCTTCGACCGCCTCGGCGGGGGCTTGGGTATCTGTTTCGCGAATGGAGGCGGTTTCATACGCTTCTTTGGCCGCATCGAAGTTCGACAAGAAACCTAAATCTGTATAGGTCTGCTCGAGCACCTCCAAAGGAATGTCGAGCGCCCGAACAAATGCGCCGGCAATCGTGGTATTCACAATTACCACTGTTCGTGTTCCAATTTTGTGCTTTCGGGCAATGGCGGTTGCGTCCACACACACCACGCGAAAATCTTCGAACGACTCTTGTAGGGGTTGCGGGTCGGTGGTGTTGACCAGCAAAGTGCCGCCAGGCTGTAAACCCGAAACCACTTGAGCTCCCATCAAAGATGGGTCCAAAATTAAAAGGTGGTCGGGTGCATACACCTTATTCCGGTTGGTGATGTCGCCATCCTCCACCCTTGTGTAAGCACGAACCGGGGCCCCTGACCTTTCGCCAGCGTAGTCGCCAAAGGTCTGAACACTTTTTCCCATATGGGTGTAAACAGCGGCCAAGATTTTGGCGCAAGTCACACCCCCTTGGCCTCCGCGGCCATGAAGACGGATTTCCATGAAACAGCTCGACGGGCGCGCACGGCGACCCGTTTCTTTTCAATAGCCTACGGGCGCGGCCCAGGCAATCCTGAAAACAGCTGGGAACGCGCTATCATCTTTATATTAGGCCATGTTGCGTCCGATTCTCATCTTCTTGCTTGCCCTGGGAGCTTGCGCTCAAGGTTCGTCAGATTCGCCGGAAAGTCCAGTGAATGCGAGCGCCCCTTCGGGGAGCCCCAACATTATTATTTTCCTTTCGGATGACCTCGGTGGAGCGGATTTGAGCTCAGAAATTCGCACCCCCAGCTTGGACCGACTGGCGAGGGAAGGCGTTTCGCTTTCACGAAACTATGTTCAGCCCTTGTGCACTCCCACCCGGGCATCCTTGCTGACCGGCCGAGTGCCTGTGAGATTCGGATTGCAATACCGACCCTTACGCCCGTGGGATACCCATGGCTTGCCTACGGATGAACTTTTGTTGCCGGAGATTCTTCAACAGGCCGGCTATCGAACCGCTTGTGTTGGGAAGTGGCATTTGGGGCATGGCCAATCCAGGCATCATCCCAACAAGCGTGGCTTTGATTCTTTTTATGGCTTGATTACCGGCGCTCACGATTATTACACGCATGAGCGCGGCGGCGCTTTGGATTGGCAAAGGGATGGAGCTTCCCTATCCGAAGAGGGTTACACAACGGAATTGTTGGGAAACGAGGCTGTGCGCTTTGTGCAAGAACAGGCAAATAGCAAAAGGCCCTTCTTCCTTTATGTGCCCTTTAACGCACCCCATACTCCCCTTCAGGCTCCACCTGATTTGATTGGGCATTACTCTGAGCGCAATAGTGAGCGGCGGGCCACCTTTATGGCGATGGTTGAGTCGATGGATGCGGCAATTGGCCAAGTTCTTGTAGCTTTGGATGACATTGGAGAAGCAGAAAACACCATTGTTCTTTTTTTGAATGATAATGGTGGAGCAAGAATGGAAGGGGCATCCAATAAGCCGTTACGGGGCGGGAAGGGTTCCGCCTTTGAAGGAGGGATTCGCGTTCCGGCCTTGGTCCGCTGGCCTGATAAGTTTCCATCCGACTTTTCCACCAACCAGGTTGTATCGGTGCAAGATTGGATGCCCAGCATTTTGAGTGCATGTAATCTCCCGATTCCTGACAACTTGGATGGACAAAACATTTTCCCTGCTTTGGAGAGTTCCGCCTCCGTTACGCGTAGTGATTTGTTCTTCGGAACGATTTCTGAAAAGGGTTGGTATCTGGCTTTGATAGATGGCGACTACAAATACCTTCGCCGCGTTCTCCCCGATGGCCGCAAAGCAGAAAAGCTATTTCATGTTGCAAACGACCCGGCCGAGGAACAGGACCTTTCCAAGCTTGAACCAAATAAATTTGAGACCATGAAACTGCGTGCCCTTGCGTGGCACGCCCTTGACCCCAACGGCGACCCCGTCATGGTCACCGGAGCACCCGACGGCTGGACCGTCCCTGAAGACTGGGCGCATTAGGTATGTGGAAGCCTCTCTCTTTTTTAGTTCTTTTGGCCTGCTCACCCACAAGTCAACCTGAAGAAGCGCCCACTCCTACGGGTCCAAACATTGTTCTCATCGTGGCCGATGATTTAGGAGTGGGAGATTTAGGTTTCTTGGGCGGCGAAATGGAAACCCCCACCTTTGACCGCTTGGCGGACGAGGGGCTAATTTTTAATCGCTTTTATTCTTGGGCGCTTTGCACACCCTCTCGGGCAGCAATACTGACTGGTCACGACCCGATGGACCTTGGTCTTGCTTGGACTCCTTTGCGACCCGAAGACCGGCGCGGGCTTCCTGAAGACATACCCACTCTTGGTGAACGATTCTCCGAAGCGGGCTACACAACCGCGTGCATTGGAAAGTGGCACTTGGGCCACGCGGAGGCGGACATGCATCCTTCCGCCCGCGGCTTCGGGCATTTTTATGGGTGCTTACAGGGGGCAGTCGATTATGAAACTCATCTTGATCGAAACGGAGAAGTAGATTGGGAACGAAACGGAGAGGTGCTTCAAGAAAACGGGTATGCAACGAACCTAATTGGCCAAGAGGCCGCTAATTGGATTCGGAACCAAAGCACTCAAGCCCCTTTCTTTCTTTACCTGCCTTTCACTGCGCCTCATTTGCCGCTTCAGGCCCCAGTACAAAGCATTCGAAAATACATGCACATTCAAGACCCGGCGCGGCGTGTCTTTTGTGCAATGGTGGACGAACTTGACCAAGCGGTTTCCCAGGTTGTGGACGCGCTTGAGAAAAGTGGTCGAGCCGAAAACACTTTAATTGTTTTCCTTTCAGATAACGGCGCGGGAAAAGAGGATGGCGGCTCCAACCTTGGATTACGGGGTGCAAAGGGTTCCGCCTTTGAGGGGGGTATCCGCGTTCCCGCAATTGCTTGGTGGCCCGCCAAAATAATGCCTGGCCAAAGCGAGACTCCTGCATGGGCCTTGGATATTGCGCCTACATTCCTTTCAGTCGCCGGAATTTCCGAGGACACATTGCAGGGAGAGAGCCTGCTGGAACTTACAAATCAAGTGCGGCAATTCCGCTTTGCCTCTCGCAATAATCACTGGACCAACACAGCTGTGGTTGAGGGTGGTTTGAAATATGTCCGCCGTGAGCGCAACGATGGAACGCTGACGCGGGAGCTTCTTTTTAATTTAGCGGAAGATCCGAGCGAAAAAATAAATCTTGCCCCGGACGACCCCTCCCGAGTTTTGCCGTTTAGGCAGTCCGCCCTGGATTATCTTCAAACAAGTGGGGATTGAGCTTGAACAAGCTCATGAAAGCGGTGGCTGTCACGGGAAAGCTCCCAGCATGCTGGACAACGAAGCTCCGCCAAACGAACAGCTTCCCAGAAAGCGGGCCAGTCCACTTCCCCCTCTCCGGGCGGCAAGTGTTCGTGTATGCCATGTCGAGCATCATCTAGTTGAAGGTTCACGATTTCATTTTTCCATTGGCCAACATGGTCGGAAGGTTGGCCTTCTTCGTTCGCCAAAATGTGGCCCGTATCAAAAGTTAATTTGACCAGGTCGGGATTCGCATTTGTAAAGTTCGCGTAATCGTTAAGGGTGGCAATAAAGTGGCCAGGTTCCGGTTCAAGGCCCAACAAAACCCCGTATCTTTCTGAAAGAGTGTGTAGGTTCTCGCAAGCATCGACCAGGCGAGTTGCGGCGCCCTCTTTCGACTGCCCTTCTGGTATTGAACCCGACCAAAAAGACAGAACTTTCGCGCCCAACATATCGCACCACTCCACCATGTGTCGCAAAAACTTCAATCGAATGTCTTTGGAGTCATCCAACTCTAATAAGTTTGGTCTGTGTTTTCGTGCAGGGTCGAGCAAAAAGCGGGCCCCAGTTTCGACAACAACTTCTAAGCCAAGTTCGGCGCACCTGGCGCCCACTCGGCGTAAGTCCTCGGGTGTTGTGTAACGCGGATCTAGGTGGGGAACATCGGGAGTGATTGCCACTGCGCCATAACCCAAGTCGGCAAGGATGGGCAACACTTCTTCCAGCCGATGACTCTGAAAACTATTCGAGTTCCACCCTAGTTGAAGGGAGCAATCTTTCATGCTTACTTCCGCGTCAGGCCAAGTCGTTTTTCCAGTTTTCGCGCTCGACGACGGATTTGTTCTTGGGCGACTGGATTGTCAGGGAATTCGGCCGCAAGCCCATCAAGAAGACTGAGTGCTTTTTGAATATCCACCGCAGCTTCTTTTTGATACGCGGCAAGGTTAATTCCGCCTTTTTCTTCGTGCTCCTTTTCTGCCCACTGAAGGGTTTCTAAAGCTGCGTCGCCCAGCTTGCCGGCCTTGGCCCAACGCCCATCGCTTTGCCAATTGCCGTC
Source organism: Planctomycetota bacterium (assembly GCA_030748415.1). Classification (GTDB taxonomy): domain Bacteria; phylum Planctomycetota; class UBA1135; order UBA1135; family UBA1135; genus UBA7888. The sequence continues at coordinate 156,110 of JASMMA010000003.1, forward strand.
ATCTAAATCCGAAACCACTGTCGGCTTTCGAGCAGGACTCGGGTCAACAGGTGTTTCGTGCCTAACTGGGTTACTTTGTTCCAGTTCCCCTTCGCCTTCCAGGCTGGCTCCACCGCTTCCGAGTTCAACTAAAACCCAAACTACCGCAACGCAGAGCGCGGCGGCGGATCCCGGTATAAAACCTGGGTCGTAATCCTTCTTGGGTTTGCGGAGAACCATTTCAAGATTCTACTTGCGAGATGCGCGGATTGCTTTCCAGTACTGCGAATATGGCACCTTCTTACACGAAAAATCCCGCAAGAAACGGAAAGATGGGGGGCTCTTCTGTTGACTTCGCCAAGATACCTTTTTGTGTCAAAAAAAGAGTTGTCCGAAGCGAAGTTTGGATAGAATTGCTTGGAACTGGCTGACTCTTGCGGTGTTGCCATCCCATGATGAAAAAATTTCCCTCATTTGTCCTTTCGTTCAGCTTATGTGCGTCCTTAGCTCTTTCTTGTACACCTATGGCCACATCGGCAAATGATGCGCCCCGTGAAGAGGCGAGCAAAAGCCAACACAATGTGACTGCCGAAGCGCGCACATTTACACGCGAAGAGTACGCCGCTGCTGCAACGAAGATGAAGAAGATGGTCGCAGCCGGCGAAGCTTCACAAGAAGATGTCGATGCCCGACTTGGCAGAATGCGAAGGGCGATGAAGCACTCCGACGGGGAAAAAAAGAGCAAGGTTATTTCTGACCAAAAAGAAATGGCTGGAGTGAAAAAGCGTATCGGAATCGCAATTAAATCTGGAAAAATCACGCCGGAACAGGGGCGCGAGCGCTGGGCGGCTTATATGGAGTCTCGAAACGAGACGGCGCAGACCGCTGCCAAAGAACGTTACGACGCTGCGTTAGCCAAGCTCCTCCTCATGGTGGAAAAGGGTGAGATTACTGCCGACCAGGCTCTCCGGCGCCTCAAGGGCATCCGCGCCCGAACGGAAAAAGCGGAAAACAATTCTGGTCCTCGGCACTAACAGCCCATCGCTTCAAAGCACCGTTTGCCAAGTTGCTTTTTGGGCTACTTACAAGACTATCTTCGTCGTGAGGGTTCTTTTTTGGGGTAATTTTCTTTGACCCACCCACGCCACGCTTCTTCTGTTTCTCGAAAATTCATGTCCAGATATTCTGAAAATAGCTCGCGTTCTGGAGTTCTTTTTTTTAGCCCCTTGAGAATCGGGGCCAATTTAGATGGGTGCTGATTTACCAACCAGTCATAGAACGACCAAGACAGGGCATGTTCAAGCGCAGACATCGACCCGGTGAGCTTGCGAACAAGTGATGGCAAAATCACCGAGTCGTCGTTTCGGGCTAAGTGCTTCCTTAGCGCAGCACGCCACAAGCCATTCGAGTAGTTGGCAGAATAGGTAATCTCGTCGATACAGTGATGCCGCACTTTTTGAAACACCGCCTCCTCGTACCAGTGGGCAGATCCAGAATCAAACCAACCGCCGCCCATATCTCCTATCCAAACTTCAGTGAAAAGATTGGATACAAGCATATGGCCAACATTGTGGACTCCAAGAGTGTGTAAGGTCACTGCATCAAACCCAAAGGCCTCGTCTCCACAATAAACGCTAAATCGCGGGTCTTTGCCTAGCCACTTGAAGTCGCCTGCGGTTCCAGATCCAAGAAAATGTCCGATTACATTTCTATGTGTTTCCAGGTCCTCCCAAAACCAAAGAAGCATTGGGGAGCGATAATGTTTCGGCTTCGCACCGAAATGTGCATTTACGAGCGTTGCCACTCGTTCCCCGTCGCGGGCGACTTGGTGCATAAATGCGTGGCCGCTAATCCGTTTCTTCTTATTGCGAACCTCCTCTAGGTTTCCCGAAACGTGAATGTGTGCTGTTTGAACACGAATCAGGCTCGACTCCAAAAACTTCTCCAACGCTGATTGGCTTTGGGCGTACTGCGCAATCGCTTCTCTCCTTTTAAGCATTCCGTCTGTTTGTGGTCCGCCTTCACACTTTGCACAAGCCAGTAGAAAAGACCCAAAACAATCTTCGCACTGGGCGGCCACGGAACAGAATTCCACCTGGGATTCCATCTCCGCTAATTCTTTTGGATGACCCTTGCAGGCGACTACACCTCTAAAATCGCATCTCCTACATCCTTCTAGAATTGATGCCGAGTCGATGTCTTGCCACAAAAAGTGGACCGCAGAAAGCAGAAATGCGCCAACCATTGCAGGCCCATTCTAGCAATCCTAAATTTTTATTTGCCCCCTAGTCCCAATTGGGGAAAAAGTTCAGACTCCTTCGTGCTGGGCCCGGCTTAAGTCCTGTCAGTCGGACAACTACTCTTGAAACAGATATCGTGGCATTTGATTGCGTATGCTGTCCAGCAAACTAAGAGCCGGTTTCATTCGGTTGGGCTCAAGATGGCTCTTCCTAAAAATTGCCAATGTGTCCTTTTCAAGCTCTAGCGCCGTATTCTTTTTCTGCAAAAGGAGCTCCATCATCCCAGTGTTGCAAAAGTCAAATGCAAACTTTTTGTCTTTAGAAAGGATACGAAAGGTTTTACTGAACTCAACCGAATCTAAATCCAAATCTTTGATTCCCACTAAGCCTCCTACCTTGTGGAAGAAGTTTTCTGGATGGATGCGAATTTCTGGAAATTCCTGTTCTAATTTAATTAGCACGACCCCTAAAAAATGGTCACTGCGGTGCTTTCCGTGTCCCACTGCATAGTGAAAGGTAAACGCTTCGGCTTTCCTGCCGGAATGTTCGCCTTCCACCCGGTGATAAAGATATCTGCTGTGCCCCTGGTTTAATCGGTTTAAAAAAGAGTATGCCTTTGCGCGGCGCTTATTTCTTTCTGGGTGGTAAGACCAGCCATTAGAGTTGGCCCAAGCTGACCAAGCTTTGCGAAGCTTCTTCTGCCGAAGATGGTGCCACCAAACTGCCGCAATTATGCAAAACCCGAAAAACGTGTGCATGGCGACTGATTCCATCTTCAGAGAATATCGTTTTTGTTTCTACTTCAAAAGGGCTGCGTAGCCCCCAGCTTGGAAACTTGTAGGCTCAAGTAGGCGCTCTTCGGACAATTCAAGCTTGGCCTCTTTCGCGATAAACTTTGCCATTTCATGATTTTCTTCGGGCTCCAAGGAGCAGGTGCTCCAAAGGATTCTTGTTTTTCCGTTTGTGCAGAGTTGAGCGGCGGTGCGTGCGATTTTTTTTTGGGTGGCAACAGACTGCACCAAGCTTTCTTTATCAAAACGCCATCGGGCCTCTGGCCGTTTCCCTAAAACGCCAGTGTTGGAGCATGGGACATCGAGCAAAATAAGGTCCCACTCCCCGTTAGGGATGTTGCCGCCGCCTAAATCGATGAGGTGCGTTTGAATATTATGCCCTAGCCGCTCAGCGTCGGTGGAAATGGACTCCAATCGTTTTGAGTCCACATCGCACGCATGCACTTCGGCCTCCCCTTTGGCTTGTTCAAAGCTGGCGAAAGATTTTCCTCCGGGTGCGGCGCACAAATCTAAAATCCTTTCGCCCGCTTGGGGCTTACTCAGTAAAACCGTTTCCTGCGAAGCTAAGTCTTGAACTGCCCATTTCCCCTCTGAAAATCCAGGAAGGCTTTGCGGATTCGTTGGGGACTGCAAAAGAAGTGCGTTCCCGTGAATTTCTGCACTCACTTCTTGTTCCAGAAGTTCTGCGTGGACTTCTTGTTTTGTTGCTCGAAGGGTGTTCACTCTTAGCGACATAGGTGGAGTGGCGTTGAGCATCTTCAGTCTTTGGATAGATGCATTTTCGCCTACTTCTTGAATCCACCGCTTCACTAAAAATGTGGGGAATGAATACTCTATGGCAATCCTATCTGAAGGAGTTTTTGCGGCGCGGTTAAACGCTTTTTCAAGAAAACCGGTTGGGTCTGAAGAACTTCCGCGTTCAACATTTCGGAGAATTGCGTTCGCAAATCCTTTCGCGCGGCGAATAATCGGTGAAGCCGCTCCTATTGTTGCGTCAACTGCGGCGTGGGCTGGAATCCGGTCGAGATAAAGAAGTTGGTAAACACCCATCCGGAGAGTCCAGCGCACCATGGGGTCCATTTTCTTTTTCTTGCAAAATGGAGTGAAGGCTGCGTCAAGTGCGCGCTGCATGCGAATCGTGCCGGCAAGAATCTCTCTGGCTAAGCTTCGGTCACGGTCACTCAGTTCGGCTTGATTGGCGGAATCCGAAAATGCGCGAGTTGGAAACCCATGTTCATTTCCAAGAAGTTGGAGCACGAGCTGACGTGCATCAGTCTTCATGTTTATCCTTTCCTAAATAATCTCCACGGGCGATTTTTATGCCACGCAAAAATTCTTCTGCAAGCATGGCCGATTTCCCTTGCCGTTGTACTTTGCCCAAGAGGAGGGCGTTGGCGCCACAGGCGACAATAAGTTTGGAGTCTGAGGCTAAAACTTCTCCTGGTTGTCCGCGCCCCTCAACAGGCTCGGCTTCCCATATTTTTAACTCTTCGCCATTTGGAAGTGTGGTGCGGCCACAGGGCCAGCCGGCCATGGCTCGAACGAGGCGGTCAATTTCTTGAGCAGGTTTTGTCCAATCCACTTTCCCGTGGTCGGGCAGTATCTTTTTGCAAACAGTCACAAGGCCCTTGTCTTGCTTCCGGCCTTCAGGTAAAGAGTTGCCACAAAGTTCATCCAAGAATTCTTTCAGTAACTCGGCACCGACTGCGCTCGCCTTTGCAAAAAGTTGGGGGGCCGTTTCTCTTTCGCTTATCGCAATCTTCCTTTCTGCCAAAACATCTCCTGCGTCCAGGGCTAGGACCATCTTCTGGATACAAACGCCTGTTTCGGAATCACCCGCCTGAATCGCTGCCTGAATCGGGCTGGCCCCCCGCCATCGAGGAAGCAAGGATGCGTGAAGGTTGAGGCAACCCAACCGAGGCAAGTTCAAAAACTCTTCCCTTAAAAGCTGTCCAAAACTTACAACCAAACAAATATCTGGTTTGAGTTGAGACAGCTCATCTAAGAACTTAGGGTCGCTGGCTTTTTGAGGACGAAAGACGGGAACGGCCGCTTTTGCCGCCATTGCCACCAGCGGGTTTTGAGCTTCTTTTCGGCCACGACCTGCGCGGCGTGGAGGGGCAGTCACCAGCGCAATCGGCGGCTCTCTCCGCCCAAGCAGGGCAGCGAATGACTCTACCGCAAAAGGCGGGGAACCCGCAAAAATCGTTCTCATGGCTGGATTCTAGCCAGCCCCAAGGGTTCGCGGGTTAGGCGTTATCTTCGACGAGAGATTTGAAGTCATCAAAAGACATCATCCCCATTTTGCGAGCGGCTTCAGTGCCGTTTTTAAACACAATAAAGGTCGGGATGGACATCACGCCAAGCTGGCTGGCAACACCAGGGCTTTGGTCAATGTCTAGTTTGACGACCTTGACCTTCTCGCCCATTTCTTCGGCGAGTTTGTCCACAGCAGGGCCCATTGCTTTGCAGGGACCGCACCATGGGGCCCAAAAATCTACGAGGACAGGTTTTTCAGAATCCAAAACTTCAGTTTGGAAATCGGCTTCGGTTACATCTTGGGCGTTCGACATTTTTATCTCATCGGGGGGGGGAATAACGCCCAATCTAGCCGCGCGGGCTACTCTTCCAAAAGGCTTTCCACTTCGGGCTCCATTTCGTCGCCGTGGTGGTCAAACTGCTCATCTAAATCGTCTAGGTGAACTTCGGCGGCATCGCTTGCGCGCACCACCTGAATGTTTCCAAAAGCAGAATCTTGTTTGAGATCGATGGCTTTTTGTTTGGCCAACTCCAACAATGCGACTAAGTAGTAGGCGGCATCGCCACGATTCAACTGCCCCTCCTTGAATATGTCCTGAAGGTCCAGCGTGCCGCCGTCGTCGAGGCGGGACCACACTTCTTCCACATACCAGGCCAGCGATTTGCCCGCTTGGCGGATTTTATGAGGCCGCATAAATCCGGTTTCTTTTTCGAGGCGTTGGAAAACTTTGAGCAAATCCCAAACAGAGACATCGCCGAGGTCCCAGTCTTCCTCTTCAACAGATTCGTCCTTTTCCTCCAGCCACTTTCCGAGCCAACGACCGCCGGCCGGCATGAGGCGGGCGCGTTTTCGGAACTCCACCCCCATCTTTTCAGCTGCTTGCCGCAGTTCTTTGTACATCAAAAGCTGCTGAACAAGCTCTTCTCCTGGGTCGAAGGGGTCCTCGTCTTCAGCAACTTCTTCTTGCGGAAGAAGTGAACGGCTCTTCACTGCCAAAAGGGTGGCCGCAACAACAAGGTAGTCGGCAGCTTCATCCACATCAACCTCTTGCATGGAGCGCACAAACTGGCAGTAAGCATCGCACACATCGGCAAGGGAAACCACATGGATTTCCAGTTCACTATCCCGAACTAATTGCAGGAGTAAATCAAGCGGCCCATGGAACACACGCTCTAGATGTACCGTGAAATCAACGGCGCCCATAGCCGCGCCTTCGCCGGCGGGGGTTTTGGCGGGCGGGATGAGGTCGGGTTTGGCGGGCTCAATCATTAGGAAAACAAACTCCCAAGCGCCAAAGCGGCTTCATGCTCTACGCCAAAAAGTCTGGTGACACCTTCCATGATAGTCATTGTGGAGCCCCAAAGAAGGGCACCGAAACCATCTACATAGAAAAGAAGGAGGAGCACAATCAGGATTCCGAAGCGCTCTAGGCGGGCGTAACTTTCACGAGCTTCGCCCCGGAGAAGGAAAAGCACAACTCGGGAGCCGTCTAGGGGCGGAATGGGAATGAGATTAAAGACCGCAAGGAGGGCGTTGGCATACACGCCAATAATCAGAACCTGGGCCCCCATTGAGAGGGGGCTGAAGACATTAAGCCCCACTAAGGCGGCGAACATTCCCGTAAAGAGAAGGCTAAGTAGGAGATTGGAAATTGGGCCCGCAATCGCCACCAGCGCCCAATCCCGGGGAGGGTTGCGCAGGCGGCCTAAGTTGACGGGGACCGGCTTAGCGCCCCCAAAAACGAAGCTAGAGCCCGAAATCAGGAGAAATCCGGGCAAAAGGATGGTCATAAAGAGGTCAATGTGGGGCACGGGGTTCAAAGTCACCCGACCCAAAAGCCGCGCAGTGGGGTCACCCAGGCGATCGGCCACCCAAGCGTGAGCCGCTTCGTGGGTAGTGATAGAAAAAACCACCACAATGATGGTTCCAATGAGGACGAAGGTTTCCATTCTGCCTTGATTCTCTCTTATTTCCCCCTCCCTTACAATATGCACCATGGCGGTTGATGAAAATACCTCCCTGGCGAGAGGGCTTGAAGTCCTGAAATTAGAGGCGGAGGCAATCCGCACGCTTCAGGAGCGGCTCGGCTCTAGCTTCGAATTGGCAGTCCAGAACATGTTGGAGTGTGAGGGTCGGGTTGTTGTTGCCGGAATGGGAAAGGCCGGATTGATTGGTCAAAAAATTTCCGCGACTTTAGCGAGCACCGGCACTCCGAGTTTGAGCCTACACCCTGCCGAGGCTTTACATGGAGACCTCGGCCGACTCCGCCCCGAAGATATCTTGCTTGCCCTTTCAAAAAGCGGCGAAACTCGCGAGCTCATTCAGCTTGTGCCGGCCGTTAAAGCTATTGGGGTTTCGGTTGTGGCGCTCACCGAGTCGGGAACTTCTGCCCTTGGAAAGATCTCGGACCTTGTTGTTGAAATGGGCCCCCTTTCTGAAGCTTGTCCCCTTGGGCTCGCCCCCACCGTGACCACAACCGCCATGCTTGCATTGGGTGATGCTATTGCAATGGCCGTTTTAGAGAAACGCGACTTCACTCGTGAAGAGTTTGCCGCCTTCCACCCCGCTGGAACTTTGGGTCGAAGCTTGATGCGTATCGGAGAAATTATGCGCCGTGGTCACGAAGTTCCCTTGTTAAATGAAAACGCTAGTTTGCGCGACGCCCTTGTTGTCATGACCGAAACTCCGGGTCGGCCTGGTGCCGCCATCATCACCAACGACTCTGGAGACTTGCTGGGAATCTTTACGGATGGTGATCTTCGAAGAATCGCGTGTGAAGGCGAACTTCCTCTAGAGAACCCCGTCACGCAATACATGGCAAGCCAGCCCAGCTTTGTTCGGGAAGATCAGCTTGTGGGTGAGGCTCTTCATCTCATAAAAGATTCGCACATTGACCAGCTTCCTGTTTTGGAATCCGTAGGAAACCGCGTAGCCGGACTTGTGGATGTTCAGGACCTTCTTGAAGTACGCCTTTGAGTTTTCCAGATTCCATTCTTTCAGCTGCCCGCGACATTCGTTTATTTGTCACGGATGTTGATGGCGTCTGGACAGATGGACATATCACGGTTCATGCTGATGGAACTGAAAGTGTTCGGTTTTGCGTTCATGATGGATACGGAATGGTTCAGCTCATTCGGTCCGGTGTTGAGGTTGTTGTTTTAAGCGGTCGAGACAATCCCGCGGTTCGTCACCGTGCTGAACGCTTGGGTGTTTCTGAAATCCACATGGGCTCAATCGACAAGGCGCCTGTCATGGATAAGATTTTGTCTTCCAGAGGCCTCTCCGAGAACCAAGTTGCCACTATGGGTGACGATCTTCCCGATATTGCCATGTTTGAGCGCGCCGGGCTTTGCTTCGCTCCCGCAAACGCGGTTCTCGAAATTCAAAATGCGGCGGACTGGGTGACTCCAAGCCCCGGCGGTAGCGGCGCCCTGCGGGAAGTTTGCAACCTTCTCTTGGCCGCTCAATCTGCAACGACTTCATGAAGTGGACCGCCCAGCGTGCTGGAGGAGCAGGACTTTTTCTACTTCTTGCGCTCCTCATTTGGGACTCTTCAAGGCACATAGAGAAATCTTCGGTGCCCACCGAAGAACCTAGCTCTTATTTTGAGCAAGACCTTGAAGGGTTGGGCGTTCTAAAAACTTCTTTTCAAGGAGAGCTTAATCTTGTTCACGAGAAAAGAACGCCCCTTCCTGGTGGTGGTTTTAGCCGAACTCCAGTCGTCGGGGTCACTGGTCGGGATCCCGAGTTTTCTGAAAGCACCATGCTGCTGCCAGACTCTTTGGTTACATGTTGGTCGGACTTAAGCAACGAATTGCTTTGCAAAATTGAATCGTCAAGGGGCAGGATTCCGATGCAAACAAGCTCCGCAAATCTTGCGGTTAATTCTGAAGTCCCTTGGGTATTTGAGCAAGCTGTCATTTCTTTCCCCCAAAAAACCGGAGCTGAAAGCACCCTTAAAACCCCCACTCTTCAGGTTGAACCTGAGCTTAGGCGGTTTTCAAGTGATTCCCCTTTTCAGTTTTCCTCCGGAAACCTAAGTCTTGAGGGAACCGGGTTTCAGTTTGAACCCTCCAAGCGCATTGGGCATTGGGGGCTTTCGGGCCTTTTGTCTTGGACCCTTACTGATTCCGAGGGACACCAGTGGAAAGGGACACTGGCCGGCCCTGCAACAATGAAACCTGGGGCTGAAAACCTAGACACCATCCAGTTTTCAGTAAGTGGGCAGAGCACAATTGTTTTCCCAGACTATTTTTCTCAAGCGGGAACCATTCAAGGAAATGAGTTGTTCTTGCTTCTATCCGAAACCCCTCGCGGCTGGCAACCATTAGAAGCAAGCTTTTCTAATAACTGCCAAATTCTCACGGAGGGTTCAGAAAATCATTTCTCTGAAATGCTTGCCGCGTCCGCACGATTCAATTGGAGCGAGGACAAGATTAATGGGCTTGCACTAAGGGGGCCTGTTTCGTTTTCGAATGGGCCCACCTTGCGTTGGGGTGTCGCTGATGGCGGGTTGTGGCTTGAGCCTGGTGGGTCAGGTTATGCCTGGGGAGGGATTGCCGGATACCTTAGAAATGGTTTCTTCTCTGCTGCAACCTGTGAGTTTTCTAACGAACAGGCTTCTCTTCGGGGGCCAGTTCAGTTTGCAAACGGAACTGGCGGATGCGACCTTCTGATAGTGGACACTGCGGGTAATGCAAAAATGGAGGGTAATGCTTCTTTGCAGCTTGAAGATGATTTCCACTTACAAGCCGACCGGGTTCTGCGAGAAATTCAAGTTGAAGGAAAAAGCGAAACCGTCACTGCAACGGGCAATGTTTTCGCTAAGTTCCAAAGCCGCGAGGGGGTTGCCGCAACGCTCCGCGCTAACCATCTTGTTTATTCTCCTGACTGGCACTACACAAAAGAACCGGGGTTCCAGGCAGAGGGAAAAATCCAATTGGAACAAGGTCAAACAAAATTTTTAGGGCGGAGTTTTCGCTTCCAAAAAAACGGTCGGGCGCAACTTGTTGGTTGGCCTGCCTCTGGAAAAATTCAAACTCAAAACGGCCTACTCCGAATCTCTTCTGAGCGAATCCTGCTTGACAATGAATGGGTTTTCCCTAGCGGGGACCCAAAGCTCGTTCTCCCGGCGCCGGATCTCGGGTTGACTGGAAAAGATATTTCAATCTCGTCCAAGCGCATGAGCTACAACCTTGAAACGACTTCTTGGGAGCTTCTTGGGGATGTCCGCTTTCTTGGCGGTTTGCGCGGAAGAGCGCAAAAGGTAATTGGCCGCCCAGAGGCATTTGAGTTTTTTCCGGGCGCACTTGGCTTCTGTGTTCTTTCGGGCACCCTCAAAGAGGGTGACGAATTTTATTTAAAAGCAAAAAACATCAAGGCGTTTCCTGATGGACACCTTCGCCTTTACGGAAATGCTAAGGCGGTCATTGGCGCATCGGACTCTGATTCCTTAGAGCTTGAGGGGCGCGAGGCCATGTTCACTCAAAATGGTGGCTGGATGAAGAGCCATGTTTTAGTTAAATTCGGAACCATCTCTGGCCAGGCTAATGAAGTTTCGTGGAACCGGCTGGAATCTGGAGACCATTCTGTAACCCTTTTAGGTGCAGCCCATCTTTCTGACCCAGAAACGAAGGCTGGTGGACAAGAAATCCGATATGAAACTGCTGGGCCATATATCTATGTGCTCGGAAAGCGCGGAGAACTTGCCAGTATTTCCTTTTCAGATGGGGGAACCGCAACTGGAGAATGGCTCCAGTTCGATCTTGCCAACCGCCTTCTTTCTGGCGAGGGCGGGACCTTGATTAAGCCGTGATTCCACTGGCCCTGCTACTCCTCCTTGCACAGGAGCCCAACTTGTCGACAACTGCGACATGGGAAACCATGCATTCCTTCACCGAAGGCGGTGAAGTCGTTTATCAAATTCGAAATTTTGAAAGCCATTTTGGAGATAGAACTCTTCGTGCAAAATCTTTAGAAATTCACCTCGACAAAGACCTGTATCAACAATTAGGGGCAAAAGCAAAACCCAATCGTGTCCCAAAGGGCAAAAAATGGGATGCCCAAATCGCGGGGTCCCTTGGGCTTGAAGATAAACCTGGGCTGGTTCGGAGCTTATTTATGGAGGGTGGCGTTGAGGTCTTTTTTGGAGACATGCGGGTCTCCTGCTCGCAACTTGTTTTCAATGCTGAAACTGGAATGTCCAACCTAGAAAATGCTGACCTCCAATTGCCCTTGGGGAGCGGTCCTCGTGGTTGGCCTATTCGTTTGCTGTGCAAAAACATGCAAGAGAGTCCCGACGGTGTAATCATTGCCTCCGACGCTTCCCTTACAACATGCGATGCTGTTCCCCCCCACTATTCTCTCAGCCTGAAGGAGTTGAAAGGTGTGCCTTCTCAAGATGGTAAGTATTTATGGAGGCCAACCGGGGCCTGGCTCAACATGTATGGGTGGACCTTTCTTCCCTTGCCCGCTCCCGACATTCGCTCGGAGGGCTTAGACCAAAACACATTCATTGGATTCCAAGACTTAAAACTGGGCTCTGGTGGGCGACTAGGGGAATCGGCAACGGTTCGGTTCGGCTCAAGCGGCCGCAGCCAGAACGATCGATACGCCTATTCGTGGAGTGCTGCGCCATCTTGGAGTTCCAGCCGGGGATTCCCCCTTGAGTCAAGTGCTGAATTTGTTGGAGATAATATTCATTCCAACTGGTCCTTCTTTTTTCTGAATGATTCAGGCTCTGACTCTCACCCCTTTTCTCGGCGAATCCGGCGGCCCTCAGATGAGCGATGGATGGTTGATTTGCAGAATCGTTTTCAACTTGGTGATGAGTGGCGAGCCGATTTGGATTTTGTCGTTGCCTCCGACCCATTGCTTGCACCGGAATTTTTCCACCAAAGTTGGATTTCCGGCGCGGATGCACAGTCCCAACTTTATGCAATTAGAAAGCGGAACAGCAGTGTTATCGACCTCGATTTTGACATCATTGTTGATAAATATGGATACGCACCCCTTTCGGGATACAGCTCTGGGTCTGATGGACCAACATTCCACGAACATCTGCCAGCACTTCGCTATCACGCTTTCTCAAAGACCGTTGGGAATTTGCCTGGGACAAACTCTATTCCTGTAAATCTAAGTTGGGGTGCAAGCCTTGCACGAGAGCGGCTCCGACAATTCTCTGTGCTTGCGGCAAACGGCTCCCCAGCCTTTGACCCCGCTACCACGACTTCCCGATCTCGCCTGCACCTTTGGTCTGAACTTGTGACTCCTTTCCATTGGGGAGCGGTTACCTTTCGCCCAGGCCTTCGGGTGGATAGCACACACTACGACCAAAGTGTTTTGGGTAATGCACGTATCACGCGGGGACTTGGCGAAGCATTCATCGGCGGCTCCGCCCTTCTACAACAAAACTACGAGGGCGGGTGGGAGCACCGTGTTGTCCCCGAGCTTCGTTTTCGAACAAGAGGAGAAAGTGGTGACCCCTTGGCTTTGGTTCCGCAATTTGACTCTGTTGACGCGGCAACGAAAGGGAGTGTTGTCGAACTTTCATTGCGACAGTTTTTTATTGCCCCAAATAGTTCTGAACCTTGGGTTGATGTTGACTTCATGGTTCCTTGGTACCCAGACATTGATAGACCTCTTTTTGACCCCTTGTTTCCCCACCAAAGGTCCGGGATTACAACTGACCATTGGGGGCCGGCGGAGCTTCGCCTTGCCTGGAGACCTCGCGCTCAAGCTAGAAACGCGTTGGCCCCTCTGATTGCTGACCTTCGCCTGCGGCACGACTTTGGCGAAGAACGCCCTGAAGAAATCTTTTCAAGGGTTGGGGTTCGAAATGGCGAAAACCTCCATTACGGTGTCAGTCACCAACGAGCCGAAAATTTGTTTGGCTATACCAATGTCTGGACTGACTGGCGGCTAACCGAAAGCCTTGGCTTCCTGATGGAGCTCCCCCTCAATTCTGGCGACGGGGTTGGGCGGCGTTCTCAAGCCGTATTCTCATGGTTCGCCCACGACTTTGTTTTTGATTTCGGCGCCAAGCGGGATATTTCAATTGGCGAAACCGCCCTCTTTTTCAATCTCTCGCCACGCTTTTTAGTAGATTCCGCTCCTGCGCCATTGCGTTAAAATCCCCACCGTGAACACTCTCGCATTGATTCCCCACTGGACTGAGCTCATGGTTGCTCTAGCCATCGGGCTCTTGCTTTTTGGTGGAAAGCTCCCAGAAATCGCAAAGGACTTGGGGCGTTCATTTTTCAAGCTTAAAAGGACCATGAACGACATCCGTAAAGAAACCGGCCTCGAAGATACTATTCGGGATTTAAAAAAGGATGTCGAAGAAAATAACCCTGTGGATCAGTTTCAGCGCGAGGTTAAACAAAAAGTAAACGATGTCGTTGACGCTGATTTTGAACCCGGCCCTTCCGAAAAGAGTTCGGATAAAGATTAGAGCCGGTCTAACATCCCTGCGATAGAGCAGGGTTTTGTTCTAGAATCCAGCTGAGGAAGAATCAGCTTATTAATTGCGAGTCGGCACGCCCCAGACGAACCGGGCATTGCAAAAACGAGGGTTTTATTCACAATCCCAGCCGTTGCCCGCGATTCCAAGGTCGCAGTTCCTATTTCTTCAAATGAGAAGTATCGAAAGAGTTCGCCAAAGCCGGGCATCTTTTTGTCAAAGAGGGGTTCCACTGCTTCTGGGGTAACATCCCGTTGAAAAACACCTGTCCCACCCGTTATGAGAACCGTGTGCACGTGCTCCATACCTGACCACTCCAAAACACGGCGGCGAATGAGGTCAACCTCGTCAAGCACCACGACTCTTTCGACTAAAGTGTGGCCGGCAGCCTGGCAACTCTCGGCAAGAAGTAGTCCGCTTTTGTCGCTTCTAAGGTCTCGGGTGTCGGAAACAACAAGAACAGCAACTCCCAAGGGGAGGAATTCTCGCTCGGCATGGCAATCGTGGGCGCGTTTTGAATTCATGTTAAGTCTTAAGTAAGCGACTTTTGAACATTCTTGAAGTGTAGTTTTGCGAACTTCTTTATTTTTTTGGGGCCGTGAATTTCTAACACCTTTTGTAGAGCTGGCGGAACAGGGCCACCACTTCCAAGGGGCAAATCGACGGCACACTCCTCAGAAAGGCGTTTTATTGAATTTAGGAAGCTTGCCCGTGCAAGCACGGAGGCGGCGGCAACTGCTGGATGCACTTCGGCTCGCGGAACCTCAAAGACCTCGACGCCTTCCTTAGATTCAGATTTAAAGTACCGGCTTAATGGCTTGTTCGCTCCGAATTGATCAACGACCAGATGTCGAGCTTTTGTTTCCGCTCTGACTTCACTTAGAACTTCTGCGTGAAGGCGAGTTAGGAGCCGGTTTACATTGCCGCCTGAACTTTCCCAACCAGCGTTGTACTCGCTCGCGTTTAAAACTCGCTCTGCGTGAGGAAATGTTGACCGAATCCATGGAGCAAGAATTTCTATTTTTTTATCGCTAAGTTTTTTGGAATCCATCACGCCAGCTTCTTGCAATTTCTCTCGTTGCCCTTCTTGAACAAAAACTGCGCAAACGGAAATTCCACCAAACGAGTCGCCTTTGCCTGCTTCGTCTGAGCCGATTGCTTCTTGGGGTAGATTTCCAGATGGCTCAGCGGGTTCTTTTTTCTCTTTGGCAGGCACAGGTTCGATATCTCCCAAAAACCGAACCATAAAACCCTCTGCACCCGCGCCCTGCAAAACCAACTTGCCGCTTTGATAAAGCGTTGCAACTGCCCCCTCTCCTCGTGCCTGAAAGTGGGCGTGATTTACTTTCCGAAACTCGAATTCACTAAGGTTGAGCTCCTCTCGGAGCTTTCTTCCCCGCTCGGGTGATAGGCGAAAAACGTGTGTGCTTTGGGTTGCCATTCTCTTTATTCCCGAATCAATTCCTCTGCGGTCTTGTGAGCATCTTCGAATGCCTGAGCTAAGTTTGCAATTGCTTCTTCTTTCACTTGTTCATCTTCCAAAACATTTCTAGGAACGTGAAATGGTTTTGAAAAAGCAATCCCCACTTTTGCGCCAGGTTTCGGAAAAATCATTTTGTCCCAAGATTTTGTGACGCGCCAAGATTTTGAGGAAGCGTATCCAATGGCCACCATCGGTCGCCGGGTAACCGCTGCAACAAAAAACAAACCTGGCGCAATGGTGTGCGCTGGACCTTGAGGGCCGTCTGGAGTAATCACCAATCCATTGCTCACTGAAGCATCGCGTAACATTTTTCGGATTGCGCCTACGCCACCACGGGTGCTGGAGCCGCGAGCGGTGAGGTATCCAAACCGTCGAATCACCCTCTCGATGAGTTCGCCATCGTGATGATGGCTCACCATCACGCACAAGCCCATTTTTCGCAGTAAGGGCACTCCAATCGGAATGCTCTCGTGCCATATTGCATAAACAAGAGGCTCTCCACTTTCGGGACCATTTTCAAGACCGGCTCTTTTCACTTTCCACGTCGCTTCAAGGGTGCGGAAAAAGAGGGGGCCAAACCAGCGCACTAAAAATAGATGCGTGCGGCGGCGAATCTTTTTACGAAACAGCCTGAATTTTTCGCGAGTGCTTGGGTCGGACATGCACGCTCAGTTTAGGAGATTTCCTTCTGAACTAATGCTTGGGCAGTGTGATGGGCTTCTTCAAATGCAATTGCAAGTTTGTTAACGGCTTCGTCTTTGAGGTTTTCGTCCTCCAAAACTTTCCTGGGTACCAGAAATGGGTTTGAATATGCGATTCCAACGATCGCTCCTGGTTTGGGGAAAATCATCTTGTCCCAGGACTTTTTTGCTCGCCAGGCGGTGGAAGCGGCAAATCCAACTGCCACCATCGGGCGACCCGTGACCGCAGCAACAAACAACAAGCCAGGGGCAATGGTGTGTGGCGGTCCTTGAGGGCCGTCTGGAGTAATCACAAGACCTTTGCTCACCGAGGCGTCTTGGAGCATTTTTCGAATGCCACCAGCCCCTCCTCGGGTTGTGGAGCCGCGGGCGGTCAAAAATCCAAACCGCTTGGCCACCTTCTCAATCATTTCCCCGTCCGGGTGGTGGCTAATCATGACGCAAAGTTGTTTATTCCGATGGAGTGATACTCCTGCGGGAATACTTTCATGCCAAAGGGCGTAAACGACTTTCTCTGGGTTTTCGGGCCCGTTTTCAAGACCACATCTTTTGACCTTCCAAGACCAGGAAAGCGCCCGGAAAACCGGGGGGCCAAAAATGCGTACCAGGAAAATTTGGAGCTTCCGGCGTAGATGCAGGCGGAAATCCTTGGAGCTAAAAGTCATTTTTCATCCTTGGAAGGCCGCTCGCTCCTTGGATATTTACGGATTGGCCATCCTATTCGACGCAACCCTGCGTAGGGGCTCGCTGATGACTCATCTCCCTCCCATTGACCCTCAAGTTCGGCCTTTCTCCGCTTCCGAGTGGCCCGGAGGATGGGAAACGCAATCACAATAAAGACTGCCAGCCCAAGAAAAAGTCGGGAATAGAGGTCTCCTCCCAGCCCGGCCAGCCCGCGGAGCTCCTCTTGGAGGGCTTTTTCTTCAGTGACAATGCTTAATCCGGTCGTTTGGATTAGGGCAGAATCCAGCTCTTCTCCTGTCCGTAGGAGTGCCAGAACCTCTTGTAGTGCGGGCTGGCCGTACAAGCGAATGTATCTCTCAACAAAGGCGTGGCCGAGGGCGTACCCGGTGGCGGCAAGAACTGGCGAGTTTGGAAAACCTTTTCGGTAGTCGGCTAAGGCGGGCAAGGAACCTGCTGCAGCCATCCAGGAGATGGACTCGGAAGCCCCTTTTAAGTAAATATCTCCAGCGAAAACCTCCGCACAGCCCTCGTGAAACCAGGACGGCGAGCTGCGAAAGGCCTCCGCCCCCATATCCATCATGGCGAGGTGCATGAGTTCATGGCGAAGGGTCGCCCTAAGCTGTTCTTGAGAGCCGGCAATCTCGGTGGCAATGACCAAGCGCCGTTCGGAGGGTACGGCAACGGCGGCAAACCAATTTGGTGCTTGCCGACCCAAAGATTCCTCCAATTCTTTTCGGCCCGAAACCCACTCCAGTTGGAAGGGGCGCAAATCCGGTTGGAGCCCTGTCCAGATTCTTGCCTCTAGGAGAATGGAGGTGATTTCTCCCTCCATTTTTTTGGCAATGGATTGAAGCCCGGGGGGGGCGCTGGAACTAAAAAGTGATTCCGGTGAAAGCTGTGCGGATTGGGAAAACGCGAGCGGCGCTCCTGACAGTGCCAGGAGCGCCGCAAGAAGGTGTGCTTGAGCGAATCGTTTAGCCAATCGAAATGTCGTCGCCGGCTCCACCATCGTCTTGCCCGTTTGGACCACACGAGTAGAGGTTGAATCCGTTTTCGCCATCGAGTTTGTAGATGAATGCATTCCCCCAAGGGTCGGGCTGAACACCTAATCCATCAGTAAGAAACCCTTCGGGCCAACCGTCGGCAGGCTTCTCCAGATCTTGCAAAGACATGGGCAAACTTTCGGTTTCCAGTTGGTAAACAAGAATCGTAGATTGAAGTCGGGAAAGTTCTGCTGTTGTGTCATCCAACCCTGATTCTTCAGAGTAACCAATTGTGTTAAGTTCGTGGGCGTCGTCGTGGGCGTCGGTTAGTAACGGCGCGGAAGAGGACGCAGTAAGATCGGAAGGTGAACCAGGCAGCACGACAAGAAAGCCTGCAGTAAGGGTTACGCCAAGCAGAGCTCCTTCTCCAAGGCCGAATGAGCCAACTGATTCGAAGCGTAACTGATTCCCATCTCGAACCGACCAAGTTTCAGAGGGGCGAATGTTTTTGGTAAACACATCAGGGCTTGGGAATTTGTTTAGGTCAAGCGGAAAGTCTGGACCCATGCCCCCCATAAACATGGGCAACATTCCCTGCAACATGGTGATTGCGCCACCAATCATAGGCCTCAAGTCAGACCACTTGGCCTGAAGCGCACCATTGGGAACACTGTTCAGAAACGACGCCGCATCCGGATTCGTCTTGATTCCATTTTCAGATTTTTGGACTCCCTTCCGCATAGCCTTTTTGATTGCTGATGAACTTGTGTTAAACACCAGCCAGCCGTCATCGGTAATTCCAATTGATGGTTTGAAGTTCGCAAGCGCCATGCCAGCAGCAGCAGCATCGGGTGGTAAAAGGCTACTGATGTTGATGTCAACTTGGTAATACTCGGCGCCTTTTGATGTGACCCACTTGCCTTCTTCGTTTTTAGAACGCTCTGTTAGATTCTTGACCGAAAGCGAGCCGTATTCAGAGGTTTCAGTAAGTTTTTCCAAATCTCCCATGAGGGCTGCAAAGGTGGCTCGTACTTTGGGAATATCGTGAACTTCAATGAATGTGCCGCCCTGTGTGGCTCCACCCCCCATAAGGGCGCTTGCGTCTTGAACGCCCCAGGTATAAGTGCGTGGACCAATGGCGGATAGGGCTTCAGAAAGTTCACCTTGCCTCTCACCTGCAAGCCATACATAGAGAGGGTGATCTTTAGGAATTGTTTCACCTTCATTTTCTGCCACAAAGAGGGCTTGTTCAATCAGGTTGTTTATAAATTTCCAACCTGCACTGGCGTCCATTGAGGCAATTGAAAAGGAAGTTGCGTTCGCTGGTATGTACTCAGCCAAACTTAAGTCGGCAGCGGGCGCAAGGAGGCTTGAAGCGATAAGTCCTTTGCTCTTTTCTGAAAACCACAGGCTTCCATTTGTAATGGAATCTCCGTTGTTCCAACCGGATGTCACGGAAAAGTGTTTTACTGATTCCAGGCCGATGCCGTCCATGAGCGCGTTGTACAAAGGCAAAATAGCCGGTGGGCCTTTCGCTTGAACTGCACGGTTGCTCTTTGGAATCAAATCACCAATATCCATATAGAGAAAAGTTTCTTCTGTGCTTGCGCTGCGAGAGTTTTGAAACGAAGTATTGGATGAAAGCTTTTCGCCTTCATGCTTAAAGGTAGCGGCAACGAAGAAAATTTTATTTCCGTTTCTAGTTACACTAACCAAGGGATCTTCATCAACAGAGAGAGCTAAGAACTCGCTAAGTTTTGCTGCAAGCTCTTCGTCGTGAAGGGCAACGGCAAAACCAAAAACCATCCGTGGCTTGGTGTTGGTCTTGGGAATAAACTCATCGATATAAAACCCAAGCTCAAGAGATTTCCAAACATCTGTTTTAAAAAGGCCAGCCGGTCCGCCCTCGAACTGGAACCTCATGTCAGCTTGCATCAAACCCATGTCAATCATGGGGAGAACTGGCTCTAAAAAATCCTTCATCGCGGGGTCGTTCCAAATCCTTCCCAAGGAAGAGGATTCCAAGCCAGCAAAGAAAGCCTCAGCATTAGGAATCTCGAGGAAAATTTGGGTGTTCACAGGTAATTGCTCAGCAAGATCTTGGGCGCGGCAATCCTGGGCAAATGGAAGGGAGAAGCAGAGAAGGAAAAGGGGGATGTTCTTCATGGGAGTGGGGTTCGGTTTCCGAACAGGCAATACTACGCACGAGATGCGGATTGTTGGGATAGGAATTCCTCGATAAACTCTCCAAACCAGGATGTCCCCTCCCCCTTTTTGGGAAATCGTTCTGCCTACCAAACAATGAATGCTTCCACCAAAAACGCGCCTCGAACTGAACCAGGCAGCCATAACCCCGAATTTCACTCTGGAAACCCACTTACTGATTGGGTTCAGGCCAATAAGGGCTTTTTGGCCCTAATGGTCGTTGCTTTAGTCGTTGGATTTGGCCTGAACACCTGGCTCCCCCAACAAGCCTTGGCGGCGAAACACAACTCCTGGGCGCTTTACCAGTCAGTTTTGTCCACCGAGGGAGGAGCATTTACCACCGACCAGCTCCCCGACACCCTCGCTCGAGTTTCGGAAGACAGCCGCGTTCAAGGGTGGGTTGTTCTGGCCGGGATTCAAGACGCCATCAACCGAGACGACCGAGATGCCCTACAAATCTTGGTTTCTGAAGGAAGTCGCATTCAGGATGCTGGCGGAATGGCTGGCATTAATCTCAACACTCCGGATGGGGCAAAAGGTGTCATGGAAAATGCTCTAGGCAGAGCAAATGCCATTTTAAGTGGAGCTGATGCTCAAAACTGGGAGAATCCTGTCCCCACTGGCCCAAAGGTAGGCTTTACCCTAACCGTCAATGAAACAACAACTTACGACTTTGTTGTTGGCCTTTACTCAGACATTGCCCCCAACGCTTGCGAGGCTTTTCTCCTTTCTGTTCGTGATGGCAGCCTTGCCCAGCGGATTGGGGTTCGTTCTGGTGCATTCGCCTGGACCATCAAGCCAGAGGGCGCCTTTGAAGCAACTGGTGAACTTGAGCCTGAAACAAAGTGGGGCTACTACCACAGCAAGGGCTCCCTCAGTTTTGGACAGAAAAGTGGGTCGCCCAACATGTGCGACCCGGGCGCTTTAGAAATCTATCTCCAAGATGCCTACCACCTTGATGGTCGTACCACCGTGTTCGGCACCATTCTCGAGGGGGCCGAGGCATTAGAGGAACTCCAATACGGTGGGCCCAGCCAGCAGGACGACATTCAGTCAGTTCGTCTGACTGAAGCCAAGATATTGGATTAAGCCTGGGGCAGGTTGCCCACAAGAAAACCTAGCTGCCCAACAACTCGTCCATTTCGGACGGAGTGTCTAGTTGGTTCGTTAGGCGATCCAGGTCGTCTAGGGTCTGGAAGTGGAGCACCAGGCGGCCGCCACCGCCCCGACGAATCCGGACTTCAGATCGAAGTCCAGTCGCCCGAGTCAGCTTTTCCTGTAAATCCGAAACCCAAGCTGGCTGCCTTGGTCGCGGTTTATGGGTGGGGTCAAGCTTCCCGTTGGCCGCGCTCGCGCATGCGGCTTCGGTTTGTCGAACAGACCACTCTTCCTCCACAAGTCTTTTGAAAACAGTTGTTTGAGCCGGAAGTCCGGATAGTCGAAGAAGAGCCCTTGCGTGTCCTGCGCTTAGTGTTCCACGTGAAACACTGTCCTGAATCTCCTGGGGAAGCTCCATTAAGCGGACTAAGTTCGCGATTGTAGAGCGGTCGTAGCCGAGCCCTGTTGCGACCTCTTCTTGGGTAAGACCAAACTCTTCTAATAGTTTTTGGCAAGCTCTCCCCCGCTCAATTGGGTCGAGATCTTCTCGCTGCACATTTTCGATTAGAGAGAGCTCGAGCCTTTCGGCCTCGCTGGCCACTCCTTCTCGAATCAGGATGGGCACCTTCTTTAGCCCAGCCATTTGTGCAGCTCTCCAACGGCGTTCTCCTGCCAGGATTTCAAATTGCCCGTCCGGAAGAACCGTTGCCACGATGGGCTGCATGATGCCGTGCTTCCGGATGGAGTTACTCAGCCGTTCAAGCCCTCTCTCTGCATGGATTCTTGGTTGTTGGCTATTTTGAAGGAGATCCGATGTAGAAATCCATTGAATGCCGTCTCCAGAGGGCGTTTCCTGGGCGTGCCGAGTTGAAAGAAGCGAGTCGAGTCCTTTGCCTAGTTTGCGTGTCACCATGAATTAATCTGGATTGGGGGCAGAAATGCCGCTCCGATAGCCTATCCTTTTAGGCCAAAAGACCCAAATCATGTCCGAACCACGCAAAATAGCTGTCTTAGGCGACATTCACGGCAACTTATCTGCCCTGGAAGCCGTCATGTCCCTGATTGAACTCGAGGAAATAGATGAGATGTACTGCGTCGGGGATGTGGTTGGTTATGGCCCCCGCCCAGGAGATGCCATTGATATTTTGGTGGACCGTGGGGTGAAGTGCGTAGCCGGAAATCACGATTGGGCGCTCCTGGGGAAAATTGACGCTAGTTATTTTAATCCGTACGCGCTGGCAGCCCTTCAATGGACTCGCAAGAAACTCAAAAAGCATCACCTGGAGTGGTTGGAGGGCCTGCCCCTCCGACTTGACGATCCTGGCTTTTCTCTTTTTCATGGAGCATTACCTGACCCAGGCTCCTTTAACTACCTCCAGTCCTTTCCAGCCGCCCGCGCTTCTCTAGCTGATTTTGAAGCACGAATCGGCTTTTGTGGCCACACCCATGTTCCGATGAATTTTATCCAACGCCCTGGGATGAAAGAACTTGAGTGGCACTTCAAAGAAGATTGGACCCTTGGAGAGGACGAGCGAGCGGTTGTAAATGTTGGCAGCCCTGGCCAACCACGAGATGAAAATCCCCAGGCTCCGGTCGTTTTTTACAATGTCCACAGTGGGCGCGTTCGCCTGATTCGAACCCCCTACAACATCGCTGCTGAGCAAAAGCTTATTCGGAAGGCAGGCCTGCCGCCCATCTTGGGTGATCGGCTAAAGCACGGAATTTAGTTCGGGCGCAAGTAATCCAGCTCGGGCGGGAAGAGGTCAAACCCACTCTCCCCAAGTTTGGCGCCGAATAGGGCAGACAAGTCATCCAAAACTCGCTGGTCGCCAAAGAATTGAAGGTCCCGGCAGTTTGGGTTGCCACCAGCCATCACGAGCATCTGCATGATGCTGGAGGCATTGGACCGATCCTCGCCCATTCCAACCTCGACAGGAGTTTGATGGTGATTAACAATCGAGACGATGAGCGATATTGGCCGGGCATGAAGGTGTACCCCATTCGGAAGACTGAGGGTAATCGCGCTTTGGTCTGTAAAGCTGCCCAGGATTCCCTCGGCGGTTTCCTCCGCCTTTTTAAGGCAAGTGTAACCGTTTAAAACGCAACGGTTTACGATTGTGTCCAAGAATTCCTCTTCGCTTTTTTCTCGAGCAGAACAATTCGAGAAAAGAGGGCCGGGGTGTCTCTCAATAAGGTGGGCTAAGGCTGTTCCAGCCTCGTAAAGGTGAAGCGCCGCACTAATGGAGCCTCGAAGCATCGGAAGGGTTGAATGCTCTTCCTCTTCAGCCGTTCCAGATATTTGGTTGTCGTAGAAGGTTTGGAGGTTGTGTATTTTGGATTCAATCCTTCGGCTGTTTTCTTCAGTGCAGTACCGCTGAAAAACCTTCTGTAATTTTTCAAGTCCTTTCACGCAAAAGGGTTCTGCTCCATCGTACAAACGAATGAGGCGAAGGGTGCGCGCGGCAACCTGCGCCGCATCGGAGGCGTGATCTTCTTGGGTGCCTTCCCTCTGCTCAGATCTTGTTCTAGGAAGTCGGTAATCCGGTGCCGTCGCCCCAAGGGACTCCTCCCTGGTTGCGCCATCGGGCCACACCATTCCAAGGCCTAGCCAAGACTCGCGCAGAGAGCCCAAAGATTGACCAATCCGTTGGGCCAGGCCAAGGGCAGCATTGCGGGACTGGGTTTTCAAATCCCCCTCCGCCCATTGTTGATCCGGAAAATGGTAGTTGGGGAGGCGGGAATAAAGATGGACCAAGCTGCTTATGGCAATCGCAAGCCAGCGCGTAACCGCCACTAACTCTCTTATATCAAAGAAGTTACGATTGTCTGTTGCCCCAAAATCGTCCAGATAGGTTTCGAGGTCTGTAGCAGACTGAAAAAGGTGAACGAGTTGGCGCTGAGTCCATTGCTCCGGGGAGAGCTCCAAGAGCCCATTCGCAACAAGCAGGAAGTCATGGGCCTGCGAAGCCAGAAGGGGCTTAAAGTCGGCCTCTGACAGCGAAAGGCGGTGTTTTCGGGCGGTCCAGTTTGATTCCAAGAGAAGCACCTATGCCCCTTTTGGGGACTAATGGCTCCATTCTACTCCAAGTATTTGCCCCGAGGAGCAAGAACTCTCAAGAGCCCTCAAGTTATTTGCAACTTCCTGCCGAAAGTTAGTTTGTGGGAACTTCTCCCGCACTTTCACCTCTTATCTGCGGAGGATAGACCCATCTCTTCTGATCGCTGCCTGGAAACCTACTTACGAGAAATCGACGAAGTCCCTCTTCTGTCTGCTGACGAAGAGGTCTCCCTTGGAAAACGCGTCCAAAAAGGAGACGACAAGGCCCGAGAACATATGGTTCGGGCAAACCTCCGCCTAGTTGTAAGTGTGGCTAAGCGCTTTGGTGGGCGCGGGCTTTCGCTTCCCGATCTAATCGCTGAGGGGAACTTAGGTCTTTTCCGTGCTGTGGAAAAGTTTGACCCAGGGGCTGGCTTTCGTTTCTCTACTTATGCAACTTGGTGGATTCAGCAAACCATCCGTCGGGGCCTCATTAATCAAACCAAAACTGTTCGCATACCCTCATACATGGTTGAAATTTTAACAAAGTGGCGAAGAGTTTCTAACCAGCTTGAGGGCGACCTTGGTCATCGACCCGACCCGACCGTGGTTGCAAAAGAGCTCGGGCTTTCCACTTCGAACACAGAAGTTGTCAAGCAAACGCTTCAACATTCTTCCTTCTCTCCAAACTCCAGCGAAGAGCTACTTCATAACCTGTCCAATCGGCATAGCCGTTCAGAGCAAATGCTGCCCGATGAAATCGCCCTGAAAAGAGATGCATTGCAAACCCTTCGCGATATCCTAAACCTGATTGATGAGCGCGAGGCTCGGGTACTTAGAATGCGTTACGGTCTTGAAGCCGAAAAACCCGCAACGCTAGAGTCCATCTCTAAAGAACTTGGGATTTCTCGAGAGCGCGTTCGCCAAATCGAACGCGACTCGCTCAAAAAACTCCACGCCTATGTTGTCGATGGCGTTCCGCCCGAACAAATCTTCCCCGCCGCCCGCAAAAGTAAACCCGGGCAAGGCGACCAAAAACGAAGCGCCTAACATCGCTGCCGAGCGTTCGGCCTTACTTTCAGAAAACGGTACTTCACTTTATGTGCATGTACCGTTTTGCGATTCAAAATGCCGCTATTGTGATTTCAACTCCTGGGAGCTTAAGGACTCAACGATATTAGTCACTGTTGTCGATGCATTAATCAAGGAGGCCTACGAACGGGCAAATGGTCTTCAACCACAAACTGTTTTTATAGGTGGGGGAACTCCTTCCTTATTGCCCCCAGACCTACTTGAAAAACTGTTAAATGGTTTGCATGAAGCAACGGGCTTTCGCGAAAGCTCTTTGGAAACCACCCTTGAGGCAAACCCGGAGTCCTTTTGTTATAAAACTGCTCAAGCAGCTCTGGGTGGGGGAGTCACCCGAGCCTCGATTGGTGTTCAGTCTCTTCGTTCGGAAGTACTCCGCGCATACGACCGTGCCCATACCCCTAATGGAGCTCGGGACTCTTTTCTGTTTGCCCGCAAAGCCGGCTTCCAACGAATCAACCTTGACCTAATTTATTCCTTCCCGGGCCAAAGCTTACTGGAATGGTTTGAGGATCTCGCTGAAGTTATTTCTTGGAAACCGGAACACCTTTCTTGTTATGAGCTGGCGTTTGAGCCAGGAACCCCGCTCTCGCAGGCAAAAGAAACCGGAAACTTCCCCGATAAAAATCCTGATGCGGCGCTCCGACTTTTTGATGAAACGCGGACCCTTTGTGAGTCCTCGGGATACTCCGCCTATGAGGTCTCGAACTTCGCAAAGGCGGGGGAAGAGTGCATTCACAACCTTGCCGGATGGAGAAGCCTGGACTGTGTTGGAATCGGGGCGGGAGCTGTTTCATGGCAAGCGGGGATTCGGCGCAAAAATCCAGCCAACCCTGATGATTGGCTCGAATCTGTATTGACTTGCAATACAACTGCCCAGATTGAGCGACCCAATCCAAAAACTCGACTATTTGATTGTTTTCTAATGGGGCTTCGGTTGTGCGATGAGGGCGTTTCAGTTTCCCGAGCCCTCCGCCAGACCGGGCTCAATCCGAAGGAAGTTTGGTCCAAAGAGCTCCAGGAGTTCTTCTCCGAAAACCTACTGATTGAAGTTGGAGATTGCATTCGAACAACCCGGAAGGGGCTTCGGTTATTGGATAGTATTTTGGCTCGCCTATTACCTGAAGAGAGCAGGGGGAGAAGCAGGCCGGAGAAGGTATAGTTCGCGCTAGGAATCACAATTCGATGAAGCGAGCATCAAGCACTCTTTCGCGGCTTTTTTTTAGGGGCCTTGGCATTGTTTTGCCACTTGGTTTAACCGTGGCCCTTTTGCTTTGGTTGTGGAACTTCTTATCTACAACAATTTTTGAACGGGTTGACGACGCGATTGTTCGGGCGCTTGCCGCAGCTGGAATGGGGGACTCAATACCTGGTGCAATTCGAATTTGGATTTCGGTTGCCCTCATTGTTGTCCTTATTCTATTGATGGGCTGGTGGTTCTCTGGGTTCATCGGTCGCCGCGTTGTGGAGTTCTTCGAGCGAGCCTTGAGTCGTGTTCCTATTTTTGGCGCCATCTACCCATATGTAAAACAAGTCACTGAGTTCTTCTTTGGCGAAGAGCGAAAGGTTGAGTTTGAGCGAGTTGTTGCAATTCCATACCCACGAACGGGTGTTTATTCGCTTGGATTCTTAACCGGGAGTTGTCTTCGTACGCTGAACGAAGCGCGCGGCCATGAGTTAATCTCGGTTTTTGTACCTTCTTCGCCCATGCCCGCAACAGGATACACCTTGTTTGTTCCTGCCGCTGACATCATCCCTATCAACATTGGGGTAGAAGAGGCACTTCGAGCGGTTATTTCTGGTGGCGTTTTGGTTCCGCCTTCCGAAAAGGTCGAGCCAAGCTCCCTTGCCAAACGGCTTGTTGATTCTCCATCAACTGCACCCTCTGTGGAAGAACCCAAAGGGGGTGCTGAATAATGTTTGCTGAACGACTCTGGGGTGCGATTGACTCGAAGGGCACTCCTGCAATGGTTGGCCTTGACCCAAGACCGGATCATTTTCCTAACGAATTTAAAACAAGTGGCGGCCCTGAAGATTGCGCCAAGGCCGCAATTGCATTTCACCGGGAACTCCTTGAGTTGCTTGCACCCAGCATCGCGGTTGTGAAACCCCAGGCTGCCTTCTTTGAGCAGTGGGGTCCGGCCGGCACTCAAGCCCTTGCGGATTGTTGCTCGGTAGCGCGCGAGCTTGGTCTTTTGGTTGTGATGGACGCAAAGCGAGGAGACATCGGCTCTACTTCCGAGGCCTACGCCGAAGCTTTCTTTTCCGGAAACGGCTTTCCCCCTGCAGACGCTCTCACCATCAACCCCTACTTGGGCGAAGACGCCTGTCGGCCGTTTTTGGATTCTGCAAAAAAACACGATGCGGGACTTTTTGTTTTAGTTAAAACATCAAATCCGGGTGCGGGATTTTTTCAGGACCACGGAACTCCCCCCCTTGCCGAGCGAGTTGCTGAAATGGTGGCCTCGTGGGGCGAGGATTGGCACAGCGAAAACGGCTGGTCTTCGGTTGGCGCCGTGGTGGGGGCGACTCGCCCTGAAGAGCTTGTACGGTTTCGTGAACTCATGCCGCGAGCACCGATTTTGCTTCCAGGCTTTGGCTTCCAGGGTGGAACCGCCGACGGCCTTCGTGCCGCTTTTGATGCAAATGGCCACGGCGCCATCGTGAATTCCAGCCGTGGAATCCTTTGGGCGCACGAGCGCGAAGATCTTGCTCACCTTCCGGATTGGAAAGACCGCACCCAGCTTGCGGTCAGCGAAATGGTGGACCAGCTCGCCCCTCTCGTTGGCGCCAGCGCTTAAACCGTAGGGTATTTGGAAATAACCGGGCCCGCAAAAGCCCTGAGGCTTGTTTGTCGCTTTCGATTTGCAAGTTTCCCTTAGAAACAAGCCCCCTTTCTCGTTATTGTGAAGATGTGCAGGTCATCTCCATCATTAACCAAAAGGGCGGGGTCGGAAAAACTACCGCCAGCGTGAATATTGCTGCCGCCCTTGCGGCTTCAGGCGTTCGCTCCCTCATTGTGGACCTCGATCCTCAAGCCCACCTTTCTATCAGCCTGGATCGGCTTCCCGAGCCAGGCGCGCCATCGGTTTACACCCTTATGTCGGGCACCCACTCCGTTGAGGAAGTCGTTCAATCCACCGCACAAGAAAACCTGTTCGTTGCCCCCACGAACTTGGACCTCACAGGCGCCGAAACCGAGTTCGCGAGCGAAATTGGGCGCGAGTCCATTCTTCGAGACGCACTCAAGAAGTTTTCGAAGTCCAAAATGGCTCCCGAAGTCGTCATTCTGGACTGCCCGCCCTCCCTCGGCCTCCTTTCTCTAAACGCCTTGGTTTGTTCCCAATATGTCATCATTCCTCTTCAGGCCGAGTTTTTCGCTCTTCAAGGTATGGCGCAACTTTTAGATGTTGTGGAGCGAGTCAAGCGACGGCTCAATCCAGGCCTGGACCTTCTTGGAATTCTGGTTTCGATGTTTCAAAAGCAGCGCAACCTTTCCCGCGAAGTTCTTGATGAGCTTCATTCCCATTTTGGCGACCTTGTTTTCAAGACCCTCGTTCGGGTAAATGTGCGGCTGGCCGAGGCCCCAAGTCACGGGCAAACCATTTACGAATACGCCCCCGAATCTGCCGGAGCCGACGACTTTGCTGCCCTCGCCGGCGAGGTGGCCCATCGATTGGGCTTAGTGAAAACAGAGGAACCCCAAACCCAAGCTCCAGTGGAGCCTCTTGCGGAAATGGAAGCCGGGTAAAATCCCTTTGTGATTTACCTGGACCACAACGCTAGCGCTGGAATTCGTCCCGAGGCGCTTGCGGCATTCCAAGGCGCCGCCAGCGAAACTCCGGCAAACCCCGCCGCCCTGCACCGGGCTGGCAGGCGCGCGCAAGGCGTGCTCGAGGACGCCCGCGACCGCGTTGCAGAAGTGCTTCGTTGCTCCTCTTCGGAAATCATTTTTTGTTCTTCGGCAACTGAAGCCAACAACATTTCTTTGTTGGGAAGTGCTGAAGCAATGAGGCGTGTGTACGGGGAGCTACCCCATCTTGTGTCTTCCAAAGCAGAACACCCCAGTGTTTTGGGGCCGTTGCGCCACCTTCAACAATTGGGTGCTCGACTCTCCTTGGCCAGCCTCAACAAGGGTGCAAAAGTCAATGTGGCAGAAATGCTAGAGCTGGCAAATCCCCAGGCGGGTGCAACTCTTTTCGCTTTACAGTGGGCCAATAATGAAACTGGCGCAATCCAAGATTGGGATTTGCTCGCAGCGAACAAGACCGATTCCGATTTTCTTCACTGCGATGCAGTTCAGGGGATTGGAAAGATACCCTTTTCGGATTCCATTTTTTCCGCCCAGACTCTTGTCGTCTCCGGCCACAAAGTTGGTGCCCCAAAAGGGATTGCGGCCTTGCGGCTTTCGCCCTTGGCGATGCTTGATCCCATTTTTTTTGGCGGGGGACACCAGCGGGGGCTTCGACCCGGAACAGAGTCGCCCGCTTTAGCCTCCGCATTTGCGACTGCACTTGAGCTGACCGTTTCGGAACAGTCTCAATTCGCAACCAATACCGGTGCCGCAAAAAATTCCTTGTTGAGTATTTTGCAAGAAGAGTTTCCGCAACTTGTTTGCCAGCAACCAGAAGAGGGCGAAGCCCTTCCGAACACTTGCAGCTTAAGTTTCCCGGGCCTTGATGGGCGGAAACTTCTGCCCGCCCTTGACGCAGAAGGTCTCGCCGTTTCTTCGGGCTCCGCGTGTTCTGCGGGTGCGCCAAAGCCCTCTTCAATTCTTTTAGCTTGCGGTGTTTCGGTTGAGCTTGCGCGCGCAACCGTGCGGATTAGTTTTGGTCATGGACAAAACGAAATTGTTGGAAAACAAGTTGGCGCAATGTTCGTTTCTGTTCTTCAACGCATCTACAAAGTCGGAAAACTCTAAGCCTCTATTCGGCAAGACTTGGGCTACCGGTTGTTTTTTTAATAACAAAGCGGAAGTCGAAACAGCTATTCTATTGCACTTACAGCATAGCGCCTAACCGCCTTTGCATAAACGACTTACACTGTTTCCACCAAACCACACCGCCCCCGTGAATCCAACTGCTAAATCAATTGATGAGCTAACCTGGCGCAGAGTTTTGGGAAGTCTTGGGGAACAGCTCGGCAAAGCCGAAATTGATCGTTGGCTCAGCGATGTCCAACTCCTTTCTATTCAAGAAGATGTGGCAACCTTATCGGTTCCCTCTCGTCTTCATCAAGAGTGGATCGTCGCGCGATACGAAGAAGCCATCCGTGCGGAACTTTCAGTTTCGCAGTGTCAATTTGAATTACATGAAGTGGACTTGGGTCAAATTTTGGAAGACCCGTCCGACGCAACTTTTGCCCAGAATACCCAGACTGCTCCAACTCAAGCTCCGGAATCGTCCGCACCAAAAACCCAAGCGCCGCCATTGGCTGAGCCTGCGGCAGTGTTGCCTTTGGTTTTAAAGCCCGACTACACCTTCGACTGTTTTGTCGTCGGGCCTTGTAACCGTTTTGCCTATGCCGCCGCCCGCGGGGTTGCAGACCGGCCAGCCATCGCTTTCAACCCCCTGTTCCTTCATGGCTCTGTGGGCTTGGGCAAAACTCACCTCATGCAGGCCATTGCTCACCGGCTATTAGATGATGAGCCCAACCTGAACATTGTCTTTCTCTCTTGCGAGCAGTTTGTGAACCATTTCATTCAGGCGCTCCAGGCTGGGGACATTAATTCGTTCCGCCAGCGCTATCGGGCCGCCGATGTTTTAATTGTTGACGATATTCAGCTGCTTGCCAACAAGACTCGCACCCAAGAGGAGTTTTTCCACACCTTTAACGAGCTGCACAACGCAGGAAAACAGATCGTTCTTTCGAGCGACTCTCCCCCCCAAGACATCCCCTCGCTTCAAGAGCGCTTGGTGAGTCGCTTTAAGTGGGGGCTTGTTGCCGAGATTGAGCCACCTTGTTTTGAAACACGGGTCGCTATTTTGAAGCAGAAGGCTGATGTGGCTGGAATTGAGCTGCCCCAAGATGTCGCGGCTCTCGTGGCGGAAAATGTACCGAATAATGTCCGCGAACTTGAGGGAACCCTTACCCGCATTCGCGCCATGGCTAGTTTGACAAACCGTCCTATTGACTTTGGTCTAGCTCGAGAAATCTTGGCGTCTTCGTCCCAAATTCGAGCACGGTCCATTCGGATTGATGACATTTTGGGAACCGTTTGTCGCCACTTCAGTTCCAGTGTTTCTGAAATTCAGTCCAAAAAACGTACCCAGTCTGTTGTTTTTCCACGCCAGGTTGCCATGTTTTTGGCTCGTCGTTTGACCGAACTCTCTTTGGGTGAAATCGGTGGCTATTTTGGGGGCCGCGATCACAGTACTGTGGTTTATGCCTTAGAGAAAATCGAGGCTCGGCGCCGAGTAGAAAGTGAGTTTTCCTTGCTCCTTGGTGAGCTGGAGCGGCGCGTTCGAGAGGACATCGAGGGTAAGTAAATGACCCTTCTAAACAAGCTGGCGCGGTTCAAAACGGCCGCGCCAGCTTTCGTTTTACCCCGGGAAAACCTGTGGAAAGTCGGGAAGAATAAGTGGAAGATTCCCCCAGTTTTCCCCAACTCTCCACACCAAAAATTGGCCAGCTTTGCCCCTTTGGAAAAACCTGCTTTCTTCCCCAAGGTATCCCCAGGCTCGTTCCGGGTTTTCCACCACCCAAGCTTGGGTTTTGTATTTCCTAACCG
This sequence comes from Planctomycetota bacterium, assembly GCA_030748415.1. Lineage (GTDB taxonomy): Bacteria > Planctomycetota > UBA1135 > UBA1135 > UBA1135 > UBA7888. The sequence continues at coordinate 187,851 of JASMMA010000003.1, forward strand.
ACTACAAATAAACATCTTAGGGGCGAGAAAGGCCCTTTTTCCACAGCTAAGGCAGCCCTATACTGTTAAGGCTGTTTTTCTTCTAATAAAGAAACAAATAAAGAACACCCCCTCATGAAATTCCTCATTGACCGCATTGCATTTCGAGACGCTCTTCAGCGAGTTGAAATGGCCATCGACCGGAAACCCTCTCGCCCCGTTCTTGGTGGGGTAATTGTGGAAGTTCAAAATGATCGTCTCGTTGTTGTCGCGAGCGACTTAGACATTTCCGTTCGTTACACATTAAATCAAGTTCAAGTGGATAGCCCTGGCTGGGCCCTAGTGCCTGGCCGTGAACTTGTGGATGTGTTTAAAGACATTGAAGCCGACACAGTGACCGTTTCTTTGTCCGAACAGAAGCAATTTGAAATTGTTGGTGGCGAAGACCATTGTTCTTTGGTCACGATGGAGAGCAGCGCTTCTATCGGCGAAGGCCCAGAAGGGTTTCCAGCTGTTCCAACTCTTGAAGGCGACCCAAGCATCACAATTGCAAAGGACACCTTTATGCAGATGATTGGGTCCACGCGATTCGCAACTTCCCGTGTTCATGACACTCGTTTCGCAACGGAAGGCGTTTTATTTGAAGCTGAAAACGGGGAACTCACCATGGTTGGCACAGACGGGCGCCGCCTCGCTTGGATTCGTCGTCAAGCTGAAAGTGGTAATGATAAGCAGCGTTCGGTTTTGCTTCCCAAAATGCTCGACCAAATTGTGCGCTTTGGGCAAGATGAGGAAACAGAAACCATTGAAGTTTTCTTCCTTGGGAATCGCGTTGGCTTCCGGATTGGGAACTTAGAGTCTTTCGGTCGTGTGCTTGAGGGAGAATTTCCAAACTACGACAATGTGATTCCAAAAAGTGGTAAGCATATTATTCGTGCTCACCGCGAAAGCATGTCTCGGAAGCTCAAACTTGCTAGCCACCTCACTGCCGATGCAGCGCAAGTTGTACGCATCGAACTAAAAACAGACGCGATGCAAATTTCGGCAGAACACGAAGGGCGTGGTCGAGCAGATTCCACCATTGAAGTGGATTACACCGGCAGTGAATTTAGTGCGTCATTCAACCCAAGCTATCTTTTAGATGGTTTAAAAGCAGCTCACGCCGAACAAGTTGAACTTCAGATGGGCGAAGCAACGCGACCTGCGAAGTTTGTTTTGGGCGATAACTTTGAATATGTCGTCATGCCCCTTTCAAATCACGGGTCGTGAATAAAAGGAAAAGTCAGCCCACTCCCGTGAGGGAGATTATTAGCAAAGTCCTCCATCAAAAAGGCTTAACCCGGACCGTTGCTCATCGTGCGGTTTTCGATGCCTGGGGGAGAATTGCTCCTGAAACGATTGCCCTTCGTTCGAAGCCCATTTCCTATCGCGCCGGAAAACTTTTGGTTGCGGTTTCCTCTGCTCCACTCCTCGAAGAACTTCGCTCTTTTCGTTCGGGCGAATTTCTCAACCTTCTAAATGGTGAACTCTCTCGCGATCCCGACGGAAAAAATGTCGTGGTGAACAAGGTTGAGTTCCGACGCGCCTGAGCGCAACGACCCAACACGGTCACTTAGCCAAAACCATGGCGAAAAAGAACAAACAAAATTACGACTCTCAATCCATCCAGTTTCTAAAAGATCTGGAAGGTGTTCGCGTTCGCCCCGCAATGTACATTGGGGATACTGACTTCCGTGGTTTTCATCACTTGCTATGGGAGATTGTGGACAACTCTGTGGACGAAGCCCTGGCGGGCCACTGTGACACAGTTCACATTACGCTAAACGACGATGGCTCTGCCACAGTTACAGACAATGGCCGAGGAATCCCGGTCGATATCCACCCAGAAGAAGGCGTTCCAGCTGTTGAGCTTGTGATGACCAAGCTTCACGCAGGAGGCAAGTTTGATGGGAAAGCTTATGCGGTTTCTGGTGGTCTGCACGGTGTAGGCATTTCTGTTGTGAACGCGCTTTCTGAATGGATGGATGTAGAGGTCTTTAAAGAGGAAAAAGTCCACCACATGAGTTTTTCGCGTGGGCTAAAAAAGACCGACCTAAAAATTACTGGCTCAACAGAAAGAAAGGGAACGCGTGTAACTTTCCGACCCGACCGAAAAATATTTACTCACGACACCTTTGATTACGATGTCGTACATAATCGCCTTCGCGAAATGGCATATTTGATGGGAGCCTCCGGCCTAAAGATTGAGCTTGAAGATGCCCGGAGCGGAAAGAAAGATTCATTCCATTACCCAGAAGGTCTCACGGCTTACATAAAAGATTTAACCGAAGGCAAAGAGGCCATCACCGATGTTGTTCATTTCAATAAAGACATTGAACACGACGGGAAAAGCTATGGCGTTGAAATTGCCCTTCGCTATACCAACGATTGGCACGAAGGTGTTTTTACTTTTGCAAACAACATTCGGACGCTTGAAGGCGGAACGCACCTTTCCGGTTTCCGCTCTGGGTTAACCCGTACCTTAAATGCCTGGCTAAAACAGTCAGACCTGTTGAAGAAGGGCGATGCTCCAAGCGGCGATGACTATAAAGCCGGCCTGTACGCAGTTATTTCGATTAAGATTCCCGACCCACAATTCGAGGGCCAAACTAAAGGGAAGCTCGGTTCCCGCGAAGCGACCCCTGTTGTAGAAACTGTCGTCAACAAAGAATTTTCGAATCACCTTGACGAACACCCAGAAGCGGCGAGGGCAATTATCCGAAAAGCACTCCTTGCACGGGATGCTCGAGAGGCCGCCCGCAAACAGCGCGACCTAGTTCGCCGAAAGGGAGCGCTTTCTTCGGGGTCGCTACCTGGAAAGCTGGCGGACTGTCAATCTCGCGACCGGGAACTTACTGAACTTTACATTGTGGAAGGTGACTCGGCGGGTGGGTCTGCAAAAACTGGTCGCGATCGTACCTATCAAGCGATTCTCCCCCTTCGCGGAAAACTGATTAATGTTGAAAAGAACAGCGCGAACAGAGTCCTTGCGAACCAAGAGCTCCAAACGCTGATTCAAGCAATCGGCGCTGGGGTGGGCGATGACTTTGATTTGGACAAGGTTCGTTATGGAAAAATTATTATCATGACTGACGCCGATGTGGATGGTTCACACATCCGCACACTTATTTTGACTTTCCTTTTCCGCCAAATGAAACCTTTGGTAGAGGCCGGTCGCGTTTTTGTTGCTCAGCCACCACTTTATTTGTTGAAGAAAAAAGGAGCCAAGAACGGAAAGTACATTCAAAATGATGAAGAGCTCCGCAGTTCATTGCTGGACCTTGGCATGAAAGATTGCCGCTTAGAAGGCCCACTCGAACTCGACTCGGAAGCTCTTGAAGCAGCAATACCTTCCTTGCGATCCCTTGAAAAAAACATGCAAGGCTTCCGCGGAGAGCGTCGAGGAATTTCGGCCGAGAAATATCTAAAAACATTAGATGCTAAAAAAGGACTCCCAGCCCACATGGTTTTGGTTGTCGAGACGGGCGAGACAAAAATGTTCTGGAGTGACAACGATCGAGACCAGTGGCTTTCCGAACATGAAGCCGCCAAGGTTTGGGAGGGTCCCGATTCGGCAGTTCCGCGAGACGAAGCCGAACTCTTGTCCTTCTCCTTTCACGAAAACGCAGAAATCCTTTCTGCTCTAAACGCTGTTCGTGAAGCGGGCTTAGTAGGGGATGGCCCCTGGCAAGTTGTTGCTGGAAAAGAGTCCCAAGAAGCCACCTGGCCCGTTAGTGTTCTTCAGCGGGTGCGAGACATGGGGCAAAAATCCGCCGATGTGCAGCGCTACAAAGGATTGGGCGAGATGAACCCTGAACAGCTTTGGGAGTCCACCATGGACCCCACCAAGCGCGCCCTTGTCCGAATCATCCTCGAAGACGCCTTCGAAGCCGACCGAATCTTCTCAATGCTCATGGGCGATGAAACGGAACCCCGCCGCCGCTACATTGAATCCAACGCCCTCGAAGTTGCAGTTGACATTTAATGCTCGGAGCTAAATCGTTGCTTTTTGCAACGGGCCTAATAGAAACATAGATAAGTTGCCCAAGAGGCAATCCAAGCGAACCCTGTTTGATAAACAAGGGTGAAGACAGCCCACTTCCAGGACGATGTTTCGCGCCCGATGACCACAATTGTGGAAACGCATTGCAGAGCAAAGACAAAGAAAACCAATAGGGCAATTGCTGAGGCCAACGAAAGCGGCGGCTTTCCAGTCTCTGAATCGGGCCTCGTTAGGACTGTCCCAAGGCTAGGGACATCCTCTTCTTCTCCGCCAAAGGAATAGACCTGGGCAAGCGTTGAAACCATGACCTCGCGCGCGGCGAAGGAACCGATAAGCCCAATTCCAATTCGCCAATCCCAATCCATAGGAGCAATTGCAGGCTCAATCGCCCTTCCCATGTCGGCGGCATAGCTGGATTCGATTTGCAACTTTTGCAGGGAAGTGGAGTCAAGTTCGGCGCTGGATTCCACTTTTGGATGGTTCAAAAGGAACCAAAGCAAAACGGACATTCCCAAGATGGCCGTTCCCGCCCTTCGCAAAAACATTTTTATCCGCCGCCAAACTTGTAGCGCAATCGAGCCGAAAGACGGAAAGCGGTAGGGAGGGAGCTCTAAATAGAACGGCAAGGTTGCTCCACGAAGTAGGCCGCGCTTAAAAAGGGCAGCAAACAATAAGGCGGATACTGCGCCTAGCACATAAAGGCCCAGCAAAGTAAGACCCTGCAAAGTAATGGGACCGAAAACGGGAGTTGCGGGTATGAAAGTCGTAATCAAAAGCGCGTAAACCGGCAACCGCGCGGAACAGGTCATAAGCGGCGCGACCAAAACAGTTGCCAAGCGGTCACGAGGAGACGGAATCGTGCGCGTGGCAAGGATGCCCGGAACCGCGCACGCATAAGAAGAGAGAAGGCTAATAAAACAACGGCCCTCTAGTCCGACCCAGCCCATAAGGCGGTCCATTACAAAAGCAGCCCGCGCCATGTAGCCGCACGCCTCGAAGAAAAAGATAAGCGCAAACAGAAGGGCAATTTGGGGGACAAAAACAACAACTGCACCAACACCACGGACAACGCCATCAGCAAGCAAAGAGGATGCCCACCCTGCAGGCATGATGGTTAAAAGCCAATCGGCGACCGCGTCCACGCCCCCGCTAAGCGCGTCCATAGCCGGTGCAGCCCAAGAAAAGATGGCCTGGAAGAAAACGAGAACAAAGGCGAAGAAAACAAGCCCACCCAAGAGAGGGTGAAGCAAAACGGAATCCAGTCGTTTGGTGAGTTGATTTTCCGCAAGCTTGGAATGGGTGATTTTTTTAAGTAAAGAGTCGGCCCACGCAAATCGTGCTTCGGTTCCCTCTCCGGGCAACTCTCTTACGGAGCCCCAACTTTCCGGGCGCCCAAGCTGATCGCGCAAATCGTCAATGCCAATCCCCTTATTTCCGACAACAGGAATCACAGCAATTCCAAGCTCTTGGCGGAGTTTCATAATGTCAATTTCGCCGCCGCGAGCTTTAAGTTCGTCCACCATTGTGAGTACAAGGCAAGTAGGTAAACCCGCTTGGAGAACCTCTGCAATAAACGGAAGCGAGCGCTCAAGGGTGGTGGCGTCAGCGATGACTGCAACCCCATCCGGACGCGACTCTCCACCCATTTCGCCCTTAAGAACCTTGACCGCAACGGACTCGTCTTCCGAGATTGCATGAAGACTGTAGGTTCCCGGGAGGTCCACCAAAGCAACAGGTCCGTGGGGGGTGGTGGCGTGCCCAATGCGCCGGTCCACGGTTACACCGGGGTAATTTCCGGTTTTTGCACGCATTCCCGTAAGGGCATTAAAGAGGGTAGTTTTTCCCGAGTTGGGGCTACCAATTAAGGCAATATGTGCCTTTGGAGCGGTGGGCGGTGGGCTCATTCGGTAGGGTTGCCCAATTCTGTCAAAACCCTGGCCGCTTCCGTTGGCCGGAGGCAGAGCTGATAGCCCCGTAGAGCGAAAATCATGGGCCCACCAAAGGGTGCCTGACGAAGAAGTTCCACGGTCGTTCCGCGGGTGAGGCCCAACTCCCTTAGCCGATCGGCGGCCGGGCCGTTGCCCAAGACCTCACGAACTCGACCCCGCTGATGCAGGGTAAGCGTTGCGAGAGTGGGCTCGGAAGGGCTCATTAATGCGACAAGATTTCAGTAAGGCTTCCATTATATAAAGCTGCCGGGGTTTTGTCCGCTCTAAGAAGTTGGATTCAGCGAGGATAGGATAGGCCCATGCAAACTGCTATGTCTTCTAAACAAGCCGCCGGAAATGCCGCCGCCTCTTTGGTTGAGGATGGAATGATCCTTGGGTTGGGCACTGGCTCCACTGTGGCCTTCTTTTTGGATGCCGTTGCCTTAAGAATCAACGCCGAAGGATTGAAACTAAAGGGAGTCCCCACGAGCGAAGACACTGCCGAAAAGGCCCGAGGCCTGGGGATTGAACTTTCAACATTAGAAGAAACACCCGACCTGGATTTAGTTGTGGATGGTGCCGACGAAGTAGATACAGCGTTTCGGCTCATCAAAGGCGGGGGCGGCGCCCTCCTACGCGAAAAAATCGTTGCTGCAGCAGGTGCAAAAGTGGCCATTATTGTTGGAGAAGGAAAACGGGTGGAACGCCTCGGCACCACCTTCCTTTTGCCAGTTGAAATATTGCCTTTTGGACATACCGCAACTGCTCAAAAAGTGTCTGCGCAAGGTTGCCAACCTTTTCTGCGCACCGCCGACCAAGAAGGGACACGGATGGTGACCGATAATGGAAACTATATTTTGGATTGTAAATTTGAAAATGGAATTGAAAACCCAGAAGAGCTCCACAGGCTTCTTTCTGAAATTCCAGGCGTGGCAGAGGTAGGACTGTTTCTAAATCATTGCGATGTCCTGGTTGAGGGCCAGCCCGATGGAACCGCAAAAATTCGCGAACGAAACGAATCATGAACGAGCTTTACACCCTTTCCGCCGCGGAATTAGAAACCCGGCTCCTTGAGGCCGTTGGCAACAACACTTGGCCCCCCGTGCATAAAGCAATTGACCTTGCCAAAGAAAAACACACGGGCCAAGTTCGCAAAGATGGTTCCGAGTTTGTTGCCCACCCTTTCCGCGTCGCGCTTCTTTTGTTAGAGGTTGGGAATCTCAACGAAGCAAACCTGCTATGCAGCGCCGTACTCCACGATATTGTGGAGGACACCGATTTGAGCTGTGATGATTTGATGGGCGACTTCGGCTCAAAGGTTTCGGATTTGGTGCGCAGTGTGACATTGCCAGATTTGCGCGATGGTCAAACCAAGTCCGACCGCGACAAGTCCCACTTTTCCGCCCTTTCTTGGGATGGCCGCGACTCCCAGATTCTCCGTTCTGTTGACCGCCTAGACAACATCTTGACCCTTAGTGATGACTTTCCGGCCGACCGCCTTCAAGATTACTTGGCAGACACCCGGGTTGGCCTTTTGCCACTGACTTTGGCCTGCAACACCGCGATTTATCACGCCCTGAACGATGCCCTGACCGCAAACGGCTGTCCGGAGTAGCGGACTTTCCAAAAAGTTTGGATATTTTATGTCCCATCCAGGGGCACCTTGGTTCTTGATGAGTGAATGGTTGAGCCCGTTATTCATCCCCAAGGGGGCCCACAGCCCCAATATCGCTCCGCAATGCTGCAATTTGCATTGCGCTACCTGGGTCCGGCCTCCGTGGCCGCGTTGGACCAGGGCGAGGTTTTAGAAACCCTAATTCTGGAAATAAACCCTCAATGGTCTCCAGAAGACGCAGTTTTGGGGTATCTCCACGCCCGCGGTCGTCACGACCCGTCGATTGCAGGAGAATTCCACAACTATGTTGTTGAGGAAATCACCGGCATTCCCAAAAGTGCGCTCGAGCCAGCAGCTCAGAAAATGGTCCAGAATGCTGGGTTGCTCCAATCCGTTTGCGCCGATTTGTTTTCCAATTTATTGGAAATGGAGTTTCAGGGCCGCCGCCAGATGTTCGCCCATCTTTTAAAGCGAATCCAAGCCCACTCCTCAGACCGAATTGGCTGGGAAAAGTCGGTTCGTTCTTCCCAAAAAACCATTGCAGAAAAGAGAATGCTAGAAATTCGCGAAAAGACCGGGTTTTTTGCAACAGGAAGAGATGACCGCTTAGCGTATGCAATTGGGCGTTTGCCGCCGCGCGAGCGAACACTCATGCGAGCGCACCTTAAGGGGGAGCCACGCTCAGTAACCGCAGAGCGATTCGGTATTACCGAAAACGAAGTTCGCACCGCCATCGCCCGTGCAGTGAAACAAGCACGGGCAATGGCAAAACAAACAACCTAATCTTCGGTTTCGATGACCTCGACCGCTGACTCTGCTTGTTCGGGCCCCTCCGTAGCACCCTCTTCTCGACTTCGAATGAATTTGCGTAGAAGGAGAATTCCAATGGGGCAGGTGAGCGCCATGATGGCAATCCAGAGCCAAAGAGTTTCGGAGTCACGCGGGTATGTCTCGTGCAACAATTCCCACACGGCATAGAAGCCCTCTTGGGTTAAGAGGCCCGCCTCGTTGATTGTGTATCCAAGTTTTTCACCCAAGACGGGCACGGCCTCTTCAAGGTTTTTGCCCTCGAAATCACTAGCCTTCATTCCGTATTCAGATATCAAATGCTTCTGTGCAAGGGCACCATCAGAGGGGCACCACTTTTCAAGCATGCGGCCGGACATTAGGCCTACCCCTAGTTTTGCTACAAAATAGGGAAGCAAGGAAAGCGCCATATAGGTGCCCTCTTGCCCTTTAGGGGCAATTGCTGCGGTGTACTGATAAAGCCGTGGGGACCAAATCGCCTCCCCGATGCTGAAGAAAAACACAAACAAGGTAATCGAAATATAGATTGGATCCACCGCGCCGGTGAGCCCCAGCCACGAATGACCTACAAAATCGCCGAGCCACCCGTCTGCTAAACCCTGGAACCATGCACGCGGCACGGCAAGAAAGAAAACAGGAATGGCTGCGAAAGAAGAACCCACCGCAATCATGGAATAACTTGATATGCGCCCAGTGAAGGCGGCAACCAATGGAGTGAGCACCACAATCATGACCGGGTTGAGCACGCTCCAAAGATTTCCGATTTTTGCCCCTGGTCCAAGTTCCCGAATTCCATATTTTGGGAAGGTGTAGTGCATGTGATAGAAAACAATCCGAATCATGACAATCAGGAAGAGGAAGGTAAGGAAACGATAAAAAGTTGGCTGTTTCCAAACCTCAACAAACTTATTGACCGTGTCACGCCCGGCATCCCCAATGCTTTTAAACATGCTCACTACCCAGCCGCTTCCACCCGTTTCCTTTTTAACAGGCGGATTGATGACGATTCCATCTTCGGTCGCATCCACGCCGGGACGAAGCCAAAGGTGAGTGATAATGAGGCCGGGAATCGTGGCAACGGTTGCCCAGAAAAAGAGTACTCGGTAAGTAGAGAGCTCCATTCCCCAAATCACCTGGGTTCCATATTCCCCTAGGATTTCACGGACCCAATCAAAGAGCCAGCCCGCAATGGCGAAGCCAACATTCATCACTGTGTAGAACACAGCAAAGGCCATGGTTTGTTGGGCGGTGGTGGAGTAGCGCTTGATGGCCGCATTCATGACCGGCACCATGAGTGCCAGCCCGATGGCCATGGGAAAGAGCCCCAGCCCCAGCGAAATCCAGGGGTGGTCACTCACAGTCATAAACCCTCGCGGAACGAGGCAGAGCCAGAAGCCAAGGAGGAATGATTTCCGAATCCCAATCGAATCCACAAGGGAGCCCACCAAAACGGTGACCAAAGTCAGGATGGTGGACCAAATTGCGATGGTGTCGCCCGCTTTGGCGTCGGAGAAGTCCAGGTCGGACGAGAGCCAAAGAACCAGGGTGGAGGACATCAGGCCATAGGCCACAATCTCCAGGACCTTGGTTAGATAAATGATCCAGAGTTCGCGCGGCGCGCCACGCAGGACGGTAAATTTTTGGAGGAGTCGGTTCAAGGTGATGGGAGTTGGGGGAAAGACGGCCCGCCATTATGGGGCCGGGGACCTGTGAGAATACAAGCGCCTCGCCTTGGCCTGGGTCACATGTTCCCTTACGAAACACACAAGGGCTTCGGCTAGTTACCCGAGTTCATCGGAAAGCCAGTCAAACACCTTTCTTTTCGCTACATGCCTCTCTTCCGGCCGCAATCCCGGCAATAAAACCACAAGGAATGGTATTTTCCGCTACTACGAATATAGGCCAAGCCCTCCCCCTGACAGGCCGCCGTAGCTACCTGAACAGAAAACCCAAACCGAATGGACTTATCGCAATCCGTACACGTTGGAAGGTCGTTTTCAATCCTCGTGGTCCCGTACCGTAAAAACCACATTCGGCCCGTTTCTCGTCTTTGTTTGCTCACTATCATGTATTTGTTAGGAGCCCGCATTACGGAAACATACTTTTTAAGGGACAGAGTTACTGCACTGTTCTAACAACTTCTGCAGCACTAAATTCACGGGAAATAGATCCCCTTCAAGTGTTCTGAATCGCCCACGGGCTATGGTTAGTAACACTAAATAGGTTGCTTCCCAAAAGCAAGAAATCACCGCGAATCGCACATGGGTTACGGATAGTTTCGCTCATTACAAAGCGGTCACCTTTTACAAGTTTATGGCCTTCCGTACCAATGCTCAGCAGGCTTTCGTTTAGCTAATCGAATTACTCAATGTACTGAGTAAAACTACTCAATATACTGAGTTATTTGCTCCGAATGCCCGAAGCCTTTTATGTACAGGCAGCTACAACGCCCCAAATTTTACCGTCGGAGGTACCTTTGAAGGGTTCTGGAGGGCAGGCGATTGACGAGAGCGTGGGGGGAAACATGCACTCGGAAGGGGGCGAAACCCTGAAGGTCGAACTCGCTACGCAGGTCAAGACCTGAGTGGGCGGGGTCGGTGCCTACCAAAATCTTGTCCGTTTGATTTTTTCCGCGAGCGAAGACCACGACCCAATCGTGTACCTTTTGAAGAGAAAGCAATAAGTGTGTGAGGTCCGCCCGGGTGGTGTTGTGGCGGATATCAACCACCACGGCGTCTTCTGGAATGTCATCCAGAAAGGTGGCACTCTCCATCAAGGTGTTTGTATTTCGAATGGCTACCTGATGTCGGCCTTGGGCTCTGTCAATATTAGATTTCGCATAGCTAGGCTCTTCTTCGCCCTGGGCCTCTGCCAAAACGGAAGCAACGATGGCTCTCCGAGTCGCGTCGTTGCCGCCCCGGAGGGCTTCATCTAAACGAGCGCCGCGCGGAGTGAACTCGCCCATCCGAGAATCGGCAACCACGCTGTCGGGGTCTAACCAGTCTGGGCAAGGCAACCCAGCTTGTAGCAATGACCACTTTGCTGCAGAAAGAACTCCGTCTAAATCGCCATGGCAGAGCAATGTGTCAACGGGCCCGTGTTTATCAACGAGCTCTTGAGTGATAAGCGGCGGGCATGCGGGCGCATCGATGCGAGGCACCAGAACAAAGCGCGAATCGTCAGTTAACTTCTCCCAAATCAATTGATCGTGATGGTCAATCCAGAGAACAAGGCGCTCGCCAAGCTGCTCGGCCCAAATCAAATCTCGGTCGGGGTGATCGCCATCAAAGGAAATATCCATCACGGCAACGCGGCCTCGAAGGTCGGCGGGGTGGGGTTGCCGACCGGGTCGGGAAAAGCGAACTTCGGGGAACGAATGACTCATAGGTTTCGCTAACCTACCACTCTTGCGCCTCATCCCACGCTCCCCCCAAAAAACTTCTTCCTGATGAAAGCCCATCTCGACAGTGCCGCCGAGACCAGACGCCGCCTGGAACAAATCCAGGAGAGTCTTTGACTACCTTTCAAATAGCAAAAAGAAGGTAGAGCTCGAAGAAAAGATGGCCGACCCTGCTTTTTGGGATGACCAAGAAGCTGCACAGGTGGTGATTGCTGCATTGAAAGTTGCAAAGGCCGCCACGGACCCCATAGAGGAGGCACTTGAGGTACTCGATGAAATCGAAACCCTCGGCGAGTTGGGCGCAGAAATGGGAGAAGAGGAAGTCGATGCCGACCTATCGATTGAAGTAAAAAAGCTGGATAAGTTGGTGGATGCCCTCGAGTTCCAAGTCATGTTGGGCGGGGAAAACGACCACCGCGCGGCATTTTTGACCGTGCAAGCCGGTGCCGGCGGCGTAGATGCCGCAGACTTTGCCGGGATTTTGGAGCGACTTTATTTGAGGTGGGCAGAGCGTCGCAAGTTCGGGGTTGAGGTGATTGACCGCGAAGAGTCCGACGAAGCGGGAATCCGTTCAAGCACCTTGCACATTAAAGGCCCATTTGCCTACGGATGGCTCAAGGCCGAGCGGGGGGTTCACCGCCTCGTGCGGATCTCACCCTTTGATTCTCAGTCGCGGAGGCACACGAGCTTTGCTGCAGTGGAAGTTTTTCCAGAGTTTGATGCCGATGCCGCAATCGAAGTCGATATGGGAGATGTCCGTGTAGATACTTATCGTGCCGGCGGCGCTGGCGGCCAACATGTCAATAAAACAGATTCCGCGGTGCGGATGACTCACCTCCCCACTGGCATTGTTGTGCAGTGCCAAAACGAAAGGTCGCAACACAAAAACCGCGCGACCGCACTCGGCATGCTGAAAGCAAAACTTTTTGAAATGCGCGAGCGGGAACGAGATGATGAACTCAAAAAAATGTACTCCGAAAAGGGCGAGATTGCCTGGGGGTCACAAATGCGTTCCTATGTCATCCACCCCTACCAGATGGTGAAAGACCATCGAACTAACCACGAAACCGGAAACACCCAAGCTGTCCTTGACGGAGAAATCGATGACTTCATCGAAGAATACCTGCGTTCTCGAAGCTCCTAATGGAGTCCCTGCCATGACCTCTGACCAAACACCCGTACGCCGCGCACTTTTGAGTGTGTTTTACAAAGATGGCGTTGTTGAACTCGCGCAAGCCTTACACAAGAGTGGTGCCGAACTTCTTTCCACCGGCGGAACGATGCGCGCCCTAATGGAAGCGGGGCTTCCCGTAACCGAAGTTGCGGATTACACCGGTTTTCCCGAAATGATGGACGGCCGAGTGAAAACATTACACCCCAAAATCCACGGTGGACTTTTAGCGCGCCGAGATGACGACGGGCACCTAGCTTCTATGGAAGAACACGGGATTGGCGCAATTGATTTGGTTTGCGTGAACCTTTACCCGTTTGAAGAAACGGTTGCTGGTGGCGGCACCCGCGAAGAAATTATCGAAAAAATCGATATCGGTGGCCCCAGTATGTTGCGTTCCGCAGCAAAGAATCACGATTCGGTGGCCGTTGTTTGTGACCCAGGCGACTACTCACGAGTTGCTGAAGAAATTGCAAACGGAGGCACGACTTTGGAAACGCGTCGCGACCTAGCCGCCAAGGTTTTTGCGCGGACGGGCGAATACGATGCCGCGATTGGTCAGTGGTTTGCTCGAGAACAAGGCGCGGAGTTGCGTTATGGTGAAAACCCACACCAAACAGCAGGCTTTTATCCCGACGCTACTCGCGTAGGGCTGGGAACTGCCGAAGTGCTTCCTGGCGGAAAAGAGTTGTCTTACAACAACTGGTTAGATTTAGACGGTGCGGTGTGTGCTGTAAATGACCTACCTTCGCCTGCAGTTGTTGTTGTAAAACACACCAACCCTTGCGGCGCCTCCTTTGGAGACAACTGCGCCGATGCGCTCGAGCGAGCTTGGAATGGCGACCCCCTTTCTGCATTCGGTTCTGTGATTGCCGTACACGGAACATTCGATAAAGCATGTGCAGAATACCTCACAAGCCCCGGTCATTTTGTGGAAGTTTTAGCAGCGAATGATTTTGAATCAGAGGCAGTTGAGATTTTACGGAATGGCCCCAAGTGGGGAGCAAACTTAAGAATTGTGAAGCTGGACAGTATTGGCGCACCGCGGAGCCAAACGGAAGCTCGCCGCGTTTGGGGCGGCACCCTTGCTCAGGGCTCCGACGACCTGAATGGATTTTCTGCGGAGTTCAGCGTTGCTGGCGAGGTTGCGATACCCGAAGGGCGAGAAGCCGATTTGCGTTTAGCGCAAACCTTGGTCAAGCACCTCAAGTCAAACGCAATTTGCCTTGTAAAAGACGGCTCATTGGTTGGGGCAGGCGCAGGGCAAATGAGCCGAGTGGATTCGGCGGAAATCGCCGTGAAGAAAGCAGGGGATCGTGCCATAGGAAGCGTTGCGGGTTCGGATGCGTTCTTCCCCTTCCCTGACGGCCCCGAAGCCCTAGCGGATGCAGGAATCATCGCAATCTGCCAACCTGGTGGCTCCGTAAAAGACACCGAAGTCACCGCCGCATGCAACGCAAAAGGCGTAGCTATGGTCCACACCGGAACCCGCCACTTTAAGCACTAACACCCGAAGAAAGTACTTATCCGCGAGCTTTTTCGAGCGTTTCCTTTACAACATCCTCGATGTCAGTTCCTTCCGCTTTCTTGGCGAGGGACTTGAGATCTTTGAGCGCCTTTTTGCGGTCACCCTTTCGAAGAGTGTCGATTGCCTTTAAGCGTTTTTTATCCAAGCCCAAAATAGTCTTATTGACCTTGTCGCCCTTTATGGCTTTTACAGCGCTCAGCATTTCCTTTTCTAAACCACTGCCCTTAAAGGCAGCAATTTGAATGTCGAAATAATTAAGCGCCTCTTGTGGACGGAACTTATTAGCAATCATGTTTCCGCGCTCCAGGCGACGGTTTGCCGTAGAGGCAAGGTCAGCCAAGAATTGTTTTGCTTCTAGCGGACTCTTTTTTGCTGCGCGTTCGGCTTCCACCTTTGCATTTCGTAGCTTGCCGGATTTTGCAGCCTCGACAGCTTTCGAAAGAGCTTCGGAGCGCTTGCCCGGATTCCATGTAGGGCCTGCGTCGGCGGCTTCGGCGAGCAAATCAGGCAAAAGTTTGACCCATTCATCTCCACCGGGGTGACCTTGCCAAACAATTTCACCGTCGTAATTCAAAAGGAAGGCGGCGGGAATTCCCCGAACACCAAAACTTCTTCCCGATTGGCTTGAACAGCCAATCGGATAGGCGGGAACCTCAGTGTTCCGGCGCTCAAGCCCGCCAACCACAATCTTTTCAGATTCATCGGTTAGCGCGAGAAAGGCAAGGCCTTGGGGGGCGTATTCTTTCCACACCTCAACGAGGTGCGGCATGCTACTAAGGCAAGGGCCTCACCAAGTTGCCCAAAACTCCAAAAAGACAACTCGGCCACGCAAGTCTTCAAGGCTCGTCCCAGGAGGATTATTCATCCAGGACTTCGCTTCGATTTCTGGGGCCCAACCCTGGCTCAGTTGAGCCGGAATATCGGCGGTTATAGCGCCAACCATCAGGAGGGGTAGAAGGAACTGTTTCATGTTGGTTACTATACGGGCCACCCAAAAGTAGGGGCAGCGTTGCAGAATGCAACGATTTTGCTCTGAGCACAATAAGCATGTTGAAACACGAACTTTCTTGGTCTGCGTCTAGGGCGCGGGAATTTGAGCGCTGTAGGCGGGAGAACTGGTACGCGCGATATTTGTCGTGGAACTGGTGGGGGGAGGAACCCCGCGGCGAAAAGTACAAGGCGATGGTTTTGAAGCAGCTGGGCTCGATACCGGCCTTTGCTGGTACCTGTGTTCATAACGCGCTTGAAAAGTGGTTCCAACACAAGCAAGCTGGAACGGACATGAGCCAAGAGGAATTGTTTGAAGAGTCGCGCGAACTTTTCCGAGAAGGCTGGCGGGAGTCATCAACAGATGCCTGGAAAACACGGCCCAACAAGTTGACCCACCTCGAAGAGCACCACTTTGGGTTGGAGGTTTCCAAAGAGCGGACCGATCGCGTTCGCCAACTCTTTGAGATTTGTGCAGATAACTTTTTCAACCTACCCGCGCTGGAACCTGTCCGCAAAGCTCACCCAGATACATGGCGTGCCGTTGAAGCTCTCGACTCTTACCAATTTATGGGGGTAAAAGTGTATGCAGTTCCTGACTTTGCTTACATGTCAGGCGAAGAAACCGTTCACATTTGGGATTGGAAAACGGGTCGCCAGCGCGAAGAGGACAACTTCCAACTCCTCACCTACGCCCTTTATGCGTGCGAAAAGTGGGGAATAGAACCAGAGAACATTCGCCTTTACGCCGCCTATCTTGCTGTTGGAGAAGTGAAGGAAATACCCGTTACTCTAGAGAAACTTTCCGAAACACAAGACGCGATGTCCAACTCGCTTCGCGAGATGCGCGACATACACTACAACCCGGACGAAGATGAGGTCGTTATGGAAGATTGGCCGACATCGGGCGCACCTAAAGAATGTCCAAGGTGCAAGTTCCGTGAGATTTGCGAAGGCGCAGACGCTCTAACCAACAACAAGAGCGAGAGCATCCAACAAAGTTGCTGAACCGCCGTCGGCGCCATGGAACCAAACCGTTCGTCCGGTTGCACCAGGAGGAACACTGTTCGACATACTTGCGCTTCCTGATGCGTCGGTTGGGATTGGAATGACAGAAAAGGGTGGGGTTACCATTGCTGGGCCCAAATTACTTCCAAAAGGACCACCGCCCCAAACCGAGAAAACCACATACGCCACATTGTTTGGAGTGGCATTTGAAATGTTTATTGTGCATGTTTGGCCACCACTAAGGTTGTTTACCACCATTACAGGCTCAGGGGAGGGGGGGATTTCAACAACCCCACATATATCCGTACCGTTTGAGGTCAATGATGCGTGATGATAGTCGTACCATTTTCCAGCAAATGATTGCCCGGCGCCGTACATCGCGACATGGTTCTCGCCCAATGGATGAACATTCGTTAGGTTGTTCGGCTGAAAAAAAGCCCAATTTGTGTACACAGGAAGACGACCAAAAGACCAAAAAAAAGTGTCTTCAATTGCGGTGTCGTTGAGCCCAATCCAAAGGTCGCAAGCGGCTCCAAAAGAAGAAAAAATCCAATCGTTTTCGGTTGAGTCGTTGATTTCAGCGAGGTGGCCTCCAAGGGAAATCGCCGCTCCCTCGGCAGCAGTCCAAGTTGAGGCCTCTAAAAGGTGGTAGGTCTGGCCGTTGTTTGGATTTGAAACTGTGCCCAAAATCCCTGGAGCCGCAGGATAAATAGAGTCTGTTACGGAAACATTGTCAATGGTCCACCGAGAAGAGAATTGACCCGTGTATTCGAATGCAAACTGCACAGAAGACATTCCCGAAAAAGCAGACACATTAATTGACCACGAACAATTCCCGTCGCCTGCCAAATCTTCACCAAGCCGAGTCCAAGTAATACCACCATCAAAAGAAACCGAAATGTAATGATGGTCTCGGTAAAGAGAGTACTCATTGTTTTGATCCCAATGAAGCCAAACTTCGGAGGCCGTCGAAAAATCTAGAGCAGGAGTCGCAAGCAGATTGTCGCTTACAGTCGTGAAATCAGTATGAAATGCAGCATCTCCCATGTAAGTGCCCTTCTCCCAACCGGAGTTCGCACTGTTTAGCTGCTCATCCCAACCCGCAGGGGGCACCCCAGAAGAAAAATCCTCCTCGAGCCAAACCTGTTGGGGAAGCGCAAGCAAAAGAAGGGTAAACATTCCTATCCAATCGTTAGCGCGAGCGGGTTTAGCATGAGTCCACTTCCAAAATCGGCGCCATGAAACCAAACAGGCCAACCAGATAATCCGCCAAGCACGGGTCGCTGCAAAGAGGCTTCACCATTCGAATTCACAGGGAGCGGAATTACGGAATAGGGCGGGCTTACATATCCAGTCCCGAATGCCGTATTAATGGGGCCGCCGCCGGCCACAGACCAAACAAAGTAAACAACATTGTTTGGGGTGCAGTGAGTAAAGTCCACCTGAGCGGTTTGACCAGCAGTCAAATTGGAGACAGTCATCCAGGGGCCTCCGCCTCCGCCACCGCCGATTTCAACAAGTCCGTGGTAACCAGGTGACCAGCTTGCGTTTGCTGCGTCAAACATGTCGTTCCATTGACCCGCACCATAGATGCTATTTGTTCCATACATGTGAACATATTGTTCACCGCTTGGATCAGTGCCAGTGTTGTTGTCAGGTTGGCCCACGGCCCAGTTCCAGAACAAAACAGGCTCGCCACTTGCCCAAACATATTGTCCTTCAACGGCAACATCATTCAGGCCAAGCCAAATATCTCGGTTTTGGATTGCCCAGTACCCAAAAGTACGTTCAATCCAATCGTTTTCAGCCTGACTTCGCACCGTTGCGAGGTGACCACCCATGGCGACGGCGGCGGCTTCGGCATCCGTCCAGCTACTAGCCTCGAGCAAATGATAAGTGTGGCCGTTGATGGGGCTGACCACCGTTCCAATTACAGCAGGGGGAGGAGGAGTAGAGGAATCGGAAACAACAACATCATCAACCGTCCACTCGGAGGCGTAGTCACCAGTGTAATGAAATGCGAGATTTACGCCGTTCGTTCCTGTCCAAGAAGACAAATCCAGTGCTATCGAACTTTGTCCATCTCCAGCAGTGTTGTCATCCACTTGGATAAAGGTAAGACCATTATCAACAGAAACCTCAAGGTAATGGTGGTCTCGCCAAGAACTGTAAGCGACATTTTGTTCACAATAAAACCAGGCAACAGTTGTGGAACTCAAGTCCATTGCAGGGGAAAGCAATGTGTTGTCATTAAAGCCGGTGTAATCATCATGAAAGGCCGCGCTTCCATTGAGTGAACCTGTAACCCATCCCGCCGAATTCCCGTTATTGAGTTGTGTCCAGCCCGTGGGCGGAACACCGGAGGAAAAGTCCTCAGAAAGAAAAACCTGTTGGGGGAGAGAAAGAAGGAAGAGGCCTACAATCATGACCCACCAAGAATAACCCAAAATGGGAAAAGGTGTTGCGAAGCAGGGAGATGCTTATGCCGTTACGGTCTCAAATTCGGGACGCCGCCCCTCAAGCAAAGCTTGCATGCCCTCTAGGGCGTCTTGGTGAAGGAAAACTTCGCGCAAATGGTCGAGCTCCATGTCCAGTCCGGCTTCAATTTCCATATCCACCGTGGCATTGAGCATGCCTTCTGCGGCAAGCAAAGCGTGATAAGACTTTTGGGACATCCGCTTGATGGCCTTTTCAACTTGGGCATCTCCACCGGCGTCCGCGTTGCCACTCATGATTTCACTCACACTGTAATTGGAAAAGAAATCCCAAAGAGACTGCCAACGAGCGTCGGGGGCAGTGACCGGGGTTGTGCGCCCAGATTGCCGGCCACGAGTTGCGTACTCGGCGCATGTTGAGTCAAGTTCTGCGAAAGGCACGACAGTGTCGGCCAAACCAATTCCAGCAGCGGTGTTGGCATCTACAATTTGTCCGGTGTAAATCAACCATTTGGCCAATGGAAGACCAACGCGCCGCGGAAGGCGTTGAGTTCCCCCAAGCCCAGGGATAATTCCAATTCCAGTTTCTGGGAAACCAAAACTAGCCTTAGGCGAACACACGACAAAATCACAAGCGCCAGAAAGTTCTGCGCCGCCACCCAAACAAAGTCCTTGAACGCGAGCAATTGAAGGTTGGCGTTTGCCACTCATAGTGCGGAAGCAGTCATGGCCGACCCGCGCGAAGTGATAGATGGGCTCAAAGGTTGAACGCTCAAGATTGTCCACAAAAAACTTAATGTCGGCGCCGGCAACAAAAGCTTTTCCAGTGCCTTGAAGGACAAGGCCCTCTTTCCCACTTACCCGCGCACGCTCAATTGCAGTCATCAACTGAAGGCCAACCTGTACATTTAAAGCGTTTAAAGAATCTGGACGGTTGAATTTAACAAGGGCGAGGTTGTTGTTTTCTTCATAGTTCACCATGGAAATATGAATCTTCCGGTCACCGGAGTTCGAAATGAGGTAAGGAATCTCTAAGCCATATTCGGTAACGGCAGCCTCGGCTAGCGCAGCGGCACGATCCACCCCAACCTTGTTAATCATTTGAAACGGACCCCTTGGCCAACGCAACCCAACACGCGCCCCGATGTCTGTATCTTCAACCGACCCAACATTTTCGTGAACGAGTTGGGCGGCAACATAGAAAGTGACACCCATTAAACGGTCAGCAACTGCGTTGTACTTGGACTCATCGGGCTCTCCGGCAAAATCCCAGTCTCCACCCTTTTCGACTTGGTCACAAAGGCCCTTCGCCGGGGCGTAAAAACCATGAAGTGTATGGCCAAGAGTGTTTGCGGCATGCATGCTGATGGGAACTCCTGTCACATTCATAAGCTGGAAGGGGCCCATTCCTACACCGAAACATTTTTTCGCAGCCCACTCAATCGTGGGAATATCTGCAACACCTTCGTCTAACAAACGAACAGACTCGTTTATCCATGGAACAAAGTAGCGGTTCACCACAAAGCCCGGTGCGTCGGCGGAACGAATTGGGGTTTTCCCGATAGCTTCTTGAGCCGCCCACGCAGCATCGAAAGCGGCGGGGTCGGTTGTGTCGTGAGCGATTACTTCAACTAACCGGTTCATTGCTGGATGATAAAAATAATGCAGACCGACGACGCGCTCAGGGTTTGTCGTTACCGAGGCGACATCCTTCACCAAAAAAGAGGAAGTGTTTGTCCCGAGAATTGCGTTGGGTTTGCAAACCTCGCCCAGGCGCTTAAATACATCACGCTTAACTTCAAGATCTTCAAATACCGCCTCAATCACGATGTCGGAATCGGCGAGCTGGCTCCAATCCGCAGTCGGGGTGACATTTCCAAGGATGCGTTCGACCTTTTCCGGCTTGAAAACGCCGCGCTCAACTCCCTTTTGGAGAAGGGTGCGGATTCGTTCCAGGCCTGCCTGGGCCGCGTCTTCGTTTAGATCTACTAAAAGGACAGGGTGCCCTTCAGTGGCGATTTTTTGGGCGATACCGGAGCCCATGTTTCCGGCGCCGATTACGGCGTATTGACGAATGTTGTAAGCGCTCATGGTTTTCAAAGCTGAAAGGGGGAAGAAGGCCTCGTATTCTACCGATATCCCGCCGCCTTACTTGCCGCCGGCTGGACCCCATCTACTTAAACCATGATTCGCCTCAGCCAAGTCCGGAAGACATTCCAGCGCGAAGGAACGGCCCTGCCAGTCCTTTCGGTGGAGTCGCTCGAAATTACTGCCGGCGAGCGCGTTGCTCTAGTTGGGGCATCTGGTTCAGGAAAGACGACCCTTCTAAATCTTGTCAGTGGCCTGGTTTTGCCTGACAGCGGAAATGTCGAAATCGATGGCACGGATATTTGCAAACTATCCGAGCATGCCAGGGATAGATTTCGCGCAAAAAACTGTGGCTGCATGTTTCAATCCTTTCATTTATTGGATGGGTTTAGCGCCCTTGAGAATGTTGAACTCGGCGCATCATTCACTGGCCGAAAAGCAGATCGCGCCCACGCCCTAGAGCTTCTGGACTCACTTGGGCTTTCCGACCGCGCACACTATTTCCCGGGCCAACTTTCGGTTGGTCAACAGGCTCGAGTTGCGCTCGCTCGTGCATTAGTGAACCACCCCAAAGTGGTTCTGGCTGATGAGCCCACTGGCGCCTTGGACCCGCAAACAGCCGACGCTATTTTGGGAACGCTCCTCAGGATTGCAGACGAAGAGTCCATTACGGTTATTTGCGCAACCCATGACGAGTCGCTTGCAAGTCGCTTGGGTCGGACGATAAGAGTGGAGGACTGGAAATGAAACTTCCAAAAATCGTAGCGCGTAACCTCCGCCGCAGGCCTCTTGCAACGGTTTTAACTTCCCTGTCCGTAGCCCTCGGCGTAGCTTTATTCTCAACGGTTGGCGCCGTGCGTCGAGCGAGCGAAGAAGGCTTCCAACGCTCGGCTGCGTTATGTGATTTGGTGGTGGGCCCCAAAGGCTCTTCTTTAGAGTTGGTTCTGAATTCTCTTTATCACATGGGGCAAAGCCAAGGGAATATTCCGTTTGCGGTTCTTCAAAACCTAAACGCCCGCGCAGGGGTGGAGTGGGCGATACCCACCGCCGTTGGGGATAGCTATCGTGGATTTCGGATTATTGGTGTGACCGATGAACTCTTTTCAAAAGCTGGACTTACAGTTCAAAAAGGGGACCCCTTTTCATTTTCAACAACGGACTTTATTCAGGAGCGCGGCAAAGGGCACCACCACGGCCACGAAACAACCCCAGCAGTGGTTGGTTCCGTTGTTTCAAAACAACTCCCACTAGGCGCAGAATTTTTTCCCGCCCACGACTTGGCTGGCGGCGCAGGTGCAGAAGAACATCACGATGCTCCCTCCCGGGTGGTTGGCGTGCTCGAGGCAACCGGCACCCCGATGGACCGCGCCATTTTTATTCCGGTAAGTGATTTTTATTCCATCGAAGGACACAAGCCAACCAAAGATACTCCGGCTGGCGGCGCGCGAGACCCGCGAGGGTTAAGCTCAATCTTGCTTCGAACAAAGCCGGGGTTTTATCACATTCGCATTTGGCGAGAACTCAACGATCGCCTCGATACTCAAGCTGCTCGCCCGGCTGACCAAGTACGAAAGTTGTTCGAACTTATTGGTGGAGTGGACCGTGCTTTACGGCTTGTGGCAGCCTTAGTAATGGCAGTTGCTTTGGTGGGAGTTCTTGTAGCGATTTACAACACAATGGGCGCAAGGAAAAAAGAGTTCGCCATTCTTCGCGCTCTTGGGGCGGGCCGCCGGACCGTACTTGCGATGGTTGTTGCGGAATCTGTCGGCATTGCTGCATTTGGTGGCGTTCTTGGTTTATTACTTGCCGGGGTCGGCACTTGGGCCGCTTCGGGGATTCTCCAAGCGCAAACGGGGGTTTCAGTTTCTGCAATTCCAGGATTGAGCGAACTTCAGCTTCTCTTAGGAGTCATCATTGTCGGCGGTTTGGCGGGATTGGTGCCCGCACTTTCCGCATATCGAACAGAAGCGGCCAAGCATTTGGCTTCGACGAACTAAGGCAAGAGTGGAGATTCGAACAGCGTGTACTCGCGATTGCCCCGACGCATGCGGCATGATTGCCACGGTTAAAGATGGGCGAATCACAAAACTCCAAGGGGACCCAAATCACCCGATTACACGCGGAGCGCTTTGCGAAAGGACGAAAAATTATGTTCGCCGTGTTGAAGACCCCGACCGGCTAACAACTCCCCTTATTCGAACGGGAACGGTTAATCCCAAAAGCCCCCGCTCAGCCTTCAAAGAAATCACCTGGGAGGAAGCTCTTGAGCTATGTGCAAGCAAGTTGATTCAATTCCGAAGGGAGTCTGGACCGGAATCGATTTTTCATTATCAATGTGGCGGCTCCCTCGGAATACTCAAAAAATTGAACGGTTGGTTTTTTGATAGCTTTGGCCCGTGCACAACAAAGCGAGGAAATATTTGTGACGGGCCTGGTTACGCCGCGCAGGAGCTCGATTTCGGGAGCTCCGAAAGTAACGACTTGTCGGACCTTGAAAACGCGGAGACAATTTTGCTTTGGGGAAAAAATCCAAATGTTTCAAATGTTCATTTAATTCCTTTTCTAAAGCAAGCGCTAAAGAGAAACACCAAGCTCATTTCGATTAACCCGATTCGACACGCCACCTCTCGCACATGCGATTTGGTTATTCAGCCTAGACCCGGAACAGATCCTTTCCTAGCACTTGCTTTGGCCGGGGTGTTGTTTGAAAAAGGTATGGTGGATTCTGGAGCCGCAAAATGGTGTGAAAACCTTCCGGAGTACAGGGCGATGGTGGAGTGCCGCACGCCATCCGATTGGCTTAAGCCCACCGGTGTTGAACTTTCGGTAGTTGAAAAGTTAGCAGAACTTTATGGGAGTGGCCCCGCCACAATTTTATGCGGATGGGGAATGCAGCGTCGTGCGAATGGTGGTGCGTGTATTCGTCTATTGGATTCTCTTGCAGGAATATCGGGCAACATTGGAATTCCGGGTGCGGGGGTTTCTTTTTACTGTGGCCGCACTTCGGGTTTTAATCTTTCGTTTTTGAAAGGAGTTGCAGCAGTACCTAGGACACTTTCCGAACCAAGACTTGGGGCGGAAATTATGGCCGCCCACGACCCCCCCGTTCGAATGGTTTGGGTGACATGTGCGAATCCAGTGGTAATGCTTCCTGATAGCGGAAAAGTTGCCCAAGCATTGCAGAGCCGAGAGTTTACCGTTGTTTCAGATTCTTTTTTAACGGACACCGCCCAGTGTGCAGATTTAGTTTTACCTACTACAACAATGTTAGAGGAAGATGACTTGATTGGTTCATACGGGCACTATTGGATTAGCGATGTACGCAAAGTTGTTGAGCCCGCTAAAGGTGCCCGAAGCGACCTAGAAATCTTTACCCAACTTGCGGAACGAACAGGGATAGGGGCGGCTTTCCCATACGATGAAGAAGGGTGGAAAGAGCGGATAGTTCGAGATTTGGAGCCATTGGGCATTTCTCCAAAACGGCTCCGGAAGGAATCCGTACGCAAGCCCTTCGCCCCCAAAGTGGTATTTGAGGGCCGGAAGTTCCCCACGCCAACTGGGAAAATGAACTTGATTCACAAACTTCCCACTTCGGTTCCTTCCCCGAGCCCTGAATTTCCCCTCTATCTACTAAGCAACTCAATATCCAGCACCCAGGGCTCTCAGGCCTCAAATGGTGCCCAAACCGGCCCCACCGAGGCCAGGATTCACCCCGAAACCGCCGCCGCAATCGGGAAAGGGCAAATATCTGACGGCGAATCGGCCGTCCTTGAGTCGGAATGGGGAAATCTCAAAGTAGAAGTCATATTTGATGACCGCGTCCACCCCGAAGCAGTGGTCGTCCCCAAGGGCGGCTGGCACTTTCGCGGCCGCTCCGCAAACGCCCTCATCGCAGCGCGGGTGACAGACTTGGGCGAAGGGGCATGTTATTTGGATGAAACAGTGCGCCTCCGCCCCGCCGCGCGATAATCAAAGCTGTGCGATTCATCCCCATCCTTCTTCTGTTGGTTTCGTGTTCGGAAGCCGAGAGCTCAGAAACCCAGTCAGGCTCCCCGACACTTACGACCTCTAGTGAAAATGGCCCCATTATTTTTGATGGACTCGAGGGGGCTCTCGATTCGTGGGAAATGGTTCGAGAAGTTGAAATCGATTTCGCACTTCCTCGCAAGCATGTTGGCAACGATTCCGACCCCGTTCCAGTGGACTTTGATTTTTTGGGTGCTTGGGAATTTAACGAAGACCTCGAAGATCCCTTTCCGGCCTTTATTCATGAACTCCAGGGGAAGCGGATTAGTTTGCGGGGATTTATGATGCCCGATGTGGATTTTGAAAACATTACTCGTTTTCACTTGATTCGAAGTTTGTGGGGCTGCTGTTTTGGTGCGCCGCCGAGATTGAACGAACTTCTCTTGGTTAATGTTCGTGCTGGTAAAGGATTGGATTACACATACAACACGATTGAAGTAACCGGAACCTTTCGAGCCGAATTCATTATGGAAGATGGGATTATCGAGGACCTTTACTTTTTAGACGATACCGATGTTTTAGAGCTAGACGAGTTTGACGATCCTGAAGCTCCGGACATGTTTGATCCAGCGAGTATGTTTTGATTGGCGATGACCAAGCCACAAACACATCCTCTAGAAGAACTCGTTTCTGTATCCCGCGAATTAGGCAGCAACCCCAATCTGGTTCTTCATGGTGGAGGGAACACTTCCGCAAAAGGAACAACAACCAACATTTTCGGAGAGGAACAAGCTGTCCTTTGGGTAAAAGGTTCGGGGTGGGATTTGGCTACGATTCAAGAGGAAGGGTTCCCCGCGCTTGATTTAGAAAAGTTACGCTCCCTTAGAAATCGGCCCGAAATGTCGGACGAGGAAATGGTTTCGGCTCTGCGCATTTGCATGCTGAACCCCAGTGGCCCTTCTCCATCGGTAGAAACTCTTCTGCACGCCTTTTTGCCACACCAATTTGTTTTGCACAGTCATGCTAATGCAGTTTTGGCGCTCACCAATCGAGGAAACGGCGAAGAACTTTGCAGGGAGGTGTTTGGCAATCGGGTTGTCCAACTTCCTTTTGTGATGCCGGGTTTTCCCTTAGCTAAAGCAGTTGCAGAAACCGTTGAATCCAATCCGTCCGCCGTTGGGGTTGTTTTACGCCATCATGGACTCTTCACCTTTTCCGAATCTGCAAAGGAAGCACTTCAATTACACCAGGAGCTCGTCGGTCTAGCTGAGCAACAATATTCAAATGTGCCACCAACTGAATGTAGTTTTGAAGAGCCCGACCCGGATTTGTTGCTTGAACTTAGGGGTGCGGTCTCCGCTAAAGGCTCATTTCTGTTTGAAATCAGAAATCATCCCAATCTACTCGCGGCGCTTTCCAATGAAGGAGCCGAAGAACTTCTTGTGACTCCGCCCCTTACTCCCGACCACAGCCTACGCATAAAAAATCTACCATGCTGGGTAGAGGGAAACCCCAAACAGGCTGTTCAAAAATACACTCTGGAGTATCAGGCTTACTTCGAACGGGGATGCAAGGCCCACGGAGAAAAGGTATCACTCGACCCATACCCAAGGGTGTTTCTTGTGCCTGGCGTCGGGTTGATTGGAGTTGGAAAAACCACAAAAGAGGCAGCCATTGCCGCCGACTTGGCTGAACATAATGTGCTCACAAAAGTTAATTCAAAATCTCTGGGGGCCTATTGTGGGCTAGGGGAGCTTGAACTTTTTGAAATGGAATATTGGTCTTTAGAGCAAGCTAAGCTTGGGAAGAAAAAGGAAAAGCCACTTACTGGAAAAATAGCGGCCATCACGGGTGGTGCTGGCGCAATCGGCGAAGGGGTTGCAGAGGAGCTTTTAAAGGAAGGGGCATGCGTTGCCCTTCTTGATTTGGATGCCGATGCACTTCAAGAAACTCACTCCCGTTTGGTCCAAAAGTTCGGGACAGATAAGTGCATGACTTTGGTTTCCGATGTTTGCTCGAAGGAATCCTTAGAACAGGCGATGAGCAAAATCATTCTCCATTATGGGGGACTAGATATTTTTATCCCCAATGCTGGTGTTGCTGCAGTGGGCGAGATTGCCGACCTCGAAGAGTCCACTTGGCGGCGATTGGTTGAAATCAACCAAACGGGCGCATTTTTGAGCACCCAAATTGCCGCGAAAACCCTTCAAAAGCAAGGGGTTGGCGGAAGCATTATTCTTATAAGCTCCAAGAATGTTCCTGCTCCAGGAGCAGCATTTGCGGCGTATAGTTCCAGTAAGGCGGGCGCTCACCAGCTGGCCCGCGTTGCCGCTCTAGAGCTTGCAAGCCACAACATTCGCGTAAACATGATTTGTCCCGATGCCATTTTTCATCACGGTGAGCGAAGCTCCGGTTTGTGGGAAACAGTCGGTCCTGACCGCGCGAAAGCTAAAGGGTTTTCGGAGGAAGAGCTTGAGAGCCACTACCAAAACCGGAACCTACTCCAGACACAAGTAACCGCGACCGATGTTGGACGGGCGGTCGTCTTTTTTGCCACTCAACAAACTCCCACAACCGGAGCATGGTTACCCGTTGATGGCGGACTCCCCGAAGCCTTCCCACGCTAAACTTGTCATACGCACTACCCCATGTCGCCATCTACTAACTTTCATGCTGAAGCTGCCATTTCAATGTTGGCAGATACTTCTCAGGCGATGGTCGAGGTGGTGGACGGTATTTTGGAACGGCTTGGCGGAAACCCCGACATTGCCACCCTTTTCTTTACTCCTCATCACGCACATGAGGCAAAGTTGCTTCGCGACGAGCTGCAGTATCGCTTGGGCGCGGAAGTGAGCATAGGTTGTAGTGCCAGTGGTGTTGTTGCCGGAGCAGTTGAGATTGAAGATGGCCCTGGGCTTTCTCTTTTAGCCGCTCGAATCCCCGGCGCCCGGGCGCAAAGCTTTCACCTGACTTTCGAAGAGGAAGGCGATACAGGAATGGTTCGCGGCTGGCCCGATGTCGGGGAAGAAGCCAGCATTGTGTTGTTGGCTGACCCATTTAGTTTCCCCTTGTCTCCATTTTTGAATTCCCTTCGCCAAATGAAACGCATGCCGCCTATTGTGGGCGGTGTTGCAAGCGGCGGGAACCACCCCGGTAGCAATCGTTTTTTGGTAGATGAGCGCATTGTGGAGTCTGGCGCAGTTGGCTTTGTTATTGACGGGACTGCCACAATTGAGCCCCTTGTTTCTCAAGGTTGCCGACCTATTGGAAAACCCTTCACGGTAACTCGTAGTAAAAATAATGTCATATTTGAACTCGACGAACTCCCCGCATACCAAGGCCTGGATTCCATGGTGAGCGAGCTAGAAGAAGAAGATTCGAAACGCTTCCGGCAAGCCCCGCAAGTGGGTTTGCGAAAAGTGACATCTACTGGCGATCTTGGAGCTGGCGGGTTTGTGATTCGCGGTGTTGTAGGCGTGGACAAACAAACCGGCGCGGTTGCAGTAAGCGATCAGGTGAGCGAAGGTATGGAGCTTCAATTTCACGCGCGAGACCACAACACAGCCCACCAGGATTTATCCGACACCTTGGGATTGGCAAGTAGTCTCTACCCAGCATCAGCCGGAGCGCTTTTGTTTACTTGTACCGGTCGAGGCCAGGGGCTTTTTGGCCGCACGAATCATGATGCGGGTTTGGCAAGCACCTTCTTCCCAGAAACTGCAGTCGCAGGCATGTTTGCAGCTGGCGAGATTGGTAGCGTATGTGGCATGCCTTACATACATGGCTTTTCAGTGAGTATGGGATTACTCGTTGAACGCGAGGGATAAGTGGGGTTGATTCCACAAGAAAACTCGCCCGAAAAAGAGGCCCAAGTTCTTCGGGTAGAGGTTGTAACAGGACCCATGGATGGTCTTGCTCATTTCACCACGGATGGCGCAATGCTGATTGGTCGCGGCCCCGAATGTGATTTGTCGCTCGATTCCGATTCCACCGTCGCTGAAAAGCATGCCCGACTTTGGTTATTGAATGGCCTTGTTTGGATTGAGGACCTCGGAACGAATGCGGGAACATGGATTGGGTCGGAGCCCATTCAAGGAAAGCTGCCCGTTTCTTCCGGCGTTGTTTTCTGTGTTGGAAACACTCTTGTTGAAATCGTGGCGGATGATGGGGGTGAAGTTTGAAAACAACATCTCTTACACCAGCTGCTCGGCAGGCATTTCATTTTGCTTCTTATGAAGCACATAATTACGGCTCCGGGTTTTTGGGTGTCGAACACTTGTTTCTTGGGCTTTTGGAAGCCGGTGGTCCCGATGTTCAAAGAGCCTGCAGTGGGGCAAACCTCGATTCCGAGCGACTAGAAAAACTTGTCCGCGCTTGGCTAAGGCATGGAAGCCAAAAGTTAGGCGGAAGCGCCCTTCCCGCGACACCACGCCTCAACCGAATCCGTGACCGTGCATCCATACTTGCAGAAACTACGGGTTGGTTGCAGGCTGGGCCACTACATTTATTGGAGGCAGTTCTTTCCGATTCACGCTCAACCCCCTCGCGCATTTTGGATTCCATGCGCCCGACTTCAGGCGGTCCTGCCCGCCCCGTTTTGCGGAGACAGCTGGCTTCTATGTTGGAAAAGCGTCGCGAAATGGACACCTTGGGAACAGGTACGCCCATTGATCGGTTTAGTTCGGGATTTGAGCAATCTTCGACCAAAACACCCCCGCAGGGCCGGCAGGCTGAAATATCCGCTCTGGAAGAGCTGATTCAACAAGGAGAAGCTCCACTCTTGGTGGGTGGCGTTGGCACTGGCCGGACCGCTCTTTTCTGCGCCTGGAGCGAGCGAGGTGGAGATGGTCACCGATTACTTCGGGTAACCGAAGCAACTTTGCGGTTGGGTTTACGTGAAGGGCCCGATCCGGCTTTACAACTGGAAGATTTTTTTGAAGACCTTTCGAAGACCGAACAGGTTTTGGTTGTCTTTGAGGACATTCACACTTTATTGGAGGGGGCAACCGAGCGATTAGACGACCCCCTCAGGCGCGCGTTGGTCGCGGGCCGTTTTCGTTTTGCAGCGACCACAGATGGCGCAGGCTTGGCACGGCTAGAAACCCAAGAGCCCGACCTTCTCACCCGGTTCCGCCCCTTAGCTTTACCCGAATTGTCCGTGGAGCAAACCGTTCTCGTTTTGGATGACTTGCGCGGGCACATGGAGTCTTTTCACGACATGAAGATTTCCGATGAGGCTTTAGCCGCTGCCGCAGATTGGGCTGAGGACTACTTGCCCAGTCGTCGACTGCCTGGCGCAGCCGTGGATTTGATCGATCAAGCTTGTGCTTGGGATATTTTGGGAGGCATGGCCCCAAGAGAACCATTTTTGGACCCGGATGCGGTTTATGAGCCAAACCGTCGGCTTCGGACGGAGGAAGTTGCCGCCGCTGTTGCGCGCGAAGGCCACCTGCGCAAAGATTGGGTTTTGGCAAGTGAAGAAGAGCGCTTGGAAAACCTGATTTCAGAATCGAATCACTTTTCTTCAGAAATGACCAAGGCCATTCAAGAAGTTGTTCAGCAGATTCAAGACCCCGCTACCACAGGTTGTCGAGCTGTGTTTCCAATGGAAAGCCTTTCTACTGGGGACGCGATTACGCTCGCTCGTGTTCTTGCTGAGCATTGGTCCGGGTCCCCCGCTCGTTTAATCGAACTCGACCTCGTGGAACACGAGGGTGAGTCGGGTTGGGAAGACCTCGTCGGTCGCGCGAGAAAACAAGGGCCGCCCCGCCGAGGCGAACTTGCGACGCCATTACGTCACCAAAAAAATTCTGTTGTGTTGATTCACGGTTTTGAAGGTGCAGACCCCGTTGTCCGTAAAAAATTAGACAGTACTTTTGAATCAGGCCGACTCCAAGCCCCTGGCGGCGAAATTCAACTCGGCGAGTGCGTAGTTTTTTTCGCCTAAGGTCGCACTACGAACAATTCGTTCGGCAGGACTGAAAAGGATGCAGGGAGATTGCCAAGAGTTTCACCGTCAGCTTCTACCCCAACCGTTGAAGGTCCCGTGACGAGGATAGATTGAGTTTGAAACTCAGTCATTCCCGGCTCCCCCGGGGGCGGACCGTCCTTTAGAGCAGGAAACCTGGTTGCAATTTTAATAGCGGAGAGCCCCTCAATGAGAAGGATGTCAAAAAGGCCGTCGTCCACTTGGGCTTGTGGTGCAGGCTGAAGGCCACGGCCAAAAAAGCGACCATTGGCGACCGCTAGGTTTGTGAGGGCGGGAACAGATTGTTTGTTGTTTCCCCAATGCACCTCAACCGGCCGCTTTCGATAGGAAAACAAACAGGAGAGAAGGCTTAGTGGGTAGGCAAGCTTTGATCCAGCAAAGCGGCCAACGTTATTCATTCGGATTACCACTTCGGCACCGAATCCGACTTCTGCGATGTTGAGAAAGATTCGCTCTTCTTCACCGTTTGGCGTCGAAAACCGGACGAGGCCCACATCCATCTTTTTGATATCCCCCTCCATAGCGAAACGAATCGCTTCCATCCGATCCTCTGGCGTGCCCAAAGTGCGCCGCAAGTCGTTTCCCGTTCCTCCCGGAACAAAGCCCAAAGCAACTTCGGTGCCACGCAAAACATTGGCGGCTTCAAAGAATGAACCATCGCCGCCTGCTACAACGACACGGGTCGCACCATTCTCTATAGCTTTCTTTGTAAGCTTTTGGACATCACCAGGCTGGCGAGTCCATTCAATTGGAATATTCAAGCGAGATGCCTCGGAATTCAGCCCTCCCTTTCCGTTCATGCGCCCATGCGCAACGCAACGAATTGGCGCAATCAAGGTTGCTCCTCTAAGAGCCCAGCAACCTCCCTTTCAGGGTTCCAACGGGCTTCTTCGGCAAGGGTATTCGCGATTTGGAGGGCAGATACTTGGGTTCCTTTCCAGTCCAAAACACCAAGTCTTGTGCGACGAAGGAGTAGATCAGAAAGCTTTACCGCCCGCTCATATCGCAGGGCATAAATTGCTGCTGCGTAGATTGGGGATTGCCCAGGAACCATAGGTTGCCTCCAACGGGGACACTCATCTGCGATTCTCTGCACTCGCATTGCTTCGCTTCCAAAAGAAGACTGAATAGGGTCTTTGGAAACAGGAGAAGCAAAGAGAGAAATGGACTTTGTTCTACATCTAGGGAATGGGCGACCCAATTTTTTTGCCACGAGGTTCACTACATTCTCTGCCATTTGGCGGTAAGTTGTGAGCTTACCTCCTAAAATTGTTATCAAGCCCGTCTCATCCTCATGGATTCGCTCTTCACGGGAGACCTTGCTGGAATCTTGATGCTCCGATTTTGCAAGGGGCCGCAAACCCGCGAAACTTCCAACAACATCAGCTTTTGTGAGCTTAATTTGGGGCAATGCCGAATTAACTTGTTCTAACAGAGAGGCCGTTTCGATTTCATCGGCTTGCGGATTATTGAGGGGGCCAGGGATATCAGCAACCAAACGACGCAGTCCACCCCCGACACTCTTCAGGAAGAAAGTTTGCACAGGATGGCATGTCGAGGCGCTGTTATGGCTGGCGACTATCTG
>JASMMA010000040.1 GCA_030748415.1 Planctomycetota bacterium
TTTTGCTCAATATGTAGTTCTGCAAAAAAAGTTCCCTCTTGGTAATCGTGAATGACGGCCTGTTGGAGGGTTCCTCCTAGCTCCTTCATCAGCTGGGAAGCCAGCTCGTGAGTCAGGGGACGAGGAGTTTCTTGCTTGTGCAGGATTCGGTTGAGTTCCTGAGCCTCGTGGGAGCCAATCACCATTTGAAGGGATCGTTTTTCACCTTCAGACTCCTGCAAGGAAATCACCTGCTGAGGCTGATTATCCAAAAGAAGGAGGCGGCTAAGGAAGACCTGAATCACCCTGCTATTCTAGCTTTGCCATGAACGAACCGCCTGAAGTTCAATTTCGCGAATCTCACGATTCCCCAATCGGAAAGGTTTGGTTTAGTTTTTCTCCCGAGGGCGAACTCCTGGCCATTCACCTTCCTAGTGGTGCGCGTTTGCGTGCGAAAGGGGGGCGACCCTGTGGGGCACCAACCCGCTCGCAAGTGGGGAAGTGGTTGTCCACCTTTATGAAAGGCACTCCTTGTGATTTTCCTGGCCCATGGCGAATGCCTGGCCATTCGCCCTTTATGAGCAAGGTTTACCGTTTTGTGAGCCGAATCCCAGTAGGCCACACAAAAAGTTATTCGGAAGTCGCCCAAGCTTGCGGCTCTCCTCGCGCTTGCCGAGCGGTTGGAACAGCCATGGCCCAGAACCCGATGCCGCTTTTGGTTCCCTGCCATCGAGTCCTTGCCAAAGATGGCATGGGTGGTTTTGCCGGCGGTCTGGAGCAAAAGGCGGACCTGTTGGAGATTGAGGCCGGCTAAGGAAGAAAGCCTATAAGCCTGTATTTATTGCACCCAGCCCGCGCCAAGTTGCTGGCCCAAAATAAAGAGGGCGTAAAGAAGCCAGGCGGAAGTGGCGGCTGACCGGAGGGAGGGTTCCGAATCTTCAGCTTTGGGCAAGAAAGGAAGAGCGGAAACCGTGAGGGCAAGGGCGAGGCCTACTTGCCATAAAAAGGGGTAGGAAAGCTCCCCTTCCGCAGGGGCTAACCATTGGGTCATTGCAGCGCTCGAAAAGGCCGCCAGGCCAACTGCCGCAACAACGGTTCCACCGCGGACACGGAGTTCCCATTGGTTGTTCTTGAATAGTCGGAGTGTAAGCCAGGCAAGAATGAGAGCAGGGAGTACAAAGGCCAACTGCCCAGCCTCAACGCCAAGGTTAAAACTCAAAAGGGCAGTTGCCTTTGCCTGGGGCGGAAGCCCAATCCCTCCGAGAACGCCAGCAAAACCAAACCCATGCAGAAGACCAAAAGCAAATGCCGGCCGCCACGGTCGCGGGGACTTGCTTCGAAGGTGCCACCAAAGAGTAAACACAATGGAAAGAGCAATCCCAGGTTCTACGATTTGAGGGTTGAGCGAAAAAATACCCAAAGCCGAAAGCGCGAGAGTAACTGAATGAGCCAGGGTGAAAGCGGTAACGGCTCCCAATAAAGAACCAAGTCCCGCAATTCCAAAAAGAAGGGCGGCAAGAAAGGCGAGGTGGTCCCAACCCTCTAAAACATGATGGAAGCCAAAGCT
>JASMMA010000041.1 GCA_030748415.1 Planctomycetota bacterium
ATTTTGCCTAGTTCCTTCACCCGAGTTCTCTCAAGCGCCTTAGAATTCTCATCTCGTCCACCTGTGTCGGTTTGGGGTACGGTTTCATATAACCTGAAGCTTAGAGGATTTTCCTGGAAGTATGGTATTACTCACTTCTCCCAAAAGAGGGATCGTTATCACGCCTTGAAATAGAGGTTCCCGGATTTTCCTAAGAACCATTTCTACACGCTTGAACAAGGACAACCATCGCCTTGCTGAGCTAACCTTCTCCGTCTTCCCATCGCAGTTATATGAAGTACGGGAATATTAACCCGTTTCCCATCGACTACGCATTTCTGCCTCGCCTTAGGGGCCGACTAACCCTACGCCGATTAACGTTGCGTAGGAAACCTTGGACTTCTGGCGAGGGGGTTTTTCACCCCCTTTATCGTTACTCATGTCAGCATTCGCACTTCTGATACCTCCAGCAAACCTCTCAGTTCACCTTCAACGGCTTACAGAACGCTCTCCTACCATCGCAATAAATTGCGATCCGCAGCTTCGGTATATAGTTTAGCCCCGTTAAATCTTCCGCGCAAACCGACTCGACCAGTGAGCTATTACGCACTCTTTAAAGGAATGGCTGCTTCTAAGCCAACCTCCTGGCTGTCTGGGCCTTTTCACATCGTTTCCCACTTAACTATAATTTTGGGACCTTAGCTGACGGTCTGGGTTGTTTCCCTTTCCACTACGGACGTTAGCACCCGCAGTGTGTCTGCCATGCTTATACTTTCTGGTATTCGGAGTTTGCAATGGTTTACTAAGTCTTGACGACCCGCTAGCCATAACAGTGCTCTACCCCCAGAAGTAATACATGACGCTCTACCTAAATAGATTTCGGAGAGAACCAGCTATCTCCGGGTTTGTTTGGCCTTTCACCC
>JASMMA010000042.1 GCA_030748415.1 Planctomycetota bacterium
TATGTATTCCACTAACTCAAATTCTTGCATACGTAACGCAAGAGCGGCGCTTGTGATGAAGTATGGTATATTGGCCATTTTATGATTTACAAGCCTCCAGTTACGCATACAAAATGAGGATCTGATCACAAGATCAAATCTGAGATGTGAAGATTATGTGCATTCCGTCAATTTCAATAAAAGAAAATTGTGCAAATTTGTACTTCAATAATTCAAATAATTCAGAATCCGGTTGATCCTGCCGGACCTGACTGCTATCGGATTGATACTAAGCCATGTTAGTCTTTGTAGTAATACAAGGCATACGGCTCAGTAACACGTAGTCAACCTAACTTATGGACGGGGATAACTTCGGGAAACTGATGATAATACCCGATAGGTCATTATGCCTGGAATGGTTTATGGCTTAAATGAATTTCGCCATAGGATGGGACTGCGGCCTATCAGCTTGTTGGTGAGGTAATGGCCCACCAAGGCTATAACAGGTACGGGCTCTGAGAGGAGTAGCCCGGAGATGGGTACTGAGACAAGGACCCAGGTCCTATGGGACGCAGCAGGCGAGAAAACTTTGCAATGTGCGAAAGCACGACAAGGTTAATCCGAGTGTTTCCTGCTAAAGGAATCTTTTGTTAGTCGTAGAACCACTAATGAATAAGGGGTGGGCAAGTTCTGGTGTCAGCCGCCGCGGTAAAACCAGCACCTCAAGTGGTCAGGAGGATTATTGGGCCTAAAGCATCCGTAGCCTGTTTTGTAAGTCTTCGGTTAAATCCACATGCTCAACATGTGGGCTGCCGAAAATACTGCACAACTAGGGAGTGGGAGAGGTAGACGGTACTCGGTAGGAAGGGGTAAAATCCTTTGATCTATCGATGACCACCTGTGGC
>JASMMA010000043.1 GCA_030748415.1 Planctomycetota bacterium
AAGCGTACTTTCGGGGGCTATTCGAGAAGTATGGTGAACTGTTTGAAAAACTAGGCGTTGATGTGCGAAATGGTTTTGGTGATATTGAAGCGAAAATTACTTCTCTTCCCGATGACAAGCGAGCAGAAATCGAAGCGAATGTCCAAACAATCTACACTTCCGGGGGGGGTGTTGCGATGGTGGACTCAGACAAGGGCATCACAAACTTGCATGTGCCAAGCGATGTCATCATTGATGCATCGATGCCAGCAATGCTTAGGACCTCTGGCCAGATGTGGAATGCAGATGGTGAACAACAAGACACAAATTGTGTAATTCCTGATTCTTCGTACGCGGGCGTTTACCAAGCAGTCATTGACTTTTGTAAGGAACACGGCGCGTTTGACCCCACAACAATGGGAAGTGTTTCCAATGTTGGCTTAATGGCGCAAAAAGCAGAAGAGTATGGTTCGCACGATAAAACTTTCGAAATCCCCGCCCCCGGAATTGTCAAAGTAATAGATGCTTCTGGTGATGTGCTTATGCAACATGAAGTTGAGGAAGGCGACATCTGGCGCATGTGCCAAACAAAAGATGCGCCAATTCGCGATTGGGTGAAGTTGGCAGTCAACAGGGCTAGGGCAACGGGTAACCCTGCAGTTTTTTGGCTAGACGCAAACCGTGCACACGACGCTGAAATTATTAAAAAGGTAGATGCGTATCTTCCTGAGCACGACACTGCTGGTTTAGAGTTCCACACCATGCCCCCGAAAGCTGCGTGTACATATTCTTGCGAGCGTTGCAAGGGAGGGCTTGATACGATTTCGGTAACAGGGAATGTTTTGCGAGATTACTTAACTGACCTGTTCCCAATTCTTGAAGTTGGAACGA
>JASMMA010000044.1 GCA_030748415.1 Planctomycetota bacterium
ATATGATCATATCCTGGTGCGATATCTGTTGTGAGAGGTCCTAGAGTATAGAAAGGCGCTTCACCACACTCTTTAAGCTGCTTTTCCATATTGTCTTTGATCATATGCATTGGTACATGCCCAGGTCCTTCAATAAAGGTTTGGACATCATGCTTCCACGCTATTTTTGTAAGCTCGCCTAAGGTCTCAAGTTCTCCATACTGAGCTGCATCATTTGCATCAGCAATTGAGCCTGGTCTAAGGCCATCTCCAAGCGAAAAGGTAACATCATAAGACTTCATAATCTCACAAATGTCTTCAAAATGAGTATAAAGAAAGCTCTCAGTGTGATGCGCAAGACACCACTTAGCCATTATTGATCCACCCCTAGACACTATTCCAGTTACCCTGTTCATCGTCAGTGGGACGTACTTGAGTCGAACACCAGCATGAATTGTAAAGTAGTCAACACCCTGCTCAGCTTGCTCGATTAGAGTGTCTCTAAAAATCTCCCAAGTCAAATCTTCAGCTATACCTTTAACCTTTTCAAGTGCTTGATAGATAGGAACAGTTCCAACTGGGACAGGAGAGTTACGAATAATCCACTCCCTTGTCTCATGAATGTTTTTACCTGTTGAGAGATCCATAATTGTATCAGCGCCCCAGCGAACACCCCAAACCATTTTTCCAACCTCTTCATCTATCGAAGAGCCGAGAGCTGAATTGCCAATATTTCCATTAATCTTGACCAAGAAGTTCCTTCCAATAATCATTGGCTCAGTCTCAGGATGGTTAATATTATTTGGAATGACTGCACGACCACGAGCCACCTCATCTCTTACAAACTCTGGCGTGATAATTTTTGGAGTTGCAGCCCCAAAA
>JASMMA010000045.1 GCA_030748415.1 Planctomycetota bacterium
CATTCCTGTATCAACAGATGGTTTAGGCAAATTTACTCTTTTATCCTTTGAGACTTGTTCAAATTGCATAAATACTAAATTCCAAATTTCAATAAATCTATCGCCCTCTTGATCAGAATTTCCTGGCGGTCCACCTTTTAGTTTATCGCCATGATCATAGAATATTTCTGAACAAGGACCACATGGACCTGTTTCACCCATAGACCAAAAGTTGTCAGCAGTTGAAATTTTAACGATTTTGTTTTCTGGTAATCCGGTTACTTTTTTCCATAGTTTAAAAGCTTCTTCGTCCTCAGAATAAACAGTTGCTGATAATTTTTCTTTTGGGATTCCAAAGTCTTTTGTTAATAATTCCCATGCATAATAAATCGCTTTTTCCTTAAAATAGTCTCCGAAGGAAAAATTTCCCAACATTTCAAAAAATGTATGATGTCTTGGTGTATAACCTACATTTTCAAGATCATTATGTTTACCGCCAGCTCTAATGCATTTTTGTGATGTAGTTGCTGTTTTAAAAGGTTTCTTTTCTAATCCTGTAAAGATGTTTTTAAATTGAACCATTCCCGAGTTTGTAAACATTAGGGTTGGATCGTTATTAGGAACGAGACTGCTTGAATCCACAATTTTATGACTATTTTTCTTAAAGTAGTCTAGAAACTTTTGTCTAATATCAGTTAATAAAATTTGGCTCATATTCTATTAAATACAGATATTTTTTGAGTTGTCTATTTAGTTTTATCGTCTTCCACTAGACAAATTTATGATTTTGTTAAAAATCTACGCCCTGTTCCATTATCCAATGAAAACATGCCGCTTATTCCCTTTGCGGCATCAGTTGCGAAAGGCC
>JASMMA010000046.1 GCA_030748415.1 Planctomycetota bacterium
GGACCCAATGAGCCGGAACTACCGCACTCCGGCGTTGAGCGCAAAAACCGCAAAAATGTCTCCTGAACCGAATCCTCTGCTGCGGCCCGCTCTCTCCGAAACGAAAAAGCAAAGCGGAGGAGAGGAGCTTGCCAGCGATCCACCAGGGATTCGAAGGCAGAGCAATCCCCTCTTCGATATTGCTCGAGAAGGCACAAATCTGAGGGCTCATGAGTCACTTTCATGGGGTTTCTAAAAGTTCAACGACGCAACTCAGGAAAAGTTTGGTCACTTTTTGTGGCGAACCCCGTGCCGGGCAAAAACGGCATCCCTGTAATCAAGGATTTGGCGCACAAATGCCCGCTTTCCGCGGTAATTACCCGGAAAAAAACTTCGCTTAAAACCGTAAACTAAGAGGTCAGATACCTGTTTCGGGCGAAGTCGGAAGGCTTCGATGGATTTTTCCCACTCCCCAGTAACGGTCGTGCGAGAAATCAGGCGGTTATCCGTGCAAAGGGTGGTCGATAGGCGCTCCCGCAGCATTTTCTTCATCGGATGATTCGATAGGGAGCGAAGCCCTGGAATTGTTTGGAGATTTGAGGTTAAGCAAACCTCAAGCGTGATGCGACGGTCAGCAATGTATTCCGTGAGTCGTTTGATGTACTCCCGCTTTTTGGATATGGACGGATCGGTGACATGGTCGGTTGAGAAAACCCAGGTGCCGTGTCCAATGCGGTCTGCGTGACAGTCCGTAATGGCTTGAAAGATGGACTCAGGCCCGTAGTCCTCCCCTGCATGAACGGTCTTGCCCAAAAAAGCTTGGTGGGCCAAGGC
>JASMMA010000047.1 GCA_030748415.1 Planctomycetota bacterium
CCGCATCGACTTTCGCCTGCGCACGAAGTACTTGGATGAATACGCGCCCGATTTGGACACTGCAATCACTCGTGCGACTTCTGCCAAAGAACAAGGCGAAGCTGTGAGCATTGGGGTGTGCTGTAACGCCACCGAACTTCTGCAAGCTTTGGTGGACCGCGACCTCACGCCGGAGGTGCTGACCGATCAAACCAGCGCCCACGACCCTCTCAACGGCTATGTGCCTGACGGGATGACGTATGAGGAAGCCTTGGCGTTACGGAAAAATAATTCGGTGGATTACCAGAAGCGTTCTTTCGCAACGATGGGCCGTCATGTGGAACTCATGCTCGAGCTCCAGCGGCGCGGTGCGGAGACATTCGACTACGGCAACAACATTCGCGCTTTCGCTCAAGAAGAAGCCGGCGTTGAAAATGCTTTTGATTTCCCGGGTTTCGTGCCCGCCTATATTCGCCCGCTCTTTTGTGAGGGCCAAGGTCCTTTCCGTTGGGCCGCACTCAGTGGCGACCCTGAAGACATCCGCAAAACCGACGAGGCGATTCTTCGACTCTTCCCCGAAAAGGAAAGTTTGTGTCGTTGGATTCGCATGGCTGGCGAGCGCATCGCCTTTCAGGGTTTGCCTAGCCGCATTTGCTGGCTTGGTTATGGCGAGCGCCATGTTGCCGGTCTTGAGTTCAACCGCATGGTGCGCGATGGCGAGTTGAGTGCACCGATTGTGTTGGGGCGCGACCATTTGGATTGTGGTTCGGTTGCAAGTCCTAACCGTGAGACCGAATCTATGAAAGACGGCACCGATG
>JASMMA010000048.1 GCA_030748415.1 Planctomycetota bacterium
TCTAGAGAGCTAATCAGAAAATATGAAGTGATAATAAATAATACCGCTGAACCAATCGTACCCATTCTTAATGCTGATTCAGGAGATTTGTTTGAAGAAAGCTTAACAAATATAATTCCGATGATAGAACAAACAAGACCAAGCGATGCAAGTGCTAGTGGAAGAAACATAAGCTCACTTCTATTTCCACCTAGCATATCAAGTGCCATTGCTGAGAGTGTAGAGGCAATCGCAATAGTTGCAATCATTGAACCACAGTAAGACTCAAAAATGTCTGAACCCATACCAGCGATATCACCAACATTATCACCAACATTATCAGCAATAACAGCAGGGTTTCGTGGATCATCTTCAGGGATGCCAGCTTCAACTTTTCCAACTAAGTCAGCACCAACATCAGCACTCTTTGTAAAGATACCTCCTCCTACACGAGAGAAAAGAGCTACTACTGAACCACCCATTGCAAATCCATGAAGAGCTTCCGAATGTTCAGCACCAAAAAAGTAATACAGACCACCAAGGCCAAGGAGACCAAGAGCAGCAACTGAAAGGCCCATGACTGAACCACCAAAGAATGCGACAGTCAAAGCTGAAGCGCTTCCATTGTCATGAGCAGCCTGAGCTGTCCTTGAATTTGCAATAGTTGCTGTATTCATACCTATGTAGCCTGCAGTCGCTGAGGTTACAGCACCCACTAGAAAGCAAAGAGCACTAGCAGCACCAAGGAAAATATATAGAAGTACCAGTAAAACTGCTGCAAACATACTTAGCATTTTGTAT
>JASMMA010000049.1 GCA_030748415.1 Planctomycetota bacterium
CGGTTATCGCGTCGGTATCCACCGCCGCCAGAAGGTTTGCCTTGGTAGCCGCCGCGGTTGTCCCCGTCGCGGTTATCTCTGCGGTATCCACCGCCACCGGATGGTTTGCCTTGGTAGCCGCCACGGTTGTCGCCGTCGCGGTTATCGCGTCGGTATCCACCGCCGCCAGAAGGTTTGCCTTGGTAGCCGCCACGGTTGTCGCCGTCGCGGTTATCGCGTCGGTATCCACCGCCACCGGAGGTTCTTTGCGGATTTTGGTCCTTGTAATCTTCGCGCTTCCCACGGTACCCCGTGTCCCGGTCGCGCTCGTCATAAGAAACTTGGTCGGGTGCATCCATGCGCCCATTGTCATCAGGGAAAGTCAAACGATGCCGCGAAATCCAGAACATCGGCGGCTCTTCCCCTCGTTCAGTCGGCATCGCCAATCGTTTTGCAACCAAAGTGGAGTACTGTCCATTCGCCAAAGTAAAGCGCAAGCGCATCTTTTGGGTTTTGCGGTAAACATCGTCTCGCTCAGCAGGTGCAGCTCGCAAATATTCCGGCAACATCAAAAGAGGGCGGTCTTCCACCATGGGCCGGAACCCCGAAATGTCCATTCCAAGAAACTCCTCTGGGTCCACTTTTTCCGATTTAAATACCGTGCGGTAGTACCGCTCGACTAAGCCATCAACCTCAACGCCCACTCCGTAAAGAGGGATCGATTCCTGGCTCAACATTTCCAGTTGTT
>JASMMA010000004.1 GCA_030748415.1 Planctomycetota bacterium
TTGAAGCTGTTGCTCATGAAACTTGCGGCAATGCTCTCCAAATAGTGTGAGCCTTCGTGCGATTGTTTTGTAGTTGCAGCCCAGGATGAGCCCTGCTTGTCTTTGGCTCACTTTTGAGTTGAAGAGGGCGAATACCTTTTGGGTGAGGTGCACAAGGTGAAGACGATAATCAAGGCGGAAAGTTTGGGAAGAAAAGGAGCGGCTGCAAGTGCGGCAGTGGTAGCGCTGGATCTTGCGTCCATCGCATTTGCGGGCAAAGAAGCCCTTTTTCCGCCACTGAAAGGGCTGGGATGTGTGAGATTTACAATCATCTCGTGGGCAAAAAGGAGGGGTGAAACTCATGACTTTTGTTTTTGGGGCGAGGGCCGTAGGCCCGAGGCCTCTTTGTCAACGAGTCTCTTTGGGGGGTATTACAACTTTTTCTCTTTTTTTGACCCAATCGGAGGGGTCAGTGTCTTGGTGGGGGGCCCTAGGATTCCTCGAAAGAACCCTAGATACTTGTCTAGTTCCGTCTTTGGGCATGGTCCATAATTTGACAATGCTAATGATTCCATTGAAGAGTTGGGATGTGTCTCGGCGAGGAGTCTGCCTAGGTCCCTCATTGGCTTTGTGCACTTTGGCGTTATGCCGTCCGCATCAACCAAACATGGGCCATCTGGAGTTCGCACAAAGTTGCTGCTCTTTGGATCTCGGCACCCAAAACCAAATGCATGGAGTTTCCGGAGCCAGTTGGCAATTTCAGGTACATCGGTCGAGTCGCAAGGGGGCCCTGTAACTTTTGAGGTCCAGAGAGAAGTCGAAGAAAAACCTAAACTGCGAGCGCAGGGGAGGCCCAGCAACTCCAACAAATGAAACCGCCGATGCGCATTTTTCGCGGGGCCCCTGAGCCTGCCTCGAAATCTGAAGTAATCTTTTCGAAACATTTCCTCACTTTGGGAGACACATGCACTTGAGCCATCCTCACAGAGGGTCCACTTTTCGGATGGGCGCGCAGAGTCGCGCCTCCAAACAACAGGAGACCCCTTAGTGCCAAGCGATTGAATCGAAAAATGACTACAGTCTCTCCAGGCCCTCGCGCTTCGTTTCCAAAGATGGGAGCGAAACTCTTCCGTTGCTTTGTTGAGCACATCGCCGGTGGGAAATTTGGCGCATGATTCCTCAGAATAGGCATCTAATAGTGCAACAGAGAAGGGGCCCCGTTTCTCGGGGGCCGTTTGGGAAACCAGTTGGATTAGGTTCCGCTTCCTTATAGAGATGCTGGCACCGCCAGATGTATAAGTTGCATGGTTCAAATCAAGGGGGGTGAGTTTTTGTTTCACGAACAAGAAATCATCCATGCTCAAATCTGAATCGGACCACCCTTCGTTGTGCAAGCGAGCTAGTCCAGTTCCCCAAGTTGTGGGGGAGATTTCAGCCTCTGCTTCCTCCAGCCATGGGCGCGCAAAAACTCCCAATGTTGGAGTGAGTTGCTCAGTTAGGGCCTCACCCAGGCCAAGAGATTGGTGTACTTGATATTCCCGAAGAGCGGGATAGTTTGAGAAAACCCGGCGAAACCGTTCCCAAGATCGCTTCGGGTGAAATATTTTAAGGACCCAATTCTGGCGCCTGGGGCCTTCACAACGAAGCACAGTGCGGTGCGGTGAAAGTCTGAGAATCTCAGGACAAGCGGAGGCACTATTCCAAAGAAGCGTTAGCGTTTCCTGGCCCAAGGGGTGAGCATGAAATTGCTCCCGCAGGTGGGTCATGTTGTGTCGTTCCAGCTCCTTCATGGCAACAGCCTACAATCTGGGGGCGTGCGCGCCTCCTTCCACCGCAGTCTTCTCTCCAGGTCCTGTTTTCGGGAAATCGGAGCGCACCTTCTTTTGGTGCTAGGTGGTATGACCCTATTGGTAGCTCTTGGGGCGGCGGTTCGGGCGACGAGTACCAGTCAGGGGGCACCACTTTGGGTTCCTCTAACTTTGATTCCGCTTCTTGTGGGAAATGCGCTCCAGTATTTAATTCCCGCGACATTGCTCACTGCCGTTGTTCTCACTTTCGGGAGGATGAGTTCTGATGGTGAAATAACTGCCCTCCAAACAGCTGGCATGACACCGCCGAGAATCCTTCGGCCCGCCTTTCTTTTTGGGATTGCTATGTTCCTCTTGAGTTACCCTCTGGCTTCCTCAGCCTTGCCCGGGGTATATAAAAAAATTCGGGAGATTACCTATCAGGTTCGATTCGCAGCTTTGGAAAATACAAATCCAGGCGCATCGGAGATTCATTTTCGCGGCTTGCACTTAAGTTGGCGCGGTCGCGCAGAAAATGGCGATTTCAAGAACTTGCTCCTGACTCACGAGAGTCGCAGCGGCCCCCAAGCATTTGCATTCGACCCAGGAAGAAAGGGCCAAGAAGTGAGAACCGACCCCGCAGGTCGAATGCGGCTCCGCGCCTCCTTTGCAAAAATGAACCTAGATGGTCGCGACTTAGTTTTTCAATTTAAGGGGCTTAGGAGTTTTGCCGTTGACGAAGGGGGTAGTGGTGCTTGGTCGGCTGTAAATGAAGGCCCAGCAACCGTTCGCATTGACTTGGATTCCGTCCAAAGTGGTTTCCGTGACAACATAAAAGGGGATGCCTTCTCATCGAGTGAGATTCGCGAACAACTGCGGGGTCAGCTCGAACCCAAGAGGAAGAGGCACCTGCGTTACACGCTTTGGAAAAGACTCTTCACAGCTTTGTCCTCTATCCCACTTGCACTATTGGGTGCGTTGTTGGGTTGGCGGATGCGCCGCGGTGGAATCATGGCAGCTTTCTCGGTTGCTCTTGGCCTTCTTATTTTGGTTTATTTCCCACTCTTCCATGTCGGAAATTCTCTCCAAAAGACAAACGCCCTTAGCCCGTTGTTTGCCGCATGTCTCCCGTTTGTGGGCATGTTTGTGTTGCTCCCTCTGCAGATTCACCGAGCGAGGAGTCGAGCATGAACAAACTTGACCGGTATGTGTTGCTGACCTTCTTGCGAGTCCTACTCGTAGTCGCGGGAGGGATTCTTGGCATTTTTACCGTTTTGGATTTTCTTGGTCACGGCGACGAGTTATCAGCATCCAGTGAGCTCATGGATGGTGTTGCAGGCAAGGTCACTCTTTACTACCTATTGAATCTTCCATTCCTTTGGGTGCAGTTTGCCCCTTATCTAACATTAATCGCGGGCATGACTACTGTATTGCAGTTTGCCAAGAAGCGGGAATGGACCCCTATGCTTTCAGCGGGCGCATCATCAGGAAGAGTGCTTGCCCCCGTCTTCTTGGGGGCAATCATCGCAGCAGTCTTCGCAGTGCTTTTGCGAGAAATGCTATTGCCTAACATTGCTCCAACTCGTGAGGGCCT
This sequence comes from Planctomycetota bacterium, assembly GCA_030748415.1. Taxonomy (GTDB): domain Bacteria; phylum Planctomycetota; class UBA1135; order UBA1135; family UBA1135; genus UBA7888. The sequence goes on from JASMMA010000004.1 coordinate 3,361, forward strand.
CCAGCGAACTGTTTTTCACCAGCGGGATTGGCTCCTAGTTGATTTAAACGTTCGAACTCGAAGCGACCAGCGGATGATTTTGAACCGTTACAACCCTGAAAGTGAAACTGGGTACGGCTTGGAACTTTATTCATTGAACCATTTTGGGGAAGATCAACTCCTTCAAGCAGATGAAGCGAAGTGGGCCCATGGGCATTGGATCTTGGAGAACGGTCGCCAGATCAGTGCCGGGGACTTGGAAACGCCAGCGGAATATCTTCCAGGGGAGGGCCTTCATCCAGAAGACCTCATGCGGTCTTATTTCGCAAGCACGAGTCCCCTAGAGCTATCGTCCCGACAACTCAAAGAGGTGCTCGTTCGAGACTCTGGCCACCGACAAGCAGCGACCCTTCTGTGGGCGTGGCGACTTTCACCCCTAAGCCATCTCGTGCTCCTTTTTGTTGGAATCCCATTCGTCTTTCGATTCAGTCGCCGCTCCTCCACGGAAGGCTTTGGCTTTGGAATTTTCTTCTGCATGCTTTTCTTCGTCGCTGAAATCGTATTCCGAGATTTTGGCGCTCGCGGCGCCCTCAGTCCTGCCCTGGGAGGATCGGGCGCCCTCCTACTCTTCACTTGCGTGGGTCTCATGATTCCCCGGCGGTCCTAAATATGCCCAAAAACGATGAATGAAATTCGAAGGCGGTGGCGTCACAATGGGAACATGCGCTTCGGTTTTTTGACCATTCCTCTTCTGCTGTTCGCCTCCTGCCAATCGACATCTTGGGTGGGCGTAGGGGATTCCGCTTTTGCTGTTGGAGATTACCAAGCCGCTCTCATTGCTTACGAGAAAGCAGCTGCGGCTGGAGAAGGAACTGAGACCCCACTCCAGGGCCGCATATCCGAGGCCCGAGCCAGAATCCTCCCCGAATACGCTCGCAAATTAATTCATCAGGAAAAGCACCTTGAGGCACTGGAAATCTTGGCAGTCGCTGACCAAATGACTCCTGGGCATCCGCTGTCGGTAGAACTTCGCGCTCGAGCGTACCGAGGTATGGCTGCTGAATTAGCTACCGAAGCCGACTCCTTGCGTGGAATGGGGCAAATAAAGGCTGCTCATACAGCTTTCTCCCGAGCATTAGATTGGGATTCCAATAATCGTCTTGCTCAGAAAGGCTGCGCCGAATTGGAAGAGAAGCTCGAAATTCTCCACCGCCAAGGTGAGTCCTTTTATTTTGAGGGACTTCGGCAGCGGGCTGATGGCTACAAGGTTCGCGCCCACACTGCATTCATGCATGCTGCTGCGATTTGGGGCGAAGGCTCGCAAGCCGAGGCAATCCTGAAAGAATCATCAGACGACATGGCAAAGGAACAAGTCCAGCAGGCGCACAACTTGATGAATGCTGGCCTGCTTGGCCCTGCATGGTTGGCTCTTCGCGATGCGAATCGCCTTCAACCAGGAGTTCCGGAAACAGAATCTTTTCTCGCTGATTTAGAAGCTCGGCTCAAGCACCGCTCAATCATGAATGATGCTGACATTCAAATCCGAGGTGAGCGACTTGGGCTTGCTGGCGAGTTGTTAGAGACCGCTACAGTCCTGGGGATTGAAGATAAAACAGACCAGGTGAATGCATTAAGTATTGCAATGCAGGAAAAGCAGGCCCTTGTGGATTACCGCATGGCGCGCGCGTGTGAATTGGCGGAGCAATGGGAGCGGGCGGCAGTGCTTTATCAGCGAGTCATGGACTCGGATTATGGTGCTGAGGACATTCGTTGGCGGCTTGAGAAGGTTCGCAGCCACTTAAACGCCGACACCTAGATGGGGGGCAACTCCCCTGTGGACTTTCCCGCCGACTGGGCCGGCGCCAAGGTTCTTTTTTTGGATTGCGATTCCACTCTTTCTTCAATTGAAGGAATCGATGAACTTGCTCTTCGCGGCGACGCCGATGTTGCCCAGCTCACAGCGCGGGCAATGGCCGGGGAGCTCCCCTTGGATGCCGTTTACAAGGAGCGGCTTCGCATGATTCAGCCCACTGCTTCGGATTTTGAGTGGCTTTCTAAACGCTACTGGGAAACCCGATTGTCTGGAGCTCTTGAAACCATTGCCGCTCTACAAGGAATCGGAGTGCGGGTTTGTGTTGTATCCGGTGGTTTATTGCCCGCAGTCCAGCCCTTTGCCGAACGACTAGGGGTGGCTCCTTCTGATATCTTTGCTGTTCCTTACCCATTGGATTCTTCCGACCCCATGACTGAAGCTTGCGCCCATCCCTTGGCAAAAAATGGGGGCAAACCTTCCATTGTGGAATCCGCCTGCCATGGCACTTGTTCTAAAGAAGCTCGCATGTTGGTTGGGGACGGTGTTTCTGATTTGGAAGCCAGCTCCGCCCTAGGGCTCTTTGTTGGCTTTGGAGCTGTGGAATCTCGTGAACAAGTTCGCGCCCAGGCACCGGTCTTTTTAGATGGCCCAGGCCTATGGTCTGTTGCTCTTTACGCCGCTGGGCCCTCCCACCTGAAAGCATTACGAAAAACAGCCCCGAAGGTGTATGAATACGCTGTTTCAGAGGCACCCAACCCCCGCTGAAATCCCCGGTTCAAGCCCGTGGCACGCACATCCGCTCAACCTAAACTCTTCATTCCGGGACCCACTGAGGTCGCGCCGGAAATCTTGGCCGAAATGGCTAACCCAGCCATTGGGCACCGTGCCCCAGAGTGCGCTCGTCTTTGGAGTGGCGCCCGCGAGGGCCTCGCTCGCCTCATGCACACCACTGGTGAGGTTTGCATTTTGACTGCACCTGCAAGCGCCATGATGGAGGCGGCAATTAGGAACTGCGTCCAGAGTCGTTCCTTGCATTTGGTTTGTGGTGCCTTTTCCAAGCGATGGTATGAAATTGCGCTCGCTTGCGGGAAAGAGGCAACCGCCATTGAAACAGAGTGGGGTCATGGCTTTTCCGCCGAAGAATTGCGAGCGGCATTGGAAGCTCACGGCCCCGTTGATGCTGTAACGGTGGTTCATAACGAAACATCCACCGGTGTTTTGAATCCTGTGCAAGATTACCGCGCAGTCCTGAGAGATTTTCCAGGCACCTTGCTTTTGGTGGATACGGTTTCTTCCATGGCCGGCGCTCCGGTCTTGGTTGATGACTGGGGCATTGATGTTTGTCTCTTTGGCGTTCAAAAATGTATGGCCCTCCCAGCCGGGATTGCGATTGCATCTCTCAGCTCAGCCGCATTGAATCGGTCTGCAGAAGTGGAACACAAAGGGTGGTTCCTAGATTTCCTTCGCCTTCGAAAAGGAAACGAAAAAGAACAAAGTCCCACAACCCCCAGCACGGCCCACCTTTATGCTCTCAACAAGCAGTTGGAGCGCATTTTCGAGGAGGGTCTAGAAGCCCGTTGGCAACGCCACGCCGACATGGCCGCCCGCTCTCAAGAATGGGCAGAAGGGCACGGCTTCTCGCTGTTTCCTGCTAAAGGATTCCGCTCGCCCACTGTTTCTTGCATTGAGCGGGGAACCGGTCCCGACTTCGTTCCCGTTCTGGATGCTCTCAAAGAGAAAGGATTCCTGATGAGTAATGGATACGGAGCCTTGAAGGGGAAAACATTCAGAATCGGACACATGGGGGAGCATACCCTCGTATCTTTGAACGACCTCCTTGCCAACTTTGACGCGGCCCTAAAAAATGAAAGTTCTCTTCGCTGACGCAATTGCTTCCGATGCCGAGGGCATTCTTTCGAGTGCTGGTATTTCGGTGGACAATCGCCCCGGAATGGAAACCCCTGAAAAGATTGCCGCCCTTGCCGATTGCGAGGGATTGGTGGTTCGTTCCGCTACGACGGTGGATGCAACCATGATGGACGCCGCCCCCAACCTGCAGGTGATTGGGCGTGCCGGTTCGGGCGTGGACAACATTGATGTTCCTTCCGCCACCGAACGTGGAATCCTGGTCATGAATGCTCCCGGCGAAAACACCCTCTCGGCGGCCGAACATGCCTGGGCAATGCTGATGGCCATGTGCCGCAATATTCCTGCAGCGCATGGGAAGTTGAGTGGGGGTGGCTGGGGGAAAACAGGCCTAATGGGGGTCGAGCTTCATGGGAAAACCATTGGAGTTTTAGGCTTGGGCCGCATTGGACGCGAAGTGGCATCTATGGCAAAGGCATTTGGGATGACCGTATTAGGTTATGACCCTTTTCTTTCGCCGGAGATAGCCAAAAAGATGGGCATTGAACTGTGCGAGCTGGAAGAAATTTGGCCCCAGGTTCATTTCCTAACATTGCACACTCCATTGACTGATCGGACGCGGCATCTCATGAACGATGAATCCTTCGGGGCATGCAGAGCTGGCGTTCGAGTGGTGAACTGTGCTCGCGGCGGCTTGATTGATGAGGCCGCCCTCCTTGCGGCTTTAGAGAGCGGACAATGTGCGGGTGCGGCTTTAGATGTATTTGAAAGTGAGCCCCCATTGGAAGATTATCCCCTTCGGAAACACCCAAAAGTAGTTTGCACGCCCCACCTGGGAGCCAGCACTTCTGAAGCCCAAGAAAAGGTAGCCGTTCGAATTGCAGAACAGATGGCCGCCTACCTCAACGATGGTGCGGTGCAAAATGCAGTCAACATGCCCTCTGTGGAATCTGAGGTTGCGAACCGGCTCCGCCCCTGGCAAAAGTTGGCCGGAAAGCTGGGCGTGATTCAGGCTCATCTTCTGGATGGGCACATTACGGAAATTGAAATTGAGAGTGCTGGCGATTTGTTGGAGTTGCCCCAAAGCGCCCTAACGAGCGCGGTTCTCCGTGGGCTGTTGGGTCGGCTTCTTTCTCAGCGGGTGAATTTGGTAAATGCTGGCGCAGTAGCTCGCGAGCACGGCTACACCATTAAGGAAGTTCAAGGCCAGGATGCTGACGGCTACGCGGGCCTTCTTTCTGTTCGTCTTCGGACTGACCAAGGGGAGCACTTGGTTCAGGGAGCGGTCTTTGGAGACATTTTCCCGAAAGTTGTACGGATTGACTCTTACTACATTGAAACCGATGCCAAGGGCGAACTTTTATTGTGCATCAATGATGATTCAATCGGACGACTCGCCGCAGTAACGACCAAAATTGCCGAGTTGGGAATCAACATTGCGGACATGGCTCTGGGGCGTGACAAAACTCAAGGTACGGCCATGTGCGCCCTCCACCTTGATGAGAATCTCAGTGACGAGGGTCTCGAAGCGGTCCGAGCCATTGAAGGATTTCGCTGGGCGAGGGTTATTCGGCGCTAAGATGCCCGAATGAATCTGAAGGGACTGATTACCGACCTCCTGGGCGACACTCTCGGCCTTGAGAGCTTTTGGGTGGAGACTCTCGCATTACCCCTGGGTGTGCTCGCCTTATTTGTTGCCGCATGGATTGCGAACTTTGTGGCCAAACGCTTGATGCTGCGTCTGATTAAGAGCTTTGCTAAGCGCACGAGATCAACTTTGGATGATGATTTGATTGCGAGCCGAGTCTTTGACCGTCTTTCGCATATTGCACCTGCTTTGGTCTTATATTTGTTTTCGACTTCTTTCGTTGGCGAGTGGATTCTAATCTCAACCTTGCTCGCGCGGATTTCTTTTGCCTACATTGCCATTGTTGGGGCAGCAGTTTCAGATGCCATGCTCAACTTCCTTGTGGCGCGGGCAAGAAAGGTGCCCTCTTTGGAAGACAAACCTGTAAAGAGTTGGGTGCAGGTCATCAAAATTTTGGTTTGGCTCTTTGCAGCCATCGTGGTACTTGCCACCTTGTTCGATCGCTCACCTATGGCCTTGTTGGGTGGTTTGGGTGCATTGACCGCCGTTCTGATGTTGGTATTCAAAGATTCCATTTTGGGATTAGTGGCCAGCATTCAGATTGCGACCCAGGATTTAGTTCGTTTGGGTGACTGGATTGAGGTCCCCAAGTTTGGCGCAGACGGGGATGTCATTGACATTTCTCTAAATACGGTGCGTGTTCAGAACTGGGACAAAACCATTGCGACCATTCCAACATATGCGCTTCTTTCGGATAGTTTTAAGAACTGGCGCGGCATGAGTGAATCGGGCGGCCGGAGAATTAAGCGCTCGGTTCGGATTGATATGAACTCTATTCGTTTCTTGAGCCCTGAAGATTTTGAAAAGCTAATGAAAGTGCAAGCTATTTCACCTTACCTTCAGGAAAAGGAAGGTGAGCTCTCCAAGTGGAATCAAGAAAAGGGCACCGATGAATCAAGCCCAGTCAATGGGCGCAGACTAACGAATGTTGGAACTTTTCGTGCCTACTTGGACTGCTGGCTCAGAAACCATCCCGCAACTCATGGCGAGATGACTTTCCTCGTTCGGCATCTGGCACCGGATGAGTTTGGTTTACCCATTCAGGTTTATATGTTTAGTAGCGAACAGCGATGGGCTGAATACGAAGCAATCCTCGCGGATATCTTTGACCACATTCTTGCAGTCCTTCCGGAATTTAGTCTCCGGGTTTATCAGCGCCCCACCGGTGCTGATTTTAGAGCGATTATTGAGTCCTAGTTTTCTTCTTCACCCTCTTTGAGGATGAAGTGGCCGCGGAGGCGGCGCAGGGGAGTGGTGCCAATATTTCGAACGGTGTGCAGAGCGCCAGCGGGGACAAATATTTCTTCTCCAACGGCGGGATGCAGAGTGGTCTTCCCAAAAGAGATCTCCATCTCACCATCCAAAACTACATGCAGTTCATCTACATCGTGAAGGTAGTCCACGAGCTCCGTGCCGGGGGCATCCAGCTTGTGTTCGCAGTCATAGCCGCGCCTGCGCCAGTCGTTGGCGACCTGAGTTTCATTGACGGGAGCGGAGTAAGGGGCAGTCATGGGGAACCTCCTGGGTAACTCAGCCTAAGCTACGAGGGAACTCGATACAAGATACAAGCTCTAGACACTGACCCCATCTGCTGGGTCATACAATTCGTAACGCTTGCTTAAATGGGACTTTAGGACGGTTTTCCAGAAAGGCCCTAGGCCTTGCAAAGAAAATCTTCCAATGAGCTTTCGCTACAACACCTTAGAAAAAGGGGTGCCCCACCCGATGGGGTCAGTGTCTAGTGTCTAAAGGGCGTAATCATTGCGCTCTTCGGGTTGCTCGGAGAGATATTCCACGAATTCCCACTCGATACTATCTGCGTCGTAGAAGTAGGCTCGAAGGCGGTGGGGGTGGTCCAGCGCGAGCATCCCCTCCTCATAACCCGCCGCGTTTAGTCGATCGCGAAGAGCTTGGAGGTCTTCTACCACGAAACCAATATGGTTGCAGCCCGTGTGGTGGTAGGGCTTGCGGCCGCCGTCGGAGGCCTCAACGGCAGTATCAAGACCGATGTAGGTCTCCTCGTCTCCAAAATGAACCCAAGGGCCTCGCTCGCCCTCGCCCTCGTGCCGAATTTTCCAGTGAGGTAGGGCAGTTTGGAGAAACTGAAGGGATTTTCGGACATCCCGCACGGTAAAGTTTGCATGTTCGAAGGTGGTGGCCATGGATTTAGAATAGCGGTTCGATGGAAGAACGCCGCCGTCTATTCGGGCTCGGAGCTCTCGTCCTAGTGACCATACTCTGGGCGTGGGGATTCCTATGGACAAAGGAAGCCCTCGATGTCGCCGGAGAGACCTTTGCATCATCCGGGCCTGAAAGCTGGTCCGTGGTGAGTTTGTTTTTATTGATTCGCTTTGGGATTTCCATGTTGGTCCTGCCTCTATTCGTGCGGCGTTGTGCGCGTGGACTGACTCTTGAGCATTGGAGGGTGGGTGCTTTTCTGGCTGTCTTATTGGGTGTTGGTTTCTTTACTCAAACTCAGGGCCTCCAAGGAATCAACCCTGCAGTGTCTGCCTTTTTGACGAGTCTGTATGTTGTGTTTACCGCTTTGCTCGGTGCTTTATTTTTAGGGCACAAGCACAGAAATACTTTATTGGTAGGAGTCTTGTTCGCTACTTTCGGCGCGGGCTTCATTTCTGGCCCGCCACGATTGAACTTTGATCTTCCAGAGTGGCTAACGGTCGCCTGCGCTTTTTTCTACGCCATTCACATTTTGGCGATTGACCGCTTCACTCGCAGCCTGGATGCTCTTCAGCTCACCTTTACATGTTTGTGTTGGCTGTCCTTGGCTTCCCTTCTTGCAGTACTTGCTGGGATTGGAATGGGAGTTGAGTCTTCCAAACTTCAATCACTCGCATTGGATCCCGCCTTCTTTTTGCCGAGCCTTTGGTGCGCTTTGTTTGTGACCGCTCTCGCTTTAGCCGTCATGAACGCTTGGCAGAAAGAGGTCTCGCCTGTTCGTGCGGCCATCGTTTATTCATTGGAACCTGTATGGACGGTACTCTTGATGCTGATTCTGGGGTGGTCTGGGCTGGATGCTTGGGCGGTCGTTGGTGGTGGCGCCCTCCTCGTTGGTAACCTAGTGGCGGAAATCAAGAAATGAACGAAATCCTGTGGCAACCTAATTCTTCTGAAGTCGAGTCCACCCAGATGGCTGTCGCGATGCGAGCCCATGGATTTGAAGACTACGATTCCTATTGGAAATGGTCTGTTGAGAACCGTGAAGAGTTTTGGAAGAGTATTTGGGAAGGGTCCGGTGTTTTAGGAGAAATGGGGGACACCATTTGCGAGAACCCGCAAGCTATGCCCGGTGCCAAATGGTTTCCCGAGGCCCAACTTTCATTTGCGGAGAATCTTCTCCGTTTCCGTGGCTCAGAGACCGCAATTTTGTTCGTTCGGGAAGATGGTCTGCGTGAAGAGATTTCACGAGACGACCTCATTTCAAGGGTGGCTGCTTGCGCCGCAGGGCTAAGGGCCGCTGGTGTCCAACAAGGTGACCGGGTTGCTGGGTGGCTCCCCAATTCGCCCGAGGCGGTCATTTCCGCCCTTGCCACCAATTCATTGGGCGCGGTTTGGTGTTCTTGTTCTCCAGACTTTGGAGCCTCTGGAGTTTTGGATCGTTTTGGGCAAATTGAGCCCAAGGTTCTGATTGTTTGTGATGGTTATGTTTACAAAGGGAAGGGCTTTGATATCCGGTCCAAGCTTAGAGAAGTAGTTGCCGCCCTGCCCAGTCTGAAGCAAACCGTACTCCTCAAATATTTAAGTTCAGAGTCTCAGTTTGAAAATTCCATCTCCTTTGAACAGTTATGCGCAAATGGAATGGGTGCCGCATTGGAGTGCCGGCCCTTGCCCTTCGACCATCCACTGTATGTCATGTTCAGTTCGGGAACGACCGGCAAGCCCAAGTGCATTGTGCATGGCCAGGGCGGGACACTTCTTCAGCATTTAAAGGAGCATCGTTTGCATTGCGATGTGCGCGAGGGCGAGAAACTTTTCTACTTCACTACAACGGGTTGGATGATGTGGAATTGGTTAATTACTGGGCTCGCATCGGGCGCAACCATTTGCTTGTGGGATGGGAACCCATTCCACCCGGGTCCCGAAACAATTTGGGACTTTGCCTCTCGGGAGGGCATTCACTTTTTAGGTACTTCTGCCAAGTGGGTCGATGCCTGCAAGAAGGCGGGCCATGAGCCTCCTCAACTTCCCCAACTTCGGGCAATCCTTTCAACAGGGTCGCCGCTGGTTCCGGAGTCTTTTGATTGGCTCACCGAAAAAGTGCCCGGTGCGCAAATCGCCAGCATTTCAGGAGGAACGGACCTGATTTCATGTTTTGCCTTGGGAAATCCCATGCTGCCAGTTCGGCGCGGCGAGTTGCAGTGTCGAGGTTTGGGAATGGCGGTCGAGGTTTGGAATGATCATGGGCAGTCCCTGATTGAGGAGCAGGGAGAACTTGTGTGCACGGCACCCTTCCCCTCCATGCCGACTGGTTTTTGGAATGATGGGGATGGTGCCAAGTATCACGCTGCCTACTTTGGCCATTTTCCAAACGTATGGCGGCACGGAGACTGGGTCCAGCTTTCTGAAAACGGCGGCCTCACAATCTTTGGTCGCTCCGACGCCACATTGAATCCGGGGGGAGTCCGAATCGGTACCGCTGAAATTTACCGCCAAGTGGAACAAATCCAGGCCATTGAGGAAGCAATCGTTGTTGGAAGGAATACATCTGATGGTGACCAGGAAGTGGTCCTATTTGTGCGCCTGGCTGACGGTGAATCTTTGACCCAAGACCTTCAGGCGGACATTTGTAAACGAATCCGCGAGGGGGCCACCCCGCGCCATGTTCCTGCCGAAATCCGAGCCGTTCCAGACATTCCCCGCACACGTTCTGGGAAAATCTCAGAGATTGCCGTTCGAAATGTTCTGCATGGCCGCCCGGTCAAGAACATGGAAGCCCTTGCGAACCCGGAAGCGTTAAAACACTTTTAAGACACTGACCCCATCCGCTGGGCCAAACGTCTTGTAACATCCTTTCAAAAAAAGGTTTAGGGCCAATTTTCCCTAACTACCTAGGCATTTTGCTTCTTTTCGCCCCAAACCCTTTTCTGTCAAGGTCTTATGAGAAAGATGACCCAGGGGATGGGGTCAGTGTCTAGGGGGTGAGTGCCTGTTCCAAATCTGAAATGATGTCCGCCGGATTTTCAATTCCCACCGAAATGCGGAGTAGGTTCTCCGTAATTCCCAGTTTTTCCCGGGCGCTTTCCTCGACCAGGCGGTGCGTGAGGCCTGCGGGGTGCTGAATGAGGGTGTCCGTTGAGCCCAAACTCACCGCAGGAGTGCAAAGTTTCACCTTTGCCATGACTCTTGCAGCGGCCTCATGCCCGCCCTTCACCTCGAGGGCAAGGAGTGCACCTGGGCCGTCCATCTGCCGCTTGGCAACTTGGCAATCATCGGGATAGAAAACTTTCAAAACTTCTTCTCGGCTCCGAAGCCAGGCCACCAATTCTTTGGCATTGTTTTGGGCCTGTTGAACTCGAAGGGAGAGAGTTTGCAGAGAACGGTGAAGCAGCCATGCCGCTTGAGGGTGCAAAACACCACCAGTCACAATGCGAACCTGCCGCAATGCTGCGGCCCACCTTTCATCTTTGCAGGCAACAACGCCGGCGAGAACATCACCGTGTCCACCTAGGAACTTTGTCGCGCTATGCAGGACCAAAGCTGCACCGTGCTCGATGGGGCGTTGAAGAATTGGGGTCGAGAAAGTGTTATCGACAATCACCGGCACATCTGCAGCAGCCTTGGAAACTGCGGCAATATCCACGACATGAAGAGTGGGATTCGCGGGGGTCTCAATCCAGATGAGGCCCGTGTCCTTGCGGATAGCTTTGGCAATTTCATCCGCCTCAGCCCAAGTAACTTCCAAACCCATGAGCCCACTTGCCAGAAGATGATCCGTCCCGCCGTAGAGGGGCCGAACCGCAACCACATGATTCCTGGGTGCTCCATCATTTGCACTCAAAACCCGCAGGGCCATCAAGACCGCAGTGCTTCCTGCCATGCCAGAAGAAAAGGCAACACAGCCGGCTTGGGCACCCTCAAGTTGAGCGACTGCCCTCTCCCACCGATCCACCGTGGGGTTAAAGAGGCGAGAGTAGATTGGGTTCTGGGCTCGCGGCTCCCCTTCAATAAAAGCATCAATACTGGCGATCCCCTGTTCCAGATCCCGAATCGGGTAAGTGCTGGAATAATCAAGCGGAGGTGCATGGACCCCCAAATCAGTGAGGTCTTCACGGCCCGCGTGAACGGATTGGGTAAGGTAGGAGGGGTCCATACCCACATTATCTTCGAATTTTGTGCGGAATTGCCCAAATAGTATGCGGAATTCGGTAGAATCGGGGCCATGGACCGAATCGAATCCTGTATTTTGACCGAACTTCAGAACAATGCTCGGTTGTCTAATAAAGAGTTAGCTGCCCGTGTGGGCTTATCACCCTCATCATGCTTGGAGCGTGTTCGGCGGCTGACTGAGCGGGGAGTCATTCGGGGCTCCCATATTGAGGTGGAACCCGCCGCTTTGGGTATTACCCTCCAGGCTTTTGTTAGCATTCGCCTCCGTAAGCATTCCAAGGAGGAAATCCTGGGCTTTCACGATTACCTCCTGGGGCTCGCCGAAGTGACTGCATTGTGGCACGTTTCAGGCGCCCATGATTATTTAGTCCAAGTGGCCGTCCGCGACTCCGACCACCTGCGCGATATGGCATTAGATTCTCTCACTTCCCGCCCGGAGGTGGATCACCTTGAGACCTCACTCATTTTTGAGCACCAACGAAAACCTGTCCTGCCCGGACTGCCGGATTGAGCGTACGCTCATATCCTCTCCAGAGATATGAAAAATGTCCCCCTTCTTTCTGGCGCCCTCATTGGCAGCATGTTTATATTTGGTTCCTGCTCGGGCGCTGATTTCAAGGATGAAATGTACTTGGTGGGGGCTTCTCCGGCTTGCCCAACATTGGCCTGACCATGGGAGGGGGCCAAGTTTTTTCAAGTGAGGCCAACGGAGACGCAAAAGCCGTTGAGCTCATTGGAACCTGGCAACCTATAGACGATGAATTCTTTGCAAATGACGGCAATCCCGCTGCCGAGGATTGGTCACAGGTCAGCCTTGGAATCAACCAATACAATCTCGAAGAACGGCGCAGGTGGCATTTGCGCTATGGGGTGGTCTGGGCTCGAGCGGAAGGGGAACCCAATATGGTCCAATTGCCTGGAGACTATAACGGTGTCTATGCGGCTTACGGTTTTTCTACGGAATACAAAGAGGGGTGGAGAATCGGCCCCGAACTCCAACTGAATGCCATCGGAATGGAAGGCGGTAAAGACTCTAAATCAGTCTGGTTCGTTCCTCAGCTCCTCTTTCGGACGGTTTGGGTTTTCTGACCCCAAAAAAACTGAACAAGCGTTCATTTTCAAAATATTTTATCAGTTGAGGGAGGGCGCAGGCGCATGATGGGCCTAGCTGACCCATTCCAGCCCTAGTCCCTCGCGCATCCCAAACCTGCCCATGCCCTACACGCTCTCGTTTAATCAAATTGGCCTCACGGATCTCCCCTTGGTCGGAGGCAAATGCGCATCACTCGGAGAAATGGTGACCCAACTCGGAAACCTAGGTGTTCGAGTTCCAAGTGGGTTCGCTGTTTCCGTCGAAGCGTATCAAAAATTTTTAGCTCACAATAAGTTGGAAGAATTTGTTCGAAGTACACTTGCAGAGCTTCCCGATGGTGATTTGAATGCCTTAGAACAAGCAGGCGCATCCATTCGAGCTGGAATTTTAGATGGGGATTTCCCCGAAGAAATTCGAGAGCAAGTCACTGCGGCTTACCAAGGGATGGAGGAAGAGTATGGAACCAATTGTGATGTCGCGGTTCGTTCTTCCGCAACGGCAGAAGATTTGCCCAACGCGAGTTTCGCCGGACAACAAGAGAGTTATCTCAACATTCGTGGTCCTCAAAACTTGATGGAAGCTGTAAAGCGCGTCTTCGCTTCCCTATTCACCAATCGCGCAATTTCCTACCGCAATGACCAGAATTTCCCTCATGATGGAGTTTTGATTGCGGTTGCAGTTCAAAAAATGGTCCGTTCCGACCGCGCATCCTCAGGCGTTATTTTCACCTTGGATACGGAGTCCGGCTTTCGAGACATCATTCTGATTAACTCTGCTTGGGGTTTGGGCGAGAATGTGGTTCAAGGAACGGTCAACCCCGACGAATTCCGAATTTTTAAGCCGGCCCTTCGTCAGGGGAAGCGCCCCATTCTCTCTCGCCGCCTGGGAGAAAAAGCTCTCAAGATGGTTTACTCTCGCGAAGCAAGTGCCGGGGCCTCCGTTCGGAATGTTCCCGTTTCCAAACTATCTCGAAACACCTTCTCTTTGCAAGACCACGAAGTTTTGGAATTGTCTCGTTTTGCACTCGCAATTGAAGATCATTATTCCAAACATGCGGGCAAAGATACGCCCATGGATATTGAATGGGCGAAGGATGGCCAAGATGGCCGAATTTATATTCTCCAGGCTCGCCCAGAAACGGTGCACTCTGGGGATGCCGGCGTTTACCACGAAGTATTCCAAATGAAGGAGCATGGAGCCGTGGTAACTGAAGGGCGGTCGGTTGGTAAACGCATTGCCGCGGGCCGCGCGCGTGTGATTTTAGATGCAGAAGATATGCACCAACTTCAACCAGGCGAGGTTCTGGTGACCGACATTACCGACCCAGATTGGGAGCCCATCATGAAAATTGCATCGGCGCTCGTAACCAATCGAGGTGGCCGAACCTGCCACGCCGCGATTATCGCCCGCGAGTTGGGGATTCCTGCAGTTGTTGGAACGGGTGATTGCACAGAAACCATGCCCGATGGCGAAGAAGTAACGGTGTCCTGTGCGGAAGGTGAAACAGGCTTCGTTTACGAAGGCCGAGCAGAGTGGGAAATGGATCGCTATGACTTGACGGGTTTGGAAAAACCAAAAACGGATCTGTATTTGAATGTAGCCGACCCCGACCAGGCTTTACACCACGCGCGACTTCCTGCCGAAGGTATTGGACTAGCGCGTTTGGAATTTATCATTAACAATTCCATTCGAGTTCATCCGCGCGCCCTCCTGGAATATGAAAACCTCGCTGATGAGGTTCGTGAAGAGGTGGACCCTGCAATTGCAGGTTACTCCAGCCCACGCGATTACTTTGTTCTTCGTTTAGCGGAAGGCATTGGAACCATTGCAGCTGCTTTTTACCCACGGCCCGTAGTCGTTAGGACATCCGACTTTAAGTCCAACGAGTACGCCGCCTTGTTGGGCGGCCACGCTTTTGAGCCCATCGAAGAAAACCCCATGATTGGGTTCCGAGGTGCCTCGCGTTATTACTCTGAAGAATTTGAAGAGGCCTTCGCATTGGAATGTGATGCCTTGCGAGAAGTCCGCGAGGGGATGGGGCTGACCAATGTTATTCCAATGATTCCATTTGTTCGAACGGTAGAGGAGGGGAAGCAGGTTCTGGACCTCATGGCCCGACATGGATTGCGCCGCGGCGAACGGGATTTGAAGGTGTACCTGATGTGTGAACTCCCCGTCAACGCTCTCCTTGCCGATGAGTTCTTGGAACATTTCGATGGTATGAGTATCGGTTCCAATGATATGACCCAGCTGACGCTCGGCGTGGATCGAGACTCCGGTTTGTTGACAGGCTTTGATGAGCGGAATGGTGCCGTTTTGAAAATGATGGAGATGGCCATTTTCGCCTGCAAAGCAAAGGGCAAATACATCGGGATTTGTGGCCAAGCGCCCAGTGATTTCCCCGAAATTACCCAATGGCTCGTGGAGCGGGGGATTGACACAATTTCCCTCAACCCTGACAGTTTGGTGGACATGCTGAAAGTTGTTCACGCGGCCGAGAAAAAAGCCTCGGGCGCGAGCCAGGAAAAAGTTTCCGCCTAAGCCTCAGGTCTGCCCAAAAGTCTCCGCATGAAATGCCCTGCGAAAGGGCTGTGGCTGACCTAAAATACTGGGTCATGAACGACATCTACCTTGCTTCAGCTTGCCGCACTGGAATCGGGCGATTCCAGGGCTCTCTCTCCGGTTTCAGCGCCCCCCAATTAGGTGGTTTGGCAATAACCGAGGCTTTAAAGCGGGCCGGCATTGAGGGTTCCTTGGTCGATGAAGTAATTATGGGGCATGTTCTGCAAGCTGGGGTTGGCCAAAACCCTGCCCGCCAAGCTGCGCGGGCGGCTGGTATTCCTGATGAAGTGCCACCCTTTACCGTGAATAAAGTGTGCGGCTCAGGTTTGAAATCGGTGATGTTAGCCGCCCAAAGCATTAAAGCTGGCGATAACCAAATCGTGGTCGCCGGTGGTATGGAATCGATGTCCAATGCCCCGTATCTGGTACCGAGCGCCCGTCAAGGTGCCCGCCTTGGCCACGCCCAAATGCTCGATGCCATGGTGCACGATGGTTTGTGGGATGCCTATTCCGACCAACACATGGGCATGACCGGCGAATTGGTCGCCGACGAGTTCAATATTAGTCGCCAGATGCAAGACGAGTTCGCTGCTAACTCGCACCACAAAGCGGCCGCCGCTTGGGAAGCGGAAAAGTTTACAGCTGAGACTTTTGAAGTTTCGGTTCCGCAACGCAAAAAAGACCCCATCGCCTTTTGCGGCGACGAAGGGGTGCGCGGTGACACCACCGCCGAAGGTATCGGCAAAATGCGGCCCGCTTTTAAGAAAGATGGCTCAGTAACTGCAGGCAACGCCTCGCAACTTTCTGACGGTGCATCAGCCGTAGTGGTCGCTTCGGCCGCCGCCTGTGAAAAACATGGGCTCACACCCCTTGCCAAAATCACCGGTTATGCGGCCGGCGGTATGGCCCCCGAGTGGGTAATGATGGCGCCAAAACCAGCAATTGAAAACTTAGAAGCGAAGACTGGCCTTAATCGAAATGACTTCGACCTAATCGAACTTAACGAGGCCTTCTCTTCCGCCGCCTGCGCCCTCACCCAAGAAATGAAGCTCGACCCTGAGCGCATCAATGTCCACGGTGGCGCAGTTGCCCTCGGCCACCCCATCGGTGCCTCCGGCACTCGCATTCTTACTACCTTGCTCTACGCCCTCAAGGACCGCGGCCAACAACGCGGCCTGGCTGCCCTTTGCCTTGGTGGCGGCAACGCGGTGTCGATGTCGGTGGAGATGTGTTGAATCCCTTCCCAGAGGCAACTCATAGCTTAAACAAAGAAAATGACTGAATCCATTAAAGTAACTGTCGTCGGTGCCGGCACCATGGGCAACGGCATTGTGCAAACCTTTGCCTCCTTTGGCCACGCGGTGTGCATGGTCGATATGAACGACGAAGCACTCGAGCGCGGGCGCGCGGCTATTGAGAAATCGCTTGGGCGTTTTGTGAAAAAGGAGAAGATTTCACAGGCTGATGCCGATGCAATCATGGCGCGAATTTCCTTGTCCTCAGATCTTGCCTCCGCAGTTGCCGATTGCGACCTGATGGTAGAGGCTGTTTTTGAAAACGAAGAAGTTAAGAGGGATATTTTCAAAACTGCAGATGCCGCTGCACCTGCACACACTATTTTGGCATCAAACACATCTTCAATTTCTATTACCCGTATTGCCGAAGCGACCTCTCGCCCTGAAAAAGTAATTGGGATGCACTTTATGAACCCAGTGCCCATCATGAAGTTGGTGGAAATTATTCGCGGTGACAAGACCTCTGATGAAACTTGTAAACAAACGATTCAATGGTCAGAAGCAATTGGCAAAACTTGCGGAGTCGCCAACGATTTCCCCGGTTTTATCGCTAACCGGATTTTAATGCCAATGATTAACGAAGCGGTTTGGTCGCTCCATACTGGGGTGGGGGATCGCGAATCCATTGACATTGTGATGAAACTTGGGTGCAACTTCCCCATGGGTCCATTAGCGCTTGCCGATTACATTGGCCTCGACATCTGCCTAAGCATCATGGATGTTTTGCACGATGGCCTCAAGTCAGACAAGTACGCGCCGTGCCCGCTACTGCGTGAAATGGTCGAGGCCGGCAAGCTAGGTGTGAAATCTGGCGCAGGTTTCTACGACTACGCTAAGTAGCTTAGGGGGTAATGGTGATACTTCTAGCTGCCGGGGAGAAAACAATTCCTGCGGTGTCGTAGGCCACGCAACACACAATTAAGTCTCTATCAATTAGGCTGGCTTGAGTGGCAGCGAGTCGTAACGGTGCCGACATTGTTTGGGGGATGGCTGGGAGCACGCCCATCCAATTCTTGAAGATTGTTACTGTAGGAAGCTTGGAGCAGTGGGCTGTCTCCACTGCTTTACCGCAAGAGTATTAGGCGCTTTTGTTTAAAGATAGGAGCTCACCACTTTAGTTGGTTTTTGCGACTCAGGCTCATTTATACTGTGGCCATGACCTTTATCGCAGAATTGTGGCTTCCCATACTCCTGTCGGGAGTTTTCATTTTCATAGTCAGCACCTTGGTGCACATGGTGTTGCAATGGCACATTAGCGACCATACGAACTTGCCAGATGAAGACGGCATGTTGGAAATGTTTCGCGACAAAGGATTGAAGTCGGGAAGCTATGTGTTCCCGCATTGCGAGTGTGGCTCTGATTACAACAGTGAAGAAATGCAGGCCAAGATTAAACGCGGCCCGGTGGGCTTTATTACGGTGTTTTCTCCCGAGGGTTTTAGCATGGGCAAAAACTTATTGAAGTGGTTTTTGTTCACCTTGTTGATTAGCGTTTTTGTTGCTTACATAACCAACATTTGTCTTACAGGTGCGGTGGAGTACTTGCAAGTGTTCCGCGTGGCAGGCACTGCCGCCTTTTTAGCCTATGCTATTCCGGCTCTACAGGACAACATCTGGAAGGGGCAGGCAATGAATGTCACCTTCAAGTTTGTTGTCGATGGCACCCTTTACGCCCTTACCACCGCTGGCACCTTTGCTTGGTTGTGGCCTGCTAGTTAAGCGGCTCAATGGTCTGTTTGCCGTGTTGGTCGCGGTAATTGATTTCGTGACCAACAGCGTAAGCATTAAGCAAGTTCGCTGGGCAAGGCTCGGTAATTAAATTGCACAGCGCATCGAGGTCGCTAACTTCTCGATTTAACCACTGCTCGTAGTCGTTTGCATTGACAATGCATGGCATACGGTGGTGCCCAATCTTATGCATTAACTCATTGGGTTCAGTGGTGATTACTGTGAAACTCAATAAGTCGCGTTTGTTTTTTTCGTCGTGCCACTTCGACCATAAGCCAGCAAAACAAAAGGGCGCCTGGTCTTGACGATGCACAAAGTACGGGCGTTTTTTAGTCGCGCCCTTTTCAGGAACACGCTCAAAAAAACCGTTGGCAGGAATTAAGCAACGGCGCTTGGGGAATGCAGTTTTCCAAACAGCACTGCTTTGTAATTTGTCGAGGCGGGCGTTGAAAGTGCTGTACTTAAGTTGCCGCTCCTTTGCAAAAGGCGGAATTAGCGACCATTGGTCTGCCCGCCCAGCCTTTACACCACTTGGAGTGTCGCAGACAATTACCGCTGCATCGAAAGGGCGCACCGCAAAACTCTCCTCGAGCTCTGCCCAATCCTCGGCAGGGTTTAGGGCGAGGGCGTTCCACCCCTTAGGCGTAGTAAATGCTCCGCACATAGATTTTGATTTTAACGAAAAATTTACCACAATAAGCCCCAATGGCTGCAAGTTCCCGCACCGCCGTAGTCGCCGCTGTGTTTGGCAACGGCGCGCTTACTGTCTTGAAATTCATTGCCTTTTGGATTTCAGGCTCGGGGGCCATGTTTGCCGAGGCGATTCACTCTTTTGCCGATACCGCCAATCAGGCTTTACTGTGGGCGGGGCTAAGTCGTAGTCGCCGCCCGGCTGACCGCCATTACCATTACGGCTACGGCGGCGAACAATTTTTATTCGCCCTGCTCGCCGCGGTAGGTATTTTTGTTTTGGGTTGTGGAGTGACCGTTTATCACGGTGTCCATTCTTTAATGCATCCAGCGGAATTAGAAATTGGCTGGCTTAGTTTCGGAGTGCTAGGTATTTCATTCGTAGTCGATGGCGTGGTGTTGGCAACTGCGGTTAAGGCTGTAAACAAACAACGCGGGCAACAAAGCTTCTTCGACTTTTTGAAAAACACCACCGACCCCACCGTGGTTGCAGTGCTACTTGAAGACCTAGTCGCAACACTTGGCGTTTTGGTTGCACTTCTGTGCATTGGGCTTGCACACTGGACTGGCGATGCGCGCTGGGACGGGATAGGTAGCGTGTTAATCGGTTTAATGATGGGGGCGATTGCGGTCAAACTTGCACTCATGAACCGCCGTTTGATCCTAGGTCATGCACTTAGCCCTGAACGCGAGGCCGAAGTGCAACAGTTCTTGGAAGCTCAGCCAACTATCGAAGTGGTGCGTAGTTTGCGCACTCGTGTTATTGCCACCGGTCAATTCAAACTTCAGGCCGACCTTGATTTTGATGGAACAGTAATCGGTAAGAACATGAGTGGGTGGATAAAGGAGCGACTTCCCAAAAACCTTGACCCAACTGATTCCAACAACACCCCTAGCCACGGTGAGCCGACCACCTCTTATAACTCAGCCATCGAGACATTTAGTGCCGATGTCGGTGAAGAAGTGGCTAACCGTATCGCCCTGGAAGTAGATCGAATCGAACGCGAACTCCAACTCCGCTTCCCGGAGTTGAAGTTTATGGATTTAGAGGCCGACTAGGTTAATGGGCTTTGTTGCGATAGTGATAAGCTCCATTGGCCTCGGATAATGGGTGGTTAAGCGGGCCGGAAATGGGATAATGGCCCTCCCGGCGGCCGCTAGACGGCCCTAAAGACATGCCTAGCTTGCTCAACGAAGAACACCAGATGATTCTCGAGTCCGCGCGCGAATTCGCCGAGCGGACTCTCAAACCAAATGCTGCCACTTGGGATCGCGAAGAACGCTTCCCCGCCGAAGCTCTAGCCGAGGCAGCGGAAATGGGTTTCATGGGTTTAACCGTGCCCGAAGAATTTGGCGGCGCGGGCATGGGCAACCTACATGGCGCAATCATGCTCGAGGAAATCAATCGTTGGTGCGCTTCCACCGGTGTTACTTTGTCGGTGCATAACTCACTGATTTGCGGGCCGCTTGCCAAGTACGGCACCGACGCGCAAAAACAAAAGTACTTGCCACAACTTGCCAGCGGCGAAATGTTGGGAGCCTATTGTTTAACCGAACCGCAAGCGGGTTCCGATGCCGCGAGTATTCGCACCACTGCCACTAAAGTCGATGGCGGTTGGAAAGTTAACGGCACTAAAGCATGGATTACCTCTGGCCCCGATGCTGGAATGTATGTGGTGTATGCAATCGCCGATGCCAGTGCACCCCGCACGCGCAATATTGGTTGTTTTTTAATTGAACGCGATTTCGATGGTGTCAAAGTTGGCAAAAAGGAAGAGAAGCTTGGTATTCGCGGCTCATCGACATCAGAAATGATTTTCGAAGATGTGTTTGTGCCCGAGGAAAATGTACTCGGCGACCCACTTGGTGGTTTCAAAATTGCGCTTGAAACTTTAGATGGTGGGCGCATTGGAATTGCATCACAAGCTTTAGGAATTCACCGCGCTTGTCTTGAAGAGTGTTTAAAGTATTCCGCAGAGCGTCAGCAGTTTGGTAAAGAGATTGGCAAGTTTCAGGCGATTGCATGGAAGATTGCCGACATGGGTACCGAGCTTGAAGCGGCTCGTCACCTAGTGCATGCCGCCGCCCTCAAACGCGATGCCAGCGAAGCGTGCACTAAAGAAGCAGCCATGGCGAAGTTATTTGCCAGTCAAGCCTGTAACCGTGCGGCCCAAGATGCAGTGCAAATTCATGGCGGGGCGGGTTACACCCAGGAATTCCCCGTCGAGCGGCACTACCGCGACGCGCGTATCACCGAAATCTACGAAGGCGCAACCGACATTCAACGCATCGTGATTTCCCGCGCTTTGGCTTACTAAAAGTAATTGTGACAGACGCCACCCTTTTAAAACGCTTCCAGGCTGGGCACCAAGGTGCCTTAGCGCGGGCGATTTCATGGGTGGAAAATGGCGCACCACAAGGCGAAGAGTTATTGGACGCGATTTACGATGCTTGCGATTTGGCAAGTGACTCCCCAAGTGTGTTTACCGCCCATCGCACTGGCATCACCGGCCCTCCGGGTGCTGGCAAATCAACCTTAGTCGATGCGCTTGCTTGCCATTGGGCGCAGGCGGGTCGCAAGTTGGGTCTGCTGGCGGTGGACCCGTCATCGCCCTTTAGTGGTGGTGCGCTGCTTGGCGATCGCGTGCGCATGGATCGCGCTTTTGGCGAGCACGGAGTGTTTGTGCGCTCGATGGCAACTCGCGGGTCGCTTGGCGGTCTGTCGCTAGCGGCTGGAGCCGCCGCCGATTTAATGTCGGCCTTTGGTTTTCAAGAAGTGTTGTTGGAAACGGTGGGGGTGGGACAAGCCGAAATTGACATTGCCGCTGCAACCGATGTGTGCGTGGTGGTGCTTACCCCGCAAAGTGGCGATGGCGTGCAAGCAATGAAGGCCGGTCTAATGGAGGCTGCCGACTTGTTCGTGGTAAACAAGGCCGACCAAGTTGGGGCCGATTTGCTGTGCGCGGAAATTGAACAGATGTTGGATTTTCGCCCTGCTTCCGCGGCGCGTCCGCCGGTTTTGAAATCTACCGCCACCAGTGGCGAGGGTGTTGCGGAGATTGCAAACGCAATCGACAAGTTGCGGGCGGCTGCAACTTCCGATGGTCGGGCCGAAGAGCGGAGACGCGCGCGCGACTTGGCTCGTATCCGCCGCGTGTTTGCCGAAACTTTGCGCAGTGCGTTGTGGAGCGAACATGGTGTAGAACAAAAGGCACAAGCGCAACTCGATGCCGGGGTTCGTCCCGACCGCGCCGCCCGCAAGTTGGCAAGTGAAATCATGAATCAGTTTCAAGCAAACGGAGAACAACAATGAGTGTAAACCCAATTCGTGTCATGGTTGGCAAACCTGGCCTCGACGGTCACGACCGTGGTGCAAAAGTGGTGGCCGCCGCTTTGCGCGACCGCGGCATGGAAGTTATTTACACCGGTTTGCACCGCACGCCGGCACAGCTGGTTGACGCCGTTGAACAAGAAGATGTGCAAGTGCTCGGCTTAAGTATTTTGTCGGGTTCGCACATGGAGTTACTGCCAGCCATTCGCCAACAACTCGTGGAGCGCGGTTTAGAGGATGTGCTGTTGTTAGCCGGTGGCATTATTCCCGAAGACGACGCCGCCGCACTTAAGGAACAAGGCTTCGGCATGATCTTCGGCCCTGGGACTGCTACTGAAGAAATTGCTGCGTTTATTGAGGCGAACATATAACGGACTCTGACCCCATCCGCTGGGCCACTTGAGCTGCCTTGCCCTCGCAACTTCTTTTAAGGCAATAACTTAGGTTAGCTTTAGCGGAGAGGTTTAGAAGCCAAGCCAGAAAGCGGAATAAAAACTGAAGAGCAAAAGGCTTAGAGTTGCAGGTGACCCATTGGATGGGGGCAGAGTCAGGGCCGCTCTCATTAAGCAGCAGATTCAATAAAATAGATGCCACAAGGTGTTTTTTTTTTTTGGTAAAATATGTTTATGTCGTCTGTTCAAATACCCCTTATTGCCTTGGCAATTAACTTTGCCCTCGGTTTCGCTCAGACATCCTTAGCTCAAAGTTACGAAAACCAAAAGCTGCTGCCCATAAATGGCAATATGGGGCAAGAGTTCGGAAGCGCCACATCTATAGACAATGGCATTCTTGCCGTTGGTTCTCGACACGATGATGACCTCGGAGCTGAAAGCGGCTCGGCATATTTGTTCAACGTGTCCAATGGCAATCAGCTCGCCAAGCTCTTGGCTGCTGATGGCGCTAGTGGTGACAAATTTGGCACATCGGTGGCAATTTTTGGCAACAAGGTTGCGGTCGGTGCGCCAGCCGACGATGACATGGGCCCAGATTCAGGGTCTGTTTATGTTTTTGATAGCAACTCCGGATTGCAGCTTGCCAAGTTGACAGCCCCAGATGGCGATGATGGAGACAACTTTGGATGTTCCGTGGCCGTTGGCTCTGGCCGTATTGTTGTGGGTTCGATGTACGACGACGATCATGGCCGGAATTCAGGAGCGATTTATATTTATGATTCGCAGTCGTTTGCTTTGGTCACCAAAGCAACGCCCAACGATGCCGCAGCGGACGACCTCTTTGGTCAATCCGTCGATTTTGATGGCGGCGTCATTGTTGCCGGCGCGCACGGCGATGACGATAACGGTCCATTGTCTGGCTCGGCTTACTTATTCAGCGCGTCAAACGGCAACCAGACGGACAAGCTCTTGGCCAATGATGGCAGCAGCTGGGATTTCTTCGGTGCTTCTGTAGCCATAGATAGTGGGGTGGTGGCAATCGGTGCTTGGGCCGACAGGCCTCATGGCGACAACTCAGGGTCGGCGTATTTGTTCAACGTCTCCAGCGGCAATCAAATGCACAAACTCATTCCGCCCGACGGCGACTTTCACGATCGATTTGGAATGTCCGTGGCGATTGATTCCGGCCAGCTCGTAGTCGGCGCTGAAGGCAATGACGAGCTTTCCGTGTATGAATGTGGCTCCCTTTATCTTTACGACGTTTCCAGTGGTTCCTTGACCACCCGGTACCTCGCGAGCGACGCGCAACCTCTCGACGAAATGGGTTCTGCTCGCTCTCTAGCCATTGAGAACGGAACCGTTGCTGCCGGCGTCTCAGCTGACGACGACCTTGGCAATGCATCCGGATCGGTTTATCTCTTTGGAAATGGCGGTGGTGCGCATTTCTTGCTGAGCACTTCCGGCTCGCCCGGCGGCACGGTGACCTTCACTGTGGAAAACGCAACTCCTGGTGCACCATTGGGCCTGTTTTACGCCTTTGGCGCTGGCAACCATCCAGCAGTGAATCCGCTTACCGGCAACACCATTGTTACGGGGTTGAGTGCTTACCGATTCACTTTGGGGCAAGTGCTAGGTGCCAACGGTAGCGGCATGGCGAGTTACAGCACCAATGTGCCGTCGATTGCTGGCGGTTTGGTTTATGTCCAAGCCATCGATGCGCTGAGTGAACAAACCACAAACGTGCTTGGGCTATAACGAAATCAGGATTGCGACTTCAATCGACTTCTATGCGGCGAGCATAGTGTTCTTGTCTTGACAACGGTAGACCTCGATCACTCGTCCGTTGCGTCAATCGATAGGGCCTCGAGGCCGTCCCCTGTGAACGCGTATGCAGCGCCGGGCACGAGGTCATAGGGTGAGCCGTCGATGATTAACTTGTCGGCAGACCACAGAACATCCCGCACCGACTTTGCGTTGCCATCGACAGGAGCAGGAGCGGGGAAAGTCAACTGAAGGGGTGGGTTGTCGAACGTACCGCTGACCACAAGAGCCCCCTTGGCTGGCCAGGTGCCTGGGAAACGCACCGTAGTCTGGTCCCATATCAGAAGCACATCATTCCCACTACAGTCGACTTTACACACAACAACCTCTGTCCACTCGCCAAGTTGTCTCCCGACCAGCAGGCGTTTTCCAACCTTATGGGTGTAGGTTCCTCCCTGGTGCATCGTCACCTTGTGCACCGTCTCCGTCTTCGTGGTGACCGAGGAGTCATCGTTCTTTGGGCTTTGGGGTGACCCGCATGCCAACAAACTTGCCAAGCAGGCGCAGAAGGGGGAGAGTGGTAGCTTCATCATGAGCCGCATGGTTTAACCTCGGCCCTAGATTGTCAAGGCTCCGACCTTACCCCCAGAAAGTGGACACATGAGTTAGTCTAAACGGCTAGCCCTGGTGCCCATGACCGACACGGTCTTCGACCTGACCTACAACAGCGGGCGGCCCTGACAGCAGCATGCAGTGCGCTTTGGGGGAATCGTTATCCAGGTTGCCCCGTCGTAGATTCGTTTCGAATAAAACCCCAAACCCTACTCATGCCGTAGCGCTTCGACGGGGTCCATCTGCGCAGCTCTCCACGCGGGATAAAGCCCAAACAGCAAACCCACCGACACAGAGATCCCAAATGCCAGAATCGGGCCGCTTGGCTCGACAATCGTGCGCATGTCGGCAAACCGCTCAACGCCGATTGGGATGGCCAGGCCAAGGATGATTCCGGCCAAGCCGCCACCTACTGACAGGACCACAGTCTCAACCAAGAACTGGAAAACAATGTGGTGTTGCTTGGCTCCGAGCGCGCGGCGGATGCCAATCTCGCGGGTGCGTTCGGTGACGGTCGCGAGCATCACATTCATGATGCCAATGCCACCAACCAACAAACTAATGCCGGCGATCGAACCCAACACGATATTGAAAATGCGTTTTGTCTCTTCCGCGCGGGCAAGGAGCTCTAGTGGGACGATCACCTCATAATCATCCTGATCATGGTTGCGCCGCAACATCTCGCGGCAAGCTGCGGCCGTCCGCTCGACATTCTCGGCCTTATCGACTTGCACAATAATCTCGTGCAGCTCCACAGTCTCCATTTCGCGACTGCCTGCACGCTGCTTGACTTGCATTTCCCCGAACCAACGAGCACCCGTTGTCAACGGAATGAAAATCTCGCCGGTGACATCAACACCCGGCAGCGGCACATCGTCCCCAATCGGCACACGCGGCAAGAGCGTGCCCACCACGGTGAAATACTCGGTGCCAATCTTGATGCGCTGACCCAGCGGCGACTTCAGCGGCATCAATTCGCGCGCCACTTCATAACCCAGCACGCACACATTCGAAACATTAAAGTCATCGACAGCAGTCAAGAAACGGCCTTCATGCATCATGCGGCCGGTAGCTTGCTGGTAGTTGGCTTCGGTGGCCATCACGCGGGGGTGCATCGCCTTTGTGTTGAAGCGCACTTCTTGCTGCAGGACGCGCACCGGCACCGCGTTCTCTACCCAAGGGTAAGTCTTGGTGACGCGACTGAAATCGTTGTGGGTGAGGCCATATTCGATAAGGCTTGTGGTTTGGTCGCTATTGACATCCTCTGGCGGCTTGACGCTGCGCAGGATCACATTCTGGCTACCAAGCTGCTTAATCTGGTCTTGAGCCTCGGCACTGGCGCCTTCACCAATCGCCAACATCGCAATCACGCTACTCACGCCAAACAGCACACCGAGCGTGGTGAGCAGTGAGCGCAGTTTGTGCAGTAGCAAGCTCTTGACGCCAAGCTTGATGGTGCGGTTCAGGACGCCACTCATGACCCAACCTCGACAGATGGCTTCTCTACCACGCGGTCAATCAAGCCATCGCGCAACCACATCACGCGCTCAGCATGAGCACCAACTTCCTTTTCGTGAGTGACCAACAAGATGGTCTTGCCTTCGTCATGCAACTCGTCAAACAACTCTAGAATTTCGCCTGTGGTCTGTGAATCTAAGTTGCCAGTAGCCTCGTCGGCGAGCAGGATGGGCGGGTCGTTGATTAAGGCACGCGCGATGGCCACGCGTTGTTGTTGACCGCCGCTTAGCTCCGCCGGGCGGTGGTCGAGGCGGTCGGCCAACCCCAGGCGCTCGGCCAATTGATAGGCGCGCTCCTCGGCGCCGGGCCGTGGGTTGTCTTGATAGAAAACAGGCACCAGGATGTTCTCCAGCATGTTGAGCTGCGGGATCAGATTGAAAGACTGGAAAATGAAACCCAACTCGCGGCCACGCAATTGCGACAACTCATCATCATTAAGCTCATTGACATTATGGCCATTCACCACATAGTCGCCAAAGCTGGGGCGGTCGATACATCCCAAGATGTTGAGTAGCGTAGATTTGCCGCTGCCCGAACTGCCCATAACCGCCCAATACTCACCAGCCTTAAACGAAACATCGATGCCATCAAGGGCGCGCACCTCGGTGGTGCCCACTTTATAGACACGACCAATGTTGTTGAGCTTGGCGACGACAGGTGGGCTACTTTCCATATTTTCGCGTTGGCTTTTGCTTGCCGCCCATCTCATCTCGCTCTGCCTTAGGTGGGGGCTCAGGCTGGAATCCGCGTGGCGGCGCAAGCTGCACCACTTCCCCTTCTTCTAGGCCGCTAAGAATCTCGACCCATTCTTCACTTGCTGAGCCGATCTCAATTTTGCGCGCTTTGCCATTGACGAAAGCCACAGCCTGGCCGCCACTATGAAACACCCCTTGAACCGGAACGTACAGCGTATTGGGAATATCCTTGACCAAAATCTCGACGCTGCAACTTGTGCCCGGGCGCATCTCCGAGCTGGTGTCAAGGATGGCAATGTTGGTGCGGAACAAACGCTGATTTGGGTTCATCCACGAGCTGCCGCTATCGGGTAGCAATGCGACGAATTCAATCACTCCATTGAAATCTTTGCCAGGAATCGAATCGACCCGAATCGTGCAGGCCTGCCCCGGTTTGACTTTCTTGATCACCGATTCATGCAGACTGACTTCGGCAATCATGCCACCGGATTGAGGGATGGTGATGATCTCTTGCCGCTCACGAACGGTGGCGCCTTCCTCAATCAGGTCGCCCTGGCCCCAGCGCCTATTCTCGCGAGCGTAGACCACGATGCCACTGCAAGGCGAGTAAATCTCGCTTTTTTTCAGCTGATCGCGCAGCTTGTCGAGCTTTTCTTTTTCGAGGTCGTACTTGGCTTGGCTAGTACGGACTTTGGATTCGGCATTGACCAAGCGTGCAGCGGATTGCAGCTCTACTCGTTTGAGCTCACGCTGGGCTTCCTCAATCTTGCCCTGGTGAACGGCGACCTGCTTCTTGAAGTCGTATTCCAATAGCAACACTTGTGCGCGCTCGGCCTGTACCAACTTGACCTTGCTCTTCTCCAAGGCAAGCCGGTCGCCTTCAAGCTCAGTCGGAGTAAGGAAGCCTTCTGCGTTTAGGTGCTGCGACTTCTCATAGCGGTCTTCCGCTTGAGAAAGCTCTTCCCGCGCGAGGAAGATGCTTTCCTCCGCCGCTGCCTTTTGTTGCTCGAAATCGCCCTCTAGATATTTCACCTCGTCGTCTTTAGCGAACTGCAAAGCCTGCTTAGCCTTGGCATAGTCTGAGGTGTTTTGCGAGACTTGAATCTCCATGTCTTGCTTGGCCGTGGTCAGCGTCGCATCTGCGTTTTGCACTGCAATCTCGCCCGAGTTCTCACGGTCTTCTAGGCTGGAAGTATCCAGCACTACCAGCAAGTCACCTTCTTTGACCTGCTTGCCTTCTTCCACCAAACTCAGAATCTGCACATTGCCTTCGAGCTCATTAATGACCTTCAAACTGTTTTTGGCCGACAAGTTGCCGCGTTGGACCACAGTGATGCGCAAGGGGCCGCGCTGCACCTCTTGCCCTTCGACTTGCGCAACAGTTGTGGCATTCATCCAACCGCCTTCGCGGAGACCGCTCCACAATCCACCCGCCGCGACGACAAGCAGGATTGGCAAAACTAGGCGATTCTTTTTCTTCTTGATTGGGGGAGTACTCATTCGACAGTTTCAGGCAGGCGGGGTATGGAGGCTTCGTCGAGCTGGATGCCGTTTCGGTCAACATCGAGCAATTCAAGGTCGCGGTAAAGATGCAGCCGCGCCAGTGCATAGTCGATTAACGCTGAAGTGGCGGAGTTTTGCGCGCTCAGCAACGAGCGGCGCGATTCAAGGACGGTCCGCGTGTCGGTGCGCCCCAGCTCTTGTTTCATCTCGGAGGATCGCACTCGGCGCTCGGCTAGTTCGACCGAGATGAGTTGCAGTTGATAGCTTTCGGATGTACTTCGCGTTTGGCGCAGGTTGTTGCGCATGTCGGCAAGCACGGTATCGGTGAGCTCTTCTTCGGTGCGAATTGCTGAATCAAGATCGAGCAGGCTGAGGCGATAGATGTTGCGCTCGGGCAAGCGGTCAATGGGCAAATCGAAACCCAAGCCCATAGACCACGAATTCGAATCAGAGCGGAAGGACAGCGGCTTTCCTTCTTGACTGGTGGCTTCGGCGGTGGCCTCTAGGTCGAGGCCCGCGCGCAAGGCGTCTTCGGCGACCGTCACACGACGCTCGGCGTCGATCAGACGATCACGCACGGTGACCAAGTCGAGGCGACGCTCCAAGGAAAGTTCCACAAGGGCTTCAGGATCGATTCCGACCAAGTCGGCGCCATCCAACAGCTTCAGCGCTTCCAGCTCACTGCGATCCAGCTCGGCATAAGTTTCGGTGGGCAGACCGAGCAGCAACATGAACTGATCCATTTGCCCGCCGTAGGACTCAAGCAGGTTGACCAGTGCGGCCTCAGAGACCAGCAAGTCTTGACGGGCTTGGTCGACCTCGATGTCGTTCATCCGCCCGGCGGCGGCGAAAGCCTCGTTGCGATCCACCAGCAACTTCAAGGACTCAAGGTTAGCCTCTTGATTGGTGATGCTATCTAAGGTGCGCAAAATCGCGTAGTAGCGGCTGACCACATCGACCGCAAAAGTGCGTCGGTAGCGCTCGTAGGTGCGCACCTCATAGACCAAGTTGCGCTCAGCTTGAGTGAGCGGCTCCAAGATGACGGCGCGAGCGGAACCGCCGAGCAGCGGCATGGTGGCAGTGAGGCCTAGGCTGCCGATGGCATCCCAGCCGTCGCCGTTGGCCAAGGCACGGAACAAATCGGTGCCAATGCTACCGATGATTTGTGCACCATTGCCAAACTGCTTGCTCAGACCAAAATCGCCATCAATTTGCGCACTGCTGGGGTCGTCGCCCGAGCTTGAAACCGTGCCACTGGCGCTGAAGCTTGGTCGCCAGCCGAAGCGCCAGCGCTCCAAAGTTAAGTCGAGGGCGCTACGAAAAAGCTGCTCCCGACGGGTTTGGTAGTCGCGATTATTTTCTGCGGCAACCTCTAGGCAAGTCGTTAGGTTGAGCGGCAGTGGCTCGCTTGTGGGCTCATTGTTGAGCAGTTGAAAGCGCAGTGCATCTGCCGCGCGGTCGGCCGTGAAGCCGCTGGGGCGATCAAAGAGGGTAGCCCGTCGCTCGTCGAGGAGGCTGTAAACCTCTTCGTCGGCATAAGTTCGGTGCTCTTCGGGGCTGGTGCATGCAACCACCGCCAAGCAGAAAAGCGGCAACAGGGAACGGCGATTCAAGGGGAGCAATGGGGGTAGCCGTGGCGATTCACGGACTGGGGACTATACGC
This sequence comes from Planctomycetota bacterium, assembly GCA_030748415.1. Taxonomy (GTDB): domain Bacteria; phylum Planctomycetota; class UBA1135; order UBA1135; family UBA1135; genus UBA7888. Next base: position 33,855 of record JASMMA010000004.1, read on the forward strand.
CTACGGCTTATGCGGGTATTTGATGAGTCTTTTTATTGCACCGTCCGCTCCAAATCCTCAAAAAAAATCAGCCGGGATTTTGGTCTACAATATTGCAAATGCCACCACTCCCCAACTCCCTCGCCATACTCCTGCTCCTGCCCTCCATGGGCCTTGCCCAAACCACTTGGTATGTGGACCAGGGTGGCACCGGTGACTTTATTGGCATTCAGCAAGCGATTGATCACCCCAATGTCCTAAATAACGACACCGTAATTGTGCGAGATGGGGTCTATGTTGAGAATATTAATTTCAGAGACAAGTCGCTCACACTCACTAGCGAAAATGGCCCAACTTTAACTGTTATAGATGGAAATAACAGCGGTTCGGTAGTTACCTTTGACAACAACTCTACATCGACTGGGTCTACGCTTAATGGATTTACGCTAACGAACGGCTCCGGAACATTTGATGTGTCTGCAAACACATACTGCGGAGGAGGCGTGTACTGCACATCATCCTCACCCAATATTTCCAATAACATAATTAAGAATAACACCAGTGTTTTTGGTGGTGGTGTTTCTGTTAGATCGAATTCATCTCCATCGCTAACGGGCAACTTAATTGAGAATAATTCCGCAAGTGCTGGTGGCGGAATTTCCCTCTCTGACTCGCAGGCGCAGATTTCAGAAAATACGATTATTCATAACCATGCAACTGCAGGAAGTGGCGGCGGAATTGCATCTGCATATTCTTTGCCGACCATTGAAGGTAATTTAATTTTTGGAAACTCAGCAAGCTCGGGTGGCGGAGGCATTAGCGGCCTAGTGACCTCACCGGTTATTTCAGGAAATACCATCGTGGGAAATGTGGCCAGTGAGGGTGGGGGCGTTAGATTCTACGGCGATTGTTACCCGGTTATCCTCGACACAATTCTTTGGGGCAACCAGGCCGCGGTTGGTAAGGAAATCTGGGTTGGCGGCGACGCTTGGTACTTTGGATACTCAATACTTAACATCTCCTATTCCGTCGTGGAAGGAGGTCAGGCCGGAGCGTACATCGAAACTCCCGGAAACGACATCATCTTTGGATTAGGAATCCTATCGATTGATCCGATTTTCATTAGTCCACCGAATGAAGACTTTCACCTCCAGCCGGGCTCCCCATGCATCGACTCAGGTAGCCCTAACTCTCCATTAGATCCAGATGGCACGAGGTCAGACATGGGCGCTTTCCCCTTCGACCAAAGTGCGCCACTGCTTTCAATAAGCAACCTTGTTGCTGGAAGTACCGCTCAAGTCAACATTAGCAATTGCACTCCGGGGAATAGTGTTTTCTTAGTTTGGTCGCTCGCCGGTGGTGGACCAACTAGCACCATATATGGGGCGGGTTACGTGAGCCCTCCATTTACGGTGGTGCGGCTAAGCTCTAATAATAGTGGGCAGGTTTCCATGACTCAGTCGGTCCCTCCCCAAACCTCTGGGACGCACATCTGGTTTCACGGAGTGGACTTAGGCTCCGCCACGCTATTAAACCCATTGGCGATGACTATCCAATAGGAATTGCCCACCGGAATTCTTGCTGCGCCGCCATGCGGCCTCAGCCCTTTTCTTTTTTCATAATTACGGCGGAATCATAAATGGCCAGACAGAGAAAAAGTCCCCCAATCCAGGGGCGGAAAGTAATGGCCATGCCTTCGCTTAGCCAAACGGTATTAATCAAACCCACAATCCAATAGCACAGCACGCGGCTGAGTCGCCAGCAATCTTGGCTTCCTCCTTTGCGGTAAAGGCGCAGACCGGTTTTTGCCAAGTTGTATGTCATTGCGAAAGCCAACAAGCTGATAACCGTGTAATCAATGACAGTGCGTGAGTCGTGGCTTAAGCGGAATGCGTAGAACAGGGCCCCAGCTGCAAGCAGGAATTTGTCAAAGTTGATTTTGGGTTTATTCATTGAGGATTTTTAGTAGTGCAGTGCGGTAGCTTTTATAAGCCTTGATGCCATTTTTGGTCAAACTGTACATGGTCTGCGGTTTTTTGCCGACAAATTGTTTGTCCACCTGAACATAGCCAGCATCTTCGAGTTTGGCGATATGGCTGGCCAAATTTCCCCAACTTAATTCGGTTTGTTGGTGGAGCCAAGTGGCGTCGGCTTCTTCAACCGCCATGAGTTGAGTCATGATTGCCAAGCGCGCCGGCGAGTGAATGACGCGATCAAGATTCAATGGGATTGTCGAGGATGGGGAATTTGCTAAGAAAGCGGGCGAGGAGGGCGGCGCCTGTGACAAGGACAATTACTCCGCTAATTGTAAGTGGGAGCAACAGGTCGTCTCTGCGAACTTCGAGTTCAAGGGCGCGGGTCGCCAAGAACACGGTAATGATGGACGCGGCGTAAAAGAAACCACGGCGGGCGCGATAAATAAAACTAACGGATGCCGCAATGAAAGCGAAAATCATGCCCAGCATTAGCGGCCCCAGTGAATTAATGGGGATTGAATCGGCGAATCCGCTTACCACAACTCCGGCGATCGCGGTGAAGCTGAACACTCCGAGCATGAGTAATTGCTTTCCCTTGAGAGTCGCCTTCTTGAGTTGCACCTTTCCGATACGAGGCTCGACCAACTTCTTGCGCAATACTAGGGTGCTTGGGAAACAGATGGCAAAGCTAATCCCACCCAAGCCGCCGGCGTCAAAGGCAATCATCACCGCCCAGGCAATCATGCACAGCCCGCAGAGGATATCGATAATCCCATCTTGCAGGGCGGCTTTGTGGAAAGCTTGCTGTTCAATTTTGGCTAGGTTTGGTTCCATGTTTACATCATAGCAAAGAACTTTGTGTTGCAAAGTAAAAAGTGGAGAATTCTTGATGACAGCCAAAAGATCGCCAATTTAGACTCTGACCCCATCCGCTGGGTCAGGAATTAGCGGATTTAGCAAGGATATGGGATAATCCGCCACCTTTGTGGCGGCTAACGCTTTGGCCAAATTAAGGGCTCAACATGAACGACCTAAAGACTAATTTCGACCTGACTGAAGAGCAGGAAATGATTCGTGAGACCGTGGAGCGCTTCTCCAACGAAGTCGTGGCCCCTGCCGCCGCTCACGCCGATGAGACCTGCACCTTTAATCAAGATGTGTGGTCGCAGATGTGCGAACTGGGTTTGCCGGCACTGCCCTTTCCTGAAGAAGAAGGTGGTGCGGGCCTAGACAACCTGTCCTACATCATTGCGGTGGAGGAGTTGTCGCGCGTTTGCGCCAGCACTGGTTTAAGTTACGCCGCCCATGTTTCCTTGGGCACTTGGCCAATCCACGCATTTGGCTCCGATTCACTAAAAGAAAAATACATGCCTGGCCTTTGCGCTGGCGAGTTCATGGGGGCTTATGGCCTAACCGAACCTAACGCTGGTTCCGATTCGGGTGGTACTCAAACCACTGCGGTTTTAGATGGCGACCATTACATCGTCAACGGTGCCAAATGTTTTATTACCAATGGCTCGTACTCAAAGCCTTATGTGATAACTGCCCAAACTGACAAATCACTCGGCCCCAAAGGAATCGTGGCCTTAGTTGTTGATCGTGACAGCTCTGGCTTCACTATTGAAAAGGGTGAGACTAAGTTAGGTATGCGCGGCTCTGATTGGACCAATCTTATTTTCCAAGATTGCAAAGTGCCGGCCGACAATTTGCTGGGCACTCCCGAAACCGGCTTCGCGACCTTTATGAAAACTTTAGAAGGTGGCCGCATTTCGATTGGCGCTCTTTCATTGGGAATCGCCCAAGGCGCATTAGACCAAGCCGTCAAATATGCAAACGAGCGTGAGCAGTTTGGCAAGCCGCTTGCCAAACATCAGGCGGTTGCATTTAAGCTCGCCGATATGCGCACTGAAATATCAGCCGCTCGACACTTGGTTTACCACTCAGCCCGTCTCAAAGATGCTGGGCGTGATTACGGCACCGATGCCGCGATGGGTAAGTACTTTGCTTCGGAAGTTGCCATGCGCTGCACTTATGAAGCCATTCAAATATTTGGTGGCAATGGCTACTCCCGCGAATACCCAGTCGAGCGCATGTACCGCGATGCCAAGTTGTGCACCATTGGCGAAGGCACCTCCGAAGTGCAAAAGCTCATCATCTCGCGCGACCTGTTACAAAAGGCAGCGCTTCAAACCGCCTAAGTAGCATGAGTGCAAACTTGGATGTAAAAGATGCACCATGAAACTCAAGTGGGTCGTTTTCGCATTCGCGCTTTGCGTGAATCGAACTTTGCCCTTGATGGGGGAGCCATGTTCGGGGTGGTGCCACGCGCCCTGTGGCAAAAGTTAACGCCAGTAAACGACGATCACACCATTCCACTTGCTTGCAATTGTTTTTTGATTGAGGACGGCGAACATGTGTTGTTGATTGAGCCGGGGATGGGGCAACGATGGAGCGAAAAGCACCGCGCAATGTATCGGATTGAACACCCACAAGGGAGCTTGCAACAAGTTTTGGAAAGTGCCGGCCGTAAACCAGAGGAAGTAACTCATGTGCTGATGTCGCATGCCCACTTCGACCACATCGGCGCGGCATGTGGCGAGGACGGTTTGCCGCTATTTAAAAACGCCCAGCACTTTTTACCTGAAAGCGAAAAGTTTGCGGCCTTAACTCCCGATCATTTACGCCGCGCAAGTTACCGCTCAGAAGATTTACAACCCATCATCGATGCCGATTTACTTTGCACCTTCTCTGGTGAGCGAGAAGTAATCCCAGGAATCACTGTCCACGAACTCGGTGGCCACTCTGACGGAACATCGGTAATTACCATTGAAGATAATGGTCTTACGGCATGTTTTTGGGGCGATGTCGTACCTACCCGCAATCATGTGGCCTTGCCATTTATTATGGCCTACGACATCAATGCGGAAAAGTCCTTTACCGTACGCTCGGCCTGGATTGCGAAAGCTTGTGAGAATGCTTGGGTTAATTTGCTCTACCACGACCCCGAACATCCCATTGTCCGATTTGCGACCGAGAATGGCCGCTACGCTTGGGCACCCTTCGGCGAGTGAGGGTCGTCTTGAAGAGCAAACACCAAACCGGCGAGGGCGAGGGTGGCAAATAGGATGGGCCACCACATTCCGTTCGCTAAGTCATAGGTGGCGTGAGCAATCATTCTTCCCCAAGAAGGAGAATCCACGGGGCCAAGCCCTAAAAATGAAATGATGACTTCGGTTTTGATTGCGTAAACAAAGTGGAGGAAGAACTGCACTTTAAAAATCGCAGTCAAGTTTGGAAGAAGATGTCGTATAAGGATGCGGCCGGTTTTTGCGCCCTCTAAAACGGCAGACTCAACGAAGCTCTCCTGTTGGAGCCGAAGGGCCTCGGTTCGCATGAGGCGGTAAGTGCCGACCCAACCAGCAACACCAATGGCGATACCCGTTGTCCAAATCCCGGGACCCAGAATCCAGCCAACTAAAAGGACCAAAATAATTCCAGGAATAGCGGTAAAGATTGTTGCAAGAACAGAGATTGCTCCGTCAATGGCCCCGCGTTTCCAAGCGCAAAGGAGGCCCATTGCGGTTCCAAATCCAACGGATAAAAGGGCGGCAACCAGGCCAACAAGGAAGGCAATCCGCGACCCCTGAATAATTCGGGAAAGTACATCCCGACCTAAATGATCGGTTCCAAACCAAGCGAAGGAACTTGGGGCAAGGCTCGCACTTTCTGGTCGAACAGCGTCCCAACCTCTGGAGCCAATCCAGCCTGCCCATGCTGCGAAAGCCACGCAAACATAGCCCGCAAGGATTATGAAACGAAGGCGACGGCTCATGAGGAGGGTCCCCCCTTGTCAGCCATGCGCGGATCCATGCGCGGAAGGAAAAAGTCGCACAGCTTCTGAAGGAGAACCCAGGAAAGGGCAAGAGTGAATGTAGATGCACGCAGAATGGAAACATCGTTGCTGCCCATGGCATCTACAATCCATGAGCCTAAGCCTGGGATTCCGAAAAAGTGTTCTAAAAGAAGGGAACCCAAAACCAAAAACGGCAATGCACTGAGTATTTGAGTGAGCAGGGCGGGAACGAGATTGGGAAGGATGTGATGTTTCAGAATCCCAGACGAGTTCAGGCCGCGTGCGCGGGCGGCTTGTATAAAAGGTTTCGAGTGGAGGTCTCCTGCGAGATTACGCCAGAACCGCCATTCCGGCCAAAGACCCACCAGAACCCAAGCCAAAATGGGAAGGGCGAGGTAGGGGAGCCATGGAGCTTTCCAGCCAAAAATGGGAAAGAGACCCAAGTGCCCCGCAAGGAATTGCTGTAAAAAGAGTACCCAAGCTAAAGAAGAAATGGACATGCCCAAAGTTGTTGCGAGGGATAAGCTTCGGTCAAGCCACCCTCCTTTGGCTAAACAAAGCAAAGCCAAGGAAAGAGCCAAGCCAAGCGTAAGGAAAAATGCAGGAACAGCCAGCGCGAGTGAGCGCGGGGCGCGGCGGACGAGTTCGGAAAGGACAGGAAGCCCATCTCGGGTTGTGCCGAAATCCAGTCGTAAGAGTTTGAATGCCGGTGCGAAAACTCGGGTGGCCAAACTGTGTTTGGACGCCCAAGATAGTTGGAGCGATTCAGAAGGATTCCAGCGAAGGCGAGTGTCTTGAAGGGCAACGGCAAGACCATGAGCCGGGAGTGAAGAAAAAGGACTCAGTGCTTGCAGTTGAATATTGCCCTTACTTTCCAAGACCCACTCAAGGAAAACAGATTCCACCGTTCGCCCCTCAGTAGGGTAACGGCGGAAGGGAACGGATTGCCCATTACCTAAAATCAAATCGGGCCCTTCGCTCCATAGGGAAAGGAACTGTGTGGGCTCCTGTTGCCGAATTTCCAAAACCTTCGGGTGGTAATCTTTCCACTGGCCCATGCGTTGTCGAGCGGCGGCAATAGAATCGGCGTTTGCGTGTTGGCCGGCTTCTCGCAATGCCGCATCGCCAAGAAGGCCCGAGTCCAAAATCACTCCCAAAAGAAGGCTCACCCCGAAGGCAAGTCCGACTGCAGAGAGGAGTGTGCGAAGAAGAGTCATCAATCTTGTTCGTTCACACCAAAACTTGCACAAGGCAATGGGTCGAAAGGGTTCAAGTTGGATAACTCGAGCCAAGGTTGGGTCAGTAAGTAGCTTTGACGATGGTCAATAGGGATTACTGGGGCAAGTTCGGTCAGGCGGCCAATCATAGTTTTGGCAAAAGTAGCACGCTCTTTTGAGTCGGTGCTTGCTTTGAAGCTCCGCAGAGCTTGGTCGAAGATTGAATCCTGGAAGTTCGATTTATTAATTCCAGGAGCGACAAACTCGCCACAAAAAATATCCAATAAGTTGGCGGCATCCGGCCAATCTAAAGTCCAGGCGCGGGTAGAAATCTGGGCTTGGCCGGAGTTCATTTTTCGAACAAGATCTCCGTAATCCTGGGCAACGACCTCCAAATGAATCCCAATCCGTTTCCACGCAGCAGTCAGCATAGTACCAAGGTCTCTAGATGTGGGGTCCGTGCCGCCCAACTCAAGGCGGAGAATGGGGAGGCCCTTAGCTTTTGGCCAGCCCGCTTCTGAAAGTAGTTCCAATGCGCGAGCAGTGTCTTCTTTTCTCCAAGGGATATCTTCGATGGACTTCGATTCAGGTAGCCCCGGCGGGAGCAGGCGCGTGGCTGGTTTTCCCCAAGCACCAGCGCGAACGACTTGGTTCCATTGCTTGTAAGGAAAGGCAAGAGCCAGAGCTTTGCGTAAGAGAGCTCGGTTGTGATTGCCCTTTTTATCATTCGGAAGATGGCCCACCACAGGATCGTTCATATTGAACTGCAACATGGTCAAGTCAAGCATGTCGGTGACCGTGAGATTGACTCCGCGCCTCCGAAGCTCAGCATTGGGTTCATGGCCGTCAATGAGGGTGGCGAAAGAATCCTGCAAAGGGCTCAAGCGATCCAGCTCCCCATTTTGAAACATGAGGGTGCGAGTGCTTCCTTGGGGGACCCATAGGAATTCAAGCTGGGCAGTCGAGCGTGGAGGCCTTGGGTGATTAGGGACAGGGGCAAAGAGCGCCCGGAACCCTGGCTCCCATTCTTTTAGAAAGTAAGGGCCCGAACCAACAGGGTGTTGGCTGAATTGCAAGCTGGAGCGCATAAGAGCTTCCCGCGGATAAACCAACAAATAGGGTGACGCCAATCGGTAGGCAAAGGTCGGATCAGGTCGAGTCAGGCGAATGGCGAAGCGGTTGTCACTCAAAACGCGCAAACCCGGCAAACCCTCATCGAGTGCCTGAGCCCAAGCAGCTTCACTTTGGATATGGCCCTTGGCTGTTTCGTGCCGGAAGGCATCGAGGCCCTCAATCAAGCCTTCAAGAGCAAACCAGCCCACAGCGGCTTCACCTGCATCGGCCAGGCGTAACCAGGAAGTCAGGACATCCGTTGCGGTAACGGGTCGCTTTCCGTTTTCCCAAAGGGTGTTGGGAGCGGGGTCAAAAAATTGTGCGTCGGTGCGAAGGTAAAAGAGCCAAGTTCGTTGGTCTTTTGAGACTTCCCAATTTTCTGCAAGGGAGCCAATAATTTCGAAATCGGGACTGTCGGGATTGTATTGAAGTAAACCCTCGAAGCACTGTCGTTGAAGAACCTGGTTTCCGGTTGTACCCGACTGAACGGGATCAAAGTTCCCCAGTTTGGATGCAAGGGCAAAGTGAAGAGTTGAAGATTCAGGAGATTCTTGCGAGCAAGAAGCGAAAGGGAAAAGAAGAGGAATGAAAAGGAGAGCCCAAAAGAAAGGAAAAGGGAGCCCAAGCCGACGAGGAATCACTCGTCCTCCGGCTCCATTTTTTCTGCAAGCACGCCCAAGTGGCGATCGCCTACTCGTGCAGCAAGGAGAACGAGCCGCTTGTCACCGAATTTTTTCTTGAGCATGCGTTGTTCAATCGCAAGTGGCCGTTCAGCAATACCCCGTTTGCGAATTTCTAAACTTCCGACCTTATGCTCTCGCATGATGGGGCGCATTTTTCGGGGGTCTAAAGATTCCACAGCCAGAATGCGAAAGGTATCTAAGAAGGGGGAAAAAACAGGCTTCGCTCCAGTGAGATACCCAATCTCTGGATCGATAGTGAAGAGTTTGTGTTTGGCGGCAAAAGAGCCCAATAATCCGGCTTGAACAATTGCAGGGTTCGGGTCGTAAAAGAAACTATCAATCTCAGCAGTTTCCGCCTGGCTATCGAGTTCTCCTGTCCAAGACTCTTCTGCAGGCAAAGCAGTTGCGCGTCGGGCTTCCTTGCCCGCCAGTTTCCCGTACCAGAAAATGGTTTCTTTGGCCTCGCCCTTCAAAGATATGACTTCGATTTCATCAGGGGCGGGATAATGTTCGAGCAAAGTGTCAATCGATACTGCAGGAGAGAGTTTGATGCCCGCTCCAGGTCGGCCTGTCAGGAGTTCAGTGACTTGTTCTGAATTGGGTGACCAATCTCCTGGACTCATGATTCTTCGAGCGCCGCGACGGCGAGATGGGTCGAGCCAAATGAAACCGTCCCCGGGTGCCTCTTCGGTGCAGTCTGTTTCTTTGAAGTCAATTTTGTCCTGAACTCCATACACTGTTGCGTTAGCTTCAGCATAGTGAGTTGCGGAAGGTTCCTTGTCCCAGGCATGAACCTGGATTCCCAAGTTGGCAATTGCCATAGCATCAGAACCAATTCCACAACAAGGGTCCCAAACTTCTTTAGCGCCGGCATCGGCAAATCGTTTGGCGCGCCAAGCAGCCACCGACTCAGATGAAGATTGTTGAAGCTGTTCTTTAGTAAAGAACATATCCAAGCCATGACGAAATTTGGTGAGGGCGCGTCGGCGATTTGCACGAAGTTCACCCAATGCTTCTGCGATTTTTTTGGGGAACATTCCGCGGAAGTTCTCTTGAATCGCGAGAGGATCTTCCCCCATGTTGCGGAACATGACCAAAGTTTCTCTGGCCTCTTCGGAGGTCAGGGCTTGGGCTGTTTTAATGTCAACTTTCATGGGGGGGGGAGTGGTAGGGAGTGCCTGTTTCTAGAATAGTGGTGGCAAAGGCCTGCGTTTCGGAATCTGTCTTGGTGTTCGCCTTTAAAAGGAAGTTCCGAGCGTGAATGCTTGGCGATAATCGGTTTGCTCGAAGCCAGGAGCAGGAGTCCCGTCCCATGAAATGGAGCTCGTGAATTGCAGAAACCAATCCCCTTCAAGAGCCCAACGGAGCCCGCATTCTGCGGTGGCGGAGGCATCTTCGGCCTGAGTCATGGACTGAAAATACTCAGCTTTACTCGTGAGGGTGAGCCCCTCCGAAATAGGGGAGTCCAGGCGAGCAGCGAGGCGGCTGGTCCATGCGGCCTCCGACAACGCCCCAACATTGTTTTCGCGCACCATTGAGGGCCCCCCCTCCAGGTTTAGAGTGGTTTGATCCCCATCCCACCGCCAGGTGTAGCCAAGCCCCAAACCAATGTCCGTTCGATGGGATAGACCATTAGGCTCATCCGAACGGCCTGAACCCTTCCCGTAGCCATAGAAATCGTGCTTTTCATCAAAGAAACGGTGGTGCTCGGCAGACAAGTCCAAAAGCCGGGAAGTTGTACTTGGAACCCCCGTAGATTGGTCGGTTTGGCGCACTCCTGAGTAAAGAAGGCCCAGAATCCACCGATAGGCCTCCTTTTCGAGCTTGGCTTCCCCGTGAATCGTTGAGGTTGATGAGGAATTATTCCCGCTCAAAAGGACCATTCCTGCATCTACGGTGCCGTGCCACTCAGGTTCTTGTGGAGCAGCAGAAAGGAGGGCAAAAGTAGTGATTGACAACGCGCAGAACATCTTGTCTGGTAAGAATTTATGGAGTGTGCTGGGTGACTAAAGGCGGGGGCGCCATTTAGACGATAGCAGTGTAGTGAGTTCTGCCTTTCAAAAACGCCGTCCTTCCTCCAGAGCTCGGGCCTCGAGGCCCGGATTGTTCGCCTCAACCCCATTCCGTGGGGCTTTGGCGACATCCTTTTTGGTGGGTATGGCAGTTTGGTGGAGCGGCGAATGGCTTGGTTTCCAGGATTCGGCAGAGCGAGCGGAAAAACAGGGTGCCATAGTCCTTCATGCAACTTTGCTTCAAGCCGAGTCTTTCGAAAAAGCAAAGAGCAAACCTTCTGAGTTAGAAAAGAACCTCGCCAAGCTGGGAAACTCAGTTCAAGCCGATTTCGCCCTTTTCTTTGATTCCCAAGGTGAATTATCATCCCGCTGGGGAACATCAGAAGTTGACCCCGCTTTAGAAACCCCCCGCGCCCTTAGTTCCAGTATTTGGATGGGCACATTTGCGGGTGAGCGATGTTTCGAAGTACGGGTTCCTTTGGAAACCCGGGCGAATCCTCTGGGTGAAATCAGAATCCGCAAGTCGCTACCCAATCCCGCCTGGATGAGTTCTCTTAGAGAATCAACAATCATTTCCGCCATCCTTGCATTTTTGATTTCTTGGGTGGTCCTGGGTAGGAACTTACGCGCCTGGCGCTCCATAACTCACTCCTTAGAAAGGGCCAGCCGAGAAGATTTTTGCCACCGCGCATCCGTTGAGGGGGGAGCTGAAATGCAGTCCCTTGCACGGGCCACGAATCAAACTTTAGATTCACTCATGAACGCCTCAGTAAGGGTGCAAAAAGTATATGTAGAAACGGCCCTCGCTTTGGCGCGAACTGTGGAAGCAAAGGACAAGTACACAAGTGGTCATAGCCATCGCGTTGCAAAGTACTGCGTAGAAATGGGCGAATGGCTGAACTTTGACCCTGAGCGCCTTGAAACCTTGCGTTTAGGTGCATTGCTCCATGACATTGGTAAGGTCGCTGTGCCTGATGCAGTTCTTTGCAAACAGGGCACCCTGGACGACGATGAGTTTGCAGAAATGCGAAAGCATCCCAATGCTGGTGATCGTATTTTATCGGCGATTCCTGGTTTGCGAGACGTTTCTGACATCGCACGAAGTCATCACGAACGATGGGATGGTAAGGGATACCCCCTGGGGGTCTCCGGAGATTCGATTCCTCTTGAGGGCCGAATCTGCTGCATTGCCGATGCCTTCGATGCCTTGACCACAAAGCGCTCTTACAAGCCAGCTTTCCCTACCGAGAAAGCTTTGGAAATCATTGCTAAGGATGCGGGCACTCATTTTGACCCCGAATTGGCACGAGTTTTTGTTGCTATTAAGAGAAGCCAACAAAGCAAGGCGCCGAACAAGGTGACAGAATTGGCTCCTGAATCCAGCGCGCATTCCAAACCGACTCCTTAAGCTTAGGCGACGGTATTCTGGGGGAATGTTTGCCAATCACCGCTGCGCGTTTCTGAAGCACATGGAAGAGGGCGATTTAGCTTTGTTTCCAGGCGCCTCTTTTGCCACCCGAAATCACGATGTGGAATACCCCTTTCGCCAACAAGCGGACTACTGGTACTTAACCGGGCATGGTGAGGCGGATGGAATTCTCCTTCTTTCAAAAGGCATCGAAGGCCTCCCAGAAGAGGGTCTTTTTGTTTTACCCAAAGACTCGGAAAAGGAAACATGGACCGGTGTTCGTTTGGGGCCTGAAGGGGCGAAGGAAACTCTTGGATTTCAAGAGGCTTGGAATCTTGAAGAGGCGGAAAAACTAATTCCTGAAGCGGTTCAAAAGGCTAAACGGGTTTGGTACCGCATTGGAGATCACTCTGGTTTAGATAAACAAATTGTGGGTGCGGTTTCCTCTTCGAGAATGAAAGCCCGCTTGGGGATTCACCCCCCCGAAGCACTTGTTGAGCCGACTCATGTTCTTCACGAAATGCGCCTCTTTAAAACGGAAGAGGAACTTTCGTTCATGCGCTTGGCTTCGGCAGTTTCCGCTGAAGGTCACATGTTGGCGATGGCTCAATCCACCCCTGGGATGGGGGAATGGGAGTTGCAAGCTCTTTTGGATTACACTTTCCGCAGAAATGGGGGTGATGGATGGTCCTACCCCGCCATCGTTGCCGGAGGGGCGAATGCGTGTATTTTGCACTACAACACCAATCATCAAACTTTGCGGGATGGCGATTTGGTTTTGATTGATGCCGGCGCAGAGTTCTCTTGCTACGCGGCAGATATCACACGGACCTTTCCCGTGAACGGAACTTTTACTCCAGATCAGAAGTCTGTTTATCAAGCAGTATTGGATGCGGAGATGTCTTCTATTGAATCCTGCAAACCAGGAAACTCTTTCAACGATGTGCATATGGCCTCTGTTCGCTCCTTGAGTGGTTCCTTGGTTGAGTTTGGAGTTCTTAAGGAATCTGTGGACGAAATCGTCGAGAAAGAACTTTATAAACCCTGGTATCTTCATAACACTTCTCATTGGATTGGCTTGGATGTCCATGATGCGGGCCGTTACAAAGCTGATGGCGAGTTTAGAAACCTAGAAGCAGGGATGTGCCTGACTGTTGAGCCTGGCCTCTACTTCTCCGAAAATGATGACCGTGTCCCCAAACCTTTGAGGGGAATTGGCATTCGTATTGAAGATGACATTTTGATTACTCCAGGCGGACATGAGAATTTAACTTTAGCCGCCCCAAAGACCATTGAGGACGTTGAAGCGGCATGTTCGGCCGAGCGAGTCATGCCTCCGGTGCTGGATACGGAACTCCTTGCCAAGTGACTGACGCCCTAATCCTGGATTCAGTCAGCAAACGCTACGGCGATTTCCAAGCCGTAGATTCGCTATCCCTGCGTGTTCCCAAGGGTTCGGTTTATGGGTTTCTTGGCCCGAACGGTGCCGGAAAAACGACCACTCTCCGAATGATTCTGGAAATCATTCGGCCCACCTCAGGAACCATTTCCATTTTGGGGGCACCTTCTGCTCTGCAGGTGCGAGACCGCATTGGCTATTTACCAGAAGAGAAAGGCCTCTATAAAAAGATGAAAGCTTGGGCCACCGTTGCCTATTTTGCTTCCTTGAAGGGAATGGAGCGCAAAGCAGCAAAAAAATGCGCTTATGAATTGCTAGAGCAATATGGACTCGGTGATTTTGCGGAGTCAAAAACCGAGGCATTGTCAAAAGGTATGCAGCAAAAAGTGCAAGTGCTTGCATCGATTGCACACAAACCAGAATTTGTCATTTTGGACGAACCCTTTTCAGGTTTAGATCCTGTCAACCAAGAGGTGATGGAGGAGGTCATTCGAGATATGAGTGCTGCGGGATCCACCGTTCTTTTCTCCACCCATGTGATGTCTCATGCAGAACGGATTTGTGACCGTTTCGTTCTAATAGCCAAGGGTGCATCGTTGTTCGATGGCACTGTGCAGGAGGCCAAATCCCTGATGCCCCGTAGAGTTCTTTTGGAATCAAATGAAGATCTGAGCACTCTTGAGGAGTTGCCCTTTGTGGAATCAGTGCAACGGAATCCCGACATGCCCACCCTCCAAGAGTATCGACTGAAATCTAATGCCGACCCCCACCATCTTTTGGAAGCGGCTTACGAGAAGGGGATTCGCCTGACGCGCTTTGACCGATCTGACCCAAGCTTGCACGATATCTTTGTTCACATGGTTGGCCCCGAAGCCAGAGAGGCCGAAGCAAGATGAAATATGCCTACCTCATCGCTGTCCGAGAATATCTCGAAAATGTAAAGACTAAGGGCTTCTGGATTGGAATCCTCCTTTTTCCAGTTATCCTTTTGGCGAGCATAAAAATAACTCGCTTCCTCGAGGAGGAAGCTACTCCCACCCGTAACTTTGTTCTTGCCGACTTGTCTGGAGAACTCGAAGAGGTCATTGAGGCTGGGCTGAATCGCTCTCACCAGTGGCGAATTTTTGAAGCCGCCTCTGGGTATGTCACAAAACATACCCGAAAGGAATTTTCCAGGAAACAGGTCGAGGAAATAGACCTTGAGAAGATACCCGCATCGGTGGTGGATGCTATGACCACGATGCGTCAAGAAGAAGATGCGCGTTTTGGTGCATTCCTCAACTCTGGTGGGGCGGACATTTGGATTGAAATGATGGCAGGAAGTGGGATGCTAAATGACGACCGTCCCGATTTTGAACCGCCCCGCCCGAGGTTTGCTCGCATTGAAAACCCCGAGTGGTTGGATTTAAACCTTCCGACTGCAGAGTTGCGCGCTCTGTTGAAATCCAAACTTGACGAGGCTCATCCGTCTGAAGACGATGGCCTTTTCGCCGCCGTCATGATTCCAGAAGGGATTTTGGATGCCCCCAAACCCGGTCTCCTTCAAGTCTTGGGGGTTGGGCCTCAGGAGGTGGAGTATTGGTCCATCAACCAAGCAGATTTTGACCTGCGCGATAGCATCCGCCGCTCTCTAGATAAAGAGCTGCACCGCAGGATGTATGCAACTGCAGGCCTTGATGAAAAGAAAGTGAAGGAGATTCAGTCAGAAAGAGTTCCTGTGAAATCCATGGACCCCAGCAAAGAAGCTGGCGAAGAAGAGGTTTCTCTTGCTGACACAATTAGACAGTATGTCCCCATCGGTTTTGTTTACCTGCTTTGGATTTCTTTGATGTCTGTGGTGCAAATGTTGCTGAACAACACCGTTGAAGAAAAGTCCAATCGTATCGTTGAGGTTCTCCTGTCCTCCGTTACGGCTGGCGAACTCATGGCTGGAAAGTTGTTTGGGATTGCTTGGGTCGGTTTCACCATGTTGTTTGCCTGGATTGCCGCCCTTTTGGGAATCCTCCATTGGCACGCCGGCCCTGAAGCCGAGTTTGTTACAAAGTTATTAGAAATTATCGAGGGTTCAGGTCTGTTGTGGATTTTCCTTGGATACTTTTTAATGGCATACCTTCTTTACGCGGGCATTTTTCTGGCTATTGGAAGCGTTTGTAGCACAATCAAGGACGCACAAAATTTTATGGGCCCTGTCATGATTATCATGATGGTTCCCTTATTAACCATGATGTTTATCCCTAAAGACCCTCATGGAACACTGGCGACTGTTCTTTCCTGGATTCCTCTCTACACACCTTTTGTCATGATGAATCGCGCTGCTGCAAATCCGCCCATGTTCGATATTGTTGGGACGACTATTTTGGGATTCGTTTCTGTTGTGGTTGTAATTTGGCTTGCAGGAAAAGTTTTCAAAACAGCAATCTTGCGCACAGGCCAAGCGCCACGGCTCATCGAACTTTGGCGCTGGTTGAAAGGCTAGGTCAAGATTTTCGGTGGTGGTGTTTCGGGGAACGGGATCACTGATACTCCATCCCAGTCTTGAAGAGGGTCGCAGAAACGAACGAGTTCTTCAATGAGAACAGAAACCGGAACGCCCAGATGGTCTGGGGAGAAAGCGGTCAACAAGGCGATTCCTCGTTGAGTAAGCTTGTATGCACCGCTCGGATTGTGGTTCTCCCAGTGGTATAAACCAACGGCGATTTGAATGAGGCCCTTGTAAAAGTTGCGTCCACTTCCACCCATCCTTGTCCATGGCTCTTCCCATGCCTCATGGGCGTCGTACCATTCTCCGCGGTTGAAATGTTGAATACCTGCCAGAAGATCTGGGGGCGTTTCCATGAATGCTCAGCCCTCTTCTTTTTCTTTCTTTTTCTCTTGAGCCTTTTTGCGCATTTCTTCTTTTTCTTGAGGAGTGGCCCATAGTGTTTGCCACTGACGCTGGGCACCTCTTTTCTCAAGTGGCCATTCCTCTTCACTTATTTCTAGCGACTTTTTGACATCGTTCCACCATTGAATCCAATCAGTAGTGTTTTTTCCCTTATCTTCGCCTGTGAGAACAGCCATGGCGGTGCGGAACTCGTTCATCTGCCCCATGCTATGCCCACGCTTTCCTCCGCGAGACTTTAAGAGCCCCATGAGAGCTTCACATGAGTCAATGTGTCGGATATGACCCAATGAAAGAAGGCGAGCGCGAATAATTTTTGAATTTTTTGCCCCGGAGTAAAGTCCACTCGCAAGAATGTCAATCGCCTTTTTGTCTCCATGCTGACCTAAGGCATAGTAATACTCTTCAGCGAGTTCTTCGACATCAATAATTTTTTTGTTCTTTTTCTGCTTCGTAAGTTCCTTCAAAGCAGTTGAGTCGGTGTTAAATCGAAGAGCGGTCAATGCAGCCAACTGCACTGTTTGGTCTTTGGATTTTAGAGCTTTGGCAACTTCCTTGACAACGCCCTTGTCAGGAATCATCCCCAAGTTTTCCAAGAGAGCGGCTTGGGCAGCGTAGTCTTTTCCACCAAGCCCCTCTTTTAGTAGGGCAATTGCCTCCTTGGGCGAAATATTATCAACCTCAGTTTGTTCAACTTCTGGTTCAGGGCCAGGCTCTGGGGGGTCTTGAGGAAGAAGGCAGAAAGAAGCGAGGAGGAGGGTGTTAAGCATGGCGATTCAATGGTAATGGGGTTTCTGTGGAAATGCGAAACCCCACGGACTTTTGAGAACCCCAAAGATGAGGCCAAGTTCTGCGGACACCGGGCCCCTAATTAGGTCAGTGCAAATGCCGTTAGAAAATCAGGCGAAGCGCATTGTTTGATAGCCTAGTCGGTAACCCGAGGGTGTACTCCATGGATTGAAGCCAGAGCTGGGAACCGGACGGAGAAGCAAGAGGGATTCGAAATACCATCGAAGCATGGCCCAACCCCGAGGCATAGAGGGCCATGAAGGGTGCAATGGGTGGGCTTAAGTCCATCGTTAATCCGGTCGCGGTAGGAGTCGGACCCGAACCGCTAAAGGAGTAATAAACCACAGATGTAGAGAAGGGGCGAGCATCGGTAATTTCAATCGATGCAAGTTGACCAGGTGTGAGATAAATCAACGGGTCCATCTCAAAAAGATACTGGTCATCCCCAGGATAATTCGGGTCAGTATCAAACAAGTCAACCAAGCCATTGCGGTCTCGGTCTTCCATTCCGTCCTTCAATCCTGCGCCATCTGAGTCAGCGTTTAGTGGATTCGTTAGGGTGGAAGGGTCGTTGTCCGGTTGGAAAATAATCGGGTTTGTTCCCACGCTTCCGACTGTGAGCCCTGATTCAGTTCCATCCTGAATGCCGTCATCATCGGAGTCTCTGGAGCTGGCGTCTAACTCATTGAAATCTCGCAAGCCATTCAGGTTGAGGTCTTCTTCGCCATCACCAAAACCGTCATCGTCGGAATCGTTGTCAAGAGGATGGGTCGTTGTGCTGGGGTCGGCGTCTGGGTGGAACAATGACAAATCTGTTCCAGCAATTCCATTAGCAGGATCACCTGGCAATCCTTGGTCGCGACCAAGTTCTTGTCCATCTTGAAGGCCGTCGCCGTCGGAGTCGCTGTTCAGGGGATCTGTCCCCAGCAAATCAGGAGCAAAATCGATTTCGATAATGCCTGGAAGGCGGTCCCAGCATAAGATTCCAGGACCCAAATCATTCCACTGGCCGTTAGAAGTCATGTGGACATGATCTTCTTGTCCGAGCCATGAATTTGGTTCGCCAGGGTACCAATTCCAGTAGGCGCTTGATTCACCGGACACCCATTCAAATGAGCCCTCAACTCGAATGTCGTTCAAACCAATCCACGGTCCATTTAATTCGGGATTGCTGCTACAGGAATCACGATAAAGATTTTGAAGGAGCCAATCATTTTCAGCGGCGTTTCGAATCGTCGCCAAATGGCCGCCTTCCGAAACAGCTTCCGCTTCCGCTTCACTCCAAGTACCAGGAGTGCTAAGTCGGTACCAGTGGTCATTTGTTTCGTTGTGTTTCCAGGCTGGGTGGGGATTCAGAATTTCTTCTCCGTCGGAAAGACCATCATCATCCGAATCTTGGTCCATAGGGTCAGTGCCCCATATGGTTGATTCCTCACCATCAGACAAACCGTCCCCATCACGATCCCGAAGAAATCCAGGGTTGTAGTCAATTTCCAAAATGGCCCTGAACTTTCGGTCAGCAGAGAAATCTGCCCAGAAAGAGGCACTAGGCGTTCCGGATGGAAGCATCGCAGCATGGTTCTGGGAGGGTCCTCCATTGGGCTGGCCGGAATCCCAATTCAAAAAAGTAATTTGGTCGCCAGAGGTCCAAGTCCATAAGCCTTCTTGTAGATCATCTGTGAAGCCAATCCAAAGCGGGCCATAAGAACCAAAGTTTTGAAAAATCCAATCGTTTTCATGGGCATCTTCAAGAGAAAGCAAGTGGCCTTGAATACTGACCGCCCGGTTTTCGGCCTCTTGCCAGGTCGATGCTCGAGTCATCTTGTACCAATGATGGGTGCCCGGATTAAAAACCCAAGGACTCTCCTGAGCGAGAAGGGGAGCTGAAAATAGAAGTGTGAGTGCGAGAGGTAATTTCATGGGGAACAATGGAACCCCCATCATAACCCAAAAGCGAATCTAGGAAGTTGGAATGCGCCGGTTTTCGACCATCTTTCGAAACTGGGAAAATAGGTGGGCAGAATCATGAGGCCCTGGGGCGGCTTCTGGGTGGTATTGGACCGAGAAAACAGGGAGATTTGCGTGGCGCATGCCCTCCACGCTGCCGTCGTTCCCGTTTTGGTGGGTGATTTCCAGCCCGGTGCCCGCAAGGGAGCTTTCCTCAACGGCAAAGCTGTGGTTTTGGGAGGTGATATCAATTCGGCCCGATTCCAGCTCAATCACGGGATGGTTTGCGCCGTGATGCCCAAACTTCATCTTTTTTGTGTGTCCCCCAAACACATGAGCCAGAATTTGATGACCAAGGCAAATGCCTAAAACGGGGACACCGCTTTCAGCAATGGTGCGAATGGTGGAGTGAGCATAAGTAACGGCAGCGGGGTCGCCAGGGCCATTAGAAAGAAAAACCGCTGAAGGGTTCTTGGCGAGCACATCTTCTGCCGAAGTTTTTGCCGGAACAACATGGGGGTCGAAACCCGCTGAAACCAAACAACGGAGAATATTTCGTTTCACGCCAAAGTCAAAAACAACTAGAGGGCAACGGTTGTTGGAATCAAAAATCCCAGGAGCTTCGAAACTTTCTGCTTGAGCTTCAGTCCAGTCATAAGCAGCTTGGGTCGTGACTTCACCAGCTAGGTCGCGGCCTTCCAAGGGGGGGTGGGCTTGAGCCTTTTTGATAAGAGAAGAAGCGTCCAGTTCTTTGGTTGAAAGGACAGCGCGTAGGGCACCCTGCTCACGGAGCATCAAGCTTAATTCGCGAGTATCGACATTGTCCATGGCGACAATGTTGTGCTTCATTAGGTACTCTGGCAAAGTTGAGTCCGCACGCCAGCTGGATGAAACAGGGGAACATTCCCGCATGATGAGCGCTTCAGTCCAACAAGCACGGCTTTCGTCGTCCGCTTCGCAGCAACCATAATTCCCAATTTGGGGATAAGTCATTACAACACCTTGGCCTCGATAGGAAGGATCTGTCAAGATTTCCTGATATCCGGTCATGGCGGTATTGAATACCAGCTCGCAAGCGCGTTCGCCCTGTGCTCCGACGGAGCGCCCTTGGAATACGGCGCCATTTTCAAGGGCAAGGAGTGCTGGGGAGGAGGGGGCAGGCATCAATCGCCTATCTTCTTCTCGCGCCACCACCGAAGCCAGTCTTCCTCCGTAGAACCTGGGTCTTCCCCTGAAAGACGATGCATGCCCTTCATTGCGGCGCGGCTAACGCGGGTGGAAATAATCCGGACTTCCAGAACGGAGCCCTCCGTGATGACATTTGTAACGGGGTCGGCAATGGAGGCAGCCTGAGCGACTTCAACATCGAAATCGGTCACGAGAGAAACTTGCTTCCCAAAGAAGGCAAATCGACCTGGAGCGCGCCGGGCTGCTCCTATAGCAAGTATGAGCGAGTCCATCGCTTGACTCTTTCCGGAAGATGCTAAATGTTGAACCGCTCGAAGCCGGTTTTGGGTCGAGGAATCTCTGAAAAGTGATTGGCTCCATAAGCTCAAGCTTCTGTCTGGATCTAGGGTGAGCATGCTCTTTGCCGAAGCCATATAGGCAGAAGGGGATTTGTCTTCCAGACTTGTTCCGAGCATGGGTCGCATCATATCGGATTCAAGTTGATGGGCTGCAAGGATGGAGGCAGCACGACGGACCGTCGCCTTTTTGTGGCGTATGCCCCGGCGAAGGTCGGTCAATGTGAGGCGATTTTTTGGAGCCGCTTGGGGACCTGAAATCTCGGCCAATAGTCGGCCGCTAAGAAGGGCTGCTTGGGCAGTTTCGGCCCGTGGTATTGCCGCCCAAAGTTTCGAAATCCGGTCTTTGGAACGGGTTTTGATTGGAAGTGGGTCTATCCGTTTTCCCCATTGTTCTAAGGAGGAAAGGAGCAGGTTCCAACTATCATCATCTAAGGGGTCAGCGGGATTGTTTGCACGGAGAACAAGCTCACTGATATGTCCTCGATCTGAGCAGCGTTTCACCCAAGCAGGAAAGTCCGTGTTTCGAATTGCCCGAAGCATTTGGACTTCCTTTGCTCCGTGATGAATACTAAGGACCGACGAGTCTGTTAAGTGAATGCGACCCCAAGGATTTTCAATCATGGAATCTCCAACTTGCGTATTTTTTGTGCAGGGAATTCGTTCACCAGTACTGAGCAGTGCAGTGTGCTGAAGAAAAGCCGAAAGAAGGAGAGTGCTTAGCATATGGAGTCTAATGAGGTTGACATTAGGGATTACCCCAAGAGTCCGCAATGTGAATGGTGGGGATTACGCCTCGGAAATGCATTCCAAAGGACTTGCTCATGGAGACAACTTCTGGAATGTTCTCCCAGGCCTCTTTAACAACAGGAATCATGTCTTGTCCACCAGGCAATGTTGTGGCAAATGCCAGCCCACGGATACATAGACCGCTCATTGCGCGTGAGCCAGAGTCTGTACTCCCTGGCCGATATCGGAAAGCATGAGCCGAGCTGTCGTACATGTTGTTGACCCACTGCTGTGCAAAATGGAGAAGGAAATCAGAAACAGTATCCGATTTAGAATACTCCACCCATCGGGCCAAGGCTTCCATTTCTGCACCGGCATGAATAGAGGAACGGACCCGAGTAACATCGATGCTAGTCAATAAATCAATGCAATCTTCTGCTACCGAGAGCATATTGCTTTGAAGTCGCTTGTAGTTGGGCCTTCCTTCGGTTAGTGGAAGAATGCTCAAAAAATTTGTAATCGGCCAGGAAACAGTTCTTGTAAATAATAAATTGGAGTTCTGTTTATTTTCTTCAAGGGTCGCAATCGCATTGGGAGCAGCGAAATTCGCCTGGTACTTAGCAAATTCGATAATGGAGTTTTTGAAACGGGGTTCGCCAGTCAACAAATAGGCAATGACTGTGCTTTCAATGATTGAGTGGCTTCCCATGTGCCGCTTTTCAGGGATAGGGTGAGTGTCAACGTTGAAAGATGGGAAGCTGTCCCAGCTACCTCCATAAAGCTCAAAGAAATCTTGAAACTGAGTGTCGGCGTCGTGGAAGCCTAACTCGATTGCCCGAGGATGGTTTGAAATTCCAACGGCTAGAGATTTCATACCTTCAACATCATCTCCACCATTGAGCTCACGCTCGATGAGTATGACCTCGTTCATGCCAATCATCCTGAGCATGCGGGTGGCATTTTCGTCGGCATGGCGACCGATTGCATTTTCCTCATCAAGCCACTTTTGTAAGGTGCTAAGGAATTCATCTTCATATTCTGTAGAGACCCAAGTTTGGATAGCGTTTAAATCAACAGGACCATCGATTTTAGAGCGAACACTTTCAGCAAGAGTATCTGCAAAAATATTTGCAATCCAAGTTTCCACATGCCGTCGGGTGGCTCGATGCTGAAATGCACCACCGTATGGCGCAATGTCCACATCGGAATAATGCCAAGCGAATTCAAGGCCAAGATTGAGACTCTTTGCATTTCCTGTTCGCAAAAAGTGGTGGAATAAAGCAAGAGCAGGGTCGTACTCTTGTTGTAGGGAACCTTGGTAACTAATGGTCCTCGCAGTACCGGAAGCGTCACCGAAGCCTTGGATTCCGTAGTCGTTTTGAGCAAACTTTTCCCGGCGGGCGAGTATTTGTTCAACAGAAGCGCTGATAGTGTCATGAATGAGACCCGCAGCAGGTGAGGTGAGAGCGCCCAGGTTTCCAAAGCAGGCACTTGATAAGTACCATTCAGGAGAGCAGTTGACGATGGGGGGCTTTGCAAGCCGGCGAGTGGTGACACCCAAGGCCGTCTGAGACTCGGAGGGAGTCATATCCAATTGAATATCAATCGTCCTCCCAAACCCTTCCTCAAAAACGACGGGTTGGCCTTGGACTTCAGGGCAAAGCTCTAAGTGGAGAGTGCTCCCGTTTTTGGAAATCCCTGAAGGATGAAGTTCCCAAAAGTCTTGAATGCCTGCCTGAAAGCTGTCAAGGGAAATGACTCCGGGCAAGCGGCCGGTTTGGGTTTTTCCATTCGCGGTCCACCTGTTGTGGCTTATTTGTTGAAGGGAAAAGTCTCCAGCAATCAATTGTTCCGCATCGTTCGGGAGTGCCAATCGGTTAGAGTCAGCAGATTCATCCAGAGCAAGGCTCAAGTCCCATTCTTTTACTTGATGAATCCCAGAATGGACATCAATCGAGTGTTGTATTCGAATACCTGAGAATCCTTGCCATGCAGTAACTCGAGTGAGAAGACTGAAAACCAAGACACCTCGATTTGTTCGAAAATGATCTTCTTTGATGAAAGTAGCAGAAAATCCATTGTCAGATTCCAAACGGAGATTTCCAGGCTCTCGCAAGTAATTTGCAACTTCATGGGAATCTAAGGTGATGTTGCTCCCAATATCATCAATCCAGACATTTCCGTCGGGGTGAAGGACGCGAAAAATCCCAGCTTGGTCTTTTGAGGGCTTGATTTGGAAAATCCCGTTGTCAAGCGAATCATCTTCAACCAACCATTTGTTGCGCTTTTGAGGCCGAAGAGTTGAGCTTTGGAGTTGGCCAGTTTTTGTTTCGTGGGCCTGAAGTTGAGGAGACATCAACTCGGCAAGGACCACACGAACAGAGCCATCGTCCCATCGTGACAGGACCGAACTATAGACTTGGACTGACTCTTCGCCCTCTATTTGGAGTTCCCACTTGGGAGGATGAGTCGGGACAAGACCCTTCGGGAGAGGGACTCCAAATCGGACAGGAGCGCCTTCCGAGCCAGTGCCAGACAAATCACGGATTTGGACAGGGACATCTGCGGTTGTTGAAGAGGAAGGAATAGAGCCTCCAGAAGAACCAGAGCCTGCGGAATCTCCGCCAGGGGAGCAGGCAAACAGAGAAATAAAAATTAAACAAGGGAGTGCATAAGTGGGCAATAGGGATGAAAGTCTCATTGCTTTAGTTTACCGCAAGAATGGAGCATTCGTGCGGCAAGTAGGGCAGCTCCAAATCCGTTATCAATATTGACAACGCCAATGCCAGGGGAGCAAGAGTTCAGCATGGCCAAAAGAGCGGCAAGGCCCTCAAAATTGGCCCCGTACCCGACGCTAGTCGGAATCGCAATAACCGGGGCAGAGACCAGGCCGCAAACTACACTCGGAAGAGCTCCCTCCATTCCGGCACAAACAAGAACAACAGCGGCTTCGCGGAGGGGGACAAGATGGTTTAGTAAGCGATGAAGACCTGCAACCCCCACATCAGGAATAGTCGTAACACCAATGTCCAGAAGCTCCAGAGTAATCCTGGCCTCTTCCACAATAGGTAGGTCGGAAGTCCCTCCCGACAAGATGCATGCTGTTTCTTTGGATGGGTTTGGAGGGCAACTTCTCCAGGTAATGCACTGCGAGGTCTCGTGCCAAATAGCTTCGGGGATTCTTTTAAGAACTGCTTGAGCGTGGTCGTTGTTTGCGCGAGTGACGAGTACTCGGTCGTGGGCGGCAATCAACAATTCAGTGGCCCGAACAACTTGGTCAGGTGTTTTACCTTCTGCGAAAACTGTTTCAGGAAATCCGCATCGGATTTCTCGATGGGTGTCCATCTTTAAATCATGGGAAGCAGAAGGTGCTTGAAGAGAGAGATTACTCAGGAACTCTTCAGTTGAAAGAGTGCCACTCTTTAATTTTTCTAATAGTTCAACAACTTGATTCGAGGTCATTTCAACGAGCGGCGACATCTAAGTCCAAGGAGGCTGATTGACCTTGTAAGAGTTTTGCATGCCCCAGGCCAGCAACCATGACAGCATTGTCTGTGCAGAATTCAGGAGGGGCGAAAGTGGCGAGAACATCATGTTGTCGAGCATGGTGTGCAACGCGGTTCCTCAAGCGAGTGTTGCGGGCGACACCGCCTCCGACCAACAGGCGAGGAATACCAGTTTGTTCGCATGCGCGCATACATTTTTGCGCTAGGGTTTCTGTGACAGCATGCTCGAAGCTTGCGCAAAGGTCGGCCAGGTTTGTCGCTTCTGGTCGAGTAGGATCCGTTCGTTTGCCGCCTGGACCTTTGAGCGTATAAAGAAGCGCTGTCTTTAATCCAGAGAAGGAAAATTCAAGGGAGTCCCGACTCATGAGGGGGAGTTTAAAAGGGAACGCCTTGGGATTACCGGATGCGCCCTCCTTTTCAATACTGGGGCCGCCAGGATAGGAAAGGTCCATCATTGCCGCGCCTTTATCCAGAGCTTCCCCCGCTGCGTCATCTCTTGTGCAACCAAGCAGGGTGTGTTCCAGAGGTGAGTCCGTTCGATATAGACTGGTGTGTCCTCCAGAAACCACAAGAGTTACATAAGGGAAGTGCCACTCCGATAGAGACATGAGAGCGGCGTAGATATGAGCTTCGATGTGATGAACATCAAGAAGTGGTTTTTCCCAAGCCCATGCGAGGGCTTTTGCGGCAGAAACTCCAACAAGAAGGGAGCCCAATAGTCCAGGCCGAGAAGTAACAGCAATGGCGGAGAGAGCGGAACCGTCAACACCACTTTCGGAGAGTGCAGAGTGAATTGTGGGGACGATTTGTTCTAAATGGCTTCGACCAGCAATCTCAGGTACTACCCCGCCCCATTTTGCGTGTTGGGCAATCTGGCTATGCACCGAAGAGGAAAGAACGGTTCTTCCATCTTGAACAACTGCGGCGGCGGTTTCGTCGCACGAACTCTCAATACCGAGAATAATACTAGCTTCGGTCATGCCTGGAGCACTTCTTGCAAATGCTGAAGGGCTACGCTCAAAACTGGATCCTCAGGCGGTGTTAATTCTGCAACTCTGGGGAACAGCTCGTAAACTTTGCTTCTGTATTGTGCGGGTGGAAAGTCGTATCCCAACCATCCGCGGATTTCATTCGAAGTTTGAACAGAAACGGCAACGGGAAGGTCGGGAATCAAACCGCCACCCCTTGTTGGTTCAGTATTGCCCTCCAAAAGCCTACCGGAGGGGGTGAGGTAGTACCCCGCCGTAAATTTCAGGGCAAAGTTTCCGGTTCGGTAGCGGTGAACTTGTTGATAGACACCCTTCCCATAGCTTCGCTCTCCAACAAGAATGCCGGCGCCCCGGTCTCGGAGAGCACCGGCCAGGACTTCGGAACCGCTTGCACTATGTTGGTTCAATAAGACAACCAATGGGAGAGCTGCCGCGCGTGAAAGGCTTGGGTCGGCCATTCGAACCAGGTCCTCACCGTTTCGGACCTGAAGACTACAAACGGGACCACCCTTCAGGAAACGGGCCGCAACATCAATAGCCGCATCTAGAATGCCGCCGGTATTGAATCGAAGGTCAAGAACCAAACCTCGTAGTTCGGAGGAGCTGAGCAGATCCAGGGCTTGGTCAAGCTCCGCAGGAGTCGTTCGGGCAAAAGAGCGAATATGAATGTGGCCAATTCCCGAATTGCGATCAAGGTACTCCACTCGGCCAACGGTTGATTTTTGAACAGGTTGGCGAACAATGTGAGTAGTGAAAAGGGAGCCGTCGGCTCGCTCAAGTTGTAAATCGACTGAGGAGCCCCGAGGGCCTTTTATCGCCTGAACCACTTGGTTTGTATTCATCTGAGAAACATCAAGGCCGTTGACGGAACGGAATCGATCCCCAGGGAGAATCCCAGCACCTTCGGCGGGACCGCCAGGGTGGGGGTAACGAACAACAGCTGTGGAGCCATCCAAAATCACTCCGATGCCAATCAGTTTTCCAGTGCTGTCTTCGTCGAGCCTTTGAAGGTCTTTCGGGCCCACAAAAAATGTGTATGGATCTTCAAGGCCGTCGAGCATTCCCTTTACTGCACGATGCATGAGCCATTCCGGGTCTCGCGTTTCAACATAAGAATGGAGCAAGCGTTCGTGAACCATTCCAATCATCCTTTCTTCAGGTGGACTCATTGAACGGGTTAAAATTGGTCCTAGAAAGGTCTCAGCAACAAATACACCAATGCCCGTCAGTACAGAACCCACTAGGATTCCGACTGGATGAAGGGCTGGTATGCTTCTTCGCGCCATGCCCAACATCCTACGCTTTCTCCCCCTCCTCGCCTTCCTTTTGCCCTCGATTGGGTGCGCCTCAGGAGCCCCTTTGCTCCCTCAGGACCAAGTCTTTGAATTGAGTTTTGAAGTTTCCGTTCCAAAAGAGTCCGTGTCGGAAACCACAACGATTTGGGTTCCCGTTCCCCTTGAAGACGGCGTCCAGCGGGTTGCCAGTTTGGCGGCACCTGAAGGGTCCACTGTTTCAACTGCCGACTCATATGGGAACCGGTTTTCAAGCTTGACCCCTGTGCGCGAAGGAACCTATGTATGGGTCTGGCGGGTCGAAAGGTCTATGGATGAACCTGGTCGCCTTGATGCTGAACCCACTCACCACTACCTGAGTCCCAATCGGCTTGTACCCGTTGGTGGCGAAGCCGCTCACCGAGCAATCCGGGTTGCGGAAACCGCAGGCGACCGAAACTTGATGCGTGCGCTTTACGACCAAGTTCTGGAAGATATGGATTACGCCAAGATTGGCGATGGTTGGGGAACCGGGTCCACAGAATGGGCCTGCGCCGAAGGCTATGGCAACTGCACAGATTTTCATGCTCTCTTCATTTCGATGTCTCGCTCCTTAGATATCCCGGCTCGCTTTACGATTGGTTTCCCTTTGGGCTCGAATGACGAAGGAACGGTGAGCGGATACCACTGCTGGGCTCACTACTGGGATTCCTCTATTGGTTGGACCCCGGTTGATATTTCCGAAGCAGATAAGCATCCCGATCAAAAGGAGTTCTTCTTCGGAAATCTTGATGCCAGCCGTATATCCATGACAGCTGGTCGAGATTTGATATTGGACCCGCCTCAAGCTGGCGCCCCTCTCAACTATATGGTTCGGGCATATGCAGAAAAGGATAATCAGGAAGTCTCAGTCGATACGACGGTTCGTTTCCGAAGGCTCCCCTAAAATATTCAGCTGGAACTTTCCCTCAAAGAAAATGCCCCACGCCAATCTTGTTTGTAAAGCTGAGTTTTGTGCTGCCTTCCGGCTACACAATGCTGAGAAAGATTCGGCATGGAATCTGGAAACTTACGGAATCTGTAACAGTGAGAATTTCCATGGACATAACTGGCAACTTGAAGTTGAAGTTTCAGGCGAAGTTCAAGCAGATACAGGCATGGTGATGGACCTACTAAAGCTCCAGGCGATTATTGAGGAGAAAGTAATTTCACGAGTGGACCATCGAAATCTAAACCTTGATGTCGAATTCCTGTCAGGAAAACTCACAACAACCGAAAATCTTGCCATTGCTTTTTGGGCTCAAATCCAGCCAGCTCTACCCAATGGTGTCGATTTAGTCGAAATACGGCTCAAGGAAAGTAAAGCGCATTCGATTCGTTATTCTGGCAAGTAGTGATGAATTCTCACACCTCCACAGAACAAGAGTCAAAATCCACCATGGAAAGTTTGGTGGAAGCATTACTGGAACAAATAGGTGAGGACCCCAAGCGTGAAGGCCTGCTGAAGACTCCCCAGAGGGTCGCGACAAGTATGGCGGACCTGACCCAGGGGTATCACCTAAGCCTAGAAGAAACGGTCAACGGAGCTATTTTTCATGAAAATGCCAGTGAAATGGTATTGGTGAAGGACATCGAGTTTTATTCTCTTTGTGAACATCACCTTCTCCCTTTCTTTGGAAAGATACATATTGGATATATCCCAGATGGCCAAATCGTCGGGCTTTCCAAATTGCCCCGAATCGTTGAAATGTTTGCGCGGCGGCTCCAAGTTCAAGAACGGATGACTTTGCAAATTGCTGAAGCTCTCGAGGAAATATTGAGCCCCTTAGGCGTTGGAGTCGTATGCGAGGCTTCTCACCTTTGCATGATGATGCGAGGCGTAGCTAAACAATCGAGCTCTGCGACAAGCTCTGCAATGCTTGGAAGTTTCCGGAGCGATGCAAGAACTCGAAGCGAGTTTTTGTCTTTGATTCGCTAGTTTCCTTGAATGGGAAGGTCGGCGACAGAAACAGCCACCGACCAGGTGAATTCTCTAGAAGAACATGCCGTCAAGGCTTGCTTGCAATATTGCATTCCCTTGATAATCCCAAGCTGTGACATGCACTTCATTTTTGCTAAAAGCGTTCAACCAGTTTTGGGGAATCTGTAATTTAAGTGTGGAGGGGTCCGCTTGCTGAAATGCCAGTGGGGGATGATGGTTCACCCACGCCCATGCGGTTGCTGGAACGCGGTCATCAATCAGATCTTTTAGTTCAGGGCCCAAATCTCTGATTTGAACCTCACGGGACAATCCCGGTGTTTTTGAGGGGTTGATAACTGCAACCCCTACCCCAAACCGGTGAATATTGGCGGTGACTTCAGGCATTTGATTGGAGAAAGCGATCTCCTGGACGAAAAGCGCGCTTGCATGAGTTGTTTTGGGGAGAAGCAAGCCAAGGCCGATCATGAGTAAGGCGGTAGTAATTTTTTTCACGACTAAAAGCTCCCACTAAAAGTATTGGGTTCACCGGTTTCATCATGAATGATTAACTCCCATGAATCGGCAAGCATCCCTTGAGAGTTCTGGTTTTGGAAGGAACCAAAGGAAATGGAATCAGAGGGAACCGTGATTTTTGCTTTCATCCCCGAGACATACTTGTCGGGTGGATCCGAAAACCCCTCCTTGCCATCGTTGTTATTGAACATGGTCAGTTGAGCACCTTCTAATTGGGGGCAGGGGGTCTTTCCAGCGGCTATTTTGAGTCCTTTAAAGGTCCAGCCTCCATTTGCTTTTGCAGCCCCTAGAGCACGAACTTCAAGGCAGCTGGTGTCTGCAAGGACCACATTTCCTTCGCACCCATCCTGGACGAACAAAAAAGGTAATAGTGTTAAGAACCGAATCATTTTTTCCTCCTCCGCATATTGCGGTTAGGAGTAGAACGGATTGAATTTGATTTCGATACAAAAAAACCGCGAAGTGGATAACTTCGCGGTTTAGAAAGTGGGGATGGGGTTATTAGAGCACTACTTGAGGATCGGATACATCAAGAAGCTCATCATTCAGAGCCCAGGAGACCACTGAGAAATAGACGGTATGTCCTTGGGCAGGGGGAGGTACATCGAAGGTTTGATTGCTGGTACCAGAACTGTTGGCGGTCGTTGTACCGATGCTTTGGGGGCTATTCAGCCCAGTGTTAGAAATGGTGCCCCCCAGAGCGCCAGAGTTCCCAAGGGCGGTCCCGTAGAACCAGTAAATCACAGAGTTTGGGTGGCCGTAATCGCAATGCATTTGAAGGGTTTGGCCAGCAGTTGGTGGTGTATCCAGTACGAGCTCAAAGGGGTGAGCAACTACAACTCCACCATCGATGTCACTCACGCGAACAAAGCCCGCGCGTTCGGTGGCCACCTGGAAAATGAGGGGGGTTCCTGGAGCTACAGTTGGAGGAATCGTGATTTGATGGTTCGCCGTGCCTCCAGTCACAGAAGATGCAAGGTGGAAATAATCCCCGGTGGTGCCAAACAAGAACCCGCCAATGTCCAAGTCAAATCCTTCAGCAGAAGTGGTTGGGTTCTGGTTCGTGCCAGCATAAAAGTAGACATCGCAAGCCTCGCGAAGATTCGAGACGGTGATATCCACGGTTTCGCCCTGCATGTAAGAGCTATTCACCGAAATAGTAGGAGGGTCGAGGTTGGTGTCCGGAGGAGACCAATGAGCAATGCCGCCCTGCCTGGAACCTGCCCCTGCGTTCATTCTGGATGCGGCAACAACTAGGTCGCCTGTAAGGGTTCCGTTGGAATCTCCGACTGGGGCCAATGACCACCCCATGCGATCTCCGCTTGTGCCATCAATGGTCAGAAGGGAGTCCAGGGTTGGACTTTGAAGGTCAATGACTTCAACATGAGAGGCACCAGGTTCTCCAATTGCCAAATCAGGTTCTCCGTCGAAATTTACATCGTCAAGAAGGCCAACCGAGAAACCAAAGTGTGTATTGGAATTGCTACCGATAATTTCGTGGAGTTCGGCTTGGGTTGCCACGTTCCAAACGATGGCCGAACCTGTGCTCGAAAGAGGAGCTCCGGCGGCTAGATAAATGGTTCCCAGAGCACCAGGGAGTATGGAAACAGAAATGCCGGCTCCATTGCCGACACCGGAGTGTTGGAAAGTTCGTGCAGAGCTGAACCCAACTCCGGGCAGAGTCGCCCAAACCTCTGCGCCGCCGCCGTTACCAAGAAAAGGTGCACCAACGGCAACTTCTTCTCCAGGGGCCACAGCGACGGGGTCACCCTGAGCATCCAAGGAGTAACCGAACCAGGATTCGAGACCTGCTTGCCCAGCCATGAGGTAAGCGGGGTTCTCTTCCAAAGCATTGTTGGTGAAGTTGTACGCGCGAACTTCTCCATCCATTCCATTTGCGCCAATTGCAGAGATGAGGATTTCTCGAACTCCGTCGTTGTCCAAGTCAGCTGCTTCTAGGGCAGAGCCAAGCATTTCACCGGCGACAAGGCCATCCACGGTTGCGAGGACATCTCCGTTAGCGCCACTGAAAAGATAAACACGGCCAGAAAAGAAACCATTTGCTCCGTAATAGTAAGGGGCACCTGCGGCGAAGTCTGGGGTGCCATCAGCATTTACATCTTCAAGACCTAAAACGGAAACGCCAAGAAGATCGCCAGCACCTTCCCCGTCAACCTGAAGGAGAATCTGGCCCGTGTCACCATCTATAAGATAAACAGAGCCACTATTGCGACCTCCATTGTCAGCGCCGATGGCACCAACAAGAACTTCAGTGAAGCCGTCGCCATCAAGGTCGGGCATGCCTGAAACGGAGTAACCATAGGAATCACCGGCTGCATTGCCAGCACTGTTCCAGGCATTGAGCCAGCCTTGTTGGGATAAAAGGGAAGGGGAAAGGGCGAGGGCAAGAGCCGAGGCCAGAAGGGGAAGCGAATCGCGCATTTTTGGATGGATGGGTCAAGTTGGGGAAATGTCCCAAGGGCGGCGGTTAAGAAAGCGCCGTCTGCTCAATCCTACCCGATGGAATGGAGGTTTGCAGGGGAAAGTAGAGGCCTGCTGGGTGTATGGATCTTCGCATAGTCCTGCTAATCTGGGCGCATGAAAGGGCCCATCTCATCCTCTCTTCTGCTTCTGGTAGCTCTCTCTTGTGGAGGAGAAGCCAAAGTCGTCACCCCAACAGAACCTGCTTCCACTAAGGAAGTTGCGACGATTGACCCGAACCCTGCCGCTGCTGGAATGGCTTGGCTGAGGGCCAAGGTGCTCCTCGATGCGACGGGCGAACCGATTCCTGGCATCCAGGTGCGACTGCTATGGAAGGATGACCTCAACGATGTTGGCCGTGTTTTTGAAACAACGGATTCCGATGGCAAGTGCAGTTTTGAGGTCCAGGCTGGGACTTTTGTGCAGTCCCTAGCGGTTGCTCCGACCCCTTCTACCGCCCCCAACTCTACGGTGATAAAAAAGCCCGTCCTCGCAGGAGCGGATATGGAGTTTGAGTTTCGCCTCCAACCAGGTGGGGTTGTTGCAGGACAGGTTTTGGATTCCACCGGCCAACCTGTTGTTGGGGCCGACATTCACCTTTGGTTTAAAAAGCGGGAGACCCTGGCCCAGAAACCAGAATCTTCAGCGGACTTGCTGGCAACTACTCATGAAGGGGGAACTTTCACCTTAGGAGGAATTCCTGAAGGCAACTTTATTGTGGAAGCCAAGTTTGACGGAAAAGTTTGTGTTCAGAGAGTTGGTGGTGAAATTGGGGTCGGGCAGGTACTTGATGGGTTTGAACTTTTATTGGAGCCAGCAAACCAGGTTTCGGGTTTGGCTCTTGGCGAAAGTGGTGAGCCCATTGAAGCTGCCTTGGTTATTGCTGGAATGGTTGGCCGACATGCTCGCCGCGACTCAACCCACCATGACCAGGTGTACTACTTTCCCGTTCGACAACAAGTGGGTTACTCGAATGCTGATGGGAGCTTCCAACTTAATTCTGTGCCAATGAGCCAAGTTTGGGCAGTGGAAGCAAAGCACTTGGACTATCAACCTCTTCGTACTCGACTCATGCCTGGTGCAGGTAGCTTGGATTTGGAAATGACTCGAGGTTATCGCCTAGGTGGAATTGTTCATGATACAAATGGAAACCCAATCCCCAAGGCTTATCTGCGCCTTCGTGGGGAACAGGAGCGAGAGCGCCGTGCCCAACGAAATGGAAAATTTCAATTCAAAGGGTTGTTCGCAGACATCGAGGCGGCTCTTTTGGTTTATTCACCTGGATTTGCCGTTCAAACTCTTTGGCCGGTTGATTTGGAAGCTGGTCAAGAGGAAATGCAAGTGGAACTTAAGCCTGGCTCCCTTGTTGTCGGGAACATCTTTGATGGAAGTGGTGCCCCGCTCCAAGACCTGCGCATCGAAGTCGTTCTTCCTGATTTAGGTGGCCCCGAGGGTTTGGAATTTCCCGGAAATCACCCTTGGCGAGAGTTTGGATTAGGGGTCACCCAGTCCGGGCCCGATGGTTCCTTCTTCTTGTCTGATTTGCCCAGTGGCCCACAAACATTGCGAGCATATCGAGCTGATGGAAGTCTTGTGAGTGAAATAGAGGTGTTAGCTGGAGATGAAACCGTCTCTTGGGAAGTGAAATAAGTTTGTCCTCATTCTCCGTTGATCATCTATTGGACTCTCGCCGAGAGGGACAAGAGCAGAGCGATGAAGAAATCCGTGCTTTCATTGATGGTGTTGTATCCGGTGCCGTTAGTCGCCCCCAGGCTGCGGCGTGG
Organism: Planctomycetota bacterium; assembly: GCA_030748415.1. Classification (GTDB taxonomy): domain Bacteria; phylum Planctomycetota; class UBA1135; order UBA1135; family UBA1135; genus UBA7888. Next base: position 67,889 of record JASMMA010000004.1, read on the forward strand.
TTGGCATTCGTTTTCGTTCATGGAATGACCGATGCCGAAACTGTTTCCCTAACTCGGGCAATGACCGAGTCTGGCGAAACGCTGTCCTGGCCCGGAATGGAAGGCCCATTTGTCGATAAACATTCCACAGGTGGGGTAGGGGATAAAGTTTCCCTCGTTCTTGCTCCAATGTGGGCTGCTATGGGATTGCGGGTACCCATGCTTTCGGGCCGTGGCTTAGGTATTACAGGCGGTACTCTTGACAAGTTGGAATCCATACCAGGGTTTCGAACCGATTTGACTCCCGATGAATTGCGACCCGTTTTGGAGACAGCTGGTTGCTTTATTAATGGACAAACCGCAAGCATCGCTCCTGCAGATCGAATTCTCTACGCCCTTCGCGATGAAACCCAAACAGTTCCTTCGATTCCCTTGATTACTTCGAGTATTCTTTCAAAGAAATTAGTGGAAGGGATTGACCGTTTGGTTTTGGATGTGAAGTGTGGAAGTGGTGCCTTTATGAAAACGCGTGCCGAAGCCAAAGCACTCTCCGATTCACTTGTGCGTGTAGGTTGCGGGGCCGGTGTTGAAACAAGTGCCCATGTAACGGATATGTCTGCCCCGCTGGGTCGAACGATTGGGAATGCCTTAGAAGTTCAAGAGGCAGTCGAAACATTACAAGGAAATGGGCCGCCTGATTTGATTGAGTTATGTGCTCAGTTGAGTGGTAATCCGGCTGCGGCAAGGGAATCCTTAGATGACGGCTCTGCTTGGGAAAAATGGTGTGCAATGGTTCGTGGCCAGGGTGGGGACCCTGAAGCACCTCTGTTAGGAGCTGACTGCGGAATTGAGGTTTTTGAGTCTCCAGCGGATGGCATTCTTCAAAGTAGCGACGCGGGTGAATTGGGTATGGCTGCTTTCCGATTGGGTGCAGGTCGCACCCGGGCCGAGGATTCTGTTCATCCCGGCGTCGGATTGAAACTTTTTGCTAGGGTCGGGGATTCCGTTCATGTAGGTCAGCCGTTGGCTAGCATTTATCACGATGAAGCGAAGGGTCTTGAAGAAGCACGGGCTCACCTATTGCGTGGATTCGTTGTGGGCTAAAGGTATTTCCATTTATGTTGAGACTGGACTTTGTTGATGGAACCCTTGGCTGGCGCCGTCGGCATGGTGGCGGGCGAGGTCAAGCGGTTGCCAAAGCCGTTGGCTTGCGCGCCGGAGTGCCGCCCCCCAAAGTATTGGATTGCACCGCTGGGCTGGGGCGCGATGCATTTATTTTGGCAACCCTTGGTTGTCAGGTCTTGGGCTTAGAGCGGAACTCGGTTGTTGCATCTGCCCTAATCGATGCTCTCCAACGCGCACAAGAAGATGAGGTCACGGCTAAAGCAATGGGCGGGCGGCTTTCTTTTTTGGAGGCGGACTCCCTTCAAGTTTTGCCCGAGTTTGTTTCATCTTTTCAACCCCAGGTTCTTTTTGTTGACCCGATGCACCCACCGCGCTCCAAGTCGGCACTCGTAAAAAAAGAGATGCGAATTCTTCGCGAAGAAGTTGGGGTTGATGCCGATGCAGAGGAATTGTTGCGCTTAGCTCTCCGCCAAGGTGTTCCGCGAGTGGTTGTCAAAATGCCACGCCGTGCTGATGCCTGGGTTAAGTCCCCTCGGCACCAAATCATGGGACGGAGTACTCGTTTCGACATATTCATTAACACCAGCTAAAATAGATGCCTATGAACCCCTTTAGCCACCTTACTGATGTTCCCGAAGCCTCGGAAATTTGCGATTGGGCAACTGAGCGCGGAATCATGATATTGGCGCACAGTTATCAGGATGGGTTTTTGCAGGAAGCCGCCCATTTTGTGGGGGACTCTCTTGAATTGGCCCGAAAAGCGGCCGAAGCTCAGCCTGAGGCAATTTGCTTTTGTGGTGTTCACTTTATGGCAGAGACCGCCAACATTCTTTGTCCAGACGCGGAAGTATTTGTCCCTGATTTGGAGGCAGGCTGTTCTCTTGCCGATTCTTGCAAGGCAGTCGATTTGATTCGATACCAGGATCATCTAGAGCAAAAACTGGGTGCGCGTCCAACGACCATTGCATATGTCAATTGCTCGGCAGAAGTGAAAGCCGCAGTGGATGTAATTTGCACCAGTGGAAATGCGCGAGCGGTAGTGGATTCTATTCCAGAGGAAGATCCCATTTTGTTTGTCCCGGATATGCATCTTGGGGGCTGGCTGAATGAAGTTACTGGCCGCGAGATGATTTTGTGGAATGGTGCCTGTGAGGTACACGAACTTTTTTCTGTAGATACATTGTTGGTGCTTCAGGAAGAGAATCCTGGCGCCATCACGATTTGTCACCCAGAATGTCCGAAGAGAGTACGTGACGCAAGCGATGAAGTATTAGGAACAGCCGGAATGCTTAAGTTAGTGAAAGCAAGCGAGGGCAAGACTTTTATTGTTGGTACAGAAGGGAACATGATTTACAGGTTTGAAAAAGAAGCCCCCCAAAATACCTATATCCCTGCTCCAGGAGCGAGCTGCGCTTGCAACCTATGTCCCTATATGCAACTAAACACCCCTGAAAAGTTATGGGCCGCTCTCCAGGAACGGGGGCCACAGGTGGTGGTTCCAGCCGAGCTTCGACCTGGCGCAGAGGCATCTCTGCGGAAAATGTTGGAAATTGTGTAAACTCCCTGCTGGTAACGGTTTACAGCATACATACCCCCCGATTCTGAGGGATAATTGGGCCATTTCCAAAAAAAAATAGAAATAGTTGTCCTCCAGGACCCATTTTTGGGTGTTTAGATATTGAAGGCTCTGCCTTTTGTTCCTTTTTGAATCCAAGTGGGATGCAACTTTCTTGGGTTCTGCGTTAAGCATCGTGGGGATGCTGGGGCTTTTGCCCCGTATTCACTTCAGTTCGTCGCGGGTACGGCTTCGGTCGTCCCGCGATATTTTTTTGCCCTATCCAAGGCATGCCAAGAGAGGGTAAAATCGGTCCGTGCCTTACTCAATCAACCCCACATTTGCGGTCGTTCTTCAGCTTTTGATTGGATTGCTGGTGGCCTATCTCGCGCACCAGCGAGGGAGAAACCCCATTCCTTGGTTTGTTGGCGGTGTTTTTGGGGGTGTTATTGCACTGGCCATCTTGGTTTTCCTTCCTGACTTGGAGCGAGGTCGTCTCTGGCGCCGCCTGGAATGGATGGAGAGCAACGCAGCGAAAGGGGAAAGCCAAAAGGATTCTGACCAGCCCGATGATGTTCCGGAACCTATTCTTGAGGAATCAACTACTCCTGTTGTTTCCCAGCCCGCCGCTCACGGTTGGTACTTAGCTCGCCCCGGTGGAAACCCAGAGGGCCCTTTTGCTTTGGATACTCTTAGGAAGAGATTCCAGGGTGGAGAGCTGATGGGCTTTCTCGTTTGGCAGGAAGGGCTTGGGGGTTGGATGCCAGCTGAGGCAAGCCCCATCGGAAACTGACCCAGCGGATTCTGCCAGTGCCCTAGTGGGCGGGGCCTGCTGTTTCGAGTACCCAGTCTCGCCAATTTGTTTCTATCTTCTTAAAGACCTTCTTCCCAAAAATTTTCTTAAAGTAGGTCGTGGAACCTTTGCTCCTGTAAGTAGAGGACAAATAGCGGAAAAAGTTTTCCCTTAGTTCATCATCTCCGGAGAAGAGCAAGAACCGAACCAAGGTATAGGATTGGGCATACCGGCGGACTCGCCCCGTGGATGCCCAAAAGTCACTCTTTTGATAGTTTAAAACACGGGTCAACCCGTCCATATTCCGCCCAGCATCCCGATGCGCTTGAAAACGATGCATGGCAATGATGGACTCGTCAAACTCAACTAATCCTGGAGTATTACCAAGGCCTGCCTCTAGATAGCAGGCAAGGCCCTCGTCAAGCCAACCAGGGAATTCAGGATCTCTTCGCTCGAGTTCGCGACCCGAATAGAACAAGAGCGCATGAGTGGCCTCATGCAACAAACTTTTGGCCACGGCCTCATCAAAGAAAGTGTGCAGCACCCTATTATTGGGGTCAAAGTAGGCACCCTCAATTCCTGACTGGGGTGGAAACTCAGACAAGTTGGGGTAAATAAAGACCTTGATTGGGTTTTGAAGTTCGTGAAACCCAACTTGTTTCTGAAAGAGTGAATAGAAAAGGGAATAGAACTGTTCTAATTCAAAACAAGCAAGAAGGGTATCTTTCAATGGACCAGCAGCTCGAACTTCAAAGTGAGCCGTTTTGAATTCCCAGGCATTTGAAAATTCCAGTCGCTTTTCTTGAATCGACTCCCAGCGAATCCGGTTCCCCGATTTCAGTTTTGCTTTCCAGCTATCTTTGAATTTCTTATGTCCAAGAGCCAGGTGCGCCTTTTCGTTTCCAGGGTCGATTACCAATGCAAAATGTTGAAGTGCATTCGCATCCCAAGGAAGTCCATGCTCCATGCACCAATCAGCAAGGTCCAAAACTTCAGGCGCAGAAGGGGAGGAAGAAAGCAATCCTTGAAGTTTCAGGATATAATTTGGATATTCCTGCCGAGGGCCCGACAAATTGGAAACCTTCTCTCGTGGGATACTTTTATTTCGGGATCCCTGAGCCAAAATAATTTCATCATCCGTCACTTGGAGAATAATGCCCTCCAATTTTTTCCCATTCCCCAATTCAACAATATCCAAAATGGGGTCATCACCCCCAATGGCGAAGAAGGCGAGGCAAAGAGATGTCAGCATTGTCCTAGAATACGGAAGAGGCCGCCCCATGTGGGACGGCCTCTGATTCCGCAGTTAAATCCTGTTTAGTTTCCGCTACGGTTCCAAGTGTAGGCTCCTGGAGTGCTGATTTGCCAGTTCATCTCCGGTGCCTGTGGGTCGTAGAAGGGGTTTCCCGTGGGGAATGATTCCGGAGTGTTCCAAGCGACAAACTTGAAATTGATTCCGTCTGAGCGGTAGGCGTAGCCCTCGCTCCCAATTTCAGTCCCCTCTTCGGGGTCTTTTGGAAGTGCGGGCAAAAATTCAGGGACCAAGCCTGGAATGTAGCCACCCGCGCCATAACTTGCTGCGGTTCCGAGTTCATTTGACCAGCGATTTCCCGTGTCAGGGTAGGCGCCGTTGACGCGGCGGAAAGCCTCGACTGCAGCCTGAACTGATTTCAGGTCGGCCGCCCGGCGAGCGTCGCGTGAAGTAGAAGCACTGTCTTCGAGTACTGGGATGAGAACGCCAGCCAACATGGCCAAAATTGTCACCACAATAAGCATCTCAACAATCGTAAAGCCTGCGTTGCGCTTGATTTGCATCGTTTTTTCTATTTGCTAATTTAGGGTGTTCGAGGTCCGGAATTGAACCCTTCAAAACTTCTTCGGACGAATAAGCAACATCCTTGAGAAAATTAGGAAAATCTGGCCTTTATTCAGTGGTATTCGCCAAAATATGAGCCCTCATGACGACTCTTATCTCCACACTTGTCGTTTACAAGCTCCTCCTTTTGGGGATTGGTGCCTGGGCGTCCCGCCGCTCCAGCGGTGATGCTGATTTCTATCTGGGGGGGCGTGGGCTCGGTCCCTGGATTGCATCTCTTTCCTCTGCGGCATCTAGCTCCTCTGCCTGGACACTTCTTGGCGTTTCAGGTGCTGCCTTCACCTGGGGTTGGTCCGCGGTTTGGCTATTGCCGGCCTGTCTTCTTGGGTTTGCCTTCAATTGGTTTGTTGTGGCTGAGCGGCTGAGGACCCTATCTGCTGAATCAGGTGCCATCACATTCACGGGCTTTCTCTGCGGTGAAAGCCGCCCCCTTCGATGGCTTGCTTCCTTCATTATTCTCCTTTCGCTGGGCGTTTATGTTGCGAGTCAATTCAAAGCCGCAGGGGTTACCTTTTCAGAAACACTTGGAATGGGGGAAACCGCAGCCATCTGTATTGGGGGCGGGATTGTCCTGATTTACACCATGACGGGCGGGTTTTGGGCAGTTTCAGTCACGGACTTTGTCCAAGGTCTGGTCATGGTGTTCGCCGCAGTATTGGTGCCAGCGATGGCTCTTATTGATGCCGGCGGATGGAGTGGAATGATGGCAGGACTTGAGAACGCCAATGATCCAGTTCTATTGGATCCCTTTAGAGGAAAGATAGGGGCAAGTGCCTTTGGGTTTATCCTTGGGACACTTGGAATTGGCTTAGGTTACCCCGGCCAGCCTCATGTCAGCAACCGGTTTATGGCCATGCGAAGAAGGGCCGATGTCCGAGCCGGCACCTGGATATCGCTCACTTGGGCTTTGTTGATTTATTCTGGAATGTTGGTGGCAGGGTGGTGTGGGCATGCACTCCTTCAGGATTTGGGCAACAATGAAGCCGTCTTGCTGGCCCTCACCCAAAAGTTGTTCTCTCCAGTTTTAGCTGGTGTGATTGTGGCCGCAGTTTTGTCGGCAATTATGTCCACGGCGGATAGCCAACTTTTGGTTTGTGCATCAACCGTGAGCTACGACCTTGCTCAGAATCGAAATCGGTGGAGTGATCGGGGAACGATTCTTTTGATTGGAGTTGTTTCAATAATGGCCGCCATCTTTGTTGAGCAGACCATCTTTAATTCGGTTCTGTTTGCGTGGAGTGCCCTCGGGGCCGCCTTCGGGCCCTTACTTTTGGTTCGGCTTTGGCAAGGCCCCGTAAATCCGAACTTTGCTCTTTGTTCAATGGCAATTGGTTTTGTAGTGACTTTAGGGTGGTTTTTTACACCTTTCTTAAAGGGAGGCCTTTACGAATTAGTTCCTGCATTTCTCTTAGCCTCGATTCCAGCTTGGCTTGGGACTCGAAAGGGCTAATTGCCTAAATAAAAGCCCCATTAGCCCCATTAGCCCCATTATTTTCCCCCTTGGCAGGCAGGGAGTGGGTAGAGTGAGCATTACAAATTCTTGCACATTCCTTTCCCGGAGTCTTCCATGAAAGTCCCTCTTTGCATTTGGTTCGCACTGCTTCTTGTTCCAACCCCTAGTGAGCATGAAGACCCTCGCTTAGGCTTCAAGATTGATGTTCCAAAAGATTGGAACGAAATTGCCCTCGCGACAAATGAGCGATGGCTCGTTGGCAAGTTTGAGTCAGAGCGAAAATATTTTTACACCGATAAAACATTTGGCTACACAATGGAGAATCGACCGAGCATGACCATGATTGCATTTGGTGATAAAGTCGAATCCTCAGGTCCTGTAACTGGCGAAGGAGAGGCAGAGAAAAAGAAAAGAACAATCAAGATAACTTGGTCAAATCCATACGAAGACTACCTTGACTACTTGCGAAAAAAAACGACTGGGGCCGGGTGGTTCGTTGAGTCCGAAGAAGAAGTCGAAATTCGCGGAGTCAAGGCAACTGTTTACGATATAAAAATTGAAAAAGGTTCCAATGCCCCGATGCGAGTCAATACTTATGTTTACCATCTAGCCGGCGTTGATGTAGCTGTCGAATTCCTACTCTTTGAATCAGCCTACCCAAAACTAAAACGGACACTATCGAAATCTTTTAAATCATTTAAGGAGATTGAAAGGACTGATACCCGTGTACGAGAAGCGGAAGTTCTTGAACTTCATTGGGATGGGGATACTCCCAAGGATCGAATGAAAGCCCGAAAGTCGATTGAGGAAAGCCAACGAAGAAAATCCCAAGTCAATCTCCCTGAGGATTGGGTCGTTAAAGAGATGGGCCGCTATTTAGTTTTAAATCACTCAGATAAAAAGCATGCGAAGAAGGTTGTTGCCCAATTGGATGCAATGTTTGGTTGGATGGAAAAGAGATTCAAGTATTTGAATCCTGAAGAATATGTGCGGTCTCCAATTGTTCGGATATGCGAAAGCTCTGAAGAGGAGAGGTCCTTTCAACGAGAATCTTCATGGAGTTTTACAAACATTGAAATCTTGACTCATAAGAGCACTGCTGGAGCATCTAGTTTTGAGTGGGGGTACCTAAACAAACGGGCGATGGAGTTTTGGTTTAGCGACAAAAGCCGAACCCTCTGGAGGAATATGCCAAGTTGGCTGAAGGTTGGTCTAGATGGGATGAGCCAGTTCGGAGGGACTGTCAAAGGCTCGAAGATTTCTTTTGAGGCTTCAACTTATGAACAAAATGCAATTCGAGAAGCATTTCGCCAAGAGGCTGTGCTTGTTCCAAGCGAGCTTTTACGCTTGCCGGTTGGTAAATACCGAAATGTGCCCCGTGGCTCCTCTTTGCAGTGGGAATGCGTTTCCCTTTCGCGCTGGCTAATTGACGGGAAAGGTGCAAAGAGCAAGTTGACCAAAGGGTTGGTGGAGGAGATTTTATTCCATACGCAAGAGGTTCTAAAAGAACGCGATGCTAAAGAGAAGAAAGAACGAGAGGAGTCGGGCGGCAAAGAAGAGGAGCCCATGTCCGAAGAAGAAGAAGATGCAGCCTTCGAGGCAGATTCCAATAAGTGGGAAAAACGCGCTCAAGATTTGTGGGACGAAGTTTTCTCCCGCACCTTTGAAGATTGGTCTGAAAAGGACTGGTCCTCCTTTGATAAATCCTACATGAAACACTTGAAGTAATGAAGAAGCTACTTTTCTTTGCCGCTATCTACTTTTGGATGGTGTCGGCTCCACTTTGTGCGGACATTTTGATTCTAAAAGATGGCCGAGTATTTGATGCAATTCAATTGGAGACCACAGACGGCGGCTATGTCGTCAAATACGAGCATGGCGATTTGTTTGTGCCATCTGCCCTTGTGGAGTCCGTTGTTCTGGAGAGTGGCGACTATCCTGCCTACGAACCTGTAAACCAGGACGAGGAGGCGAAATTGGCCAAGGGTCTGGTTCCATTTCGAGGGAAATGGATGTCCCCGAAGAAGCGGGAGAAAAAGCTAAATGATTTCATAGAAGAGCAGAGGGCTGCAATCAAGGACTATGAAAAGCACAGCGTTTGGCGCGACCGCTATAAAATCCAAACGAAGTACTTTAACTTTGAGCATACCTTGCCTCCGCATGTCTTCGAGAGGTATAGCAAGGCCATGGAGGCCTACTTTTCAGCCTTTTGCAAGGAGTGGAAAGTAAAACCTCAGAGAGGTTACGCAAAGAATCCAAAAGATACTCGATTGCTTGTCTGCTTTTACAGTAATCGCCCACTTTTTCACCAGGTGAGTGGTGCTAGCCCGAACACCTTGGGCTATTTTCGTTTTGTAAAGCCACTCGAGCTAAATATTTATTATGACCGTATTGCGCCGGAAGATAGCACCGAGGTGATGTTTCATGAAGCGAACCATTACCTTCAAAAGTTGATCAATGTTGAATTCTCGTACCCACACTTCCCGGGAGAGGCCCTAGCTGAATTTTATGGTGCTTCTCACTGGGACGAAGAATCAGAAAAATTAGAGTCAGGGCTTATTCTGGAAGGTCGGTTAACCGAAGTACAAACAGATATTGCAAAAGGAGAGATGATGTCCCTTGAGAAAATGCTCACTACCAGAATGTATGAGCACTACACATGGGGATGGACCTTTGTCCATTTTTTGTTGAACGACAAGCGGTACGCAAAAAACTTTAAGAAGTTTTTTGTGGGTCTTGCCAAAGATAAGAAAGTAAAGCGAGAACATATGGGCGTTGATGGCCTGAAAACCGTACCCCAGGAAGAAGTCTTGGGTGTCTTTATGAGGTTTATGAAAATCAAAGACATGGACGCTCTTCGTGAAATGGAGAAGGAATGGCACCAGTACATCCAGGATGAGCTGGAAGTTACTTCAAGTGTTGGCCTAGAAAAGGCAGCAGAAAATGCCCTCAGGCACGGTCGGAAAATCCGCGCCCGTCGCCTGTATCAAGAAACCATTGATACAGGCGAAGCTAGTGCCCGCGCGCACCACCGATTTGCTCTCTTTGTATTGGACACTGGGACGGATAAGAAAAACCGAAACATCGAAGATGTTGAGGAAGAAAAACTGAAGCTTCTTGGGCTATGGAGGAAGGCCGTTGAGCTGGATCCAATGACTGGCCAATACCACGCTGCCCTGGGATATTTCTTGAAAGCTACCGGAGAACTTGAAGAGGGTGGCCGATTGATTCGGTTGGCAGATGACATTGGTCCCAAAGATGAGAATGCAAAATTGCTCACCAAATTGAGGCGCATGCTCCCCTTGGATATTGAAAACGAGGATGCCGCTGAAGAGAAAGACTAGATCACCCAAGCCTAGACACTGACCCTATCCGCTGGGTCACCTACCTCGTAGGTCCTTGAAAAGAAAGGGCTTGAGACAAAAAGAGGCCTAAGGCCTAAGTAATAACGAATTATGAACCTAAGTGTTTAGGTGGCAAGATGTTACCTGGAGTTTGACCCAGCTGATGGGGTCAGTGTCTAAGGAGGGTTGCAATTACTGGAGCATGGTCGCTTGGCGCTCCCTCCCCGGTAGATTTGCGTCGCTCTTCCCGGTCCACCTCAAAACCCGAACATTTTTCTGCGATGCATGAGCTTGCCAACATCAGGTCAATTCGGAGCCCTAAGTTGCGCGGGTGGGAACCCGCTCGATAATCCCACCAGGTATATAGCCCAGGTTCTTGACTAAATTTCCGTTGAAGGTCCTGGAGCCCCCAATCTTGTAGGCCTTGAACGAATGCGCGCTCCTCTTCAGTGCAAAAAATCCGTCCGTGCCATTTTTCAACATCCCAGACATCTCGATCGTCTGGGGTGATATTGAAATCACCACAGATTAGAAAGGGTTGAGTGGGGTCGTACTCGTTTTTGAGCCATTCAGCCAGGGCCGTTAGCCACTTCAACTTAAGGTCAAACTTGGGGTCACCGACCTCTTTCCCATTAACCACATAGGCATTAACCACTTGGATTCCTTGAAAGGTGCAGCTGATGACCCGAGCTTGCTCTGGAATGGGGTCACTGCTAAAGCCATGGCGCACATTTTCCAAGGAGCCGGCTCCCGAACGTACCAGGAAGGCAACACCGTTGTAAGTTTTTTGACCGTGGGCGGATGCAAGGTAGCCAGCACCTGCAAGCTCTTCGTGAGGAAACTTGTCGTCCATAGATTTTGTTTCTTGAACACAAACTAAATCGGGTTCATGCCGTTCAAGAAATGCTAGGACCCGCGGCAATCGCGCGCGAATCGAGTTTAGATTCCAAGTAACAATTTTCACGGGTTAAATCAAAGTGAATGAGCTTCGAAGAGAGGGCACCAGAAGGTGTATTCATTCGGTGGCACTAATGGTTGATTAAGGTCATTTGCGAGCACATTCCACGCGGGGGACCCAATTTCTTTTGATGAATCCGGCGACCAAAAGGCCCAAGTATTGAGGTGCCACCGAATGAACTGCTTGAGGCGGTCGTCATGGGACGAAAAATCGGTGCTGTAAAGAACTGGTGGAGTGTCATTCGCCCAGCCATAAGAGCTTCGCTCAGAGAGTTGTCGGGAACTTTGCAGCCAACTAGAATCTTTTTGGATAGATTGGGAGAGGGTACCTAGGATCAATGTGCACGGAATAAGCAAAACGACCAGGCTACCTAGTCGTGTGCGCCATATTTTGGACCGTGCTTCAAAGTCTTCCCTCCAGAGAGCCGAAAAAAGAAGTGCGACTGCGGGCCACGCCGCGAAGAGGTAACGGGACCCTTCCCGATGGGCGATGGCTGCGCCCACATAGACGAGGGCAATCCACCAAATGCAAAGAGGAACCTCTGGTCGCATCCGCATGAGGCGATTAGGGAGCCTCCAGAGAATCAAAATACCCCAGGGAAGTGAGTAGAGCCCAAGGCGGGTTGCGTAGTAGGACCAAGTGTTGCCGGTTTCGGGGTGTGGGGCGGTCCCTTGGAGCGAGGAGAGAACTTGGTCATGTAAATAGCTCGCCCAAAAACCAGTTCCATCCCCTTGAAGTTGATGGAAAAGGTCAAAGGCGAAAGCCAAAGTGATTCCTAAAACCCCAGCCGACAGAACTCGCCGCATGGGGCGGCGGTGCCCCACTCGAGCGTCTGCAATCCATAGGAGGGGAACGAGGAAACCGAAAATACCTCGTGTCAGAAGTGCACCACCAAAAAAGAGCCCACCCAGGATTGCCCCGCGCCGCCGGCGGGCCCGCAAGGATTCCACTGCGGCGCAAACACATGCGGCGAAAGGGATTTCCAACCCCGCGCGCAGGCTGTACTTGAGAACAGGGAGAGTGAGCAGAAGGGCCAGAACAGCCAGAGCACCCGAGCCGCGCCGCCCCCCGGCCAATCGCCAGATGGCAGCCGTCAGAAGTCCCAGCCACCAAAGAGTTGAAAGGTGGGGGGCGGAAGTAGCATTAAAACCAGTGGCGAACTTCTGAAAAAGCGCCCCAAGCCAGAGAGCGCCCGGCGGGTTTTCGCGAAAGAATTCGACCCCACCCTTGTGCGCCCAAGTGGGGGCGGCCCAGTTCCCAGTTTCAGCGATTTCCCGAGACATCGCCGCATAAAGGCAGGAGTCTCCATCGGTCAGGATGGGTGTGGCCACCAGGAGCCAGGCGCTTCCAAGCGCCATCGCCAAAACCGCGGCAATCCGATGCATCCGCATGGGAGCATCGTATCCTTTCGACATGTTGCTTTCCCTTTTCCTTGCTTCTTCCCTCTGTTCTTGGGACCTTCGCGAAGACGCCAGTCAGGATTTAGTGGTGCGAGACTGGCTCGCCTTGGAAGCCGTAGATGGTCGGGGTCGGCGGCCTTTTCGCCCAGATTCGGTGTTCGCGCGGCACTTATTAAATCCTGAATCCTCACCCCCTTCATTGGGCGATACCGTGAGGGGCGAACTTGGTGATTCTGTTTGGGTTGAGGCAAGCGCAGATGAAAGTGGTAACTTTTCATCACCAAATGGAGCGGCTTGGGCATATGCAGAGTTGAAGTTGGAGCGCCCCCAAATTGTCTTGGCAAACCTTCAAGGTGCATCGACTTTCTTTCTCAATGGCGACGCCTTCACCGGGGACCCCTATCGCTTTGGCTATCGAGGCGTACCGGTCTCCCTTCGAAAAGGAGTGAACCATCTCTTTGTCACCGGCACTCGGGGCAACTTTCAGCTTGTCTTTCATCAGCGCCCCACGAAATTGGTGCTTGCTGATTGGACCAGCATAACTCCCCACCTCTTGGCGGGCGGAGCCGTGGGTGGCGAGGCATCGATTGCCCTGATGAACTTAAGCGAGGAACGCATTCCCCTCCTTTATGTTGTGGCTGGCGGGGTTGGACCATTTGCGCGGCGGCGATCTTTGATTCCGTGGGGCTTGGAGCCACTTGGAGTGACTCGTGTCCCCGTGGAGTTGATGGCTCGTGATGGGCATCCCTTGCCTGAGAATCCTGAAACTCAAAAACTCTACTTGAGCTTGGGCGGTGCAAATAATGAAGATGCCCAAGTTCAATGGTTAGACATTGGCATGAAAAAACCAAGCCAAGCTCATTTGCAAACATTTCGATCAGAAATCGATTCCACTGTTCAGCAATTTGGATTGGTGCCGCCGGCTGATGACCCCAACATGGAGGGGGAGCGAGGATTGGTGATTTCCCTGCACGGCGCTTCAGTCAAACCTATGAATCAAGCCAATTGCTTTACTCCAAAGAAAGAATGGTGGATTGCATGCCCAACGAACCGGTCCCCCTACGGTTTTGATTGGCAAGATTGGGGCCGGCGGGATGCCTATGAAGTGCGCGATTTGATGCTCGACCGATTTGATTTACCTCGAGAAAAGGTTGCCCTGACCGGTCATTCGATGGGTGGTCACGGGACCTGGCACCTAGCAGTGAATGACCCCGACGCATGGTGCGCGGTGGCCCCTTCTGCTGGCTGGTGTTCTTTTGACACTTATGGTTCGAGGCCGGAGGGCAGCCTTCGCGAACTTTGGCATCAAGCTGATGGCGCCTCCGATACTTTGGGCTTGCTCTCCAATCTCAAGGACAAGCCACTTTTTATTCTTCATGGAGAAGCGGATGACAATGTCCCCGCAAGTGAAGCCGAAAGGATGATGGAGGCTTGTAAAGAGCGTGGAATTGAATTCGAATCCCATATTGAACCTGGTGCGGGCCACTGGTGGGGGAATCAATGCATGGATTGGCCTGGCATTTTCGAAACCTTCGCTGGCCAAGCTATTCCCCAATCTCCTCTCCAGCTGGATTTCCGTACCGCCGATCCGGGCATTGACTCCACCCACCATTGGGTGACGGTTGAGCAGCCCCTCCATTACGGAGAACAATCACATTTGTCCGGAAAGCGCAGCCAAGATGGAACAAGAGTCACTCTCAAGACGGAAAATGTGAGGTGTTTTCAGGTTTCCCTCCCTTTGAGGGGCGCCATCATCGACCAACAGGAGTTTTCCACAATTGAGTCGAATCCCCATGGAGTCTGGTTCGTACGGTCCGAAGCGACCGAAACATCGAAAGGTGGACCTTGGGAGTTGAGGTACGGAGGCCCTCCGAGCTCTGAAAAGAACCCCCTCCGCACGGGGCCATTCAAGCGAGCATTTGATAAGAGCTTTGTTCTTGTTTATGGCACTCATGGTTCTGCCAGTGAATCAGCGGAACTCCTTGCGCGCGCCCGTTATGACTCCGAACTTTGGTTTTATCGGGCAAGCGGCCATGCCCGGCTCTGCTCCGATCGCGAATTTCTTGACCCCGAACACGAGGAAGATTTCAGTAACCGAAATGTCATCCTTTACGGGAACTCCTCAAACAATGCTGCTTGGGATACCGTCCTCGCCGATCTTGCTCCCATCCAAGTCACCCGGAATAGAATCCGCCTCGACGGCCAAACTTGGGAAGGCGACGACCTAGCAGCAACCTTTGTCCTTCCCAGGAAGGGGGAGCATCAAACTCTTGTAGGTGCTTTTGCTAGCACGGGCACCCTTGGCGCTCGCCTCGGCTACACCTTGGCGCCCTTTGTTTCGGGTGTAGGCTACCCAGACTATGCTGTTTTTGATTCCGATGTCTTGTCTAAGGGCGACGACGCCATTCTCGCGGCTGGATGGTGGAATCATGAGTGGGACTTGGGAATTTTGAAGGGTTTTGAAGAAGCAGGAAAGGAGTAGAATCTCCGTCCCATGACTGCTTCCTCTCCCGCGATTGACCTCTCCTTTCTTGATGAACTTTGCCTCACTGGTGTCCAGAGTGGTGCCTACTGTGGCGAATGGCTGGAATGTTCCGGTTCCGAGTTGGCTGTTTATAGCCCGGCTACGGGCGAGCAAATTGGATCGATTCAGCAAGCGAATGCAGCGGATTACGAAAAAACCGCCCAGACTGCCCACGAGGCTTTCTTGAAATGGCGCGAACTGCCAGCACCTCAGCGAGGTGAGTATGTTCGCTTGATTGGGGAAGAATTTCGCAAATACAAGGAACCTCTTGGGAAACTGGTTTCCTGGGAAATGGGAAAAATCCTTCAAGAAGGTTTAGGTGAAGTCCAAGAGGCCATTGATATTGCTGATTTTGCCGTGGGCCAATCCCGCATGCTTTATGGCTTGTCTATGCATTCGGAACGTTCGCAACATGCGATGCGTGAGCAATGGCATCCCCTGGGCGTTGTTGGTGTAATTTCTGCGTTTAACTTTCCAGCTGCTGTTTGGGCATGGAACTCCATGCTTGCCATGATTTGTGGGGATTCCACTTTGTGGAAGCCGAGTTCAAAGACACCCTTGACTGCAATCGCAATGACCAAGGTTGCGGCTCGTGTATTAGAGCCTGCTGGTTGGGGAGCGGTTTGTTCCTTAGTTGTTGGCCGTGGTTCTGAAGTTGGCGAGATTCTTCTCAATGACAAACGAGTTCCTTTGGTTTCTGCAACGGGTTCTTGCTCCATGGGCAAGCATGTTGCTGAAACTTTGGCCTCTCGTTATGGCCGAACAATTTTGGAGCTGGGCGGCAACAACGCAGTTGTGGTAATGGAAGATGCCGACCTAGAAATGGCAGCCCGAGCAATCATGTTTGGAGCTGTTGGAACCGCTGGCCAGCGTTGTACTTCAACTCGCCGCGTTCTGGTTCACAAAGATGTGCGAGAACAATTGGTTGAGCGCTTGCAAGAAATGTATGCAGCCGTCTCCATTGGAAACCCACTCGAAGATGGAACCTTGATGGGCCCCATGATTGACCAAGGTGCTTGTGATGATGTCCTTAACGCAATTGAAGAAGTGAAAAAGCAGGGCGGAGAAATCCTATGTGGTGGTGAGCAAATCAAACCCGAAGGTTGCGAGGGTGGCTTTTATCTGACTCCTGCAATCGCAACAGCCGACAACTCTTGGCAAATTGTTCAGGATGAAACATTTGGCCCCTTGCTTTACATCATGGAAGTCGATGATCTCGACCACGCCATTCAAATTCATAATGATGTTCCACAAGGATTGAGCTCTTCCATCTTTACCCTGAACATGCGAAAGGCGGAACGCTTCTTGTCTGCTGCAGGCTCGGATTGCGGAATCGCAAATGTCAACATCGGAACTTCGGGTGCGGAGATTGGTGGTGCCTTTGGTGGCGAAAAGGAAACAGGTGGTGGCCGCGAGTCGGGCTCTGATTCCTGGAAGGCATACATGCGCCGTCAAACCAATACGGTCAACTGGGGAGATGAGCTGCCGCTTGCGCAGGGCATTTCCTTTGATGTAGAGTAAGTTCCTAGATTTCTGCTAGGCTGGAGGAATGAAGAATTCCCTCCTTGGCCTTGTTCTGATGATTGTTGCGCTTAGCGGTTCCAATGCCGCGCATGCTCAATCCAGTTATGTTTGGAATCAGACAACCCTTACGGGGAACAATCTCCAGGCGGACTTTGGCCATCTTGTTGCCCATCCGACTGACCCCAATGTAATTTACTTATGCACGATGAGCCCACTGGATCCCGTGACTGGCACCCCTGGCCCTGCTGATGGGATTTGGAAGAGTTCAGACTTAGGAAATACATGGAGCGTACTGAGCGACTCGGTGATGTCCCCCGATTACAGCATTCTTGGACTTGCAATAAGTACTTCAGCTCAGGATACCCTTTATGTTTCCACGAAAGAACATGGTGTGTTTAAGTCCCTGGATGGTGGCCTAAGTTGGGCGGCTGTAAATAATGGGCTTCCTTTCCCCAACGCAAATCACTCAGGGGTTGCCATTGCAGTTGATCCAACGGATGCGAATAAAGTTTATGTGAGCGTTGCTCAAACTGATGGCTTAGACATTTTCAATCTTTCCCCGGACCACCCAGGCTTTTATTGGAGCCACGATGGAGGTGCTTCATGGCAGTCCAATAACAGTGGTCTTCCCTCTCGCTACGACAACATTGCAGATGGAAATTCTCGAACAGCAGTTCCTTCGAGCATTGTCGTTCTACCGCAATCGCCAAACTATGTATTGCTTGGTATGGCCGAAATCCATGTGAATACAGTTCTTCTGTTTGGTAGCAAAACTGCTAAGACGAGTGGAAAAGTTTTCTACAGCTCGAATTTCGGAAATGGAACTTTCACTGAGGCCAGTTCTGGCCTTCCGACCAATATCAAGCAAGGTGTTAACTTGGGAACGAGTGTTGCCAGGATTTCCTCATCTATCATGATGCTAAGTCATTCTACCGGTAGTTCCATTGATGTCTGGTCCACTCACACTGGGCTCACTTTTGACTTGGATCTCATTGGGAACGCTCTCGTTGTGAATCGAGGGCAGGGTGCATTCTTTACGAAAAACGGAAATTGGCAAGCGCGGAATGCTGGCCTGCCTTACATTTCTTCCTGGACTGCGCCGCCCACGGCAGGTGGGGCCACCGTGAAATTTACCGACTGCACCTCAGTGGGCACAGTTGCTGTTGGAGCTGGAAACTCTGAGAACGCAGTTCTGTTGGGTTCGATTGGCACAGATCAGGGCAATAGCTCAGCCAACAATGCCAAGGTTTACGCATCGCTGGATTCGGCAAGCACGGCTTGGATTGGGAATTGGGACTCCGGGCTGGATGTATCTCCAACCCTGGGATATTCTTCCGCCAATGCCGCAGGGATTACTTTCAATGCTGACATGAGTTATGCCTTTGCAACCGTCCGGTGGGGAGATCCCAGCACCACGACTCCTCTTGTTGCAGATGATGGTGTGTATCGGGTGAAGCTCCGCTAAAATACTCGGCTACCATGGCCGTCTCTTGTGGAATTGTCGGACTTCCAAATGTTGGAAAGTCCACCATCTTCTCTGCTTTCTCCGCCGCTCAGGCCGAAGTGGGGAACTTTCCTTTTTGTACCATCGAGCCCAATATGGCGGTGGTCGAGGTCCCCGATGAACGCCTAAAGGTGATTCACTCCCACATTGAAACCGACCGCGTGTTGCCGGCGGTTGTGCAAGTCGTGGATATCGCTGGCCTGGTTAAAGGGGCCTCCGAAGGCGAAGGGATGGGGAACCAGTTTCTTGGGAATATTAAGGAGTGTTCCGCAATCATGCATGTGGTCCGTTGTTTCGAAGGTGACAAAGTGCTTCGCGAAGAACCGGTGGATCCAGTTGGAGATATTGAGGTCATTGAATTGGAACTTGCCCTCGCCGATTTGGCCACGGTTAGGCGAGCTTGTGAACGATGTGCAAAAAAAGCGCGAGTGGATAAAGATGCCGCCGCTGAACTAGCCGTGTACCAAAAGGCGGAGGCTATTCTGGAGCAGGGCCAGCAACTCCGTTCAGCGGAATGGTCAAAAGAAGAGCGCCAAACTTTGAAGCCACTTTGTCCTCTCACCATTAAGCCCGTTCTCTATGTTGCAAATGTTGCAGACGATGATCTAGATGGCGAATCCCTTCACGCACAAGCAGTTTCCGAGCACGCTTCTGAGAACGGTAGTGAGTGGATTCCTATTTGTGGAGATATTGAACACGAACTTCGCCGCATGGACGGAGAAGAAAAAGAAATGTTCATGGAAGAACTTGGCGTGAAAGAACTCGGGTTGGGTCGGCTTTCTAAGGCTGTTTACACTCTGCTGGGTCTCCAAACTTACTTTACAGCTGGTGAAATCGAAATCCGAGCCTGGACCATTCACTCAGGGGACACTGCCCCAGTTGCTGCGGGCGTGATTCACACGGACTTTCAACAAAAGTTTATCCGTGCCCAAATCTATGGGGTCGCCGATTTAGCGGAGCATGGTTCCGAGGCCGCCGTAAAGGCTGCTGGGAAACTGCGCACAGAGGGAAAGGATTATGTAATGCGCGATGGAGATATCGCCCACTTCCTAATTTAGTTTTCTGTTATTGAACCGACAACTGGAAGGGATTAGAGTCATAATCGACTCCGTTGTCCGAAACTAAAGCCTCAAGGTAAACGGAACGGCCGGCAAGACCCGCAGGAAGAGGGGAACTGAGCCAAGAAGCAGATCCGGTTGAATCGGTTTGACCAGTGGAAAGGACTTTAGCTTTATTGGAAAGATCTAGTGGGTGGAACCCATTTACCACAGAGCCTCCCAAATCCCAAGACCAGAATAGGGTCCAATCGGAGTTGGCAGGGGCGGCAGCGATGTCGAGTGTGATGGTGCTCCCGACAGTTGAGGTCGCAGGGCCGGTTAAGGAAACACTGTCAATGCGAGTAGCGGCAGAAACTGCAAGTGCGGCGTTGACTCGGCCATACCCATATAGGTTGGAGTGCCCCTGGAGGTCGTAGTTTCCATTGGCTTGATCAATTTTGTCAGTACACCCTAAGAGAGTTGCAGTGGCTTCCCATCCTGTAATGCTGGGGTTTGCAGAAAGGAGAAGGAGCATCACGCCGGCGGCACAAGGAGAAGCGCTCGAGGTTCCACCGAAGGAATCGGTGTAGTCTCCCGCGCTGTAACCCTTCCCGCCCATGCGGTCGGTTGTCGTGATATCGTTAATGCCACCATTTGATGGGGCGCAAACATAAGTGCTTGCGCCGAATGAGGAATAGCTGGCAAGGGTTTCCTGGTCGGTGCAAGCAGTGACAGAAACCGTGCGAGGGTAAGAGGTATATCCATTGGATGAGTTGTTACTTCCGGAGTTGCCAGCTGCAAAAAAGACAACTGAGCCAAGTCCGCCTCGGCCATTTTCGACGATGTCATCGATGGCAGCTCTCGTAGAAGCGGGAAGGGGGGCCGCACCTGATGGTCCCCAGGAATTATTTACAACGGCAGCACCGGCACTATTTGCAAAGTTGAAGGCGTCTGCTTCGTCTTGGAGAGTCGGTTGGTTTAAAATCCATTCTGACAAGAAACGAATGGGAATTATTCCGGACTCTTGGGAAACGCCAGAGATTCCTTCATTGTTATTTCCGTGGCCGGCGGCAACACCACATACCGAGGTGGAATGGTTTTCGGTAATGAGTCCAAACAAATAATCTTCGGCCTTGGGGTTGTTGTCGTTGTCAAGGACATCAATCCCTTGCAAGAGATGATCACGAAGGTCTGGATGGTTGAGTTCTACACCAGTATCAATCACAGCAATTGTGACTGAGGCCAATCCACGAGTCGTGTCCCAAGCTTCTTCGACATCAATGTCGGCATCCACTTTTGCTCCATTTTGGCCAGTAGATTCCAAGTGCCACTGGTCAGGATAAATCGGGTCATTGGTGCCACCCATGACGATTCGGTGTAGTTGGAAGTCTGGGATTGCAAATTCAACGAAACCTGATTGGGCAAGTTTGTTTGCAATCTGGAGAGGGTTAGACCCGTGGGGGACCCGGAACACTTCGCCTGGGTTTTCGGAATAGGCGAGGGTTGCCGTTTGAGTCAGGCCCTCAGTTTCAATGCGCCTTGCGAAGGCGGGTGCATCAGGAAGCCATCGAACTAAAATTTCTTCCGTGAGGTAGTAAGGATCTTCTAAAGCCCAAAGCCGTGGACTGGCGCAAAGGACACCAGGCAATGAGCGAATAGTTTCAGCAAGCTCAAGGGCTTGGCCTGGGGAGGTCCCGAGCTGGGTGTCGAGATAAACCGTTTTTCCAGGAAGATAAATTGCTGTATCGGCCACGCCAGATGCAAGGAGTGGCAATTGGGCAAGCCGAACCCGAACCTCACTCTCAGATAGATTCGAATCAAAACGGACACCGAGAGACGACCCATCCACCCGTAATTCAATTTCTTCACTGCCATTGTGGAAGAAAAGTTTCTCAGCCTGAATAGGGGACACTGGCAAAGCGAAGCCAGCCACGAGAGCAAAAAGGGGGGAGAGCAACATCCCCCAAGTTTACCACTAAGAAGGGGGCCCAGTTGGGGAGAATTTAGAGCTAAGAAGCCAGTAGGGCGTCTAATTCGCCCTTCTGAGCAAGCTCCGCGAGGTCGTCGTAGCCGCCAATGAGTTTGTCATCGATGAAAATTTCAGGAACAGTCATTTTGCCCCCAGCTCGAGCGACCATTTCATCCGTTTTTTCTGGATGGTCACTCAGGTTAATTTCTTCCCAAGAGGCTCCCTTGGACTCCAAAAGGCGCTTAGCCATGGTGCAGTAAGGGCAGACGGTTTTGGTGTAGATTTCGATTTTGGGCATGGTTGAATTGTAGGGGTGAATTTCGCTGATTGTTGTCCCATAAGTTATTCTCGATGGCAATTCTACAAAAAGAAAACCAAATAACACTTTCGGAGCCAGCAAGGTGGATGGAGTAGAATCTCAACATGGGTGATTCTCGTCTTCCTGATTCCATAACTTATGGTGAATGCTGGTGCCGTGATGGCCTCCAGTCCATTTCAACCATTGTCCCCACCGAATTGAAGCTGGAAATGCTTCATGGAATGATTGATGCGGGTATTCCCGAGATTGAGGTGACCTCATTTTCGAACCCGAAGCTCCTCCCTCAATTTGCTGATGCAGTTGATTTGCTGAAAGGTATTCGGCGGGATGGTCACAACACCAAGTTCCGGATTCTCATGCCCAACATGAGGGGCTGGGAGCGGCTCGAAGAATGCATCGACCAAGGCTATGGCGCCGACAAAATCATTTTGATGATTTCCTCTTCCGAAGCGCATAACACTAAAAATTTCCGGGCGACCCACGAAGAGGCAATGGCCGACCATGCAGCCATCATGAAGCGAGCCCACGCGAAAGGTGTAGAAATTATTGGTTGCGTGGGCACGGTCTATGGATGCGCCATAATGGGAGATGTCCCTCAAAGTGAAATCGATAAGCTGGTCCACTTTTACCACGAAGAAGGGGCCCAAGTTTCGATGTTGGGAGATACGACTGGTCAAGCGAACCCGGTTCAAGTTAAACGGATTCTGGCCCATCTTCAGGAGACTTTCCCAGATACTGACTTCCTTGCTCATTTCCATGATACCCGCGGAACTGGTGTAGCAAACTCCATGGCGGCCCTTGAAATGGGCCTCCGATGGGTGGATGGGTCGCTTGGTGCAATTGGTGGCCAACCCAATACGGGGGCCGCTCTTTACCACTTGGGTTACAAAGGAAACACTTGCTCCGAAGATATGATTGCTATGTTTGAGGAGTGCGGAGTCCATACGGGAATCGATATCGATAAACTTCTGGCCCTTGGCCGGCGAGCCGAGGAAGTTGTTGGCTTTCCCATGCGAGCAAATGTGATTCACGCCGGCAAAGTTGACCATTCTCCTAGTGGCGCCGAGAAAGGCTTCGGCCCAGGTGTTGGTGCCTCGACGGATACCGCTCAGGGTTAATGAATATCCTTGTTGCTTACCGTGGTTTGCCTTGGCCAATCACTGAAGGCTACCACTTGCGAATTCTTCACTTGTTTCGGCACCTCGCTGAAGCTGGCCACAAAGTTCATCTCCTTTCTCTGATTCACCAACCGGAACAGGAACGGGGCCTAGCTCATTTGGAAGCCGAGGGAATTTTTTCCAGTATTCATCGAATGCGAATGCCATCCCGGAACTGGATTGGGAGACTTTATTCAAATATGGGCCTCGACCCAGCCCAGTCCCTGCTCTCAGAATATCCTGGATTCTCTGGAGCCATTCAAGCCAAGGTCAAGTCGCTAAAATTGAACCTGGGCCTGGATGTGGCATTTGTCTTTGACCCTTGGGTCGAGGTTCTTTTTTGTGACGCCCGCTTCGAGCTTCCTAGCTTGGTCGATATTTGTGACTGCCGAAGCCTGTACTACGAGCGCCAACTCGAGTCCAGGGAATTGAGCTTCGCGAAACGGATACGAACCCGCCAGCTCCTCAAGCGATTCCGTGGGATAGAGAGCTTTGCCTTAGCCAACTACCCGATTGCGGCGGCTGTCTCAGATGAGGATGCGCACTACCTGCAATCTCTTTGGCCAAGTGCTCGAATCGAGGTAATCCCCAATGGTGTCGACTTGGAGCAGTTTCAAGCAGATGAGGACTCTTTGCCCATTCCCGGTCGCATGATTCTCTTCGGGAATATGGACTTTCTCCCCAATGTGGACTCAGCCACTCGTTCTGCCAAAGAACTGTTGCCCGCCATTCAGGAACATGTGCGGGAAGCTCACCTAGTAATTGTGGGAACGAACCCACTCCCAGAAGTTGTCGCCCTAGATTCCATTCCAGGAGTTGAGGTGGTGGGCGCAGTTGAGGATATGGCCCCCTGGATTTCCTCCTCGCAACTTCTCCTCGCCCCGATGCGCTTCGGTGCCGGCATTAAGAACAAAGTCCTAGAAACCTTTGCCTGTGAGCGACCCGTAGTGACTACCCCCCGTGCCGGGGGAGCCCTCCACCCCGAGGCTGTAGATTTGTTACGGGGTGGGGAAAGTGATCAGGAACTAGTACAAGCCGCTTCCGCCCTCCTAAGAGACCCAGAGGGTTCCCACCATTTGGGAGTAATTGGTCGCAAAGTAATGCGCCGCCACCACTCCTGGGGAGCGGCGGCGGCGCGGTATGGCGAGCTCCTTGCGGAGCTTGCGACTACTGAATGCTCAACTGAATGATATTGCTATCGTAACCAACCCCATTTTTAATCGAGGCGGCCTCAAGCCAAATAGTCATACCTGCAGCAGATGGTGGCATTGGGGGGCTTGTAATGGAAGCGGAGCCACTGTTATCTGTTTTCGAGTTCCAAGCAATTTCGAATGGAGTCCCAATGTCGAAGGAGTGTCCATTTATGAGAGAGCCAGCATTCGATGTGGACCAGAGCAACCACGAGGTTGCCCTCGCAGGTGCTTGGGAAATGTTCCATGTTCCAGTAGAGCCAACGTTTAGGTTGGACGGACCAGTCAGTTGAATTGTGTCATTTAGGGACGAACCATCCAGAGAGATAATCTGGAAATCGTCAATGTTCCAGCCGCCTAGTTCCATGATCTCATCAGAGATGAGCTCGTAACGAACAACAACCGAAGAGTTGCCGTCTGCCCATTGCGAAATGTCCAATGTTTGTTGACGCCAGGAGGCATCCAAGATGTTGAACTTTTCACCTGAGTAGCCCACAGGGTTTTCCCATATAACGGTTCCATTAACAAGGATGCGGGCACTGTCAAAAGGAGCCCCCTCCACATTTAGCCAACGCTGGAACAAAAGTTTGGTGTTGGATGCATTGGAGCAATCAATAACAGGGGACTCGAGCCAGTTCTCCGTGTAGGAGGAGTAAGAGCCATTGTTGCCGCCATTTCCGAGGTCGTTGCCCCAACAGAGGGCACCACTAAAGGCGGCGCCAGGGTCGTACCAAGAAGTTCCATTGTGGCGGTGACTGGTGCCACTTGCGCCAGCAGGCGCACCACGTTGCCAATCATCTTCTGTTTTGACCATACCGTGGGTCCAGCCCTCATCGGTCCATCCTTCAAAGTCATTGAAGTAAACAGTTCGCAGAACACCTACGGCGAAGGAGTATGTGTCGTCGCCGGGCCATGATGTTTGAGGGAACCAGCCCTTGTTTCCTTGGCTATCGGTTGCGTGAATGTAGTACTCAACAATGGATGGAGAAACTTGGCCAGGAATGTCTCCTACCCAGCGGTTGGCTGTTCCTGTAGAGGACATGGGCGAAGTTTGCCAGGAGCCACCCTCAACCCGCCACCAAACATCGGCAGAAGCAACAGAAGCGTTTGCTTTAAGCGGAGTGATGTCCGCTTCTACGGTGTAAGGCCCAACCTCATTTTGAGTATTTGGGAGGGGCGTATGATCGAAAGCAAGAGGGGCACCATCAACCTTGATGATGTGGAAGCCCTCCTCGATATCCGAAATGTACATGACACCAGAGGGGGAGAATGGATAGCAACCCCATGCGCCGTGGTATCCAGAACCTGGGTTGTATGGAGAGGTGTCGTAAGATGCCTCAAACTTGATGTTGGAAGGGTCGGAGATATCCGCGCAAACAAAACCTTCGGTGTACCAAGATGCATATACCTTGTCGCCAATAATGTATGCATTGTGAACAATGGAGTTGGGATTAATGGTCCAAGTATCCAAGTGTTGAATGTTGTTCGGGTTGGAGATGTCGTAGGTAGCAATACTTCCGCCATTCACCTCATCCGTGGTCACGCAAACGGTATCCGTTGAATTTGCCCAGGCACTGTGAGTAAAGCGGCCCGGTGTGCTAATAGAATCTCGGGTCGGAAAGTTCGTGGAAACCGTTGAAATTTTGTAGCGCCCGTCATAAATTTCGCCGAGGTGAGCCTTGCCATTTTGAACATGAAGGTCATGAATATAGGGCGAGCTCTTCGTTGCCCACAAGGAAGGTGTTGTTGGGTTATTAAGGTTCAATACTCGCATTCCTTTGTTGGTGCCACATACATATGCCTTGGCATCAGGCACATCGATGTAGATGTTGTGGGCGTTCGTCCAGTAGTTTGTGCCCCAAGTTTTCACGAGGGTCGGGTTCTCTGGATTACCCAAGTCAACGATTTGAACGCCGCCGCCACCTTCAGTCACGATGTAGGCATAGTGGTCATATGTTTTCATGTCTCGCCAAATGGAGCCCGGGCCAGCAATGAATGCAACTTCGTAGGGGTTGGAAGGATCGGTACAGTTGTAGAAAGCTGTCCCGGTGGTCGTTCCAACAATCGCGTATTCCCGGCCATCAGGAGCGGTGTATCCCCAAATGTCGTTGTACTCCGAGTAGCTTTTGACCTTCGCAAGGAGGGTGGTCCCATAATCCTGGGCGGCTAATGGAGCGAGAAGGAAGAGGGAAAGTAAGGTAGCTTTTATTTTCATCGTTGGCATGGAGGGAACTATTCTAGCAATCTCTACTGAATGGTGAGCTGGAGGGCATTTGAGTCATACCACTGGCCTGCGGAGAGGCAAGCGACTTCCAACCAAACAGAGTTGCCTGAAGCATTGGCCGAGAGCGGTGGGCTGGTCATGGTGGCCACACCAGAAGCATCGGTGTTGCCATTAAAGAGAACGACTATCGGTGCACTGAGATCAAAGCTGTGCCCTTGGAAAATCTGACCATTGTTAGAGGCAGACCATGCAAGCCAGAAAGGAGAGTTCGATGGCGCGCCAGAGATGTCATAGGTCACAGTTGAACCTACGGTCGCTGCAGTTGGACCTTGAAGGGAAATGGTGTTGGAACCACCGGGAACTCCGTCAATGGTGAGGAGCTCAAAATCGTCGATGGCCCAGCCACCCAATTCCAGGCCACCATCCGAATCGAGAGTGAATCGGATCTTGACATTTGGATTGTTGTCAGCCCACTGAGAAATATCGATTTCTTGCCCAGTCCAGGAAGTGTCCTGAATGTGGGAGCCTTGGGGGTTTTGCCAGGCAACATTTCCGTTCACCAAAATTTTGGCGTGGTCATAAACGCCCTGCTCCACTGAGAGCCATTGCTGGAAATGAAGCTTTACGCCGAAGGAACCTGTGCAATCGATGGCGGGAGATTCCAGCCAGTTATTAACATTGGGAGCGTAAGAACCATTCCAACCAGAATTGCCGAGGTCATTTGCCCAGCATTTAGTCCCACTAAAGGCCGATCCCGGATCTTGCCAGGCCACACCCCAAGAGTTCGTGCCTGAAGCGCCTTGTGGTGCGCCGCGCTGCCAGTCATCTTGGGTAGAAATTTGGCCATGGCTCCAGCCTTCATCACCAGTCCCTTCAAAATCATTGAAGTGAAGTTGGGTCACAACTCCAATAATGAAGGAGTGGTCACCGTCGAATGGATTATTTACATTGTTGCCAGCGCTGTCATGAGCCTCGATTCGATAACTCACTTTGGCGGGGGAGATTTGGCCGGGAATCGGTGCAGACCAATCGGAACCAGATGTGTTGGTCATCGGCAGAGTGCTTTCAGGGCCATCATTGACGCTATAAACAACATCGGCACCCGTTATGGTTGCGCCAATCCAAGAACTGATTTGAGCGTCGACAACATAGGGGCCCGTTTCGTTTTGGGTATCTGGCAAAGTGGTATGAACAATATCGATTAACTGTAAATCGACCCCAGGGAAACCCTGGTCGCGGAAACCTAAATCAATGTCGGTGTAGTTTGGAGTGCCGTTGTAAATATTGCCATCGTTGTCATCGAGGGCAAGCCAGTGTTCTTCAATGATGCTATGAATACTTCCATCGTTGTAAGCGTTCATCCAGGCGCTGTGCAGAGTATCTGCCAAAAGGTCACCTGCGGCATTTCCGTGGGTAGTGTTCATGCGGTCGCGAACTTTCCAAAGCGCACCCATAAGGACTTCGCCATCAGCATGGACTTGACCATAACAGCCGCCATTTCCATCACCACAATACTGCCGGGTGTTGAGGGCTGTTCGGATGTACCCACCACTTGTGAAAAAGTATTCGCCCGTAATCGGGTTGTCATAGATGTAGTTTCCATAAACGTCGGCATTGCCTTCACCAAACCCGTCGCCTCCGTTAAAGGAACCATACACATCGTTCGCCCAGTGGCCTTCTTCGTGGGCAACTACAGAGGAATAAGCGGTATTGTTGCAACCTCCACCGCTCGAATAGAAGTTGATTGAGCTTCCGTTGTAGTAGGCATTACAAGTCGATGAAATATTTACATTCGCGGTAACTTGGAAATCCATTTTGGTGTCGCTTGGATCAATCGCTTTAATCCAATTATTGAAATCAATAATGCCTCGATAGGCGTTCGCTTCAGCAGTGTCTGCCGTCGTTTTGTTGGCGTTCAAAGTGGCGTTCGCACTTACGCCGGGTTGGTAGCTTTGAGTAAGACTATGCTCAGCCCCACTGCTATCCAAAACGCGTGCTAGAGGGCCGCGGAATCTAAAAGTTAGGTCAACATTGCTGCTTCCGGAATAGGGAATACTGAAATCGCCATTAATATCAGTGGTGGTGTTTCCAGCGGAACTCGTTACATCCATAAAGCCCATAGCGAATAAAGTTTCTGGGTTGGAGGCCATGTCGGGGAGAGTTCCAGGACTTGCCCAGGCTTCGGCATGACCGCTCAGATTTTGATTGTGAATCAAGGAGCGGCGGTGCAAGATTTCGCCTGATATGTCATCAGCAGCGACATATAGAATTTCGGCAACGGGCTGGACAGTATTTGAACCTGCTCGAAGTTCTATTGCCCAAGTCAGTCGGGGAGCACGAATTTTGTTGGAAAGATGACCAATGATGGTCAACTCAGGAAATGGAAGGGCCTCCGGGCGTTGGCCATGTTCCCCGATAAAGGCGCGGATAGCGTGCTGGCCAGAAACATAAGGGTCAGCGAGCGGGTTTGTGTTGAGGTTCTCTACGCCTGGAAGAGCATTACTATCTAGGGATAGGAGCCTGCCTTGGGAATCAAAGAGTACATTGGCAGTTCCTCTGAAAACAGGAACTCCATTCTTTGCCTGGGCAAATTCAACAGAGTATTTGTCGCTTGTACCAATGCGAGATAGGTTCAGAAACTTCACCTCCGAATCCACCAGAGTGGAGTCGTGGATTAGGAATAAGTCGAATGCTTCGTTGAGAGCTTCTCGCCCGAGTTCAAACCAAGCCTCGTCACTGGCAGGAAGATAAGCCATGGGGAGAGCCTGGCCATAAAGGAAACGAGCTGCGCCCGTTTCGGGCTGAAGTCGCATGCGCCAAGGACCGCCATTTTTTTCATTCCAGGCTTCTAAGGCAAGTTCAGTGGGATGTGGAGCTTGAACAGCTGGGTCCTTTTCAAATTGTGGGCTAGACAGGCCGAGTACAGCCAATGCGAGGGGAGTCAGAATCATGCTTCTACTTGGAGGATGTGGGGGAAATGGGGTGGGCTATTCGAAACCCGAGACGAGACCTCAAGTTCCAAGGAATGGGCCCCTCTATACTATATTCCACGCAGCGAGTACCCGGGGAGTTTGATGAAATTTTCTAAGAATATTCATTCCGGGAGCAAGCGCGGTAACCTCTTTAAATATAAAAGGTTAGGACGACCTAAAGCCTGGGGACATTTTGGGTCGAATAAGGATTGCACTTTCTTAACGAACCCCTCTCAACATGCGCTACTTAAGCTTTTTCTTTGCTCTTCTCTCAGCATGTCTGTCTAGCTGTGAAAACTCGACAAGTAATCTCGGAGGACACGGGACCAATCCGCCTCCATCTGATTATCGCACGGAAGACCTTGCTGGGGAATGGGTTGGGACCTTTGAATCCTCTCATCCCAACCGAGAACCCATCCCTTTTTATTTCCGATGCATGTCAGATGGGTTCCCAGAAAGTGGCGCAGATGCCCTTTATCGTGACTGGAGTCTGGCCGACTCAGTGACCTATTCCTGGGTTCGACCCATGGGCGCCATGAACCTGACGGTGATTCGCAGCGAGGAAATGATGTTCCTAAATGGGAATTTTGAACCTTCAAAAATGGCCATTCAGGGTGATTTCGTCATGCTTTCAGCTGGAATCGAGGTTGATAACGGTACTTTTGATGTTGCGATAGGCCCGGGCTCAGGTGGATTCAACTCCTCGGACCAACTGGTTGGCTCTTGGGGCGGAGAATGGAAAGTGGACGGAAGCGACCCCGAGCCAGTCTCTATCGAAATGGATCAGGAGGGTGTCCTCACTTCTGGAACACTGGGAGCCGACTCCCTGGACCTATCCGGCCCCTGGTGGGACCACCAGCTCACCTTTTCTGAAGATTCAGTGGGTCGAATTGCCCCCATTCAGCTTTTTTCAATCTCTGGAGCCCAGTTATCACTGGATTATCTAATTGTTACCGAAGATGGAAGCCACCTCAGTGGACCAGGATTAACCTTAAAAAAGCAGTAGGCCGAGCTTTTCTGGGAGTAGGATGGTGGGATGCGCATTCCATTTATCTTGGCCCTTATCCTCTTCGGGGCCCAACTTTCAGCTCAGTCGACTCGCGTATCGATTGAAGTGGCCCCAAGTTCTCCCGAGGCATTCTGGCTCGAATCACAGGGATTCCTCCTTGAAGATACTCCAGAAGAATCCAATGCTATTCAGATAATCCTCCCAGACACCGATCTCCCACGGCTAGAAGCAACTGGAGTTCCCTATCAGGTGCTGGAGCACTCTCAATCCCTCCGAGATCGGCTTGTTGGAAATCGTGCCCTAGACTCTCGGTTTTTTACTTGGGCTGAAATTAATCAAAAGTTGTTGGATTTAAACACGCAGTATCCAAATATTGCCCGCCGGCAAGATTTGAACGCGATGCTTGGAACTGGAAAAACCCATGAGGGTCGTAGTATTTTTTCCCTAGTCATATCAGACAACCCTCAAGTGGCAGAAGATGAACAAAATGTTCTCTTTGTCGGTAATCATCACAGTCGTGAAATCGCAACGCCTGCGCATATGATTGCTGTTGCAGAACATTTGCTGTCCAACTATGGAGTTGACCCAGAAATTACCTCTTGGATTGACGAATACCAAATTTGGATTGCCCCAACATGGAACCCTGATGGTCTCGAACATGTTTGGAATGTCGATGAATGGTGGCGCAAAAACCGTCGAAATAATGGTGGAGGAGTTTACGGAGTTGACCTAAATCGCAATTACTTGTTCGATTGGGCAAACTGCGGGAATTACTCTACGAGCCCTTCTTCCAATGTGTATTGCGGCCCTTCACCAGGCTCAGAACCAGAAACCCAGACCATGTTGGCTTTTGGGCGACAGATGAACTTTGTAAAAGTGATTGATGTCCATCAATCTGGCCAGGAAGTGCTCTATCCCTACGCCTGTGGAAATATGGACAGTGCTGTCCAAGCTAGAGTTTGGGAAGCCCGCGACAATCTTGCAGCCGCAGCGAATTACTCAGACCGCTACGCAAGTGCTGGTGGGGAACACTTCGAATGGCAGTTCAATGAAATCGGCGCTCTTTCCTTCTTAATTGAATTGGATACCACTTTCTTTCCAACTTGGAATCAGTCCCAATCAGAAATAAATCGTGCGATGCCCTTGTACATGCAAATGCTTCGCGAGAAAGTTCCCATTTCTGGCCATATCCGAGATGCATGGACCGGTGCCCCACTGGATGCTGATGTCTCCATTATGAGTGTAAGTATGCTAGAAAATGAAACTCGAATGAGTCGAGCTAGCAACGCTGGCCGTTGGCACTTTTGGGTTGAGGACGGAAACTATGATTTCACAATCTCAGCTCCAGGCTATGAAACCTTGTTCCATTTTGAAAGCGTATTCGGGCCTCCGGTCCAGAGAGATATTTGGCTCATGCCGCAGACTCGCCCAACCCTCTCCGTTTCAACTCATACAACGGTAGGGAGTTGGATTGAGTTTCGGATGTCGAATGCTCAATCTTTTGCAGGAGAGACATTTACTGTTTTGTTTAGCTCCACAAACGGAGGCCCCTTCGGAGGAAGCACTACCCTCCCTGGCGGGCTTAGTTTGCCCTTAGTTTGGGATTCTGTATCGAACTGGACATTGGCAAATTCTGCTTCAATGTCGGATATTTTGGATGTTTCGGGCTTTGGCTCAACCCGTTGGATTAAGATCCCGCCAGGTGCTGCAGGAATGACAATCTGGGCCTCCGCGGCAATACACGATGGGCTCGGACAGGTTTTTTTTGATGTGAGCCCAGCATTGGTTTTTGAAGTTCAGTAAGTGATTTCGCGCCGTTAAAATCTCCGCCCCCATGGATTCGTTTCACCTGATTTCCGACTTTGATGGTGTTTGGACTGAACCTGCTCGCGAATACATCGCAATCCAGGCAAAAGTCGTAAATGAATTGTCTATGGCATTGGGGGAATCACCAGAGAAAGCTCTGGAAAGGTACGAAGGATTTGCTGCCGCAGTCATGGAGAACCCTGATCAGTATGGTTGGCAAGCCAGGCCTGACGATAGACGGCTTTCCTCTTTTGTAGATGAAGATTTCTTCTGCATGCCGTCTGCAATTGGTCAATTTATTGACCACGGAAATCGACTAGAAGCTGGAATTGTGAAGGAGGCGATTCTTGCGCGACACGAAACGATTACAGCCCTGATGGATCATTGTTTTCATAGTACTTGCGAAGAGTTTCGGGGTGAAGTTGAGCACGACTTAACACATGGTGCGGATCGAGTACTCCAATGGCTAGTGGACCACAATGTTCGAGTCACTTGGGTCACAAACGCGCCAACTGAAAAAATAATCGATTGGTTTTCCCACCATGATTTTCAGGTTTCCGATGCGCGAGAGACTTCTCCTGAAGAAGCTAACTTGCGCGTTTATGGGCGTGCTGGAAAACAGTGGATTGGCGAGAGCAATCAGACCTTAGACTTTTGTGGTCGGCAGGTTCTGGTTGACCGGCCCCACTATCGAGAAATACTAAAGCGTGAGCAAGCGGACTTAGTGGTGGGGGATGTCCTATCCCTAGATTTAGCTCTACCTGTACAGCTGAAATCCATAGGCGAGTCATTTGCACCTCGCGAAACCGCCCTCGTCTGGAGGCGAGAAACCCCCGATTGGGTGCTGAACTCCGTGGGCGAAGGTTCAGAAAAAGTGACTCATCTGATTGGACACCTAACGAGCTTGCCCCGCCTTGTCCTAGGCCTCGGTATCCTTTAGCCCTCAAATGGAATTCTTGCGCGTTTGGGCCCCCTACATTTACCTCTACGGAGTGGGTGGGATTTTCTTTTCAGTAGCCTTATGGCTTATCTTGAGAACGAAAGCCTGCCGCACAAATATAAAACGGGATCGCTTTTGGTTGGGCGCTCTAGCGTTCGGATTTCTTTGGTTTGCGGGCTTGCATGCATCTGGAATTGGTGCTGGCGCCCTTTCTGACGAGGCCAGTTTTACCACTGCCGCCCAGGAAGCCCTCAATGCCAAAGCTGGGCCGAGCAACCCCTCTGCGCCCCTTTTTATGGCGATAATTTTGGGTTATATCCTCGTTGTTTTGGGCTTTGGAGCTTGGTTTTCACGCTTCAACAAAACGACATCCGACTTTTTCTTTGGCGGCCGCCGCTTTTCTTGGTGGCTCATTACGATGTCCATCGTTGCAACAGGAGTAGGCTCTCACTCCTTTCTGAAGTATTCAGCAAAAGGCTTTCAGCACGGGTTCTCCTCCTCTATGACCTACTTGAACGATTGGTTCTTTATGCCATTGTTCATGTTTGGTTGGTTGCCCATTATTTACTTCACCCGCGTAAAGTCGATTCCGGAATATTTTGAGCGCAGATTTGATTCCCGTGTTCGAAAATTGGCCACTGTGGCTCTTTTAGTTTACATGTTGGGTTACATCGCTATTGGCTTTTTAACTATGGCCAAAACACTTCAACCTGTTTTGCAGGATTACATGGGTTGGGACATCGGGCTGGATGGCATTATCTGGGCGGTTGCAATTATCTCGGGCATCTACATTACCTTTGGTGGGCAAACTGCGGTCATCTTTACCGACCTCCTTCAAGGTTTTATCCTTCTTCTTGGTGGTGCTCTTCTCTTTATTCTTGGGCTGAACTGGTTAGGTGGGTTTGATGTTTTTTGGAATGCCCTTCCGCAAGATTTCAAACTACCACTTGCCCACTTGAACAAACCTCAAGATTTTCACACCGTTGGCATCTTTTGGCAAGATGGCATCGCGGGCTCCATTGGATTCTTGTTCTTGAACCAAGGCCTACTTATGCGGTTTATGGCCTGCCGCTCAGTTGAAGATGGGCGCAAAGCTGCCGCCTTTAACACCTTGTTTCTTCTCCCGCTTTCCACCATTGTGGTCTGCAATGCAGGCTGGGTCGGGAGAGCTATATCCGGTGCACGACCCGATATTCTCCCACCTGAAACTTCCCCCGACGAAATCTTTACTCGTGTGACGGCGATTGTCTCTTCGCCTGCGGTGTTCTCCTTCTTGATTGCAGCTGTTGTTGCCGCCTTGATGTCCACTGTGGACACTTTAATCAATGCCGTTGCAGCAATTTCCATTAACGATATTTATCGACCTCTAGCCAAGAACCGTGGGGATAAGCATTACCTGAAAGCTGCAATGTGGATTTCCGCTATTGCCACGATTATTGGAGTCCTAGCAACTTACCCCTTCAGGGGATTTGACACCTTATATGAAGCTCATGCGAAGTTCCATGGAACGGTGACCCCTCCTTTAGTGGCTGCAGTTTTTCTTGGCGCATTTTGGAAGAGGTTTACAACTCCAGCAGCGATTGCAACCTTTGTTGGAGGTGTGGCTTTGATTCTTGTGGGGCAGGCGAATCCTGAAATTTTTATTCAGCCTTTCGCTCACGGGGTTGCCATGGATCCAGAACATCCGTGGAAATATATGGGCGCTCTTTGGAACCTTTTGGCTTGCTTTGGCATCGGAATTACGGTCTCTCTGTTTACAAAACCAGAGAGCGAAGAAAAAGTCAAAGGCCTCACTTTATGGTCTGTTGAGGCTGCCCGTTGGATGTTCAAGGGCTCAAAGCCGAACGATAAAATTGGATTCAAACTTCCACTCGTTTGGAAGGTGGACCCTGAACTCCCTTCGGGAACGGTGCAGGTTGACTCAGGCGCACAAGAAGGGCTTGCCGCAAATGAGGGTGACATGATTTACCTTTGCGACAAACGATGGTGGCTTGGTGGCTTGCGTTCGGCTCACGCCAAACTTGGCGCGAGCCATTCTGAAGCCAATACCGTAATTCTGGCTTCCGATGTTGCAGACTCCGCGCATTTCATGCCTGGTCGCATGGTTACTGTCGAAAAAGAACTCTAGCTTTTCGGTGCCCGAACCAGGAGACGTGTCTCCTGCATGGCTTCCATTGCCCAACGAACGCCCTCTCGGCCACATCCGGATGCCTTGACGCCTCCATAGGGCATGTCATCTACCCGGAAAACGGTGCTATCTCCAATGATGACCTGTCCCACCTCTAAATTCCGAAAGGCGGAATTAATCCGTTGTTCATTATGCGTAAAGAGTGCCGCCTGAAGACCCCACCTTGTTTCGTTTACAGCATCCAGTGCCTTGGAGAAATCGGACCATTCTTCAACAACAAGAACAGGACCAAAAATTTCTTCATCCCATACTTTGGAGTTGTGGGAAACTTGGCTCAAAAGTGTAGGCTCGACAAAGTTGCCTACTCGATTTCCTCCGCAGTGAAGTTGAGCACCTTCTTGAATTGCTTCACGAATCCAACTTTCCACACGAATAGCGGACGCTTCGTCAATCATGGGGCCAAAGTCGGTTTCCATTTCAGAAAGTGAACCTAAGCGAAGGTCTCGGATCCTTTGCCCGAGTCCATCAATGACTTCACCTTGTATTCCTTGGGGCACCAGTAATCTTTGAAGAGAAATGCAAACTTGACCACTGTATGCAAAAGCTCCAATGGTGCATCGATTGAGAGCATCCTCCAGATTCCAGTCTTCGCATAGGATGGCAGCTGCATTCCCGCCGAGTTCTAGAGTCGTGTGAGCGTGTGCGGCGCGCCCCTTCAATTCCCATCCCACACCTGCTGAACCAGTGAAGCTCAAATGCCTGACTAATGGGCTATCACTTAAGGGGCCGCACTCGTCAGGAAGTGCCGGGAGGATAGACCATGAACCTTTAGGGAGGGGAGGGTCCACTCGGCAAAGAGCTTCTCCAAGAAGGAGAGCAGTAAGGGGAGTTTTTTCTGCAGGCTTTAGGACAAAAGGGCAGCCAGCCGCGAGTGCAGGGGCAATCTTGTGCATGGCAAGATTGAGTGGAAAATTGAAAGGGGTAATGAAGCTACAAACGCCAATTGGAAAGGGATGAATGACAGATTCTCGATCCCCAAAGATGTTTTTTTTGCTCGTGTTAAGAAGTGCCTCTTCGGCCGCAATATTCAAAGTGCGAATTGCTCGAGCCACTTCGGAGGCAGCGTACCGCTGAGGTTTTCCGGCTTCGTCTCGAATAGAAGAAGTAAAAGCATCCCCTTGGGAGTCCAGGATTTTAGAAAGGGACCGAATTCGTTTCGCTCGAGTGTCCGGAGTTTCGTTCAGTAGGGCTTGCCGTGAAGCTTCGGCCAACCGAATTGCCTCCTGTATATGAGTGGACTTGGCCAAGAATGCCAACCCCAAGAGACTCCCATCCTCGGGTGCGTTGACAGGCAACTCGAAGAGTGAAGATTCTGGATTTCCAGCAAGGAAAAAAGGTCGTGGAGATTCAGGCATAGGGGTAGGATACGCACTTATTGGATGGGCTATGATGGTGCCAGGTCATTCCGCGCCTATTCAATTCCTCTCATGGAATCCGAAAACAAGAAAAAGAAACTGCAAGCTCTCTTGGACGCCGTTCAAGAATCGCAGAATCCTCCTCCAGTTGGAGATGAGACTGTCCAGGAAGATTCCGCCAATCGTTCAGGGTTGGATGTTGGCCAAACCTTGGGCGATTTTCGTTTAATCCGTGAGCTGGGTCGCGGAGGCATGGGTGTAGTTTATGAAGCTGAACAGATCAGTCTTCGCCGGAGGGTTGCCCTAAAGGTTTTATATCCAGGGCTTTCCAGTTCGGTTCGAACTCTTCACCGTTTTCACCGAGAAGCTGAGGCGGTCAGCCAAATAAGCCACCCAAGCATTATTTCCGTATATGCAGTTGGCTCGGTGGGCTCGACACACTTTTTTGCCATGCGGTATTTGCCTGGCCCAAACCTAGCCCAACTTGTTGATCAGCTTCAGGAAGCCCAAGATTCTGGGAAAAGTACAGTACTGATTGACTTGGGTGACGAGCCGATGGAAGCGCCAGGTGATGACAACGATTTCAGTTCAGTTGGTATTCCTGCAGCATCTCGTTTTCCTGTGCGAAACTATGTTTTTCAAGCAATCGAAGTCATCGCTCGAGTTGCAGAAGGTCTGAATGTTGCCCACAAAGAAGGGCTCATCCATAGAGATGTTAAGCCTGGTAACTTAGTCTTCGACCGAAGCGGTCAATTAGTCTTGACTGACTTTGGAATTGCAAAAGCATCCCACCAAACAACGATAACGCGTACAGGAGAATTTATTGGCTCTCCTGGTTACATCAGCCCTGAGCAGGCGATGGCTCGTAGAGTTGAAGTGGACCACCGGACCGACATATATTCGCTAGGGGTCACGCTTTATGAATTCTTAACTTTAAAGCAGCCCTTTTTGGAGGATACCCTTGAAGCCACATTGAGAGCCATATTGACTCGTACTCCCTTGAGTCCTCGGAAACTGAACCCTCGTTTGCCGAAAGATATCGAGACTGTTGTCTTGAAGGCAATAGAAAAGGATCCGGACAAACGCTTTAATTCGGCTGGAGAAATGGCTGCCGAGTTGCGCAGGATTTTGAACTTTGAAGCCATTCAGAGTTCACCGATTGGCCCAATTACCCAGGCGGCGCGCTTAGTCCGCAGGCATCGGGCAGTAGCGGTTGCAATTTTATCTTCACTAGCTTTGGTAATTGGTGGATTTTGGATGTGGAGCCTTATGGAAAACAAACGCGAGGCTCAAAAGAAGCGCGAGGAAGTTGCGAGCTCAGTAATCCCGGAGGATCTGGGTGTTACAGAACTTCTTCATTTTGTCTCAAGTGAAGAAGGGATATTAGATGAAGAAATATTAGCGAAGATAGAAGATGCAAGAGGATCACTAAACGTGGAGAATCCTTCATTTTCCAAAACAGTCCAGAAAATTCGAGCAGCTGATACCCGTATTAAACTTGTAAAGAATGAAACCGGCGCCGCAGCCGACCGATTCTTGCCAAAGTTGGCAAGCGTGAAGATTCAAATGGTGAAAGCTCTTGAAAATAGAATCCTCCACGGCGACCTTCAGCCAGCTGGCGCGGCCGAGCTTCGACGCTATCTCAAAGAGTACCTCAATGACGCAGACACTTTAGTTGTGAAAAACACTGCCGTCACTCTTGGCCGTATTGGTGGTGGGATGGCAGTCGCAGCTCTCACCGATACTGTTTACCACTGGAATGAACGAATTCTTTCTGGTGATAAGGATTTACGCCCTGATTTTGTTGAAGCGATTGGATTTGTGGACCACCCTTCTGTTTTTGACGCCCTCGAAGAACTTTCCCGCCACGAAGAGGTGAAGGTTCGGCTTGAAGTCGTTCGAGCACTCCGAAATTCTAGCCATCCATCTAAATCAAAACTCCTTGAACGACTCGCAGAAAACGATTCCGACCCAGCCGTTTCAACTCTGGCACACGAAGTAATGAAGGAGCAACCATGAGGAAAATTAATTTCTGGAGCTTTTGCCTTTTGGTTTTATTGACGACCACCTGCGGAAAGGAGAAAGCCATTCGTATCGGAGTCATTCTTCCCCTGACCCCAAGTACCGAGGGTGGTGACGATCGAAGTGATGATGGGAAAGCGGCTCACAAGGGTTTGGAGCTTTTCTTAGAGGACTTGAAATCAAATATTATTTTTGAAGTCCGCGACAATCGTGGCGACCCAGCCGAAAGTATTAGACTTGTTAGAGAGTTTGCTGATGCCAATGCCGCGATGATTATTGGTCCCTTTTATTCAGATACAGCCCTAGCTGCAGGCGAAACCGCTCAATCAAAAGGCATTCCGATGCTTGCCCCATCTGCAACCTTGCCCTCAGTGACACAATCAGGTGATTATGTTTTTCGTGCGTGCTTTCTTGACCGCCAACAAGCTGTGGAAATGGCGCGATTTGCCTATCAGGAGCGGGGACTTCGTCGGATGGTCTCTTTTTCTGACTTGAATTATCCCTATTGCCTTGGCTTGAGCGAGGATTTTGAATCCGAATTTGCCCGACTCGGCGGAAGAGTTCTCCAGCGATACTATTTCCGATCTGATAAAGAAGCTATTGAACAAATAGAGGAGATTGCAGCCGTGCATCCGGATCTTATTTATTTTTCTGCCTACGCAAAAGTAGTGGTTTCTGTTTTAGGGGCGGTCGGTCCTCGGTGGCGAGGGATTACCGTTCTTGGTGCTGATGGTTGGGACACTCCCGAACTTAAAAATGTCCATCCACCCCTTCCAAACGAAGTTTCCTTTTTTATTACCAACCACTTTGACCCTAATGAAGAAAACCCCCGCACGATTGATTTCTTAAATCGATTTGAGGAGTCATTCGAAGAACCTCCCGGACAATTATCCGCTTTGGCCTACGACGCTTGCTTGCTTGCCGAGGCTGCTTGTCAGGCCGCTGGGGTTCGACTTACCCGCGATTCGGTGCAACGGAAACTCATGGAGTTGAGGGGGATTTCAGGTTTAACGGGCACCTTCTCATTTGATGAAGATGGAAACCCAAAGAAGTCTCTCGTTATCCAGCAACTTGTTATTCGAAATGAGGATCCAAGTTTAGAGCTGGTAAAAAGGACCGCCGTACCCGACAAAAATTAGTCTTTTGTCCACTCGGTTGGGAGCTCACCTTGGAAAGAGTAGGACTCTTCCTCTGAAGGGAATTCGCCCTCTCGAATATCATCGGCGAGATGTCCGAGCGCTTTTCTGATTTCATCAGCGAGATTTGCGTAGCGACGCACGAACTTGGGTTGAGGCCCAACAGACAATCCAACGACATCGTGGAAGACCAAGATTTGCCCATCGCAGCCATCGCCAGCTCCAATGCCTATCGTTGGGATTTGTATTTTTTGAGTGATTGCGGATGCGACTTCAGTGGGGACCCCTTCCAAAACAACTGCAAACGCGCCAGCTTCCTGAAGAGCAAAGGCATCTTGAAGAAGTCCTTCGGCTCCATCAAGGTTGCGTCCTTGTATGCGGTAGCCGCCGCGGAGGTTGTAGGACTGGGGGAGAAGGCCAATGTGTCCAAGGACTGGAATATCTGCATTGACAAGGGCCTCAACTAAATGGGCTCGCTTTTGACCGCCTTCAATTTTAACTGCTTGAGCGCCGCCTTCTCGAACTAGGCGGAAAGCATTGCGGAGTGTTTCTTCTTGGCTAATGTGGTAAGTGCCAAAAGGCATATCGGCTACAACAAGTGGTCGGTCAACTGCTCGTTTCACGGCGCGAGTCGCTGAAATGATTTGATCCAATGAAATTTTTAAAGTTGTTGCATGGCCCAAAACCACATTGGCCATGCTGTCGCCAACTAGGATTAAATCGAATCCAGCTTCATCCACTAGGCGGGCCGTTGGAGAATCATAAGCCGTCAAAGCCAGAATCTTTTGCCCTGTCCCCTTTCGGGCAAGAATTCCAGGGGCGGTTACCTTGGAGGGGATTGGCTTTTCCGCAGTTTGCGAAGCGGGGTTTGAGGTCTTGGGCATGTGCCCACCGTAGAGGGATGTTTCCTGGGAGTCGGTCATGGCAGGGAGGGGGGATGTCCCCGGATGCGTAGTTTAGCCATCCATGGTTACAATGGGGGCCCATGTCTTTCCCCTCTAAATTCCTCCTTCTGACTTGGATGGCTCCGTTATTGATGGCTTCTTGCTCTTCTTCGGGAGAACGAGACCCATCTCCCTGGTTCATTGACGATCAATTGCCCTCAGCCTTCGAACAAACACAACCTGGTGTTTCAAATGAAAACCAGGCGAATAGTTTTATTGAAGAACCTGTGCAAGGGGAGCAGAAAACAAGCCTAAATGAGCTTGCTCAACAAATCCTACATACGCCCGGTGAGGAGGACTCAGGTTTTCAATTCGGTACTGTGCTGGAGGCAGCAGGAGATTTCTCTTCGGCAGACCGTTCTCCTGGTATCCCTCGTTCAGGCCGGTTTAATAAAATCCGCATGAGGAGTGTAGAAATCAATGGCGAAGGCTCTGTTGGAGATTATGCCGATGCAAGATTTGCAATTGACATGTCTGATGGTGGTTCGGGTTCGGACTTTATTCTCAGAGAAGCAACCGCCTGGCTGAACATCATGCCATCTGGCTATCGATTGCGTGTCGGGAAGTACTTTGCCGATGTCGGTTCATGGAATGGCGTATATCTTCGCGACTTTCCGTCTCCGAACTTGGATGGAGTGCGCCGAGAATTTTTGGGTGGAAACATGGCCGTTACAGGCGCTGAGCTTCATGGCGGCGAATCTGAAGATGGGTTCCGCTGGTCTTTGGGAATAGCAACTGATGTTGAGCGCCAGGATCCCGATGAGCCAGAGAATGGAACTGGAAGGACTGTTTCCTTGAACCGGATGGGATTGAAAAATTGGGGCGCAAGCACCCGCCTTCAGTGGGGAGAACCGGAATCGGTTCAATTTGGAACTAGCGCATGGTTCTCGCCGGGAGAGGTCTGGACCGCAGATGGAACCACCGAAGAATTGCAAACAGTTTTATTGGATGTCGATGCCAGTCTCCCATTCCTTGGTGGCCAGCTCTCTGGTGAAATTTGGATGAAGCGTGGCGAGACCTATGACTCTGCTGGCGATGATCGTGCGAGCGCAACAGGATATTGGGGGACTTGGAGTACGGATCTCAGCACAAATTGGTTCTTGAATGCCCTCGGATCTCACTGGGAACATTTCCGGTCTCTGGAAAATAACGCTGGCCATTACTACTCGGGTAGCCTCGGTTACCGAATCAACGACAACCAACGCCTCCGCCTCTCCCTCTCCCACGAAAACCCC
Source organism: Planctomycetota bacterium (assembly GCA_030748415.1). Classification (GTDB taxonomy): domain Bacteria; phylum Planctomycetota; class UBA1135; order UBA1135; family UBA1135; genus UBA7888. The sequence continues at coordinate 109,427 of JASMMA010000004.1, forward strand.
GGCCTCGGCTGGCAAAAATATTACGCCATCGGCTTCCAATGGATACTGAACCCGACCCTTTTTAACGATAAAAAATGACCCGGCTCCCAGAGCCTCACGAGGTATGCCCGTCGAAGGGGCGGCTTGAAGGGCTCGATCTCGCTCGCTGCTTGGCCATCTTTGCAATGGTGTATGTGAATTATGAAGTGGTCTTGGCCTTTGGGGTGAAAGAGCCGTTCTGGATGCGCTCCCTGGCTTCGGCTTTTGAGGGTAGGGCATCTGCTTTGTTTGTCATGCTGGCTGGTATCGGGCTCACGATGCTAAATTGCCCACGGTCAATCTTTCGCCGAGGTGTTTTTCTTCTTGTTTTTGGGTATTTATGGCAAGTTGTGTGGCCTGGCGACATTTTGCATTTCTATGCTTTTTATCTTTTTGCCGGCGCAGCAGTTCTAAAGTGCTCAGCTAAGGCTCTTCTCTTTTTTGCCTTGTTGGTTACCTTGGGTTTTCTTGCCATGTTCAACTTGTTAGATTACGGGGCGGGATGGGACTGGTTGAATTTGGAATACACATCCTTCTGGGAACCTTCGGGTCAAATTCGAAACTTGTTTTTCAATGGTTGGCATCCGCTTTTCCCTTGGCTAGCCTTTCTTTTTGTGGGAATGGCCCTTGGAAAATGGGGGATTGCTGAAGAAAAAAAATGCCGCAAGGCTCTTCTCTGGAGTGCCATTGTCTTTCTTGTTGTTTCCGTTGCTTCCAACTTCCTTAGCCAGCTTGAAGATAATCGCCCTCCTTTTGAAAAGATTGATTTCTGGTACAAATCGCCTGAATCCCTTTTTGGAACTGACTCGCTCCCCCCAGTTCCAGGCTATGTTATTTCGGCGGGAGCAAGCTCGGTTTTCATTATGGCTATTTGTTTAGAATTGGGGCGGCGAGAGATCCTCAAGAAATACCTCCAGCCTCTTGTCGTGACTGGGCAATTTGCCCTTAGCCTATATATCGCTCATATCCTATTTCTTTACGGGGGAGACTTAAATCCAAGCCCTGGGACAGAGCTTTCGACCGCTGGATGGAGGGCCCTTTATTTTTGTGTCTTTGCCCTCCTATTCGCAAACCTATGGCCTCGCCGCTGGCGAAAAGGCCCACTGGAATATCTCATGCGGCTTACTACGAAACCTGATAAAGCAAGATAGGTCTGGAAACTGAGCAACCTGAGCCGGGTTATTTTTTATCGGTAAAAAGGGTCGGGTTCAGTATGAGGGCGGTGGAGGTTCGGCCGTGGGAGCCTTTGGGGAGAGAGGTGTTTTGGGAGATATAGGGCATAGGGGCGCGGAAGCCGAGTTTTTTGGCGAGGAGTTTGAATGCAATACGAGCCTTGACCAGAGGAATGGAGTTGTCCAAGAAAAGTTCGCAGGGGTCGAAGCCAGGTTTTTTGTGAATATTGACCGTGCGAGCGAAGTCCGGCTCCGGTTCATCTTCAAGCCAGTAGGGGTAAGCAAACCACCAGCCTTCTTTTGCAATGCAAAACAACTCCCCTGAGCGAGGATGGTTTAAACCCAGTCCGCTTTGTTCTTTTTTATCAAGAACTTTTTCTACACCATCCTGGTGAGAAAGAAGTTCCTTTACGAGCGGAAGATCGGTTTCCTTCGACACATAAACATGGGCGCATTGGTGGTCGCAAACGGCGAAGGCGCGCGAATTGCCAGGGTCCAACAAGGAACCGTTTCGCGCAGGGTGGATTTTCAGAAATCCCTCTCTTCGAAGGCAACGATTAAGGAATGCTGCCTGAGAAACAGCTTCAATTCCATATTCAGAAAGAACAACGACATCGATTCCGTTTCCATTCGCATAATCTAAAAGCCGCCCAGCTTGATTGTCCACTTCCTTGCAAGCCCGCCGAGCTTCCAAACTATCAGGCCCGAACCTTTGAAGGTCATAATCCAAGTGCGGAAGATAGGAAAGGCAAAGGCCCGGTCGCTCCTCTTTCAAAACATCCAAGGTGGCATCCACAATCCACCGAGTACTTTGGATGCCGGCGGCGGGCCCCCAGAAATTAAAGAGGGGGAAATCCCCGTATCGTTGAATGAGCCGGTTTCGTACTTTGCTCGGGTTGGAGTGAATGTCTGGCCCCTTACGGCCGTCTGCCCAGTAAGTCGGGCGTGGAGTCACGCTGATGTCTGCTCGGCTGGGAAGATTCCACCACCAAAACAACTGAGCAGTTTGGGAGCCGGGATGAGCTTGCCGCCATTTTTCGTGAATGGTGTCACCTTGGAGAAGGTTCGCGGACTGGGGCCACATCCGAACCTCTCCATAATCCCGGTCGTACCAACCATTTCCCACGATTCCATGTTGCGCAGGCCGTGCATCCGTCAATAAATCTGCCTGCACCGAAGCAGTTACCGCCGGAAGACCAGGGTTCCATTCTTTTAAACCATGAAGAGTTGCGAACGCCTCCAGCCTCGGCATGGCTCCGTTTTTCAGCAAGCTGGATGTCAGACCGACGACATTTAGGATGAGGAGGCGTTTCACAGCCGAAAATCCTATCATTTGCTGCAATGTGGCATGTTCCAAATCCCTAGAAGATGAGAAAGAACCCACCACTAAGGCTCGTCTAGACTGAAGGAAATGATGACACGCCTCCTCCCAGCCTTCTGCTTATTTCTTTTAGCTGCCGGTGCATTGCAGGCGGTTCTATCCCAGGAACCCCAAGACATGCAAGCACCCGGTATTGTCCAAGTATCCCCACCTCAATTGCCGCATTGGGATTCCTTTGTTCTTCAGAGCGGTGTCCCCGAGACCTTGCTCACCGTTCCTGCCGGGTCCCGTTTTGTGTTGACCGACCTTTGGACCATGCGTCATGAAGAATTCCAAGACCATGTTATTTCAGACAAAGATCGCTTTTGGCTTGAAAGGGTTCTGGTTGAATCTCGCAAGGTGGCTTTTGATGCCCGTATGGATGAAGCTCCCAACCCCATTTCGTGGACCACTGGAATTTCTTTTGGCCCCGGTAGCCGCCTTGTATTTCAGTATGAATTTGCCGGCGAGGGCAAAGAGAATTGGCTGCGCCGCATCCACTTCACCGGCTACTTTGAGAAAATCAGGGCAAACTCCTAGCCGGTTCTCAAAACACAACTTAGTCTCTGAGCTTCAGTAAGGGTTGTCCTTCTTGGACATCTTCCCCGTCTTGAACCAAAAACTTTTCAATCACAGCAGATTCTGGAAAATCCGAGCTTGAAGGATATTTCACAGGGTTAAAAGTTTTCATAACCTCTAACAAGCCAACGGTCTTCCCAGGAGAAAGGGAATCTCCGTCCTCAGCATAAAGTGGAGAACTTGGATCGGGGCGCCTGTAAAACCTGCCCGCTTGAGGAGCGCGCATTTGAAGAGCACCCTCTGACTCGGCTTCACTTTCAGCCGGAGAAATCTCTGCAGGCTTTCCTTCACGAAGGATGCGAAGCATCGTTTGGCCATATTCCAATGGAAGGTTCTTTTGTTCAGGGGCTGAGGAGTCCACAAAGCCTTGAACTCCTTTTGGGAGTATCAATGCCCAAGCTCGATTCAAAACAAAAAGGGTACCAGCACCCGTTGTGGAATCTAGGCGATCTCCTTTTTCAGGAACATTTCCCCAGAGGCCTACTCCAGGAGAGCAAAGCTCCCAACCGCTTCCATCGGCAAGGGGTTTTAGCAATAGCTCAAGTTGAAGTTTGGGCATCAGGATTTCTCGGTCAGAACAGCCAAGTCGTGGAGCGACCAGATTCGTGGGTTTTTAATACGACGAACACCTTGGGCTTGATAGCTCGCTTCAACTAAACACTCGAGCCATGGCCGAAGTTCGGATGGGAGAACAATTTCATCGGTATCCCTTTGACTTGCAGCTTTGTAAGGATCCATATCGCCTTCGATGCGGGCTTCTACAGCAGCCATGCCCGATTCAATCGCCGCCCGCTCATCAGGGTCGTCGGTCGCAATTCCAAACTCATCATCAAGTTTGGTGTTGTAAGTCGCAATCGCCAAAGTGCGCCCCTCCATTACGGATTGTCTGGAAATGGGAGTCGATAATTGTAAAACCGGTTCATAGGGAAGGCCCGCCATGGCGTAGTAGCCAGCTCCCGATGCTTTCCGAAGGAGGACCGTAAACATCGGAGTGGAGTTAGTGCTATTGGTGTAAATCAGATTAGAGCCATAACCCAATAAACCATGTGCTTCGGCTTCGGCACCGATATCAAAACCACTTACATCTTGAAGCCATACAACAGGAATTCCATCGGAATCACAAGCCCGAGAAAAAGCCGAACACTTTGCAATTCCTTCTTTGTAGAGAATTCCGCCAGGCTTCACTTTCCCTTTATGTTCTGGGTCGGGAACCGGCCCTTGAACATTGGCAATAAAACCGCAGTAAAGACCATTGATTCGGCCCACTCCGGTCACGATTTCTTGACCACGGTGGGGGAGGATTTCCCAAAAAAGAGAGCGGTCAACTAAGCGGGCAAGGACTTCCCGAACATCATAAAAAGTGCGGTGATCGCTGGGAAAGAGCGAGTCCAGCTCAGAAGGAGGGAATTGAGGAGGAGCAGGTGCCACGCCACCGCGACGAAAATCTGCGCCGCATGCTGAAGTGCGAGAAACTTCGGCCCGAAGGGCTGTAATACAAGCATCATCATCAGGAACGCGCTCATCGGCGCATGCGGATTGATGCACATGAACTTCAGGGCCACCGATGTCCAGCGAAGTTAAATTTTGAGATTTGGCACCCTTAATAAGAGCGGCACCAGCAATCACCATGTAAGCTTGTTCAGTCATATAAACTCGATCAGAAATAATGGGCATGTAGCCGCCACCCGCAATGCAATCTCCAAAGACACCTGCAATTTGCGGAACGCCCTCAGCGGAGAGCTGGGAGTTTTTCATAAAAATATGGCCCGCACCTGTCCGCCCTGGGAAGGAACGGGATTGCTCTGGTAAGAAGAGACCAGAGCAATCCACCAGATAAACAACGGGAATCCGTAATCGTAGAGCTACTTCTTGGGCGCGTTCAATTTTTTCTGGTGTTTGCGGCCACCATGAACCAGAGGCAACGGTGTTGTCATTTGCAATCACCATCACCCACCGCTCTTCGACTTTAGTCAGAACGGTGAGAACCCCGGCACCAGGGGACTCAAGAGTTCGTCCTGCCTGGTCAAAGTCCACACTCCAGTTGACAAAAGAACCAACGGGGTGCACTGGAGAGTTTGTGTCACGAAGAGCATCGACCCGTTCCCAAGCGGTCAGTTTTCCTTTTTGGTGGACCCGCTGGGAATATTTCTCTCCCCACCCCACCTGAACTGTTGTGCGGCGTTCAAAAAGCTCTTCTGCCTTCTTGTCAAGGTATGCAGTGTTCCTTTCGATTTCATCAACTTCAAGGAACTGGTTTCGTTGAGAACCAAGCGGATGGAGGGGGACATGAGCCATGTGTCGTTTAATCTATCGTGGCGATGGTTCCGGAAACGCGGAATAAGGGGCAGCGGTTCTTTCGCTTTGAGCCTCTTCTGCGTAGCCCAGGGCCTCAAGAAACTCGCGTTCCTCTTCAGTTTGGTGTGGTGGCCGAAGAAGTGAAGCATCGGAGCGTGGCACTTTCAATGCCGCAGATTCTGACCGAGAGAAATCAGATTGGAATGCAGCCATTGCCTTAAGCCAACGAGGGTCATTCGAGGAAAGCGGTGAACGCTCTTTGGGGTCAACTCTCAAATCAAAAACTTGAATTGCAGGCTGTCCGGTGGATGGGTGTCGAATCACTTGCAATGAGCCCGAAGCATCGTTTGAAGTGAAGGCGCGCAATATGCTGAAGTTCTGGTTTCGCCACGAATCCTGGATGTTCATGCCACGAGTCGAGAAAACTTGGAGTCGTGAAAGGGCGCCACCGTTACCAGGGCTTCCATGAATCAATGGGCGAAGGCTTCGGCCTTCCCCGAAAGGCATCTGTGAAAGGCCCGAATAGTCCAAGAGAGTGTCTGCCACGTCATGGATTCTTGCTACTGCCCCGACGCGCTTGCTTGCTTTGGTTTTCAGTGCATTTGGAAGCTTCAAAATCAAGGGGATTTGGACCATTTCTGAATGCAAAGTACGCGCGTGGGTAATGCCCCCATGGTCAAAGAACTCTTCACCGTGGTCTGATGTCAAAATAACGAGTGTGTTTTCCCAGAGCCCCTTTTCTTTTAGCGCATTAAAAACACGCTCCAATTGTGAATCCAGAAGGTGGATTTCGGCATCGTAGAGTGCACGAATGTGAGCTAGGTCACGGTTCGTAACGGCTTGTTGTCGATGGGGACCAACGACTGCTTTTTCAGTCCAGTCACGACCATTCACCGAGCCAGCATAAGTAGGGTCAAATTGGTGGGCAATTTCAGAATCAACTTCTTCTGGTACATAGTCGTGGTGGACATCAAAGTAGTGAAGGAAAAGGAAAAAGGGCTTGCTGTCATCGGAAGAGTTGAGTTGAGCAAGAGCCATATCGGTAATGCGTTCGCCACTTGAGTCGTAGCGAAGAATTATTTTTCTGAGCCGCGCTAATCGCCGAGAATCCCACTCAATCCCTGGTGCTATTTCTTGAACACGCTCCTGTTCTTTCATCACGCGCTCTCGAGTTTCTTCGGCATTCAGGATTCCAGATTGATATATGTCGAAACCTCGATCAAACCCATGGCGTGGATCTAGCCATCCACCACTAAAGAAACCCCAAGTTTGCCAACCACCTTCCCGAAATTTTTCCGCCAGCATAGGGTGGAGGGGGTCAACCATTCGGCTTGCTGCCTCCACGCCATGGGCGCGGTCATCCATTCCGGTCATGAGTGCAGCATGAGAAGGCAATGTCCACGAAGAAGTTGAGAACGCGTTTTCAAAGAGAATCCCCTCATCTGCAAGTTGGTCGATGGCAGGGGAAACCGGAATTGTTGGGGCAAACTCAGGAGCGTGCCCATAGCACCCTAAGTGGTCTCTTCTCAAAGAATCGATGCTAATTACGACCACATTGTGAGCAGGGCTACGCGAAGACGTGCTGCACTCGCAAAAAAGAAGAGCAAAGAAAACAGGAATGCAGACCTTAGGCATCCAGTAATCGGCTCAGCCAAAGGGTGTCATAGTCGCCAGCTTGAAAATCTTCATGCGCAAGCACTTTTCGATGCAAGGGTGAAGTTGTGGGTGGCCCGTCAATTCTTGCGGACTCTAATGCGGAGTCTAGCCTTTGGATTGCCTCCTTTCGGTTCCCGCCATGGGCGATAACCTTGGCCATCAACGAGTCATAGAAGGGAGGGATGACTGATTCATCAACGAGATGTGTGTCCACCCGAATTCCTTCGCCCTGAATTTGAAATTGTTTCACGGTACCAGGGCAAGGGCGGAAGTTGTCAGTGGAGTCTTCGGCATTGATTCGCACTTCAATGGCATGACCCTGAATCTGGAGTTCTTCTTGAGACCAGGGCAAGTCTTGCCCTGCGGCCACTCGAAACTGAGCCTGAGCGAGATCGGTTCCAGTGACCAATTCCGTCACAGGGTGCTCCACCTGCAGTCGAGTATTCATCTCCAAAAAATACAATTCGCCCGAAGGAGCCATCAGATATTCCATCGTTCCGGCACCCGAGTACTTCCATGCAGCGGTTGCCCGAGCACTCAACTCCCCATAGTGCTCTCTTTGTTCGGGAGTGATGGCTGGGGATGGAGACTCTTCAATTAGTTTTTGGTGCCGCCTTTGAACAGAGCATTCCCTTTCAAAAAGGTGAACGGCATTACCTCGACCATCGCCAAAGACTTGAAACTCAATATGTCGCCCACCCTCCAAGTATTTTTCTAAGTAAAGAGTGGCATTGCCAAAAGCAGATGCGGCTTCGCGTGAAGCTTCCACAAATGCAGTTCGAACTTCGGCCTCAGTTTCGCAGCGGCGGATACCTCGACCGCCACCACCGGCGTCTGCTTTCAGGGCAATGGGATACCCAACTTCTTCTGCCACGCGAACAGCTTCATCGACATTCTCAAGGGATCCGAGAGAGCCCGGCACCACGGGAAGTCCGACCTCTCGGGCGGCTGCGCGAGCGGGGAGTTTGAGCCCCATTTTGTCCATAAGGGATGCTGATGGCCCAATGAAAACAATGCCATGTTGCTTGCATAGAGCTGCAAAGTTGGCATTCTCTGCCAAAAATCCCCAACCCGGATGCAATGCGGAGCAGTTCGTCTGTTTAGCCGCCTGGATTACGCGCTCCATGTGTAAGTAAGACTCGCTCGCAGAGCTCGGGCCCAGGCAAACAACTTCGGCAGCCTGATCCAAGTAAGGGAACTTAGCGGCAGCATCGGCTTCTGATACTCCGCAAACAGGCTCAATTCCTAGTTCGCGGCAAGCGCGCACCATCCGCGCGGCAACTTCCCCTCGATTTGCAATGAAGACTCGATGAAACATGTCAGAGATTTTAGGTGCTCCTACCCCTTTGGTCTGCGCTTCCTAAAACTGGAAGTAGATAAAAGGTTGGAAATCGGCTCGAGTGAAAGCGAGAGCGATGGCAAAAGCGGCGCCGAGACTCAGGGCGAGGAACCAATCGGGAGTGCGGCGGAGGCGGTCTGCAGCCGTGGTCCAGTAGGAGAGCATGTGGAGGAAGAGCAGGATTGGGAATAGCCAAAGGAGTGATGCGTCAAATTGGTTTTCGCCGAAAGATTTAAAAAAGGCAAAGGCGCGAACCCCCGTCCAAGCATCGGCGAAGGAGTTTGCACGGAAGAAAATCCAGCAGAGGCATACGAACCAAAATGTGAGGATAGGAGAAAGGAACGAGACCAGCCGAGAGATTTTCCACTGAGACCAAGAGATGCGCGACCATTCTCGTTGAAGAATTAAAGCGGATCCATGCAACGCTCCCCAAACCACAAAAGTCCATGCCGCGCCATGCCAAAGCCCACCCAGCAACATTGTTAGAAATAAATTTCGATAAGTGAATATCCGAGAGCCGCGCGAGCCACCGAGTGGAATATAGAGGTAATCCCGCAACCAGGTCGAGAGGCTGATATGCCAACGCCGCCAAAAATCTCGAATGTCGCTTGCCAGATAAGGGAAGTTGAAGTTCAAGCAAAGGCGATAACCCAAAAGAGCGGCGCAGGCAATTGCCATATCTGAATAGCCAGAGAAATCACAATAAATTTGGGCGGTGTATGCCAGGATTCCCGTCCAAGCGGCACCTGCAGTCCAGGCTTCGGGATTTTCGAAATAAGCATCCGCGATGGGGGCGAGGTTGTCCGAAAGGCAGGCCTTTTTGATGAAGCCTGAAAGGAAAAGGAGGAAAGCACCTCGAGCTCCAACCTCGGCCCATTTTCGAGGGACGGATAGCTGAGGAAGGAAGTCCGCCGCACGGACAATTGGCCCAGCCACCAATTGAGGGAAGAATCCCACAAAGAGGGCAAGGTCCAAGAAGGATTTTGTGGGTTTCAGTTTTCCATAGTAAATGTCCAAGGAATAGGACATCGTTTGAAAGGTAAAGAAAGAAATCCCCACCGGAAGAATGATGTCAAGGGTTGTTGGCCAGACATTAAAGCCCAACCATGAAAGAAAAACGGACCCGGAGGAAGTAAAAAAGTTGAAGTACTTAAAGAAACCTAAAATTCCTAAATTCGCAAACAATGACGCTCTCAGCCACCACTTTCGTTTGGCACCGACTGGCAAAGAAGAGATTTTGAGTCCCGCGAAGTAATCCACCAGGGTGGAAATCCAAATTAAAGATAAGAAGCGCCAATCCCACGCGGCATAAAAAGCCCAACTCGTGAGCAAAAGCCACGACTTGCGGAGCCGAGGGCCACGCAAAGCCCAATGAACCGCAAAAACTAATAAAAAGAAAGGCAGAAAACGAAACTCAGTGAACAACATGAGTATTCTCCTGAGTGTCGCGTGTTTCTAGCCAATTGGCCAATTCATTTGCAAGAGCATGGGAGAGCAAGTAGGCACCCGCTTCATTCAGATGAAATAAATCCCATCGATGCTTTGCAAGATAAAGTTCAGAGTATGCATCGGGATCATTAAAGGCCAAGAATAAGGGGATATGCCCGTCTTGGTGAAGTTGAAGCCAACCCTCAGGCTTCTCGTACCCTGGCAACACTACATAAAGAACTTCAACGCCTAAGGACTCTCCATGCTTTCGGAGCCCATCAATGGCGTTGGCAAGATAAGAATCCTTTTCGCCGCCCCATTCTTTTTGGCGAAGCTCAGTCTTGGCCTTGCGGAATCCTGGAAGATCATTTAGGAATTCTTGACGCCTCTGCCGAAAAGTTTTTTTCTTGGACTCTAAGTCAAGAGGCCGATACCCATTCCCACCTTGGCCCAATCCTGGTCGCAGTATTCCATTTCCCTGTTGGAATGGTTCTCGTTCTCCTTTGGAAAGGAAATTCCAAAGGGAAAGACCTTGGTCCACATTTCCCAAACGCAAGCCCATGTGGTGTAAATGAGTCCAGGAGCGAAGAAAGCGTTCTTCGATGCGCAGGTCTTCGCTCCAGATTGCGGAGACGAGCTGAAGAGTGATGGGCAAGGAATGCCAATAAATCATGCGTTCCGTGAGCAGGTTCTCTTCACGAATATCAGTGCGCCAATCACCCAACTCGACAACCAAAAACCGTAAATTTTTCGGTGCTAAATCTAAGATTCGATGCGCCATGTAAAGGGCTTCAGGGAAACGCATCCCAGGAACCCCAAAGTTGAATGAGCGAAGGTCATGCCCCCGAGCACTTAATGATGAATCTAGAACCTCTGGGTCAATTTGCCGGTAAACATGGCTCGACCCCAAAAAAACCATTTCATAAGCATCTTTGTGTTTTTTGAACCACTCATTTTTGAGGCGCTCGGGAGCAGCTTCGCGAATCGCCCCCGTTGTCGCGGAAAAAGCAACAAGGAAAAGGGCAACATTGGCAAGGCTTCGAAACACAGTTCCCCACTTTAAGCTTGCGGGGGGAAGGATTTATACCCCTGCAAGTCCAAGAACGGCCACACCTGTCATGACTAGGGCAGCGCCTAACCACCCGCGGAGTCCTGCTTTTTCACCCAACCATACCCGCGCAAGGGGCAGAGAAAAGAGTGCGGTTGCCGCGGCCATGGCGGCGGCAACTCCTTGCTTTGCCCAAGTCAGGCCGCCCATAAGAAAAGCCATTCCGCACCAAGTTCCCAGAGCAGAGGGAATCAAAAATGTTTTCCAGGTTGCGCCCTGGAAGGGAGTTTTCAATACACCGAAACCTTCGCCTCGAAAAAATGAAATAAGAACAAGACCGACCGCGCCACCGGCCAATCGCCAGGCAGAAGAGGTCACCATGCCGGTGTGTGTAACACCACCCCGAGTCATGACATTGCTGATGGCGAAAGTAGTTGCGCACCCCAAGGCGGCAAGAACCCCAATGGTGTCTGCTTGAGTGCGTTGGCTGGAACCTAATCGCCTAGATTCGGCAAGAACACCGCCCGCCACTACGAGCAAAGCACCCAGCCATTGATTACTGCTCAACTGTTCTCCAAAACTTAACCAAGCAAAACACGCGGTGAGGACAGGAGTAATCATGGTCAGGATGACTGTTCGACCAGACCCGATGTGGGAGAGGGCTACAAAATAAAGAAGGTCGCCACATGCCATGCCGAGTGCGCCCGAAGCCAATAGCCAGAGAAGGTTGCCCTCTCCAACGGGCCCGCCACCCCGTTCAGCTCCAAGGGCCCAGGCCAGAAGTCCCAAGGCAAGAGCGCCGAAGCCGTTTTTGAAAAGGACAGCATCGGAAGGGCGGCCCTTTTTGAATGCTCGAGTAAATAAAACCGTAGCGACTCCCCAACAAACAGCGCTTGCGAGGGCGGAGTATTCCCCGGCACCGGGGAAGGGCGGTTCAGCCGCTTGGGGGAAGAGGGACAACAGGATTAGTACTCGATTTCGAACCGCATTTCTGGAACACCGGGTTCGATGGTGATTTTCTGTCGCTTATTCTGCCCTCCCGAATCACTTAAGAGAAGAATATATTCTCCTGGAGCAAAGGGTCCGATGCTTTGTTCGCCGCCGGACATGGAATTCATACCGTAAGAAATGGCTTCAGGGCCAGCCATCATATTGGAAACCGGAATATTGGCTTGGTTTAAAAGAACCGCAATAACACCAGGCTTAGGTTGTTGCTCGGAGTCCAAGACTTGGATTTTTAGCATACAGCCCGCCTGGAGAATCAGTTCGATTTCTTCCCTTTGACCTACCTGCAGGTGGACAGTTTTTTGGACGGTTCCAAAAGAAGAGTGGCGGGCCAGAATTACAAGTTCTCCCTCGGGCAAAGAACCCAACTTGAGCTGCCCCTTTGCATCGGTAGTATTTAGGGAGAATGGCCCAATGGCTTGACCAGAAGGAGAGCAAGCAAAAACGCCGGCCCCTTGAATGGGTTCCCCAAAGCTATCGAGGACAGTGGCTTCTACTTGAGCAGCTGGGCTTAAGGGAACGACGACCTCTCGAGTCTCATTTTCTCCGACATAAAAATCTTCCAAAATAACCGTGGAATAGGATTGGCCTCCTCCAAATATGGGCATGGCCGAATGCCCGACGCTCAAGACATAGTTAGCGGGTTCAAGCAAATCAAAGTAGGCAATGCCGTCTGGGTCTGAATTGAGATAGCCTCCTCCTGCAGAACCTAAGCTGGGGCGCAACATAACTGGAATATTGGAGAGTGGCTCCCCCGTTTGCGAATCTTGCACCAAGACACGAACCCGAGTGGCGGGAATATCAATGTCATGCTGAATGGCTTCGCCAGGGGAAACGTGAAGGGTTTGATAAATCCCCACACCACTACCGAGGCCAAATTGGCCCACTAGAAGCATGTAATCTCCTTCGCGGACATTTTCCAACTCGTAATATCCAATGTCATCGGTTTTTGCGGTTTTCATACCCGATAGAGAGTTCAACATGATGGTCAAGCCTTCAACAGGTTGATCCGCGCGGGTTACAAATCCGCTAATCGAACTTGGAAGGATGGCGCCGCCGAGTTCAAGCTCGTATATCTTCTCCTCATCAATTCTCAGAAAAGTGGAAAGAGTTTCCAGCCCACTGAGGTCGCCTTGCATCGCCGCCAGGGCACCCGATTGAAAGCCAGGTTGAAATGCTTGGAATTGGTAGTAGCCCATGGGGAGATGTTCAAAGGTTGCCAGACCGTTTGAATCCGTTTGCTTGCCGTCAGGGCTAGCCGGGCCTTCAAAACTGTTGAGCGCAAGAAGAGAACCGGCTTGAGGTAGTCCGTGGTCATCCAGAACAGTAATAAGAACCGTGGCTCCAGGTCCCATGGGGATTTCCAAATCCTGAATGGGGGCCTCGGGGCTGAGGCGAATGGGGCCCAGAGTTTGAGGAGCATAGTCCTCGGCCTCTGCTCGGATGTTCCACTCGCCCGGGCCGAGGCCATCCAATGTGAACCGGCCATCTTTTCCGGCATTGATGGAAGGATAGTTTGAGGCATCTCCCATCCCGCCCATCATGGAGCCAAGGAGATCCCCTTTTTCTTGCCATGCGCGGATTTCAGCTTGCGCAATGGGCTGGAGAGTATGTTTGTCAAAGACTTTCCCGGTGACGGAAATCGCGGGATAAAGTTCGATTCGGAGAGATTTGGAGTCTGGGTTCGACGAGGCCTGACTCGCAGAGAATCCTTCAGCGCGGGCTCGTACCTGAACGCCCAAGAGGGGCATGTTTTCTAGCTGTAATCGGCCCTGGGAGTCTGTCTCCCCTCCTTTTTCCCAAGGAATCAATGAACTCACCATGCTCGTGAGAGGGTTGTTGCCCAGCCAAGAAACCTCGGCATGAGGGATAGGGGATTGATCCACAGCATGGACCACTTCCACTAAAAGCCCAGGGCCTCTTTGGAGGATTTGGGGTGGAAGAGACTTCTCGCTTCCAATTGCTATTTCGAAAGGGTCGCTAATCCAAGCTTGGAATCCCTCGGCGCCGAGTTGAAGCCGATAAGTTCCGGCTTCAACGGGGCCAACTCGGAACTTACCCTTAGAGTCGGTCTCGGTTTTTCCGTTGGTGGGGGAAAGGAAACCCCGCTCGTCAGGTGGAACGAGCTCCAAATAGGACTCTGCACCGTCCCGAAGAAGCATGGCAACAGCTCCAGCAAGGGGGGAGTCTTCACCCTGAAGAGCTTGACCTTGGACAAAGGCACCCTCCACCAAAAGGAGCGAGAGTGTTTTAGAATCCCCTGGGAGAAGTTCTAGCGAAGCAGTAGCCTCGGCCATGCCATCCGCTTGAGCCTTGAAGGTCCATTTGCCGGGGGGAAGTTGGAGGTAGTCGGTAGTACCAAGGGAACCGATTTCCCAATCATGAACCCGGGTCCATAAGGTGCCTCGCCGCGCTTCACTGAGAGACTCTGCTTCCAACTGGCCGGCCCAACGCGCTTGTACGCGAAAGTTTTGAACAGGCGTTTGGTCGGAGTGATGAATCCATAAGTGGGCCTTTGCGCTTTGGGTTTCAATCAAAAGAAGAGATTCACTCTTTTCGGTTCGTTCCAAAGCCTGAAGAGTGTGTACTTTGGACCAAAGACCATCGCAGAGGGCGGCCACGCGCAAACTTGGACCGTCTGCGGGAATCGTCAGAGTCCCATCGTTGCTAATAGATTTCCAGTTGCGGCCATCTTCTTCGAGGAAGAAGGTAGTTTTCGAGGTAGGGGTGCCATCGAGGTGAAGGGCCCTGAGGAGATGAATTGCTTCCGTTGGCTTTCGTTCCTCGACCCCTAGAGGGGCATCAATTTCCGCTGATTCTCCAAGAGATGTCTCCAACTGGGGGTCCTGCAGGAATCCCAGCGGAGAAGGTGTCGAGCTGGTCTCCTCACCGTTCTTTAAAAGCAGGAAGGCCAAAAGGGCGGCGATGATGGGGAGGAGGATTCGTAGAGATTTCACAGGCACAAGCTATGCTACGCACATGCCGCTTGCGCATTCTTGGAAAACTCTCCTCTGTTTTAGTCTTTCTCTAATTTCGGGGGAATTGGAGCCCTCTTTGGTGAATGGAAGAGGGGTTGCCTGGAATCCAAACACAGGCGAGACCGCAGTTTTGATGGAGTCTGGAGATTCAGTCGCCGTTTTCAATTCCTTCCTGCATTTCCAAGAAATTATTGCTCTGGAGCAAAAAACCCCAGGAATCCGATGGGAGGAAGGTGGGTGGGCGCCCGATATCCAGCCAAATCCCCACTCTGTGCTGGGGCCCGCAGGTCGCTCGATTCAACTTGACCCTCAAAGAGGCCATCTCTCAATAGCCCCTTCAAGCTGGGAGTCCTCCCCTTGGATTACTTATGGAAAAGGGTGGGTCCATGTTTCCTACCGCTCCAGTTGGGTGCCGACTCAACCGTTGGAGTGGGAGATTCTTGGGGGTGAACGGAGAATCTCAAAATGGGAATCCAATGTAGATGATGTCCTCAAGCGGCAATGCATTCTGCGTGGAATTCACCACGGAAGCAAAATCAGAATCCGTCTTTTTCATACGGGGCCGTATTTCCCAACAGGAATTAAATCCGATTGGGTGGAATTTGAAGTGCCTCAAGTTGGGCCCGTGGGGCCATTTCCCACTCAGGAAATCAAGTTTACTTTAGAGTAACTTCTGTGGCGTGCTCCTTTCCCTGGCGAAGGTAGGAGACTTGGATGACATCGCCTTTGACTTTTCCGCCTAATGCTCGGCGGAGGTCATCTTTTGATTTCAATACAGTGTTGGCTATTGAAAGAAGAGTGTCATCTACTTGGAGACCACCAGCTTGTGCGGCACTCGATGAGCGTACTTTGGAAATGCGAAGGCCTGCTGCTTCTGCTTCAACTTCGACACTAACTCCCAGCTTTCCACGGTTCCGTTTCCGTTCACTAATGGCCATGAAGTGTTCCATCATCTTCTGGTTAAAGTCAGCAGGCATTGCCATTCCTGGTGCACTGACAAAATTCAAGGAGGCATCTCTGGCATCCAAAGCAAGTGCACAATCCCGCACAAGTTCTAAAATTTTGACTTCGGCATCGTATTGAATCTTGTCTGCATCATCACCCGGCATGTGGTAGTCCTCGTGAATGTGCGTGAAAAAGAAAAGGGAAGGAACGCCCCCGTGGTAGAAAGAGGTGTTGTCGCTTGGAGCTTCCCCGGCATCGCCCATTTCAACATCCATGCCACTTTCTTTCAGAATGTCATCGAGGAGGGGGTGAAACTCTTCCGATGTTCCAAGACCACCGACATAAAGGTAGTCGTTCACGCTTCGGCCAATCATGTCACAGTTAATCATGGCGTACATGTTTTCCGTTGGGATAGGGCCATCTTCAACAAAAGCTTTACTCCCTAAAAGCCCGCGCTCTTCTGCGCTAAATGTCATAAACAAAATGGGTCGCCGAATGGGATGGGCAACAAACCATTCTGCAAGTTCTGCAACGCCAGAGGAGCCCGAAGCGTTGTCGTCAGCACCGTTATGGATTTCACCGGGCGAACCCATCGCGCCAGGTCCGCCAACGCCAGCGTGGTCGTGATGTCCACCAATCACCAAGATTTGGTCCGCCAAACTTGGGTCAGTTCCTGCTAAAAGGCCGGCGGTATTCAAGCACTCCAAGCGCCGGACATTAAAAGGAAGCAAATAGTCTTTTGCGATTGCCTGCTTTCGGTCGTCAGGCAGAACGGAAAGGGGCTCAAGCCCCAAGCGAAGCCATTGCTCTGCAAAGTAGTTGGCGGCGGCGTGTCCACCTTCCTTGCCTGATTCACGACCCTTGAGTTTATCACTTGCAAGATAGGAAATGTGCTCGCGCAAATCCTCGGCGCGAATGGCAGTTCGGTCACTTTGGGCGGTGAGGGAAGAGCCCACGCCATAAAGGAGCAGGAAGGGGAGAAGGATGGTGGTGCGGTTCATGAGTAAAAGGGAAGAGCCGAAGACAGGGGTGTGCCAACGGCCCTTCCAAGATAATGTACGCGAATGCTCGGAGTTTATTGGCCAGAAATTAAATCAACTTGGGTCGTAGCACCTGGATTCACATATACGCTGGTCGTAGAGCCAGCAGCTTCGCTCATAAAGAGGAGTGCGCCATTTTGGCCGGAAGAGATGCTGACTTTGTAGTCTCCTGATTTCAGGCCCTCGAATCGGAATCGGCCCTGGGAATCGAGGCGGACATTCTTAGAGAAATATCCAAATCCATGATTGACTTGAAGAGTTAAGAAGGCGGTTCCCCCGGCCAAGGGTTCACCACTACTATTTTTTCCAGTTCCCGTAATAACCCCTCCGCGGGTAAGTCGGAAAGCGCCGGCGTCAATATTGCTTCCATTCGAGCAATTAACAGAGGAAATTGAACTCAAATAAGCAGGGTGTTTGACTTCGATTTGCAGGGAGTCTGGATAGGCGTTGCTGAAATGGAAAATGCCACTTTTGTTTGTGGCGACCTCTTGTTTTGGGACATTGTTGGGGTCAGGGCCAACGCCGCCAAATAAGCCATAAGAGTTTTCTTCTTTCCAGTCTTTTCCGTGAAGAATGACTTGTGCACCGGCGACGGGTTCGCCACTAAAGGTGTCGATTACAAGGCCGGAGATTTTTCCACCCTTTTGAAGATGAATGTCAATTCCGTGAACAGTTTCTCGTTGAACAGTGAAGCCTGTTGAGTAAGTCGAAGAAAAACCATCAGCAACAGCCATCAAGCGATAAGAGCCGGGATTGATTCCTTCGAACAAGAAATTGCCATTATCGTCTTGAAAGGTTTTTGGACGGCCATTCTGGACGTAAAGAGCGGTACCTCGGTTCACGGATAATAGGGATAGTTGAAAGTTGCGAAGGGGTGCACCATCATCAGACAGAACGCGCCCTGCTACAGATCCCAAACGGTGCATCACAACTTCAATATCGGTTTTGTCCGCCTTGATGCGAGGGAGATTGGACGCTGAATAGCCAGCAGCTTGAACGGAAAGTCCATAAAGGCCCTCGGGGAGGCCACCGACTTTGAATGTCCCATCTTGCTCCGAGATTCCAGTCGAACTAAACATCGGCTTAGGGCGCATCCGAGAGACTTGAATTTTCGCGCCAGGTACTAAAGTGCCGTCATCAGTCCGAACAACGCCAGAAAGAAAGTGCTCAGTTCCAAGCTCAATTTTCTTTTCAAGGGAGCGGTTATCTCCCATCATGACTAATGGGTGGATTCGAGTTGCTGCGTAGCCCTCATGGGAAACGGAAAGAGTCCACAACCCCTGAGGGAGTAGGTCGGCGATAAAACTGCCATCCTGTTGGGCGACCATTTGGATTCGGCGACCCATCTCTTCATCTTCGATTTCGAGTTCTTCGACATCGCGAGGGACGAAGCGGCTGGCCTGGCGTTGGAATATGAGCGAAGCGGGGAGGGGGTTTCCAGCCGTATCGGTGACGACTCCAGAGATTTGATAACCCTTATTCAGGATAATTGGATTCAATGTTTGGTTTTCGAGAAGGGTCGTGACAGGAACTCCTTCCTTGGCCGCATATTCAGGGTGGCGAACCCACATGTCATAATCGGTATCCGCTTGTAAGCGGGTGAATCGAAAGAGCCCCTTTTCATTCGTCTTCACCTTAAAAGATGGAATCGAGGCGAATTCTTCTGGGGTTAAAGAAAAGGCGGCGGATTGTTCAAGGCGCTCGGTGAGGGCAACAAGGGCGTTGGAAACAGGCTCACCAGATTCATTGGTTACGGACCCATGAATTTCCCCGCGAGAGAGCTTGTCGGCAGTGGGGGACGAGCCCGCCTGCGTGCGCCGGCCGGGACTCTGGGTCAATCTAGGGGAGTCCACTTGGGCGCCGACGCCGTCTTCAATATTGAAGGAATCCAAGGTAGGGCCATCTGAGTCGTTGCTGGAGTCCTCAGAGGGGCTCAGGGTGAGCATAAAGGCAATTGCTGCTAGGACAGCAAGCAAGATGGCAATCGGAATGAGGGCGGCACTCCCGCGGGTCTTTTTTCTGTAATTCATGAGTCAATGAAGGGGGGCGGAAATAGTTTAGTCGTTTCCTGCCCCCCTTTTCTTTCGCTCGGAGTCAAATCGTTTCATTTGCAACGCAAAGGTTTTCTGTAACGATTCCTTAGAATGCCAGCCACCATGGCTCTCAAGCTCGATTTGACTGGACTTTTTGCTGGTGGACTGTCCCGCGAGGATTTTGCCACCCGCCTGCCTCAGGCGGCTGCTGCTCGCGATGCCCACCTGCAGACCATGCCTGCCTGGCGGAAACTCCATGAAGCAACCCACCATTTGGAAAGCTGCCGCGCCCGGGCCGAGGCTGTAAAGGCAGAGCAGGCGCCCGAATTCTTCGTTGTACTGGGGATTGGCGGGTCTGCACTTGGGAATTCAGCGGTTCTCGCTGCTTTGGCCCCTGTTTACCAAGAATGGGCACCTGCCGAAGGGCAACCCAAGTGCATGGTCTTGGATTCCATCGACCCAGACTGGATAGGGGAGTTTTTGGCCACCGTTCCCATAGACAGGTGCCATTTCAATGTGATTTCAAAGTCGGGCGGCACCATTGAAACCTCCAGTGAGTTTTTGGTCTTTTACCAAGCTGTTCGAGATGCCTTGGGTAGCGATGAGGAAGCTTGCAAGCGGTTTACGGTAACCACTGACCCAGTGGGGGGGCACTTCCGAAAGCTCTGTGATGAGCTCGACCTTTTTACTCTTGAGGTCCCTGATGGGGTTGGTGGTCGGTTTTCCGTTCTTTCTCCGGTGGGCCTTTTTAATTTCGAAATGGCCGGATTGGATTCTCAAAGCATGCTCGAGGGGGCCGCTCGCGTGGACAACATGTGTGCCACTCTTCCTGCCGATCAGGATCCAACCTTGGCTTATGCCCTCGCCCATGTCATGCACATGGAATCCGGCAGGCCGATTCATGTGCATTTCCCATATGCGCATCGACTCCGTTTACTTGCGGATTGGTACAAACAACTTTGGGCTGAATCTCTTGGCAAGAAACAAAACTTGGCCGGAGAAGTTGTGCATGTCGGTCCGACTCCAGTCAAAGCGGTTGGCCCAACGGATCAACATAGCCAATGCCAACTCTACATCGAAGGTCCCGATGACAAGGTTTACACCATGGTGAAGCTTGGCAAGCACACACATACCGTAAACATTGGCAAGCCCTTTGCGGATTCACCTGCATTTAGCCACTTGGCAAATCGAAGCTTGAATGAACTCATCGAAGTAGAGCGCCAAGGAACTGAAGTTGCCCTCCTGGACTCCGGTCGCCCGATTTGCACCCTTGAACTTTGCAAACTGGATGCCTTCCATGTTGGACAGTACTTTGCCTTTTTCGAGATTGCTACCTCCATTGCGGGCGGCATCATGGGGATTGACCCCTTTGACCAACCCGGGGTAGAGTCTGGGAAAATTGCAGCTCTGTCTCTAATGGGGTGTACTGGTTATGAAGACCGCGCTGCTGAAATTCGCGCCTCCGCCGCCTCCCGAGAGCCCTTTGTTTTAACTTGCTAATGCCTACCTACCTTTCTGGAATTCAGCCTAGTGGCCTTCAGCACATTGGGAATTACTTTGGAGCGATTCGCCAGCACATTTCATTGCAAGAAGAAGCTGGCGAACACTATTACTTCATTGCAGACTTTCACGCTTTAACTAGCGTGCGAGATGCAGAAGAATTGCGCACTTACACACGCGAAACTGCGGTCGCCTACCTTGCCCTTGGTTTGGACCCTGAAAAGGCAGTTTTGTGGCGCCAATCGGATGTACCCGAAGTGCATGAAATCGCTTGGTTACTGGCAACACAAACGGGTATGGGATTGTTGGAGCGGGCCCATTCATATAAAGATAAAATTGCTCAAGGGGTCAAGCCCAGTGTAGGTTTGTTCACTTACCCGATTTTGATGGCGGCTGATATTTTGGCTTATGACTCTACTCATGTTCCAGTGGGGAAAGATCAAGTTCAACATTTGGAAATGACTCAAGACATGGCGGGTTATTTCAACAATCACTACGGTGAGGTTTTTGTGCGACCGGAGTGTTTGTTGGCCTCGACTGAGCAAGCGCAGAAAGTGGTTGGCTTGGATGGGCAGAAAATGTCCAAGTCTTATGGGAACACGATTTGGATTTTTGAAGAGGGCAAAAAACTAAAGAAAATCATCAATAAAATTGTGACGGATTCTCGCCCACCTGAGGAACCCAAAAACCCGGACGAGCTTTTCTTGTTCGACATCATGTCCCTTTTTATGGAAGAAAGCGAGGTGAACGAATGGAAAGAAAAGGTGAGCTCTGGTGGCGAAGGAGCTCCGGGCTACGGCCATTTGAAGGGCGCAATCTTTGAGGCCATGGAGGCCTATTTCGCTCCAGCTCGTGAGCGCAGGAAAGAGCTACTTGCCGACCCCTCCGAGGTGGACCGTATTCTCGCTGAGGGTGCTGAAAAAGCTGGCACTCGCGCCCGCGAGGTCCGCAACCGCGCCTTTGCGGCTTGCGGCCTTATTGCTCGGAGTTAAATCGTTGCAAATGCAACGGGCTTTCTGAAGGTCAATAGGTGACATCCGAGAGCAGGGACTCTCGCAGTTCCTCATGCTTGCTTCGCCGGACGAGCTCACGAAAAACAACTTCGTCTGGGCGGGGGCGAATTTGGTGGACTAAAAGAATCGCCATCCCTTCCTTTGTGCGAAAGGGGTCGGAAATGTTGTTGATGTCGGAATCGAAAGCAACTTTGCAAACAGCTTCATCGATTACCCCTGGTTCATTTCTGTGGAGCCAACCCAACATTCCGTCTCTTGTGCGCGTGGGTTCGTGTTCTGACAACTTACTAGCAAGCTTGCCAAAGTTATGAGGCCCCTCCATTTCCTTGCGATAGGCTAACAGTTCATTGCGAGCATCGTTGAAATCCAAGTCGAGTGGATCTGACTTCTCATTTTTTGCATGCAAGAACAGCCACGATACTTGTCGGCTTTCTCCAAACTTGGCATTGTGAGCGGCGCGCACTTCTGGGCTTAAAGAATCAAACCAAGCATCGTTCCAACGTTCACGCGCGAGGAGCCGCAAGAAGCCGACAGCCCGCAATTCAGCTCCATGCTTGACAGCTTCCAGGCTTGAGCCCTGAGAGGAGAGTAGTTTTTCATAGGTCATGCCACCAAAGGCAGGATTCTGGGAAACTCTATTTCGCCGCCATTCAATTTCTGCTTGGAGGATTTCGGGAGTCAATATCGTTCCGGTTTCTTTTGCCCAGGCTTCTAGTTTGTCCTGGATGATGAGCTGCTCTAAGTATTCTTGAATGCGGTTCGAAGAGAGAGCGGAGTGGATAGAAGCCCCAAGCTCTTCCAAGGAAATTTCCCAGTTTCCTTCAGAGAGAGCCCAGCCCGGAGGAGATTTCAGTGATGCTGCAATCAGCTCTCCAACTTTGGACTCAGTCCATTCCTTTTGTTGTTCGACGGTTGGAGTCGTAGTTAAACTCAAGTCTTGTCGCACTAACTCTTCATGCAAAAGAGAATCGCGAATGAGCTTTTGAAAATGTTCCCTGGACATGCCGCGCTGGGCGATGGCAGCGTACAAATCAATGCCCGCGCTCTCGGATTGTTGTTCTGCTAAATGAATCCGTTCAGAAACAGCGGATTCGGGAATGGCCAAGCCACGCGCACTCGCTTCGCGTTCTACGAGCTGAATCTGAAGGAGGTGGCGAAGGGCCTCTTGGCCCACCGGTTTGCGGTGAAAAGTGTGACCCAAGAACCTCTCTAGTCGAAGAGCGCTAATGGAGCCGCCATCCCATTGCGCAACAATGCCTTCTGGCAATTTTGCGCTTGGCTCAGACGCGCTTTGAAGCGGGAAAGAGAGAAGGAGGGGGAGCAGTGCAAACATTTCGCAACAGGATAAGCCCCCTCTTGGTTTGGGTTTCAGGAAAGGAGGACTGGGTTTGTTTTCAGAACCTGGAGAGACCCATTTGATTAGGTGCGGTTTCTTGCCTTCGGAAGTTCAGACCCCTGCTAAGAAGCGATTTGTGATTTCGTAATGGGAAAACAAAAAACAGGGGCCAACCTGAAAGAAAGCCCCTGCGAACCTAGGAGAAAGTGGTTCAAGCCGACTTGCGGCGTCGGCGGGAGGTTGCTTTTTTGACAAAGCGAACACCGTTCTTTGTCCAGCGCGCACTTAGGTGGGCGCCGCGACTGTGTTGACCATCTAGGATTTCGTTGGTGAGTGGATCTTCCACCAAGCGGCTAACAGTTCTGCGAACTTCACGAGCTCCGTACTCTTCGCTGTAACCTTCACTCGCGAGGATAGAAGGGAGTTTCGCTGACCATTCCAGCTGTACTCCAGCGTTGCAAAGTCGGGAAGAGACTTCTTCCAACTTCATTTCCGCGATTCGCGCGGCCGCCTTCCTGCTCAAAGCGCCGAAAACTTGTACCCCGTCAAGGCGGTTCAAAAGTTCTGGCTTGAAGTAGCGGCGCATGGCGGCTTGAGTGAGTTGGACGAAATCTTGTTCCTCGAGGCACCCTTCGCGTCCGAATCCCAATCGAGAGGAAGCTTCCGCGTAGTCAGCAGTGCCAACATTTGAAGTCATGAGCACAACAGCGTTCCGGAAACTAACGGTGTTCCCTTTAGAGTCAGTCAAGCGACCGTCATCCAGGATTTGCAACAACATGTTGTGGAGTTTTTCGTGCCCCTTTTCAACTTCATCGAAAAGAACAACAGCGTTCGGGTTTTCGATGAGAGCTTCAGTCAAGGTCCCGCCTTCATTGTGACCCACATACCCGGGAGGGGCTCCAATGAGCTTTGCAGTTTCGTGGGGGAGTGCGAACTCCGAACAATCAAGCCGCACGAGGGACTTATCATCCCATAAATTGCGTGCAAGTGATTTTGCCAACTCGGTTTTCCCGGTCCCAGTTCGACCAACCATTAAGAAGGACCCGATGGGACGAGTTGGATCATTCAATCCAACTGATGCTTTGCGAACTGCGCGACAGATTGCGCGGACATGATCGTCCTGGCCAACAACCTCACTAAGAATCTTGGCTTCCAAGTTTTCTGCACGGTCGCGGAGTTCTTCCAGCGACTGTTCTTTTTGGGCTTCGACTTCGGCCTCTGCTTCCGCAGGAAGGGCAACAGTGTGAATTTCCAAACGAGGATTGACATCCACACAGATTTGATAAAGCAAATCTTCTGCAGCTGCGGCATCATCAGGATAAATTTCCTGAACGCGAGGAAGAACGGTTTCGTTCAGACCAACCACGCAGGCATCCACAATGAGATGGCGATATTCACGACGATCTGGAGGGTCGTCTCCGCCGCCGCGTGGAATGCGAACAGCTTCTTCGTCCGAGAGGATTCGAACGCGAATGAAACCATCGATGAGGTCGAAGTATTTGTAAACTAGGCCGCTTTCGTTGAGCACTTGATTCTTTCTCCTGCCCGAGGGGTTCGTCGGGCTATTTCTCTGTCGGCCGGTTCCCTTGGGAACCTTTAGGATGTTCCGCCCCATGACCGAATCCTCCGCCACCCAAGAAGACCAACAGTTCCTAGCTCTGCTGGTTCATCGCGGTTTTTTCGCTAAAGCCGACGCCGTGCGGGTTCTGCAAAGTGCTTCGGCTAAAGGGTTTACGGCTGCCCTAATGGCGGCCACCGGCTGGGATTCTAAGAAGCTAAACTACCTTCGGATGACCAAGGGCTTGCTGGAGCCAGTCATCCCCGGTTTTGATGATGCCGAGCGCATTGGCACCGGTGGAACCGCGGACGTTTTTAAAGCACGGAGAAAGAAAGACTTCGCCACAGTCGCCCTCAAGGTCCTTTTGCCACGCCTCGCCCTTGACCCTCCATCGGTGAAACGCTTTCTGGAGGAGGGCAAGCTTCTTCAAACTCTTCAACATCCTTCAATCGTGTCGGGCCATCGGGTGTTCAAGTTTATGGATACCTATGTTTTGGAAATGGATTTCATTCCGGGAAAGACTCTGGAAGAAATCTTGGATGAAGGCGATCCAATTGAAGAGGAAACAGCCTTATCGGTAGTTCTTCAAGCGGCTCGCGCCCTGGAATACTTGCGTACTCAAGAAATTGTGCATCGTGACATGAAACCGGGAAACCTCATGTTGAAACCAGATGGAACCATCATTTTGATTGACCTTGGTTTTGCGGGCGCGGGAATGGAGGGCCGCGTTTCGGAAGATTCCACTTTGGGAACACCCTCCTACCTTGCGCCCGAGCAGGCGCTCGGAGATGAAAGCCTTGATGCGCGCGCCGACATCTACTCTTTAGGTGTTACTCTTTACCATCTGGTCATGGGAAGCCTGCCCTTTACCGGCGAGAGCGAGGGCGAGGTCATGCGCAAGCAGATTCTCGAAGGCTTAAAGGGATCCGCAATGAAAGGCCGCGATATTTCTCCGCGGATGCACTATGTCATTGAAAAAATGATGGCAAAGGACCGAGAAATTCGATACGCGTCGCCTGCAGAACTCGTTGAAGATTTAGAATCGTTTGGCCCAGCTTAGGGCTGATAACCAAAGCCAAAATTGAGCCAAAGCCAGCTCTGAGAATCCGAACCAGGTAGGGCAGGCCCAGGATTAAAATGGCTCAAACCCAATAGAAGTTTGGTTTTGGTTTTGGTTTCGAAAGTGTGATGGAAAACCAGATCCATCTCGGTACCGATGTACTTTTCGGTTTCATCTTGGGGAAGGGGCTCGTGTGGATTTTCTGCGCCCGGCAATAGTGAAGCGGGGCCCGATGCGGCTTTGTTCAGGAAATGAACTCCTGCGCTCCAAAATCCGGAATCGGAAGCGCGGGTCCTGAGGCGCAAACTCAAATCTAAGAGGTTCGACCAATTAACAATTCCAGAATGGCCCAAGTCATAGAACCAAGAGTTGTAAAGCGGTTGAAAGCCTGAGCCGCCACTAGATGGACCCGCAGCGTAGTCCAAGCCGAGCCCCAACCAAGTCACGTATCCGAGTTTCCACTCCGACAGAGCAGCAAGAGCCAAACCGCCGCTGGAACCGGTGGTCATGTCCCCCGTTTGGAAAGCAGTCTCAAGGTTCCAATTCCACTCACCAGAAGCGCTGGGGGGCGAGCTCTGAAGGAGAATGCCAACAGTAGTGTCCGAAAGGTCAAGATTGCCTTGTGTGCGGAATAACCCATAAATATCCACCGGCATGTCCTGAAAATAACCTGTAGCGTAAACCCCACCAAGGCCGTCGTCGGCATGTTCCCACCCCTTATTTGGGGCGGGCTCAAACTGAAAAAAATCTGCCTTCCAACTCCCAACGGGGATTTGAAGCAAAGCCCCTCTCCAAGCAAGGCCATTAATCGAAAAATACCTCCGAGAGAGCATCCTTTCCTTCCCCCGGCTGAATTCCATTTGACCCAATCGAAGAGAGGACCCTTTAAGGGAATCCAGGTGAAAATCCAAGTAAGCTTGATGAAACTGGTCATCGGTATCTTCGCCAGAATCCAAATGTTCCCCCTCCAATGTCACCGAAAGAAAGGAAGTTGGGTGAATGTCCGTGGCCATTCTGAACCGGGCGGTTCCACGGTTTAAAGTGCTTGAGCCGTCTAAGGGCCAGGGGCTTCGAGTATCCATGGCGTACCGGCCATTAAACTTCCAATTAAAAAGAGGAGGTGCATCAGGCTCGCTCTGAAGGAAAAGCGGCGCGGCAAGGAGGAGGAGAGGGGAAAACATGAAACTCTAGAAATCTAATCCTACAAGAAATCGCCACTTTCGTTAGGCTAAAGGTAGCTTTGCCAGAAACCCCACAACCTTTTGAATTCAAGTGCCAACAATCCGGAAATTGTTGTCGCCCGGAGCAGTGCAGTACCTTTCCGTATGGGGACTCCATTTTGAATGAGCCGCTAGGTCTTCAGCGTGCAGCCCAATCCTGTCCAGGCATTAAGATTAAATGTTGACGAGTCTTCTTCTTATCGGCTTGTTGCAAGACCCTTTGCCGGAAAAGCCAAGCCCACCCAAAACTGGAGCCGAGTGGAATCAGGCTGGCGTATCGGCACTTGAGAAAGGTCAACTTCGTTATTCCCTCCAGTGCTTCGAGGAAGCAAAGGCCCTTCTTCCAAAAGACGAAACGGTTTCGGTGAACTTGTCCCGAGCTCTTGGGCAACTCGCCCTTGTTGACTACCGAGAGAACCGATTGCCAGAAGCTCTGATCGGCTTCCAAGCCGCCACCCAAGCTCATCGCGACAACGGCACCCCCGAGCTTTTAGCAGCGCGTTGTCTATTGCGACTAGGCAGGCGTGAAGAGGCTCTGGAACAGGCACTTCTTTTGCACCAAGATTTTCCTAAAAAAGAACAGCCACCTCTTTTGGCGGCTGACATTTATGCTCTTCGAATGCAGCTTGATTTGGGAGTCCAACTCCTGAAGAAAATTGAAGAGCCAACGAAAAAGATATTGGACCGCATGAAGCAGCTTCAAGAAGAACAACTCGCATGGAAATCCTATTTGCGAGATTACTCTTTGCATTTCGAAGTTTTGTATAACCCGAACCAACAAGCTATTGTTGGTGCAATCCCTTTAATTATTCAGGATTTAGAAAACGCATGCACCGATGTGTCGAGTCATTTCGGATTGTTGCCTACGGAAAATCTTGTAGTCCTTGTTTTGGATAAGGATAGATACAAAGAACAAGCACCTGAATGGTCGGCAGGCTTATACGACGGTCGGATTCGCTTATCAGTTGGAGATTACCAAAAAGAAAAGAAGAACCTTAGAACGACCATTCGTCATGAGTACGCCCACGCAGTCCTTCACAATCTTGGCGCCCAGCTTCCATCGTGGTTCCAAGAGGGAATTGCACAGTCCGTGGAGAACCGTTCCCTTGAAGTCGCCACCCGTAGAACTCGGCAAAGTTTGGAGGCAGGGATTCGATTAGCAAATCTTCAAGGGGATTGGACATCCTGGGAAGGTGCCAGCAGAGTTCGCGCCGCCTATTCCTACTCCTTGTGTTTTGTTCAGTGGATTGAAACAAAATTCGGCGCCCATGCTTGGCCTTTGCTCTTTGATGCGATTCGCCAGCGCGGCCTAGAGAAAGCTACCGAATCTGTCCTCGGTTACTCGGTCGATGAATTAGACGAACAGTTTTCTGCGAGTTTTAGTCAATAGGCTAAGGAGGATTCGTTGTGTAACCATGGGTGTGGAAAACCGTCACCTTTGGCATGCTTGTTTCTTCGGAGAACGATACCAACCTTTTGTCATTGGCCCTTGGGGCAAAAGTAGAACTAGAATCCTGTAATGACTTCTTGGGGATTGAAGGGACTGCGGGCCTTCTTCGGCGATGCCCAATAGAGCTTGGTTCCAAACTTAAGATCAACACAAAGTTGGCCACCCAACTTGCTGCGGCTTTGGAATTGGGGCGGCGAGCGGTTTTAACATCTTTTAATCCCAAAACTCGTTTTCGAGGGGGAGGGGATGTCCATCGATATCTTGCTCCCCGATTTGCAGGTCAGCGAAAGGAACAGTTTTACGCTCTGTACCTTGATGCCAAGGGGGGAGTTCTCCACGAGGAACGGCTAAGTGAAGGCACCTTAACCACATCCTTAGTTCACCCTCGGGAAGTCTTTGCACCAGCTGTCCTTCACCGAGCCGCAACCATTGTTGTTGCACACAATCATCCATCAGGTGATGCAGAGGTTTCCGCCGAAGATCGTTCAACAACAAGAAGGCTCCAAAGGGTCGGACGCCTATTGGGAATCGAAATCTTGGACCATGTTGTATTGGGGGCAGGTTGCTACACCTCTTTTTTGGAAGAGGGCTGGCTCTAAAGCCCTTTCCCTGATTCGGAAGAGCTAACTTGCATTCAGCTGAAAAAACCAGTGTTGGCAAATAGTTGCTGCGGCTGGGCCAGCTGATTCGATGCGCAAAATAGTTGGGAGAATCCCAACGCGTTGAATCCCCTCGCTTTGAAAGTAAGTCATTTCCTCTGGGCTGAAGCCGCCCTCAGGACCCACGAGCAACATGATTTCTTTTGGAGGCTCCAATGTAAGGCTCATTCCTAAAGGAAAAGAATCAGGTTGCAAGACAAGGGGCTTGGCTGGAGGAGCCTCTTCAATGGCCTGCTTTAATGGCACAGGTTCTTCTGAAAGAATGGGCGGGAAGGGGCGGTTGCATTGTTGGCAGGTTTCCCGGGCCAATTTATTCCAACGGTCTAAGCGGCTTTTGGAGAAGCCTTTTCGCCCAGCAATGCTCCGCTCACAAATCAGAGGCACAATGCGCTCCACCCCAGCCTCGGTGGCTCGGACGATCAAGTCGTCCGCCCGAGAGCCTTTAGGCCAAGCAGTTGCCAAAGTAATCGGAAGGAGGGGAAGCCTTGGAATTTCGCATAAACCAGCCAATTCCAAAAAATCAAAGCCGTTCCATGTGGCCTTGAGAGCACCTCCATGAGGAAGGAGCAGGAGAATTTCCTGGCCATCCTCCAATCTGAGGGCTTTCAGATGCCTATAAAGGTCCGGTTGAGGGGACCACGGGCCAGTCAAGTGCTCGGGTGCTTCGGTGAGGAAAAAGAAGCGCATGGGGTGAGGATGATAGTAACCTCGACTCTCTTGAGAGGTACTCTGGGGAGCGGTTTTGGCGATTTCCCTAGCTGGGTAGGTGCCTCTAAACTGCCCCTCTACGGATTCCCCGTTAGCTTCCTTCCCGAATGATTCGCATTGAGATCCTGAGCGGCCAGGATGCCGGCCGCTTGGTCGAGCTTGAGCCCGGCTCCCACACCCTTGGCAGGCGTGAGGGGGTGGATTTATTGATTCAGGGCGATGCCGTTTCTGGAAAGCACTTGGAACTGACCATTTCCGAAGATGGAACTGTTCACTTTCGCGACCTAGGCTCGACCAATGGCACTTGGTCCGGCGGGCTGAAAGTGGAGGAAGGCGAGTGGTTTCGAGGGACCGAACTTCAGTTGGGGAATCTCCAGCTTCGACTTGTTTCCGAAGATGAATCCCCAGGCGAGTCCACCACTCCCGCCACGACATCCCAACAAGATTCCGATGCTGAAATCCATCGCCGTGCTGTGCGGGAAGCCCTTCAGGAAAAAAGCCGAGGTGGTTCCTGGATGATGTGGGTTCTTTTCGCCGTTGTCCTTTTGGCTGGTGGCCTCTATTGGTTTTTGAATCGCCCGGCGGCCATTGAAGTAGATCGCAGCGCTGGACCCCGCCGGGTGGCAGCTGCGCAACTTGATGCAATCGATGACCTCGGAAAATTTGAAAACGCCGTTTCAGAATCCTGGAAGTTGAGCAAAGGGCTTGAGATGGTTGGTGGGCAGTTGAGGAGCGATGGGGGGAGCCGGCGCGCTGAACTCTTGCCCCGTTTTGAAACCGCTCCATGCCGCCTTCGATTCGAGGCTCAAGTTGAGGGTAATCTTCAGGTGTGGCCCCTTTTAACTTGTGGCAACTCTGAAACTGAAATCGCCCCATCCATATGGTCGGGAGATTCTCTGGCAAATGGCGCCGTAGAGCTTGATTTACCCTGCGACTCATTTGAGTGGTTCCAACTTCAGCTCCAAATCAAGGGTGCAGGTTCCCTTTCAAACTTGAGCGTTTCGGCCGTCGATGGTGATGGCATCGCTTTGAGGAAAGTGGGCGGTAGCCGAAAAGTAATTCAGGCTGGAGCGAACTTGGCTCTATATGGCTTAGGGGGCTTGATTTTTGAATCCCACGGAGCAGGGGGTCAATGGGAATCCGATCCCAAAGGACTTCGCTTTATTCCAAAAGAATCTGCATGGATTCGTGTGTCCGGTAAGAATCCATTGGTTCTTACTGGGCTTGAGCCTGTCGGCGCGACAACCGGTTTGAAGGTCATGGGTGCGAAAGGTCTCCTATTCCGAGGAGAGCGCCCTTTCTGGCTTTCATTTGAACAACCCATGGATGCGGCGGTTGGTAGCGATGGTATTTATCTTCAACCCACGAAACCCCTCCTATTGGATTGGGATTTTACTTTTCCTTTAGGAGAGGCAGCGCGCCTTGAAAGTGAGATTCGTCGAAGTTCTCGTCAAAACGATACCGCCAGATTGCTTCAAGTAACCCAGGAGCTTCTCTTCAACTGGCCCTTCAATGAAGAGCAAGTTTCCCTTGCCGAAAGCAAACGCGCTGAATTGATGACCAATGGTCAAAAACAACTCAGCATATTGGAAAGTTCAGTTGCAGAAGCGGTTTTCCTTGCTTCCCCGGAAGAAATGAAGCGAGTTCTTGCCGATGTGGCCCAATTTGTTGATGGCCTTCCGGGGACCCGAGTCGCCGAAGAGGCCACGGACATGATTCAAGTTTTGGAAAATGAAATTTCCCAGGTCCTTGAAGACCGGCAAACTGAACTCAATGCCTACAACAAGCGGCTTCTTGGAGGACTCATGCGAAGTTATCCCCACCTTGCCCAATGGCTGGAGGTTCAGGAATGACTCGTGGGGCTGGACTCGACCCGGGCCGCACAGTTGTGCGCCTTGCGGAGGTGCAAGCCCGAAAGGGAGTTGTCACTTTGACGCGCTACCATTCGGTAGAAGTCGAATCAGGCGAGACATCGATTGAAGTTACCGAAGATGCTTTCGGAAACCTGAGGAAAAAGACTGCTCCTCTTCGAGTGGGCTTAACCGGCTCGGATGTAATGGTTCGGTACCTTCCCGTCCCACCTGTGGAAGATTGGCGCCTTGAGCGTTTGATGGAATTTGAAGTCCGCGAAATTGAAGCCCGCTCTGGTTCCCCGCTGGCGACTTCTTTTAACCTTCTTCCGGTACCCAAAGAACTGGATGAAGATGACACAGTTTTGTTGGGGCTCATCAAGGAAGAATTGTTGGGCGAATGGTTAGAAGCTTGCGGAAAACTTCCCGTGCAAGGCTTTACGCCGAACTCGATTGCCCTTTACAACGCCTTTCTCGCTTTGGGCGACCATGCTCCAAGTGTGACCCTGCTCGCAAACATTGGTGCAGGCACAATTGACCTTGCCTTGGTTCGCGGGTCTGAGTTGTACTTTGCCCGATCGGTTACCACTGGATTGGACCAGCGTGATTCGACTTTGGGAGGTCGTCTTGGCGTTGATTCTCTTCGCGCCCGCCGCTTAATACACAAGCATCTGGATTTGCGCGGCGCCTTAGGGGAACGGCTTTCTTCCGACGCTGAAAGGGTGACTCGACCTTTGTTGCCCCTTTACGATTCCATGCCGACTCTTCTTTCGGGTGTGAT
Source organism: Planctomycetota bacterium (assembly GCA_030748415.1). Classification (GTDB taxonomy): domain Bacteria; phylum Planctomycetota; class UBA1135; order UBA1135; family UBA1135; genus UBA7888. The sequence continues at coordinate 141,458 of JASMMA010000004.1, forward strand.
TACGCTTTGCAAAGCTCAAGCGAGGTTGCGTGACTTGAGCTTAGATCGGATTCTTCTTACCGGCGGCGGGGCTTTAGCCAATGGGCTTGAAGAGTTCCTGAACAAAAGAACGGGCGTTCCTGTTGAAGTTTGGAATCCAGTAGAAATGTTAGATTCAGATGGCCTTCTGGATGACCAATTCGATGACCTTGAAGCCGATGGAACAGCCGCAACTGTGGCAATCGGGTTGGCATTGAGTGCTGCAGACCCTGAGCTTTATGCATTGGAAGTCCTTCCAGCATCAGCTCGAAAGAAGAGGGATTTCCAAGAGAAGGGAATATTTTCTGTAATTGCCGCCGTACTTGCGGTCATCTTTCTACTGGTAGAACTTCAGGTCTATTCCGGGCAAGCCACTGAATTGTCAAATCGCTCGAGGTTGCTTTCTGCTCAAGCGAAATCTGCTCAAGACAATGATCGAATCGCCGACGACCTTGCGCTTCAACTTGAAACCGAAACCAAGCTTTATCAAGAACTTGTGGCTCGTCATGCGATTCAACGAAGTGCTCAAGAAATCTTAGCCGCATTGGAACAATGGCTTCCCGACAACTTGTGGGTCGATAGTTTCGAAGTAGGCATGGCCCCTGGCGAAGATTGGGATTTGTCCGGTCGAAGCGTGCCCGTTGTCACGATTCGCATCCGAGGTGAAAACCGCGCCCGCCGAGCTGCCGATGCCTTTACTGAGTTCAGCGAGAAGGTAAAAGAGGTCCTTCCAGGAAAAGAACAAGCCATTCAAATTGCGAGCAAGGAACGGGGTCGCAACCCTGAATGGACTTTGACCGCTGTTCTACTTGAAGATGGCCCAGACAGCCGCCCAGAGGGGGTAGAAGAATGAACCTCGACGCATTCTGGCAAGCGAACCGTCGGTTTCTAATCGGAGTCGCCATCGGCCTTGTGAGCTTTCTCATATTGGGTTCTATTTTGGTGAGTGGTCCAAAGAAAGCTGCAGCATCTTCTCGCAGGAGCATCATGACCGCAACTCGCACTCTGCGGGGGAAACACGTTTCCTCACAGGATGTAGCTCGAGCTCGCACACGATTAGAGGCGCTTAAGAAACAAGGCCGAAAGTTGGCGGAACTAGCCTTGCCAATTGCAACTGATGGCTTTGTGATTCCCGAAGGGCAATCCCCATCGAAGCATTACATAGAGTTCACGGGCGCTCGGCGGCAAGAGCTCATATCTGCAGGTCTGCTTCGGGACATGGAAATTGACGAGTCTTTAGGTCTTCCTGCGGTTTCTCCTTCCCAACCTCAAATTATTGCCAAAGTCCTACATGGCTTTTTTGTTGTTGACCAAATGATGCGCCTAGCAATTGACTACGGCGCTGAGTCAGTTGATGACATTGCCATCTCTACTCGCTCAAGTCGCCCTGGTACTTTGCGTGCATCGCTATTAGACATCACAACTGTAGAGTTGGAAGTTAGTATTCAAGAGGAGCGTCTTCGCCCACTTCTCCAGAAGGTTGTTGCGCATGACCCGCCATTGGGCCTTGTGCGAATGGAAGTTCTCCCCGTCGATAAGAAAGGTAGTCGAAGTATCTTGTTTGAGTTTGGAGTCGGTTCGATTCCTGAAACCCAAGGAGAGGAAGAATGAACAGAGAAAAAATTCTCCTGCTTTGCGTAATTTTGATTCTGGCGCTCATGAGTTGGTCTCTTTTTTCTGAAGAGGGAACATCTCGAGTGCGACCTGGAGTTCGAACCATGGAACTTCCTGAAGCCGGCGGGGAAAATGTTGTCGTTGATTTCGATTTGAAGACGGGCAATCGCGATGTTTTCCGCGAACCACGCGAAACGGAACCCCTCGAGCCATTGCCGCTCGTTCTTCCACCCTTGGATGAAATGGCGATTTTATTTCCGCCACCCATCCCAGACTCGGGAGCCGATTTCTGGAGCCGACATCTTCTTCAATACCCACCCGAACTCCCTGGCGATATCGACGAACTTGTGACGGAGTTTGACGACTCGAATGAAGAAAAATACGAAGCTCCAACTGGAGAATCCTCTCCGGACATCTTTGAGAGTTCGGAAGATGACTTATTGAAGCTTTACGACCTTGTGAAAATAAATGTAGTTGATGTCCGATGGGGCCGCATATTGAACGAGGATCGCTATTCCTTGGTTTCAGGTCGCTCTACGCTCAAGTTTCAAGATGTTGATCCAAAAACAGGAGCCGACCGATTTGAACCCTACACATTTGCTCCAGATGAATACCATTCATTTAAGTTTGCCGATACTCTTAGGAATCGCATTGAGTTAAAAATAAGAAATCTTCCGAAATCTTCGGGTAGTATCCCTGAAAGATTAGAAGCCATCGCATGGCTTCTAGAGCAAGCTGATTCCGATTCCCTTGCTTTTATTCGCGCCGAATCGGTTGCCATTGCAACAACGGAGCTTGGTCGAGATGACATTCAAACTTGGTTAGCCTTGGGCGATGTTTGGGAAAGGACATTTCAGTGGGATCGCGCCTTTAGCTTGTATTCTGCAATGGCTGGTTTTTCTGTTTCCCGTGAGCCACTCGACGGGATTAATCCAAGGCCCTTCGCTCGTTCTTCCGCACCCCAAGCTCGGTTGGGTCGGATTCTAGAACGACTGGGAATGGATCAGGAAGCCGAAAGTCAATACCGCGAAGCGGCAGCACTTTCGGATGGCAATCCCGAAGTCTTGCGGCTGCTTGGCGAGCTCCTCACTCGCACAGGCAGGGCGTCAGAAGCTCTTCCCGTTTTACTTCGGGGGGAACCTTTGTATCGGTCTCGTTCCGCTCCCAGTGCCTTATCTCATGGTGTTGCAATCGGGAAAGCTCGTTTAGCAAATGGCGACTTTTCTGGAGCCACCCAAAGTTTTAGAGAAGTTTACCGAGCAGGCGGCGCCGCTCCCCAAGCCTTGCCCGCAGCAGCTGGTGAATCTTCGTCTGCCTATTTGCAGGGAGATTTCCGAGCTGCTTTTCAGCTTGCCGATGACGCGATTTCCGTTTTTGGTGCTGATTGGAGACTTCTCTACATGCGTGGAATTAGCGCTGCTGCCTTTGGACAACCTGCCGGAGAGGTTGTGCGCGATTTGCGTGCTGCTGTTGAGGGCGCTGAATTGGATGCTGCCCCCGCATTGGCCGCGCTTGCATTTTGGTTGAACACACTCGGTCATTCTGCCGATGCTCAAGAGAGCTTAAATCAAGCGCTACAACTCAGCCCAAACCTTCATTACGCTCGATACCTTCGAGCAAGGTGGGCCCGTGAAAACCATGACCTGACTTCTGCAAATGAGGATTTGAGTTTTCTGATTTCAGAATCTCCACGGTGCGGCGCAGTTCTTGGCGAACTTGCTTGGTTACTTAATCAAGAGTCTCGACACGGATTGGCCGAAGTTGCTTTCCGTCGAGCTATTTTGGAAGCTCCTCACTGGGCGGACGCTTCTCTTCGTAGAGGCCTTAACTTCTTACAACTCAACCAAGTTGAGGAAGCTCGAATGAGCCTCGACCAAGTGTCCGGGGCGGGTCTGGAGAATGCGCGCCAAAATGCCCTCGCGTGGGCCGCTTATCTTGAGGGCGATGTTCAAGCCGCAGTAGGGGAGTTTGCACTTCTTCAAGACAATCTTCGTTCCCAAGAAGAAGACCCTCAAGCTCTTTTCGCCAAGACTTGGCAACGGCGAATCCAAGAGCGGGCCAGCATGGTTCGGTGGACTGATGCCTTTAGTGGCCGCATTCCTCGGCCGCAGTGGGATGTCCGTACTTCGGCGCGGAATGGTGTTGAGCCCCGGGTTCGCGACGGTGCTTTGCGCCTGACCGGCACTCATGCAAAAGCAGGAGAAACCAGCGCTTTCCGCTCTCTTCGAGCTCTTTCATTCCGTTCCGCAAGTTGTATCTGGACCGTAGGCCCTGACCACCGCGGAGAGGCAGGTGTTGGAATCGCCCTTGAATCCCGCCGCCGGCGAAGTTGGGGCTTCCAGGTATTCCGTGGCCACGACGGAGGAGTTCGCTGGAAAATGACAAGCGGTACCAAGGGAGTTATGGGCGAGCTCAATCAACAAGTGATACCGGGTCAAGCCGTCGAAGTTCGTTTTGTGCTTGACCGCGAATCTTCTCCACCTGAGCTCACAGTTTGGGTTGGCTCAGAAGAAGCCTATCGTGCGCCGGAGCCGCGATTGAAAACTCCAACCGGGGACATCATCCTTGAGGTTTTTGCAAAAACTGTGAATGCTCTTCCCATTGATGTTTCTCTGGATCACACCGAACTCGTTTACACCCAGAACTAATGCCTAAAAATTCCCAATCAGCATTTACCATTTTGGAACTCATGGTTGTTCTTGTGATTATTGGCATTTTGATGTCGGTATTCGTAATCGGTGGTGGGCGAATGTTCTCTTCCTCAAATAAGCGCAAAGCTCAAGCTCAACTAACCGCCTTGTCTGCTGCCATTGAGGAGTTTCGTCAGATTGAAAACCAATACCCTGACGATCGCCTACCAGCAGGCATTACGGGCAATGTTCAAAACTCCTGCGCCGAGGCTTTGTTCTTAGCCCTTTACGACTCTGAATACTCTGGTCGCCGCCCTGACCAAGAGTGGTTGATTAATCTAGACGGCGATACTTTGCGCAAGGCCATGACTTCCTTGCCAAGCCGCGAACTTTTCGAGTTTGGGGACCCTTGGATGAATCCTATCGTCTACTTTGAGAGCCTTCACTATGGCGACCAAGTGGTTGTGCTAGCAGGTGCTGAGGGCGCAATTGAGGAACAGACGGTGACTGCCTTGCGAAACGAACGAACAGGTGCCTGGGAAGCGTCTGGCGGATTCCAACTGATTTCCGCTGGAGAAGATGGTTTTTTTGGAACTGAAGACGACATCTCTCAACTCGGGAGCTGATGCGCGGATTCACTCTCGCCGAACTTCTTCTCGTCTTGTTCTTGCTCGGCGTCTTGCTGGGCCTCCCGATTGCACTTGTTGACCGTGCCGATCCAGGCGCTCGGGGTTTGGCGACATCTCTTTCAAGTTTTATTGAAAGCTCCCGTGACCGCGCCCGCACAACCGGTCAACCTGTCCGACTTGAACAGTTGCCAGAGGACCTTGAACATTCGGCTCGTTTTACGCGTCTCGTTTTTCGGCCTGTTTTGGAGGCTAGCTTTGAGCCTGGCTTAGTTCGAAGAGAAGGCCTCATGGCGACAGGTTCTGCTCTTGTTGGAGAGACATCGGGTCGTTTCGGTGCCTGTTTGGATTTGAGAGAAGGCGGGGGCGTAACTGTTTCTGGCCGGGGTGGCCAACCTAAATTGACAGAAGGCTTCGTTCTAGAGTTTCACTTTTTGAATGAACTTGGTGGTGAAGGGAATTTATTGGAGTGGCCGGGTCTTTGCCAGGTTTGGGTAGATCGAAGTGCTGGACTTCGTGCACGCGTTGAGATTCAAGCAAGCCAGACTCCTGAGCTTGCAACCGCACCTTCAATTTCAGCCTCTACTGATTTGGCCTCTTTACCAAACTTAGTCTCACCTGGGCGTTGGCATCATGTTCGCCTGAGTGCTTTGAGTGGTTCGATTCAACTGTACTTTGACGGAAAGTTAGAAGCTACCCAGCCCTGGGAGGGCACCTTAAGAACCCCCGATAGCGAGCCGTTTTTAGGTGACTCCCGCGGGCGTTTTCAGGGCCTTTTGGATGAGTTTCAGGTCCTTGCTCGATATCGAGAAAGCGGTCCTGAGCTCCGAGATGGGGTTGAGGTTTTCGTGGATACAACCTTCTTGGAAATCGATAGGGATGGTTTTTTGGATCCCATTCAGCACCCTGATTCTGTTTCCGTCCGCATTATGGAGCTCGACTCCGAGGTGGCCTCCTTTGTGGTGGGCCGCTTTACCCAGGAGGCAGTGCAGTGAACGATTGGGGTTCCGTTCAACATAAATCAAAAGGCTCTGCCCTCATCATGGTCATATTGGCTTTGGCGCTCATGATGTCTCTGGGTATTCCCTATCTCATGACATCTAAGCTTCGCTCTGCAGCTGCGCGCGAAGCCTGGGCACGCGCAGAAGCTCGAGAAGTAGCAACATCGGCTTCCACAGTTGCGGTCTTCATGGAAGCAGAAACGCACCCCGCGTTGGACCCAACTCCACTTTGGGATGATTCTACTGAATGGGATCCCAATCAAGGCGGTCCGCTTCCGGCTGCTTTGGGCGATGTGTGGAAAGGATGGCGGCAAACATGGGGATTGGAAGTCGAAGATCTTCAAGGCCGCATTTCTTTAGCGACTGCCTCGCCTGGTTTGATTCAGAATATTTTGCGCCCTTGTTTTGTGACATCCGATACGGATTTTATGTCTTTGGAATTGCCCGTAACAACTACGGATGGTTTTCCAGACGCTGGCGTTTTGTTTATGAATGGAAACTGGTTGGAATATAGCGGTCGGACATCTCGGAGTTTTACTGGACTCAGCGGAGTCCCTGAAGATGAAATGCCAGATGACACGAGTCAAACACGCTTCCGCGAGGGAACTGTGGTCATTGACCCACGCATATGGAACTTGGCCTTTGCTCGTTTGAAGGATGGGCTGTTTTCTCCACCCGAAATGCTGGACGATCTTTTCGAGGCAGACATTTTAGGTGTCGGCACATTGCCAGAGTCAGATCGCCACATGCTTTCTAGAACTTGTTCCTTGCGCACGAGCCGCATGGGACAAGCCCCCTTTGGGCCTGCAGTTTGGCTTGCACGAGATATCAATCCGGACAACCCTGAGTATGCGGCTGTGACCGACTCAAGCGGTTTCTCTACGGCATCTCTTGTTCGTTTCGAACCAGAGGAGGGAGAGCCCCTGGACATGTATGCATTGTCTGCAACAACGGGCGGTTGGATTCATCTTGCTGCAGGTCTTCCCTCGGGCTTGATGCCCCTCTCGACTCGAGTTCGGTGTTTATTGCGCGAGCCTGTGAATATCAACTCTGCTTCTCCCGAAGTTTTGAAAGCTCTCGTTGCAGGTCTCCGGTGGCGAACTCGACCCAGCTTGCCCACTTATGACGATGATTTGCCTTCTGGGAATTGGCGACGAGATTGGGTTCATCCATCTCAAGCAGTTTTGTTTGCTTCCCGGGTAATTGCTGCCCGCCCCCTCACAGGCGCTGCAGATCTTTGGGCGCGGGTGTTGGCGCCCATGGCGGAAGAAGCTGAATTAAGTGATTGGGAAGCATGGGCTATTCATCAAAACGGTCTCGACCCCGACCAGGGTGATTTGCTTCACACCACTGCCCCCTTCGAGTACCGAAGTGGGAACCGCTTTCTTCAACGAGCGAATGGTGCACTCCGTTCCCGTTTGGGCTCCACTTTGGCGCGCGTTTCCTACCGCGAATCTGTTCGCGCTGCGCCAGCAGGTCCTTTGCTTCAAATGTTTCGAACGCAAGCAGAGTTTGAGGTGGCCACTCAATGGTCACGCGACTTGGTTGGAATGCGCACGACCCCCAATAACACCGGTAGTTTCGGGGGGGCGCATGAGCCACGAACGGGTTTAGCCCTTCGAGTTGGCGCCAAGCGGAATACTGGAATCGTGATGCCGTCCATCGAGGCTGAAACTTCGGGGGTGATTCCAGTTCTTGCTCGCGAAAGCGAGACTGGTCCTGGATACGCAATCGGAGCATTTGAGCATTTTGACTTTGAGCCCTCTCCTTTTGGTTGGGATTTGGGAGCTCGTGGCCCTCGCACGGATGACTTGTTTGAATGGGGCCTCTATGGGGAGGGTCAGACGGCCAGTCGAGTGGAACCACTTAGCTTGGAAGCTTGGTTCCGATTGGATGCCGGAAGCGCGGATGGCACTTTGATGGACCTCGCCGGTCCTTTTACAGAGTCCCAGCGCGTTGAAGCATCCCTGCTCGCAGGGGCTTTGGAAGTAAGAGCTTGGGATAATGCCGGTGAAGACCCCGCCGACCCCGACAACATGGAAGAAGCCCTTACCGTCCGTTTGGACCCTTCTCTTTATTCCATTTCGGATCGCTGGTTCCATTTAGGTTTACTTCTTCGAGCGGTGAGCCCACGGGGGGTTCAAGTTGCTGTTGACGGAGTTCCTCGTGGCGAGGTTGATGGACTGACTTGGACGACTTCAGCAATTCCTGGATACGCTCCCGGTTCCCCTGATGATGTCATTCCGGTGGAATCTACGGAGGGCTTCCCAGCTAGGGGAGTACTGAAAATTGGTGATGAGATTCTTGAGTATTCTTCGAAAACAGCCACCAGTTTTATTACAACCCGAATTTCGGGCCCCACGGATTACATCGGTGGCCGAGTTGCTCGGGAATCGGACGACATTTCGGCCGGAGTGGTTGATTCCGATCACCCATCAGGTTCAGCCGTTGAGCGTTATGGTTACTCCAGCTTTCTAGCCTCGGATATTCCAACTGGTGGCGGCACACTTTCTGGTGGCATTGGCCCCTTCTCGGTTGCTTCTGGTGTTGACGGACCTGACACGATTACTGTCACCACTTTGGGCGGATTTACTGTTGATATCGGAACGGGAATATCTGCAGATTACCTGGGGGAAATTATTTTGGAACCCATTGTTGAATCTGATCCTTTTTATCTTGAGGCTTTCCAAGAGGACGGCGGCTACGCAGCTATTTTTCAAGTGCGAACCGGGTGGTTAGATCAAGATGGAAACAATCAAGGTGGGTTGGAGATTGTGCGCTACTCTTCCCGAACGGAAACAGGAATCAACATTATCGAGCGGGATGTCCAAAGCCCAGGTGTCCTTCGAGCCCCGGCCAACGCTTTTAATAACGGAAGTTTTGTTTTTGAATGGGATGACAACATTTCGAATCAAGCAGGGGAGCAATTATTAACCCTCCCGTTTTGGCAATGCTACATCATGCCGATTTCCATTAAGGGGAGTGGCGTTTCTGACTTGAGCTATTCCTGGACTGATGATGAACATTCTGAATTTGTCCAACTATATACTCCCGGAGATTCCAGCCTGACTGAATGGGTTCGTTACGACTCTATCCTGAATGGGTGTCTGGTTCGGGATGACTATGGTGCCATCAGTGCCGCAGTCGGAACTTATCTCGTTGAGAATTCTCTCCCGATTCCAGAAGACCCAAACTCTCCCGGCGGAGGATTCAAACCCCACCTTCAAGAGCCGGCCAATGATGTTTTTGTTCGAAAAATTGGAGAACCGGTTGAAGACCGAGACATCATGATTGAAGAGATTCTCCGGGCATTTCAATTCCGTGGTGTGATGAATACTTACGATCATGCCCAGGTTCAGGGGACTCGCCTTGTTCCAGTATTTAGAACTTTGCGGGCTTTGGACACCGGCGAGGGATACCCAGGACGATTAGATCGAGTTGCGATTATGCAACCCGACACCGCCGGGTTGTCCACCCCACCTTGGTACACCATTGAATGGGCTTGTGCTGTCCCCTTTCAAGATGCACGCCTTTTTTCCGTCGGAAGCACCTATGTTGCTTTCCAAGAGACTCCCGGCTTGCCCTATCTCGCAACCGATTTAAGCTCTTTGGATCCCGAGGCTGGTGATTGGGACCCCCGAATGATTGCTCGGATTTGCAAGTTCCCAAGTGGGGAACGCCCATTAGAGCTTCAATCTTTATCACTTGGCGGAAGTGTTCTCGGCGGCGGCGCTTTATCTGGTTTCATGGATGAGGTTTTCGTTCATTCGGCAGGGGGGCTGGGGTCTCCCAACCTTCCTACCGCACGAGGTTCCTTTGTTTTGTCTGCAGATCTGCCAGAGGGGGCAAGCGATTCCTTTGAGTTGCATTTGTATGCCCTCACTGTGGACAATCATCGAGTGTGGGCTCCCACCTCTGGCTTGTTTTTAGACATGCTCCCAGAAAGTGGACTTCTTGACATTGATGGCGAACGCATTGCCTATATGTCTCGAGATTCTTCAACGGGTTTGTTTCAAATCGCACCAAATGGTCGAGGGTTGCATGGGACCCAAGAGCGGGGGCACGCAGCCGGAACTTCGGTTTGGCTAGTGGACTCTCGTCCGTTTACAGTCTTGGTGAATGATGTTGGCCCTGCCGACTCGGTTTTCCCCGTCGAAGATTCAGCATCAATGGCCGCTCGCCCTCTTTTATTAGTGGGCGATGAGTTAGTGCACACCCCCTTGAGGTCTCCTGATGGTGCATTAGCTATGCCTCAGCGCCGACCTCCAAAGGACGATGCCTCATCTTCCTTGAGCGACGGTGGGGAAGGACTTTTGCGAGGTCGATTTGGAACCCTCCCTGCTGCCCACGCGGTAGGGACTCCGGTTTATTCCATGCCCCATCGATTTGAGGATCGCTGGATTGAACATTCCGATTCCCCAGCAGGTGCCTGGGCAGAATTTTCTTTCGACGAGCCCAATGCCTTTTGGCGAGGCATTCAATGGCAAGCGGATATTCCTGATTCTTCAATAAGGCTTCATGTTCGAGCGCGCGCCGGCTCCGCTGAGTGGGGGGACATCCCTGAAGAAACTCGTGGCCTTCTCAATTTAGATGAGCCACCCGGGCCCGATGGTTTAATTCCTCTTGGCCTTCACTCCGACCGCTTAGATGTGCGTTTTAGTTTTGATTGGGGCGCAGGCGCTTTTGACCCAGTTGATTTCCTTTCAATTGGGTGGCTGCAAATGCCAGTACTTGAAGAAGTTATTTTGGACTACTTTGCGGAGCCCAGAATTGAGTTGAGGGAGGAAATTCGAGAATGAGACATTCTCCCCATCTGTATCGAAAATCAGGAATGACTTTGGTGGAAGTCACTCTTGCACTTGCCCTTCTTGCTCTCTTGGGTCTTTTTGTAACGGGTGTCGTTCGCTCAGTTCTTGGAATATGGCAAACGGCCGAACGGCAAGGCAAAGGGGACATCTCCTTTAATTCATGTCATGAGCTGATGAGTTCCGATATTGCGGCCTTGCACACGGGCCCTCGTGGCTGGATGGTGCTTGACCAATGGGAAGCACTTCCCGCTACAGAAGAGCAACCTGCTTGGTTATTGCCGCGCTTGCGTTTTTTGGCTCGCGCGAGTGGCCTTCGAGATAATCCAGGCTTTCGAGGTGGAATGGAAGTAATGTGGACTCTTGTTCCAGAAAATTCCAGCAACTCTCGTCTGTGCCGCTTGATGCGCTTTACTCAGCCGGACACATTAGAGCAGAGCTTTCAAAGCGACCGCTATGCGACCGCCATGCTTCGAAGCGATATCGGACTCCCTGTTCTGGATGGAATTCCCTGGTTGGAATGGGAAGCTCAAGAAACGAATGGTGACACAAGCACCATCACAGAAGTTGCTTCCCAAACTCCGACCGACTTCCCCGTGGCCTTGCAGCTTCGACTTGAGCACATCGCGGGCTCATCAAGGGAACGCCCACCAACATTAGATGAGCCCATTGCTTCATCTCAAAAATCCGCGAGAATACGAGGAACCATGCCCCTCCGCACTTCAAAGTGGGCCCTTCTCGGACTGGAATGGGTGGAGTTTTCTGGGAAAGCCCCCCAGCTTTCTTTCACCCATCGTGGGGAACGGGCCACTGTTTCGAGGAGTCATGAGCGTGGAGCCTCCGTTCTCTTTCCTCGTCCCTTCTCAAGTCGGCTCCCTCTTCCCGCAAAGGGGCGGAGGATTCAGCCATGAAACAAAGAGGGTTCACAATTGTCGAAGTTCTCCTCGCCATGGCTCTTTTTGTCGTGGGAGTTACAGCATTGCTGGGCCTTTTCCACTTTGGTGGGGGCTTAGAGCAAGAGGCTCGCACCCACGCAGAATTGGCACCACTGATTCCAGCAATTGTGGCCGAGGCCAAAGAAAGGGCCTGGGAGCTGGATGACTCCGGTAACTTGCTGGGTCCCAAAAACCTTTCAGGGATGATGGTTACCGGTGCCCCTAGTTACAAGTACGATTTGGAGGTGGTTTCTGGAAACGACCCCGCCCTGGGTCGGGCAACATTGGTCCTTTACAGAAAAAACCCAGACCGGCCGGCAACAACTCTTCGCTTTCTCCTCCCGAGAATGGTTTCGATGGAAAAACGATTAGAACTTGTAGGAAAATGATGATTGAATACTTACTTTTAGCAACACTCCCCAGTTTTTCCTGCATTCAGGATGAACCCGCAGAGCTTCTTCGTATGCGAGATGGGCGCATTTTGGTTTGTGACATTTTGGACCACAACATCGATGGCCTTTCTGTCCTTTCGCTTCGGAATGGGGGACGGTTTGATTTGACCTGGTCCGACTTGTTCCCTGGCGAGGCTGACCGGATGCGCTCCGAATTGGGTTACAAGCTTGATGTCGTGGTTCCTGAAGTTCCAGCCGACCGACTATTGCTCGTGAATAGTCAAGTCCTGGTGGGTCGAATCGTTGGTCGCGATAACGAAAACATCCACTTGCGAACATTCGAAAGTACGAGCATTATCCCGCGCTCTCGTTTAGCTGCGCCACCCGAGCCAGTCATGGTGCCTGCACCCGAAGTCCTGACTCCGGAACAGTTTTATCAGGAACGAGTGAGTTCGGTTGACTCCAGCGACCCCCTTGCCCTTTTAGCCTTTGCGCTCGAACTTCAGTTTGTATTCTCTTTGGATCGCGCACTCGAGGTCTTAGACCAGGCTGCCGTCCTTGCTACTGAGGACTCTTCTTTACCGGCTCGCATTCAGAACATGCGCCGCTCAGTTTCCTTGACCTTGGAGAACCGTGTTCAAGCTGAAGCATTAGAAAGTATTCGTCATCAAATAAATCGAAAGAGATTTGCGGCGGCAGAGGAAATGCTGGTGACTTTTGGGGAAGAAAACCCGGACTCACCCCTACGAGTGGAGTACCAAGACTTGATGGACCGCTTTGAAGTCCAGCGAGTGAGTGCAATGGAAGATTTTCTTGCCCGCAACTGGTATGGGCGCACTGTTGCCATCGTAAAAAAGAGAGCTCTTGAAAGAGATGCATCTGTTTCTGAACTTCAGACTTGGTCGGAGACTGAGCTTCCACAATTGGTTCGCCATGAATTGTTGGCTGACCTTCAAGTGATGAAAGCAGATATCCAAACGGAGGACATTGAAGAGCTGTGGGCCCAACGGATTTCACATGGAGCTAAAAGGCACCAGGCAGGTTATGGGGTAGGGTCTTGGATTCTAGGAGAAGACCGTGCCCGGGATGGCTTAGATGTAAAAGAAGATACGGCAGACGATGGGAAGTCCGAACAATTGAAGGCACTTGAAGAGCGCGCAAAGCGATATTTGGACAACCTTGACCGTGCCCGTCGCCAAAGTACGGGTGATGATGAAGAAACGCCCGAAGATTGGTGGCGTAGGGCGGGAGCGAACTCTCGCTTTCAATGGTTGATGGCCTACTACGCTGAAAACTCAGGTGACTATGAACTAACTCACGTCAGTTTCACTGACTGCGCAACATGCGCGGGAAGTGGAGTCATTAGTTCCATTGAACTTGGGAACCAAGGCGGCAAAACTCGGAAGAAGCAGTGCCCGACCTGTCACACGATTGGCATTCGTCGCTCAATTACCTTCCGCTAGAGAATGTCCCCGTTTCGTTTTACGCTTTTACTATGGATTCTCGCAGGGTGTTCAACTCCTTCTCTGGTTGAGTCTCCAAAACTAAATATTTCGGGCGTTGCTGCTGTTCAAATAAATGGCGCTTCCCTAAACCCTCAAGCTTTTTCTGCGGAGGCGGAGTTTCTATTCCCGGAAGAAATGCAGGCTGTTCGCCGTGCTCTCCTCAGAAGTGAGATTGCTCGCCTAGAAGGGACTCGGCTTCAGATAGAAATCCCTCCCGAAGAAATCCAAAGAACTCTTGAGCAAACTGTGCAAGACCTCGAGTCAAACTTGGGTGGACGAGATCATTTTGAGGCATGGTGCCAAAGCCGTTGGGGATGTTCTCGCGCTGGCTTCGAAGTTTCGCTGAGGCAAAGATTGGCCGATAACCTCCTTTACCAAAGAGTGATGAGAGCAGGCTCCTTCCAGGACGGGTCCTGGGTGGTATTGGCGGTATCCGCTCGTAGCTTCGAAGAAGCTGAAGATTTTGGGGAGCGGCTTCAGTTAGGGGCAGACCCTCGTGAATGGGGGGTCCCGGTTCAGAAAGAAGTTCTCCAGTCTTATTGCGTGGAACCCATTGCAGGCGAATTAGATTCTGCCGAGGCCGGCGATGTCATAGGACCCTTCCGCCTGGAAGGAGATTCGAACTGGTTTCTTTTCCGTATTCTGGAGAGTCGGGCCAAAACGGAGTATTTGCCTCCTCGAGATGTGCTGCGTCAGGATTTGACCGATTTGCCCCCAGGCCCGATAGAGGCCCGGTCTTGGTGGGAAGAGATGCTCCGCCGCTATACTGCCAGCGAGAGCCCTTCGGCAATCCTTAAACCCACTCGGAGCTTTGGCGTCTTCTGAAAACCAACCCCCTGAGATCCCGGAAGAACAACTCCGGGTTCTATTTGCACTTCTGTTTTCATCCCCTGACCCAGTCGGGATGGACCGGATTCGTGAAATGATGTATCCAGATTCCTGCGATGCCGATTCCGAGCCGAAAGAAGAGCTATATAGCCCACGCCAATTCTTGGAAGCGATGGAAGCATGGATCGCTGAAAGGAATCTCCCTTTGACCCTTCGTCAGGTCGGGAGGGCATGGCGCATGCTTACCTCAGAAGATGTCGCTGAATCCTTGGAGCCAGTTCGTAAACGCGCCCAAACGGATCGATTGGGCCCAGCTGCCTTGGAGGTCTTAGCCTTAATTGCTTACCGCCAACCTGTTCTCAAAGCAGATATCGATGCCATTCGAGGGGTCAAAAGCGGACCCCACCTCCGCCATCTGTTAGATCTAAAGCAGATTCGAATCTTGGGCCGCGCCGAACTGCCAGGCCGCCCGTTTCTTTACGGAACAACCCGTGAATTTATGGACAAGTTCGGTCTTCGAAATCTATCGGAGCTTCCCGAAGCTGGCCGTTTGGCTCAGCCCGTAGAGGAACCGCCCACCCCCCAAGAGGCGGAAAGCGCCCAAGGCGAAGCTGAATAGCTCAAAGCCCTGCCGTGAGGGTACACTTTGCGGCCCGACCGATTGGTCCTACCTCACATGAATACTCCCCAAAAGGACACTTCTCAAACTGCACCCGAACTGGAATCCCCTAAGAACAAGTGGGTTCTTTTGGGCTTGGCAATCTTTTGTCTGCTCATCTTCTCAATTACGGGTCCCATGACCACTGTTTTTCGAAATATGATGAATGGTGGGCCACCTGAAATGGCAAGAATGGACCTCCCGAGTGGCCCTGCCGTGATAACCCTCGAGGAATACCGCCTCGCCAGCAATTTCATGCAATGGGATAGCCGTATTTTTGGGGGTCCACGCTCAAGCAATGAAGAGCAAGTGCTGGCCATGGCTGCCAAGCGAAAACTGGTTGATGATTTAGAGATTGTGGTGGACGACTCTCGTCTTGCAGATTTTCTTTCGATGCAAATGCAGCAACTCCGTCAGGCAGAGTATGCCAACATTTGGCGCGGTTTGGGATTCCGGTCTGCTCTTGAATACGAGGGCGTTCTTCGGGAACTATTGCGAGTTCGGACTTTGGGCTCTCTTTTAGCCTCGGGTGTCAACCCAGGCCCTGAAGAAACCCTGGCTCAATGGTCGAAGGACTTTTCAGAGGTCCGCTATCAGTGGGTTAGTTTTGCGACGAGTGAGTTTGAAAAAGAAGCTGCGGAACTGCACCCCGAGCAAGAGGCTCTTGCCGCCTTCTACGAAAATGACCTGGACTTTCAGCAGCGCTCCCAACTGGAAAATGAAGAAAGTGTTGCCTTTGAAACCCTTCTATTGAGCCAAGACTCTCTTGGCACTGATTCGGTGAAGGCCTGGGCACCTTCTGAAGAGCCATCCGAAGAGGCTCTCCAAGCCTTTTATGACTTCCGTCGATTTACCCTCTATCACCGAGATGATACCGATGAGAAGATTGAGGAGAATCCCACCCTAACCCGCGAAGAATTGGGCGACCAACTATCAAAAGACTATCGTTTGAACCGCGCGGCTTTGGAACTTCGGAGCGCTTTAGGGGAAGCTGAAAGTAACGAAGGGTTCTCTCTTGTGGACTTTGCTACTGAGAAGGGTGTGGAGCTGATTCGATTTGAAGAAGCAGTTCCATCCTCCGAGATTCCCAAGCTTGAAAGAGTGGGCTCCGCTGGCCTCCGCGACCTTGCCTTCGCAGAACTTGGAAAGTGGCTCGGGGAGCCACTTCTTCAGGATGGCGTTGCGGTTCTTGCCCGGCCTTTTGAACAGAATGCTCGTGCCATGCCAGAGCTTGCTGAAGTTCAGGAGTCGGTAGTCGATTTCTGGCGCGAAAAAGAACAGGCGCGCTTAGCCCGAGAAGCAGCCGAAGCATTTGTTGCTGCTGTTCCACTGGCCGAAGGTGCCCTTGAAGGGGACCCCATCACTCAATCTGCTGAAGAATTTGCTGCGGCTGTTGCCGCCGCAGGCCGAGTGGTTCGCGTTCAAGATTGGATTTGTCGCCGGATGCGAATGGTAAACGACCCTCGTTGGGATTCCGAAGAGAAGGTTCGCCCATGGTTGCGAAATATGGTAGGTGCTCAAGCAGAAGAACTTCTTGATGGAGAAATTCTTGAGCCCCTTGAAAATGCTCGCGAAGGAATCTTTGTTGTCGCTCAACTCTTGGAACAAAGAGAGGCCGATAGCGAGAAGATGTGGCCTGGCGAAGTTGACTATGCGCGTCGAACTGCCCGCCAGGAAGCGACCCGCCGCTTTTGGGATGAAGGTCTTTCTTATGAAGGGCTTGCCCGGGCTTACAACATCGAGAAAATCAACAGCGAGAATTAATCCTCTGGCGATTCTGGTCCAAGATAGGGACCGGAGTCTTCGAGTGTCCTAAGCAGCAACTCCCTAACGGATTTTTCCGCGGGTGCTTCGTGTCGCGCCAACCGTTCAAATAGTGGGCGCTGCTGGTCTGCGTAAAAAGCGGCCTGTGAAAGTTCTTCGCGGCATACTTCGTGGGCACTTCGACGAGCTGCTGCGAAAGCTAAGAATGAATGCCCCATCAAGAAGTGAGCACGGGCCTTCTTTTGGTTTTCAAGTAGGGATAGAGTTCCATTCCTGTTTTGGGTGGTCCCCATTTCTTCAAGCCAAAGAGTGCGCGCTTCCCTGATGGATGGGTGTTGGGCGGCAAACGATTCTGCTTGAATTAAATACTCATGAGCCAGGAGAGGGGAACCTGAAAGCATTTCAAGTTTGAGCAAGCTGGTGAGTGCAAAGAGGTCCGCAGGGTCTTGAGAGATTGCGTTTTTGAGAGCCTGTCGGACCTGGTCGGGATTGTTGCCCAATCGGCTTAATCTTGAAGCTTCCAAATCCCATGCAACTGCGTGCCAGGGTCGCCACCAAAGAGCGCGTTGAATATTTTGGGCTTCAACGGTGAACTCATGCTTATCCAAATCGCCTTCCAACACCGAACGGGATAAAAAGTATTCCCCCGCGAGTTGTGGAACAGCAGCAACACCAGCCAAAAGCGCGAATCCACCAAGAAGAAGCCGAGAAAAAGGACCCTGCTTGGAAGGCGAGCCTGATGAGTCACAGGGATTATTGGTAGTTGAGGAACTCGCGAGCAATAGAGCAGCAAATGCAAGTGAGGCTCCGTTGTCAGCAAAAGGGGAACGTACGCTTGCATGAACAGCCATGGCAACTAAAGGGGCCCATGTCCAGGTGCTGCGATAGGGACGGCGGAGCAATCGGAAAAAGCAAAAAAGGAGAAAAGCAAATCCCAACCAGCCAGTTTCCACCCAAGCAAGAAGGGCTTCATTGTGCGGATCTTTCGCTCTGGGTGTTGCGGGATCAGAGAAGTTATGGCTCGCGACCCGCAAAATCTCTGGGTTTTGCCAATGCGGATGGTGCTTTTCGTATTGCCCAAGGCCGATGCCAAGTGGGTGGGTCATTGCGTATTGAGCAACCGATAGGCTAGTTAACCACCGAACTTGAATGGAAACATTTGTTTCACTTTGAGACTCGTTGTTTGGGAGGGCAACCGTTTCTGGCTCGGAACCCGATTCCTCAAAATGTCCGAGTGAATCACCGAAGGCCATTGCGAGAAGGACAAAGCCCAGAATGAAAAGTTGTTGGGGCTTTTTCCACGGAAGCAGGAACAGCATCCCAATTAATAAGGAGACCCAGGCAGCAAAAACATGAAGGCTTCCTAAAAAGAAAGCAACCGGAACCAAAAGGAGAATGCGAGCGGTGAGAGTGCGGGGCCACTCAAGAGCCAAAGCAGCCAGTAACGCAGGAGCTAGGATTTCAGCGGCATGATTGGTTCCTGGCAGTGGGGCTGTTGGTGCGGAATGGGACATAGGCCGCCAAGAAAATGGGTCGAACCCAAACAGTTGGAGGAGCCCATAACCGGCAGCTGCAAAGATGCCGCCTAAAACCCATGGCCAAGCCTTTGCTAGTGCCTTTGATTGATGAGCCCCAACACAAAGAATTGTAAAGGCACCCAGCCAAGGAGCTCGATCCACCAAACCGCCCAAAATAGAAAAAGAAGAGGAAGATGTTTCAATAAAAAGAGGCAAGCATCCTAGGAAAATGAAAGCTGCAAATGGAAGAGTTCCAGAAACAGGAGTCGGTCGTTTCCATAAATAAGCAATCAGAGCAATTAGGGAAAGCAGGGCCCCATCAAAACGGGCAGCGTCCAAAAGGCCGGGTGACCAGGCCCAAACCGGAACTAGGACCGCAGCAATCAGGAGCCACATCATTCAACCGATTGAGGTTCAAGGAGGGCTTCAAGGAATTCTTCAGAGTTGAAGACTTCAAAGTCATCAACTTGTTCTCCGAGGCCGATGAATTTCACCGGTACTCCGAGTTCTCTAGAAATGCCAAGAACAGCCCCACCTTTTGCGGTGCCATCCAATTTAGAGAGAATGACCCCGGAAAGGGGGGTAGATTCGCCAAAGCGCCGTGCTTGTTGGATTGCATTTTGACCTGTTGTGGCATCCATGACCAGGAGTGTTTCATGGGGCGCATCAGGTATCTGTCGTTTGATAATTCGAGCAATTTTCTCCAGTTCACTCATTAAGTTCTTTTGAGTATGCAAACGACCAGCAGTATCGATGACTAGAACATCAGCATCGCTTGAAAGCAATCTTGCGCAAGCATCGTGAGCCACGGCAGCAGGATCCGAAGTGTCACTTCCGCGTACACATTCAACACCGAGTCGTTCACTCCATATGCAAAGTTGTTCAACGGCGGCAGCTCGGAAAGTGTCAGCCGCAGCAATCAATGGCCGCCGACCTTGTTCCTGGAGCCAACGCACGAGTTTGGCAACACTTGTGGTTTTCCCCGACCCATTGACCCCAACAACAAGCAAAACTGTGGGGCCAATTTCTGCAAATCGAATGGGCGAAGGGTTGGAGTCTGGAAGAATTTCCCGAAGGCTGTTCTGGAGCCATGCAGGAATATCAGAAGGGCTTCCGATGTCGCCCGATTGGAGTTTTGATTCGGCTTCGATTAGCAAGGACTCGGCCAGCGGCCCTACATCTGCCGTGTAAAGTAGTTCCTCAAGGGTCTCAAGGGTAACTTGAGTGCTGGTGTCTCCCCCGAGTTTTCGCAGCGCATGAGATATGCGGTTTCGCGTTCGGGTTAGCCCCCGTTTGAAGGAAGCTAGGACCAAGTGTTAGCCCTCCTCCGGGTCCGTTTTCGGGATGCGTGTTCGAGGTTGTGGTGTTGGAGGAACAGGCGGAGCCACCATGGACGATTTTTCATCGCCCATTGTAGGAGGGGCAAGGGATGGTTCGCGCATGGGTGGGGCTGGATGTTCAACTCCCATTTCTCTTTGTTCATTAATGATGAGACGGGCGCGATCTAGGATTCCGTTCACAAAAGAGCCACTCTGCGCTGTCGAATATCGCTTGGCTACATCAATTGCTTCGTTAATCACCACCTTAAAGGGAACATCTTGAATGAAGAGCAATTCATAAATTGCAATTCGCAAAATGTTACGGTCAATATGAGCCATACGCTCCAGGCGCCAGTTAGAGGCAATGCGCTCAATCCAGGTATTCAACTCATGAAGGTGAAGCTGAACCCCATCGATGAGAGTTTTGGAGTAAGTTGCAACTTCTTCTCGCCCTTTCTTGTCTGGATTCCTTTGGGTGTGGTGCTTGATGAATGCATCCCAGTCTTCCATAGCTTGGCCACCACGGAGTTCCAGCATGAAAAGGAACTGAAGGGAAAGCTCACGGGCGCGGGTACGGCGGCGGACGGGTACAGACATTAAATTTGTTCGAGCAAGTTGCTCATTTGGAGGAGCACTTCGGCTGCTTCTGAACCTTTATTGGATTCAGAGGATGTTTTTTCTGTTCGCCCCTCACCCTCGGAAGGCGCTTGGCCCAGAACCGAGAGGCTCGCTCTTAGTTTTGCTTGCTTTAGGGTGTCGGTCGTGAGTACACCAAAAACAAGGGGCAATGAATGCCTAAGCATGCAGTCCATCACTCCTCGAGCGCACTCTCCCGCAACATAATCAAAGTGTGGAGTATCGCCACGGATTACCGCCCCGAGGGCAATGATTCCAGCGTAATCCCCTGAGGCAGCAAGGCGGTCGCAAGTGAGAGGGATTTCAAAAGCGCCGGGAACTCGAACGACTGTGACCGCATCATCAGATAGGCCATGTGTTCGAAAAGTGTGAAGACTGCCCTCGAGGAGAGCCCCAGTAATGTCAGGGTTGAAATCGGCGACCACCACCGCAAAGCGATGAGGGGACGCGGAACATTTGCCTTCAAGGAACTGGGTCATGACTGGCCGTGGGAAGAGGGGATTTTCTCTCCATTCAACCCGTTTGGCAAGTCCTAGCGCGAGAAAAGTCGGTCAAAGACCTCAGCGCGGAGAATAGCGCCAAAATCTTGCAGCACGGTATAAAGCAGGGGGACCACCCAAAGGGTGAAGAAGGTTGTAAATGTGAGTCCGCCAGAGACTCCAACAGCAAGCCCTTGGAAGGAAATTCCCGAACCATCAGGTTTGGAGAGGGCCAAAGGGAGAAGGCCAGCGATTGTGGTCATGGCGGTCATCAAGACTGGCCGTAAACGGTCTTGGACACCACGCACCACAGCTTCAGACCTAGGCAGGCCTGATTTCTCCAACCGGATAATTCGATCCACGAGCACAATCCCGTTGTTTACAACAACCCCGGCCAAAACAATCATTCCAATCATGGCCACGAGGTCCATGGGGGTGCCTGTGAGTTTAAATGCCCAGTTTGCGCCAACTACGGCAAAGCCAATAGTGACGAGAACGGAAAAGGGAAGAGCCAGGGATTCGAAAAGGAGCCCCATCAATAAGAAAACCAATGCAACGGCAAGCGCGAAGGCTGACTTCAGTTCACCCATGTCTTGCTGGAAAGAGCTCCAGCCGCCGGCTTGTTCCCACGCAAACCCATCAGGCATTTCAATGCCTGCCATGAGTTTTTTGGTGTCATTCGCAGCCTTCCGCATGTCATCGCTGGAATGTTTAAGGCCAACAACGGCCATGGTTTTTCCATCTCGCCGAAAGATACTGGAGGGCGCGCGGCGGTCTTCGAACTCAGCGAAAACAGATAACGGGGTGGGAGCGCCCTTTTCCCAACCTGCAACAGTCATTTCTCGAAGGACTTCTCGGTCGGGGTTTTCAGGGCGGTCAAACTCCAAGATGACAGGGATTTCACCACGCTCCGTTTGGAATCGAGAGACCATGAGACCACGGAGTCCATATTCGATGCTTCCTAAAACTGCTCGGCTGGAGCTCCCCATTTTTTGAAGGCGGTCTCGGTTTAGTCGAACGAGTACTTCCCGAGAAGCTTGCTCATCTTCTTGGACAGCTTTCCAGTTGGAGCTTGCGCGAGCTGCTTCGCGAACTTGCTCCCCGAGGTCTGCGACAGTTGTTGAATCTGGGCCAGCAATAGCGATGCGGGTCCACTTGTCTTGCTGAGACATTCGGTCATATCGGTCCTCAATTTTAAGTTCGTAAGCAGGTCGCTTTGGAAGGGACTCCTTTAAGGTGGCTTGAATATGTTCCTTTTGCTCCGGAGATTGTTTGCCTTCGTGCCACAAGTTGATTTCGCCGCCCCTCTTGTTGAAATCTATGCCAACCGTCGGAGAGCCAAGCTTTTCATTCAAAGGGCCGTTGAGGGTCTCTTCCAGCAAAATGACCGATTCTTCGGCTTCCTGCAGGCTGGTGTTTGCGGCAAACTCAAAGGAATAGGATATTTGTCCACCACCTAGGAGCATCCCTTCTTGGAATGAATTTCCAGAGCTTGCAAAAGAGCCAGATGCTAAAAAGAGCAGGGAGAGGCTTCCGGCCTTAAGGCGATTTTGCAGGGACCACCGTGCAAGTCGAGGCATCCAGGACCGGAACCCTGAGCTTGGAAAGGAGTGAGGGTTATCGCTTGGTGCCAATGCTCGCCCTTTGCGAGTTGGGCCGCGAGAAAGAAGGCGGCAGGCAGTGGGTACGACCAGTTCTGCAAGAATGAGGGCAGAAACAAGAGCTACGCAAAGGGGGATACCCATGGCATGGGTAAATGTTTTGGCCATCCGGTCATCGGCCATAAAGATAAGAGGAAGAAAAACAACAACGGTGGTTAATGTCGCAGTCGTTACAGCGAGCGCCATTTCTGATGGGCCATTGATGCATGCGTCATCAACTGACTCACCCCGTTCTCTTCTTTGGATAATACTTTCAACAATGACAACAGCATTATCCACAAGCATCCCGATGGAAATGGTGATTCCCATCATGGACATCATGTTGAAGCTGTCGCCGGCAAAGTAAAGCCAAGCAAGGGTGGCAAGGACCGAAAAAGGAATCGAGCATGCCACAAGAAGGGTGTAGCCAATCCGGCGCATAAAAATAAACAAAACCACACACGCAATCAGCCCACCGTAGAGAGAGTTTTTGACGAGGGCTTCGAGGGAGGACTGAATAGACTCGCCTTCTGACCAAAAGACTGAGTATTCCATCTTCCCCAGCAAGGGGTGGTTCGGCAACTCATTCTCCATTAAGTCAGTCAAGCGCTTGCAAACTTCAAAAGTGTTGGCAGACGTTTCTTTGGTGATAGACATTCCCATGGAGTAACGCCCATCAATCCTAAATAGGTCATCAGGGAGGCTCCGGACCGCAACAACTTGAGCGACATCTTTGATTTTTAATCCCTTGCGAATCGGGAACTCTTCAATGTCTTGGAGGCTGGTAAACCTCCCATCAATACGAACAATATGTCTGGAATCTCCTTCCTCTAAATCACCAATAGGTGAAGAGATATTGTCGGCTTGGAGGCTACGGAACAAGGCTCCAATATCCACGCGGTTTGCAGCTGATAGTTCCTGGTCAATTAAAATTCGAACAGAGCGAGGTTCCAGACCTCGCACTCGAACCGAGGCCACGCCATCTTCTGATTCCAGTCGGGGAATCAAGACATCTGCAACGATTCCTTGAACTTCATCGCGGTCTTCAGGGTCGAACATGACCCCGCACCAAAGAACAGGCATGGAATCTCCGGACCATCGTCGTGCAGAAACGCGATCGGCTTCTTTGGGCAAACTTAGGCGAGCTCGCTCAATGTGGTCAGCGACTTCGGCATAGGCCTCGTTCATGTCGGCATCGCCAGAAAAAGATAAGTTAATAACCGCGCGGCCTTCTGAGGCCACGGAATTCATTTCTTTGAGTCCTACGATACTCCTGAACTCTTCTTCCATTGGGCGAATAACCTGCTGTTCAATTTCGCTTGGGTTGGCGCCGGTCCAAGGAATGGAAACAGAAACCGTGGACGAACCAAACCCTTTGGGAAGAAGTTCAATTGGAATTCTGGAAGCGGCAATCCAGCTAAGACCCAGAAGGGCAACAACAAACATGAGTACCGCAATAGGTCGGTAAACCAATCTTCTGAAAAAACTTTGAAGTTCAATCATTGCGCGCCGCGGGAGAGATTTTCTCGACGGTGCGATAAATCACCGGAATAACGAGTAGGGTCAATAGAGTCGAAGAGAGCAAACCAGCGATTACAACCAGAGCCATAGGAGCTCGTAGTTCCGTTCCTTCAGCGTTACCAACGCCTGCCAGCCACCCGGTTAGAGGAATCATTCCCAGAACGGTCGTGAAGGTGGTCATAAGAATGGGGCGTAACCGTGTTTGAGCAGCTTCCACAATAGAATCGTCAAGACTCATGCCCGTTCGTCGATTTCGGTTCATGCGATCGACTAAAACGATTGCATTGTTGACCACAATTCCAGCAAGAACAACAAAACCAAGAAGAGCTACAACAGACACTGGAGTACCACTCAATAGAAGAGCCCATGCCGCTCCAATTCCTGCTAAAGGAACCGAAAACATAATCACAAATGGCTGAAGTAATGATTCAAATTGAGCAGCCATGACCGCATAAACCAAAAAGATGGCAAGCAGAAGGGCGAAGTTGAGAGAACTCAGCGCCTGCTCCATTTCTTGTTTTTGGCCACCGATAAGAACAGATGATGCCAAAGGAAGGGAAAGGTCCGCAAGCGCGGAATCCATTTCGCCTGAGATTTCACCAAGGCTCAAACCATCAGTCGCGACGGAAGCAGAGAGAATCGCCGCTCGCCGGCTACCAATGTGCCGAATTTCACTTGGACCAAAGGCGGTAGTGAGTTCCGCAACCGCGCCCAAAGGGAGAGGGCGCTCAGCTTCAGGATTAACAGGCAAATCACGAAGTTGTTCCACCGTTTGCATTTCAGACAGGTCAGCACGGACTCGGATATCCAAGCGCTCATCAGATTCTGGGAATGTTGTGGCAACTTCCCCCTCAACAGCAAGGCGTAGGCGAGTAGCAACTTGTCCAAGATTCAGATTGTGCTCCGCGAGCCGTTCACGATCTAAAACAACACGAACCTCAGGGTTCCCTTTTCGGAGGGAACTCCTCAAATCCAATACACCAGGAATACCCAGTAGGCGTTCGAGGACGGAATCGGTGATGACCGAGAGTTCGGAAAGGTCTTCTGCATAGACTTCGACCTCCAGAGGAGCTTTAAGCGCTAGAAGAGTCGGGCGGCGAATCTCAAATCGCCGAAGTTCAGGTTGTCGAGAAAGCAGATGGCGCAGCTTGCTTTCGACTTCAGATTCGAGCACCCGGCGATTGGGCACATCATCTAGGCGGATTGTGATTCGCCCAACATGAGGCCCATCTTCATCATTGCTAATGGATTCACGGTCAGCGCCCGAAACAGCGGCAGAATCTCGAATGCCTGGGATGGACGAAATCTTTTTTTCAAGTTTGGTCGTGAGGGAGTCTGTTTCTTCAAGCGGATAACCCGATGGGAAAATAAGTTCGGCGGTGAGCTCGCCTTGCATTACCTCGGGCAGGAGTTCGCGGCCTAATTTTTGGCTAGCCTGAAGAGTTGCCAAAACCAGAAGCACAGTCAGGCCAAGGACGAGGCCAGGTCGCGTGAGGGTCCGGCGGAGAAGGGCTGGGTATTTTGAATCCAGCTTTTTTTGAGCAACTTCAACACAACTCGCTGCTGGACGAAGAACCCAGCCGAGAGGAACAAACACAATGAACAGAAGAGCGCGGAAGAGAGAGGACAGTAGGCCCGATGTGTCAGCAAAAAAACGGCCAAGTACTAAAAAGAGAGAGCGCCCCCCTGTCCACAAAAATGGAATGAGGGCAACTAAAGCCCAAAACCCAAGGGCCGCCGAAAGTTCTTTGGCTTCATCGGGAATTCCCCAACCACCCCACTTCAATTGTTCTGCATAAGGGGCCATGACAGAGTTTTTCCAAGCAGAAAGGCTAAGCCAAGCAACAACAGAAAGGCTTCCAATGAAAACGCGTAATTTCTTCTTATGCGGGTTCCCTTGAGGTAGGTTTTTGAAAAGTCCACTTCGAATTCTGGCAAATAGAACAGGTCGTTCAGAAGTAGGTCGGCGGCCTTCATCCATGTGGAAGCGAGCCGCGAGGCCGGGAATAAAGAACAGCGCAACTGTTAAAGAAAGGAGGAGGGAAGATACAACAGTTAATGCCTGATCACCGAACACTTGGCCAGCAACACCCTCAACAAAAATAATCGGTGCAAAAACGGCAATTGTGGTCAAGGTTGAAGCCGTAACAGCAGAGCCCACTTCGCGAACACCTCGAACAGCTGCATCTAGAGGGTCATCTCCCTCGTCTCGACATCGAGAGACAGACTCCAGAACAACAATTGCGTTGTCCACGAGCATTCCAATGCCAAGAGCAAGTCCACCAAGGGACATTACATTCATGCTAACTTCGGCAACATACATTGCGCCGAAGGTGGCGATGATGGACACGGGAATGGCTAAGCCAATAATGGCAGTGATAGCCAGGCGGCGAAGGAATAAAAAGCAAACAAGGATGGCTAAGAGTCCACCCACAAATGCGGCGCCTTGTACTTCAGAAATTGCGCCGCGAACAAAAAGCGATTGGTCTGAAAGAACCGTGAGCTTCATCCCAGGTGGAAGTTTCTCCACGAGGGATTTTTTTTGCATCCTTCCCCTGCCGGAGCTTGAGTGCTGGCCTCCTCTGCGGCTGCTTGAAGAGGATTCGGCTGGTTTTTCAAATAGTCGGGCGTGAACAGATGCGGCCACATCCACAATGTTGGAGCCTGCTTCTCGAAAGATGTCAATTTCAACAGCTTCTTTGCCACCAACTCGGAGAACAACATCGCGATCCTTGTGAGTTCTAGAGACTCGGGCAATGTCGGACAGAAGAATGGATGCACTTCCCTTTTGGACAATAGGGAGGGAACTGATTTCATCAAGGGTGCGGAATTCGTTTAGCGTGCGTACTACATATTCCACGGCCCCTTCTTCCAGTTTTCCGCCTGGAACATTCAGGTTTTCATCTTGAAGTCTTTGACGAATAGCCTCAGGGGTCAGATTAAGAGCGGCAAGTCTTTGAGTGTCCAATAAAACTTGAATCTCATCCTCTAGGCCTCCACGAACTTTGACAGCGGCAACTCCGTCAAGCGCTTCAAGGGTTCGCTCAATTTCTTGTTCCGCAACATCGCGCAACCGAACTAAATCCTCGTCACCCGAGAGGGCAAGCCGCAATACGGGGTCCAAGCTTGGGTCGTAACGAAGAATGAGAGGCCGTTCCACCCCCGAAGGCAAGAACACTCGATCTAATCGCTCGCGCACATCTTGGACAAGGAAGGAAAGATTCGAACCCCATTCAAACTCCAACAGAATCTCGGAGAGCTCCGCGCGGGAGCTTGACCGCATTCGCTCCAAACCGCCCACCGTGGCCAAGGCATCTTCAAGGCGTTCGGTAACCCGTTCTTCAAGATCTTCGGGTGCAGCGCCTGACCAAGTCGTGCGTACCGTGATTGATGGATAATCAACTTGAGGAAGTAAATCGAAGGGAAGTTTCCCCAAGGAAACAAATCCAAAAACGACAAGCGCCGAAAAAACCATGAGAACGCCCACCGGTCGGTGGACGCCCAGTGCCAACAAACCGCCTTTAGAGGTCATTCCGTTGCAATCTCCACCGAGTCTCCGTCAGCCAAACGGTCAGCACCCACCATGACAACTTCGTCGCCCGCTTTTAGGCTGCCATCGACAGACAGGGCCTCAATAAAATTAGGCTCTTCGAAGCCAGGAGTAATTGAAACTCGAACTGCTTTGTCCTCTTGAACAACAAAGCAAAACATTTCTTTTCCCTTAAATTGGATTGCTTTTTTAGGCACCATGAGTGCTTGAGGGTGCTCGTCAAGAACGAGCCTTAATTTGACAAGAACGCCAATCGGAATGGGGCCCGCGTCTGTGTTCAGAGAAGCGGTTACTTTGAAGGTTCCACTTTCCATGTCCACGACCGGAGACACCCGATCGATTTTCCCGTGCAATGATCGACCTGGCAGGGCTTCTGATTCTGCTTGGAAAAGTTGGTTTTTGTGGAGAAGAGACAACTCTCTTTGGGGCCTGTAAAAAATTGCCTTTGGTTGTGAGTCATCAACAATTTGAAAGGCGCGAGCTGAAGGGTTCGCCATATCACCCAAGGAAATTTCACGAGTGGCAATGGTGCCTGCAATCGGTGCACGGATTACGGTTTGTTCCATTTCAAATTTTGCACGGTCTTGCGCAACTTTTGCCGCGGCATGTGCAGTGCTTGCGGTGACCATGGCCTGTCGACTGGTCTCGAGTTCCCGATCTGAAATGAGTTGGGTACCGGTTTCACCAGTAGATTCTTTCAGGGAAGTATTCCGGGCGTGATCTCGCTCCGCTCGCGCATTTTCGTTTTCAGCTTCACTTAGGCGGACCTGTGCCTCAGCTAGAGCAAGTTGTTCAACCTTGTCACGCAGTCTGGCAAGGACCTGGCCAGAATGAACGCGATCCCCTTCCTCGACCAGCAGCTCCACGATGGGTTGAGTTCTTTCAGGAAAGACATCAACTTCATCTAGGGAGACAACATCGGCAACTGCAACCAAGCTTTTTTGAGCTAGGCGGCGTTGTAGGGTGGTAGTTCGAACCAGCGCAACATCTTTGGCCTGATTGGCGGCCTCAGCCCCGCTCCAAGCACGGTCAGAGTGGGTCTTTGGGGATTCCTCATTCGAAGAAACGCCTTTAGTTTCGCTGTTTGAGGGATTGTTGTCCTCCTTGGGTGAGGGATCAGGCGAGCCACAAGAACCCAAGAAGAGGAGAGCGATGAGGCATGTAGTGGGGGAGATTCGTTTCATCGTGACAGGATTGTGACAGTACTACGCATAACTGGGGCTTCCATTAAACCATTCTCTAGGGGAAGATAGGCAACATGGGAGGAGAAATCTGTGACCAAGAGCATCGTGGGCATGAATTGATTGCCTATCCCCAAGCGGTTGAAGCTGTGTTGGGAAGGGCAAGACCAGTGGAGCGACCATTCGAGTTGATTCCCTTAGACCGTGCCCAAGGCCGTGTTTTGGCCCATCCTGTGGCTATGGACCGTTCCGAGCCACCCGTTCCCCGCTCCGCCATGGATGGATTCGCGGCTCGGTCTGAAGATGGTGATGCAATCCGAACTCTAGTAGGGAGAGTTTTTGCAGGAACCTCAGAAATCCCCACCCTAGGTCCCGGTGAAGCGGTGGCCGTCATGACAGGAGGGACCGTCCCCCCGGGATCCGATGTCGTAATCCCCATTGAGCATTGCCAAGTAGATGGGAACACCGTTCGCTTCGAGAACACTCCCGTTGCTGGTCGCCATGTTCGGTTGGCCGGAGAGATGGGGGTATCCGGCCGGGTTCTTATTGAGCCAGGCGTTCGCTTGGCGGATAGCGATTTGGCCGCCGCTGCTGGCTGCGGCCTTTCCTCGCTAAATGTATTTCCCCGGCCTCGTGCAATTGTGATTTCAACGGGTGATGAAGTCATTCAGTGGGAGTTAAATCCCGCCGCGCACCAAGTTCGAGACTCAAATCGTCTTGGGTCTGCTCTCCAACTCCAGAGGGCCGGCGCTGAAGTTGTTCGGCACCTTCATGTTCCTGATGACCCTGTCGCCCTCCGTGGGGCCGTGGAGTCTGCACTGGATGATGCCGACCTCGTCGTAACGATTGGCGGAGTAAGCATGGGCGAAAAAGACTTCATGCCCATTGTTTTTGAAGAACTTTCCGTTAAGGAATTGTTCCATGGCGTTTCTATCCAACCCGGAAAGCCGGTTTGGGCTGGCCATCGGGAAAACAAATGGGTTCTCGGCCTTCCCGGAAACCCCATTTCCTCTTTTGTCATTCTTGAAGTACTAGGGTTGCCTTTAGTGCGAAAACTATCTGGATGCCGTGGCGTCGATTCTGCTCGAATTCCTGAAAAGGGGTCAGCAGGTGGCGAAGCGCGCTCTAAGAAAAGGGAACGGTTTTTGCCT
This sequence comes from Planctomycetota bacterium, assembly GCA_030748415.1. Taxonomy (GTDB): domain Bacteria; phylum Planctomycetota; class UBA1135; order UBA1135; family UBA1135; genus UBA7888. The sequence goes on from JASMMA010000004.1 coordinate 171,228, forward strand.
GCCGACTTAAAAGTGAACGCTAACGGGACAACAATTGTGACACCCAGACCCGAACACGGCTCGGGTGATTGGACATCTCTTGCTGGCGCAACGGCTCTCCTGCACTTGCCACCAAGAACTCAAATGCAAACTGGGCAGACGGCATTTTTCTTACGCTTAGATTCAGCTCATTGAAATATCCGCGAATATTACCGCTCGCATCCGCCTGTTTAAGGGCGGCCGCCCTTCCTGGTTGGCTTACTCCCTGGTTGGGCCCTTTGTCGGTCATTCCCCGCATTGTTTATTGGGAAATCGGCGGCGATCGGCGCGGAGACCTTATGGGTGGCATTTTATTTTGGGGTCTCGCCTTTAGCATTCTTTCCACCACTGGGGGTTTGATGCCCTTCGGGGCTGCCCTCGTCATGGGCGGGCTATGGGTTTTTGAAGGCTTCCTTTTTCGAAGGCTCCGTAGTTTTTTCAAACCGGAGTTTGCAGCTCCCTTATCGTTATTTACCACCCAATGGTTGGTTGGCGAGTTCTTTTTTGGTGGGGTTCCGTGGGCCACTTGGGGATTAGGGTTTGCCGACAACAGTTGGTTTCTCACGATGGCAACAGCAGTGGGTGAAAATGGTGTCTCCCTTCTCATCCTCCTCCTTGGTGGCTGGCTCTGGTCCTTTTCTCGTGGTTGGAAAGGCGTTGGTTTTCTTTGCCCAGTCCTTCTTTTGTTTGCATTTGAGATAGGTCGCACCCAAGAAAGCGAGCCTGTGTCCCATGTTTCCTTTGCTGCCGTCCAACCCAATTTGGGTCTAGGGGCCAAAACAGCAAATGGGGGTGAGGTTGCCATCTTCCAAAAGCATGAGTCCATGCTTTCAGCAGCATTGGGTAATTCCGCTCCCCCTGAGCTTCTCTGCTGGGCTGAAACGATGTTCTTGCTGCCTGCGACTCTGTCCGAGGCAGATGGAGAAATCCGGATTCCCCGCCGAGGGCTTCCAGGGCAACCCACGGTTTATCCTGCCGATGGAGTTCGCGATTTGATGGAACACGCCGCCGCCCAGGTGGCATCTCCACTTTCGGAAGGTGGGCATTTCCTGACAGGTGCTCACACCTATGAACCAGTGGCCCCTGAGCTGGCTGGGAATGTTGTTTCTCCTCGTTCCTCCAGCACCTTGGTCTTTAATCAGGCGGGAGCACTCGTTGGAAACGTTGGAAAAAGTGAGCTCGTTCCATTTGGTGAGACCCTGCCCTTCGATGGACGATTCCCTGGCTCACCTGCAATCGCCAACTGGGTTTTTGAGAAATTCGGCCTTTCCCCAGATTTTGCAAGAGCTCCTGAGCCTGAGCCACTTTTACTTTCACGCCCTGATGGAACTTCCTGGAGCCTTGGAACGGCTGTTTGCTGGGAGAATGCATTTGAGCGAGTTTTCCGGGAGCAAGCCCAGGGAAACTGTCAGGCCTTCATCATTTTCTCAAATGAGGCCTGGTATGGGCTTGGTGCCGAGATGGATCAGATGGTCGCGACAACCCGATTTCGCGCCGCGGAAACCGGTAGGGCCATCCTTCGTGCCACGAATACCGGGATTACCGTCTTGATGGACTCACGAGGAAAAGAAATTACATCTCTTCCCCGCGGGACTGAAAGTGTCCTGTTTGGGGAACTCCCTCTCGTGGACGAAGGCGTCCGAACTCCTTATCTTGTATGGGGTTGGGTTGTTTCTCCTCTCCTTTCTTCCCTTTGTCTTTTGCTTGTCGGCTTGGCCACCTTAAAGGGAAAAACGGGAAAAGAGAAGGCTTCAGGGCCTCCTCTTTCTTGACCCTCAGGCATAGGGCAATTATCTTGCCGCACTCGCAAATAGGCGTGATACCGGTCCATCGGAAACGTCTAGAATGCCTTGTGCCAATGTTGGCACGAAATCCCAACAAATCCCCCATGTAGCCGGATCAAACCGGAACCCCAAAATCAACGGATGAGCACTGTAGGCAAACTTTTCGTAGTCGTGAACTTAGTTCTGGCCGGTCTTTTTGTAGGCTCTGCGGCCAGCCTGATTGGCACGAGTCAAGAATACCGCGCGCAGTTTGAGAGTGAGCAATCGGCTCGCGCTTCGGACAACGCCGAGAACAAAAATACGATTGCCGACCTCCAAGGTCAGGTGGACGAACTCGAAAGTCAGAACGCCGGTCGCGCTTCTGATTTGAAGGCTTCGCAGGCGGAAAATGATAATCTCCGTTCGCAATTAGAGTCTTCCGAATCAAAAGTTTCGACTTTGTCAGCTTCCCTTGGCGAGTACAACAACAAGCTGGACGACTTAGTTTCAGCAAATGCCTCTACAAGCGCCGCCCTCGAAGATGCCCACCGCGACCTGAAGAATGCGCGCGAAGAGCGTGACGACGCTTTGGATGAGCGGGAATCAGCGGAAGCTGCTCAAACCGCCGCCGAAGAAAAGGCTCAACTAGCTCAGCGCTCCGCCAGGGATCTTGAGAGCTCCCTCCGCCTTGCCAACAATCGCGCCACTGATGCCCAAACCAAGTTGGATGAAGTCGTTAAGCGCTTCAACCTCAAACAGAACGATCTCGGTGCCCAGCCTGAAATCAGTGGATTCGTCACCGATGTTTCTTACGACGGTGGAATGCCCATTGTCATCATTGCCGCTGGCAAAGACCAAGCTGTGCGAACTGGCTACACCTTCGATGTTTGGAACGAACACCAGTACAAAGGCGAGATTCGCGTTGAAGTTGTCAACGCAAGAAGTTCTGCATGCACCATACAAACTAATGGTGACTTCCAAATCCGCCCGAACGATAAGTTCGCAACCTCCCTATAGGAACTGACATGGCCGCTCGTCGTCGTAAGAAAGTTACTGCCAAGAGGGAACGAAAGCCCAAAAAGGCTCGGAAACCCAAGGCTCCGAAGGCCCCGAAAGCTCCGAAGGCCGTCGAGGCTCCCAAGCCTGGCATGCCCATGGAGAGTGCGGCAGTCATCGTGACCACCCTGATGCTCTTGATGGCCCTTATTTTGGTTCAATACGAAAAAGGGCTCCATTACGGAGAGGGGATGTTCGACACTAAGTACCAGGGAAGCAGCTCCTCCGAGTAATTCGGACTACTTTCCAGGCAAAAGGGCCCGTTCTTCAAGGACGGGCCCTTGTTTTTTTTGGGTTGGGACTAGGATTCCGGTATTCCTAATTGCTACACTCGCACCCGGCGCTACCCCCGCGCCAACTGACCTCTTACCCCGGAAACCCAATGGATTGGCTGCTTGGGAGATTTTCTCTCGCCGAAGACCTCGGCATCGACCTCGGAACCGCGAACACGCTCGTTGCTTCGCGCGAAAGAGGCATCATTCTTGACGAACCCTCAGTTGTTGCTGTTTACAAGGGCACAAATGAAGTCATCCTCGATGGGATGGGTGTAGGCGACGAGGCCTACCAGATGCTGGGGAAGACTCCTGGCAATATTGCTGCTGTCCGCCCCATGAAAGATGGCGTCATTGCGGACTTCGAGATTACCGAGAAGATGCTGCGTTACTTTTTACGGAAAGCGCATGAAGGCCGCGCCTGGATGCGACCCCGGGTTGTGATAGCGGTTCCTTCTGGAATCACAACCGTGGAACAACGCGCCGTTATCAACTCTGCTGAACGCGCTGGTGCCCGGAAGGTTTATTTGGTAGATGAACCCATGGCGGGTGCATTGGGCGCCTCCCTCCCCATTGCTGAAGCCACAGGCTCCATGATTGTGGATATTGGCGGTGGTACGACCGAAGTTGCAATCCTGGCCTTGTCCGGGCCTGTTGAAGTAAAGTCTGTCAAAGTCGCTGGTGATGAAATGGATGAAGCGGTGATTACTTATCTCCGTGCGAACCACAACCTGCAAGTGGGTCCTCAAACTGCTGAACTCATTAAGAAAACTATTGGTTCTGCGGCTCCTATGGGCCAAGAGAAGTCGGTTGAAATTGCAGGCCGCGATACTTTGACCTTACGGCCTCGCAAGGCAGTGATTACTTCCGAAGAGATTCGCGAAGCTCTTCGTGAACCATTGGACTCCATTGCCCGCGCGGTTTTGGATTGTCTAGAAGCGGCACCCCCCGAGATTGGCTCCGACCTTTTGGAAACCGGAATCACCATTGTGGGTGGTGGCGGCCTTCTACCGGGCCTTTCGAGCTTCTTCACCCAGCAGACGGGTCTTCCTGCCAAGTTGGATGATGATCCCATGACTGCGGTTGTTCGCGGAACTGCCAAGTTTGTAGAGAACTTGGACCTCTACGGTCCAGTCCTAACAGGCGAAATCGAAGTCAGCTAAGTCGGTGTACCATCAGCCGGACGCAGAGCGAGCTCGGCGCGTTCTGAGCTTGATTGGGCTGGTGGGGGTCTGCGCCCTCTTGGCATGGTGGCCCCAACCGCGTTTGGATTCGATGGCGAGGGGTTTGGTGGGGCCCTTGAGTCGAATCTTGAACCCCATGGCAGGTTGGCTTGTGGGGGATAGTTTGCGTGCTACGCCAAACCTGAAGAGGCCCCCGACTTCCCTTGGCCGACTCGAGGAGGCCATCGGAAAACCTCCCAGCATTTCAGGTTTCCGTTGGCTATCCGTTCCTGTGCTGAAGCATAACTCGCAAGAGTTAACTTTAGCCTCGGGTTCCTTGTCTGGTTTGGCACCGGGGCAAATTGCAGTTTTCGGGCGCACCTGTTTGGGGCGAGTGAGTCAAGTTGAAGAAAACCGGGCCACCCTTCAGCTTTGGACTGCCTCTGGAGAGCGCACGGGAGTTTTGCTCCCGTCCAAACGCGCACCCCTGAAAAGTGTTTGTTTTGGAAGGGGAAAAAAGGAGCCCCTCGTTCGCTTTGTTGAATCTCGCGATGACCCTCTTCGCGACTTACCTGTTTTGTGGCGGTCAAAAGCCAATGACCCACCCAGCTTAATGGAGCCTGGTTTGGAGTTGGGGATTTTGCGGCGCAAGGGAAACCCTGAAAGAGGGGAAGGGCATTGGGTTGTGGAGCCCACCCGACCCGCTGGTGCCGAGGGTCGAGTTTTCGTTGCGGTTGGTGCCTTGCCAGCTCAATTGCCGCCCACTCCGGCCCATGAGACATCCACACTGGAGCCCAGTTTGGTTTTGGATGCAGTCCTCGGTCCTCAAGTTGGCTCGGTTTTAACCTCCGCCGACCCCAATCCTGTTGCGGTTTTGACTTCTGGACGTGTGGTCGGCCCCGTTGTTGGAAAGTCGGGTGGAATCGCCTGGGTTCTTCGCAGGTCAGTTAATTCCTGGGGAAAAGATTCCGTTGCCTTTGACCCCATTCGCCATGTCTTGAGACCTGGCCAGGATGCTGAACCTGAGGATCGCTTGTTTAGTCGCGGCTCTGAACAATTCCCCAGAGGGTTATTCCTTGGTCAACCTGACCAGGCATCACTTCCTCTTGCTGGAAAGTTGGAAGGAGTTTCTATGCCCACGCATTTGGAGGAACCAGAATGAGGGTTCCCCGTTATCGCGTGTTGCTCCCGGTTGCCCTTCTTTTAACTATGGCAACTCCAACCTTGAGAAGTCTTCCATGGGGGGCCTTTCTTCCAGATCCATGGCTTCTTCTTTTGTTAGTTGCGATTCCTGTAAAGATTGGCTCATTAGGTCGCGCGAGTTTTTTGGTTTTTCTTTTTGGTGCCCTTCGTTCCGCTGTCACAGTTGTCAGCCCCTTCTCTTCTTGGGCAGCTTTGGGTGGAGCCTTGGCTTTTCGTTGGTGGAGTCACCGGCATTTATCCGACGATCGTTTCCTTCCCCGCTTTTTAGTCGGCGGAGTTTCCACCATACCGATGGCCTTTTTGGATTGGCGAACTAGTGAACTTCTTGGTCTGGCCTTGCCGATTGAAATTTTCCTCTGGCGTTCTTTTTGGGTTGCCGCCCTTTGGGCTCTTCTTCGCACTCCGCCGTCTTTGAATGCCCAACGGGAGCTTGCGGTATGAGGCATGCCCGCCTATTGCGCTTGGCCATTGTTTTCCTGAGTGTGCTATTTCTTTTAATTGCTCGGCTTTGGCAGATGCAAGTCGTTCAACACGAAGACTGGTTAAGCGAGGCACGAAGCTCACGGAGCCATGTACGCCGCTTGCCTTATTCCCGTGGTCGCATTGTTGATGCCGAAGGCGAAGTGCTTGCCCGTGACCGCCGTTCCTTTCAACTCTCTTTTGAATATCGCAGCTTCCGCCGAAGCCACCCAGCGGGTCAGCTCTTTGAAGTTCTCGGACTTTTAGGGGGAGCAGAAGGTGGGTTAGATTGGTGTTGGGAAAACGCTGAGAATATTGGAGAGTCACTTTTAGACTTGCACCCTTCTCAACTTCTCGGCTTGAATTCCGGAATGAGGGGAGACTTACTTTTCTATCTTCGGCGCCTTTGTCAACTTGAGGGCCCTGATGTGGGAGAACAGTTGCAAGAGTGGGCTCAAGAAGGGGAACTTTCCTTTTCTGCGGCATTCCCTCAGGCCCGCAAAGGGTTCACTCGGAACATTCAAGAGACCCGGTTTTCTTGGCGAACCCTTGAAGACAAACTTCCCAATTTAATGCAAGAATTGGAATCTGAACGCCGCCGATTGGAGTGGTGGGTTCGGCAAAGAGGGTTGCGCGAAGCTGCGGGACGGGGTTTTGGGTTGACTGCATGGCAGGTGTACCGGGAGTTAACAGGAGAATTAGAAGACTCTGAGGAACTTCTGGCTAAACTTCGCGCCCGCTGGTCCTTAGCCGAAGAAAAACCCGTCGGCTTGGAGTTGGGTCTTTTATTGACTCGTGGTCCAGCACTTCAAAAGAACGAACGGCAAGTGCAATTTGATTCCATGGGCGCCCTCTTGCGAAAAGTAGAAGAGGAAATGCCCGAAGACCTTCAAGGTGCGCGCCGGAAAATTGTTCGAGATGTTCATGGGAATCGAATCGTGCGCCTTCGCCGAGATTTGGAATATGAACTGGTGGATTTGTTAGCTCGGCATCCCAGTCAATACCCAGGTCTTTTCCCAATCGAAGAATCGGTTCGAGCTCTGGACTCTGATGTCGCGCCCCATTTAGTCGGCCGAATGCGGGCACCTTCCCGGGAAGAGGTTTCTCGGTATGAGGAACTTCGAGCAGATTATCGGCGCTTGGCTCGTACTTTAGATCGAACCGCAGTCGAGGAAGCCAGTTTTATCGCCTTACGCGACCAGCTACGAAGCACTGCCCTTCGTCCTGATGAACGAACGGGCGCTTCGGGAATCGAAAGTTTCTGCAGTGAGACTTTGGGCGGTGAACGAGGCTATTTGGAGTACCTGGAAGTGGGCGAGGAAACATCCGACGATTTGGCTTTTCGGCCTGCCCGGAATGGGAAGCAGGTTCAATTGAGTTTGAATGCTCGCCTTTTCTTAGCCGCCGAGGAAGCTGTTCGAGTCGGATACCGAATCGCTCGTCATGAGCTTCGACAAAAAGGTGGAAAGAAAGAATCGTTGCTCCTGCTTGAAGAGGAAACTGCCGGCTTTGCTTTGATGGATCTCAGGGATGGTGGTATTCCAGTACTCTGCACTTCTCCTTCCTATTCCACGGAAGATTTTCAGGTCCGTTATGCAAGCCTTGCGGCGGATCGCAACCGCGCCCCTTTGCGACACCGTGCATTAGCGGGTGGTGCAAATGGAAACCAAATCCCATATCCAGGTTCGACATTTAAATTGCTTGCAGCAGTTGAAGCCCTAGAACAAGATTCGAGTTGGTGGGACCGCGAACTCATGTGCGAACGAGTCTTTTTTATCCCGGGCTCCACCAGTGTTCTTCATTGCGAGGGCTATCACGGCCCCACAAAAATGAATCGAGCCATTCGGCAATCGTGCAACATTTATTTTTACCGCTTAGGTTTGGAACTGGGGTATCCAGCTCTTTGGAAACGCGCCAAGGAGTTAGGTTTTGGGAAGCCAACCGGTTTAGAGCTGACTGGAAAAGAAACAAAAGATGGGAGTTGGGAGTTGTCTGGGCTAAATGCTCAACTTGAACTGGGGGCCAATAGCATGCTGCACCCATCCAAAGCGAAGGGGAAAGTCCCCGCCATGCACTTTGCAATTGGGCAGGCCCACATCACGGCAAGTCCTCTCCAAATGGCTCGTTTTTATGGTTGGCTAGCCAACGGCAAGTTGTGGCGCCCTCATTTGCTGAAAAACATAGGCGGCCAGACCATCAATCCAGAATGGGCCTCCGTTCCACTTTCTGAAGAGAACCGCCTTCGTCTTCGAACTGCACTTTCCGAGGTTGTGAACCATTCTGCGGGCACTGCTTGGCATGAGGACTACTCTCTATCTGAATGGGGAGTCGTAGGAAAGACGGGAACTGCCCAGGTTGGGGTAAGAGGTGGGTCGCCATTGCCCAAACATGCTTGGTTCACAGGCTATTTCCCGGAAGAAAACCCGCGTTGGTCTTTTGCAATTTTTTGTGAAGGTGCAGATTTGCACGGTGGAGAAATCGCGACCCGAATTTTGCATAGTTTCTTGTCCGAGGTAGGGGAGGAACTTTTGCAATGAGGCGTGGAACCGTAGCTTGGCATTTGTGGAGACCGGTTCGTTTCCTTCAGCGAACTGATTGGATTCTCGCCCTAGTAGTTCTTCTGATTGCAGGGTGTGGTTTGATGGTTCAATGGTCGATTACAGGGCCCAGTCGTTTTCCGGAAGGGCATGTCATTCGTCTTGCTGCTGCAAGCATTGCTGCAATTTTTGCCGCCGCCTATGGGGCTCGCCGTTGGCAAGATTCCGCCTGGTTTTTTTACGGCACTAGTTTGGCTTTGCTGGTTCTCGTTTTGCTTGTAGGTCGTGCAACGAATAATGCAAATCGTTGGCTCGACCTTGCTGGGGGGTTCAAGCTTCAACCTTCCGAATTGATGAAGCTCGGCCTCATGCTCGCTCTGGCTCGTTGGTTTTCTGAGAAGAGGAATGCGCCTGCAAAGATGGGGGACCTTTTCGTTCCAGGCCTCATGACCGCGATTCCTGCTGGCTTGGTTCTCCTTCAACCGGATCTTGGAACCGCTCTTACTTTTGGACCTGTCTTTCTGGGCATGTCCTGGGTTGCAGGCGCTCCCTGGAAATTATTGAAGTGGTTTCTGCTTGTCCCACTCGCCATCTTCCCCTTCGCTCTTTTTGCTGTACATGATTATCAATTGGAGCGTATTGATATTTGGTGGAATCAAGACTCCTTGACTCAAGAACAAAAAAATGACGCTGGCTATCACTTGTGGCATTCCAAACTTGCGATAGGGAGTGGCGGAATGAACGGTGCAGGTTGGGCACAAGGCCCAGAAAATCGGTTGGACCGTTTGCCAGAACGCCACAACGATTTTATATTTCCGGTTATTGCCGAAGAGTGGGGATTTGTTGGCGCAACGACCTTCCTCGGCCTATATGCCCTTCTTGTGCTTTCAGCTTTTTCCGCCGCCCGCCGCTACCGAGATCCTTTTACTCGCTTTGTAGTTGCCGGAGTCGGGATGCACTTTGCAGTTCATTTATGCTTGAATGTTGGAGTTACATTGGGAGTTTTCCCCACGACCGGTTTGCCCCTTCCTATGGTTTCTTTTGGTGGTACATCCATGCTGGTTAGCGGTCTCGCCATTGGCCTCGCCCTAGCCGTAGGCGCGAGCAAAGCCCCCGTCTTCTCCAACCGAGCCTTCGAGGAATAGCGCCGCTAGAATTCAGTTTCCCCATTGGAAACCCTCCCTTGAAAGCCATCCAAATGGCCCGGCCTGAACCGGGTGCCGCCGTTTTTGTTAAAGACCTTCCCGAGCCGCAAGCCGGCCCGGGCCAGGTGCGAGTTCGGATTTCCAAGGCTGCGATTTGTGGAACGGACCGACACATTTTTCACTGGGATCCCAGCATTGCACCCCTGCTTTCGCCTCCGGTTGTGATTGGGCATGAGTTCTGCGGTCATATCGACCAAGTCGGTGCCGAGGTTACTGGCTGGGAAGAAGGAGATTATGTTTCGGCAGAGATGCACATTGTTTGTGGAAAGTGCCGTGCATGTAGGGCTGGCAATCAGCATGTTTGTGAGGACACTGAAATTGCGGGACTTCATTGCGACGGTGCATTCGCCGAGTTTGTCGTGGTGCCGTCCCAGAACCTTGTTCGGCTCGACCCTGCTGTGGTACCTCCTCACATTGGCGCCTTTTTAGATGCACTGGGAAATGCTGTTCACACCGTGCAGGCCGCTTCTTCGATTGCAGGCCGGCATATTTTGCTTTCAGGGTACGGCGCAATTGGAGCCATGGCCGCCGCTGTTGTGGAGTTTGAAGGTGCCGCAAGCCTTTGCATTACGGAAGTCGCACCGGGCCACCTCAGCCGCGCGCGGGAATGGGTTTCAAAATTGAATGGCCCTGTTCCCGTTCATGTATTCGACCCTCGCGAAGAAGGGACTGCTGAAAAAATCCGCCAAATCACCGGCGGTGGGGTGGATGTTGTTCTGGAAATGAGTGGGGCTCCACCTGCCATTAACATGGGGCTTGAACTCCTGTACCCGGGCGGAGAAATGATGATGCTTGGTCTTCCTTCCGGTTCGGATCTCTCTTTGGAGGGGTTTGCGCGCAATGTCATTTTTAAGGGCCTCCACCTTCACGGTGTCGTGGGGCGACGCATTTTCGCCACATGGACTGAGATGTTGGGGCTTTTGGCCCGAGGGCTTAACATTGAGCACATCGTGACCCATCGCTTGCCGCTTTCTTCTTTCACCGAAGGAATTGGCCTTCTGGATGCGGCCGAAGCTCACAAGGTCATTTTGGATCCAACTACTTGAACATGAAGAACCACCTGCTTTCTCTTTCCCTTCTCCTTTCTTTGTCTTCCGTTTCCTGCTCTACCCTTTCGGAAGATCAGGTTCAGGCACTTGTTGCCCATCACCAGGAAGAAACCATTCGCTTGGAGCAAGAGAAGCAAAGTCTGCTTGCCCAAGTTGAAGCAGTCATTAATCAGATTGCCAGGATTGATTCCGAAATTGCCCAGCTCCAAGTGGACCGTGTAGAGGCTCTCGAAAGCCAAGCTAAGCTTGAAGAGTCCGTTCTGGGCATGGACCAGAAAATTGCCGAGAATCAAGATAAGCTCGAAGACCTTCAAGACTGAGCTCCGTTCGCATGAGCGATACCGCCCAAAATCATTTTCGGTCAGGTCTCCAGTCGGAGCTTCAAGAGATTCGTGAATCAGGGCTCTGGAAATCCGAACGAGTTATTGCAACTCCCCAAGGGGCGGATATTCGGGTAAAGTCGGGCGAAGAAGTTTTAAACTTTTGCGCTAACAATTATTTGGGACTTTCCGATGACCCTGCTGTGGTGGATGCCGCGCGAAAGAGTTTGGACACTCATGGTTTTGGAATGTCTTCCGTGCGCTTTATTTGTGGCACCCAAGATATACACAAAGAGTTGGAAACCAAAATATCTGATTTCTTGGGTTTTGAAGACACCATTCTTTATACATCTTGTTTTGATGCAAATGGGGGACTGTTTGAAACTTTACTCACAGCCGAAGATGCTGTTATCTCCGATGAGCTGAACCACGCATCCATTATTGATGGGGTGCGTTTGTGTAAGGCGAATCGCTTCCGCTACAAAAATTCCGACATGGAGGATTTAGAACGATGCTTGCGCGAAGCCGATGAAGCTGGCGCACGGCGCAAACTTATTTCCACCGACGGTGTTTTCTCCATGGATGGTTTTGTTGCCAAACTGGGTGAGATTTGCGATTTGGCAGACCGTTATGGCGCGTGGGTGCATGTAGATGATTCCCACTCCACAGGTTTTATGGGCAAGACCGGTCGCGGTACGCACGAACATTGCGGTGTGATGGGGCGCGTGAACATCATCACCTCCACTTTGGGGAAAGCCCTTGGTGGTGCAAGTGGGGGCTATACCTCGGCCTCGACAGAGGTCGTGGACATGTTGCGGAACCGCTCCCGCCCCTATTTGTTTTCGAACTCGGTAGCGCCTCCTATTGTTGCGGCGAGCATTGCGGTATTTGACCGCTTGAGCGCAACGACCGAATTGCGAGATCGTTTGGAAAATAACACGGCCCACTTCCGTGCAAAGATGACCGACGCGGGTTTCAAAATCCAGCCGGGCGTGCACCCTATTGTTCCCATTATGTTGGGTGATGCGCGACTCGCGGCAGAAATGGCGGACGACCTTCTCGCAGAAGGAATCTATGTTGTCGGGTTTAGCTTCCCTGTCGTGCCCAAAGGAAAAGCCCGGATTCGGGTTCAGATTTCAGCCGCTCATACCCGAGAACACCTCGACCGCGCCCTTGCCGCCTTTATCAAGGTTGGCCGCGCAAAAGGCGTGATTGATTCCTAACCAGGGTGTGCTCTAACCCAACATTTCCCGCACGCGCGGGTGCAAGATGTTGTTTTCTTTATGGATGTGGCGATGAATGTCCGATTCACATTCTTCGAGACCTTTGATTAAGGCAGTAAGAGTGGTGCAGGCGTTTTCAGGAACGGTGTAGTCGTTCGTAAGTTCTCTCATTCGGCGCAATGCGTTGCCAGCGTTGTCATGTTCAGCTTCCATCACTTGCATCGGAGCTTCAGGGGTCATGCAACCGGGGCCATCAGGGTTTGCTGGCTCTCCACCGGCAAGCCGCCGAATCATGGGAAAGAGAATCTCTTCTTCTTTCTGAAGGTGGTTGTGCAGTTCATTGAAAAGAAGTCCTGTAGTTTGATGGAGTTCAACATACTCAGGGTGGTTTTCACTATGGGCATTTAGGACCTTCTTCATCATTTCCCAAAGAGCAGGCATGGCTTCCTTGAGATAGGTGTGATGCATACTTTCAATGTGGTCGCATAGTTGGTCGAGGGGCGCATGGAGGAGATTTAGACCATCGTCAGTTCTTTCTAACTCGGCGATTTCCCTCTGAACGGTCTCCATGTCAGCTCCCGCGCGCTCGCAGGCCTCGGCAAGGGGGCGGTTGCCACCACAGCAATAGTCCATTTTGTGGCGAGCAAAAATACCCGTAGCAAGAGGAAGGTGGGCGGCAATATCGCCGACGGTGGTTTCAGGAGTGATGGTGGGCAGAGTGTCCATTTTGAAGGGGTCCAAAGGGGGGTGGAAGGAATCGTGGGGGAATATTACTTAGTCCACGGATTCAGACAAACTAGGGGTTAACTCAAGGGACTGTGCCCAAAGCCCCCGTCTTCTCCAACCGAGCCTTTATGAATGAGGCAGAGTTTTTCTGGAGCGTGTTGAGGAAATAGGAACTAGTCCACGGATTCAGACAAACTAGTGCCCCGCCAGCGGATTTTCTTAAGGACATCAGGGTGGAGAAGGGCCAGCACCGAGACGACTTCAAGGCGACCAAACCACATGGCGGCAGTGAGCAAGAGCTTTTGTGCAGCATTAAAGTTTGCAAAACTACCCATGGGGCCCACTTCGCCAAAACCAGGGCCAATGTTCCCAAGGCAGGCAAGAGAGGCGGAGAAGGCTTCTTCAAAGGGGGCCCCCAAAAGAACAAGCAAACTGCCCACCAGGATGTATCCCACTAAGTAAAGTGCGACCACAGTGATGACCGCTCTTTGGATAGCATCGGGAATGGAACGAGACTTGTAGCGAAGAGGAATCACTGCGCGTGGGTGAAGCACGCGGGTGAGTTCGCGGTATAGGAATTTAAGACTGAGTAAGTTTCGTACCGCTTTCGCGCCGCCCGCAGCGGAACCTGCGCACCCTCCAATGAGCATCATGAGAATCAAGAGGGTGCGGGGACTATCACCCCATAAGTTGTAGTCGGTGCTGGCGTAACCGGTAGATGAAATCAAGCTTGCGCATTGAAAGGCCCCCGTTCGAAAATCTACTTCACCTGGGAGACCAGTTGAAAGTAGCCACGCAACACCAGCGCTTCCGGCAAGAATGGCGCCTAAGTAAAACCGGAACTCCCCATCTCGAATGGGCTCTCCAGGTCGGCGGGAAAGGGCAATCCATAGCAGGGGGAAACTCATGCCGCTAAGAATCATGAAACCCGTAATAATCCATTCGCCCATCACGGGGTCGTAGTTTGGGTATGCGGTCGAGTTTGCATACCCCATGAGCGATTCGGGGTTCGGAGAGAACCCGCCCGCCGGCATGGTCGTCAAAGCATGGCAAAGAGAATCGTAGAGAGGCATGCCTGCCCAAAAGAACAAGGAAACCATTTCCAAAATGGTCAGAAAGAAAAAAAGTACCCAAAGGCGAACTGCGGTGTCCCGAATTTTTGGAGCAATGGACTCGGAAGGGGCACTCGATGCTTCAGCAAAGAAAAGTTGGCGACCCCCAACGCCCAGGTGGGGGAGAACAACCACAAACAAGGCAAGTACGCCGACACCGCCAAACCATTGAGTCATCGCGCGCCACAAAAAGAAAGCGCGCCCGCGTTCCCAATCGGTGAGAATCGTGGCACCTGTCGTGGTGAATCCGGACATGGATTCGAAGAAAGCATCTACGGGCGATAAGCCAGAAAGTACATAGGGGACTGCTGCGGAGGCAGCGATGATGAGCCAAGTGCCAGAAACAACGGCAAGCGCTTCGGCCCGGCGGAAGTTCACGGAAACGGGTAGGTTTCGGACCAGAAAGGAACCCACCATGAGTGCGACGAGTCCTCCGGATGCAAAGTGAAGGGCTTGGCCAGTTTGTTGATCCCAAAGCGCAAGTAAAAATGGAACAGCGAAGGCGAGGCTAAATAAGCGCAAGATTCTCCCGACGATTCCAAGAACGAGAGCTAGTCGCATACGATGTCAGAATGAGAGGCGTTCAAAGTTCGAACCTTTGGAAGTAATGTCGCGCGGTATCTTCGTCTTCGCGCTTTGTGAAAACGAGGAGCCGATCGCCACCTGCAACTTCGTCGTCTCCGTGCGGGATGATGACCTTGCCTTCTCGAAGGATGGCCCCAATGATGGCGAATACGGGAGCGCGCATTTTTGCAAGGGGGGTAGGCGGGCGATGGGCGGGAACTTCGAGCCGTAGAACCACGACATCCCCGTGTTCCAATTCAGCCATGAGGTCCGTCTGAGATGCCACAATTCCTCGGGCAACTGATGAAATGGCTGCACCACGGGCAGAGCGCACTACATCAATGCCCACTTTTTCAAACAAGCGTTCGTTGGATGACTTGTCTGCGCGAGTCACGATGCGTGGGACACCCAAGTGTTTTGCGAGTAAGGACACCATGAGGTTTTTTTCATCGTTACTCGTGACAGCAATCAAGACTGAACTTTCGCCTACATCTTCTTCCTGAAGGCGGTCCAAGTCTGTTCCGTCGAAATGAAGGACTAAAGCTTTGGGAAGTAGCGGGCTAATCTCTTCACAGCGGGCGCGGTCAGCATCAATCACTTTGACCTCCCAGCCGGCGTCACTCAGCCCCTTGGCGACATCAAAGCCCACAAGCCCACCGCCAATCACTGTGGCGCGGCGGGCGCGGCCACGAGCGGATGCGGGGCGAAGCCATTTGTAGATGAGGCGATTGATTCCACCCAGGTTGCCCATTGCGGTAATTTGGTCGCCGGGTTGCAGATGGGTGGAGCCATTTGGAATAAAGATTTCCTCTCCACGGCGCGCCATGACTAAGACAACTCCAGAAGGGATGCCCACCTCCTTTAAGGGTCCTTTGGAAATGAGGGTGTCCTCTTCAACCGCGCGTCGCACGAGGCGAACCCGCCCCCCCTCGAAGGCTTCGACTTCAAGAGCACCTGGTACAGTCACGATGCGGAGAATTTCTCTTGCGAGTCGTTCAGCAGGAAGAATGACCGTATCAATGCCAAGTTGGCGACCTAGGGCTTCCGCATCTTTTTCCGTTGAGCGCACATCACGCCTCAGAAGGAAGCAGGTCGCCCGACGGGCACCTGCCCGTTTCGCCGAAACGCAGGCAACTAGGTTGCGCTCGTCGGAAGGGGTGCAAGCGACGAAGAGGGCGGCCTTGTTTGCGCCAGCCTGCATCAAGATGTCCCAAGAGGTCACATTGCCAATAACTTTATCTACATCGAGTTGGTCGGGAATGGAGTCTTTCGATTCCTCGGAACAAATTAAGACCACCGAGTGGTCCTCCATTAAAACACGAGCCAAGCGGAAAGCCGTTTCGTCGTCGCCGCCAATTAAAATTTTCATCAGTTATCGAACTCCGCAACAAATCGAGCGATATCTTTCTTTTCTCCAACAGCTGTAATTTCGCAACCCTCAGGCAAGATGGTGTCTGCCGTGGCGTGCTGAAGAGGGCTGTCTCCTGATTCGCGCCAACCAATAATGGTGAGTTGATAACGCTGGCGCACTTCCAGTTCCGCCAAAGATTTTCCGCACATGCGGTCGGGGCAAGAAAGCTCGGCCAACTCCCAGTTGTCCCCAAGAGAGACTTCTTGCTTTACTAAATCGGTTGCTACACGGCCTGCGATTTGAGCGGCTTGGTCAATTTCTGGGATTATGATTCGGAATGCATGGGGACCATCCATGCCGCGGTCAATGGCATTCAAGACTTCAGCGTGTTGTTCATCTTCAGCCTTGATAAAAATGCGACCGACACCTCGTTGGCGAAGGTGAAGAGCGGTCAAAGTCGTGGCATTCATGGAACCGCCCATTCCTAAGACGGCAGTATCCACAGGGCCGGTCTTTTCCATAATTCGGCCAAGCGATTCGGGATGGTCCAGGTTTGCCCCGAAGCATTCATGGACATACTTGGTTGAGGCTTGGCGCGCTTTTTCGTTTTTATCCACCGCAAAAACACGAACACCTTCGCGGCTTGCAAGCTCCGTAATCAAACGGTGCCCAAACTTGCCGAGGCCGAGGACGAGAATTTTATTCACAGAAACTCCATCTAGGTGGTGGGCAGTTTAGCCTAGCCGACCGGAATTGCCCCATCAGGATAATCCAAGGGGTCATCTGGAAGCGAACGAAAAAGTGCCCAGGCAATGGTCAGAGGGCCAAGTCGGCCAATAAACATTGCTACGGCGAGGGCCATTTGAGAAGTGGTGGAAAGCTCGCTCGTAATTCCAGTACTGAGGCCAACTGTCCCCAAGGCGCTGGCAGCTTCGAAGGAAAGGGCTTCAAGGCTAAAGGAAGCCGAAGAATCCAATAGAGCCAAGAGGCCAGTCAAGCCTGCCCATAACGCGGTCATCATGGAACAAATCAAAATGGAACGCCGGGCGATTCCTTGAGGGATTCGCCTTCCGAAGATAATCACTTTTCGTTGGCCACGAATGTGAGCAGCAAGAGCAACAAGGAAAATCCAAAGTGTTGTGGTTTTCATGCCGCCTGCGGTGCCTCCCGGGGCGGCACCAATAAGCATGAGGGGAATCATGCCCAAAAGAGTGATTCGTCGCGCTTGGCTTAGGTCCAACATGGAAAAACCTGCAGTTCGCGAGGTATTCCCTTGGAAAAAAGAGAGGACCGCTTGCTTGGAAGGAGAGTAGGAGTCCAAGAGTCCACCATTGGCTTCGGTGAGCCAGAAAAGAACAGGGCCCAAAAGGATGAGCGCGAAGCCACTCCATAAAATCATGCGTGCGGCGGCGTCGAGTCGCTTGGTTTCCTTTTTTGTCCACGAGCGAATCGCTGCAGGGAGGATGAACCCGAATCCGCCCAAGAGCCAGAGCACCGAAAGGGTAAGACCGATGGTGGGGTTACCGGCGTATGGGGTAATGCCTAATTGAAGGTTGTCAAAACCAGCATTGCAGAAAGCCGAAACCGTCAAAAAGAGTGCCGCCCATGCAGGGTTGGGTTCTTGACTCAGGGCTGGGTATAGAAAACAAAACCCAACCGCTTCAATTAAAAGAGTGCCGCCCAACACCAAACTGAGAGTGTGGCGTGGGTTTCCACGAAAAACATGATCGCTTAAAGTGCTTTCCAAGAGTTCGCCCGATTGACCCGCAACGCGTTGGCGCAAACTTTCAAACACTAAAACTGCGAGCGTCATGACACCCAATCCGCCTAACTGAAAAAGAGCCAGAAGAATTCCCTGGCCTAAAAAACTAAAATCGTGGGCGGTGCTGACCACGGTGAGTCCGGTCACGCATACGGCACTTGTTGAAGTGAAAAATGCTTCCGATAAGGAGAGAGGGAGCCGCCCCTCAACAACGGCTTGGGGCAACCCCAGCAAAACAGTCCCAAGAATAATGCACAGGACAAAGCCCAACGCTACGAAGACATGGCTTCGGTTCGAGTTGGACGAAACCAAATGCATACAGGCCCTAATTTGGTTTCAGACTACCGGCCTTTAGCTTTTTGAGATTCTTTTTCGCATCTCGAAGCGCAATTCTAATTCGGTTGATTTCATCCGGCTCCATGCCTTCGGTATCGGTAAGGATTTCCTCTGCGCGGGCAGCGGCTTGAATGTAAAGGTCAGCGGCCTCTTCTTGGTCTCGTTGCAAGTAGTAATGGAGAATGACTGCAAGGTCATTCATAACTTGAGGGTCATCCGGCTGAAGCTTGAGGGCACTGCGATAAGCCGTAAGTGATTCTTCGCCTTCGCCGAGCTCCCGCAGGAAGAAAGCCAGGTTGTTCCAGGCTTCAGGGTCTTGGGGGCGGGCCTGAACGAGCCAACGCGATATCCCGGAAGCAGATTGAGCATCGCCGCCGGCATAGGCAGTTCCAGCAAGCCATTTCATGTCCGCAATGATGGCATCACCACCTTCGGCGGCTGCCGCCTGCAAGTGGGATGTGCCACCAGGGCCATTAAAGTACTTCGCCCATGCTCTTGCGGCATATCGGTATTCCTTAGTGGCTTCTCTAGTTTTGTCCTCCGCGGAATATCGTTGACCAACAAAGAAAGCCGCGTTCGCGAGGTAATACCAGCAACTTGTGTAGCTGGGTTCCAGTTCCATCGCTCGAAGAAGAGCCTTCTTGCACTCTTTCCAGTTTCCAGGAAGAGCGGCGTAATGGGCCATGCCCAAGTGCCAGAGAAGAAGAGGGTCTTCGCCAACTTTCTTCATGTGTTCATCAATGATGACCGCGGCTTCTACGCCACCCAACCACTGAGGTATAGATGCAAAGTCAACGGAGGAAGGCTCTCTCTTTAGGGCAAGTTTCCAAGAATCGATAGCGGCCTCTTTGTCTCCTAGGAAAACAAAAGTTTCACCGAGGCGGACGCAGGGAGCCCCACGCGTTTTATGGTCGGCAACGGCATCTTCAAGAACCGCTCGCGCTTTTTCCCAAATGGCGATTTGCTTTTTCCCTTTGAGTTCTTGAGCAGAAGCCATATGAGTTTTTGCAAGTTGAAGCTGCAAGGAAAGTTCTTTGGGGTGCAGAATTAAGCCATCTTCAGCGGCTTTGACTGCATTACGAAGATCGTTGCAGGCCATTAACGCCCTGGACAATGCTTCGTAGGCAGTGGCTTCTGCGCCCCCTGCTTGGCAAGCTTTTCGCAAAGTCCTGGACGCCTGGAAAAAAGCATCAGTAACTTCGAGGCCCTTTAGTTTTCCAGCAGCGAGAGCAGCCTCAGTTTCCTGAAGTTGTTGGAGACCTTTTTTTGTCAGTTCAGTCACATCGCCAGACTGAAAGAGGAGCAAGGCAAGAGGAGCTATGAGGAGTCCGTTCATTTGTTGAGCATTTCGGCCAAAACTGTTCGCAAGTAAGCAACTCCATTGCGTACAGCGAACGGGTAGTGCTTGACGCTTTCGTCTAAGTATGCAGGAGCGCGGTCCGTTCGGTTGTACCGGAGAAGATCCAGCCGTGCGAGGTTTTCCCAGGCATCACCGATAGACATGTCGGTGTATTGCCAAACCTTGGGCTCAGATTCTCGGTCAATGGTTTGGAGCTTTTTAGTTCCAAGCTGAATGGTACGGTGTAGCTGTTCCTCGGCAAGATCAAGGTCGTGGTCGAAGTAGTAAACAGCAAGGAGGGCGTGGTCATTCAGAATGTTGGGATCATTGGGAGCAAGTTCAACTGCCCGCCCATAGGCGTCCCAAGCTTCTTCTAAAAGAGCCATGACATCCTCGGGTGGAGTGCCTCGCTTGATTTGCGGTTCGGCAATGTCTCGGCAGGCAAGCCCGAGGTTGTTCCACCACATAGCATCTTGGTCATGAGACTGCACAACTCGCTTTAGAATGGAGCGAGCTCTTCGCATGTCGCGCTTTTGGAAAGCATCTCCAACCACGGCTTCAATGCCAAGCCGCAAAGTCGCCGCAGATGCTTCGGGTTCTAGGCGAGAGGGTGCGGCTTCAAGGGCGGCTAGAAAGGCTTGAGCTGCATCATCAACTCGACCCTCTTCCCAAAGCGCCCACCCCCGAGCAGTACGAACAAGGTGCAGCCATTGGTCGCAAGAATCCGCGAACTCTGGGCGGAGTGTTCGTGCTTGAAGGAAGCATTCTTCAGCACGATCAATTGATTCATAAGCAGCAAGGTAATCTTGGCCAACCCGTGCGGAAGTTTGGTGGCCGAAGCGCGCTTCTCCTAAATACCAAAGGATGAAGCCATTGCCCGGAACTTCGTTTCGAACCAGCTCAAGGGACTGCACCAATTTCGCAGGGTCGTTGGAGTGAATGTTTTTCAGGCGACCTAATGCTTCAGAGTCTTCGGGCACTTTAGAAAGATAAGAAATCAAAACTTGGCTGGCTTGAGTATGCAAACCTTGCCAGGCATAAAGGTCACTCAGAAGTGTTGCGGACCCGGGCACTCCTTCCTTTGTTAATGGTTGAAGCCATTCACTTGTGGTGGTAGCAGCAGCAGGCGAACCTTTACCAGCTTGGATGGTTTCAATTGTGAGCGCCAAACCTGCGCGTCCAAACTCTAGCTTAGATTGAAAAGTTAATGCTTCTGCGTTTTGATTTGCTCCCTCCAGAGCGCAATCCCATGCTCGTTGATATTCACCAGCGTTTCGATATGCAGAAGTCGCAGCTACCCAAAGTTGCTGGCTTGGCTGAAGTGCTGCCGCTTTTTCAAAAGCACGACCGGCATCCAATTGAAGCCCTTGAAGCAATAAGCCATCGGATTCGCCCTGAGCAATACGCTCTTCAAAAAATGCGAGGTTGGTATCGCCAACGAGGCTCCAGAAAGTCGCCGATTCTGCTTGGGCTACAGAGGCCTCGTCAAAGCGGTTGAGGGCGGTATTCCAGTCTCCGCGGAGTTTTGCAGCTTGACCAAGGAGGTAGGGGTCTTCGGAAGCGGGGGCAGATTCAGTTTGGGAAGTAGGTGTGGAGCCTAAAGGGGGCTCAGAATCACCCCCTGGGAGGGCACAGGCAGAGAAAATTCCCCCAAAAAGGGGAATCAGCAACATTGCTCGAATTTCAGGGGAGAAAAGAAGGGCCATCGGCGTCATTATAGGTAGAGAGATGACCCGTAACGCCCCCTTGCCCGCCCCCCGCATATTCTTGCTTCCTCTATCTGTGGGAATCAGTTTGGTGTTGGCCGTGGCATGCACGACCGAGAACGCCGGCGGCTTATTCGGCGGAGGTGGCGGCGGAGGTGGCGGCGGAGGTGGAGGAACCCCTCCTGGTCCGGCCGTCCCGCCAATCGAGGGTTCCATCAAATCGGATTCCACTTTGCGCGCCACCCATATTTTTCCTTCTTCTGGGAGTACAGGGCTGGATGTTAAAACACCCATCGCAGTCTGGTTTTCTGAAAGTGTCAACTTCTCGACCGTGACTTCGAGTTCCCTTGCTGTTCGACCTGAGGGCAGTGCGGGTTCTGTGACTTGGACCGCGTTGGGTTTTTCAGGGGACCGTGGAATCATTCTCGCGCCCGTTACGGATTTGCTGGTTGACACAACTTATGAAATCTTCGCCACTGAAGATATCACCGATTTGGATGGCGAGCGCTTAGATCCGGGGACCACGGGTGTGCTGGGTACTTTTACAACGGCTTCGGCTCTAACAGGAATTGCTCCACAAATATTGGGGAGCTTTCCGCCTAGTGGTTCTGAGAATGAACCCAATACTTATTCTGCAACTTTGATTTTTTCAAAGCCGATGGACTTTGTTGGGATGTCCTCTGCGACAACCTGGGAAGCCGATGGTGTTCCTGTTTCTGCAAGTCCTCCTGTTGGTTACTTCGCACCCACGGGGACGGCCTATCGAGTCGTTGAGTTTCCTCACATTTCGGCAGGAAGTGATTTGGGAGTCACAATGACATTGAATGTTGCGGACACCCTTACGGATGTCGAGTTTTCCCCACAGAACTTGCAAGCACCTCTTAGTTCGAGTTGGACCACTCTCAACTTTGGCTCCCCAACGGGCATCGATATTTTTGGTGAGCCTGCGGTCAACTTGTCGAATTTGTCCAGCTTTCCGACCCAAACCACTTTAGCTTCCACCATTTTGGCGGGGGATACGGTGGAACTTGAGATTTGGGAGACCTGGGGTGGTGATTCGGTTGAAAATACCGCTACGACCACCGAGGACGGGCCAACCACCGTCCTTTACTTTACGGATTTGACTGACCCTGAAGAGAGCGGTTCACCTTTTCTAACCGACGGGCCACTTTATTTAGCCTCTTATGTTGAACGCGGTGCTCTTCGTTCTGCAATACATGTAACAGGTTCATTTCATCAGGACACCCTTCGCCCGAGCCTGTCCGAATTTGGCCCTCCCGCGGATTCCAGCCCGAGTCGTTTCCGCACAGACTTACCAGAAATTCGTCCCTATGGCTACGCAACGGAGCCTATTCAATCCGTGGATGTCGGGGGTGATGTCCGAACAGGCGTGGGGAGCAGCGTGGCAAGTTTTTTCATTGGGCATGCTTTCAATCCAGGTCCGCCTGACGGAACCGAAGTATTGTTTGACTTGTCGCTCACGGATTTAGCGAACAATCCTATGGAGAGTTCCATTCAAGGTAGGGCCGTTCGCCGCGGATTCGTAGGTGTTGACCCAGCTCTAGGGGGGGTCACCGTTGAATGTTTCAATAAGCGTTCTTTGAATCCCATTTCTGGGGCCACGGTTTACATACAAGACGCGGGCGGGGGTAGCCTTTTAGAGGATTCTGCAACTACCGGATCAGGTGGCACAGTGTCCTTTGATGACAGCGTTTTAACTGGCTCGCGAAACGGTCCACAAACGATTACTGTAATCCACCCCAATTTTCACGCAGTAACTCTGGTTGGAGTGGATGCATCTTTGGTTTCGCTTCCCCTTCGAGAAAAGTCAGCACCTTCCGAATCCCTTTCGCTTACGGTTTCAGGTCAAACATCGGGCCTTCTTCGGGTTGCCACACCACTATTGGGTGAGACTTCTACCAAATCAGAGCCCGACTTCATGTTGGATTTTGATTTAGACCAAGCATTTAGCAGTTTGACTGTTTTACCCGATCGCCCGGCTTGGTTTTCCGCGTTCTACGAAGTGGATAGCCACGCAGGCGGGGGAGCCCAACCCTACTTCGATTTGTACGCCATCGAGCCCCGTGTTTTAGTGGATGCTCCCGACTCATCTCGAAGTTCTCTCGCTAACCCTCTTCTAGGTCTTCTTCCAAGTACAAACTCATCTCTCCCTGGCTCGGAAGAATATCTTTTTGAAATCCAGTCCATGGCCTCCGGTGGCGGGTTTAGTGGACTAACAGAAAGAACAGCCATCACCCTTTCACCTTTGCCTGGGCTTGCAGGCCCAGCCATAACAGGGGTAGGGGGGCTAAACGGGCTGAACGCTTCAGTGGAACTTGAGCAAGCTCTCCAAACTTTGGCCGAAGCTGAGGGCGGTCTTCCCGGCAAGACCATTCTTCAAGTTTATGCTGAGGACGCCGACGGAGACCGAATTATTGGGCGTGTTGGGATTGATGTGGTTTCAAATCCACCTGCCCTGCCTTCGCTGACCCTGCCCGGGGTTCCGACCCCAGCCGCCCCGACTGGGCTAAGCTGGCCCAACATCACGCTCAATTTCACGGATGTGCTGACTGGTGAAGGGGACTGGAACCGGCTTCTATTGGTTGATGACTCCCTCAGCCCAACGGAATGGGACATTTGGGTCCCTGCCGATTCGGATTCTGTAGCTGATTCCGTTATCCTTCCAACTCTGGCTCCCGCCTCTGGTTCGGCCTCAGATGCACCTCCCTTGGCCTTTGGTTCTGGAGAACTCTGGACCCTCCAGGTGGAAGCCTTCGACTTGCCTGATGCGACCTTTACAAGTCCTTCTGGCATCTTTTTCGCGCAGCTCCTTCGGGACTGCATGGGATGGGCTCTCACCATCCCGAGTACCGGCTTCGAAGTCCAATGAACCACTCCATACTTCCCCTCAGCCTTCTTCTCCTTTTCGCCGCCTGCACTGTTAATGAAAACGGTCAACTCGACCTGACTCGTTCTCCAAACTTGCCCGTGAACGAAACGGATTCCTACGCGAACTTGTATTCGCAAAACTTTCCTGCTGAACTTGCGGTTCTTCCCCCTATTGATGAATCTCTTTCCTCTCTTGCACCCAAGGGAGAAATCAGGGAAGCAATTCGAACTTTCTTGCTCGATCGGAATTACTCGGTTCTTTCCAACGATTACCTGGACCGCAACTACAAAGCTGTAGAGGCTTCAACATTCTCCATGGACAAGACTGGCGCAGTTGAATTGCTCATTCATTTTTGGGATGAGCGAAAAGCCCGTGCTGGCGGCGTACTCACTTACGACATTGAAGCAACTTTCTACGGCGAAAAAGGTGTTGTGCTTGCAAACCTTCGCTCTGCTCGCCAAACAAAACTATCTCCAGGTGAACTCTCCGCAAACCCTCCACAAGTGCGGTATTTAAAACTGCTCCGCCACGTGGCCTCTTCTCTCCTGAACGAAGTCCCAAGCCCACCCCGACTTTGACTCGGAGTCAAATCGTTGCATTTTGCAACGCAACCGCTGAGGCCACTTTCCTGAGCTCACTGCACGAGGGAATCCGTTGCGCTCCCACAACACGCAAGTACCCAGAACAGAAGAGCCCCACAGCACGCAAGGGCCCAGAAAAAGGCGCAGAGATAGGTTTTTTGTGGCACAATAGTATCTCACTTGGCCCTTTTTCTGGGCCCTGAATAGATACCCATGAAAAACCCCCTCCTCCTGACCCTTTCTCTTTTTGCAGTAGCAGCTCTTTCAAGCCCTGCATTCTCCCAAGCTACCCTCAGCGTGGACCCTGTTTATGAAGGTGGCACCGCCACCATGCACATTACTGGAGGCTCCTCCAAATCAGCCATGATTATGTGCTACTCCTTTACTGGTGCAGGTCCTACCAGCTCGCCAAATGGCTTGGTCGTAGATCTTTCAATCCCAATTAAGCAAATGCAGCCCATCCAGTTGGACCGTACGGGCGCCGGGCAACTTGGCCCCCGTGCCATACCAGATACGATGCTGGTCGGCGACAGCGTGTGGGTCCAAGGTGTGGAAGTGGTTTTGGCAGGTAGTGTGTGGGGTATCCCCACCAACATGGTGCCGGTAACGGTGGAAAAAGAGCCCGGCCCCGACATGGTGTTTGTTTCAGGCGGCACCTTCGACATGGGCGACCACCACAATGTGGGGTGGCCACAAGAACAACCCGTCCACTCAGTAACCTTGGACTCGTTCTACATGGACCAATACGAGGTGACGAATCAGAAATTTGCCGACTACTTAAACTCGGCATATGCGCAAGGTACTGTGACAGTTTCAGGAAGCAGTGTTTACCAAGTCGGAGGAAGTGCTAATGAAATTTGTTACCTGTCTAATGGACTGACCTGGAATGGGAGTAGTTTTCAGATTGACAGTGGCAAAACAAATCATCCAGCGGTTTACATGACTTGGTACGGCGCCTGCCACTATGCCAACTGGCGAAGTAGCGAAGATAATTTTACCCCGTGCTACGACGAAACGACATGGGATTGTGATTTCCAAGCCGACGGTTATCGCTTACCCACCGAAGCCGAATGGGAATACGCCGCTCGCGGTGGGGCGCATAACCCTTACTACCAATATCCTTGGAACCGCAATGACATTAACTCGGGTGATGCTCAATATGGTGGTGGTGGCACAGTCGATGTCGGCAACTACGCTCCCAACGGTTACGGTCTCTACGACACTTCTGGCAATGTCTGGGAGTGGTGCAACGATTGGTACGACGGCAACTACTACTCCTACTCACCTAGCAGCAACCCCACTGGCCCTAGTAGTAGCTCGCACCGCGTGATACGGGGCGGTGGCTGCACCAATTCTGCTATCTCCCTGCGTTCGGCGTATCGGTTCAACTACTACCCGTCGGACCGCGCCAGAAGCCTCGGCTTGCGCTTGCTTGCAGTTTCTTTCTGAGCTCAAGAACCAGTCATGAGCGGAGGCAGAGCGGGAATATGGTGTGGGGCGTGCGGAGCCGCCCCCGAGCGGAGCGAGAACCATTCCCACTCCTGCCGTAGCGAATCAGAAAAATAAGTCATGCAGTTTTACATTTTTTCCGTTCCTGCCCATGGGGATCCTCAAGCCATGGAGGAACTCAATCATTTTCTGCGCGCCAATCGGGTGGTTGATGTGCGCAAAGAATTGGTTAACCACGGCAATAACCCCACTTGGACCTTTTGCGTGGAGTGCCTTGAGCATGCCCCGAATGTAGTGAAAAACCCAAAAGCAAAAGAGTCCAAAATTGATTACAAAGATGTATTGAACGCCGAGGATTTTTCCCTTTTTCAAAAATTGCGTGAGAAACGGAAGCAACTTGCCCTGAAAGATGGGTCCCCAGTTTGGTCGGTGGCGAATAATGCGCATATAGCAGCCATGGCACAGGCGCGTTGCCAAAGTAAAGCTGAACTTTTGAAAATCGATGGCTTTGGCGAGTCCAAGGTGGACAAACACGGCCAAGCCTTTCTGGAATTAATTAAAAATGAAAAGAGCGGGAAAGCTGATTGAAAAAATTGCCTCGTATGACAACCTTCGTTTAGCTTTTCATCTCGCCTGTCGCGGGCGGCGTATGAAACGCGAAGTCTTAAATTTTCGAGATAACTTAGATATTGAATTGAGGGCTTTGTCTAAGGAACTCCTCGCTGGCGAAGTTAATTGGGGAGAGTATTTTAGTTTTGTAGTGCGCGACCCCAAAGTTCGCACGATTTATGCGGCTCCATTCCGTTCGCATGTAGCCCATCACGCCATGATAAATGTATGTGGGCCAGTATTTGAACGATATCAAATTGAGGAAAGCTATGCCTGCCGAAAGGGAAAGGGCTTAGACGGTGCCCTGAATCGTGCTCGCCGTTTTGCGCGAAGTTCAAAGTGGTACTTGCAAATGGACATCCGCAAATATTTTAATTCCATCGACCATCAGGTTTTGTTTGCCTTGCTCGAGAGGCGGTTCAAAGATCCGATAGTGTTGAATCTGTTTTCTGAAATTTTGGACACTTACCATCACACTTTGGGGAAGGGTGTTCCAATCGGAAATCTAACTAGCCAGTATTTTGCCAATCATTATTTGGCGCCTTGTGACCATTTCCTGAAAGAACAACTGCGGCAAAAGAAAGTAGTTCGTTATATGGATGACTTTGTGGTGTGGAGCGATTGCAAGGACGATTTGCTGAAAGTTCGCGAGGCAGTTAGTGAGTACTTGTCCGAGCATTTGGCTTTGGACTTGAAATACGCCCGCTTGAACAGAATGAGCAAAGGGCTGACTTTTTTAGGCTATCGCCTGTTCCCCAATCGTATCGGTTTGTCCCGTAGAACCCGCGACCGATTCAGGAGAAAGAGCCGAAAATTGGTTGAGGAATTCCATTCCGGAACGATTTCAGAACAGGATTTGGTGGCCCATCTCGACCCAATGTTAGATTTTGTGCGTCGTGGCGGATCTTTCAGATTCCGCCAGCGGTGTTTGTTAGAATTGGAGCGGGCAAACCCATAAGCTCGAACCGCGTGATACGGGGCGGTAGCTGGAACAATTCTGCTATCAACCTGCGTTCGGCGAATCGGAACAACAACAACCCGACGAACCGCAACAACAACATCGGCTTGCGCTTGCTTGCAGCTCAGAGTTGTGCCGGATAGCCAACTAGGAACAGGGTCTTGTCCGGCCCCTTTTCGAGGGCAAATCTGTTTTTGGGCTGGGTGTTTAGTCGTTTGATTGGATTATCGGACAAACTTCGCCCAGCCTTTTTTAATCGGCTTGATTTTGGCTGGAATGTATGTTGAATAGAAGTGAGATTCTAAATTACATAAAATGATTCCGCACTCTATACGAAAAAGTATCTTATCGCGGCTCAATGAATTTCCAGCCGTAGCCAAATTGTGCCAATGTTTGTCCCATCATTATTGGAAGATAACCACGGCAATAACCCAACCTGGACCTTTTGCGTGGAGTGACTTGACCATGCCCCGAATGTCGTGAAAAACCCAAAAGCAAAAGAGTCGAAAGTTGCACCGCCTTTTTTTATGTGTTCATCCATGGCTCGCGGCAGTGCGGAAAGACGACTTTGGCGCTAAAGATTGGTCAGCAAACTGTTGATGGTCCTCTATCACCAAGCGCCAGTTTTAACGGCCGTTATCGCCCAAACCGATTGGGGGTGTGGGGTGGAGGTGGGGGCGCGAGGGCAATCCTATTTCGCGGAGCTTCGGAGAAACGAGCGCCTGTGGCGCGAGTTTTTCCGGCGGAGCCGAAATGGGATGTGCCCGGGAGCCCCAGCAACACGCAAGGAGCCCTAACCCCGGTAAACGCAAAAACAAAACCGAAGCCCGTTCTCTTCTTGAACTGGAGACTCAGACCGAAGATTCCACTGAGACTCGTCAGGAAGGAAGAAAGTGTCGCAATCAAATGTTGCGTGAACCGCAGTCAGGAAGATTGCGTTGCAATCACCATGCTTAAGAGCTTCCTGGTAAAGGGAACCGCCTCCGATGACAAAAACCTCATCGGAATCAGCTGCAAGCCCTAATGCCTCATCAAGAGAATGGGCGAGGCCAGTTCCTTCGGGCAAAGAAAAATCAGCTTGCCTGGACAACACAATATTTTTTCGGCCGGGCAATGGCCGATACTTTTCAGGAATGGAGTCCCAAGTTTTTCGACCCATGATGACAGCGTTGCTTCCTTTGCCCGTTGTGGTTTCTCGAAAATACTTCATGTCCGCAGACAATTTCCAAGGCAAGTCTCCATCTTTTCCAATGCCACCCTTTTCATCCATCGCAACAATGATGGAGAACGGGCTCACACTGCAACCTCGAATTTAATGAAGGGTGCGTGTTCGTAATTATGAAGAGTAATATCTTCGAAGACGAGGTCCGCCATCGCTTTATTCGCAATCTTCACCTGAGGAAGGGTCCCAGGAGTGCGTTCGAGTTGTTTGCGTACGCCTTCAACATGGTTCAAGTAAATATGTGCATCGCCAATCGTGTGAACAAAGCAACGGGGGGTCATGCCGACTTCTTTGGCAACCATCATGAGTAGGAGGGCGTAGGAGGCGATATTGAACGGCACTCCCAAGGCCAAATCCGCCGAGCGTTGGTAAAGCTGAAGATCCAGCTCGCCATTATTCGTGGCGTAGAATTGAAAAATTGTGTGGCACGGTTGAAGGCGCATCTTGGGGAGATCCTCCACATTCCAGGCGCTGACTAAATTCCGCCGACTGGTGGGGTCGGATTTCAGGAGGTCAATGGCTCCCTGAATTTGGTCATGACCCCGCCCACCCCAACTGCGCCATTGCGCCCCATAAATCGGACCCAGGTCGCCACTCTCATCGGCCCATGCATCCCAGATGGGAGTGTGCTCGGTGAGGTCATCGTGAATGTTGGTGGAGCCCTTGAGAAACCAGAGAAGTTCTCGGACAACTGCCGAAAAGAGGACCTTTTTGGTGGTTAAGAGGGGAAAACCGCCCCGCAAGTCGTAGCGGCTCTGAGTACCAAAAACGGACAAAGTACCGGTACCGGTCCGGTCCGAGCGCTCTTCGCCGCTCTCGAGGACTTGGGTCAAAAGGCTGAGGTATTGCTTCAAGGATTGTATCCGGCAGGGTGGATATCGGTTAGCATAGGAAAACCGCCCATGCGGTTGAAATACACATGATCATCCCCTCCATTCTTTTTTCACTTTTTCTGTTCCCCCAACAACCGGCTCCCCAAGGTGTTCCAGCCGATGCTCAGCATTTAGAGCATGGTTCTGTAATTGCCTGGACTTGGTCGGATTCTGAAGGGATTCCCCACTACAAAGTATCCCTGGACAAGGGGGAAACCTGGGGCCGTACCCGTGAAACCTCTTACGACATCATGCTTCGCTATTCGGAGTTCGATCCGGTTGTTGATGGCGCGCCATCGGTTCCCGACGAACTGGCCGCTCCTGCAAATAATGAACTTTGGATTGTTCAGTATGCCGGGAAAGGAGTAGAGCCTTTCCGCGAAGAGATTCGCGCAATGGGTGGAGTTGCCCACCGTTTCCTTGCGAACCACGCAAACATTTGGCGGATGGATTCTGAAACAGCATCCAAAGTTTCTGAACTTCCCTTCGTGCGTTGGGTTGGTGCTTTCCACCCTGCCTACAAGTTGGAAAACGAATTGCTGGAGGCGTTCCTGAAAGATGAACTCCAAACTCGCCGCTACCACATAGTTGTGGGTGAGTGGGGGGAAGGCGAAAAGGTCACCCTGACTCAAGCCCTTACGGCAATGGATGCCGAAGTGCTTTCTGCAATCCCTCAAGGGTGGATTGTGGATGCCCGATTGACCCCCGAACAGTTCCTGAATGTTATTGCGCGTAATGAAGTTGTGGGAATTGATCGCATGGGGGACCCGGAAACGGACATGAATGTTGTGCGCCAAAAAATGGGCGCCGATTATGTCGAGGGCATTGGCGGTTGGGATGGCACCGGAGTTCGCGCCGAGGTCATGGATGGCAACCTTTCAACCGGTTCATGGATTACACATTCCACTATTTGGCATGGTTCTCATTCGGGCTCTACATCCCATGGAACATCAACCTATAGCATCAACTTTTCCAATGGAACAGGCAACCCAAACCACCGCGGCGTGGCCCCTGATGCTCAAGGAATTTTTGCGGACTATTCAAGCTTTGGAAATCGTTACACCCACACTGCAGAATTGGTGGACCCAAACGACCAATACCGCGCAGTTTACCAGTCGAATTCCTGGGGCGACTCGCGAACCCGCTCCTACACTTCTAAATCACAGGAAATGGATGACATCATTTATATCAATGACATCGTGATTACTCAGTCGCAGTCTAATGCTGGAAACCAGGACTCCCGGCCCCAAGCATGGGCGAAGAATGTTGTTGCGGTGGGCGGTATTTACCACTACGGGAATACCAATGATGGAGATGACAAATGGAGCTCTGGTGGTTCAACAGGGCCAGCTGCTGATGGTCGCATCAAACCCGATTTGAGTGCTTACTATGACCAGATTCAAACTTCTGCCAGCAGTTCTTTTGGCGGAACTTCAGCTGCTTCTCCAATTGTTGCTGGCCACTTTGCTCTTCTGCACGAAATGTGGCATGACGGTGTGTTTGGAAACACTGTGGGTTCCGATGTTTTTGATAGCCGCCCGCATAGTTCAACCGCCCGCGCTCTCATGATTAACTCTGCATGGATGTGGCCATCCAATCAGGCCGACATTACCCGGATGCGTCAAGGGTGGGGCCGTCCTGATTTGGAACATATGTATGACAATGCGTTCAATACTCAGTGGGTGGATGAGGGCATTGTCTTGAAAGATATGGAGTCTTACACCACTCAGGTGGATGTGCCACCTGGCCAAACTGAATTCCGCGCCACCATGGTTTACATGGACCGTGCTGGAACGACCTCTTCTTCATTGCACCGCATCAACGATATGTCGCTTCAGGTGACGGACCCTTCTGGCACTGTTTACTGGGGCAACAATGGTCTTTCCAACGCCAATGTTTCCAGCTCTGGCGGAACTTCCAACACGAAAGACACCGTCGAGCGCGTCATTGTTGCGAACCCAAGCTCTGGAACTTGGACTGTGACCGTTCATGCCGATGACATCAATCAGGACACTCATCCTGAAAATGGTTCCACGCCACCCGATGCTGATTTTTCTTTGGCAATCACTCCAGCTCTTCCGATTGGTGGAAATGACACCATTAACTTGATTGGCCCTACGGTTGCCTGGCCCAACACCACACTGAATTGGACCTGGACCGGCGTTCCTCCGGGAAGTACCTACTACTTTGCTTACAGCAACAGTGGAGCGGGAACCGTTTACCAAGGTCATGACTTTGACTTAGGTTTCCCACCGATAATTTTGGATACTGGAACTTCTTCCAATAATGGCTCTGGTTCCTTCACAGCAAGAGTTCCAGCCGGAACCTCCGGCCGCACGGTTTATTTTGAAACCGTTGCGACTGTCAACGGAAATTGGTACGACTCCAACATGTTGGCGTTGACGATTCTGTAATACCGAACCCGACCCTTTTTACCGAGAAAAAAAGACCCGACTCATAAGAGGCTCCCAGGGTTTTCTATTGCGGTTCCTTGGGTGCTGCTGGGGCTCCCGGGCACATCCCATTTCGGCTCCGCCGGAAAAACTCGCGCCACAGGCGCTCGTTTCTCCGAAGCTCCGCGAAATAGGATTGCCCTCGCGCCCCAACCTCCACCCCACACCCCCAACCGGTTTTGGCGATATCGGCCGTTAGAAGTTGGTTTTAGACCATCGCCCCAAATTCCTAGTGGCGGATTTGGTGGGTCACTTATTGGCTCGAGGGTCCGGTTGCGCGTATTTTGGCGCTATGCCGCCGGAGGCGGCTTAGTGCCACTGGAGCGCAACGGATTCCCTCGCGCAAAAAAAAACAAACACTACCCAACAAAGACCATCACAAACAAATCATCCACTGGAGCGCAACGGATTACCTCGTGCAAAAAAACAAACACTACCCAACAAAGACCATCACAAACAAATCAGGTCAACGCAAATAAGTAAAAGTAGGATTGGAAAACTTGTCCTTTCGAATTTCTTGAGCGAGGGCAAGTTCGGCGGGGAGCCAATCGCCCTGGGTAAATGAGTATTGGGTTCCCTTTTCAAGAGCGGCAACGAGGTGGGGGATATGTGGCTCGGTGCCAAGGGCAGCGATGTTGGGCGTTTCTTGAGGGGCAGAAAGGACGAGGCTTCCGTGAAAGAGAACCCAGCCACTCCGCCGGCGGGCCGCCGACCCAAGGAGTTTTTTATTATCCAGTCCAATATCGAGCGGGGAAGAATCTTCAAAGCACCATGCCGAGTGAGGGACATCACTTCTCATTTTTTCACCGATGCGTAAGTTCACGGAGCCCTTTGCTTGAAGGGACAGTTCTTCCAAGAGGCAGCAATGGATTATTTCCATGGTCTTGGCTGGGCCGCCGGAAAGGAAGCCCTCCTCAGGCACGCAAAGAGAGTAGGTGAGCTCATGTTCGTGCAGAATTGCCTTCCCACCGGTCGTGCGCCGCACAATGTCACAGCCGCGTTTGCGAACTGTCTCCAGCGGCAGGTCCTCGGCCGTTTGAAAGTAGCCCAAGCTCAAAGTGGGTCGCACCCAACGATAAAAACGCAAGCTTGGAATCGAACGCAATTCGAGGAGCGCTTCATCTCGCGCCATGTTGAGCGCGCCATCGAGAGGCGGGTCCAAAAGGAGGCGTGCGGTTTGCCCCCCGGTGCAACTCATTTTTGTGCCCAAGTCAAAATGGGTTCCTTGACAGCGCGCGCTTCATCTACACGACTCACGGGCATATTTTGAGGTGCGGAGTTCAAACGAGAGTCTCCCGCTTCAGCTTCTTTAGCAATCTCAATCATGGTTTGAGCGAAGGCATCCAAAGTTGCTTTAGATTCCGTTTCGGTCGGCTCGATCATGATGGCTTCATTCACAACCAGAGGAAAGTAAACCGTGGGCGGGTGGTAGCCCCGTTCGATTAAGCGTTTTGCGATATCCATAGTGCGGATTCCATTCTCGCGCATCGATTTCTTGGGGCGGGCAACAAATTCGTGCGTGCAAATGCGGTCGTAAGGAACGCGCCAATGGTCACGAAGTTTGACCCGCAAGTAGTTCGCATTGAGGACGGCGTTTTCGGCTACGCGCAACATGCCCTCGGGGCCGAGTCGTTTAATGTAAGTCCATGCTCGCAGAAGAACGAGAAAGTTTCCATGGAAAGCGCGCAGGCGGCCAATCGAGGAATCGTTGCCATTCTCAATTCGGTAGCCGTTCTCGTCTTCCACAACACGCGGGTTAGGAAGATAAGGTCCAAGCTCTTCAGTTACACAAATGGGGCCAGAACCCGGGCCCCCTCCGCCGTGCGGAGTGGAAAAGGACTTGTGCAAGTTCAAATGCATCATGTCCACGCCAAAATCACCCGGACGAGTAATCCCCATGATGGCATTGAAGTTTGCGCCATCCATGTAAACTTTCCCCCCAGCTTCATGAACTGCATCGCATATTTCGCTGATGCTCTCTTCAAAGAGACCCAATGTATTTGGGTTTGTAATCATCAAGCCCGCAGTGTCGGGGCCAAGATGGGCCCGCAAGTCTTTGCGGTCGAGAAGCCCGCGCTTTGAAGATTGAATCGTGACCACCTTGAAACCGGCAAGGGTGCAAGACGCAGGGTTCGTGCCGTGGGCACTATCTGGAATCAAAATAGTGCGTCGCTCTGTTTCACCGCGCTCATCCAGCCAAGCACGCAAAACCATAAGAGCGGTGAGTTCGCCGTGCGCACCTGCAGCTGGGTGGAGCGTAACCTCGGGCAAACCGGTCGCCTCTGCAAGGTCTTCTTGAAGTTCCCACATTAAAGAGAGCGCGCCTTGAACTTCGCCATCATCTTGCCATGGGTGAAGCCCACTCCAATGGCTGCGGGCTGCAACGCTTTCATGAAGTGTTGGGTTGTACTTCATGGTGCAGGAACCCAGAGGGTAGAAATGAGTCGTAATAGCAAAATTTTTCTGACTCAAACGAGTGAAATGTCGGACAACATCGATTTCGCTCAATTCAGGTAACTTTGGAGCTTGCTCCCGGAGTTCAGATTCCGGAAGACCGGCGATTGCAGCTTTTCTATCCGCGCCCGCAGTGCGAACACATCGGCGGCCAGGAACACTTTCTTCATTCAACAAGGGGACGATTTCCAAGTTCATAGTGAAATCTCCATGCGGAATGTGTTTCGAGCTTGGGCGCAAAGGCGTTTGATGTCTTCGGGCCGCGTTCGTTCGGTACAAGCGAGGGTGAAAATGCCCTCCATGCCTTCGTACCATTTGCTCATAGGAAGGACTGCCTGGATACCTGCCTGACTGAGGGCAGTTTTGAATTGGGCGACGGCTGGCGCTCCACCGGCAGCGCGGAATGCGACCTCGTTGAAGAATGGGCGATTGGGGTAGGCGAGTTCAAGGCCATCAACTGCACACAATTCCTCGGCAAGTTGAAGGGCGCGCTGTCGCGAGACGCAGGCGATTTCTTCGAGCCCCTGAGGCCCAAGAGCTGCGAGGTGAATGCACCCTCGAAGGGCCATGAGAGCATTATTCGTGCAAATGTTGGATGTGGCCTTTTCGCGGCGAATGTGTTGTTCGCGTGTTTGGAAAGTCAGGGTGTAAGCGGTTCGACCATCTTGGTCCACACTTGCGCCCACGAGTCGTCCAGGAATTTTGCGCACAAACTTTTGGCGGGTAGCAAAGAAGCCAAAGTGAGGGCCGCCATAACTCATGGGGACACCCAAGGGTTGGCCCTCTCCTACAACAATGTCAAAACCGGCCGCACCAGGTGAGCGAAGAAGTCCCAAGGCGATGGGGTTCACCGATGCAATCGCAAGGGCTCCCGTTTCTTGGCAAGACGCCGCGACCGGATCCAGGGATTCAACATTTCCCAAAAAGTTGGGTTGTTGAACCAATACCGCAGCAGTTTCAGGGTTCACGAAACCATTCCAATCAGTAACGCCATCTCGAAGCGGTGCCTCGACGATTTCAATGTTTTGATATTTGAGATAAGTTTGAATGGTAGCCCGCGAATCAGGGTGAAGGCCTGCAGAAACTACGACACGCTTTCGGCGTGTAGTAGATGTTGCAAGTAGTAATGCTTCTGCACAAGAGGATGCGCCGTCATACATGGACGCGTTTGCGACATCCATGCCGCAGAGTTCTGCAATCATGGACTGAAATTCGAAAATGCTCTGAAGGGTACCCTGCGAACATTCTGGTTGATAAGGAGTGTAAGCGGTTAGGAATTCAGACCGCCCCGAAAGTTGATCCACGATTGATGGCCAAGAATGGTCCCAGGTTCCACCACCGAGGAAGCAAGAACCATCCGCAGCGGAACGGTTCCAGGAACCTTTTTCTTTAAGCTGGCGATCTAGGTCCTGTTCGGTCAGGCCTCCCTCAATTTCAAGTGGACGATTGAGCTGGATAGCCTCAGGAATATTTGTAAATAGCTCCTGGATGTTTTTGGCGCCCATGTCACCAAGCATCTCCAATCGCTCTTGGTCAGTGTTGGGGATGTAAGGCATTTCAGTTATTGGACAGATTCGACGAGCTTTTCGTAGGCTTCGGCATCGAGGAGGCCGGCGACAGAATCAGAACCGGAAACTTTTAGTTTCAAGAGCCAGCCATTTCCGAATGGGTCCTCTTGAAGTTGCGCCAGATTGTCGGCAAGTTCGGTATTGACCTCAGAAATTTCACCTTCAACTGGGGAAGAGAGATCCGATACGGCTTTCACAGATTCAACTTCACCAAAGTTCTCGCCTTTGGAAATGGAATCTCCAGCATCGGGTAGGTCAAGGTAAACCAATTCGCCAAGTTGTTCGATGGCGAAATCCGTAATGCCAATGGTGACAGTGTCGCCTTCGAGTTTTGCCCACTCGTGGCTTTCAAGGTAAAAACGATCTTCAGGGCGCATGTTTGAATCAGTCGCGTGAGCGATGAGGTACAAAGGGGAGAGTGGAAACTTCGACGGGCATTTCTTTGCCGCGGAAGCTAACAGTGAAAGGGCCCTCGAGGTTTTTTTCAACGAGAGCTGTAGCGATGGGCTTATCTAAGTTGGCGGACCAAATTCCTGAGCAAATGGTGCCCACTTCCCGGCCGTCGCAAAGAACAGGATAGCCTTCGCGAGGGACCCGCTTCTCGGCCGTGAAACCGATAATTTCGCGCGTGGGTTCGGGGAGGGAACGAAGGGTGTCGGAACCAACAAAGTTGCGTGTTTTCCAGCCTCGAATCCCGAACCGAAGGCCTGCCTCAAAAGGATTAACTTTTTCGTGAATTTCGTGGCCGTAGAGGGGGAGGCCGGCTTCGAGGCGGAGGACATCCCGCGAGCCAAGGCCGACAGGAGCGGCGCCCAATTCCAGGAGGCGGCTCCAAAGTTCAGTTGCCTGATTGGGTTGAAAAAAGATTTCGTAGCCGTGCTCCCCTGTGTAGCCAGTGCGGGCAATGGTGATGGGGCCGATTTTGGGGATTTCGAGAGTTGCTAAATCCAGAAAGGCGGGGCAGAAACCGGAACGGCCCGAGAGAGCTTCCAGAATTTCGCGCGAGCGGGGGCCCTGCAGGGCCAAAATCCCACCGCCATCTTCAGTAACATCTTCGAAAGATGCATCGATCATCCGTTTGGATAGGGTGTCGAGGTCGCGTTGGCGGTTCGCCGCATTGACGACCATAAAGAATTCTTCCTCTCCGGTGCGGTAAACGATGAGGTCATCTAGGATTCCAGCATCCTGCTGAAGTAAAAGGCTGTAGCGGGCCTTGTTTAGAGAGAGGTCGTCCATGCGAGCACCGAGGGCGGAATCGAGCTCTTTTTCAGCTTGGGGACCACGAAACCAAAAGCGCGCCATGTGGGAAACATCGAAAAGGCCGGCACCAAGTCGAACTTTTTTAGATTCTTCCAAAATCGACCCATAATCCAGGGGCATTTCCCAACCGGCAAATGGAACCAACTTTGCGCCGGCGGCGTGGTGGGCGGCGTGGAGGGGAGTTTGGTGAAGAGTGGAAGTTTCGGACATGGAACCAGATTGAGACCTGTCTGGCTGCCCATTCAGGATTCCGTCCGGCCGCGGTCCTTTTACCTGAGAGTTTGGCGGTTGCCCGCTTGCCCCTTCGGTGTCCGGGGATCCCCGGAGCTCTCCCGCAACTTTCGCTCGGATGAGCATTATCCGTCTTCCCCCAGGCTGAGGTCAACCAATAGGACTCTGACCTAATCGGCTGGGGCACCCGCGTTCGCAAACTCCCAACGAGTAACAATTTGAAATGGAAAAACTGCTGGGGGCTCACCAAAAACAAAAAAAGTGCCTAAGTCTCTTTCTTCTAATCTTTTAGATTCCATGTGACCCAGGGGATTAGGTCAGTGTCTTAGTGGGGGCGCCCTTGACGATGGCGCCCCTAACCCCTAAGATTCCCGGCTCCCTTGTCATTCAACAAGGAATAAAACCATGTCTCGTAAGTGCGAAGTTAGCGGAAAAAGTACCCGAAGCGGCAAAGCCATTGCCCGCCGTGGTCTCCCCAAAAAGAAGGGTGGCGTTGGTCTCAAAACGACTGGCCACACCAAACGCAAGTTCAAGTCGAACATTCAGAAGCTTCGCGTATTGCTTCCGAATGGAACTGTTCGTCGAATGAAACTTGCGACATCTGTCATCAAAAAAGGTGAAATCACTGTCAAGATTGACGGCGTTGAACAAACAGTTCCCTTGGTGAAAGCGCTTCGCGGTCGCAACCGTGAGTTTGTAAAAGGTCAAGCTTAAGTCCTAAACATTTCCCAAACTCCGCCCAGAAACTTAATTTTCTAGAGTTTCTGGGCGATTTTTTATTCGACACAGCCGAAAGAGTCCTTTATGAAGGTGTAGTACCTTCTTCGGGGGACACCTGTCCTCTGACTGAATTCAGATTAACCCATTAATGGAGTAACCATGGCAGCTAAGAAAAAACGCAAGGTCGCTAAGCGCAAAGCTACAAAGCGCAAAGCAACCAAACGGAAAGCTACAAAACGGAAAGCCACAAAGAAAAGGGCTACCAAAAAGAAAGCTACAAAACGGAAAGCCAAAAAGAAAAAGGCTACCAAGAAAAAAGCAACAAAGCGCAAAGCCAAGAGAAAGGTAGCCAAGAGAAAGGCCACCAAGAAGAAGGCAACAAAGCGTAAAGCTAAGAAGAAGACCACCAAGCGCAAGGCCAAAAAGAAGACTGCCAAGCGTAAGACCACCAAGAAAAAGGCCGTACGCCGCAAATAGTGGGCAAATTAGCCGCTTTTAGGCCAAAAGGCCAAATCAACCCTTGACGGGTTGCCAGGTCCTGGGGGAAGATGGACTCTCTCCCCAGGACCTGAACATTTCCCCCCTCTTAATAAAGTACCTACAAAGGACGAATCTGATGAACAAGCGAGAATTAATCGACTACGTTTGCGAAGAACTTGAAACTACCAAGTCTTCCTCCGAAGAAATTGTGAACACCGTATTCGACGGCATCCAGTATGGCGTTAAAAAAGATGGAACTGTTTCCATTGCTGGCTTTGGCTCCTGGAACAAGCGTAAGCGTGCAGCTCGCATGGGCCGCAATCCCCAGACTGGTGAGGCCATCAAGATTAAGGCAAGCAAGTCTGTTGCCTTCAAGCCTGCCAAGGCTTGGAAAGAAGATCTGAACTAGAGTTAGTTCTTCTTTCATGCGGCACCTCCTGAAAAGAGGTGCCGCTTTTTTTATGCTTTCAGTTGAGAGGCATTCAGGAGATTTTCAATTTCATTTTGAACTTCCTGGTCCTCAATCTTCTTGAAAAGAACTCCGGCCTCTCCCAATGCAAGGCCCGGTGAAATTTTTGCAGGTGGCGAATCCACTCCTTCCTCACCCCAGAGACTTCCATCACCCGAAGCAACATCTCCCAACATATCTCGCAGTTTTTGGGCAGAGGTTGGGCAAAACGGAGCCAATCTCCGGGATAGAAGTTCTAGATAAGCAATGCAGCGCTCCAAAACAGCAGAACACTCTTCTAGGTCGGCTTTATTCTCGGACTTGATGAGTTTCCAGGGAGCTCGGGAATCAAAAAATTGGTTCAAAGAATCACAACCAGCCATAAGGGATTGAGAAGCTTTCCGGTATTCATTTTTTTCAAGATGGGGGCCCACGGCAGCCCAGGCGCGATCAGCGTCTTTTAATGCCTGGTCGCCATCGCAGCACCCATTCGAAGATGGAACCATCGCGTCGTACCTTTTGGCGTTAAATTTCAGAACACGGCTCGCGAAGTTGCCCAACTTGTCGGCGAGGAGGGAGTTGTTCGTGGTTTGGAAGCCTTCCCAAGTAAATTCGCTATCGGAAGTTTCTGGTGCGGTTATCAACAAATGAAAACGCGCCGCATCGGCAGAGTAGTTCTCGAAAAACTTCTCGTTGTCTAAGTACCAATTTTCCGAAGTAGAAAATTTGCGACCTTGCAAGTTGTAAAACTCATTTGCAGGAACTGACCAAGGCAAGTTGAGCGGTTTTCCATCCCATGAGTCGCCCTGCCCAAGGAGCATCGAAGGGAAAACAACCATGTGGAAGGCAATGTTGTCCTTTCCAATAAAATGCACAACTCTGCAATCAGGGTTTTGCCACCAATCGCGCCATGCCTCGAGATTTCCCTGCTTTTCGGCCCATTCCATTGTTTGAGAAATGTATCCAATGGGCGCATCGAACCAGACATAGAGAACTTTCCCTTCTTCGTCTGTGATTCCATCAGGCAATGGCACACCCCAAGGTAAATCCCGCGTGATGGGTCGTTCTTGCAAATCTTTGAGCATAGCTTTGACATGGCCATGTACGTTTGGTTTCCAATCTGCGTGCGGGCGGCTGGAATCCTTGCCGGTGTACCAATCTTCAAGGCCCAGCTCCTGAATTTTCGGCAAATCCAAATACCAATGACGAGTATCTTTCAGGATGGGTTTCGAGCCATCAATTAAGCTCGTTGGGTTACCCAGCTGGCTAGCATCAATCCAAGTTCCGCAGGCAGGGCATTCATCGCCCCGAGCTTTTTCGTGCCCACAGTCCGGACATGTTCCCTGTAGATAACGGTCCGGCAAGAACCGGCCACTTTCTTCGGAAAACCATTGCTTTTCGACTCGATCTTGGACGAGCTTTTGCTCAAGAAGGTGCGCGAAGAAAGCCTGAGCCGTTTTCTCGTGGTGTGGACAGCGGGAAGTTCCGCTGAAAATGTCGAAGTGAATCCCAAATCGATCAAAGAGGGCCCTGATTTCATTGTGCCATTTATCCAAATATTCGCGGTAGTCACTTCCCTCCTGCTCGGCTTTGAGAGTGATGGCGACCCCATATTCATCGGTTCCGCAAACATAAAGCACATCGTTCCCCGTCATGCGCAAATAGCGCACATAAACATCAGCGGGAAGGTAGGCACCCGCCACATGGCCAAAGTGAATGGGGCCATTGGCGTAAGGAAGCGCAGAAGTCACCAGGAATTGGGCCATGGCGGCACAGGATACGGTCTCCACCGTCTTTCCCCTTCTTAGGGGGGAGCCTAAAGTGTGTGCGGCTTGTGCGCGCCACCCCCAAATCCAAGCGCGCCCAAACCCATCCCATGGCAAGTTTTACTGAACTCGACTTCTACGACCTCACGGGCATGCTCGCCGAGGACGACCTCATGGTCCGTGACATGGTGCGTTCATACTGCACCGACAAACTGATGCCCATTGTGGCAGAGCATTGGGAGGCCGGCACATTCCCGACTCATGTCATCAAAGAAATGGGCGAACTCGGTTTGCTTGGCCCATCCGTTGCCGAGGAATACGGCGGCGCGGGCATGAGCGGCATTCAATACGGAATCATTTGTCAGGAAATCGAACGC
The DNA here is from genome assembly GCA_030748415.1 of Planctomycetota bacterium. Lineage (GTDB taxonomy): Bacteria > Planctomycetota > UBA1135 > UBA1135 > UBA1135 > UBA7888. The sequence goes on from JASMMA010000004.1 coordinate 212,730, forward strand.
GTGGATTCGGGTTTGCGTTCATTTAATTCCGTTCAAGGGTCTTTGGTGATGTATCCCATCGAAGCCTTCGGTTCCGAAGAACAAAAGAAGGAGTGGCTCCCCAAACTTGCCTCTGGCGACGCTGTCGGGTGCTTCGGCCTCACCGAGCCTGATTTTGGTTCCGATCCTGCCGGTATGCGCACTCGTTGTCGCCGCGATGGCGACGATTGGGTTTTAGACGGCCAGAAAATGTGGATTACGAATGGAACGATGTCAGATATTGCCATTGTTTGGGCCAAAGACGACAGTGGTGTCGTTCAAGGCTTTATTGTTGAAACTGAACGGGACGGTTTTTCCGCTCCCGAACAGAAACACAAGTGGTCTCTCCGGTGCAGCGTGACGAGTGAGCTTGTGTTGGACGGCGTTCGAGTTCCCGATTCGAACCGTTTGCCGAACACTTCCAACATGAAGTCTCCGTTGAGCTGCTTGACTCAGGCCCGATACGGAATCGCATGGGGTGCAGTGGGGGCCATGCAAGCATGTTTTGACGAAGCACTCCGCTATTCCAAAGAAAGGAAAATTTACGACAAACCCCTGGCCGGTTTTCAACTCACCGCTGACAAGTTGGCGGAGATGGCAACTGAAATCACGAAAGCTCAATTGTTAGCATTCCGGTTGGGTCAACTAAAAGATGCGGGCACTCTCTTGCCAAAGCATGTATCCATGGCCAAACGGAATAATGTTTCTAAAGCCCTCGAAATGGCCCACACTTGCCGCACAATGTTGGGCGCCAACGGAATTACCCTCGAATATCAATCGGGTCGCCATATGTGCAACTTGGAAACCGTTCTGACTTATGAAGGCACTCACGAAATTCACTCTCTGATTTTGGGCCATGCCCTATCAGGGGTAGCCCCTTACGGAGATCGTTAAAGATGAGTGATTTCTTTCGCTGGCTCATGCACACCCCCGGGCAACCTCTCATCAAAGAGGAGGGGACTGCACCGGAACCAGGCCCCGGAGAAGTTCGGGTCAAAATTGCTGGTTGTGGTGTTTGCCATACGGATATCGGCTTCCATACTGAGGGGGGCGTTCGAACGAATCACGAACTGCCACTAGCCCTGGGACATGAAATCTCCGGAACTGTTGAAGTTTGTGGAGAGGGTTCCGAGGAATGGGCGGGCCGCCCCGTTGTTGTTCCGGCAGTTTTGCCTTGCGGGGACTGCGAACTCTGTAAGGCAGGTTGTGAAACATCATGTCGGCAACAGAAAATGCCCGGCAACGATTTCCACGGCGGCTTTGCTTCTCACATCGTTTTGCCATCGCGTTGGTTGGTGGATGCTAGCGGTCTTCCTGAAGAGCTAGCCCTTGCGGATGTTTCAGTCCTCGCCGATGCCATTTCCACTCCTTACCAAGCTTGCGTTCGGGCTGATGTTTGTGATGGCGATTCCATGGTCATCATTGGCGCTGGCGGAGTCGGTTCTTTCGGAATTCAGATTGCCCGTGCCATGGGTGCCCGCGTAATTGCTGTAGATATTGATGACAGCAAACTTGAACGCGCGCTTGAGTACGGTGCCATTGCAACCGTGAACACCCGCGGAATGGAACCAAAAGAAGCGCGAAAAGCGGTCCAAACTGCTTGCAAGGAACATTCCTTTCCTCGGGTCAAATTAAAGGTGCTCGAAATGAGTGGGACTCCTCCTGGGCAAGAGCTCGCTTGGAACCTCATGAACTTTTCGGGCGTTGTTGGAATTGTGGGTTTCACTCTCAAGCGAGTTGAAGTTCGCCTCTCCAACCTAATGGCTTTCGATGCACAAGCCTTCGGAAATTGGGGTTGCCGGCCTCAACTTTACACTCCAGCCCTGGATATGATTCGTAATGGACAGGTCCAGGTTCTCCCTTTCATTAAGCACTTCCCAATGAGTGAAATAAACGATGTGCTTGAAGGCGTTCGCAATCACAAGATTGGCGACCGCCCTGTCCTCATTCCCTGAAGCCCTAAATAACTTCTCATGAGCAAACTCCTCGATAGCGAAGAACTTTTCGCCGACCATGAAATTGCCCCTTGTTACGAGTTCACCCAAATAAAGTATGAACTGCGACCGCTAATACTCCCAAACGGGGAACAGGTTGACGATCTGTTTAATGCATGGATTTGGTTAGATAACCCCAAGCAATACAACTCGTACACTACTCGCGCAATGGCCGAGCTCATTCTGGCTTTGCGTAAAGCTTCGAATGACCCAAAGGTTCAGTGCGTTGTCTTTACAGCAGTAGGTGACCGGGCTTTCTGTACCGGAGGCAATACTGCCGAATATAGCGAGCATTACTCGGGTCGTCCTGATGAGTACCGCCGCTACATGCGAATTTTTAACGATGGTGTCTCTGCTTTGTTGGAATGCGACAAGCCTGTGATTAATCGCGTGAATGGAATGCGAATCGGAGGTGGCCAAGAGATCGGCATGGCCTGCGATTTCACAGTTTCTGCCGACACTGCCCGATTTGGTCAAGCCGGCCCCAAGCATGGTTCGTCGCCTGTTGGTGGTTCTACGGACTTCCTTCCCGTTTATGTGGGCTTTGCCAAGGCTGTCGAAAGTTGCACCGTATGTGAGCAATGGAGCGCTCATTACGCCCTTCATATTGGACTCATCAATGGCATTGCTCCCGTCTTGAAAGTGGATGGAGAGTTTATTCCAAACCCGATGGTTGAGACTGAGTTCAAAACGGACAAGTTTGGTCGCTCCCTTTATGGGGAAGCGAAAACGGGCCCAGCGCTTATTGAAGGGAAGGCCACCTTTAAGGCGGCCGAAGTGGATATGAGCCTGCTCGACCAAGAGGTCGAGCTGCTATGTGGCAAGCTATCCCAAACAATGCCCGATTGCACAACTTTTACATTGGAACAGTTGCGCAAGCACAAGCTTCAGCATTGGGACAAGAACCGGGAGACAAACCGCGCCTGGTTGGGTCTTAACATGATGACCGAAGCCCGCATGGGCTTTCGCACCTTTCACCGCGCCCCCCGCGAGGAGCGTGAAACCAATTTCATTGAAATGCGCCGCGCTCTGGCCGAGGGTGTCCGCTACGGCGACAAGCTTTCTGAGCGCGCCGCTCCGCACGCAGTTAATCGCGAGAACGAAGAATGACCACAACCACTAAGATTGAACGAAAAGAACTTCTTGACGGCATGATTGTCGTTTTTGAACTGGGGCCCGCACCCGCCAACATTGTGGATCGCCCCCTGATGGCAGAACTTGGTGAAGCATTGACCGAGGCCGCCAGCGAGAAAGACCTCAAACTGGTGGTGATTAAAGGTGCAGGCGAACACTTCAGCTACGGCGCAAGTGTTGAAGAGCACACTCCCGATCAAGTGGGGGAAATGCTTCCCGAATTTCATTCCTTTCTGAAGAAAATCAATGACTTGAACTTGCCCCCTGTTGTTGCAGCTATTGATGGCCGCTGCTTCGGTGGCGGGTTCGAGCTCGCCCTCGCTTGCGATGTGATTGCTGTGGGTGCGAATGCGCAACTGGGTTGTCCCGAAATTAAGTTGGGCGTTTTCCCACCAGCCGGCGCGGCGCTTCTTCCGTTGCGACTCTCGGCGGGCAGGGCCTCCACCATGCTGACCACGGGCGCAATCGTTGCCGGGGTGGAAGCAGCTGGACTTGGAATCGCTGACTTGGACATTCCAGATGGGGACCTCATGGAAGGAGTCCAAAAGTGGGCCGAAGCCAACATCATTCCTGCGTCGGCATCTTCTCTTCGCCATGCTCGTCGCGCTTCTCGCTGGCCATGGACCGATGCATTGGAGCGGGTTCTCCCGGAACTTGAAGCTCGGTACTTGGGTGCCCTTCAGGAGACCCAAGACGCCAAGGAAGGGATTCAAGCCTTCTTGGAGAAGCGGGCACCGGAGTGGTCGAACGAGTGAAGCTAGCCCTCGTGACAGGCGGAGCAGGAGGCATTGGGGCCGCTGTGGTTCGGGAGCTCCACTCCGCTGGTCATGCGATTGTTTTTACTCACCTTGGCCAAACTGAAGAGGCGAATGCTCTTGCACTAGAACTTGAATCGGGCGGCGGCCCATCTGTTCAAGGGCTCGAGAGTGATACATCTTCCGAGGAAGCAGTCTTGGCCCTTTATGCTCAGCATAAGCCCGATGTTTTGGTGCATTGTGCTGGAATTGCCCTAGACCGCGCCATTTGGAAGCAAGATGTTTCCGATTGGGATGCGGTACTCGGAGTCAACCTTCGAGGCGCATGGCTTCAAGCTCGTGCTGCAGCGCCTCACATGCGGGCGTCAGGGTGGGGGCGAATCATTTTGATTGGGAGCATCAACGGGACGCGTGGCAAGTTTGGCCAAACTGCCTACGCTTCCAGTAAGGCTGGCCTCCATGGACTTGCTAAAAGCTTGGCCAAAGAATTGGGCCCCAAGGGTGTCACGGTCAATGTTGTGGAGCCCGGTTGGATTGAGACCCCGATGACCTCCTCGCTTGGGTCCGAGTTTCAGGATGCCGCCCGAGCTGAGACCCTAACGGGTCGCCTTGGGCAGCCAAGAGACATCGCTGCAACGGTTACCTTTTTGGCCAGCGAAGCGGCTAGCCACATCACGGGCAATATTCTTCGGGTAGACGGCGGACAAAGCACCTAGAAACTAGGCCCCCCACCAAGACACTGACCCCCCCGATTGGGTCAAAAAAAGAGAAAAAGTTGTAATACCCCCCAAAGAGACT
>JASMMA010000050.1 GCA_030748415.1 Planctomycetota bacterium
TCAGTCTATTTAATGGGCTGGACGGGCGGCTATGTTCTGCTGGCACTTCTTTTAGCACCCTATCTAAGAAAATTTGGACAATTTACTGTGCCTGATTTTATTGGCACACGTTATTATTCATCCGTTGCAAGACTCGTGGCTGTGATTTGTTTGATAGTCGTGTCTTTCACATATGTCTCAGGTCAGATGAGAGGTGTGGGCATAGTTTTTTCTCGATTCTTGGAAGTTGATATCAACACCGGGGTAATGATTGGTATGGGTATAGTATTTTTCTATGCTGTTTTGGGTGGCATGAAGGGGATTACTTACACTCAAGTTGCCCAGTATTGTGTTTTAATTTTTGCCTATCTAGTTCCAGCTGTCTTTATCTCAATTTTGATTACAGGTAATCCAATACCGCAATTTGGCTTTGGCGATCAAGTGATAGATGATCCTCAATATTTATTAAGTAAATTAGATGGTGTGATGACTCAGCTTGGATTCGAACCATACACATCAGGTATTAAGAGCACCATAGATGTTTTTTGTATCACCGCTGCACTGATGCTAGGAACAGCAGGGTTACCACATGTTATTGTAAGATTTTTTACAGTGCCAGACGTTGCTGCAGCAAGAAAATCAGCAGGATATGCTTTGATCTTTATTGCCATACTCTATACAACTGCCCCAGCAGTAGCTTCTTTTGCTCGTTTGAATTTATTTGAATCAACACATAATGTTTCATATG
>JASMMA010000051.1 GCA_030748415.1 Planctomycetota bacterium
ATTCAATAAATTTGAATTCTTGCATACGTAACGCAAGAGCGGCGCTTGTGATGAAGTATGGTATTGGACCATTTTATGATTTACAAGCCTCCAGTTACGCATACAAAATGAGGATTTGACTGAATTTTCAAATCTGAGATGTGAAGATAAGTGCATTCCGTCAATTTCCAATAATATTACTAATAGTACTTCAATGAATCAGAATCCGGTTGATCCTGCCGGACCTGACTGCTATCGGATTGATACTAAGCCATGCAAGTCTTTGTAGTAATACAAGGCATACGGCTCAGTAACGCGTAGTCAACCTACCCTATGGACGAGAATAATCTCGGGAAACTGAGCATAATTCTTGATAGATCATAATGCCTGGAATGGTTAGTGGTTAAAATGATTCGTCGCCATAGGATGGGACTGCGGCCTATCAGCTTGTTGGTGAGGTAATGGCCCACCAAGGCGATTACAGGTACGGGCTCTGAGAGGAGAAGCCCGGAGATGGGTACTGAGACAAGGACCCAGGCCCTATGGGGCGCAGCAGGCGAGAAAACTTTGCAATGTGCGAAAGCACGACAAGGTTAATCCGAGTGATTTCTGCTAAAGGAATCTTTTGTTAGTTCTAAATATACTAGTGAATAAGGGGTGGGCAAGTTCTGGTGTCAGCCGCCGCGGTAAAACCAGCACCTCAAGTGGTCAGGAGGATTATTGG
>JASMMA010000052.1 GCA_030748415.1 Planctomycetota bacterium
ATCTACCCGGAAATCGCAGCGAGCGAAACTCGCGGCTTGCATTGCGACAAAGAACCGAGCCGCCTCTTCCTGAAGTCGCTCAGCAAGCACCGGGTCGGGAACCGGAAACGACGACAGTCGATCGTAGTCCACCCACTTCAGGTCGGAGTGCTTGAACGATTCGCCCTTCGGAAACTTGTATTGCACCGGCGTATACGCCGTTGGGTGGCCTGCATCCTCCGGGTTCTCGGCGACCAAGACCGCGCACTCGATACCATCGATGTACTCCTCTATGAGCGCGGCCCCATGCCTGGACATGATCTTCCTCGCCTGCACACGCAGCCCAGCCGGACTTTGCGCCCGCGACCGTCTGCTCAGGTCCACGCTGGCGTAACTGCTGTAGTGCTTGACAAAAAGCGGGAAGCGAAGCGTCGTCGCAGCACGATCCACATCCTCATCGGTTCTGGCCATGACGTACTCCGGCGTCGCGATCCCGATCGCCCGGCAAGCATCCTTCATCTGTATGCGGGTAGGCTCGTAACACGCGGTTGTCGCGCCTGTAAACGGCACACCGTGCTTCTCAAGCATCTCGATAACCTCGACCCCTGGAATGTCCTGGTCGGCGGCTCCATCGCAGAGGTTGAAGAAGAGATCGAATCCCTCCTCGATCAACTTTTCGACCTGCTCGGCCGCTTCCGCCTTTCCATGCAGCG
>JASMMA010000053.1 GCA_030748415.1 Planctomycetota bacterium
AAATCGCAAGCGAACGCTCAAATAAAGGACGCGCCTCGGCATAGGAGCCTTGGTCTAGAAGAAGGCCTGCGAGGATGCCAACAGATTCGGCCACATCCGGGTGCTCCGGGCCCAACTCCGCTTCCAACTCCGCTATCTTGCGCTGCGCCGCCTCCAATTCCGTCTCTTCCGGTTCCTGAAAGAAAACCGTTGGAATGAAACCGAGAAGCAGTGTGCTGAAAATCACTTCGCCATTCTATAATTAAACTCACTCAAACGGCTCTTCTTGGGTCGAATTATGAGTTCGCAGCTCTAGCCAATTGAGCTATCGGCCCATCCCTTGGTGAGGATTGTAGTTACACCTGCGATAAGCACCCAACAGAGACCCTGACAGGAATGGCTTCTTCAGTGGGGGGTTCTCACTCAGCAAGAGGAGTAGGATCCGAAAGTTCGTCCTCTTGTTGGACAACAGCCTCCGAAGATCCCTCTAGGTCGTCCAAGTAATTCTCAATGGAAGAAGAATTGTATTGATTGAGCATGGTCTCTAATTTTTCTCTGCCAATAAGCTGAACACCGCTTGACCCAGCAAGGCGTAAAGCAGAAGGCGTGAATTCCTGATTCGTTACCACGAATGCCTGGTCACAACCAAAATATTGCTTTGCAGAAAGGGCT
>JASMMA010000054.1 GCA_030748415.1 Planctomycetota bacterium
TCTTTTGCGGATGGATCCTTGGCTTATCTCAGCGCAGTTTTTCAGAAGCCCGCATAAAACAACAATGGATAACGCTCAATTAAAAAACAATATAGATAATTTTTGGGATGATCATATCATTCCATCTCTAATTGATTATATAAAAATTCCAAACAAGTCGCCCAGTTTTGACCCTGGCTGGGAAAAACACGGACACATGGACCGTGTATTAAAATTAGCCACATCCTGGACCAAAAAGCATATGCCTGAAAGAGCAGAATTAATTGTCGAAAAAACCCCGGGTCGGACGCCGCTGATTCTTGTGGATGTTCCCGGAGAGCGGGCAGGAAACATCCTGATGTACGGCCACCTGGACAAGCAGCCGGAAATGGAAGGCTGGGATGATGGCCTGGGGCCCTGGAAACCGGTAATCAAGAATAACAAGCTTTATGGTCGGGGCGGAGCCGATGATGGTTATGCCTTGTTTGCTTCTCTCTGTGCCATAAACTCCCTTAAAGAGGAAGGTGTCTTGATTCCGCGTATTTTGCTGCTGATTGAATTCTGCGAAGAGAGCGGATCACCGGATCTTCCTCATTATATGGATTTGTGTTCAGATATTATTGGGTCTCCGGATCTTGTGATCTGCTTGGATTCCGG
>JASMMA010000055.1 GCA_030748415.1 Planctomycetota bacterium
ATAAAAAAAAAAATAGCGTAAAATCAAAAGAAATTATTGTATCTAAAAAAAAGTCTAGTAAAAAAATTAATAATGTTGAAAAAGTTGAAAAGAAAGAAAAAAAAGAAAAGAAAGAAAAGAAAGAAAAGAAAGAAAAGAAAGAAAAGAAAGATAATGAAAAAGTTTATTCTAGAAAAAATAATTGGATTATTCATTTACAACAATTTAGAGAAAAACATAAAAAAGATATAGAGAAAAATGGATGGAAAATAGGTGAAGTAGCAAAAAGAGCAAAAGAAACTTATAAAAAGTAAATAAAGAAATAAAAATTTACTAAATAAATAATGGATGAAATTATATCAAAATTAGATATGATTTTAAATAATCGTATAGATATATTTTTTGAAAATTTAAAAAAAATGTGTAATGATAAAAAATTATATTATCCAGATATAGCTAAAACTTATTTTAATAAAAAGGTTATAGATGAAAATAATGAATTAGAAAGAAAAAAGGTTGAAGCAGTTTATATAGATGGCGAATCGTATTATATAGATGATAATGGAAATGTCTATATAATGGAAAAGAATAATATAGGGAAATTATTTGGATATATGGATGGAGAAGAAATTATTCCAAATATTTAAT
>JASMMA010000056.1 GCA_030748415.1 Planctomycetota bacterium
ATCTTGCCATCAAGGGCAGTGTCGCCTGCAATGCGGTCGTTCCTCTCATCGCCCACTGCTTGGTCGGTGTATGCGTTTGCAGAAGTCAAGGTATCTGCATCGCCTTGTACCCGTTGGGCTGCCTCATCAATAACTTCAATGTCTGTGTAATCCTTGGCAAGGGAAAGCGTGTCGGCATCACCCAGAATTCGCGCAAGTTCCTCTGCGTCCACATCTGCAATGCGGTCCAAAACCTCTTGGTCTATCTTGCCATCAAGGGCAGTGTCTCCAGCAATGCGGTCGTTTGTTTCCTGAACAATCTTCGTGTCCAAGGCAAGGTCAGCAGCAATGCGATCCGCTTCTTCCACACCAACTTCCTGGTCAACATAGGCCTGCCCTTCGGATAAAACTCGATCATCTTCTGAAGTACGGTCAATGATTTCTTGGTCAATTCGAGCATCGAGTGCAACATCTTTTGCTGACCGTATTGTTGCCTCACTGGACACTTCTGTGTCCGTGTAACCCTTTGCGAGAGAAAGGGTGTCTGCGTCACCCAAAATCCGCGCACTCTCTTCCGCGTCCACATCAGCAATCCTGTCCGCTTCTTCCAAGTCCACATCAGCAATGCGGTCCAAAACCTCTTGGTC
>JASMMA010000057.1 GCA_030748415.1 Planctomycetota bacterium
CCGACCCGGCCCAGCATGTCCGCAATTTTCTGGATTGCGTGAAGTCCCGCGAGCAACCCGTCTGCAACTCCACCGCTGTTCGGTACGGTCACATGGCCTGCTTCGCAGCCGCGATTAGCTGGAAGCTCGGTCGGAAGGTTGCTTTCGATCCGAAGAGAGAAAGCTTCGTCAACGACACTGAGGCCAATGGCCTGCGTACCTATAAACGCCGCGCCCCTTACACGATTTGAGCGAATCTAAGCAGCCGCTCGGCTGGCGCTCTAGTTTAAGTCGTGCACGCTTGCCATGTGTCAAAGCTGGACACGTGGGTTCGATTCCCATCACCCGCTCCAGATTTTTAAATGGAATCTGTGGGTTTAGGGGGATCTCTCTAGCTTGGTTCTGGGGGGAACTTGGGGCAAATGCGGGTTCAACGCAGGGGACTCACCCTGATATCCTTGAACCAAACCACTTGTCCATGGTTTTGGAATCCGATGCGTCCTTTCCGCGGAAGGTCCTTGAGGGCGCTCTTGAACTTGTTGTCGGAGCCATCGGGATTTTTGCCCGGGGTATCCCAGTTGTCGACGTTTACAATGAAGCACAGGCCTCCGTTGATATGACAGGTAATGATCGGGCCCTTG
>JASMMA010000058.1 GCA_030748415.1 Planctomycetota bacterium
GGATTCACCTCAATACAAGTCCCCATAGCGACCAGAATTTCCTGCGCCGTCATTCAAATACTGCCAGGATCCCCTTCACCTAAACCTTGGAGTAAATCTCTGACTCCCGCCCTGAGAACTCCCGTGATTTTTCCTCCATCCCCGCAATAAGTGCCTCTTCTTCATTCAGGCCTTTTTCCTGAGCATATCTTCGTACATCATCGGTGATTTTCATGCTGCAGAAATTTGGCCCACACATACTGCAAAAATGTGCCGTCTTGGCGCCGTCAGCTGGCAGGGTTTCATCGTGAAACTCCTTCGCTCGGTCGGGGTCCAGGCTTAAATTGAATTGGTCCTCCCAGCGAAACTCAAAACGGGCCTTACTCAAGGCGTTATCGCGGTACTGTGCACCAGGGTGACCCTTGGCAAGGTCCGCAGCATGAGCAGCGATTTTGTAAGTGATCACACCTTCCTTCACGTCATCTCGGTCGGGCAAACCGAGATGTTCCTTGGGTGTCACATAGCATAACATCGACGTACCATACCAACCTATCATTGCCGCACCAATCCCGCTGGTGATATGGTCATAACCAGGTGCAATA
>JASMMA010000059.1 GCA_030748415.1 Planctomycetota bacterium
GAATGGGATGAGACTATGATTAAGGAAGCCTTCACCCAGTACGCCAGCAGGTTTGACCCGGACTACGGCGGCTTTGGCAAGGCACCCAAGTTCCCTTCACCCCATAACCTGATCCTGTTGCTGCGCTACAGCAAACTCTATGATGACCCTACGGCGCTTAAGATGGTAGAGACAACGCTTCACTATATGAGACTGGGCGGAGTTTTTGACCATATCGGGTTGGGCTTTCACCGCTATTCAACCGATAAGCGCTGGCTCCTGCCCCACTTTGAAAAAATGCTCTACGACCAGGCCATGATCTCCATGGCTTACCTGGAAGCCTACCAGCTAACAGGAAAAGAAAAATATGCCCAGGTGGCCAGGGAAATTTTCACCTATGTCTTACGGGATATGACCCATAAGGAAGGGGGCTTCTATTCTGCGGAAGATGCGGACAGCGAAGGTGAAGAAGGTATCTTTTACATCTGGACCAAAGAAGAATTGATTGAGATACTGGGTCCGGAAGATGGAACAAGAATGGCTAAGATCTTTGGCTTTTCCGATAATGGAAATTTCCGGGATGAAGCTACGGGCCA
>JASMMA010000005.1 GCA_030748415.1 Planctomycetota bacterium
CAGGAACACGGTGTGGAACGGGAAGAGTTACCGAGTTTTTCTAAATATGACCCAGCCGATTGTGTCAGTGTCTTATTGAAAATTCAATTATGTAATTTTCCTCAAGAAGCTCATGCCTCCCAGCAACCTCAAACCCAGCAGCCTCTATCTCCCTCGTAAAAGTTGCCTCGTCCGCACGGACATGTTTCATAATCCAATCACTCGACTCCCCCTCAATACGGTGAAATTCAACCACCACCAAACGGCCGCCTGGCCTCAGCGCGGCCTTCATTGATTTCAAGGTATCCTCGGGATAACTAAAGTGATGATAAGTATCACAAACAAACATCAAATCCACACTACCATCCGAAAGACCCGTAGAGCGCTCATCACAAAGCACAGTCTCAACATTCTCCAACCCCATCCCCCGAATCCTATCCAAAAAACCTTGAGCAATATCCACAGCAATCACTTTGCCGTTATCTCCAACAGCCTTCGCAAAAAGGGGTTCGAATAAACCAGTTCCCGCTCCAATGTCTGCAACAATCATCCCCTTCGAAATATCAAGCGCCTCCACAATTTCATGCCGGTAATCAAAAATCTCCCGCCCTTCCTTCTCGAACCTTTCAACCCATTGAGAAACATCCAAGTCTTGGGAAAGGAACTTGTCGTTCAAGCCACCTGACTGCCCATTGTGGTCATGGTTCTGCCCTGAGCAGGCGAACAAAAGGCTGGCAAAAAGGAAAACTGAAACCCACAAGGAACACTTCATACCGGACATTCTACTCCCAAAATGAAGCATCACCATATGAAAAAAAGCGGTAGCTTTTCTGTACTGCCTCCTCATATATATCTTTCACAAATTCAAGGCCAGGCTTCGCGCCGCGATGCTCCACAAAGGCCGAAACTAATGCTAATAAAGTGGACCGTGGAGTATGAAAGTTTGTCAAAAGGGCATCGACCCAACGAAAAGAAAACCCAGGGACAATAAACAGTTGGCTTTGCCCAACAGACTCCCCACTCTCACCAAAAGACTCCAACGCGCGGCAGACAGTTGTTCCAACTGAAATAATCCTACCCCCATTAGCACGAGTTTCATGAAGGGCCTTTATCGTCTCCTGAGGAATCTCATACCACTCATCATGAATAGGGTGCTCCTCTAAAACATCAGTCTCTACGGGAAGAAAGGTGCCCTCCCCCACATGCAGAGTCAATGACGCGCAGACAACACCCCGATTCTCCAAGCCCTCTAATATGCTCTGATCGAAATGCAAGCTGGCCGTTGGCGCAGCAACAGCGCCAGGGTTTTCCGCCCAAACACTTTGGTAGCGCCTACGATCTTCCGAAGACTCGTCTTCCTCCCCTTCCTGCCGGCGCCGACCACGAATATACGGAGGGAGTGGGGTCAGTCCGACCTGGCTCAAAAAAGGAACCCAATCCAACTCCGATTCTTTTTCAACCGTCCAACGACCTGGAGCCGTTTTTTCGACCAACCGAATGCGTTCCCCGCTTGGTTCAAGAAACAACTCCGTTCCCGAATGTAGCCGGCTACCAGAAATTAAAAAATGTGCCAACCCATTTCCCAAAGCTGAAAGCCAAAGTCCTTCCACCTTTCCGCCAGTTGATTTTTTTGCGAGTATCCGTGCCGGCACCACCCAAGTATCATTCCGTACCAATAAATCCCCTTCTCTGAAAAGAGAAGTGATTTCAGCGAATTCCAAATGTTGCGTTGTTTTGTCCGAACAATGAACGGACAACAACCTCGAATCGCGGCGATGTGCCAGCGGGTGACGAGCAATCAAATGCTCCGGGAGTTTGAAGTCGTACTCGTCAGTGCGAGTCATTTCAAAAACTCAATCACCTGAATAGACTTCCGAATCGCTTACCCATCGGCGGAAGTTATCCATTTGACGATGAAAATCGTGAACTCGAGTAGCAAGGGGAGCCTTGAAGAACGGAGATGCCGCCCGAAGTGGCCCCCCTTCACCGCGCGACTTTGCCAGCAAGGCAATTCGAGCCAAATCCAAAACAAGAGGTGCAGCAAGTGCGCTATCGCACCCTTGCCATGTAAATTGCAAACTCATTTGAGTTCCCAAAAATCCTTCAAAGTGAATAAAATCCCATGCTGTTTTCCAATCATGAAGACTTGGGACAAAATCAATACTAACTCCTGTATGCCGCTGACCCGGACCAAGAATCGAGCCAAGAACTTGATCCTTGTTTTTCAACTTGCCCTCGCGCCGTTCGGGATTCGACAAAGCTGCACCGTCACGGTTTCCAAGCATGTTGTAGCCTTCCCAAGCCATAACATTCAGCCCGCGGTCCCGGAACATGGGAGCCAAAACGGTTTTCAGCAAAGTTTCGCCCGTTTTGCCATCGTTACCTAAAACAGGAACACCTTCGCGCGCGGCGTAGCCAGCAAGTGCTGGAACTTGGGGGCCGGGCGCCGGAGTGAAATTCACAAATGGCAGCCCCTCTGCAACAGCAGCCAGTCCATACAAAATAGAAGGAGACAAATCCGCAGGGCTTCCTTCAAGTAGCTCGAATGGATTCGCTTCAGGGTTCTGCCATTCTTCTGGAACCTCACTCGACCGCTCAGCTGTTGCAAGATAAACAACCACGCCATCAGCGAAAGGTTCTTCATCCATCCAAACGCGCATATCTTCCCGGAGAGCGGACACTCGCTGAGGAAGGGTCATTGCCAAACGATCTCGAACTTCTGGTGAAACGAGTTCTGCATCTTTTGCTTCAGCAATCCCAGGGGCTATCGACATTTCAAGGCGATCCCGTAGATTCGCACACAAGTCAGTCATGTCCGAAGAAAGAACGCCGGTGCGCACTAGCTCGGAAGCTGTTTGGTGGCAGTCGCCTGCGATATCCCACCCACGCACTCGAAAGGATGTCGTTGGTGGAAAAGGAACGGAATCAAAGTCTGGAATGGCGGTCACCATTCCGATTGGTGAAACACCCGAGCGCAATGCCTCCAGGCCGTGGAGAACCGTGGTCGCGATAGCGCCACGAGCGCCGACTAAAAACAAACCAAGTTTTCGGGGATCAGGACTCATTCGTTTAATTGGGAGCGGAGTTGCTCAAATCGTTGGACAACAGAGGGGTGTAGCCCGTAATTCAAGCCGCTCATTATCCCCTTGCCTGCGCCAAACTCCAAGGCGGGGACCTCAGTCCAGCCTTTCAGTTCAAGAGATGCCTTGTCCTTGGGAAGATCTTTGATTGCGGCATCATGTCTATCTGAAAGCTGCTCCGGGTTCTCCAACGGTTTCTGGTTTGATTCGGCTAGGGAAGGGATGCTCGAAGATGGGTCAAGAGTCTCTCCCGCCGATTTTGCCACATCCAAATCAGACTTGGCCCAAAGAAAAAGGAAAACCATTCCACAAAAAAGAAAGGAAAGGGGCATAAGGTCGTGTACTGGGCGAAAACGCAAGCTGCGCCTCGACGACTCCGACAATATGCGGCCCCAAAACGGGTGGTCTTCCGAAACAGAAAGTGCCGTTCGAAGTAAACCATCCTGGTCATGTTCAGGGGGTATCTCCTGTGCCGGGCACCGGCAAGGAAAACGAAGAACTGCAGCAATACCAGCGATTCCAGCACCAAAAAGGAAAGGCCCCAAAAAGTTGTGCCCTTCTGTCTTTGCGGCAAGAGCTAAAGAGCCGCCACCCAACATCGCACAGACAAGCCATGAAAGGGTCCGTATTCCTGCGAATTTTGTCCACGCTCTCCAACGCAAAGACACCTGAGGCCTCGCCATTACTTAGGCTGTGTCAATAACGGCTTTCGACTCAACCACAGTTTTACGGGTGTTCCAATAGCAGGCAACAGCCAACTATTCGGATACCAAACATATTGGTCATCAGCCTCTGGGTCCGAGCCGGTAAGTAAATGGTTTGCAGGGTCGAAATAAACCAAACTCACTACGTTCCCTTCTGCATCTGCGGCAAAAAGTTCTTTCGCATCTTTGTGTGGCTTGACAAATCTAGAACCCAAGTAAACAAATTTTCCACGCCGATAAGTGTCGCCACGCCGAGAGTTGATAACCAAGTCTTCTGCACGGAAAAAGAATTTTTCAGTTTCCGACTCCTGACCATCAACTGCAGGAAGTTCACGCTCCCAACCGGCATAAATATAAAAGCCATCGCCCCGAGCATGACTGACATCGTAAAGAGGAACGCCAGCTTCATATTCTTCACGAGTAGGAATTGGGTCCTTTTGAACCAATCGGCCGTTCTCCCCCTTCTTCGCCCCGAGCAAAATTAGACCCATGTTCAATGCAGCCGCACTGATTCCCTCGTCCAAAATAAATAGGGCTTCGTGATCTTTGCCGCGCTGTTTCACAATCAAATATTCCAGCGGCTCTTGGATTTGGCAAACAGAAGCAGAAAGTTCAATTACGCCCTTTTCAAAATCTAAACCCACTCCTTGTTTGGCCAACTCAGCAACAACCTCATCTTGAGCTTGCGTGTCTGGGTATGGGGACTCGAGACCTTGCGGGATAGCGAGAATAGCGATGGCGAGAATCATGAAGGGAGAACGGGTTTCTGGGTTTTCGGGTTCAATGAGCAGCTCATTTTAGTGAGCCGAAGCCTGGAGACCTTCCTGAGCCTCGTGGGCCCAATCCGAGTCGGGTGGAGCGAGCCTCAATGCGCTCTCAAATGCCATCCTCGCCTGCAAAACCTCTCCAAAAATTAAATGGGTTCGGCCAAGCTCCAAATATGGTCGAGAATCGGTTGGTGCCCAATCCTTGGCCCGATGACAAAGCCTTAGAAGAACCACTTTAGAAAGTCGCCGCAATGCTGAATCTTGAATGTTCTCCTGTCGCAAAACACGCGCTGCAGAAAGCAATCGTGATGGGGAAGTAAATCCATTCAAAAGTCGAGAACTCATTTCTAACTTTTTCTTTGTCGAGGCCCCAAATAACTCAGTAACAAGTAGCTCTCGGTTCAAGCGATCCGCTGGAAGTACCCATGAAATGGAATCTTCGGAACGCAGACCAGCACTTAAATCCCACGGATAGGCGCGAAGACTTTTCGTTTCTTCTAGTAGGCCAGCCAAACTATCTCGGTAAGCCTCGGTAGATTCAAAAAAGGAGTGTGCGCACAAATTAGCCAAGGCGCGCAACCGAATACTAGAGCTCAAGCCTGTGCGTTCCGACAATGCGTGCGCTGCTTTCCAAGCAGAGCCAGAAGGTAGGGCAAACAAAGCGTGCAAAACAGGTGCAACGGGTGCGGCCGTAATATAGTTTTCAAAGTTTTCCGATAGCTTCGATTCAAATTTTCGAAAGTGGGCGCCTAAGGCTCTGGCAACAAAATGAACACGCGGAAACTCACTAGCTAATCTCCTTACTTCGGGAAGGCCTTCCGAAAACAAATCTTCTGAATCCAATAATTCTGCAATCAACTCGGATTCCAGTATTTTTTGTTCGCCCAAAAGCGGCCGCGATTCTTGAGACTGCCAGAATCCTAAGCGCAAAGAAAATGATTCGGAAGCTTGTTCTTCAGTAGCCCCTGACTTTTTAGCTTCCTCTTCTAACTCACGAATAAAACTACGGATTTGCTGTCGGTCTGATAGTGTCCCCCTTAAAACAAGTTCACGAACAATGGCGTCTAGTATCTCAAAATCTTGGGTCGATGATTTCAACCAGTCCAAAAGTTCTTCCCGGCCCACATCATGTCGAGATATTCCTGAAATGGCCGCTGCCCGCATCCCCGAGCCAAGCGTCGCGTCCTGTGCAACCGCAAGTAAGTAAGGAAGGTCTGAGTGTTCGGAAACTTTAGCAAGCGTTTCCAGCGCTTGGAGCTCGCGGGCGTCCTCCCCCACCCACGACAACTTCCTGAGCCACTCGCGAGCAAACTCGGAGTACTCCGCGCGAGCGATTGCCAACGGGAAACCTACTTCAATGGGGAGCTCATCAATCGAGAATAGGCTCGGAAGAATTGAATCGACCTGCGGGTCTTGCACAAGCTCACGAGAAACTGAACGAGCATGAGTGGCATATCGCCACCCTCCGCCAACAAGCCATTCACCAGCAATCGCGCGGGCTTGGGGAATGGGCACCCTTGCTAGAGTCACCATGCACCGAGCTCTTGAAAGGGGGTGCGCATTGGAATCCAAACGGAGAACATATTCTTTCCAAAGATCTTCCGGTTTCAAAAACCCGGGCAGAAATCTCTCTGAGTATTCCCTTTGTTCCTCATTAGATGATTGGAGATTGGCGGACAAGCGGGCGGCTATCTCAGAATGCGGGCCCTGCAAAGCCAAACTTGCAGTAATCGAATTGCGGCGGTTTGCCTCTAGCTTTTGGGCTTCTAGGAAAAGTTGCGCACGCATGCTGAAGTCCACCGAGTGGCGAGCAAGAAGCAACCTCGCACCTTGGGCAACTTCATCGGTGCTCTCAGAAATTATCTCATTCAGAAGGTGGGCATCTGAAGGAGTCCAAACTTTTTCCCAAGCCATTAGAAGAGATTTCAGGAGACCGTGGTTTTCTTCGGCAAGCAGGGCGTTTGCTGCTTGAAGAACAGCATTGCGACCTTCAGCAGTTACCCACTTCTTGAGTAGGCGGGCTCGAGCGAAATGGTTTGCGCTGGGGTGAAGAGCCAAGGACTGATGGAAGGCGCGAGTTTCAGACCAGGGTCCCTCCAATAGAATGTCTAGGGCAGAGTTCGGGCCTCGATTAACAAAAGAATCCGTACTCAAGAGAGCATTTGCACATCGCTGATATCCCTCTTCGGACACCCAACCTCGCAAGCGAAGGCGAAGAGCAGGGTTCTCTTCGCCTTCGTCATTCAGTAAAAGCCAATCTAAAATCCGAGCAGGAGCTTCTTTCCGGATTTCGTCCGACCACTCCAGTGAAGAGCCCGGAATTAAAACCGAAGCATAAACCCAGGCGAGCTCTTCGGCATTTTCACAGTTGTTTAATAATTGCTCCCATTCGGTATGGGTTTCAGGGGCCTCAAATATCAAATCAGAGCTTGGATCTTGAAATGTTCCTGTCAATAAAACAAAAAAGCAGATCAACGATTAGCTCCGTATTCCTGGATTGCTCGTGGAAGGGATTTGAGAATATCTGAAGCAATTAAAGATTCCTCGCCCAATTCGTAAGCGGCAAAATCGCCAGCAAGACCATGGAGGTGGGCTGACAACCGGGTCGCCTCCCAGGCTTCCATGCCTCTAGCCAATAGTGCTCCCAAAATACCCGTCAGGACATCGCCGCTCCCGGCAGTGGCCATCCCGGGATTTCCCGTTTCGTTTTTCCAAACTTCTTTGCCAGGCGAGCCCACCAAAGTCCCTTCTCCTTTTAATAACACAGTAGCTTGGAATTTATCCACCAAATCAGAAAGCACCTTTTCCCGGTTGCTCTGTACTTCCATTGCGCTCTTCAGCCCAAGCAAGCGCGCCGCCTCGCCAGGATGAGGTGTCAGGACATAGTTTGAGGAAAGCACAAAAGGAGAAGTCGCAAGCGCGTTTAGACCATCCGCATCGATGACACATGGAATCGAAAATATAGGAAGCATTGAAAGAACAAAAGCAAAAGTCTCTGGGTCTTGTCCCAATCCTGGCCCAAGTGCGATTGCGTTTGCTTTACTCGATTCTTCTAGGGCCAAACTTTGGTGGTTTAATTTCAAGTGCCCACACTCAGGATTACCCGCCAGCTTTAGCACTGCACTTGGAATCGCAGCGGTCAGCTCCGCAGAAATCGAACTTGGAGAAACCAACACAGCATACCCAGCACCACTTCGAAGGCTCGCTTCAGCAGACAGCGCTGCTGCTCCGGACATCCCTCGCGAGCCAGCAATCAACACAAGTCGGCCCATGGAGCCTTTGTGCGAATCTAACGGTCGCGGTGGGAGAGGTACCAAGGGTTCAGCCATGAGCGTAGGATATTCTGTTTCATGCCCCTCCGCCCCGAAAAGCTGACGGCTTACCGCTCCGATGAGGTCGCACGCAACTATGACCAGCGATGGTCTGGGTCAGGTGGCCGCCGCCGTGATGCCCGAAAAGGCCGCGTTTTACTCGGTGCTCTCGACTCCTTATCAGGCAATACGAAAGAGCCCGTCCGTTCTATCTTGGATGTCCCTTGTGGAACCGCTCGCTTTGCTGAACTTCTTACCCAATCCGGCTTTACTTGGACAGGTGCTGACTTATCCCTACCCATGCTCAAAAAGGGTGAAGAAAAAAAACCATCCTCTCAACTACTCAGCGCGGACTTGTCCAACCTCCCTTTCCAGGACAACTCCTTTGATGCTGTTGTTTGCATTCGTTTCCTACATTTAGTGCGCGATCCTGAGCTGCGCATTTCCTTTCTGAAAGAACTTCGGCGAGTGGCGCGATTGGGCGTGATTACAGGATGGCACCACTCGCAGAGTTTTCGTGTTTGGGGTCGCAAACTCCGCCACCAAGTTGGCTTTCGGAAAAAGGCACCCTCCAATCCTTCGCCCGCCACTATTCGATCGGAACTCCAACTTGCTGGACTCCAAACAAATACCTGGCTTCCCGTGCGCCAAATTCCTTGGACAAGTGACAAGGTTCTCGTCCTATCTAAATCATCGAAATGAAAACTGGGCTCACCAATTGGTTCGAAAACCACGGCGCTGATTTTGTTCAATCCGACGGGGTTCAACTTCCCGTCCGAGTTTCAGGTGCTGGTCAAGAATACGGCGCTGCCCGGGAGGGTTTCGCTCTGTTTGATGGCGGAGACCGTGGTTGGTTGGAAATGAGCGGCCCTGACACTGCCGATTTCCTTCAACGGATATTGACCAGTGACCTGCGCGAATTGAAAGCTGGCAGCGGACAATGGTCCGCCTTGCTAAATGGGAAAGGCAAGTGGATTAGCGACCTTCTCCTGTTTGGTCTAGATGTTGGCGGGGTGGATGTCGTAGGCATGGATTTGCCGGCGTCCCGTTTAGCCAAAGTGCACCAGGTCTTGGAAATGGCCCATTTTGGGGAAGAGCTCTCATGGTCAGCGCCGCCCTCAAACCGCCTCTTGGTAATGGGGCCTGAAGCAGAGAGCGCGATTGCCGGACTTGGCTTGCCCCTTCCTGAAGGGGGAGATTTGAGCTGTATTTCAACCCCGGAGCTGACCGTTCTTAGGCGCCCTGACCGTGGTGAAGCTTGCATTGAACTGCTTGGGGGCCAAGAACCCCTCTTAGAACAAGCCGACTGCCTTGTTGTCGCCGGTGGAACCCCGGCGGGCCTTGCCGCTTTGGATATCTTGAGGGTCGAGGCCTTTGTCCCTCGCTGGGGCACTGATTTTGGAGAGGATGTCACCCTTCCCGAGAGCAATGAATGGAGGCGGGCCTCCTTCGAGAAGGGGTGTTACACCGGCCAAGAGGTCGTCGCCAAAATCCACACCTATGGTGAAGCGCCGCGCCAACTCTGCCATTTGACCTTCGAAGCTGGCACGACCCCCCTCCACGGGGCTGAAATCCAAGACCAAGACGGCAACCGAATGGGGCTAGTTAGTTCCTGGGTTTGGTCCCCCCTTCAAGATCGCCCCATAGGAATGGGGACCATTCGCCGGAAAGCGGTCCAGAATGGGGGCGCCTTGTGGGCCGTCTCGGAGGGCATTCGAGAGCCAATTCTGCTCTCCACCCCTCCAAAACCCTAAATTGAATGGTCGTTCACTCACCCAATAGGCTTCGCTCGAGATTTTTTGTAATTTGCGGCTTCCTAGTTTCCCTTTTGTTCAAAAAGGTTTTTCCTGTTTTTAGAATCTGCAACCCCGACCCACTTTGAGATTCCCTCGCCACTGGCTTTCCCCATCCGACGATTGAAACTCCGATAGGCATTCGTCTATTGCCCGTAAGGGGCTTACCACCACCTAAAAGAAAATGGCCAAAAACTTGTTCACAATCGCGTTCGCCGTCGCTTGCATTAGCGGCATTGCTACTGGTTCCGCATCAGATCTCGGCGGTTTCGCCGCTATCGCTGACTTCCTCATGTATGGCTCTGCCGTTTGGATCGGCTGGACCTGCGTCAATAACTCTCAAGCTAAGGATTACGCCATCGGCGCTGCTGCCCTGGTATTCCTAAATGCACCTGGCTGGGGTAATGCATCTGCCACCATTGGCAATGTTCAGTGGATTGGTGGCTACTTGTCTCCCATCTTCTCTAACCTCGTTTACATCGTTCTACTCGTCGCTGCCGTTGGCATGCTGAAGAGCCTTGTGGACGGTGCCCGCGCTACGGCAAACGCCGGAGCCTAGGGTTCAATCAGTTAAGCGCGAACAAGCCTCTGGCTTTGAGGCCGCCCCTAAACCGGGCGGTCTCTTTTTATTTGTGCACTTATAAAACAGTCAGCGCCAATCCTGGCGACAAGACACAATCAAGCTGAGGGGGCGAGCCCGAAGCGCGGATTTCGATAGCCTGAAACCAAATGGGTGTTCCGGTTGGTATTGAGGTCGGAACCATCTGATGGATAACAAGTGTGCCAGACAAGTCCGCCAACATGATTGGGGTTTTCAGAATGGGAAGAGTCAGATCGAGAGAGAAACCAAATCCAGTCTGCGTTGGGCCACCTCCGGAAAATGAATACGCAATCACCAATGGCGAAACCGGGCCGGCTCCAGTAACAGTTGCAACTGCAACCTGACCAGAAGCAAGGTTGTTCATAGTCAACTGAATCGAATCTGGAATCTTGACCAGGATTCGTTTAGTGATGTTGTACCAAGAGCCTAGCGACAACATGTAATTATCTATTTCATCGTGGGCAAGAAAACCTACAGGTGGGTTTCCATCGTGCCTTTCTATGAAATACTGGCGGGTCGTTCCGTACCAACGCGAACCGGCTCGTAAACACATTGCCGAGTCTTGGTAATTCAGTAGTCCAATGTCATCGCAAAATTGTTTTACATTTCCAGCAAAGTTAGCCTTGATGTCGTCCCAGTCTGCGACTTCAGCCCCAGGTCCGAATTCAGCAACAGCCATTGCGGCAATATCTACGGTTTCTGGGTAATGGTTAACGGTAAGCGCATACTGACTGCTTGATGCTTGGGAAAAAGCATGGTTGGGGAAGAGGGCAAAAAGTGAGAGTGCAAGGATGACAGGCGTAACTTTCATAACGCCCGAGCCTATCACATAAGTGATTTTCCGTCCATAACTGACGGCTGATCAATCTTAAGCGCTTTCATCAAAGTGGGCGCCACATCGGCCAAAACCCCCATTTCGCGAAGCTGGGCGCCTCGATACTGTTCTCCAATAAGAAGAAAAGGGACCGGATTCACCGTGTGGGCTGTATGAATCTCCCCGCTTGCAGGGTCGCGCATTTGCTCAGAGTTTCCGTGGTCGGCAGTAATCGCAATGGTGCCATCTCGCTTCAAAGCTTCTTGAACAATCCTCCCTAAGCAGCCATCTACCGCGCGAATGGCAGCTTCGGCGGCATCTTGTTTGCCTGTGTGGCCCACCATGTCCGAGTTTGCAAAGTTCACGACATACAAATCGTTTTCACCTTTTTCTAACCGCATACAAACTTCGTCGCAAACTTGGGGAGCGGACATTTCGGGTTGCAAATCATAAGTTGGCACCTTGGGAGATTGCACCAGTTTTCTTTCTTCCCCTTCATAAACTTCTTCGCGTCCGCCGTTGAAGAAGAAAGTCACATGGGCATATTTTTCAGTTTCTGCGCAACGGAACTGGCGCATGCCGTGTTGTGATACCAACTCCCCGAATAACGAACGAAGCTCTTGCGGAGGGAACGCTACCGGGCAACTGAAGTCTTTTCGGTACTGAGTCATCGTTGCATAATTTACTTTTGGAACATCGCCCCGTTCAAAAGAACCGAATTTGTTTTCAAGTAAGGCTTGGCTCATTTGTCGAACGCGGTCCGCTCGAAAATTGAAGCACAAAACGGAGTCTCCATCGCGCACCGGAGATGGAGAGCCAATCACTGTTGGCAAAACAAACTCATCCGTTTCGCCACGCTCCAAACCAAGGCGCAACCCTTCTTGAGCGCTACTTGCAGAAAACTCGCCGCGGCCATGAATCATGCAGTTCCAAAACTTTTCGGTTCGGTCCCAACGCTGATCGCGGTCCATACCCCAGTACCGACCACAAATACTGGCAACACTTCCACCCATTTCAGTGAGCATGCCTTCTAGCTTTGCAAGATAGCCCGATGCAGAAGTTGGTGGTGTGTCTCGGCCATCCAATAGGGCGTGCACCTTCAACCGCTCGCCAGATAAACCCATTTCCTTGGCAAGAGCAAACAGTTCACGGTAGTGCTCGTCGGAAGCGTGCACTCCACCTGGGCCAATCAGCCCAAACAAGTGGAGACTAGAGTCGGCATCCAAAGCTGCTTGAACAGCACCTCGCAATGCACCATTCAATCGGAACTTACCAGTTCGAATATCCTCATCAATTCGCGAAATCGTTTGATACACAACACGACCCGCGCCAATGTTGGTGTGACCCACTTCAGAATTTCCCATCAACCCAAGAGGCAAGCCCACCTCTTTCCCACTCGCTGAAAGCAAAGCATGAGGCCACTCCTGCCACCACTTCAAAAAGTTCTCAGCAGGCGCCTTGGTAATCGCGTTCCAGTCGGTGTCGGCAGCATGCCCCCAACCATCCAGAACCAGAAGTAGGGTCGGTTTCTTCTTGGCCATCGTCGCTCGGGTTCAACCCGAAGGCACTACGATAGGCATTCCCCCGACCGTCCTCCAGATTGCTCACACTCTTCTTTTTCTTCGCGGCCCTCGCTCCCCAGAGTAACCCCCTCTCGCCGGATGCCCTTCGGGCCGACCTTCAACACATGGCGAGCGACTCCATGGAAGGCCGTTCAACGGGCTCCGCGGGAGCTCGACTGGCTGCGGACTGGATTGTGGAGCGTTACAAAAAATTGGGCCTGCAACCTCTTCAAGGGTCGTACAAACAATCCTTCCCCGCTGAACCACGCAAGCTTCACCTGGAAAACTGTAGATTGCAGGTTGGCAAAAGCACCCCTTGGCAAGCTGGGGATTGGTTTCTCCCGCACCCAAGTTCCCCCGCCGGAAATGTGTCCGGCGATGTCGTTTTTGTGGGGTACGGACTCGATTCTCCCAAGCATTCTTACAACGAATTTAAGGGTTTAGACCTGCAGGGAAAAGTCGCTCTACTTTTGCGCTGGGAACCTCAAGCCGAAAACCCGGACAGCATTTTCGATGGTAAGCGGCTTACTTCCGCTGCAAGTCTTTCCAAAAAAGTACGCAAGTGCGAAGAGCTCGGTGCGGTTGCAGTTTTGATTGCCGCCCCGCCCGGCATCGCCAAAAAGCGCGAGGCGGCTGGCAGCTCTTACTGGCCCACTTTTTCAAAATTGCACAAGACCCTCATGCCAATGCTTGAAATCCAAGCACAACTGGAAGAGCTTTCAAAAACCAACTTCACCCCCCATGATGTCGCGGACCAACTTTTTTGCATGCTTCAATCTCAGGCTCCGCTTGGCACTTCTATCCCCGTCGCGTTTGTCGGACAGCCCGTTCTTGAAGCAGCCTTTGCAAATACCGACATCACTCCAAATGAATGGGTAGAAGAAACTGACCGATCTCTCACGGGGATGGGTTTCCCCACCCAAGTCCAGGCCCAACTCCAAATTGAATTCAAACCTCCTCAACGAGAGGGCGTGAATCTCTTTTGTGTCCTTCCTGGCTCCGATCCAGAACTAACCAAAGAATTCATTGTGATTGGCGCTCACTACGACCATGTTGGGAAAAACAACCGCGGCGATATTTGGAATGGTGCCGACGACAACGCCTCCGGCGCAGTCGCACTTCTTGCGCTGGCCGAATCCTTCGCTCAGGAAGGCGCCCCCAAGCGCTCCCTTCTTTTTGTTCACTTTTCCGGCGAAGAAATCGGGTTGCTTGGAGCCGCGTGGTTTCTTTCCGCAAACCTAGTTCCGCGAGAACGAATCGCCGCAATGGTCAACCTGGACATGATTGGCCGATCCCAAAAGGGGAAGGTTCATGTTTTGGGAACAAAATCATCGCCCATTTTTCCGCCTCTTCTTCAACGCAGTTCTAAAAACCTTAATCTTTATCCAAGCACGGAAAGCGAAGAGTTCTTCGACCGAAGCGACCAAGTTGTTTTCTATCTCGCAGGAATCCCTGTCATTTTTTTTAATACCGACGAGCACGAGGACTATCACACTCCACGAGACACCTGGGACCAAATTCACTACCCTGAAATGTCAGCGATTGCCACCCTCGCCAAACGAATGACGAAAGACCTTGCCAATATTCCTCAGCGGCCAATTTTCGTCGATGGTTATCATCGTTTGCGCGCAGTCTTTGGGAAGCGCCCCAAGCTTTTGGCCCCTTGGCCGGTTCCTTTCGAACAGCGACTCGACTTCTAAACATGGCAAAATCATTTCACATCGGGCTGGACTTAGGTGGCACTGCCATTAAGGGTGGTGTGCTTTTGGATAACACTGCAGTCCATGAGGCGCGTTGTGAAAGCCCCATGAATTATGAAGGTTGTCTGGAGGCACTCTCTAATCACGCCAAAATTTTGGCCAAAGCGGCCGGGGCAACCCGCAATGACACATGTACCTTGGGTTTGGCGGCACCCGGGGCAGTCAACAAACCAGATGGGGTTGTATTGGATTCCCCAAACCTTCGGTTTTTAGATAAAAAGCCATTACGAGCAGATTTACACGCACGATTGGGTTGGTCAATCACACTCGAAAACGATGCCTCCGCCGCTGCCTTGGGCGAATCCAAATTCGGCGCGGGTAAGCACCACCCCAGTTTTCTATTGGTCACTTTAGGGACAGGAATTGGCGGTGGGGTAATTCTTGACCACCAACTTTGGTCCGGAACCGGAGGCCTCGCCGGAGAGTTCGGCCATATGCGAACCCATCATGAACGCCCCTGCAACTGCGGAGGTCTTGGTTGCGTCGAGGCGGGCCTTTCTTCACCCCAACTTTTGAAGTGGGCACAAGCGGAAGGCAGTCAAGCAGATTCCCTCCCTGCACTAGCCCAAGCCGCCGACGAAGCAGACGAACTCGCCCTCTCAATTTTCAAACGCGCAGGAACACACTTCGGAGAGGCTCTAGCCCAAGTCGCCCTTCTCCTGGATTTGCGTGTGTTTCTTTTGGGCGGTGGCGGTGCCCCCATTCTTCCCCACCTTAAAGAGTCTGCACTTCAATCTCTTGCTGCTCGTACCTTAGGGCGCAAGCCTTCCGACTTTGTATTAGAACAAGCAACTTGCGGAAATCGCGCCGGGTGGTTGGGTGCGGCGCTTTCTTCCCTCTAGCAATCTCCGCCAGAATCTCCAGGTGACCACCAACCATGGGACATTGTGGTTGTGCTTTTAATCGCGGCGTAATCGCCTTCAACAGGAATGGAAATGGCGCCGCCTGCGCCTCCAAGTTCGCGCTCGATTCGATTCAATACATTTTGAATCGCTCCAGCGG
Organism: Planctomycetota bacterium; assembly: GCA_030748415.1. Lineage (GTDB taxonomy): Bacteria > Planctomycetota > UBA1135 > UBA1135 > UBA1135 > UBA7888. The sequence goes on from JASMMA010000005.1 coordinate 15,374, forward strand.
GTTCTTCGCCCCGACGAATTCGGTCTGCAACCCTTGCAGCGAAAACTGCGCGCATGAACGCCTCACCGGTCCCGGTCGCGCTCACCGCACAAAGCTCATCGGCATAAGTTCCAACACCAATCAATGGGCTGTCACCGACACGACCGGGGAGTTTTCCCATGGTGCCACCAGTGCTCGTTGCGGCGGCAAGGTCGCCATGGGCATCGCGCGCCACGGCGCCGACAGTGCCGCCGGCCCAGTTAGAAGAACCACCTTCTTGCACCACATGCTTCCAAGCCTTTACGGCTGAAGGAACAATCAATTCATCTTCTTGAAGCCGTTCGAAGCCTTGAGCTTCAGCCCACCGCTCGGCTTCAATTCCTACTAGCAAAATTGTTTCTTCCTCCAATAAGCATTGAGCGACTCGGACGGGGTTTCGGAATGCTCCCAAACAAGCCACGCCACCTGCTCGGTTAGTCTTCCCGCACATCACTGAGCTATCCAAAGAAACGCCACCGTTGCAAGTTAGAGCGCAACCCTTTCCGGAGTTGTAAATCGGGTTGTTTTCTAAAGACTCCACAGCCGCGCAAACAGCTTCCACAGCAGTTCCTCCAGAATCCAACACCTCCCCACCCACCGAAGCGGCTAGGGCGCAGCCGTCGGCGTGGCGTTGCCGAGATTCAGTGGGAACTGAACCTGCGCCGCCGTGAACAAGAATGAGTGGCTCGGGCATGGGTTGGTGCTTTGAAGCTCGGAAAGTCTAACCATGCAACCGGCCTTCGGCTATGGTTTCAAGGGTTCAGCCGCGCCGATAAAATGCCCGCGTGACCCATAGCCCGACCGACTGGCTTGTTGCTCCCGCACTCCGCCTGGATCAAGGCGAAGGACTGGCGGAAGCGCTTCGTTGCCTCCGTGAGTTCGACCCACGGTTTTTCCTCATTTTTGGCGGCGATGCTGAAGATGTGGCGTGGCTCCATGAAACCTTAGAAGAGGAAGCCGGACACCCCATCGTTTTTGCCGGTGACTTGGAACGCGGCGCCGGCCAGCAGTACGACGGGCTCACCCCCCTTCCCGATGCTTGGGCACTGGGCCAACTTGGTCCCGAAGCCTGCTACGACGCTGGACATCGCACTGCAAGCGAAGCGGCTCAAGCCCATGTACGCTGGATTTTTGGGCCTGTTTTGGATTTGCATCGCCTCGCACCTGAAGCAATCTGCTCTCCCATCATTGCCAACCGTGCATTCGGTGAAGAGTCCATGCGGATTATCGAGTGCGCTGGCGCTTGGATTAAAGGAGTCCAAGACGGCGGTGGATTTGCTTGCGGAAAGCATTTTCCCGGCCACGGTGCTTGCCCTCAAGACAGCCACATTGAGAGTGCGGTTTCATTTGAAGATCCGGAACCTCACCTCGTTCCTTTCCGTGCACTTGCAAAACATTTGCCCTCGATGATGACGGGGCATATTGAATTTCCCATGCTCGATGAGGAAATGCGTTGCACCAGTCGCTCACCGGTCATCATGGATATTCTTCGGAAGGACATAGGCTACGACGGCGTTGTTGTTACGGATTCTCTTCGGATGGCGGGATTTGGCGACGGCCCGCATGAAGAACTTGCCGCAGAAGCCATTCACGCCGGATGCGACCTTTTGTTAGACCCCGAAGACCCCGTTGTTCTCGCAACCAGTCTTCGCAACGCAATGGACCGAGGTGATTTGGCTCCGGATGCGGTCGAACGGTCTGTCAAACGCCTGGAATCTTTTATGGCTTCCATTTTGGAAACTGAAGCTGAAGCTCCGCGCCCCCTCGTCATGGGCGCAAGCACTAAACGCCTTCTGCATCCCCTGTACGGGGGTTCGCCCGGAAGAACTAAGTTCCCGCCACCCGAAACGGTTCTTAATCTCGCCGGCACACCCGACGCAATTCGGTTCCTAGAAGATTGGGGACTTGAAGTTCTTCCTGCAGACTCCATTCCACCGGAAGAAATCCCCGGCGCAGTTTTGATTCTTTGTGGTGCACGCGAAGGCCGCGGCCTTCCACAACTTCCGGGCCCTTGGCTTGATGCCATTTCCCGCGACCACCCAATCACTTATGTTGCCGGCGCACCCGAGGCCATTGACCTTCCACCGGCTAGCGTGAAAGGTTTCCACCTCCCAGGTATTTCACCCGCCCTGCTTGCGCTTTTGTTCGCTGCCGGAGAAGAATAGCGAAGGCGCACTCGAGTGTCTGCCTTCCACCCGCTAGATTGGATTGCCATCGGTGGGTACCTTGTCTTTGCTCTTGCTGTAGGAAGTTATTTATCTAAACGCGCTTCAAAATCCACCCAGGATTTTTACCTTGCGGGCCGTTCCCTCCCATGGTGGATGGCCGGCACTTCGCTCGTAGCAACCAGTTTTGCGAGCGACACACCCCTCGTTGTTACAGGTTGGGTTCGTACTGGTGGAATCGCAAGCAATTGGATTTGGTGGGGCTTTGCAGTAGGCGGTGCAATGTCGTTTGCCTTTCTAGCCGGCTGGTGGCGAAAGCTAGAGGTCACAACCGATGCCGAACTCATTGAGCACCGTTACTCCGGGCGACCCGCACGAATCTTGCGCGGGTTTTATGGTGCCTACCATTCTCTTATTACGAATACTTTAGTTCTCGCGTGGGTTCTGTTGGCCATGCTCAAAGTGGTACGAGTGGTTTTAGATATCGATGATTCCAGTTCGGATGTTTTAATTGTCGGCGGCGCTGTCGTACTCGCGATTACTTATTCCATCCTCGCCGGCCTTTGGGGAGTTGTTGTCACCGACTTCTTTCAATTCTTTCTTGCTCTGGGTGGAGCCATTTTGCTCGGGTGGAAAGCGGCCGACGCGCTTGGTGGTTTGGATTCAGCTCGCGAATACTTTTCAGCAATGGAACCAGCAAAGACCGCACTTTTCCCTAGCCCGGGCGAAGGCGGCTGGACTTCCACCGCATGGTGGACTCAAGGCTTTACCGCCTTTTTGGTGTTAGTAGGTTTACAGGGTTGGGCAAATAAAAATGCCGACGGCGGCGGGCAAGCCGTTCAAAGATACTCCGCATGCAAGAGTGAGGGCCACGCCCGCGGCGCCGCTCTTTGGTTTCATATTGCCCACTATTGCCTTCGCCCTTGGCCTTGGATTTTCGTAGCCCTTTGTTCTTTAATCTTGATTCCAGAAACGGATCTCCCCCAAATATTGGTGAACGGTGAAATTGTTCCCGACCACGAAGCTGCATATCCCATGATGATGGCCCGCTATCTCGGTCCCGGCCTGTTTGGACTCATGTGCGCCAGTTTTTTGGCAGCATTCATGAGCACGCTGGATACTCATCTGAACTTGGCCTCTGCTTATGCTGTAAACGACCTTTATCGACGATTTATTCGACCAGAAGCCAAGCCTCAACATTTTGTTAATGTCGGGCGAGTCGCAGAGCTTTTTGTTGGCATCTTGGGAGCTTCGTTTGCATTATTTGCCGGGAGCATTTCTAACTTGTTTACTTTTACTCTAGCTCTACTCGGCGGACTAGGACCTGCTTATTTACTGCGCTGGTTTTGGTGGCGCGCCAATGCCTGGACCGAATTTAGTGCACTCATCACTTCGGGATGCATGACTGTTTTATTGAAGTTCGTCCTTCCCAATTCTTTTTGGCCTGCTGCTCCATTTAATCAATGGCAAGAGGGAATCCCTTGGGACCATTCAGGTCAGTATTTGCTGGTAGTCGGCGTGTCAATCTTAGTCATGGTCGCCGTCACTTTGCTTACTCCCCCCGTGGACTCTGAACACCTTTCCCGCTTTCACGCCAAGGTGCGGCCCTTTGGCTTTTGGAGCAAGGTGAGCCAACTTAAACACAAACCCGGAACTGTCCGCGCCGCTTTTCAGGTTTGGTTTGGCGGCCTCGCCCTTCTCCTCGGACTCCTTATGGGAACAGGCACATGGCTCCTCGGCCAACCCGATTCGTGGGTTTGGTTTGCCATTGCGGCCACAGGCTCTCTTCTACTCAAGCGCTCGTGGTAACACCTGGCACAATCCTGGATTCTGAACACCGCCCCTTCGGAGCCACAGGGGTGCACTTCTTTATAATCCCTCCATGGCATTTGAACGCACCCAACCTGAACAGTATCGCGGCATGATGGCGATTCAAGTCTCCTCTGCAGAGAGGATGGCTTTTATTCGGAAGGTTTATTCCCTTTTCTCTTTGGCTTTAGTTCTCTTTGCCGGCACCACTTGGTGGGCCTGCCAAAGTGAATTTGCATTGCGACTCATCATGCCTCTCCTTGGCGGGGGGATTCTTAAGTTTTTATTGCTCATGCTTTTGATGTTTGGCATGTTGCGCTTGGCCATGAATCGTTTCCCCATCAACATTTTTGCCTTGGGGGCGTTTGCCTTTTTTATGGGGCTCATGACCGGTCCACTCGTCACCATGGCTTTAGCGCAAGGTGGCGTTGAAGTTGTCGCTCAAGCTGCCGTACTCACAACCGTCGTTTTTGGTGGCTTAACCCTTTACGCCCTCACGAGCAAAACGGACTTCTCCTTTTTGCGAGCTGGTCTTTGGATTGGATTCTCCATCCTTATTGGATTTCTTCTATTAGGGTGGCTGTTTGGATTTAATACCGGCGGCTGGGGGGTCTCTGCGGGATTCGTGCTCCTGATGTCTGGCTTTGTTCTCTACGACACATCCAACATCATGCGGCGTTATCCAACCACCGCAGCAGTGCCTGCGGCAATCGCCCTCTTCTTAGACTTTGTGATTATGTTCCAGCACATTCTGCGGCTTCTATCCCGCAGAGACTGATTTCTAATCCCGCATCACGACGCATTTCTCGGATAAGTCGTACAGCGTCGGCATGAGAGGGCGGAGGGCCTGGGGGTTGTCGGCCTTGACCAAGATTTGTCGGCGCCATCGATTCTTGAGGCGCTCCACGGGCGGGGGTGCCGGGCCAAGCAAACGCACCCCTTTCGCTTGAAGTTCGGACAAAGATGCAGCAGCTTTTTGGGCAGTCGCTTCCGCCTTTTCACGATTAGTATTCTCTATCATAATCCGAACGATGGAGCTGAAGGGTGGGTAGCCAAACTCGCGGCGCTCCTTCATTTCGACTTCGGCAAATCCCATAAAGTCATGGTGTGCTGCGTGACGAATAGCAGCGTGCTCAGGGATCCAAGTTTGCACAACTACCTGCCCCCCTTTGGAACTCCTGCCTGCACGCCCACCGACTTGAGCAATCAAGTCAAAGCACCGTTCGGCGGAACGGAAGTCGGGGTGGTGAAGGGCGGTATCGGCATCCAGCACTCCAACCAAAGTTACATTGGAAAAGTCCAAGCCCTTTGCAACCATTTGGGTGCCCAAAAGAATATCGTATTTCCCTGCACCGAAATCAGCGAGCAACTCTTCGTAAGATTCCCGCCGAACCATGGTGTCGCGATCCATGCGGGCTATTCGAATGTCGGGAAACATGCGCTGAATGGTGAGTTCGGCTCGTTCAGTTCCAACGCCAACCAAAGAAATGTCTTCGCTGCAAGATGGGCAGGATTGCGGAAGAGGAAACTCCTGCATGCAAAAGTGACATAGAGCTTTTTCGCGCCATCGGTGATAGGTCAACGCAATGTCACACCCCTTACATTTCACGGTGCCGCCACATGCGCGGCAATGCCATGCCGGCGCAAACCCCCGGCGATTCAAAAACAAAATCGCTTGTTCCTTCCGGCTTAAGGTTTCCTCCAGTGCGCGGCGCAGAGGTTCTGAAACAACGAGCCAATGTTTTTTGTCGGGTTTCTCCACGCGCATGTCCACAATCTGGACAGGGGGCAAGGCGCCACCTGCAACTCGTTCGGGTAAATCTAGGCGGGCGAGTTCGCCTCGCCCTGCGGAAACCCAAGATTCCAGGGATGGTGTCGCAGAACCCAGCACGCAAACGGCGCCCTCAAGGCGAGCTCGTTCTCGAGCGACATCGCGGGCGTGATAACGCGGTGTGGATTCCTGCCGGAAAGAGGATTCATGTTCCTCGTCCACCACAATTAAACCCAAGTCAGGTACGGGAGCAAATAATGCGGAACGCGCACCCACCACGACTCGCAACCGACCTTCACGCAGGGCAACCCATTGGTCATGCCGCTCGGCATCGGTCAAACCGCTATGCAAAACCGCGACATCGGAGCACCGAGCGCGAAATCGTGAAACTGTTTGAGGGGTGAGCGCGATTTCAGGAACCAAGATGATGGCGCCCCGGTTTTGTTCTAAACAACGCTTCAATGCTCGAAGATAAACCTCTGTCTTTCCTGAACCTGTAATGCCATAAAGTAAATAATCTGCGTGCTCGCGAGAATCCAGACCTGCACAAATGGAATCCACGCACAACTTTTGCTGGTGGGTCAGTTCAGGCGGAATATCCGGGGTGGAAGCCTGACCGCCAAAGGGGTCGTAAAACTCGCGGCGACGGTCAAAGCGAACCAGGCCCTTTTTTGCCAAAGTGTCTAAAGGGGAGCGCGACAAACCTGTGCGCGAACAAAACTCACGCACCCCCACCGGGCCGCCTGCTTGCACCAACCAAGCAAGTGCCTTTTCTTGCTTGGGAAATTTCCGCCTTAACTCTTCAAGGGTTTCGCCTTCGGGAACAGAGACCACTTCAGCTGTAGGAATCGTGCGCCGTGGGCGGTCTTTACGGAGGGCAGCCGGCATCATGGCGGAAAGCGCCTGACCCCAAGAGCAAAAGGTCGTATCGGCTATGTGCCGAGCCAAACGCAGCAGTGAGTCTGTCAAAAGCGGGATTTCATCTAGAAGAATCCGAAGATCCCGCACTCGGCGTGGATCCAAATCCGGGGGCAAATGAGGGTCGGTGCCTACAACAACCCCAACCAAGTCACGCGTTCCAAAAGGAACCTTGGCGCGGCACCCCACTTCAACATCCTTCATGCCTGCGGGAATCCGATAGCTAAATTCGCGGCGGACAGGGGTATCCAAAGCAACCCGGGCATAGGGCCCATCGGGAGCGTCGAACAAAAAACCCTGATTGGAAGACATGGCTCAGCATTGTAAGGAGACGCGCCCGCCCCTCGGGCGTTACCCTTTGCTTTCATGTCCCGCGACCCCTTCGATTCCCGCGCACCGGTCACAATCCTGACTGGATGGCTTGGCGCTGGGAAAACGACTCTCCTCAATCACCTCCTGACCGACCCCCACGGCCAGCGGTTTGCAGTGCTGGTCAATGAGTTTGGGGAAATCGGGGTGGATCAACGGCTCATCCGTCGTTCCAACGAGGACATTGTGGAACTCTCCAATGGCTGTGTTTGCTGCTCGGTTCGCGGTGACCTCGTGCGCACCCTGAAGCGACTTCGCAAGCGCCGCGCTTGGGGTCTGCTTCCTGCGCAAAGTTTCGACCATGTGCTTTTGGAAACCACCGGGATTGCCGAACCCGCTCCGCTCTTGCGCACTTTCCTTGTCGAAGAGGGTGTCGCCGCTTTGTACCGAGTTGATTCCGTTGTTGCGTTGGTTGATTCCGCCCATTGGAATCGTGCAGCCGCCGAAACTGCTGCTCGAGACCAAATTGCTCTTGCTGATTTTCTAGTTCTCAATAAAAAGGACTTGGTTGATTCGAAAGAGATGGCTCTTGTTGAAAAGGAAATCGTTCAACTCAATCCCATTTCCCCTCTACTCAAAACAACTCAAGCTGAGTTAGATTCAAAGATGGTCCTTCAAGCTCGAGAGCCACGGCCATTGAGCGAACTTGAAGGCTATCCAATGGGCCATCACCATAGCGAGAACGAGATTCATACAATCACGCTCACTACCTCAAAGCCCCTAGATATCCTCAAGGCCGAACTTTGGTTCAACTCTATTGCCAGCTCTCACTCAGGAGAGCTTGTTCGATGGAAAGGTTTTCTCAACCTTGAGGGTTGCGAAGAACGAGCCATACTTCAGGGAACCTACGAACTCTTCAATGTTGCTTCGGAAAAGCCCTGGGGGACTCTTCCCCGTCGCACCGAGCTCGTTTTTATTGGTCGAAACCTCAAAAAAGAAAGCTTGGAGCGCGGGCTCCAAGCTTGTGTGGCTGGAAATCCGACGATTACTTAGCGCAATCTGCGCATTCTTTGCCAAGCGCTTTGGCATCTTTACAGCACTGAGCGGCTTGCTTTTCACCGCAACAGGGTTTGGTGCAATCGGAACCGCATTCGGCTTTGGCGGTGGCGTCGCAACTAGGCTTAGCGCATTCGGAACCGCATTCGGCTTTGGCGGTGGCGTCGCAACTAGGCTTAGCGCAATCGGAACCGCATTCGCCGGGTGTTGCACAGGCGAAAAAGGAAAGAGAAAGTGCCGCAAGGACAAGGGTGAGGTTTTTCATGTTTCTTAGTTTTGGTTAGGGTCCGGCAAAGATTCAAGCATTTGTAACAGGGAGTCTTCCAAATTTTCTCTTTGCCAGTCGTTTAATTCTATTGTATTCAGAAGATCTTGGCGGGTACGGGGCAAGTTTTTGCCAAGAGCTTCAAGGTGGCGGCGATGCATGAGCCGTTCGCTCGGAAGACCCAGCTCCTTCGCCAAGTTGGTGCGCCACTTTCGAAGCGCTTCTTTGTTGTCTCGGAGGATGCGGTGCTTCCGTCGTTCTTCTGGAGTACGCTTTGGAGCAACAGGTGCCTCTACTCGTTCTCCTTCGGCAGACTTCAAAGCAGAAGAAATGTCTTCGCCATTTCGGCGGGCCATATTCCACCCCACTCCCCTGATAGACGCAAGTTCTTTGGTGTTCCGAGGTGGGTGCTTTGCGATTGAAACAAGGGCCTCGTTTGCCATCACGCGGAAAACCGGGCGATCCAGTTTCATGGCCAACTCTTCCCGCCACCTGAAAAGGGACCGCAACCGAGCTGACCCGGCGGGGTCAAGAGATTTCGCGCCCTTCAACTTGCGCCAACCATCAAAGTTTGGTTCTCGTGGCGGCAAGATTTCTCTCTCCAATCGGCGGAACTCCCCCTCTGCGGCGGAGGTCATTCCTTTTTCTTCAAGCTCTACTGTTAGACGACGATGAAGGTCTGGAAGAAAGTGTGTGTCAATGCGGGCGTAAGCAAGCTGCGCTTCGGTGAGGGGTCGCCTTCCCCAATTCGATCGCTGTTCCTTTTTGGAAAGTTTGATTCCGTAATAAGCGTCGATGAGTGCGGCGAGCCCCGTTTTTTCATGTTGCAAAAGGGTCATCGCTACTTGCGTATCGAAAAGACCCTTCATTTCCACGCCCAAATCTTTCTTTAAAAGCATGAGGTCAAACTCTGCAGCGTGGAAAATCTTGATAAAGTTCGGGTCGGCTAAAGGCGTGTTAATCGCCTTCAAGTCCTCGCCCAATGCGATAGGGTCCACAATGTAGTCTGTGTCCCCCGCGGTAACCTGCACCAAGCACAATTTATCGGTGTAGGCGTAAAAAGAGTTGGATTCCGTGTCCACCCCAATGATTCCAGCACTTTCCCACTCTTGAAGGGCAGCGGCCAGTTCACTCGGCGTTTTAATGGTCCTCACTGTGGGCCAATCGGCCGGGATTCTGTCGGGCATGATGGTGGTGATTGTTGCGAGCGGCACACTTTTTATTCGTTTAAGTGATTCAAGTGTGACGAAAAACTCGTTGGTGACTTATTGTAAGGGAGCCATGTCGCACCGCCTCCCTCTGTGGATTCTCTTGGTTGCTGGGCTTTTCTTCGCCCAGCTCGGATGGTGGGGTCTTTCCCTATGGCGGCAGGGGGAAGCCCTTCACTCCGCAGGGCACCAAGCCTTGCTGGAAAGGCGGGATTTGGCCGTTCAAGAACTTCTTTATCGCGTTGAAAATGGGGCCTCAATCCTCGAAGCATGGGAAGAGATTTCCTCCGACTTTCCTGGCCTTGTTCGAGTCGCCACCGCCGAGGCCGGGGGACATCTGGGGGTTCAACTCAGCGAAACCGCGATTCGAAGCTTGGAGAGCGACCTCATCTCCCACCACACGATGGTTTTGGGCGAAGGAAGTTTGAGCTTTCTTATTGCTCTGGTTGCGATTTGGTTTCTAATGAAAAGTGTTCGGCGGCAACAACAGCTCGCCCTTCAAGAATCCAACTTCTTGCATGCTGTGACTCACGAGTTTCGTTCCCCCATTCAAGGGATTCGACTTGCGGTGGAATCTCTCATGCGGCGGCCCGACCCTGCGAAGGCCCGCTCTTATTCTGAAGGTATGTTAGAAGATTTACACCGATTGGATTCTTTGGTGGACAATGCCCTAACCGTGGGCCGCCTAGAAGCCCAGGCTTTGAACCCTCAAATCCGTCCGCTCAACATGAGTGAAGCAGTTCAAACAACAATCACTTCATGGTGCGCTTCGAACCCTGCTGGTGCAAAGCTATTAGATGTTGAAATCGAAAATGCTGTCTGGGCCGAGGCGGATCCAGCAGCTCTCCAGCCCATTCTTCGAAACCTTTTGGAAAACGCCATCAAATATGGCGAGGGCAACCGCGTTACCGCTTCCTTGAAAGCCGAAAGCGGGTGTGCAATCTTGCGGATTCGCGATATGGGTCGTGGTTTTACATCCGAAGAACGGGCCCGGCTTTTTGAACGCTTCTGGCGGGCGGGCGATGAACGGGTTCGCACCGCGCAAGGGACCGGCCTGGGCCTTTACCTTGTTTCCGAACTCGCCCGCGCCCAAACCGCCAAGGTAGAAGCGCATAGCAAGGGTTTGGGCAAAGGTGCCGAATTCAAAATTTCCTGGCCGGAAAGCGCGTCTAAACTAAACTCATGAAACCCCGCATCCTAGTTGTTGAAGATGAACCTCGCATACAGCGGTTGGTTTGTGACAACTTGGAAGCAGAAGGCTATCGAGTCGTGGCAGCATCTGATGGCGATTCAGGATTAGCTGCTGCCCGCACTGGGGGCTTAGCTTTAATTTTGCTCGATGTCATGCTTCCCAAAATGGATGGCTTTGACTTGTGCAAACGCTTGCGCGAAGAGGGAAACCGAACCCCCATTCTTTTCCTAACCGCGCGAGACTTGCCGCATGACCGCGTTGCAGGCTTAGAAGCTGGCGGTGATGATTATTTAGTTAAGCCCTTTCACCTTGATGAACTTCTTGCACGAGTGCGTGCCCTCCTCCGACGGAGTGATTGGTCCACGAGCAGTGTTCAAGAACGGATACCTTTGGGGGAAGGCTGGTTCGACTTGAACACCCATGAAGCCATGTCGGTTGACGGAACTATCGAAACACTTCCCCTTAAAGAGTTAGGAATTATGAAACTTCTCCTCGAAGCGCGCGGCGGAATCGTGGACCGCCATAAAATCTTGGATGAAGTGTGGGGCGGCGAGGCCGAACCCACCACCCGCACTGTAGATAATTTTGTCGTACGCCTGCGCCGTCGCTTTGAAAAAGACCCCGGACGGCCAGAACTCATTCTGACCGTCCGGGGAGTGGGTTACCGCTTAGGGAACCCCAAAAGGGAAGTTAAAACCTAGAAGCTCAACACTCCAGCGTAGCCTTGGGGACCTTGAGGAATGCTCTTGCCTTCAAGATGAATCCAGTACTGACCTGCAGGTGGGTTCGAAAGGAGAATTTGCTCGATTGAGTTCTTTGGGTCTTGTTGGCTTGGGTTTGGAGTCGCCGTGCCATCTGATGTACTCAAGATTCCACCGTGGTAAATCGTGCCGTTAGGGGCCCGCAAACGAAGGTTGATGTCGTTCACGACTGGGTTTGCAGAATTTGCAGCACCTGGCTCATCGGAGAAGGCCAAGGTTAAACGAAGTTCAGAACGACCCGCAGGAAGGTTGAAGGAAAAGTACTTGTTATCGCCAGTACTCAAACCGTTTGCGTGAGGCACATCGGCAACGAAGTTGCGGCGGGAATCGCCAGCGAGGAAGAGCGAATTATCCAAAAGAATTCGGCCATACGCTTCTTTGTTTCCAAGGTAACCCGAGATGCCCGTCATGTTCACAGAACCGTTCACGAGTGTGGCTCGAAGAAGAGCACCACTGGGTGTAAATCCATTAGAGGCAACCGCAGAACCAGTTGGATAGTAACCGTCTTCGTAGTACTGCTTGATGAGCGCGGCGCCACCTGCAACAACTGGACAAGCCATGGATGTTCCACACATGGAAGTTGTTCCGCAGGATGCAGTGCTTGCAGAAATCGTTGAACAACCAGGAGCAAATACTTCTGGCTTCCGGCGGCCATCAGCGGTCGGGCCAACTCCACCACTTCCGTGGTTCTCTGGATTGTTTCTGCTTGAAGCAGCAACGGCTAAAACATTCTTGGCGTTCTCTGGGTTTTTTACCTTGGAGCCATTTGTTTCAGCAAAGCAAACTAGACCATCTTCATTGTCGTGAGAGTATGCATCGATGTCGCGACACCAGTTGTCATAACTGGTTGTCCAGTCGTTACCCCAAGAGTTGGTGTGAATGCGACCGCCGTGGGAATGAGCATTGTTGAGGAAGGTGTCCATGGCATTACTTCCAGGAAAACTGGACTGATGAACCAGCCACGCTTCAGGAGCCATCCCGTTTCCAGCCGTACTTCCATTTACAGGGGTGCGATTACCCGCAGCCGAACCAGCAGTATGGGTTCCGTGGGAGTCTTGACCACTTCCATTTCCCATCCATTTGATTTTTCGGTGATTGGAACCAACGCCAGCGCCAGATGGATCGTCGAAGTAGCAAGAACTTTCCTTGATACGACCATCGATGTGACCAATCGTTACGCCTGAGCCATCAATACCTGCATTCCAAAGCTTGGTGTCGTTACTAACATAGGTTTGGATGACCCATTTGGATTTATCATTGCGCTGTTCAGCTTGGGCGCTTTCTTGAATCCACTTGATTCCATGAATGCGAGCAAGGGCGAGAACTTCGCCACCGTTGGCGCGAACGAGCATCCGAAGATAACGAGCAGTTTGGTTGGTTTCTAAAATTTGAATATCCAACTGACGCACAAAATCTTCAACAACGGATAAATCTTGGTCGGGCCAAAGTTCGAGAGCGATTTCCATTCGACCATCAGAAGAGCCGATTGCAGAACCCCAGGTCCCGGTTTCGGGATGAACCTTCCATGCAGGGTGAACTGGGGCAACAAAAAGAGCTTCGGCGGCAACAGCATTTGCGAGCCCTGCGAACATCTTGGCCTCAAATCCATTGTGGGGAATGTAGTCAAAAACCTGCCCGCCCTGCGAGCGAATCCGGTCTCGGGTGGATTCCCATTGCTCGGCAGAGGTTTGGACATAGTAATAGCCAGCTTCGGCGGCTTCCCAGTCTCCATAGGCCAGGTGAGTGGGCACCGATGGGGCCCCCCAGCGGCTGTCCCAATCCAAAGTTTTAAGGGCAAGCCGGGTAGGTTCTTTGTACCGGTCCGTTTGCTCAAGGGGCAAAAGGGCCTGGGAAGGGGCTTGCAATGTGGGGGTAAAAGCAAGGAGCAGGAGGGTCAAGTTCATCTAAGTTGTTTCCTTTTCAGGGGTTAGGCATTTTTTTGGTTCGTGGGGAACGCTAAGTTTCTCATCATGGACGATGACAAGGGACAGCAAGTTCCCTAGATTCCAATGGCTCATGTTCAAGTTTAGAACCTAATTCGCCCCATGGGACCTATTTCGGCTAGAAATTCGCATTTACTGTCGGTTTTTTCGGGTAAAACTAGGGTGGTGGCGAGGTCCTCGCCCCCCTCTGGGAACTTGTGCGCCTTCTGGCCGCCCCCTTTCATGGAACTTTCGGCCCCCCACAAGCCGTCTCCCTAGTGAGAGCCCCCGCTCTCAACACAACAATCAATCCTCCTAATCCAATCCCACACATGAAAACTCCACACTGGATCACCTCGGCTGTCGCCGGGCTTCTTTTTGCGGGCGGTGCAATCGCCTGCATTGAGGCTCTTGACCTGCCTAAGATGATGGAGCGAACCGATGCCGCCGTTCACGGCACCATCACTGATGTTCGCTCGACCCTCTTTGCCCCCACCCCGGAAGATCGCCGGATTTACACCATTCTCACCATTGAAGGAACTGACCTTTACACCGGTGAGCCTCGCACAATTGATGCCGCTTTTATTGGTGGCACCTACCAAGGCGAGACCATGAATGTGACCTGCATGCCCGCCCCTGGCGATTACCGCCTCGGCAATGATGTGCTGGTGTTCTCCGGGCCTGTTGAAGGCTGGGGCCCTGATGTAAACCGTTGTGTTTACGCGGCCATGGGCGGCATCTTCCGCACCGTGGACACACCGAACGGAACTGTGTTCTTGGGTAAAGGTGAAGGAACTGCCATTGAGAAAAACACTCTCAAGAGCCAGTTGCTTTCCAACATTCAACGCATTCAGCGCACGAAGGAGGTGAAGTGATGAATAGTTTCCTTCGTCTTTCTCTTGGCGGCCTTTTGCTTGCAGGAACCGCGACCGTTGTCGTTCCCGAAGATGCTTCCGCATGGAGCACTATTGGTGGAAGCTTGGGTCTGACCCAACGCGACTATCGTATCTACGACAACTTCACTGATAATACTTGTCACGACAATACCACTGCTCACAGCAACTGGCCTGAGTACACCGAAGTCGAAATGTCTGCCTGGAAAGCTGGTGCCGAATGGGGTTCTCGCTCCTTTGGTGATGGCACAGGCGATGGTTCCCAAAACAATGTGGGAGATGGCGGCGCCAACTTCAACTTTGTTTGGGCTGGCAACGCCGGTAACACTGGTGGTTTCAATGGAAACATCATCTCTCCACTTGGTGGCTCAAGCGGTGGAGTTCTCGCCTACTGCGAAACTCCAATCTCTGATGGCTGGCGAATTCGTTTCTACGAATCGTGGACTTGGGATGATGGCCCCGACAGCGTTCCTGGTTCTCGCATGGATTTCCAAGGTGTTGCTTGTCATGAACTTGGCCACGCTCTCGGCTTAGGGCACTCCACTGCTGGTGGAAACCCAACCATGTCTGCCTACGCAACCGGCAATGGTGTTTCTGACCGTTCTATCACCTCTGATGACCAAGCTGGTATCCAACAAGGTGTTTACGGAGCCATGTCTTCATCAATGCCTGAGATTACGGACCTTCAAGGTTCGTTGAACTCTGGTGGAACACTCATCGTAGTTGGAAACAACTTCAGCACCACTGGTAACGAAGTTTGGTTCAACAACAACGGCACAAGCGCAAGCGGAGCCGACGGCGACCCTGTCAAAGTCACGGGCCTTGCTTCGACCAACGGTGGAACCCAGATTTCACTTACCATTCCAACTTCTGGAATTGAAGGTGGCTCCATCCATGTTAAGAAGAGTGGTTCTGGAAACAGCACCCTGTCTGAAGGTCATCCCTTTGACCTAGATGGCGGACAACCTGGTTTGAACACCATCACTCTTTCTGGTCCAACACTTGTCTTCGCAGGTGGCGTTGCCATCTTGGATGTGTCGCGTGCAACTCCAAACGCACGGGTTTACTTGCTTTACAGTTTGTCTAACACAGGAACGACCATTTTTGGCCATCAGTTTGATCTTGGCTCAAACTGGAATGTACTCTCCAATACCCTTGTGGATGCTTCCGGTGTAGGTTCCTACTCCTTGAATGTTCCGAATGGTGCGGCAGGAATGACTGTTTACATGGAATGTGGTTCGGACACTGGTGGTGTCATCACCGACTCGAACATCCATCAACTCACTGTGATGTAAAGGCTTGAATCGATGCCTAAAAGGGCTTGAGGGTCAAGAAACCCTCAAGCCCTTCTTCTTTTCTGGTCGATGGCGAAATATGGACAACGCAATTCCAGCCCATAATCCCCGCCTTTCCGTAGCGCAGAGCCTTCAGGACCAAGGCCGCTTCCTCGCAGCCGCCGACATTCTCTTAGAGGATTTCCGCCAGGACCCATGGGATTCCATTGTGGCTCGAGAATTAGGCTGCGTTCTTCACGCGGCTGGTGATTTGGTTTCGGCGCAGGAATATTTGGTTCGCGCCCATCATGCAAACCCTTCCGACGCTAGAGCCCTTTCGGAATTGGTGCTCGTTCTTCGGGAGCGGGACATGTCCGATGAAGCCGCCGGCTTTTTGCTCGCCGGTTTGAACGCAGGTGCAAACCCGCAAGAAATATCTGGGAATCTAGCAGCCTAACGACGATACCGAACCCGACCCTTTTTACCGAGAAAAAAAGACCCTACTCGCAGGGGGCTCTCACGCCGCAGGCGCTCGTTTCTCAGAAGCTCCGCGAAATAGGATTGCCCTCGCGCCCCCACCTCCACCCCACACCCCCAATCGGTGTTGGCGATATCGGGCGTTAACAGTTGGCTCTAAACAAACCGCCCCAATTCCTAGTGGCGGATTTGGTGGGTCACTTATTAGCTCGAGGGTCCGGTTGCGCGGATTTTGGCGCTATGCCGCGGGAGGCGGCTTAGTGCCACTGGAGCGCAACGGATTCCCTCGCGCATAAAAAAACAAACCCAACAAATACCATCACAAACAAATCAACAATCACAAACAAATCAGAACTATTCGTTATCCGATTCCTGGAACACACCCTTAACGCCGTTGACATCGAGTAGAACGGCAGCGGCGTCAATCTTTCCGCCCGCTGAAGTCGTGCGCACAACGAGGTGGATGGTCCATTCTTCAGTTGTATATTCAGTAACGATGAGTTTTTCAACGCGATAACCATGGGAGCGCAAAGCTTCTGCCAAACTTTCAACCAGCCCAGGGCGTGGTGCGGCGGTGACATCGAGTGCGCGGCGTTTTACGGAGCGCAACAAACTGCTTTCCACGGGAGAAAGAACTAGAAGCGCGAACAAAATAAACGCTGCACAAAGAACGGCTTCGGGAATGAGGCCAGCACCAACGGTTAAACCAAGGGCAGCAACTGCCCACAAAACGGATGCGGTGGTTAGGCCATGAACAGTTAATCCGGTTCGCAAAATTACGCCTGCTCCAAGGAATCCCATGCCACTAATCACTTGAGCAGCGATTCGACCGGAATCGTGAAAGTCACGGCCATCGGCAACCCGTTCAGAAAGAATCATGATGAGTGCCGAGGCCGCGCCGAGAACGGTCAAAGTTCGAAAGCCAGCCGGATGGCCGCGCATTTCGCGCTCCATTCCGATGAGGGCACCGAGGCCGCCAGCGATTGCCAAACGAGCCGCGACATCAATCAATCCAGGGTCCAGGGTGATAGAAAGCATTCTTATTGAAACCCTAGCACTTATGATGGTGGAAATGAACTCCCCTGCCGTCGAATGCGCCCACTGCGGCTACGAAATTGCCAGTTTCACGGAAGCTCTTGAAGCCCTAGAAGGGGGCGGCCGATGCCTTCTATGTGGTGGAGATATAGCCAAGGAGGCTCTTGAAAGGGCAGTGGACAACTGGAGCGACGAGAAGTTGATTCAAGAAGGGAAAAGCCGCGCTGACCAGGAAAGCGAGGTCATGGAAGAAGAAGAGCTCCTCGAAGGCGGCCCCGATTTTGGGGATGACGGCGAAGACGAAGAAGATCCCCTTCTTTAGGGCCTGCCGTTCCGGCAGTTTTGGGGCCATCGGGTAGGGGCATAGACAGCCCTAACTGATTGTATTTCATTAACTTAGGTCTTCCTTGGCGGCTAGGGCCCAAGTGGCACAAAGCTTGCACACTTCCCTAGGACCATGTCGTACCGCATCCTCATTGCCGACGATTCCTCCGACTGCCGACGGGCCATGGCTGACCTGTTGGATTCGGCTGGGTTCCTCGTGGAGCAAGCCGAAGATGGCTCCGCCGCCCTTCAACGGCTTCTGGAGACGGCCTACGACCTTTCCCTGCTGGACATGCACATGCCTGCCCTTACTGGCCTTGAGGTTCTTACCCAACTTCAGCACAGCGGAGTCCGCACCCCCAGCATTCTCATGACGGGCCATCCATCGCGAGCCATCGAAGCTGCTGCTCTTGAAGCGGGTGCGCGGACCATGCTCCGGAAACCCATCCCTGCCGAGATTCTCCGAATCACGGTTCAAACCATCGTTTGTGAAATTCACGGCCCCGAAGGTGGGCCCCACCCCGGCCCCCATCGGGCTTGACCTTAGCGCTCAATACCGCGCACAACCCCTAAATAAAAACATGGCCGACACTGCCAACAAAGTTGCTATCCGTCCCCTTGGCGACAAGGTTCTTGTCCAACGCACCGAAGCTGCCGAAATCAGCGCCGGAGGCATTGTTCTTCCTGACTCTGCGAAAGAAAAGCCAAAGGAAGGCACCATCATTGCACTCGGCGAAGGCCGCATGCTTGAAGACGGTAACCGCACCGAGTTCACTGTAAAGATGGGCGACACCGTTCTCTTTACCTCCTACGCCGGCACTGAAGTGAAGTGGAACGACGAGGAGTATCTCATTTTGTCCGAGGAAGACATTCTCGGAATCGTCGGCTAATCGAAGCCTAAATCATCAACATAGGAAATAAAAATGGCTGCTAAAAAAATCGCCTACGACCAAGATGCTCGCGAGCACATTCATGCCGGCATCAGCAAACTTGCTGCCGCAGTGAAGGTAACCCTCGGCCCTCGCGGACGGAATGTCATCATTGAAAAATCTTTCGGCACACCAACGGTAACGAAGGATGGTGTTTCGGTTGCAAAAGAGGTTGAACTCGAAGACAAGTACGAGAACATTGGTGCTCAACTTGTGCGCCAGGTTGCCTCAAAAACTTCGGACGTCGCTGGCGATGGAACAACCACCGCTACCGTTCTTGCTGAAGCAATCTTTGAAGAAGGTCTGCGCTCGGTAACAGCTGGCGCAAACCCAGTTGAATTGAAGCGCGGAATGGAAGCCGCTGTTAAAGCTGCTTCTGACTTCCTTCTTGAAAAATCTAACCCTGTCGCCGGCATTCAAGAGATTGAGCAAATCGGCACGGTTGCCGCAAACAACGACCCTGAGATTGGTTCCAAACTTGCCGAGGCTTTTGAGCGCGTTGGCAAAGATGGGGTCATTACTGTTGAAGAAGGTCGCTCACTTGATACTGAAATCGAATGGGTTGAAGGAATGCAATTCGACAAGGGTTATCTTTCCCCGCACTTCTCCACCGACATGGAGCGCATGGAATGTGTCATGGAAGATCCATACATTTTGATTTTCGAAAAGAAAATCTCGAATGTGCGCGACATGCTTGGCTTGTTGGAAGAAGTTGCCAAGAGCGGAAAGCCACTTGTCATCATCGCCGAAGATGTTGAAGGTGAAGCTCTTGCAACTTTGGTTGTCAACAAATTGCGCGGAATCTTTAAGTGCGTTGCCGTGAAAGCTCCAGGCTTTGGTGATCGCCGGAAAGCCATGATGGAAGATATCGCTGTTTTGACTGGCGGAACTGCTCTCATGGAAGACATGGGTTACAGCCTTGAAAAAGCAGCTTTGGAGCACTTGGGCACAGCCAAGCGCGTGGTTATCACAAAAGATGACACCACCATTGTTGAAGGTGCTGGTTCTACTGACGCCCTCAAAGCTCGGATGGATCAGATTAAGGTTGAAGTGGATAAAGCTACTTCTGATTACGACAAAGAAAAGCTTCTTGAGCGTCAAGCCAAGTTGGCTGGCGGAGTTGCCGTACTGAATGTAGGCGCTGCAACCGAAGCTGAAATGAAAGAAAAGAAAGCTCGCGTCGAAGACGCCCTTCACGCTGTTCGCGCAGCTGCTGAGGAAGGAGTTCTCCCTGGTGGCGGAACCACTTTGGTTCGCGCCCAGGAAATCGTGAACAACCTAAAGCTTGACGGCGACCAAAAGTTTGGCGCTGAAATCATTGCACGCGCCTTGGAAGCACCGATTCGTCAAATCGCCGCGAATGCCGGCATTGACGGTTCAATCGTTGTGGACCGTGTCCGCGCAGAGAGCAACTTCTCCCATGGCTTCAATGCTGCAAAAGGTGAGTATGTGGATCTCGTTGCAGATGGTGTCATCGACCCCACCAAAGTTGTTCGTTCGGCCCTGCAAAACGCCGCTTCTGTGAGCACCCTTCTCCTTACTACCGAGGCCATCGTGACCGAGATTAAGGATGAAGCCCCTGCAATGCCTCCTGCCGGTGGCGGCATGGGTGGAATGGGTGGAATGGGCGGTGGCATGCCCGGCATGGGCGGAATGGGTTTCTAAAAGACCCCTCCTTCGCCGCTGCAGCACCCATGTAGCGAAAAGAAACATAACGGCGACCCCCTTCCAAGGGTCGCCGTTTGCGTCAGAATCGGGGTGGCCCCTCGCAAAGCCCAACACTCCCCTTGAAGGCAATCGCCTTTCTTACCTTTCTCCTAGCTGGTTGGTTACCGGCAACCGATTACCATGTTTCCCCCTTCGGTGACGATGTCACTGGAGATGGGAGCCTTCTTTCGCCATGGAGAAGTGTGACCCAAGCCACAACTGCTGTGGTAAGCGGGGACCGAATTCTGGTTGGCGGCGGAACCTATGACAGCTTTTCTGGTGAGTCCTTCCCCATCACAAGTGGAGACCACAAGAATTTCTCCTGTTCGGATTGCCATCTAATTCCCAATAATTTTGTTAGCTTCTCTTGTACTCATTGCCACGAACATCGGCAATCAAAAATGGATGATGAGCATGACGATGGATCAGGCTACATATGGGAAAGTTCAGCTTGCCTCAGTTGCCATCCCAACGGGCGAGACTAATGCTAAAAACTCCAGTGCAAACGGACTTGAAAAGCGCTTGAGTTTCCGACTCCATTGACCTGAATCCGATTGGATTCGATGCGCAGAATGTGGTTGGGTTTCATGTGCACATTGAGCGCAAGGGAGTTCACTTTGCCGGTTCCTGCCTGGATGTTGCCCGAGTTGAGGTCTGCCCAGGAAGAGCGAATGGACAACTCCCAGATACTGGGAACCCCTGTTAGCTCTCGTCGAAAACGCGGTGCATCAAACGCAACACGGCCCGGAATAATACTTCGGCTACCTCCTCGAAAAACCCAACCTAATTGCGCAGAACCAGAAAGAAAATTGTGGTCTTCAATGCCTCCACGATCAACTGTGGTAGAAACTTCGGCAAGCGCTGTAAGGGTTTGGGTGGTTGCGGCCGCTTCCAAGCTAAGTTGTTGAACACTTTTAGCTTGGATGGGACCCGTTGCAAGTAGTGTTGGAAAAGTTGAGACTTCACCACCGATGTTGAGGGAGTAAAAGTTCTCTTCGGGAAACCGCAAACTCGCACTTAGCCCCGAACTTGCTTGTACATTGGAAAAACTCATCGGCATAAAATCAAAATCTCCTTCGTAGTGCCAATGCATCCGACCAGTAATCGCTTTCGCCGTTTCTCCCCCATTTTCAAAATCCAGGGAAGGTTCTGAAGTTGCCCAAAATGCCCCCAAGGCCCAACTTCGGCTTGCATGTTTTTCATAATCCCAGGCCATAACACCGAGATTTCGACCAGGAGAAAAATCCGTAGTCAAGGAGCGCTCCAAAAACAAAATGTTGTCGCTGGGGGTCAGCGCTTCGAACGAAAAGGGTTCCCGGAAGTGGCCGAACCGGAGGTGGCCTGGGCCACTCCACTCTTTTCGGTCTATGTAAAAATCTTTAAATCCCTTAGAGCGGAAATCGACTGTTGAACGAAAATGAGCAGAGTCGTTCTCACTTGAAAAGCTCAACCGAAGCCGTCGCGTTTCCCGTTCATCTTTCAAGTCGCCATAGCTGGTGACGAAACCGGGCTGAGGGTTGAAAAAAACAGCATCAAGCTCCACTTTCCCGCTGATTTCTAATGGAGGTCTTCCCACATCCTGCGCATGCGACGCACCTAAGAAAGTAAGGCTGAGAAAAGCGGTGAGGAAAATTCTCACCGAGGCCTCTTCTTTTTACGGCGGCGCTTAGGGTCTTCAGCAGTGGGTTCAGGTTTGCGGAAAATGACCAAGTGTTGGAACCCACGCAGAAAGAAGTTGGTCTCTTCAGCGGCCTTGTGGTAGTTGCCTTTATCTAAATCCTTATTCCCTCGGACAACTGCAATGTGGTCCACAATTTCAGCAATCTGGGAAAGCATGAAAATAAACTGTGCACCAATTGGCGTGAAACCTTTTCGGTGCCAGATGTCGGCGGCGTAAACGGCCCCACACTTTCCAGGCTTGAGCACGCGCCACATTTCTTCAAAAACCTTACCCATTTCTTGAAAATAGGCCTCTTCCCGAGCGCTTAACTCCCCAATGCAATCTCGGCTGCCGGAGTAGCGCAGGTTTCGGCCATAAGGTGGATCCACGAAAACAAAGTCGGCACAATCATCTTCGATAGGAAGTTCTCGAGCATCTGCTTCCTGCACTTCGGGGTGATGTGGCTGAAGGTCAAAGCCTATACCCTTGCGCCCTATGTCAGCGCATACATCGAGGGTTGTCCCGGAACCGCACATGGGGTCCACCACAACTTCACCGGACTGGGTGTAACGCTGAAGCAAATTCCAAATGACCCAGGATGGGGTCGCACCCCGGTAATCCTGCGAACCTTGCTCGCCCTTTCCATAATGCTGGGAAGGGTATTGCCAAAGAGTGGTAGTTTGAAGGCTTAGTTTGGGGCTGGGCATTTCTACAGGTGATAAGCCGAATCGGCGGGCCGGACTGCGCGGGCGAAGTGGAGGGGGCGGCGAAGGCCGTTAGTTGGCTTGCACTCGCTTTGCTCTAACCACTCACGGAACACCTTCATAGACCGGCGTGTGTCCACTTCAATGTCACCATAGCAATCACCCGAGATTGCTTTGGTTACGACTACTTTTTGGTGCCAGCAATGCATGCCGGATACGGGGTCGGGTTGAACAGGAAACGTAAGGTTTTGATGAACACCCCCCTCGGTCCACCAGATGCGGCTCGAGTCGGGATCCTCAGAAGAGAAGGGCGCAATGTCGGTCAGGCGCCGCATTTTCCAAATACCTGGTTCTGGATTGTCCACCTGAACAGTGGGCGATGCCCATCGGTCTGTGCCTCCTTCGCCACTTTGAATTCTCCACCGACCCAAGTGATGCGAACAAGCCACAACCCCAGGGCGAATGCCCTCTGTAACCCAAGCTTTATTCACAAAATACCCGATGCGTGTTGAAACTCGAACCAGGTCCCCAGATTCCACGCCAACCCGAGCGGCGTCGGTTGGGTTCATCCAAACGGGGTTCGTGTTCGACAGTTCGGCTAACCATTTTGAGTTTGCGGAACGCGTGTGAATCAGAGTTGGGATTCTGAATGTAGGCACCAAGGCCATCTCACCCGCTGTTTGATCCATATCACTAAATCGAATGTGGCTCGGCAAATACTTTGGGAGTGCATGCTGTTCCACTCCCCACTCTTTCATGGTTGGAGACCAAACCTCCAACTTTCGAGAGGGGGTGTTAAAGCCAGCAAGTCGCTTGCCGCAAATATCAATACCAGGTTTATCAGCAGAAACCTCTTTAAGGTGAGCCGCCACAGACCCATCGGGCTCCACTTCAAAGACCCCGTACTGCCGCATGTAATCCATCGGGCTCAAGCCCTCTTTTTCAGCTGCTTCGGGTAACCCGGGAACAGAGTTTTCAAAAATCCAACGGTAATACTCTTCAGAAGTGACGCGCTCACCTGGGCGATACGGGGATTCGAACCATTTTCGGATTCCAAGAGAGCCGTCCTCGTCAATCGCCCATGAAAGGGCAATCCAAAACTCATCCTCTTCCCAGACTTCTCCGGGATTGGCTTGCCAGGTCCACTCAATCTTTTCGCCATCGGCTTCGCGGGAAACTCGGAGAACCGGTTGTCTAAAACCAATCCACTTTCCAGCATGGGTTTCTTGACTCATGATGTCGTGCCGCTCTGAGGCCAGGCCCATGGGTAGAACCCAGTCCGCATAGATCGCGGTTTCACTCCAAGTCGGAGTCAGTGCTACATGACATCCGACCAAAGATTCATCCGACAGTACCTCCATCCATGCGCACCCATCTGGGTTGGTCCACACGGGGTTGTAAACACGGGTGAAATAAGTGTCGAGTTTTCCTCTACCATCCATCAGGAGGTGTGGAAGGAGGAAGCTTAATTCATGGTGAGAAAGTGGCCACTCTTTTGGGTAAAGGAGTTCATTCCAAACCGTTTGTGGCGGTGGCTTCACAAATGGAGCGGGAACAAACTTGTTGTCAGAGTGGAGAAAAGTTCCGCCTGGTGTTCCAACCGAACCGGTCAGTACAGTTAAGAACTGTAAACACCTTGCAACTTGCCAACCACCACGATTCCCAGATGCCGCGTTGCGCCAAACATGAGAAGCAAAGGCGCCGCGCGCTTTTCCGATTTCTTGTCCAACCGCAACTACAGCTGAGGCTTCAATTCCACATTCTTCAGCCGTTCTTTCTGGAGTCCATTCTTCAACGAGGCTCTTCAAGCTCTCCAGAAACCGTTCGAACGAAGGTGCCTCACCCGGGTATTCCGCGAGCATCCAATCTTCCCAATTAGTCCAGGTGCGTAAATATTCCTGATCTTCAAGGCCTTCTTTCAAAATCACGCGAGCAAAACCCAGCAATAAGGCTGCCTCCGAACCCGGATGCGTTGCAAGCCAATAATCACTCATGGAGGCGGTATTGGAAAGCCGAACATCCACGGTCGCGATTTTCGCGCCGGACATTTTGGCTTCCATAATTCTCTGTGCATGAGGATTGAAATAGTGGCCTGTTTCCAAATGCGCGCTCAAGAGCAAGATAAACTTCGCTCGAGCATGGTCAGGGGAAGGGCGGTCGCTACCCGACCACAAGCTATAACCCAAACGAGCCGCGCCTGAACAAACATTGGTATGGCTGTTGTGGCCGTCCACACCCCATGCTTGAAGAACACGGTCCATATAACCGTCTGCCCCAGGCCGACCGACATGGTACATCACTTCGGTTCGGCGGTTTTCTTGAAGCGCTTTTCGAATCCGTGGAGCGATTGCTGCAATCACATCATCCCAAGTAGCTCGTTCAAACTTACCCTCCCCCCGCTTTCCAACTCGACGCATCGGGTAAAGGATTCGTTGTGGGTCTTGAATCTGATTTAGGGTCGCAGGCCCTTTTGCACAGTTTCGCCCGCGCGACCCGGGGTGGTAGGGGTTGCCTTCAAACTTCCGAACCTCGCCCGTTTCTTTATCAACATAGGAAATCAACCCACAGCCGGCCTCGCAGTTAAAGCAAATAGTTGGAACAATGCGGTAATGCTTTTCAACGCGCTTTGGCCATGCTTTTGAATCGAGCTCTACCCAATCATCCCACTTATCTTTCGGCGGGCAAGACTCGAGGGTCGTGGTTTGCCACTCTTCACCTGATGGCGCAACTTGGGAAAGGTCCATTTTCATGAGTTGGGTTCCTCTTGGCCTGCAAAAATCCATGCTTTTTCAAAGGGAAGCATCGAGAGAGCTGTAAGCGCAGCAACAACAGGGAACACATGGGTTTCCAATTCATTTCCTGTCGCCACCAAGCAACCCAACCCCGTTGCAAGAATCAAACCTAATACAAAAAGTAATGGGCCACTGCGACCTGCTAAGCGGCGGCGAGCGCGATCTGCGCTTGCGGTTTTTGTTTTTCCACGAATCTCATGATTCAAGAATGCGAGATTCAGAATCCCCAATAAGGCTAATACCTGACCAGCTAAGACTGAAGCGGTTACACCCTCAAAAGCAAAGGCAAGAAGCAATCCCAGGAGAGAAGCACGGGCAATGAGGGCAGGGAATAAGCCATTCTCTAACCACAAGTCGCGGCCGCGACATTGAGAAAACAAAAATGCGGAATAACCCGATGTCATGACGGCAATTGGTAAAGCAAGCCACCGCAAAACTGAAACCAATTCAGTTAAGCCCGCCCATTGGCAGGCAAGCGATGCCACAGTCACCGCACCAAACATCGACAAAATCCAAGCTCCGCGAACGAGCCATGAAGCGGAATTGCCTCGTGTCAATAAGGAAAGCGCCCGCTCAGGTTTGCCAAGGTCTGCAATCAGCAAAGCGGCGGTGAGAGCAAGGGCCACAAGTGCTACCCACTCATGGATTCCACCCGCGGGCATTCCGAGATATGCCAATAGGGGCGCAACCAACATCGCGCCGGCGGCAACATTTTTGGTGAACAAATATCCCCAAACATGCCAACCCCAAGGGGGCGCGTGGTCTGTGTCCAAAACAGTTTTGGGTTCACCCGGTTCAAATTGGGGAAGACCTTCAGGGATTCCTGGAGGGGGGAAGCGGCGGTCCGACCAGAGCCAGGAGTCGGGCTGACTTGTGGCGCCAGGCTCTAAAGATGCCTCGAGGGCATCTACATACCAAACTCGGGGCCCTGTTCCTTTTTCTTCTCGCCGCCGTTGAACAGGTAAATCTAAAACTGTCTGGGAAATAGGGGATTGGGGGTCGTCTAAGTCTCCTGCGAGAATAGCCTGTTCAGGACAAATCACTGCGCATGCGGGTTGAAGCCCCACCTCGACTCGGTGAGCGCAGAAATGGCATTTCTCAGCTACACCAGAGTCTGGGTTCAAGTAAAGCGCGTCGTATGGACAAGCTTGCATGCAAGATGCACAACCGATACAGGCGCCTCGGTCTAAGTCCACAATGCCGTCGTCGCGCTTGCTGAGGGCGTGCACGGGGCAAATTTTCATACAGGGTGCATCGTCGCAATGATTGCAACGCATCACGCTGAAGTGGCGGCGGGAGTCGGGAAACTCCCCCACTTCGACATACTTCACCCAAGTGCGGAAACTGCCCACCGGCACTTCATTTTCAGATTTGCATACTACGGTGCAGGCGTGACAGCCAATGCACTTTCGCTGGTCAATGACAAATCCGTAGGCGGTCATACTCCGCTCAGTTTAAGGTCGCGGCAAGAATCAGACACTGACACAATCCGCTGGGTCATTTTTTTCTTAATCCCTTTGCTATTAATCACTTGGGATCCAATTAAGTTGAGACCTAGCCCTGTCTCAATTCGAGTACCCAAACCTCTTCCATAAATGGCTTTGCGGAAAGGGGTGACCCAGCGGATTGTGTCAGTGTCTTAGTGGGCCACGAAGCCCAAAAGTTCGACCTGGCCATTGGTGTAATGATCCTTCTGCTCCTCATCCGAACAATAGTCGGTCGAGAGATACTTTTTGTTGCTATCAGCAAAAACCGTGGCCACATCTCCCCCCGTCTGGAGGGCAATCTGAACTGCGCCAACGAAATTCGCGCCGGACGAAATTCCCACCGCTAAGCCTAGATCTGCCGCAAGCTTTTGAGCCATCAAAATGGCGTCCCCATCCCAGACATCCACAATGTCGCTGAGCCAGTCTAGTTCCACAATCGAAGGCACGAATTCATCGGAAATACCCTGAATCCGGTGCTTTCCAACCTTGCAGCCGGTGCTCATCGTGGGGGAGTTGGCCGGCTCAAGAGGGTGGCTGGGGAAGTCCTCTCCCAATTTCTCGCGTAAAAACCGCCCGACACCCATGACCGTTCCGCCCGTGCCAACACCTGCAACGAAGGCGGTAGGAATTGCCTCAGCCGCCTGCATTTGGGACAAAATTTCTGGACCGGTCCCTCGGTAGTGGGCCTCGATGTTGGCCTCATTGTCAAATTGGTGAGGCAAGAAGACCCCAGGCGTTTCAGCAGCAAAGGAGTCCGCCTTTTGAATGCTTCCCAAAAAACCACCCTCTTCCTTGCTCACGGGTATCACAGCAGCGCCCAGGCTCTGGATTACCTGCACCCGCTCCATGCTCATCCAGTCTGGCATATAAATCCGCACCGAGTGCCCCAAGGCTCGTCCAACAGCAGCGAAAGAGATTCCCGTGTTGCCAGATGTGGCTTCTACTAAGGTGTCCCCCGCCCTGACTGCACCCTTTGCATAAGCATCCCGCATGATGTGCAGGGCCATCCGGTCCTTAATACTCCCAGTAAAGTTGATAGATTCCTGTTTCGCCCAAATAGAGAACTCCTTCCCCTCTACGCGGCACCGAATCTGAAGGATTGGAGTGTTCCCAATCAATTTTTCAAGGGCGGCAATGTTGTTCATGGGGAGTCAAAATAACGCTTTCATCCTATCGCGCCACAAAAAAAGGAGTCACTCCTAAGAGCAACTCCGATGTTTTGGTGCCGGGAACAGGGGTCGAACCTGCACTGAGTATTATCCCAACATGGCCCTCAACCATGCGCGTCTGCCAATTCCGCCATCCCGGCTGGGTTTGGGGTTGGAGATTCTACAAAAGCGGCGATTTGTTTGTGATGAGATTTGTTGGGTGTGTTTGGTTTTCTGTGCGAGGAGATCCGTTGCGCTCCAGTGGCACTAGGCCGCATCCGGCGGCTTTGCGGCAAAATCCCCACCTCGGGCGAGTAAGTGTGACCCATAACGACCAATATCGCCAATACAGGTTTGATTGTGGGGAGGAGATTGCGGCCCGAGTTTATCTGGCGGAGCCGAAATGAGATTTGCCAGGGGAGGCCACATACCAGGCAAGGAATCCGAACGGGAGGACCCCCTGCGAGTAGGGTCTTTTTTTATCGGTAAAAAGGGTCGGGTTCGGTATCGAAAGATAACTCGCCTGAGATTAGAAGACTTGCGTCACGGCGGCCCATCTCCAGAGAAATCCCTAGCCACTTCAAGGCCATTGCCGGAAGAAAGGACAGTTGGGCGCGCTCGACCATTGTTGGCCGTTGCCTCTCCCACTGTGCGGATGCGCGATCTTGGAGAGCTTCGTCCACAGCATCCATTAGGCGCTGCTTTTGTGCCTCCTTTAATTGGATTGCGCCAGGAAACAAAAACTCCCTTTGTTTCTTCTCTTCTTCCGGGCGCCATTGGCGGAACACACTATTCTCCATTCTTGTGAGAAATTCTGCTCGCGCAGACTGTTCCGCAAGTTGGCTGAGCCAGTGAGCTGACTTCAATGGTTCGCCGTAGAGAAAGAACTTTGAGCCCCCCTGGATTCCATTCAAGATTGATTTGAATCCCTTTTGGTGAGACAACTTGAATTCATCGGCACTATTGGCAGATTCTGAAATGTGTGCAACATCCACAATGTCCCGAAGGTACTTGTAAGAGTTTGTCACAACAACTGTTGGAGGGCGAGTGTTTGGTAATTTATAGACAACGAATTCTCCGGTACCAGGAATCATTGGAGATGAGAACGAAATTGCTTTAGAGCCTCCACCAATGGGAACACTTTCAACTCGAGGGCGGTCTGAGCCTTGAGCAAAGCTACTTGCATTATTCTTAAAGAACTCCAGCAAGTTTTCGAAACCCGAAGGATCTTTCAACTTGCCCATCATTGCGAAAACAGGAACTGGTGAATCATCATGCTCAACATCCAGGGTCTCATCAGCTGGATAGTCGTTTCGGCGGATGGAGAAATAAAGCCCCCCGTGCAATGTTTGGCCAATAGTCTCAAAAAGATGGGCCATCCCTTGATACTTTCCCGTCTCGATAATTATTTCATCAAGGATCCGACGAACATCTTTGGGGAATGAGGATTCTAGTTGGAGCAGTGTTCGGCCTGAATCACCAGCAATGGCCCCGAAAAGAAATGACTCTGCGGGAACCCTCCCAGCAAATTCTTTGAGAGATTTTTCGCCAATTCCCTTTCCCTCGGCCCATCCGCGTTGAAATGCAGGTGCCTCGCTTAAATCAATGTCACCGGAAAACCGACCCTCAAAGTGATTGCCAGGTAACCAATAGCCAGACAAGTACCGCAAAAGTTCGGTGTTAAAAAAGGAGCTAAGGACACGAGCCCAGTATGCCGTGGATTTTGGATTTGGGAACACTCCAAATTTTTTGGATGCCTCATCCCAGTCCACAAAAATTTCGAGTGGCTCGTCGCTTGGCGTTAAAAATGCCGTGACATTGTCTCGATATTTCGACGCACGACCTATTGAATCTTGGCCAGAGCGGTTTTCTAAATCCTTTGCAATATCCAACCACTCCCGGCTAGTTGAAAGAACCAATACATCTTTCATGCGAGTTAAAAAGGCATCGCGCATTCCAAATGGAGGAAATTGAACTAATTTATATCGGTCGCCGCCAAGCTCTTCGAGCCCCAAGGCCTGAACTTTCGAGCGTACAGAACTGAACCCTAGCAGGGAAATCCCCGCCTTTACTTTAAATGAAACCCGCAACATCAAAAGCCCGTCGAATTCGGACCCCAATGATGGTGTGCCACGGCCGGCTAATACAACTTCCTTCAAAATATCGTTGGTCAAACTTAAGCCGGGTGGAAGATTTCCCATAACTTTGCGCAATTCTTCAGCCATTTGGCTAGAACCCGTTGAAGCATCCCATTGTTTGAAAGTTCCGCCTGCTTCTAACTTTTGGCCAACCTTGCTCTCGGAAAAATCCTCCCAGACCGTCGGTACAGGGAAATCGCCAAACCGTTCTCCAGGCTTCTTCCAGTGGAGAAAATAATCCACCTCCCGGGGGACAACATCAGCCATGTCACCCAAGTCATCCTCCAAGGGATTAAAGAAGATGGTGGCGAAAAGGAAGTAGAGAATCACGAGCACCCCAAACAGGATGGTGATAATCCACATGAAGCGTTGACTGGTGAGGAACTCACGCAGGCGGTCGAGGAAGGAAAGTTGAGGCATTGGGGAGTTCTTTGGACGGCGAAAGAATAGAATCTCGTCCATTAATCCTAGCCAGTCGGCTGACTACAACCTTGCCCTCCACTCAATCCCCCATGACCTCCCTCCAACTCTCCGCCCGCGTTGCCGCCCTTCAGCCTTCTGCGACCTTGGCCATGGTAGCTCGGGTGAAAGAGCTTCAAGCTGATGGTGTCGAAGTTTTGGACCTCACCGCCGGCGAGCCGGATTTCGGACCTCCTGCTTGTGCTGAAGCTGCTGCAAAAGAGGCAATTGATGCGAACTTGGGGCGATATACCGCAGCGGCAGGTTTGGCTGACCTTCGAGAAGCCGCTGCGGACCTGGCAACGGAAACCACTGGCCTTGAATGGTCTTCGAGCCAGCTTTTGGTCACAACTGGGGCAAAATTGGGAATCTGCCAAGCGTTGATGGCTTTAGTCGAAGAGGGCGATGAGGTTTTATTCCCAGTTCCTTGCTGGACCTCCTATCCGGAGATGGTTCAACTCGCAGGCGGTGTACCTGTGCCTGTTCAGTGTGGAGAGAACCACTTGCCCAAGGTCGATGATTTGGCTGCGGCGGCCAGCAGCCGGGCCAAAGTCCTGCTCATCAACACGCCTTGCAATCCAACTGGCGCAGTGTACCCACGGGAATTACTAGAAGAAATCGGCGCTTGGGCCCTTGAAAAAAGAGTCGCATTAATTTCTGATGAAATTTATGCGGCCATGACCTACGGCGGGGCCAAACATGTCTCCCCCATTGCTGTTTTACCTGAGTTGCGCGAACAAGCGGTTTGGGTGGGTGGCATGAGTAAAGCTTTCGCAATGACTGGTTGGCGCATGGGGTTCTTGGGTGGACCCGCTCCCATCATTTCAAAAATCGGAGCTCTTCAAAGTCAATTGGCATCCAGTCCACCTGCGATTTCTCAGCACGCTTCAATCGCTGCTCTGCGCGGCGGGGCCGAGGATTGCCTTCGGATGCGCGAGGCATTTGAAAAGCGGTGCGTCCTTGTTTCCGATGCTCTTTCAGAAATGCCCGGTGTGGAATGCCCTCGTCCACAAGGAGCGTTCTACGCTTTTCCAGGCTTTGGGTCCTTCCTCGGGAAAACCGATTCTGAAACTGGGAGACCCATTCACTCAGGGGATGATTTAGCAGAACTTCTGCTTGAAGCCGACCGCATTGCCTTGATTGGTGGCTCGGCTTTCGGCAAACCCGATGCCGTTCGGATTTCCTTCGCCACTTCCGAAGATGTCTTAAAGAAGGCCCTTGGACGACTTGCGGCGCGCCTTCAAAAGTTAAGCTAACTTACTTTGCCGTATGCATGCCCCTTTCGATTATTTAAAAAGGTGCCGGCCCACCTCCCGAATTGCCGACTTTAGGAACCCACCGTTCTGCCCACGCCGGCCAGTGGTTTTGAGGTAGAAGCGCTCCAGAGCTTTTCCCATTTCTGCGATATCCTGATACCGCCGATTGGGCTCCAGTTGGAGAGCTCGGCGGAGAATCTTCTCTAGTCCAGCCGGGGCATTTGCCCCGTGGGCTGAAAGGGGTGCAGGTCTGGGATCAAACAAAACAACATCACTTGAGAGGGTTTGTTGTATGGGGAAGGGGAGCGATCCAGTCAAAGCACGGTAAAGGACAGCACCCAAACTGAACACATCCGTTTCGGGGCCGACGGGCAGGCCAGCTTCCTCTTCGGGGCTGAGATAGCCATGCAGTGCTGGGATATCCCTTGGTGCAAAAGAGCATGGAAGCCAAAAATCAAAAAGACGAACTGACCCGAGTTTGTCCACCCTAATGTTGCCTGGCCAGAGCGCTCGGTGTAATGCACCTCTACGGTGTGCGGCGGCCAGTCCAAATGCAAGTTCACTCCCCCATCTGGCAATCGTTCCAGCCCAGCAAGAATCCCTGTGAAGTAAGGCGGGCAGGCTTGCGGAAAAAACAGTGGTGCCGCTCAGGGTGCTTGGCCAGTGGGGATGGTTGAGTGAATGAAAGCGCAGCAAAAGTTGATCCATCCTCTCGCCAGGAACATGCTCCCGAAGGATGTAAGCTTCTTCGCCGATGCGGCCTGTTCTAAAGATGGACGATATGGTCGGGTGTTCAGCGCGCGCAATTGCGCTTGCGGCTGCTAGGATTTCCTCAGTAGTTGTAGAACTTTCGATAAGCGGACTGTGAAAGACTTTGGCCTCAACAAGCCGGTGAAGGGATGTGTCGTTTGCCAGCCAGAGTGTGCCAAGGGCGCCCTTTTCAATCACGCGTGCCAAATAGCAGTCCCCTAAGTTGAGGCCTGGAACGAAGTGGGTCGACCTTCCCATTGGGAAGTTGTTTCGTTCAGAATCAATTTTCGGTAGTGACATTTCCTGCGCTAGCAGGGGGCATACCTGTAAGACCCTAATCGCTCTGTATTGGCCCTGTTTCTTTTCTAGTTTTTCGAAAAGAAAAAAAGATAATTTTGGAACTTTTGGATACCTAGGCCGTCCAGTTCGACGGGAAATGCCCTATTCGGCGAAAGGAAAGCCTGGATTCTCCAAACTCACCGTCCAGGCCAAATCTGCTGGGCCATTTTTCAGAAGCGCTCTCTGGAGATTAGGGCAAGCGACAGTGCTCCCAACTTCTTCCAGGGCCATCATAGATTCAATATCTCGAAGATAAATATCGATTTGGAGGCCCTGCCCTGCCTTTTTGACGGTTACAAGGTCAAGAGACTCGCCCACTCCGCTCACGAGCTCTTCCGATGGCTGGGAGTGCTCGGCGGTGAGCCCAAGTTTAATGTGGTGAAAACCAAGCTTGAGCTTTGTTTCACGAAGGGACTTCTTCAGTTTTGCTGAGTCGATTTTGGGGTCGTGGAAAACCCAAATAACTTCGGCTTTACTGTCGGGGTCAAATGCCCAGATTTTTGACTCGGAGCGAGCCAAATCGCGGAAAGCACGGTGAACTGTGGAGCCGCTCGTTTTGGCAAGCAAAGAGAAAGCAGTTCCGTTCAGGAGGGTCGCTTTGTAGCCCGACTTTCGGAGCTCCTTTTTGAGAGACTTGGCCAGGGCTTTGGAAGAAAGCTCGGTACGGACAGCCCAAACTTTGCGCTCCTTAGTAATCGAGGAGCGAATGGGCTTGCCCACGAACTCGAGCTTCAACTTGGACTGGAGGCGGGAAGTGAGCGCGTCTTCCAATTCGCCGCTGAAATCGCCCTCTACGCCCATAAAAAACAGACTCTCCTTGGTTTCAAGGGGGTAAGTCTCCAGGGTGGAGCCCACCATGGGTAGGGCAAGCAGGACGGGAAGCAGTAGCACGGGCACTAATAGCTCCCTAAACTCCGTGAGTTTCTTTTTTTGTTGCCGAATGCAAGGATTTAACTCCGAGTTTTAGGAGGTTTTTCCCCTCAGGGAACTCGTTATCACAGATTTGATTAAGGGTCTGCAGAATCTCAGGATTCTTGGTCAAGGCCAGGACATAAAACTTCCACATTCCTTGGTAGGCATTCTCCAGATCAAGCAGCCGAGGGACATGATCCCTAAAGTCGTTCAAGGGACGGAGGTCACTCTCGCCAGGCCAGTGAACAAGGAGGCGGGCGGATTTGAGCTGCATATGCCCTGCCGGGCAGTAGAGCAAGACGGGAACTCGTTCCCCTGTTTGTTCTTCGAGAAGGTCGGACAGGTGCTCCTCGACTCGGCGCCGCTCTTGAGAGGAGCCTGCGCCGAAAAACCTTTGGATGAGCCCTTCTTGTGCATTGCGGTTTGCGTAGACAGGGTAAACCGCTGCCCGCTTGGGGAGTCGGCGACTCTTGTAAGCATCAACAAAAACACGCAGGCGTTTCCCTTCGGGAGAATCTCCTAAGTCTGCGCGGGAAAGAATGGAAAGAAGGCCAGCATCGGTTGTCCGCTGGAGTTGAGGGAAATCAACCACACCTTCAAGGAGGGCAATTTCAACCGCCTTTGCAATCAAAGCTCCCGATGCAATTTTTGCGTGGTGGTAGTAAACCCGTTCAGAAAAAAAGTAGCGGGCATCAAAGCAGCGAAGTAACTCACTCAAGATTGCTTCTTTTAAATAGCCGCGACTTTCCAGCTCAACATAAAGACGCTGGGTTCGCCGCTCGACTCGGAACATTCCAAAGATACGCGAGTCATACTGGAGATTTAAGCCCGTGAACATTGCATCGCGTGCAAGGTAATCAAGCATGTCGGCATCGATTGTTCCGGAAACGATTTCGCGCCAATGCGCGGGCGGGCGGTCTGCATCGGCAACGGCATCAGGTGCGAGAATTCCTATCACTTGCTGGCGCACTCCAGTTCGTTCGAGCTCTTGGCCTAGCTCTGTTTCCAAAGAAAACATGGAAGCAAATCTATCCGGAACATCGTGTCGGGGAAGGAGCCCAGTTTGATCTTCAATATTGTGACCAAATGGAAGATGTGTGGCATCGTGAACGAGAGCCGCAAGGCGAATAACTCGTTCTTCGTGGTCATCATAGCCCCCCAACCGACCACCGTTCTGGTCTCGGGAAGAGTTGATTTCCCGAATCATTTTGCTCGCGAAATGTGCGGTTCCTACCGAATGCTCGAATCGGGAATGTTGCGCCCCCGGGTAAACTAAATAGGCCGTTCCGAGTTGGCGAATATTTCTCAAGCGCTGCATTTCTGCGGTGTCAAGAATGCGCAACTCTTCAGCTGTTAAAGGGATGTCCCCATGAACGGGGTCGCGAATAATGTTATCGAAACGAAGCATTAGTCTTGAGCCTTATCGTTAGGGCCCTTGCGAGCCATGCGAACAAGTTCGTCGCGCTCCTCGCGGGTAAGTGGGCGCACTCCACCTCGGCGCACGCCTCGAAGGTTTAGATTGCCGATTCGAATTCGTTGAAGCCGTTTTACGCCATGACCGACGCGAGCAAAAAGGCGGCGGACTTCGCGGTTTCTACCTTCGCACAAACAAACTTCAACAGTAGTTTGAGATTTTCCTCTGCGGGCGATACGGACGGATTCCGGGACTACTTTTCCAGAGTCAATCCAGGCACCTTTGCGGAGCTCTTCCAATTCTTCCATTGTGAGAGCACCATTCAGAAGCACACTATATGTTTTTGGAATACCATAACGAGGGTGGGTCATCATATTTGCGAAATCACCATCGTTTGTGAGGAGGAGGAGGCCTTCGGAATCCTCATCAAGGCGGCCAACGGTAACCACACGGCCAGCCACTAGAGGCTCAACTAAATCGCAAACGCGCATTCTAGATTCGCGCGGATCGTCGGTGCACAAAACACTCTTGGGCTTGTGGAACAAATAGTAAAGACGACGCACATCTTTGACGGGCTTTCCGTCAACACAAACAACATCTCCCTCTTGGACTAGGTAGCCGGGTTCGGTCAAAATATTCCCGTTCACTTCAACGGAACATTCACGGATGAGGTCGTCGCATTTGCGCCTAGAGGCAACGCCGCGCTCAGAAAGCCAACGGTTAATGCGAACACCCTTCGCGGCGGGTTGGATAATGCCCTCGCTGGGAATGTTTTCCCCCGCAACTCGGCCGTGGGCGCGGCGTCGCTCGCCAATTTTTGCCTTTGGCTTCCCTCGGCCCATGTGCCCACTTAGGTGTTTACGGTTCTTCTTACCTCGGTTCGACTTAGTCATCGTGCGAATCCTTCAAGGAGTTCGAGTCCATCGTTTCCTGGAATAAATTTGAGGGCATCTAGGGTGCCGGGGACCAGAAGAACATCGCCAAATTGGATTTCCCTGTCAGGGTATTTTCCTTCAGGGTGGGAAATTTTTCCGGATCCACCTACAACTGAAACAGTTGTAGCGAATCCAGACAGCTTGTGTGTGTGTTCGCCTGTTATTTTCACGGCAGTCAAATCAAAATACGGGCAATGCCCAAGGGGGGCGGAATCTGCGCCTTCAAAGTGTTCTCGGAATACTGCCTGGACTGCCTTGCCAGGAGCCAAATGGTGGTCCATAACATCCAGGGCGCGTTCGATATGGAGTTCCCGCATGTGGCCGTTTGAGTCGGGGCGGTTCCAATCCCAAACGCGATAAGTTACATCGCTAGTTTGCTGGACTTCAATGAGGAGAACGCCCCCCAGAATGGCATGAATTTGCCCGGCAGGAATAAAAAGGACATCCCCGCGTTTCACAGGAACTCGATGCAAAAGAGATTCGACTCCTGAAGCGCCAATGGCTTCCCGAAAAGAGGATGGAGTCGTACCCGGCTCAAGACCGCAAATCACCTCTGCGCCTTCGACGGCGTGCAAGATGTACCAAGCTTCAGTTTTGCCTACTCCTGTTGGAGACTTTGGCCCGTCGGGCGGGTGGATTTGAACGGATAAATCTTGAGCGGCGTCAATGAACTTGACCAGCAAAGGAAAGCGGCCATGTGGGCCCGAAGTTGAGCGCCCCAAGATTGCAGGTCCGTGCCGCTCCATAAGTTGGCGGAGAGTAAATCCGTGGCAACTTCCTCCGCGAACGCGAGTTTCG
Organism: Planctomycetota bacterium; assembly: GCA_030748415.1. Taxonomy (GTDB): domain Bacteria; phylum Planctomycetota; class UBA1135; order UBA1135; family UBA1135; genus UBA7888. Next base: position 52,199 of record JASMMA010000005.1, read on the forward strand.
AAACCGGAAACATCGCTTAGCTCCCAAGACTCGCCAACTGGGGCTCCCGCTTCGGATGAAAGGGAAAACCACTCCTCTAAGCGCGTTCCACCCCACACTTTCCCCTTCGGGATTCGGTCGAACAGCAAAGGTTCATAGGGGAGTGGAGGGGCAGCCACGGCCCCTCAGTTTACCAGCGAAACCAAAGTCGGCGCCGGCGGCGGTGCCGGGCCTTGGAATTGGCCAAACCGGTGGTATCGAGGTTGTGGGTTGCCTTTGTGGACTCGCCCGCTTTTTGCATAAGTGCCTTCCAGGCTTGGCCGTGGGGGGGAACTTTTGGGCCAAATAGGCGACGAACTACCAGGTGGGCAGCTTCATGGATGAGGACATGCTCGACCTGTTCAGGGTGGCGGGCAAGTAGGCGAAGGTTCAACTCCAGAATCATGTCGTCGAGGAATGCACGGCCCACTGTTGTACGCAGGCGGGGGTTCCAGCGAACTTCGATGACAGCTCGCAAATCTTCGACATCCCAGAGCTGGAGGACTTCGTCCAGGCGAGCCCGAAGCCGCTCCTCCGGCCAATCGGCAAGGACCAACTGGACACTGACACAATCGGCTGGGTCACCTTTCATTCCAAGCCTAGGTTTTATATGACTTTAGGAAGGAAAAAGGGGGCAGGCCTAGCCCCTGGACTTTTTTCTTCCCTAGGTCCTTTGCCTGAATGAACTTATCTAAGGTGATGACCCAGCCGATTGTGTCAGTGTCCAGTTGCTTCTTTGAGTCGGGTTCTTTTTGCACGGTATTTTGGGTCGGGTTCAGTAATGCCACCAATAAAGGGAGGTGGTGCCGTAGTTGCGTTGGACGAGGCCGGGCAGGTTGTCCATTTCGTTTGAGTTGAGGATGCCGCGGGGGGTGTGGGCGACGGAGCAGCCGCCATGGTTGAGGCGGCGAGAGAGATTGCAAAATAATTCCCACACCTCAGCCCTTCGGGGGCCCTTGAAATCTTTATAGGGAGGGTCAAAAAAAACAATGTCGGGGTTCTCCACAGCTGCTTCGCTTTTGAGAAAACTGTGGGCGTCTATGCGCAAGGTTTGAATCCGCTGCTCATAACCCAATAAATCTGCAGTTTCCCGAAGTTGGCGAATTGCTCGCGGATGGCCTTCCACCGCAACAACTTCACTCGCGCCACGGGAGAGAGTTTCGAAACCCAAAATCCCTGACCCCGCATAGATATCCCAAACACGGGCCCCAGCCAAGATTGGCCTCATGTGATCTAAGACAGCCATGCGCGCCCGCTCCACTAAGGGGCGGGTGGCTTTGACATCAGGTACGGGAAGCTTTCTCCCGCGATGTTCGCCGGCTGTGATGCGGAGCATATGCGTAGAATACGCGCGATGCCTCGACTTCATGTCAACATTGACCATGTGGCCACTCTCCGACAAGCGCGAAGAGAGTCTCAGCCCGACCCAGTTGCTGCCGCAGTTCTGTGTGAGCTGGCCGGCGCCAACGGAATTACCGTTCATCTTCGTGAGGACCGCCGGCACATTCAGGACCGGGATTTGCGGGTTTTGAAGGAAACTGTGAAGACAACTCTCAATATGGAGCTTGCCCTCACCGAGGAGATGATTGGGATTGCCCTTGATGTCCTCCCGGATGAAGTTTGCATCGTTCCGGAAAAGCGGGAAGAGCTTACAACCGAAGGTGGACTGGATGCCGCCGCTTGTTTGGCAGATTTGGAGCGGGAAGTCCCCCGCCTGCGCGAAGCAGGGATCGCCGTAAGCCTATTTGTGGATCCTGAGCCCAGCGCAATTGAGGCTGCTGCAAAGTGTGGCGCTGATTTTGTTGAGCTCCATACGGGTTGCTATGCCAACGCAAGTGGTGTTGAAAAAGAAAATGAACTTAAGCGTTTAGATACCTCCGCACGCTACGCACACGAGTTTGGCCTTCGAGTAAATGCAGGACATGGTCTGGACTATGACAATGTTCAAGCAGTCGCTGCGCTTCCATTCCTTGAAGAGTTGAATATTGGCCATGCCATTATTTCCCGCGCCGTTTTGATTGGCCTAGATTCAGCTGTGCGTGAGATGCAAGACCGAATCTTGTCCGCCGACACTTCTGAGGAATGACCTCGGGAAAAACCCTTTTCATCAATGCCCGTTTCTTAACGGAGCCCATGACGGGATTACAGCGATCGGGAATTGAAATCCTATCCGAGTTGCACGCCATGCTAGACGAGGGCGAGATTGATGCCCAGCAGTGGCGATTTGTTCTTCTGGCGCCGGACTTTGGTGATGAACTCCCCGACTGGCCGCGGTTTGAATTCAAAGCTGGCGGAATATTTCGGTCGCACTTATGGGAACAGCTCTCATTGCCAAGATTAGCAAAAGGGCCACTGCTCTGTTTAAAAAACACTGCCCCTATTCGGCATACGCAATTGATTTCAATGATTCATGATGCCCTCGTCTGGGAGCAACCAGACAGTTATTCTATTTCCTTTGGTCGCCTTTATCGCTTTCTGCTTCCTCGAGTTGCTCGCCGCTCTCGCGTTGTTTTAACTCCTTCAAAAAATAGTGCGGATTTACTAAGCGAACGGACTTCCGTTCCTAGGAATCGATTTGTTGTTGTCTCGAACGGACACGAACACGCACTGCGGACAAATAGTGATACTTCTGTTCTGGAAAAGCACAGTCTGTTCTCCGGGAAATATTTGATTGCTGTTTCGAGTCATATGAAAAACAAAAACTTTTACAACGCTGCCCGGGCAGTTCGAGAAGCAAAGCTTTCTAATATTCCCCTTGTGGTAGTAGGCGGAGCAAACCCTGAAGTATTTGAAGGCTCCAACGAACTTCCGGACAACTGCCGCACCATTGGTAGGGTCGGGGACAGTGCCCTTCGAGCACTCTACGAAAATTCACTAGGGCTCATTTTCCCGTCCTTCCATGAAGGTTTCGGTTTGCCGCCTCTTGAAGCAATGGCGCTTGGCTGCCCGGTGATTGTTAGCCAAACATCGTCCCTTCCTGAGGTTTGTGGCGATGCCGCCCTCTACTGCAACCCCTCCGATGTTTCAGACATTGCCCGGCAAGTAAGCCGACTTGCCAATGACCGGGGCTTAGTGGCTGAATTAAAACAGAAAGGACTCGCGCAAGCCAAAAAATTTAGTTGGCGCACCACTGCCAGAACTGTCTGGAAAGCAGTGGAAGAAAACTTGAGTTAAAAGTCGCTCTCGGAGGAATCTGCCCCAGCTGGAACCATCGAATTCAGCATGGCATCCATATCCATTACATGAATACCGGGATCAGGCACATACTCAAATAGTTTCTTATCAATTTTTTTCGGGTCAAGAAACTTGGCATTGCTCATGGACATCTCAATGATGTCCTCTTTTTCATTGCCCATCACAAGTCGATTGGGGAAGGCGGTTTTTTGGTCAAGCTCAGCGCGGAATCGGTCAAGTTCAATTCCACCCATGGGTACATTTTCTAAAAACTCATCACTGATATTTCCAGAGATTTTCACAGTTCCGTTTTTAACTGAAAGTTCACAGTCGGTATAGAACTTGTCGAACATAGTTCGAATTTGGGTGGCCATGTCTGCAGAGCTTCCGGCCCCGGGAAGCCCACCCCCCATTCCGGCAGCGCCCTGCCCCATTTTTTCCATTAGTTCAATGGTCATCCGCGAGACAGAACTGATTTTTTCACCTTGGTTTACGGGGTAATCCATCGAGGTGACGGTCCACATCGTTTCGCCATCCATAATCATTACTTGTTCGGCTTTCTGGGCACCATTAGGCATCATGGCAGACTCAACCGAGGATTTCGTTGTCATGTGCATATGCCGTTGATCGAGCATAACAATTGAACCGGAAGCCTTGACTGAAGTACCAACAGCGGCCATGTTGAAGTTAAGAGAGAAGTCATAACTAAGTGGCTTAGCTGTACACTCAGCCATCTTTTCGACCCACTCAGAAACGGTTGGGGCCTCTTGGGCAATGGCTGTTGGCGTTCCAACGCAAAAAACTAGTAGAGTTATAAAACTAGATATTATTGAGCGCATCATTTTTTTGAATTTGGGGTGGGGGTTGATGGAAGCGGAGTAGGCTCAGTAAAAACAACGCCCTCAGGCACTTGGTATTCAAAGACTTTCATGTCAAGCTTCTTCGGATTTAAGAATTTGACATCTGTGTAGTTAAACTGAACCAAGACCTTATGGTAACTTTTAACAACATATGATTTTGGGAAGCCCGTTTTTCTGTCGAGTCGAACCTCTAGTGTTCTGGGAATTCCACCACGAAAATCGTTAATAAGCCTGCCCTTGGAATCTTCGGAAAACTCACCCGACATGAAAACTTCGGTGTCACTCAGCTCGACCGATTCAAAGTCTGCATAGTCGGCAAGCTCCAGGATTCGGTCGGACGGGTGGTGGGTTGTGAATGCCCGCCCCTGCTTGATAGCCATTGCCTTTAGTTCCGACAGCTTCATTCGGCGAACTTGGGCCTGATTGAACATGTGGTCGTTAGCTTCCATCCACATCCAGGTGCCGTCGCCAACATTAATCATGCTGCGTTTTGCTGGCTTCTCTAACCCTCCACCTTCAAGAGTGATGTCCATGGTGATTCGAAAATGTAAATCATCCATGTAGGTCAGTTTACCGAAGGAGCTTTGAGTCGCCCCGTTCAAATCCATTGTCATGGTCTGAGTTACTTCAACAGGACTCTTCTTTGTCGCACGAAGCCTGGACAACCAAGCCTCGGGTGCATCCTGGCTGAAAGCAACTCCGCTAAGAAGCGTGGTGGCTAGAAAAGCGAGTGGAACCAATCGGGTCATTCTTAAAACTCCTCTTCGTAGCCAGGGCTACCCGATTCTTGCATTCCCGCACGAATCATCATGGTGACATCCATTGGGAATACGCCTTGGGGTGCCTCGAACACATACTTGCTTTCGTCGAACTCCTCAGGGAAGGAAACATTCGAGAATGAAAACCCGACCTTGCCCACGCCGCCCAAATCAACGCTAACTTGACGCGGAAAGGAAGTCTTGGAATTGAAATCCATCACAAAGGAAAGGCTCTCAGGGACATCTTCTCCGGATGCTGCGGCCATATCCAAAAGAGATGTCAAATCGGAGGAAATCCGTGTTGTTGCACCATCGTCAACTTTTGTTTCTTTGAAGTCAATAGAGCCCAAGAACATTTCAAGTTCCTCAATTCCCATTCCATTCATGGCAATCGCTTCATCAAATCCGCCCTGTTGCTGCATCTCTTCAAGGACATCTAGGTCAATCTTAAAGGCTTGTGGCGCTGGGAGTTCAGAAGCCTCCATCAGGATAGTTAAAAAGTCGTCATCTCCTACGGCCTGAATGTGAGCGGAAAGATCTTGGCCGGCGGCGGTCCCAGCAATGTTTAAGTCGAATGCAAACATGCGGGATGAAAAGAAAGAAGCAGTTCCTGTTCCTTGGACTGTGGCCTCTTCAAGCTCCACATTAAAGGAAAGGTTTGAGTCCCAAGGTTGCTTCAAGGCTTCGACTGCCTTCTTCCAAATAGGAGGAAGGGCGGTCTCGAGGGCTTCTTGAATCGATGGGGCTTCAGCAGGGGCGGGATCTCTGTCTTGCTGAGCAAAAACAGGAGATGCAAGCAGAAGGAGGGCAGGGAAAAGGGTATGCATTTTCATGGTCTTGGGGAATCTGTTGGGGAGGTATTCTACCGCTACGCAAGAGATGTGCCTTTCTTGGGGTTTTTCCGAAGTATTTTCCACCCTAGACCGAGAATTCGGCTCTATGAGAACCAGAGAGCCCAAGCCAGCCACACCACCTGAAAAACTCCAAGCCATACTTTTAAGACCCGGCCAAAAATAGTGCCCACGAAAGCACCAAGGCCTATCTTGAGGCTGTCGCTTCTTGTTCGCTTGGCAAGGGCATGCTCGGACAGGGCAGCGGCACCAAATGAACCGACTGCCGCCCCGATTAAGGTACCAAGCGGAGGCAGGATTGGTGTCCCAACAATCGCGCCGGCAAAGCCACCCAAAAACGCGCCCGCCAGGCCGCTTTTTCCAGCACCACTTTTCCGGGCAATCCCCAATGAAGCTCCAAACTCAATGGCTTCTGCCAAGGCGGCTGCAGCGAAAAGAAGCCCAACATCAAACCAATCGCCACCGAGCCACGGCAAAGCCAAACCCAAGACGGCGATAACCCAAAGCCCTGGAAGTCCCAGCAATACTAAAAATAATGCTGCAAGACCAAATAGCTCAAGAAGGACCTTTGACAAAAACAAAAGAACTGCGGTCATCATCTAATCCAAAAAATCCACATCTCCCTGACAATAAAACCAAGTATCTCCTTGGAGCATTTGCCGCTGGGATTCGTAAACAACAGAATCGGCATCGGGGCACCACATCGCAGTACCAATCACGCGGTCTTTCGCTTCTCTTTTCGAAACTTTGAAGTTTGGGAGAGCATTTAGCGCAGATGAAAGGAACCCGTTTTCGCGAACAGCAATCCTGAAAATATCGGCACTGCCTTGGTTGGCAAGAGTTATCGCATGAGATAACAAGGCGGAAGAAGCTGTGGAGTCTTGCTCGGCAAATAAGTCCAGAACCTGGGCAATGGTGGTGCCTTTATCTTCCCACATTCGATACACCAAGTAGCCTTTCATCTTTCCACCCTTTTGCGCACTCAGAATCTGGTGTGCCCCAATAGGACAATCACGCCAACGCCAATTGAGGTGCTCTGAATCACGAACGGCACAAACCGGATATTGCCCTTGCAGTTCAGCCCAAAGGGTGTCGAACTGAGAATCAAAACTACTGTGGATTTCAAATTCCCACCCTTCCTCCGCTTCAGAGGGCTGTAGGCGTGCTCGGGGCAAAATATCGGAAAGAGAGTCCCCTACTTTTCCGAGGCGGCCCTTGAGTGCGGGACGAGAGGAAAGAATGCAATCGTGCACGAGCAGTTCAAAAAGATCTTGGTAGTGGAAAAGTCTCCGACCAATGCGAATCGCTTCATCTGTGCTTTGACCACCATATGCAAAACAAACCCCGTGCTCATGAGCACTGTTCACCATTCCGCCAGTGACGGATCGGAACAAAAACCCACCGCCACGGAAATTAGGGTCAACTGCATTTTCACAAGCAAACATGGCTCGGATTTCATTCCCATTGACCTGGAATCGCCGGACAATTCCCGTGTTGGTGGCAACAATGCGGCCGCTGGATTGCTCAATGGCCACCATGCCCACTGGAGAGCCCGCTGGATTTCGCCAAAATTTCCACATATAGTGGGCGAGGGGCCTTGCTTGCTGGAAGATTTCATTAAACAACTGATTGGCCCCATCGGCATGCTTTTCTGCCAAAGGCTCGAACCGAATGCCATCCCGATCGCTGGGCATGGCTACGGGCGGGATATACTCCGCCAAGTCCATGGGCATTTTCGGATTCATCATCTTCTCGGTTGCGTTGGCTTCAGGTTTCGTTGGCTCCCTTCGAGCGCTTCGTGAATGGCACGAGGGCGCTTGGGCATCCTATGGTGACGGATGCCTTTTTTGGGAAAGCTGGGCCGCCGATTTCGGTTCCCAAAGATTACTACAAGCTACCGGACTAGCGGTTGTTATTTTCCTGCTAACAAAATGGCTTGCAAATAAAGCGCCTGCCTTGGAAAAGCTCGTCAGCCGCCTTTCTTCCCCCTCATCTGCTTTTCTTGCCCTAGGGTTTGCGCTTCTACCTCAAGTGTGTGCCCCTTTATTTCGACCAGATACCCAAGGTCAACCAAGTGTCATTGTGGTCATGCTGGACACTGTTCGAGCCGACGAAGTGGGTTGGGTTCGAAATGCGACGGGACAAGTTCTGCTTCCCGAAATCGAGGATCCAACCCCCCACTTTGATTCTCTTGCCCTGAAAGGTGCTTCTTTTTCTCAAGCAGTGTCGCAGGCCCCTTGGACGAAACCTTCCACTGCGACTCTGCTAACTGGCCTCGTTCCTGGGAAGCACTTAGCTGTTGAGCGGAATGGTCCCTGCACTTTGTTTCAATCGTCCCAGCGAACAATGGCAGAAGCTTTTTCTTCCGCTGGGTGGCGGACTGCAGGCTTTTCATCAAACCCCAATATTCGGTCTTTCTTTGGCTTCCAGCAGGGCTTCCAACAATTCCACGAATCAGTCAGTATGACTGCCGAAGAGGCCTTGGGGTTTGCCGACGACTTCCTTGGAAAACCCGCTGAAAATGACCGACCATTCTTCCTTTATCTTCATTTAAATGATGCCCATTACCCATTTGAGGCCGCGGCACCCTGGAAAGGAATGTATGACAATACCTCAAGCACAGCGGTATTAGATGGTGACACTGAGCGGGAATACCGCGAAAGTCGGCGCGAATTTTCTGATGAAGACTTCCGCCACTTCCGGCTCTCTCACGCTGAGGAAATTAGATATTTAGACGATGTCGTTGGCCCTTGGTTAGAGAAGCAGCTTGCGGAAAGACCCAATTTACTAGTCGTTCTTCTTTCAGACCACGGTGAGGAATTCCATGATCATGGAGATGTTGGTCACGGTCACACTCTGAATGATGAGCTCTTAAGAATTCCTCTTCAAATCTCGTGGAGCCCCGATTGGGAACTCAATCCAGTCGCGGTTAATACTCAAGTTCGAACTATGGATGTACTTCCTACCTTGTTGGATTTTTGTGGATTGGAGTGGCCCGGCGCCGCTCTACCTCTTGATGGAGACAGCTTGCTTCCTCTCTTTAAGGGGGGTGGTAAAAACCGACCCGCTCCCTCCGAAACCGACTCCCCTGGAAGCCCTCGTAGTGGCGTTACGGGCCCCCTTCGTTCTTATCGTGCAAATGGCTGGAAGTGGATTCAAACTGCTTCCGAAAGTGAGAACCCAAATCGGGTCTGGCTCTATGACCTCCAGGCCGACCCTAAAGAAACCCAAAACCTCGCCCACCGAGAAAGGGCTCAAGCTGATGCTCTTAGGGGTGCCCAGCTATCCAGCGGATGGCTTCACAACAGCTTGTCCCCATGCGCTTGTGACAATTGTGGAGAACTGGAAATTACCGGAGGGCTCGGGGCGGAATTGGAGGCCCTGGGGTACGGTGAAGACGCTTCCGGGGAAGAGGGCCTGTTTCTGCCTGGGGCCGTTCCCTGGATAGATTTTGGCCTGAAACAGCGTGACTGAGCAAGATTTTCGTTCAAATCTGCGTGTTTTGTGTGAAATTCCTGCCTTTTTTGGGTTTTTTTTGCATTTTTGAACCACTTTTTCGTGCAATCCTGCACGGGGCGGCCTATCCTTCCACCATTCCCGCACCCCCTTCACCCCGCGGGATAGGAGAAAAATGGCTGCGACCACCACCAAGGACTATTCCCAAACCCTGGACACCTGCTACGCAATCACAGGCACGATGACACGCGACGAAATCCTGGAACACATGCGCCAGAATGATGTCCGCTTCTTGCGGCTTCAGTTCATGGACATCACCGGCAACAATAAAAATGTTGAGGTTCCTTCGAGTCAATTCGAGAAGGCGCTTGATGGTGAAATCATGTTCGATGGCTCCTCGATTGAGGGTTTCACTCGAATCGAAGAATCGGACATGCTTTTGCACCCGGCTTACGAGAGTTACCGAATTGATCCCTGGCCGAACGATGGAATCGGTTGGACGGATCACGGAAAAGTCGCGCATATGATCTGTGATGTTTACAACTCTAACGGAACTCCATTCAGTGGATGTCCACGCGGAACTCTAAAGCGACTCATCGCCGAGGCTTCCGAACTCGGTTATGAAATGAATTGTGGCCCTGAAGCTGAGTTCTTTCTGTTCCTACGCACTGAAGATGGAGACGCCACCACAGAAACTCATGACTCTGCTGGTTACTTCGATCTTGCTCCCATGGACTTGGGCGAAGCATGCCGTCGTGAAATTGTGATTGCCTTGGAAAACCTTGGCTTTGAAATTGAAGCCGCTCACCATGAAGTTGCGCCTGGTCAACATGAAATTGATTTCAAGTATGGCGATGCCTTAACAACTGCCGACCGCTTGGCGACTTTTCGCTGGGTCGTTCGCAAGGTCGCTCGCGACATGGGACTTCATGCGACCTTTATGCCAAAGCCCATCTACGGACAAAACGGCTCTGGGATGCATGTTCACCAATCTTTGTTCAAAGATGGAAGCAATTCCTTCTTTGACGAGAACGGAGAAGACGGTATCTCCGATACCATGCGCTGGTATGTTGGTGGCCTCTTGAAGCACGCCCGTGGGCTAGTGGCTGTCACAAACCCAACAGTAAACTCGTTCAAGCGCTTGGTTCCTGGCTATGAAGCCCCAACACATCTTGCTTGGTCAAAGCGCAACCGCTCACCTTTGATTCGGGTCCCCGATCGGCGCGGTATTGGAACTCGCCTAGAACTGCGAATGCCAGATCCAAGTTGCAACCCTTACCTCGCCTTTGCATGCATGCTTGCTGCTGGACTCGATGGAGTTAAAAACCAAATCAATCCTCCCGAAGCCGTTACGAGCAATGTTTACAAAATGAGCGCTCGCGAACGCAAGCGCTTGAAGATTAAGAGCCTCCCCGCTGACTTGGGTGAAGCGATTGTTGTTCTGGAAAAGGATCGTGTCCTAGCTGATGCACTTGGCGAACATGTCCTCAATCAATTTATCGCTGCCAAAAAACAAGAATGGGGTGATTACATTGCCGCCGTTCATCCTTGGGAGCTTGACCGCTACTTGGAAACGATGTAACCGCTTTCAGCAGTCAGCTTGCAGAATAATTTCGAGAGGCGCTCGGTCATCTGACCGGGCGCCTTTCCCTTTGTTGCGCCCGAACCGATTGTTCGGCCATCGATTTCCACCACGCCCGCAAGTTCTCCCATCGTCCCAGTCGTAAAGACTTCGTCTGCTCGGTAAATCTGTGTAAGAGAAAGGTCGCAAACCTCGTGTGGAATACTATTGTCCTGGCATATATCTAGAATGGTGGCTCTCGTGACCCCTTCGGGGCATGCTCGCGTTGTTGGTGTTCTTACAACTCCATTCTGAACGGCGAACAAATGAGTGGCATTTGTTTCAGCAACAAAGCCATGCTTGTCCAACAGGATGGCATCGTCCGCGCCGGCCACATTTGCTTCTATTTTGGCTAATATAGATTGAACTAAATTGTTGTGGTGAATGTTGGGATCTAGGCAGTCTGGCGGAAACCTCCGCACGGAAGAAGTCACTAAGCGCAATCCGCTTTTTGAGTACACAGGCGGCTTCCACTCAGCCAAAACAATCAAAGTTGGGCCGGATTTGTTTAGGCGAGGGTCCATTCCACTTGTGGTTTTCACGCCCCGGCTTAAAGTCAATCGAATATGAACGCCGTCCGTCATTTCGTTTGCTTCCAAAGTGTGGGTAATTTCTTGAATCAACTCTTCCTTCGTTGGGATTTCGGAAAAGGCTAAAGCTTTTGCAGAAGAAATGAGGCGATTCAAGTGTTCATCCAATTTAAATATTTTCCCCTCATAAACCCGCAGGCCCTCCCATACGCCATCACCACCCTGGACCAATGAATCAAAAGGGCTAACTCCTGCTTCATCCCGCGGAATCAACTCCCCATTGATGTTAATAAGGATTTTGAGATTGCGTTTATCTAATTGCTGCAACATGAAGATTGCATTCTAGTCTCAGAAAGCTCAATGCATCGACTTAATGCATAGGCAAAAGGGCCATAATCAGCCTTCCCTGTTCGGGCAATGTCCCAAGCTGTTCCATGCATGGGGCTTGTCCGAAGAAGGTCGCCACCGACAAACAGAGTCCACGCCTCTTTCCTTCCCATGAATTTGAGGGGAATAAATCCTTGATCGTGGTATAGGGCAATTACGATGTCCCACTTGCCTGCTGCCGCATCTGCAAAAACAACATCGGGAACGGCAGGTCCACTTGTTCTAAAACCAAATTCTTTCTCTGCCCTCTGCATTGCTGGCCGGAGCACCTTTCGTTCTTCTTTTCCAAAGGCACCGTTTTCGCCTGCATGAGGGTTTAACCCAGCCAATACGATGCGGGGATTTTCCAGACCTAAGGGGCCGCGAGCAGCTTCGTGGGCAATACGAATCTGTTTTGCAACAGAGCCGATTTCTAACCTTTCCACGACTTCGCGAAGAGAGATGTGGCGAGTGGCCAATAAAACTTTCAAATTCCCATTACACGCCAACATCCCATATCGCCTTGAATTGCAAAGCTCCCCCAGGATTTGGGTTTGCCCTTCAAAGACATATCCAGCTTTATGCATGGATTCTTTTGATAGCGGAGGTGTAACCATTCCGGCCGCCTTACCCGTCAAACAAAGTGTTCCCGCTCGGAGCACACTTTCGACCGCAGCCATTCCAAACGATGCCGAAGGACCGCCAGGCGGGTCATCGGAGGCTGGCGTTTCAAGTTCTAAAACTGGTAGGCCAGCTTTGGGCTCTAATTCAAAACCCTCCGTTGGATTTGAAACCGGAACCAAGCTCAGTTCGAGCTCCATTTCTTCGGCCAACTTCGATAGAGCAGAATAGTGCCCCAGAATAAGAGGGCGGCATCGTGTCGCCTGGCTTGAATTGGAAAAGGTCCGGAGTAAAACCTCCGGACCAATGCCGCCAAAATCCCCTTGGGGAATGGCGATGCGAGGAACTTCCTGGCTCAGGGCTGGTACTGAATGTTGAGAGTTCCGTTGTGGAAAGAAACTTGAACGCGAATTTCAGAAAGTGAGAGATTCGCTGCATTCGGCAAGAAGGTAATTGTGGCCGTCCCTACTGAAACAGGGAGGTTCGCAATCTCCATTAATTGAATTGGAAGTAGCTGCCCAACGATTGGAGTCACTGTCAAAGTGCCGTCAAGGATAAACTCAACTTCACCACCAATAAATCCGGCAGGCAGGAACTGCCACATGGCTACTTGCGAAGCGGCAACCGAAGCTCTGTCCATTGTGAGCACAGTCCGCTTAACCATGCCGAGGTGGCTCCAATTTTCGTAGTCATCCAAAAAGCCGTAGGGCTGGCCTGCTGCACCTAACAAAGTACCTGAAAGATTCGTGTTCCCCATCACAGCGGCAACGGGTGGCAAGCCAGAAAGGAAAGGCGCTGGTGGTTCTGGGAAACCATTTGGAATCCAGAACAAATCATCGAGACGTGGATCAACCACGCAAGGGAGACTACCAACAACTGGGTTGTCGCCACGGCCTGCGCTTCCACCAATCCCATCCCAAACGGCTGGAAGCATGGGCACCAAGCCCACGGCAAGGGTCAAACCCAAGGTGGCGAGCAAAATGCGGGAACGGGTGAGAGTTTTCATTAGGCTGCGAAAAATTCGGGCTCAAGAGCCTCGATGCAACTGCGAGATTCGGAATCGTTCCGAAGAACGGCTAAAAGTTCCGGGCTTTGGCGCAACCACTCGATGGACTGCTTCCATAGCTCGGGGTAACCCAGGCGGATGCGTTGCAACATGGCAGTCGCAGCGTCAACATCGCCTAAGGAAAGGTGCTCAACAGCAATGTTGTAAAGCACAAAAGCGAATTCGGGCTTGCGCTCAACAAGTCCGCTTGCAACAACCCAACGATACATCCTTAATGCAAGATGGTTATCGCCTTGGTGGTCGTAAAGTTGGCCTAGCTGAATTGCAGCGTGGGCACGATTAGTTGGACGGTCAGTGCGTAGGAACACCTCACGATATTCTTTGGCAGAGGCTTCAACATCATCCATGAGTTGGTGAACAAATCCGGAGTAGAGGCGCGCTTCGGCAAACTTTGGCTTCAGGCTCAAAGCTTCGCTCAATAATTTTCGGCCCTGGAGCAAAAAGTCTTCACTCTTCTCTTCAAGCACTTCTTTGGAAATGCAACAAGCGCCGGTTTTTTCGGCGGCTTCAGCGAGTTCACATGCTTCGTTTGCTCTAAACTCTTCAATGCGAACAGGCTCTTCGGCAACTTTAAGTAGGTAGCCGTCATCGTTGGCGGTAAGAACATAGGCCTTGCCGAGTTCGTAAAGTGCATTGGCCAAGCGCCGAACAATCTCAGAGTCCGTTAGGCCTTCGAACAAGTCTTGCCCACGGAGGCGGCGAATACGCTTCGCAAGGCTACCTGGCACCGCGAGGTCGCGATGAGCAAGGGCTTGCAAACGAATCGCTTGGAAGAACTCCGAGCAATGGTCACAAGTTTCCAAGTGAGCAAGAGAGCGGCGGGAGTGCTGCTCGCCAAGTTCGCCATCCAATAGTGCACTCAAGTCACGCTGAAAGCCGGCGCATAGGAGTCGGCTTGAAGAACGCGCGTTGCGGATGGTATCGAGGAACTCGGTGCGGTCGTACATCAGTTCGCCAGCTCCTCTGTTGACATTGCGCGGCGGTCCGAGGCGTCTTGCCCGGACTGGAACTTGCGCTTCATAATGGTAAAAATCTTCCGACGAGCGCGGAAGACCATCATTTTGAGGTTCTCAACCCGCACTTCAACTTTGGCGGCCGCCTCTCGGTAAGGAAGCCCTTCGACTTCCACGAGGAATAGAACCCGCTTTTCGCGCGGGGTCAAACAGCGATACGCCTCAAGATAAAAATGCAGGTAGAGCCGCCAGGTTGAAACAAGCTCATTGGCGGCTTCTTTTTCGGCCGTGTCATGAAGTGGGGTGTGAACCCGATCATCGGCCAGTTCAAGGGCAGCGGCTTCTTCACTGTCGCAGCTTGGAGAGCCGAGAGACAGCACGCGGTCGCGCTGCGCGCGGCGACTATGCTTCAGGGCCGTATTCCGAATGATGGAATGAGTCCAGTTGCGGAATGCGGATTTCCGATCTGGCTTGAACTTGTGTGGGTAGCGGTAGATGTTGAAGAAGACCTCTTGAAGGACATCTCCTGCATCTACAAAGTAGTAAGAGCGTTTGAGGTGGTGGTAGGTAAGGCGTAAAAAGTCTTCGCTGTTTATCTCATAGAGAAGAGCAAAGGCTTCTTTTGAGGCAGTCTCTTTGTAAACGCCCATCAGGACAGTTGAGACGCCATCTCTGCAGGTTTTAGGCGACGCGACATAAGCCTGCGCCAACTCAAGCAGATCGCCAGCCCCGAATTCCGCAGGGTTCGCCTCAGCAAAGCTAATCAGCTTTGAAGCGAGCTCCTCATTGCTCTTGCGGTTGTGGGTCTGGGTGTTCATCGTAGGGGGGTCTATCTAGCTAAATCCTATCAGAGATTGGAGTAACGGTGTTTATCGACGGTATTTTGGGTAGTCCTGCTTCCCGAAAACCTGGACTTGTTTCGAAAAAACGCCACAAGTCTTTATGGTTTCTAAAGATAGAGTCTTTTAATGGATGTTCCATCTCCAAGCTCGCCTGGCTTTCCTCTGCCTTTGGTAGAGGAGTGTGCAGCGGAAGTGGGTCTCCAGGTGCGCGGAAGTGTTCGGGTAGAAAAGCTCTCGGAGTCCGTGGAAAAGCGACTCGACCAGTGGCTTGAAAGAGGGTCAGCGGGAGAAATGGGGTGGCTTCCCCGCAATCGGGAGAACCTCCTAAACCCACAAAAGTGGAAGCCCTGGGTTCAGGGCGCTCTTTTGTTTGCCTTGCCGTATCACAGAGAGTCGGGCGGATTTCGGAATGGCGGATCTGTCGCTCGCTATGCCTTGGGGCGCGATTACCACAATCTCTTTGGAAAAAAATTGGAGCGGCTTGGAAAGCGACTTCGGGAAGCTGGTGCGTGCAAACGATTCCGAGCCGTAACGGATGCCGCCCCAGTGTTGGAAAGAGAGTGGGCGATTCTGAACTCAAGCGGGTTCAGAGGAAAAAGCACCATGCTTCTGGACCCTCATGAAGGCCCTTGGCTTATTTTGGGAGAGCTCCTCCTAGACAAGGAAGTACCTAATTGGAGCCCGTTTTCTTTACTTCCGAACTGCGGGACTTGCACCGCGTGCTTGGATGATTGTCCAACAAGTGCATTCCAATCACCGTGGGATTTAGATGCACGCAAATGTATCTCTTATCTCACCATTGAATCTAGGTCTCCCATCCCCATAGAGCACCGCCAAAAAATTGGTAGTTGGGTTTTCGGTTGCGATGTTTGCTTGGAGGTGTGCCCATTTGGAAGCAAAAGTCCGGATTACGCTAAAGAATGGGGCACATTGGATGCATTAGAAAAGCTCAGCTTGGAAGATTTGCTCAACATACCGGAAGCTACATTTCACAAGTTATTCCAGGGGAGTCCAATCCGGAGGGCAACCTGGGAGGGGCTCCTTCGGAATGCATGCGTGGTCTTGGGTAATTTAGGAAGAGATAGCGAAGCTCTTCAAAATGCTCTCGGGCACCCCTCCCCAATGGTCCGCGGGCATTCCGCTTGGGCACTTGGAATGGTCAAAAACAGGCCTGCTTTAGATCTAGCCCGAAAAAACGAAAGGGAAGCCTGGGTTCTCCATGAAATCGAATCTGCTTTAGAAACAAGCACTTAGGCTGAAGCCAGTCGTTTTGGCGGGTGATATTTCCCGCTCCCTTTTTGGGATTTCCTATAAATCGCCGCATTTATCGTGTCTTTTTCGGGTTATGCTTCAGGCCTGCTCCTTCCCGTTTTTCCCGAAACATCTAGTCGGCTCAACCCATTCCCCTGGTTGACTCATCCCCTCAATCCTCACTAGATCGCAACTCCATCCCCTCATGGAACACGACCATTTCTCCAACGAAACCAAATACTGCACGCGCTGCGCGGACTATGTTCGCTTTCTGCGAAGCATGGAAACAAGCTACTGCGTGGAATGTGGCGCAAAGGTAAAGCTGTTCAGCGCGAAAGACCACCGCAGCTTCATTCAGGGCCTTAAGGAAGACAAAGAGAAGCGGCAAAAGAAGGCGGGCAATACAAAGCGCGCCAGTTAAAATCTGTTGGAGTTTCGTTGCAAAACGCAACGATTTAACTCCGAGCATGATTAGACGCCTTTGCCTTTTGTTCACTAAGGAGCTCTGTAATGGAGACCCCCTTGTAGTGCTTGACCAAGCAATCGACGGTGGTGTAGATTGCGTTCAGTTGCGCGAAAAAGAAATGAATTCGCGCGAGTTATTTGAATGGGGTAAACAGGTTCAAGCTTTGTGTAAAACTCGAGGCGTTCCTTTAGTTGTGAACGACAATGTTGAAGTCACTATGGCACTTGGCGCCGCTGGAGTTCATTTGGGTCAAGAGGATATGCATGTTGAAGATGCACGCAAACTATTAGGGAACGACTTTTTGATTGGATTGAGCACCCATACTTTGGAGGAAGCAGACGATGCCTTTGAGTTTGGCGCAGACTATGCCGGATTCGGACCCATCTTTGCATCAAGCACTCGCGGAAATGAGCAAGGGCTCGGACCTGAGCATTTGGCGGCAACATTGGCAATAGCCCGCTTGCCGATTCTTGCAATTGGAGGCATTCAACCGGAGAACTGCTGGATGATTCCCGAACAAGCTGGGATTGCTACCTCTTCCGGGATTTGCTCCGCCGACAATCCAATGAAAGCTGCGAAAGCTCTGCTCAATAGAGAAAGCTGTGCAACTCCTTAAATCAAAGGCGAATCAAAGCGGCGCCCCAATGGAACCCTGCACCAAAGGCGGTGCATAGAACCAAGTCCCCAGCTTCCACAACTCCCATTTCTCTGGCCTCGCAAAGAGCAATAGGGACCGAGGCTGAACCGGTATTGCCATATCGGTCCACATTGATGAATACTTTTTCCTCGGGCGCACCTAAGTGCTTTGCAACCGAATGAATAATCCGCATATTGGCTTGATGGGGCACAAATAACTTCACATCTTCGGAAGAAACGCCTGCCATCTCCATGGCTTCAGTTGACGCCGCGCACATATGACTAACCGCTTCCTTGAAAACTTCGCGGCCATCCATGCGAGTGAGTTTATGAAGACGCTTTTTCGCGACTTCCATACTAAAGGGCATCCGAGTTCCACCCGCAACTCGCGAAAGAATGTTCGCGCGGGAACCATCAGTCCCAGTCTTTAGGGAGAGAATCGTGGGGTGATTTGCAGGTGCGCCGTTTTCAACGGGGCCAACAACAGCAGCGCCGGCCCCGTCACCAAAAAGAATGCATGTGTTGCGGTCTTTCCAATCAAAAAACTTGGAGGCAAGCTCAATACCCATCACGAGTACCTTTTTATTTCCGCAAGTTGCGCGGGAGTGGGCAACATCAAGCGCCTGGATAAACCCGGCGCAACCCGACCCAGCAAGGTCATAAGCGGGAATTTCACCCATCCCAAGACGATGCTGAATAAAGGAAGCCGAATCTGGAAAAAACATTTCCGGGGTATCGGTTGCAATGATTAATTCATCAATATCTGAAGCTTCAAAACCTGCATCAGCAAGCGCGGCTCTGCCTGCATGTTCCCCGAAATCGGTCGTGGTTTGCCCCTCGGCGGCATAACGACGTTCTCGAATCCCTGTCCGTGCCACAATCCACTCATCCGTAGTATCTACAATTTCCGCCCAATCCGCATTGGTCATCACGCGGTCAGGAACATAAGAGCCAATCCCAAGAAGCCCAATGTGGTCAAAGTTCATTAGCTTAGTCTAAGCCGTGCTTCGCGGCATACCGAATCCTTTTTACAAATCGATCCACTTCTTTAGCCGTGGAATAAATACTCGGCGATACTCGTACCCCTTCCATTTCAGGGTGCAGAATAGGAGAAATCACGATTCGATTGCGAATAAGGTATTTATGCAGTTTCGTGCAGCCCATGCCTTCAATCGAAAAGGTGGCAATACCACACGAATGTTCAGGTTCAAGATTAGTTAGAAGTTTGAACCCTGGTAAATCTTCCAGGCCGGCAATCCAACGATCTCGAAGCCAGCGCAACCGTGCTGCCTTCCGTTCATCTCCAATTTTTTTGTGGAGATCAAGGGCTTGCATCACCGCCAGGATGCCACCTATCGGGGAAGTGCCTGTTTCCTCAAACTTTCGAATGTCTAAATCCTGGCCTTCGTTCGCTGCCAACAAAGGCCAAACTTTTGAGATGTGTTCTTTCTTCATCCAAAGTAGGCCCGTTCCTATCGGCGCCGCTAACCATTTATGAAGGCTCGTTGCGTAATAGTCAGCGCCTAAATCAGACATCTTGAAGGGGAAGTGTGCAAACCCGTGGGCACCATCCACCATGACCTGTACCCCGTGTTTACGCGCCATTTCGCAAACTCTCGCTACCGGAAGGATTTGTCCGGTCAAGTTAATCATATGGCAAATCATCAAGAGCCGTGTCTTTGGCGTAATTGCCTTCTCATATGCATCCACGACTGCTTGGGGGTTTGAACAAGGAATGGGAACTTTCACCTGCTTCAAAACAATCCCATCTCGCCGCTCCCTTTGTTTCCAGGCAGTCAACATCCGAGGATAATCCTGGGTGGTTGTGATAACTTCATCGCCGGTCTGAAAATCCAAACCCATCTGACATATTTGGAGACCCTCCGAAGTATTCCTAACCAAAGCCAATTCTTCCGAATCAATCCCCCAGTGTTCTGCAAGGGCTTTTCGAACAGCCTCTCGCTTGGGTCGAAGTTCATGCCAAAGTCTCTGGGAGGGGACCCCTTGAACGTATTCACGCGTTTGCGAATGTGCCAAAAAAGCCGGGTGTCCCGTTGCACTTACGCCACCATTATTAAAGTACAACCAATTCCGGTCCACATGAAAGCTCCGAGCGATTTCTGTCCAAAAATCCTCGTCACTCGCAGCGCGAGATGGGTCTGAATAAGTGCTTGGAAAATTTTCCAACAACGCGTGGAGCGATCTTGGAGCAAGGGTGGCGCAAGCAAATGCTGAACTCAGAAATTTTCTACGGCTAGGCATGAGATTTGAGAGTAAACACACTACAAGAATGTCTCGAATTGGACAGCCAAAACGAAGCTAAAATCTCCGGCTAACCCCTGTCTGCCCATGCTCGCCCTTGCCATCCTCGCTTTAGCTCTTGGCCCTTTGCTTTACCGCTTGGCTGGGAGGTCGTCGTATTCCCTGGCGGCGCTAGATGGCTTCGTTCGAGTTGCGGTCGCCGGCTTAATCTTGGCCCATGTCCTTCCCTGGGCTTGGGAGCTTGGGGGTTGGCATACTCTTCTGTGGTTTGCTGGCGGAATGCTCATTCCTCTAGCTCTGCACCGCGCCTACGAATCACCCTCCCACGGATTAGGTGCTGAAATTGGAATGAGCGCTTTTGCTCTCGCGCTTCATGCTTTTTTCGACGGCACCGCTCTCGGCCCTCACGGTGGAGCTGATTCGAGCTCCAAAATGTTGGCCCTTGCGGTTGTGCTTCACAGGATTCCGGTCGGACTTGGAATCTGGTGGTTGATACGCCCAAGATTCGGGAGGAAAGCCGCCTGGTTAGTTTTGACTCTCCTTGCCTTGGCAACGGCATGTGGTGCTTTTGCAGGTCATGAAATCCTTGAAGGCGCCTCAGCCTCTTGGGTTGCTTTCCTTCAATCTTTAATCGCGGGCGCCTTACTGCATGTTGTTCTTGGCCATAGCATGGTTGCAGTTTCCGGAAACGGTGGGGCACCATCCGCAATGGGCGGGCTCCTCGCGCTCGGCCTTTTAGGTTTGCTTTCTTCGTTCGAAGTCCCAGGAGGCGAACATGCCCTCCTCCCTGGATTCTGGGATACTTTCCTCTCCTTAACTTCCCAAAGTGCTCCAGCATTATTGGCGGCATCCGCCACCATTATGTTGACAAAGGCCTTCGTTCCAGGTTCCATGATGCGGCTTTTTCATGGACGAAACTCCGTTGACCAAGCGTTGCGAGGAACGGTGGCAGGATTGCCTGTTCCGATTTGTTCTTGTGGCGTGGTTCCTGTTTACCGAGGATTGGTCGAGGCTGGCTCCCCACCTCCAGCTTCGTTGGCCTTTCTTGTCGCAGCACCGGAAGTGGGTTGGGCTGCGATTTTACTTTCAATAGGTCTGCTTGGATCTGAGCTCACAATTGCACGAGTGGGAAGTGCAGCCATTTTGGCTTTGGTTGTTGGAGTTGTTGTGGGGAAATTTGTTCAACCTACATCCAAGGTTCAAGAAGAAGTTCAACCTCCAAGACCGCCATTGGGAGACCGCATTCGTGAAGGGTTTCAATATGGATTCAAGACAATCGTTGACGATACTGCACCTTGGATTTTGGCAGGTTTGTTGCTGGCGGCTGCAGTCGAGCCTGTCCTTCAAACTGGTTGGCTTGCCAACTTGCCGGTCGGTTTAGACATTCTTCTGGCAACTTTGATTGGCCTTCCTCTTTATGTCTGCGCCTCGGGGAGCACTCCTCTTGTTGCCATTCTGCTGGCGAAAGGCCTTTCGCCCGGAGCTGGCATTGCTTTTCTATTGACCGGTCCTGCAACAAACCTCACAACAGCCGGACTTCTATCTTCCCTTCACGGGAAAAAGGTCGCTGTCATTTTTGGCATCACCATGGTTTTAATGGCCGTTGCCGTTGGCTTTGGCGTGAATGCTGTTTTGGGTACAGATGCGAACCCTGTCGCCGCAGACGCAATTCATCGTCACCCCGACACCTCTAACATTGTCTTTGTTGGTCTCTTGGCCTTGGTTTATCTCGCTTCCCTGTTCCGCCAGGGAGTCCTCGGTTTTATTGGCAAGGTCATCCGACCTCATGCTGAAGAAACCGGCACAATGGAAACCTCACCCGAGCAACCCGCTACCTGTTGTTCCAGCAAATCGTCCTCATGAAAAACTTCCGAATCGCCTTACTCCTTCTCCCTCTTTTTGGCACTCAACTCTTTTCCCAAGATGCTGCTGAAATCCGCGCATGGCCGCACGAGAACTCGGACATCCAGCTTGATGACCGCATTCATTTCGGCAACTTCAAGAACGGTCTCCGTTTTGCTTGGGCATCAAACCCCGAGCCAAACGATCGTTGTTATCTCCGCTTACATGTCAATGTGGGAAGCCTAGCAGAAACCGATTCGGAACAGGGCATGGCTCACTTTTTAGAGCATATGGCCTTTAATGGTTCTGAAAACTTTGAGGCAGGAACTTTGATTGAATGGTTCCAGGCACACGGGATGAGCTTTGGGGCTGACACCAACGCACATACTGCATTTTCCGAAACGGTTTACAAGTTGGACTTGCCCAACTCCGACGAGAAAACACTTCGAGAGGGCCTAACTGTAATGAAGGACTTCGCCTTTGGTCTTCTTTTGGAAGAAGACGAAGTGCAAGCCGAGAAAGGTGTGATTGATGGCGAAGAGCGTGAACGGGATTCGGCTCAATTTCGCATGATGCTTGAACAGCTTGACAAAATGTTTGCCGGAACTCGCTACAAAGACCGCATTCCAATTGGAACAAAAGAGGCACGCGATGCCTTTACAGCTAAATCTGTTCGTGCCTTTTATGAAAAGTGGTACCGCCCAGACAACATGACTTTAGTTTTGGTTGGAGATCTAGGTGAACGCAACCCAGAAAATTTATTCGCTGAGTACTTTGAGGGCGTGCCTTGCCCTTCTAGCCCTCTTCCCGAAGAACCTGATACTGGAAAGCCGGAAAAATATGCATTTAGCTTTTCTATTCATGAAGAGGAAATTCCAACAGTGGATGTTTCTTTCGGAATTATGAGTGAGTGGGAGAAAAGACCCCTGACCGTTGCTCAAGGCATTTCAGAATTGCCCCTTAGTTATGCATATTCCATGCTGAACTTGCGTTATGCCGAGCTTGCTAAAAAAGAAGAAACTCCTTTCATGTCTGCGAGCGCATCGAATTCTGAAGTTTTCGATGTTTTTGAAGACAACTCGCTAAACGTCACTTCTGCCCCAGAAAAATGGGCCCCCGCGTTGGGGCTCGCCGAGCAAGAGTTGCGCAAGGCGTTGCAATTTGGGTTCCAGGACATCGAGCTTGATGAGCTTCGGGCCGGAGCCCTTCGACGCTTAGATGAGGCCGTTGAACGGGAAGCCACCGCCCATAGCCGAGGCATCTTAAGCAGCATCCTCGCCGCAGCCGAAGAAGACTCTGTTCCAACTCGTGCCGCTTGGCGAAAGAACACTTACGGCCCCGCAATTGAATCTCTGACGGTTGAAGATTGCCACAATGCTTTGAAAGCTGCTTGGGATAGTGAGAACTTTTCAATTACAACCGCAGGCAATCTCGACCTAGGTGAAAAAGCCAAAAACCGACTCAAGATGGCTCTCTGGGCGAGCCAGCGAGTAGAAGTCAACGCTGGCGAAGAAATCTCTGTTGGCGAGTTCGCATATGCTTCTTCAAAAGAAACTGTTGGCAAAGTTTCTTCGTCAAACAAAGTTGAAGATCTCGACTTTGAGCACCTTGAGTTTGAGAACGGCGTTTCGGTAAACATTAAGAAAACAGATTTCAAAGAAAATCAAATTCTCGTTCATCTTAATGTTGGTGAAGGGCGGCTTAGTTTGGAAATTGAAAAAAACCCCCTTGCTTGGGTAGGTGAAAAAGTGTTCGATTCAGGCGGTCTTGGGGAACACTCCGACGAGGATCTTCGGCGACTTCTCGCTGGAAAGCAGGTTGGTGTTTCTTTTGCAATGGGAGAAGACCGGTTCTCTCTCAGCGGTGGGACCACAATGGAAGATCTTGGCCTTCAGTTTGAGTTGATGTGCGCCTACCTAAACGATCCCGGGTGGCGCGAAGATGGCATTGTTCAGCTTCGCCGGGCGATTCCTCAAATCTTTGAAAGCCTCAAGCACCAGCACGGAGGCCCTTTAACTCTCGAGTTTCTTCCTTCGCTTTTTGAAAACGACCCTCGATTCAGTTTTCCAACTCAAGATGGAATCATGGAGGTGGACATTGAAGCCATTCGAGATTGGTTGGGTCCTGTCCTGGCCGAAGGAGCAATGGAAGTCACAATTGTTGGTGATTTGGAGATGGAAGAAACCAAATCATTAGCTGCCCAAACTTTTGGCACCTTGAATACGAGAAAAGAGTTGAAGCGCTGGGAAGAGCGGCGAGTTGTCCCTGCAACTGCAACAGGCATTCGTGGCGATTACACCATTGAAACACAGGTTCCTAAATCGCTTGTCTTTATCATTTACCCAGCTCTCGATGGGATGGACTCTGAGCGCCGGCGCGGAATGTCCATGTTGGGAACTGTTTTGAATGACCGTCTTCGTCTTGAAGTTCGCGAACGCCTGGGCGCCGCTTACTCGCCGGGGGCGGGTGCGGAATTCAGTTCTGTTTACAAAGACAACGGCGCAATTTACATCCAAGCAATGGCTGATCCAGACAAAGTTGAAACTTTGGTCGAAGCTTGTCTTGCAACTGCCGACACCCTGGCAAAGGAAGGGGCGACTGATGAAGAGGTAAAACGCCTCACTGAACCTGCGATAAATGGGTTGCGGGATTCTATTCGGACAAACGGTTACTGGTTAGATGGTTTGTCAAAAGCCCTCCGACGACCTGGTGCCCTTGATGATATGCGCTCCATTCAATCTTGGTACGAAAACTTGAAAGCAGACCAAGTGAACCCTTGGGCGGAAAAATTCCTTGGCCGCGAACGCGCAAACGTTTGCGTTGTGAACCCTGAATAACTCCCCCATTCTCCCACAAGCCCCTGCTTTAGAGGGTCGGGTTTATCGCCCACCTTCTGAAGCAGATTCGCTTATTTTGCAGGTCACCCTTGGGTGTTCATACAACGAATGCACTTTTTGCGGGATGTATCGGGATAAACCCTTCCGCATTCGGCCCCTTGAGCAGCTTCGGGCAGAAATCGCTTGGGCCAAGGAAGCGGTTCCTTGGACCCAAAAGGTCTTCCTTGCCGATGGCGATGCACTCGTGGCAAAGGCCTCACTCTTGGAAGATGTATGCGAGGCGCTAAACGATGCTTTTCCAAAGCTGAGGCGCATCAGCATTTATGCTTCTCCGCAAGCTTTGGCACTTCGAACAGTCGAAGAAATGACGCGCCTCCAGAAGAAGGGGCTCACTCTTTGTTACTTAGGAATCGAAAGTGGAGACGATAAAACCCTTTCCAAACTTCAAAAGGGCGTTGATGGCAACGAGATGATTCGCGTAGCACTCAAAGCTCATGAAGCCGGAATGAAACTTTCCACCATGATTCTCTTAAACGCAGGCGGGCGGGAACTTTCCCAGCAGCATGCTCTTGGATCTGCTCGTGTCGTGAATGCAATTCAACCTCGCTTCGTGAGCACCCTTGTTGTGACTCCTGTTCCGGAAACACCCTTATGGGATGAGCTGCAAGCTGGAGACTTTGAAGAGTTAAGCCCCGTCGAGCTGGCGGCAGAGTTGCGCGAATTTATTAAAGCACTTGAGCTAAAAGGTAGTATTTTTCGCTCCAACCATGCGAGTAACTGGTTGACTCTAGCTGGCACTCTCCCAAAAGATCAATCCGCCATGCTGCGCGCACTCAATGAGGTCCTTGCTCATCCTGAAAACGCAGCTTTCCGCCCGGCATGGCTCCGTGGGCTTTAATCCAGGGCTTTGCTAGGGTTGTCGGCCATGTCCGACCCTGCCACCCCCACAACCGACAGTAAGGCCCCTCTTTTTGAACAGATAGGCCGCTTTTCTCCAGTCTTCTGGATTGCCAACTGGATGGAGCTCGTTGAACGCTTCGCCTATTACGGTGTTCGTGTAGTCCTCCCTGTATTCATGGTTGCCGCTTTCGAGCAAGGCGGCCCTGAGTTCACGCATATTCAAAAGGGAACCATCTATGGGATTTGGGCTCTTGTGCAATCTTTTGTTCCCATTTTCACCGGGGGCTTTGCTGATCGATACGGCTACAAACTCAACATTGCTATCAGTACAGTTCTGAAAATTATTGGCTACATTTTAATGGGGTACTGCATTTTTCTGGCTGAACGAATTGCTGGAATGCCACTCAAAGAAGCGCGACCACTCGGATCTGACAAAACTTATGAAATCTTCTTTGCTGGTGCCATGTTCCTCGCTCTTGGAACTGCCATCTTCAAGCCTGGCCTTCAGGGTTTGATTGCCCACCAAATGCCAAAGGAAAATGCCTCCTTAGGCTGGGGTCTGTTCTACCAGATGGTCAACATTGGCGGGTTTATTGGCCCCATGGTGGCTGGGGTTTTGCGTGTGCTGGACTGGTCTCATGTTTTCCTCGCCTGCGCAATTGGTATCGCCCTCAACTTTATTCCACTCTTCTTCTTTAAAGAACCCGACCACCATGGAGATGACAACGAAGAAGGAATGTGGACAGTTCTCCTCAATGCAGTTCGTGGCCTTCTTGAACCTAGACTCTTCTTTTTCACGATTTCCTTTGCTGGCTTCTGGTTGATGTTCTATCAACTCTTTGACATCCTCCCGAACTTTATTGATGACTGGGTGGATTCCCGCGAAGCTGCCAGCTTCCTTAAAACCTCAATTGAAGGAACTCCCCTCTTCCATATTGCAGGTGCAATCACCCTTTTCTTGGGTGGAGTCACCTTTATGACCAAGCGGGCCAACAAGCGACCAATGACAAGCAAAGGTATTGTCGCTTGGCTCTTTTTCGCCGCCCTCATGTTTGCGCTTCATTACCTCTGGCCAAGCCTCAGAGGCGCCAGCGGCCCTGCCCTATCGGTGCCAACCGTTCACGATGGCAACCTAACCCAAGAATGGATGCTGAACTTCAACGCAATGTTGATTAGTTTCTTCGCTTTCGCAATGGGGTATTTAACAGGAAAGGTGAAATCTCTAAACGCCATCGTAATTGGCATTGCGATGTCTGCCATTGCAATTTACGCCCTTGGACTGAGTATGAGTGGGTGGTGGATTCTTGGGATGATTGGCTTCTTCTCCTTCGGTGAAATGACCGCAAGCCCAACCAAGATGCGCTATGTAGCCTCAATCGCTCCCCCTGGAAAGGAAGGCCTCTACATGGGATATGTGAACTTTACCGTTGGCATTGGCTGGTCCATTGGCTCCGTTATTGCAGGAGAGTTGTACCAAGAGGGTGGAGACAAAGTTGTTTTGGCTCGAAAGTATCTTGTTGAAAAAGCAGGTGTCGCTGCAGAAAAGGTAGAAGCTATTTCTAGAAATGACCTCCTACCTTTCTTTGAAAAAACTGTGGGCGTGGACTCTTGGGGAACTAGGGAACTTTTATGGGATGCCTACTCACCCTACGCAATGTGGTCCGTCTTTACTTGGATTGGAGTCGGCTCTCTACTTCTCATTATGTTGTACAACAAAGTAACGACCGACGCAGATCAAAACCCGGATCACTCCTTTAATAAGAATGGAGCAAATTGGGTTCGCATGGCTCTTGTCCCAATTGTTTTACTTTTAATCTGGGCGTCCTATGACCGTGTAGTTGTCCAGGGCAAGGAAATAAAAGATTCGCTTGCTGTCATTGTTCAAGCCGTGATGTTCGGCATGATGCTCGCCGTGGCACTAACTACCCCGAAAGAAAAGCAGACCTAGCGACCTTTGAAAACCGCAGGGATGGTCATTAATAAAATCTTGATGTCCAACCAAAAGGACCATTGGTCAATGTACTCAAGGTCTAGCGCAACCCATTCCTCAAAGTCCGAAATGTCATTGCG
Source organism: Planctomycetota bacterium (assembly GCA_030748415.1). GTDB lineage: Bacteria > Planctomycetota > UBA1135 > UBA1135 > UBA1135 > UBA7888. The sequence goes on from JASMMA010000005.1 coordinate 79,579, forward strand.
GCCTGAAACCTGCCAAAGCCCAGTAATTCCCGGCTTCACACTCAAGCGTCGTTTCTGAGTCCGCTCATACATATTCACTTCGGAAGGAATGGGTGGGCGTGGACCTACCAAGCTCATGTTTCCTTTGAGAACATTGAAGAATTGGGGGAACTCATCAATGCTGGATTTACGGATAAAAGCGCCAAATGGCGTGATGCGTGGATCATTGTGCATCTTGAAGGCGGGGCCCCCCATTTCGTTTAGGTGCTCCAACTCTTTTTTCTTGGCTTCAGCATCTGGAACCATGGACCGGAACTTGTAGCAGGTGAAGATTCTCCCCCTTACTCCAACCCGATCCTGGCGGAATAAGATTTGCCGCTTCCCGCCTCTTTGGAAGAAAAGGGCAACACTTACCGGGAGCATGACAAAGGGGATGGCAACTACAAGTAGCGAAGAGGCAACGAACAAATCTACAGCTCTTTTGGCGGCGCGTTCAAGATCGTCCATTGGAGAATGCGCGGCAGAAAGTGTGGTGATATTGTCAAAGGTTTCATAATTCCAACGCATGCCGGGGAAGTAGTTTCGAGGCAGGATATAGCGTAGAGAAATTCCTTGGTCCATGGCGGCTTCGAGGAATTCAAAAACTGAGCCGCGACGGCGGGGCATACCGTCAATCCAAATTTCATCAAGAGGTTCGGATTCGACGAAAGAAACCGCTTCCTTGAAGGAAAGAACTTGGGGATTTCCTGGAAGAGGGCCATCTGTCCAACTCCCCACGCCCTCGTCAGGTGGTGCGGAAACTGCTAATACTTTGTAACCCCAGGAAGGGTGTTCAGCCAACCGGTTCAATAGTCCGGATGGGTCGCGGCCAGCAGTAGCAAGGACAATTAAATTTCGGTAGTTATAGCCCTTTGAGCGATAACGGAATGCAATGCCACGGATGACTAATCGGGATAAGAGGCCGAGGCTAGTATTAAGACAAAGGAATAACAAAATGTGAGTAAGCCGCCAATTTCGATATCCCTCCAAATCCAGAAGCTGAACAAACCCAAAGAGGCAAACGAACAAGAAAAGGTTGACCAAAATAATCCGAGCCCACTCTCCAACAATGTTCTTCATTCGTTGGCTTTCGTAAATACCAACTATCTTGAAGCCAGAAAAAATGGTGAACAAAGAGAAAACAAGAACCCTCAGGTGGAAAAAATAGCCTACTCCTGGCTCACTTGGAATGGAGCCCCTGAATACATCTTCAAAAAACCTTGGGAGTATTTTAAAGGCACAAAAATAACTCAATAGAACCGCTGCAACATCAAAGTAAATTAATGCGTTCTGAACTAGGACCCTGTGTCTTCTTAGCATGGTTCTGGGCGAGGGCTAGCTCCCCTCCTCTGCTTTGCTTGAGTATAGCCTGCTTGGAATCCCATTCCCCATTGCAAGCGATGTAAACAAATCTTCTCGGTCCCTCACCATTCGTTCTGCACTGAAGTTTTGAGACACCACTCGGTGAGCATCTTCCCCCATCTGCATTCGGAGGCTAGGGTCACGCACTAAGGTCAGAATCCGGTCTGCCAAAGTCTCCCAATCTTCTTCATCAACTAGGTATCCATTTTGGCCATCGGTAATTTGCTCTGCTATGGAGCCAACATTGGTGCATACGGGAGGGCGGCGAGACGCCATTGCTTCCAAAACAGAGTTCGGGAAGGTTTCAACCATTGCCCTGGAACAAAGCACGAACAAATCAGAGGCTGCGAGGATTTCTGGAATATCCGAGCGGCGGCCCAGCAGGAGGGCGTTTAACTCCAAATCTAGCTCCGCTCGTAATTTTTCAATCTCTCCTCGGGTTTCGCCATCGCCCACTAATAAAAAGCGAGTCTCGGGCACGGCATCGACCACTTTGCGGGCCGCACGAAGGAGAATGTCATGAGCCTTCTCAATCCGGAACGCTGCGACATGAGCAATGACTGGGGTGTCTGGAGGAATCTCGAGGGATTTTCTTGCCTCCTCGCGGCCATCGCCGGTGTACTTTGACAAGTCCACGCCATTGTAAATAACCACGGTTCTATCTCTTGGCAAGCCTTCGTGCTCCACCAAGTAGTCAGCGGCCGACTGGGCAACCGCCACATAGGCGTCATTCCAGGGCATGAGCCAGCGATTGGGCCGGTCAATAATGGAGTCCCCGCTTGGGTTCCGTGTGGAATGGTGGGTAGAGACAATTCCTGCCACTCCAGCGATGCGTGCGGCCAATCGGCCCCAGAACATACGATCCCCGCCGTCACCAACTGTGCATACAACCTGAATCCCTTCCGACCGGATTATTCGGAGCAGTCGGACAAGAACCCGGACATCCCATTTCGCTGCAATAAGGTTGGAATAAACCCGAACGCCCGATTCCTGAACTTCGGGTGCCAAGGGTCCAGCTTCCTTTAGGCAGGCCACCACTGGACGGCAGCGGGTGCGGTCCATTTTTTGGACAATCTCGGCAACCTTCCTCTCCATTCCCCCAACCCGAAGGTCAGTCAGAACAAAGAGAACGGGGACCGGTGCGGAAGGTGGGTGGGGGGGAGTCATCCGCCGTGCATGGGGAGGTAGGGTCGAGGCTAGACTGTCTCGGCCACCATCCTAAGTGTACTCTTGACCGGCAAAAGCTACCGCATTCTGCAACTTCTTCCGACTCTCTCACAGGGAGGGGCGGAACTTTATGTATTAAGGCTGGCGAAGTTGCAGGTGGGTGGTCCGATAAAGTCGGTAGTCTGTTCCTTTTTGCGGGGCGGGCCTGTCGAGGATTTACTCCACGAGGCGAAGATTCCCCTGGAACTTCTCGCTTTACCACGACACTCCATTCGGAATCCATTCAAAGCAATACGAGACTGGCGCCGGATTTACCAAGCAGTCAAGAAGGTGGCTAGTCACCACAAGATTGACCTGATTCAAACCCACCTCTCCGATAGCGACTGGATTGGATTGATGGTTGGAAGGGCACTCAAAATACCTGTAGTCCTGACTTTTCATTCTTCAAAACTGCTCCCACCAGAGAGAAACCCTCGCGAACTTCGCTCACGATTCCGAATAGCGTTGCAGTCCAAGTTCTATCGTCGCGCAGATGCACTCATTGCAGTTGGCGCTGAAGTTCGGGACAGCTTGCTGAATTTTCCCGGAGTTGCTCCAGAAAAAGTGCACCTCATTCCAAGCGCAATTGAAATGCCGCCGGAACCTAGCGAACAAAGGCGTGCGGAAATGCGAGAACAGAATGCTGAAATCATTTCGGGCCACTCTCCCATTCTCTCCGCAGTGGGGCGCCTCGTTCCAAGCAAGGGTCACGACAGACTCATTGAAATGATGCCCACTCTTCTTGAAGAATTACCCCAAGCCCGCCTCTGGATTATTGGTGATGGCCCCGAACGGACACAACTCGCCTCTCTTATTGAGCAGATGAATCTTTCGAACTCTGTTTGTCTTCTTGGGGGAAGAAATGATGTCCCGGATTTGCTCGCTGCATCGGATGTCTTTGTTACCGGCACTCGACGCGAAGGGCTCGGATTGGCCGTTGCCGAAGGAATGGCCGCCGGCCTGCCTGTAGTTGGTTTCAAGGTAACTGGAATCGTAGATATTCTCGAGCATGAAAGAAATGGGTTCATGGTTGAAGACGGCAACTTGGCTGGCTTTGCGGAATCCATCATTCGCCTTCAAGGGGAGCCAGGACTCTCCAAGGCAATGGGTGCTGAAGGGCGCAGAACCGCTGATGCCTTTGATGTCCGACACTCCCGTGAAAAAACGGAATCGGTTTATCGAAAACTATTAGAGGCTTAGCTTCTGTTTCGAATTATCCCAACAATCCTCCCTACATCGGAGGGCCGAGGAATCAACATAGAAGAAAGTGGAACGCCCACCACTTTGGAATAAATGGTCGAAAGAATAACTCCGTGCAAGGTGTAACAAACAAGAGACGCAATTGCGGCGCCTACAATTCCAACGGTTGGAATAAGCCAAATGTTCAACCCGATGTTTAAGGTTAAAGCGACTGCAGCGGAGTAAGAGGCATAGGCGGGAAATCCACGACCCAGAAGATCGGTGTTGCAAATTTGCCCGACATTCCCAAACACTAAGCCTGGCAAAAAGATTGCGAAGGGGAGGAGGGCAGGAGCAAACTCTTCGCCAAAAAGAACTGGCACAAGGGGCCACGCAAGAAGAACTGCGACGGTTGCAACAGGAAAGCCAACCCATAGGAAGCACCGTGTTGCCAAAGGGGTCAAGATTTTCGTTTCTTCACCCGACCTGCCCATGATTCGTGGCACAAGAGACCGCTCAACGGCAAAGCCGACAACTTGAAACAGCATCGCAAGAGATGAAGCTAAAACATAAATCCCAACATCTGACACGGGGCGCCAGATTCGAACGAGGGCCACATCAATCCTGAAAAGCATAAAGACGGCAATGGAGGCAGGCAGGGTTCGAATTCCGAACCGGAAAACTTCAGCCAGCCGTTCCCTGGAAAGCCGCTTGGGGCCTTTCCAAACTTGGGACAGAGCAATGACGGCGAATAGATTCCCAAGGGCAAAAGATAGGAGCCTGGCTACGACGGCCATGGTGACCGAGGCCCCATACTGGTGGAATAGGATCCAGAGCGCGGCCGCGAAGGAGCCTGTTTGAACCACTTTTGCCATATTTGAGGCCAAAATAGCTCTTAAAGCTACCAATTGGCCGCCGAGGAAACTCTCCAGCAGTAATAGGGGAAGGGACAGGACGGAGAGGGTAATTGCTATTTCTACCCCCCCTTGTGCTGCGAGAACCTCCTCAAAGCCCTCCCCTTGAACAAATTCCAATAACCAGGGAAAAAAGAGGAGCAATACCCCGGAAAAGAGGACTCCCGAGAACACGCCAAAGGAAATTGCATTTAAGGAAATGCTTGCAGATTCCGATGGATTCTTCGCTGAAAACCGCGTGCTCGCGGTCCCAAAGCCCCAATTCACGATTGCCCGAGTCGTTTCAGGAATGAGAACGATTAAACCAAAAACACCCCTACCATCTGCCAATAGCCACCTCGCGAGGAGGATTCCGGCTACAAATTGGAGCCCCGCCCCAGCAAGCTGGAGGATGACTGCGCCGCCACTATCTCGAAGTAGGCTCATGTTTAAGGGGCTTTTTGTCCGAAGGAAGGTTCACCCAAAGCGAACAGGCGAATGGTACACCCAAGATAGCCACCCCGACAACTTCTTGGAATTACCCCAAACTCCTGCTCCAAAACAACTTAGACACCCCCGAAATTCGAACCAATCCTTGCAAATCGTGAAAAAGGCCACCCTCAAGCTCACCTGCGCCTTACTGATAAGCCTTCCTGCATGCGCATCTCATGTGATGGTGAAGGACGCTCATTTCAATGAGGGAGCAGTCCTGAGCGAGGACACAAGTAAGGATTTTTGGTGGCCAAAACATCCACAATCGAAAAAGAACACAAATCCTGACCGAATGAACTTAATTGATGATGGGACTTTGGGGGTCGGAGACAAAATTCAGCTTGAATACTCTCGGGTAGCAAATGAACTCGCCCCCTTAAAGGCTGGGGATCGCATCCGAGCCCATATTTCAGAACTCAATACAGACAATACTAATCGTGTATTGCGCGGGATTCGTTCAGAAGCGGGCAGTTATGAAGCCACCCAGATGGGCGAAAAAGTGCTCCTTGAGTTTGCTGTTGGACCTGAGGGGAAGATGAAGCTCTCTCTTGATGGTGATAGGGTAGAAAAAAGAATAACTGGCTTTACTTGGATAGCTGCTCAGAACAAGCTTAAGAAGGAGATTGGGGATCTTGTAAATGGTGTAGTGAGAGAAAGCCCGACGGTTGAGATTCAAAAGGGGCTCATTGGGAACCTCTTGGCCGAAAATGACGAAATTGAAATTGTGGTTGGTGGGCTTCCTGAAGGTGTGGAACCCTTAACCGCCACCTCTGTCGTGATTGGCGGAAACATCCGCTTCCACCCCATTGGAAATGTTTTTGCCCATGGAAAATCGCTGGATGAAATTCAGGAAGAGATTTTCTCAAAGCTTCGAGAGTCCTACTCCCAAGCAATTGTTACTGTGAAGCCCGTCAAGTTTGAAGACAAGGCAAAACAATTTATGGCAACTCTTGTGAGTGGAGAATTGGGAACCGTCCGGGACTTCACAGTCTGGAACGAGGGCCACATTTCAGTTCCAGGTTTAAACGAATCGATTGAGGTTCGTGGCCAACTTCCAAAGGAAATTGAAAACACCATTAACGATAAGCTTGCCCAATCATTAGGTCCCATTTCTGTTTCCCTAACCAAAGTATTTGATGCTAATGCTTCCTTTTCAATTGTGGGTGAGATTGAAAAGCCTGGCTCCTACCCAATAGAAGGACCCGTGACATTGGTCGAAGCGTTGGCGACTGCTGGCTGGGGCAATGATTGGGCTGATCTTGAAAGAGTTGTACTCATTAAAAAGATTCCTAGAAAAAATGAACGCGAAGGCGAGAAAAAGAGTACTAGAAAAAATGAGTCCGAAAGCGAGAACGATCCTCCATCTCTAACTTCCTTTGTCCGCCTTTACGATGTCTATGGGGCTCTCCATCATGGATCTGGTCTTCCAAATGTTTTCGTTGACCCCGAAGATGTCGTCCTTGTTCCCCGCACAGATGTTGGCAACCTGAACGCCTGGGTTGAGCAGTACATCCGCAACAACATGCCTGTCCCATTCGGCACAAGCTACCGTGTAGGCTCCTAAGTTCAAGACATTCAATAATGACCTCCCCCGTCAATCTCCCCGGCCGAAGAACCGACACCGCCCGCAGAGTCGTGCGCGCCCTCTTTCAGTGGCGCTATTCAGCTTTAGTCTTCTTCATTTGCTTCTTTTCCTTCTTAATGACTTTGGCTTATGTTTTGCCTGAATCGTTTACCGCAAAAGCAAATGTCTTCGTAAAAGCAGGTCGCCAGAATGCTCCGGAAGGAACTTCAACGACAATTTCTGAGTCTGCTCGCTTGACCTTATCTCCTGAGGATGTGGTCAGCGAGACCATGATTATGTTGAGCAGGCCTGCCCTAGAGTACGCAGTCAATATCCTTGAAACAGAAGTTATTCCTCAACCCAAAGATGGATTTTCGAAAAAGTACCTGAACTTTCAAAACTGGTGCCGTTCTATCGGTCTATCACCAGGCCCTCTATTTACAAACGGTGTTGTTCCTAGCAAGTTTGGAGATGTTGTCTACACCGAAGAAAAACTCCAATATGATTCAAAGTGGTGGAGGGACTGGTTACTCCAAAGAAACCTCCCAGAGGACAAGGTTCGGATTTTAATCGCAGATTTGGAGGGAAAGCCATCTAAGGCATCCTCAGATGAGATAGACAACTTAAAACTCCAAGTAAAGAACCTCTTGGATAAAGAGCGGCTCTACCGCCATGAACAAATGGTTGCCAAGCTGGGGAAAAAAATCTCAGCGGAAATTGAACCCGCGACCAGAGTCATCAATCTTAGCTATGAACTTGCAAGCCCTAGGATTGCTGCGAGGACACTTGAACTTGTCCTCGAAGGGTATATGGAGCATCACTCCAAGATGCACTCCTTAGGCACTTGGAGAGAGGTCAAGGTAATTGACATTAATGGAAAGGAAGTCACAAAACGCAAGTATGAAACTACTGCCGCTTCCTTTTTCCGAGAGCAAGCCAACTTAAATAAAGCTGAGCTGGAAAAAATCCAAGAGCAAATTACGGAATTTCGGCTCTCCCACAAAGGAGGGGATTTAGATTCTCAACGAACCATTTTGACCCAGGAGTTAATTCAAACCGAACAATCCCTTCGAGCCCTCAAAGAGATTAATCAGGGCTCTGAGGAACTCGCTCTTGATAGTCCAGAAATCTCTGTCCATCAACAGCGCCTATTAGATTTGGAACTCGAGCTTATTGAAAAAGCTCCGCTTTACGAAGGCACAGACAACCCCACAATAAAAAGCCTCCACAATAAAATTCAACTCACAAAGGATGCTCTTCAGCGGCAAATCATCCAGAAGCGCGCTGTACTGGAAGACCGTGCGAAATCTCTTGACCAGGAGCTTCGGAATATTGAAGCCAATCGGACTGCCCTAGAGGATCTTCTTCAAAAGCGAGACTCTTCTTTGGGCTCTTACAAAAAATTCATCGCCAAAGCAGAAGAGGAAGACATCAAGCTGGCAATGGATAGCGACCATGTCACTAGCGCGAAAGTTTTGGAGTGGCCGACAGTTCCCAACAAACCGTCCTTCCCAAACCGTTTCATAATGGCCCTCTTGGGCATCTTTCTTGGCATTCCTGGCGCACTCGCTGTGGCTCTTTTGCGCGCATACATGCACAGTCGAATCGCTACGGTTGAAGATGTGGAAGAGGTTCTTGGAGTCTCTGTCCTCTCATCCATCCCCCGCTTTGCCAGAATTCCATTCCGCACCCCATTCAAAGATGGAATGCCTCCCGTAGTTCTGAACGCCGCCCGCCTTGCTCTTGCTGCTCTTGATAATGATGGCCATCGCTCAGTTCATGTCGCTGCATCCACTCGCGGCGAGGGTTCAGGAACTCTTGCTGCAGCACTCAGCCTTGAGGCCTCCAACGATGGCCGAAGCGTTGTCTTCGCTACTCTTGGTGGTTTCCCTGCAATCTTGGGCGAGGCAGAAAATGTGGAAATCCTCCAGCTTGATGGCGCCCCCATGGATGCGCAAAAGGAAGCGATTCAAGCCGCTGCTGAAGAAAACGACTTACTCGTTCTATCTGGCCCAGGACTTGCCGGGGGCGGAGGCTCTTACGCATCCCTTACAGATACTTCGCTCTTCGTTGTAAGCGGAACGGGTGTCCACTTCGATGTTGCTCGCCGTGGTTTGGATCAGCTTCGCCGTTACGGCAAGGCTGTTTTGGGCGCAGTCCTTACTCAACGCCGCAATCCAATTCCGCGAATCCTTTACCGGTTCATCTAACAAGCTGTGTTTGGAGCCCGCTTCGACGATTACGACCCTGACGGGCTCGCATATGGGAAATCAGTTCCGTTTGTAGGCAACACGGTTCTTGTGGTGCTTGGCGCCTTTATCGCCTCTACCTTGGCGGCCGCTTCTCATTGGGGCGGGGCAAAATGGCAAGCTGTTTTCTTTTTCGGTTTAGTCCTGGGGATAGCTCTGCTTGGAATTATTTACATCCAAAGGCAATTTATCGCCTTTCTCACTTTGTTCCTCACTTTCACAATGCCCATTTCTCTAAATGTTGGCCTCTTTGAAATTGTTGGTGAACCCAATCCTGCAGGCAGCCCGACAAACTTAACTCTATGGGATAAAGACATATACCTCATCATCTTGGGACTTGACTTGCTCGTGGATATGGTTCTTCGAAGAGGCAAGACTTCCTTTAAGCTTGGGAAAACATCCGGATGGCTAACCGCTTTTTTCATTACATGCTTTGGATTTCCAGTGCATTCTGTTTGCCCGACACGGAGTTTTGTGAGCTGCATTGAGCTACTCCGGTTCATCCTTATCTTCGTGTACCTTGTAAAACGCGTTGGAACAAAACAATTCCTGCAATGGATCGTTTGGGGAATCTGCGCTCAGGTTTGGATTGAGTGTGGCATCGCCATTCTTCAAAGCATGATGGGCGGGAAGATTGGACTCGCCTTCCTCGGTGAACAGCGCGTAAAGGAAATGTCCATGCCTGGCGGTGCTTTTATTCGGTCGGGCGCACTTCTCGGACACCCGAACTCCTTTGGTTTGTGGCTTATTCTTATTAATCCAACCCTATTGGCCTTAACCCTTAACCCGATGGAAACCGGAAAGCGACGGGTTTTTTATGGCTCCACTTGGCTGTGGTCCGTTATGAACTTAATCCTTACCTTTTCTCGAGCTGGCTGGATGGCCTTCGTCCTCACATTTTTCGCAACTTGGTTTCTGGCTTTGCGGAGGTTCGGCAGACCCCTCATGATTACAATTGTCCTCCCCGTGATGGGCTCTTCTTTTATTGGCATCCTCCTGATAGCTCTAGTTGAAGAAATTAGATATCGGATTTTTGGGGAGGGCGGACAGGGTTCAGCATTTGCTCGAATCCCTCAAATAATGACCGCCCTGAACATCATCACTCACCTTCCTTTCTTTGGAACTGGCCTAGGCTCTTACACCCCCTATATTGCAAAGTATGCCAACTTTGACGGGCGATTTCTGAATACTCTTTTCTTCAGGGTTCACAATGGTCTTTTGCTCTGGTTTGCTGAAACCGGCATACCCGGGGGAATTGCTTATGTGGGACTTTGGAGTAGTATTATCAAAAAGAGCTGGAAGAGTTGGGAAATCAAAGATGACTTCCTCGCCATGGTCGGTCTTGGGACCTTTGTTGGTTTGGGTGGCTGGGCCTTCAAAGCAATGGGAAACATCCATAGCCCCCTTATGGAGCCAACGCTTTGGCTGAGCTTTGCTATGGTATTCATCGTCTGGAATTGCGTTGATGAAAAGGAGTACGCGAGAATAAAAGGAACCACATGAGCCGTCCTGGCCCCCTCATCCGATTCTTCCGAAAGCTGAAAAGTGATGGCTTTCGTGGCATTTGGCATGCCCTGAAATGGAAGTTTTTCCGCTATAAAAATATGATTGTTGCGGTTAGGGATGTTTCCATCCCCATGAAGGAGGTCCCCCGCCATCGATGTGAAGGAATCTACTTCCGGCTAGCCTCACTTGATGACCTCAACATCATGTGTGCAAATTTTCCAGAAAAACTGGACTGGTATCGCAAACGCCTTGAAACACCCGGCTACTTTTGCGATCTGGCTTTGTTCGAAGAAGAGGTTATTGCTCATAATTGGTTCTGCACTTGCCCGCACCAAGACCCTGAGATGAAGGCCTGGATTCGTCCGCAAGAAGGACAGGCCTATTGGTTTGAGGGTTGGTGTCGTGAAGATTGGCGAAATCGAGGCGTGAGCAACTTTGGAATCAAGCATTCCTTTGAAGAGCTTTTCCCAAGCATGGGAATCCACTCGGTCATGACCCTCCTAGAAGAGGACAATAAACCAACACGGCGGCTTCATAAACGCTACCACTTCGCTGATGTCGCTCGACAGCGCCACCTCCGCCTTGGGCGGCTTTATTTCAATACAAAGCCCAAGCCAATTAAGGTCGCGGAAGGCTAGAATCTCTCCCCATGAAGCAACTCCTTCGCGGTTGTATTTACGGAGCCGCCGCAGGTTGGTCCGTAGGTGCGGTTGAATCTGCATTCGTCACGTCCATTACAGACCTGGCATTTGCCTCCCCCACTAGAGAGTCTGTTTGGGTCGCCCTTCATTTTTCTTTTGTTGGCGCATTCATCGGCACCGCCCTCGAAATCCTTCCCGGCATCCCAAAACCAAAGCGAGCTAGCCAAACTGCCGGCTTCGTCGGCGCGCTTATTTTTCTGCTAAGTGGCCTTAGTTGGATTCACCAAGATTTTTACGCTGGTGTTCCTATGTTTTCGCTTGCCCCATTGGTTGCCTCAGCCGTCTGGACGGTTGCCTGCACGATGGCTGGCTTTTCGATGGCACAAGCGCCGCATCCCATTCTTCCACTCCTGATTACTGCATTTGCTGGACACCTTGGGGCTAACCTCACCTCTGCACCATTGCCTGATGATTTGAATTCGGCCAACACACCTGCCGAAGTCACCGCTGCAGAGAACGCTCCGAACATACTTTTTATCTTGATTGACACCCTTCGAGCAGACCATATGTCGAGCTACGGCTATTCAGCGAACACAACACCTGAAATGGACAAGCTCGCTAATCGGGGTATCCGATTTGATTCTGCCTGGGCACAAGCCACCTGGACCCGACCCTCGGTAGCTTCCTTGATGACCTCTTTGTACCCCGCAAGTCATCAAACTAATTTATTGGACACACGAATTCCTGAATCTTTTACAACGATGGCTGAAACGATTCGCTCTGCCGGTTATCAAACCGCAGCCTTTTCTGCCAATAGAAATGTTGAGACCTTCTTTGGCTTCGGCCAGGGCTTCGATTCATTTTGGCCTTCTGATCTTTCCGGTAGTGGCGCAAACTCCATGTTGCGTTTCACAACTTGGGAGCGCGCAAAAGATATTCTTTCCAAGAGCATCGGCATAAAAGTAGGGTCCGCTGGCACCTTTGAAAATCACGCAGCTGCAATCAATAAAGAGGTAGAGGGGTGGTTTGACACCAAAAACGACGAAAGCCCATGGTTCATGTATATCCAATACATTGACCCTCATTTCCCCTATCAGCCGCCGATTGAATTTTTAAAAGAGGTCGGCATTGACCCAATTTCGGATGACCTTAAAAACCAGGTTGCCTCGGCAATTGGAAGCGTAAGCAAAATTGCTCCTTGGCCTTTCGCAAGTCACGACGCTCTCCCAGCTGATGTAAAAACAAAAGTGCTTCAACTGTACGACGCGGAAATCCAGTATTGCGACCGCGAAATTGGAAAACTCCTAGAAACACTTCGCAATCGGGGGTTAATGGAAAACACTTATGTGGTCATCACATCTGATCATGGAGAGGAATTTTGGGAGCATCAACAATACAACCATGGGCACAGCACTTTTAGTGAGGTCGCCCGAGTACCCCTCATCATTGCAGGGCCAGGGATTGAGCCTGGTGTACGCACACAACCCGTAGAACTCATAGACCTCTACCCAACATTGGCAACTTGGGCATCCTCGCCGCTGCCACAAAATATCCACGGGTCAGATCTCTCCCCTGTCCTCGCAGGCAAAGATGGCCCCGGTCGCGCTTTTACTCAAAACATGAAGAGTAATCTTCTGACAAGTTTGACAATAGGAACTGAGAAGTTGGTTCAAGTTGAATACCAAGGTGAAGAAGTATGGATGTTGTTCGACTTGTCCACCGACCCTGGCGAAACAGAAAACCTCGCAAACTTGCGGCCTGAGCGGGTACTTGAACTACGAGACCTCCTTGAAAAGCGGCGAGTTGAATCCGCGAGTTTCCAGCCAGCCCATTCGGAACGCGTGGAGCTTGGTGACCAACGGAAAGCCGAATTGGAAAAACTTGGGTACGGCGGAGACGAAGACGAAGAATGAGCGAACGCGTTGTTGTTCACGAAGGACCTAATGTCTTTGCTGAACATGCAGAGAAGTGGGATTCCCTTCTAGAGCGTGCTGGAAACCCTACTTTCTTCCTCCGGGCGGACTGGTTGAATTGTTGGGCAAAGCACTGGGCTGGAAGCCGCAAAATATTGCTTGCTGTTGTTGAAAGGAATGGCGAGTGGATTGGTGGACTGCCACTCGTTCTTGGTAAGGGCCGAATTGGTGCAAGATGGAAAGTTCAAAAACTGGAGTTCGCTGGAGTTCCATTTTATGACCGCATGGAGTTGCCCGCTGCAACTGCAGAAGATTGCCAACAATCTCTCAAGCTTCTCCTTCAGTGGATGCAGAAAGACTTAGCTGGGTGGACTGCTCTTGGCCTCCATGAGGTTCCAAATGGCTCCGAAACTCTGAATGCATTCAAGGCCCTCTCGCCGAAAATGGGCTTTGACCTTCACACAGTCCTTGCATCAAAAGCCCCTATGGTGGACCTGAAAACTGGCGGAAAAACATCTAGTAAATATCGTCGGCAACTTCGACAATCTATGGAGCAACTCGAAGAGCGAGGAAAAGTCGAAACTGATTTCTTTTCTGTTGAGCTACAAAACATCGACTCTCTTATTCAAGAATGCTCTGCTGTTGAGGCCACAAGTTGGAAGGGCGACCAAGGAGTTGGTATCTTTCGCGACGATTCTTATCGGAGCTTTATGAAAGATGTCTGGAAAATGCTGGCGCCCGAGAAAGGAATTGCCCTCGCCACCATTCGCCTTGATGGAGAACTCATTATTTATCACTGGGGATTCCGACATGGCGACCATTTCCTTTCCTACAACATGGCCCAGCGACCCGAAACGAATAATGTTCGTGGTGGTTCCCTAATACTTAAGTTGATGGTTGACCAAGGAGAAGAGCTTGGGTTTTCTCGCATTGATGCTTCGCGAGGCTCTCTAACAAGCCCCAATGTTATCGGCAGATACCATGGGCCCATTCGAGACCACGGCAATTTAGTTGTTTACGGACCGAGTCTAGTCAGCTCCGGGCTTTCACTCCTTCGACACCGAGTGCTACCTTTGGTTCGCAAGATTCGCAAGGCCCCTGGCCCACCCACTCTTGAAGAGAAAGATCAAATAACCGACCTCCCGTGTACGAAAGAGTCTGCTTAGGAAAGGTTCCAATTATGACCTTTCATAGCGTGCGCAAGCGGCGCACGGAGGAACTGGGTCCAGGCGGCGAGCTCACCCTTCCTGTAAATGTATTTGAAGCTTTGCTCCTTGACTTAAAAGAACGAGGGTGGAACTCCATTTCTTGCCAAGAACTATTCGACCACCTCGACCGACAAGCTCCTCTTCCGAGTAACCCTATCCTCCTTACATTTGACGATGGCTACTTAGACAACTTCACTATTGCCGCACCCATTATGAAAAAGTATGGGTTTCGCGGAACGATTTTTGTCGCAACTGATTTTATTCACCAAGAGGATGTTGTTCGGCCCTCTCTAGAGGAACACGACAACCCACCGGAAAGAGGTTGGTTATCGCCAGCAGAAATGCAAAAGTTGGAAAGTGATGGAGTTTTTGAAATCCAATCCCACACTGCGAGACATAGTCGGCTTCCGATTAGCGGGAAGATAATAGGCTTCCACCGTCCGAAAGCTCGATGTTGGTGGCTGGAAAGGAATCAAGCCACTCTATTGGAGTTGTCTTTGGAGCATCATGGTGGAACTTCAGAATTAATTCCCTGGGGAACACCTGTCTATGAATCCGAGTGGTCATTGCCAGCCCAGGCGATTCACCCTTCTCAAGGGACGGCTGAATCCTTACAAAACTATGTTCGGGAAAATGGTGGTTCTACTTTCTTTGAGCAACCCGATTGGGAGACTTGTTTAAGAGATGTGGCATCAAAGAATGCCGGTGACTTAATACCCGAAACTCCAGAAGCAAGGCAGGAACGCATTTCGCAAGAACTTCAGGAATCCAAAAATAAGCTTGAAGATATCTTAAATCACCCAGTCCCTTTTCTGGCTTGGCCAGGTGGAGGCTGCAGTCCTGAAACTGTTGAGCTTGCCATCTCCTCTGCCGGCTATGTGGCGACATTCGGAACCAACCGTGCATTCTCTGGAGTCCCGCGAGATCTTCGAACTATTCCCCGTGCATACTTCCGGCAAACATATCGAGGTCGGTTTCACAACAAGCTCAGGGTAAATCTTTGTCGTAGTATTATTGAATGGGAGGCCGGACAGATTTCTGGTTACTGGACTGGCTTTTGGACTCGCCGCCTCATGTCCTTGTTTGCAGACTCCAAAGAACGAAATAGCCCCAAGTCGGGCTAATTACTCTTCCTCAGAGTCGAAATAGCCTAAACCAGCAAGGTTCGCTTCGTCGCTTGCACTTTGTTTATCCAAACCTTCGTTTGTTTGGATGGTTGCGAGAAACTGATTAAGTTCCTCTCGTAGTTGGCTCAAAACCTGGGGATGGGATTGGGAGTAGTCTTCTTCACTCCAAGAGTCCGTTTTATAGAGGGATTCGACCCCTCCCATGGTTCTCACAAACTTCCACTCGCCTCGAAGCCAACCCTGCATTCGTTTTTCATCCAAGTTGCGTTGGAATCCTTCCATGTAAATACCGCGCTCAGGCAAATTTGCCCCACCAGCGTGAGGGACCAAATCATGTCCCTGAATCCCATCGGGGATTTCCATGCCAGCAAGGGATAGGAGTGTTGGCATAAGGTCTACCTGGGCCGACGTGCCATTTAAGCGAACGGGTTTTACGCCTCCTGCAGGACGAATAACGCAAAAGATTTTCTGCGTCGCGTCAAACAATGAATAGTGGTGGTTCAACAAATGGCCACCTTCCCCAAAACACTCTCCGTGGTCGGAAAGAACAACAATAATCGTGTTCTGAAGGCCGGGGTCTTTATTCTCCAGCGTATCTATCAGGCGGCCGAGCAAACCATCGATTCGTTCAATTTCCCCTCGTTGGAGAATCCATTCCTCTTCAACTGAAGGGTCTTGCGCGTGCGCGCCAAGCGTTGCGCGCTCAAGCGCTCGGGTTCGATACGGTGATGGCGGATTGTACGGGTGGTGGGCATCGTAAAAATGAGCCCAAAGAAACGCTGGAGTATCACCAGTGCTTTGGTACCAACGCTCAGCGCGGCCTAAAGTGATTTCACCAGGCACATAGGAACTATCTGGAAGGAAGCCTCTTGGCAATACTCTTTCCGCAAGTTTGCATGAAAAAGTAATCCCGGCCATTAGGGTCGTAAATGCGGATGCAATAGGCCGATCATCGTAAATATTAAAATCTCTACTAAAGCCAAAAGAGCCTCGAAGTGAGTAGCCTGAAACGAAGCCGCCCACTGCATATCCCTTGTTTTGGAGAATTTCAGGAAGACGAGGGATTTCAAGCTCTGGACCAGTTAAGCCATTGCTCCTCAATCCATGGGTTGGGGGATATAAACCCGAAAGCATGGTCGCGTGAGTCGGTGCAGTTATGTTTGAAACTGCATGCATTCCGTCAAAAACCCAGCCTTCCGAAGCAAGCAAGTCCAATTCGGGGGTATCCAAGCCCTCGCCGCCGTAAAGAGGAAGAGTGTCGGATCGAACCGTATCCCAAGTGACCAGAACAATGTTAGGTGACTCCTTGGAAGCCACCGCAGTCAATGGCGATGGCGTTAAATCAGAATCCGTGCCTTGAAAAACCATCATGACCCAGAAGAGTGGGAGAGCCACAACTGTCCCAAGAACTTTTGGTTTGAGTGAATAACTCTCTTCTGCACCAGCCAGTACAAAACAGGCTCGGCGGTAGCAGTAAAAGGAAACAAAAAAACCAGGGAGAGACCAAATCCAATTCACACCTTCTGCACTTCCGACCCAAGCCCAATTCGATGGCATGATGCCCCCGAACAAGCGAAGAAGAAATAGCGGAATGAGACCCAAAAAGTAAATTTGCTTCCAGGGGAAAGGTAGCCCTATCCGGCCTACAAGCAGGCCAAACAGCCAACCGCCCAAACCATAAATCACCATGGGCGCAAAGGGGCCCACCAAATAAAACATGATGTTGTCAACCACCTCGTTCTTGAGAGCAAAAACAAGGCCCGCTTCAAAGGCACCGTATGCCCAGCCAATCAAAAGACCAATCGCGCCGCTTTTTCCCGTGCTCATTTCAGAATTCTAACCTCCCTAAAGGGTAAGCCCTATTCATCATCCTCAAAGTAGCCCAAGCCTTGCATAGCGGCTTCTTCTGAACTCGAAAGTTCTCCTGCGGCACCAGTTCGCACGACAATGGACTCTAGAAATGACTCGAGCTTGCCTCGCATTGTGGCTAAGACCTCAGGCTCTTTGGAGGCGAAATTATTTGTTTCTCCCAAACTTCGGCGATACAAGAATTCTTCCCCCTTGAGGTTTCGGACAAACTTCCAATCACCTTCAACCCACCCCTCCATCCGGTCTTCCCCAAGCCGCTCTTGGTAGGCCTCCATGTATAAGCCCCGGGTGAGAGTCCTATCTTCCGGAGACAAAAGGTTATCTCCTTGAAAATCGGATATCGATTCCAGGCCAGCAAAGCCCATAATTGTTGGAGCAAGATCGACATGACTTGCAAGTGTGGGCTGAGTGGTCAGTTCCGAGCCCGGAAAAGTCAGGATTGCGGGAACATGTTGAGTTGCGGAATAGAGACTCGTTTCATGTTCGAGGTGAATTCCACCCTCACCAAAACACTCGCCATGATCGGCAACAACAATGACTGCCGTATTCGCAAGTTCGGGATCTTTTTCAGACAAGGAAGCGAGTAACTCACCTAGCAAATCATCAAGAAGTTCTATCTCTCCTCTTTGTAGGACAAGGGCTTCTTCGTCTTCAGGGGAGACCGCGTGTGGGCCTTCCGCTTTTCGGGCGATAGCTCTTTTGCGATAAGCTTCTGGTGGGTCATAGGGGCCATGAGCATCAAACAAATGAACCCACATAAAGGTCGGACCGCTTTGCTTTTTATACCAGTCGGTAGCTCGTGAGACCGTTGTGGCGCCTTGAACAGAAAGGGTGCCTCTGAGGCTTTCGGGCAAAAATAAGCGAGCAATCGACGAGGAAAAGCGCATGATCTGAGCAAACTGCTGGCCTGCTGACGATTCCGGACGCTGGTCGAAATATTCAAAACCGCGGGCAAAACCAAATTTTGCGTGAACGGGTAGTGCAGAGACAAACGCGCCGGTGTGCCAACCCGCGTCGCGCAATTGCTGCGGCAAATTTTGAATCCCTGTTTCTGGGGCAGTCAATCCATTGCTTCGCAATCCATGACTTGGTGGATACATGCCCGTCAACATACTCATATGAGAAGGAGCCGTAATGGAAGCCACAGCTTGAAAATCTCGCACCACAACTCCCGCAGTTGCGAGACGCTCAAGATTAGGTGTATCTAATCCTGCTCCACCATAGAGAGGAAGTGAATCTGCCCGAACAGTATCCCAAGTGACGAGAACAACATTCTTTTCACTTTTCACTTCTTGGGTAGGGCCATCCCCTTCCCTGGGCTTTTCCAAGGCAAGATGCAATCCGAGCCATATCAAGAAAGGAGCAAGCGCATTGAACTTCCCTAGCCAAATGGCCGCCCGTGGAGGTTCAGGCCGTATCGACAGAAACCACAAGGCGAGGGAGGCAATGCCGCCCAATCCAACAAAAGAAAGATGGGAAGTAACCGGTAATCCGCGGCGGCGAAGTAGAAAAATAAGGCCTGCCAAACCAAACCAGTAAAGCCATTTCCATGGCAACCGCTTTCCCTGGCTCCCTAATACGGCTGCCACAACCCAAGCGATAAGACCGTAGAAGCAAAGTGCCGAGAGGGGAACCAAAAAGAAAAGGGATGGACTTCCTAAATGGCCTGTATCCGTCAGAACACAGCCCGCCTCAAAGGCACCTAGTGCCCATCCGGTTAGAACGGCTCGCCTTTCCTCGATTCCTCTTTCCACAAGCGAAGTTTAGCAACATCCCCCTACTAAGCCAAGATTTGGCGTCTTGCAAAAACCTGAAAAAAGCTTAACTACTACTAGAGCCATGAAATGGAAACACATCCTCGTGACGACGGATTTATCCGAAGAGTCGGGGCGTGCCTTCGGTCCCATTGCTGAACTTGCAAAGGAATCCGGCGCCAAAATCACGCTCCTCCATGTTCTGGTGGATTTGAGAGTTGCTCCTGTGAGCGCCCCTCTTGCACCCCCAGTTTCTGTTCCTGATTTGGACGAAGAAATGGCGGCCGCTCAAAAACGATTGGCTATTGAGCGGAGCCGGTTTGGAAATGAACTTGATGTAAATACCGATGTTGTTCTTGGGGAAGACATTCCGAGAGCCATTGCGAAGTGGGCAAAAACTCATTCGGTGGAACTCATTGCTCTCTCTACTCACGGTCGATCGGGATTCAAGAGAATGATTTTGGGAAGTGTTGCGGAAGCCATCCTGCATCACGCCCATGTTCCAGTCCTTTGTTTCCCTAAGCCCGAGTAGCGGCGTCAAGAACCTCGGCCACGCATGCGGTCAGTTTTTTAGCTGTCGGCAAGTGGATGAACTCGTTTGGCCCATGAGCGTTGGATTGCGGGCCTAAGACCCCTGTTATCAAAAACTGGGCCTGCGGGAACTTGTCGCCCAGCATTCCCATAAAGGGAATCGTTCCACCTTCCCCCATCCATGCAGGGGGATTCCCAAAATGTCGATTTGAACTATCGGTGAGTGCACTTTCAAGCCAACCCACCAGAGGTGATGCATTCCACCCATTGGCGCCTTTCTCAGGGACAAAGCTCACTTCTGCGGAGTACGGGGTATTGCCTTGGATAATGTCCTGAAGCTCTTTCGTGCAGGCGCTCCAATCAGCAGTCGGTGGCAACCGGAAAGATAGTTTGACTGAAGTAGAAGGCCGAAGAACATTACCTGCGGTTGAAAGAGGTGGCAGGCCGCCCATCCCGGTAACAGACAGTGTGGGCGCCCAAGTCCGCGCTAATACTTGATTCGCACCGCCCGCTGTCATGGGTGTTGCGTTTTCAACGAAAGGATACTGGGACCATGTAGATTCCCCCATGACCTCTGCAACATTTTCAGCTTGGCGGTTGCGCTCTTCAGGTACTTCAACATGAAAACAATCTAGGAGAATGCGTCCGGTTTGTGGGTCTTCGATGCGATCCAACAACATTCGGAGGATTCGAAAACTAGACGGAACGATTCCGCTGGCATCTCCACTGTGGACCCCCTCTTTTAAAATTCTGACTTTCAAATCTCCAGCTACCATTCCTCGTAAAGAGGTCGTGCTCCAAAGGCGCTCGTAATCGCCAGCACCGGAATCCAAACAAACAACCAGACCAACATGGCCAAGGCGGTCCGATAAGTGCTCGATATAGGCAGGCAAATCAGGAGAACCACTTTCTTCGCTCGCCTCAATAAGAACAACGCACCTTGGGTGTTTGCCGCCGTGTTTCTGAACGGCTTCAATCGCCGCCAAAGATGCGAATGCAGCATAACCATCATCGGCTCCGCCACGGCCATAAAGCTTGTCCTCTTCAAGAACTGGCTTCCACGGGCCGAGGTCTTCGCGCCACCCTTTCATTTCAGGCTGTTTATCAATATGCCCGTACATCAGAACGCTGTCGCCTGGCTCACCAGGTATTTCCATCAAAATGAGTGGAGTCCTTCCGGGCAAGCGAACAACTTCAACCGAAAGCCCTGCAATCGGGCGCTTGCGGCACCAAGCTTCGACTTGCTGGACAGCGGCCTCAATATGACCAGCCCCTTCCCAATCAGAATCAAAAAGGGGGGAAAGGGCGGGGATTCGAATGTAATCAGACAGCTGGGGAATGATTTCATCTTCCCATATGGAATCCACCCAGGTTGAAAGAGTGGTTGTGTCGAGGTTTGAGGGGTCGCTCATTTCAACTAAGCATAACGATGAGCTAATGGAAAGATTTAGAATGCAGCGATGAGCGAAAACATCCCTCCCGTTCCAAATCCCCAAGCCCCGCCACCGCGCCGCGGATGCTTGTTTTGGTCTGCATCAGGCTGTTTGGTTTTTGCCATCATCGCCGCCATTTTGATTTGGTGGCTGAGGTCCTTCATGGAAGATCACCTCATCACGGACCCAGAACAAGCTACGATTGTTGCCGAAGGCATCGTTCCCATTACGCTTCCGGAGGGCATGAGTTTTGAACAGGCCTTCTCCTGGGATGAAACGCAAGCAGCGTGGGGCGTCGAGCCTGACTCGCCCAATAGCACGCTGGTTGTTTTCGTATTTCAAACCGATGAAGAGGGCGCCGAAGAAGATTCCTTCCTGAAGGGATTTGAGCAATCGCGTAAGCGCGGCGATGACGCTGACTTCCTTCGAATAGAAGATTTCGATTTCCGTGGGGAAACAATCCAAGTATCTGTGTCGGAATATTCAGACGGGAGCTTCGAGTATGCCGTTTTACTTCCAGCAGAATCCACGGTGACAGGGATGATTTTCATGGGCCCACCCGAGACCACTACCCATGAGTGGGTTCAAGGGATTTTGGATACTGCACCGAGCCCGACTGGCAAGTAAGGCAGTTACTTCGTAGTTGACTTTGCCGGCTTTTTGCCTTCTTCGGAACCAACAGTTTCATCATCAACGGCATGGGCAGGTTCCAATACGCCCTCCCACCAGCTGCGGAGCACACCACCATCATCGGAGCCGATAATCACCGTTCCATCTTTGCAGTCGGGATGTTTTTCCGTGAACTCCTCCACCATTAAGCGTAAATCTTGGCGTGCCGATTGGTGAACCAATGCGGCAAATACAGAGCACCCACCGGCAAGGGTCATTCGCATTCCAAACATTCCACCTTTGCGACCAGACTCGTTAAAGAGTTTGAAAAACTCACTCATGGGAGAAAGATCAAGGCCACATTTCTCTTTAAACGACCGTTGAGAAGAGCCCAAGCAGCGACCTGCCTCGGCAAGGTAGGTTTCTCGCATGGTTCTAGAGAAGTCGTTTAGGTTCGCCACCAAACGGCGCGAACGGCCAGACTCTCGGCATTCGTGTTCTGCATTTGCGCGAAGGCGGTAAGTAAAGCTTGGGTCAACAAGAGTGCTCAGCTCCTTCGCATCAGACTTCCGGCGGAACTTCTTGAGCCAAGATTCGCCCTTCTCGCTCGCGGGAACATGTCCCCGAAGCCCACCCTCAAAGGCAGGCGGGGCAACTTGACCCCATCCCCCATACTCGGGTGATTTTTGCGCTTGCATTTCAGCATTAAGATGCGACATGGCCATCGCTGCACCCGTTTGGTGTCGCTGGCGAACTTCAGGTGAAATAGTTTCCTCAAACCCCAAATCTACTGCAGCAAATGAGCACTGAGGTGGGACGGGTATCCACTGCATGTCAGGATCAGCACCATGTTCAATTTGGAGGGCGCAATCAACACGACCCAATGAACTGGTCAGCACATCAGTCATGGGGATAGGATCATCCAGTACTTCGGCAAACCCTTGGGCAACTGCGCGCGCAACCAAAATACCATCCACGCGCTTTTTAGAAAGTCCGGTGGAGCCCTTCAATGCGAGGGCTAAGGAAACTCCAAAAGCAGCGCGCTCTCCATATCCAATTCCCTCCGGAACGCGGCTCCAAATCAAAATATCGAAGCCTTTCTTGGGAGTATTCAGTTGGCGGGTGCGACGCAATCCCAGCATGACTGCAAGAACCCGCATCATCCAGAGGTCCTCTGGCTCAGAGAAAATCTGCTTCAAGACGGCCATGCTTCGCGGCGGGCCTTTGCGGGTGTAAAGGGTGTCAATGTCCCCCTCCCACAGGCGATCTCCGCCCCAAGAATCTGGAAGTAGGCTTCGAATCCGGATTTTCCGGTCTTCTCGGTTCTGGATAGCAGTGTAAACCGACCGAGAAATCGGCATTGACAAAGTAACCGTACCCGGGGCCTCGGTTGGGCCACCCAGGATTTTCAGCCGACCAGGTGCCCTCGACATCCAAAGAGGTTTATCAAGTTGAAGCCACCCCTCAGCCTCGCTAGCTAGGAGGGCAGAAAAGGGGAGGAAGGAAGCAGGTAGGGCGGGCTCAGGCACGAAATTAGCGCAGATTTTAGCCCCTTCTTTCTCTGAGGCAATACGGAAGACTAATGACATGAAGAATGGGCCTAAACTACTTTGAATAAGGCGGTTATGACACACGCCCCGCTCCGACAATTCCACGGATGTTTGAAAGCGCCCATTTGACCCTAAATCCAGCCGCCAAGTGCCTCAATTATCGGGTATCCTTCTTGCAGTCGGGCCCTAAAAAGGACTCCGATAACTCTTTCCCCAAATGCGCATTTCCACGACTCCCATTCTCCTTTCGGTCCTTCTGGCCGTCTTCCCCGCTTGCATTGGAACTGATGGCCCAGGTTCTGGCTCCTCAGGTTCTGGGGCAAGTTCTGGCGGAAATATTGGACCAGGCTTTGACGGCATCACTCTTGCGGACGCCCTCAGCACAAGCACGGTTTCTCTTTCCTGGCCCCAAGCGGTCGGCGCCAGCCCTGCGGCTTCCGCAAATGTGAAATACCACATTTATCGCGGATCAACTGCCGCCGAAGCTCAACTTGATTCCTCTTTCATCGCTTCAACCAGCCCTGGTATTACGACTTTTGTTGACACCGGCCTCGAAGGGTTCGAATTTTCCACCCTTTTCTACCGCGTGACTGCCGAAGATGCTGAAGGCGCGCTCACGGACAGCATGAAAGTTGCATCTGCTCGCCTCCCATCACCCTACTCGGCGGGCTCTCAACTTTACTCTCCTACCATTGAAGATTTGTGGCAAACGGCTGAGCCCAACGGCTCTAGCCAAACATGCGCAACATGCCACACTAGCGGAAACAGTCTCGACATGAGCTCTTATCAGAGCCTTCTCGCTTCCGCTTCTTTCATCGTTCCTTACGACGGCGAAACTACTTGGAACGAATTTGTCCTCGGCTTCGTGGACAACCCAATATCCCACTTTGGATATTGGTCAGACCCTTCGCTCGTTCTTGCAATCAAGGACCCACTTTCTTCATGGATTAATGAAGGAGCCCTTGAGTTTGGTGATAACACTCCTCCTGTTTTCCAGTTTGACAACATTGAAAATGCTGGAAAATATTTCGGAGAAACTGGTCCCTTCTTTGGTGAAATGACCGTGAGTTGGTTCAACGCTTCTGACCCCGAATCATTGCCCCTGTCAGGCGACCCTACGGGGCAGTTGGAGTACCATGTTTACGCTGGTCTCACTAGCGACACAATTGATTGGCTCAATCCGATTAATCTCCAAGGCGAAGGCACCAACCCATATTACAAGGAACTCTTTTCCACTGGTGCCGACTTGATGTCTTACACATTCGCATGGCCTGACAATCGTTGCGTTGCCATTATTCGCGCACTTGATGCCTCTGGTCGTGCGGAGACCTTTGTTGACCCTGCAAACCCAACTACCGAAGAACTTAAGCTTCGTTGGCGCAACATGTCAATAAACGAAAAGGAAATCGTAATCGACCGATAAGGTCTCTATTCTTCCTCTTCGAAATAACCTAATGCCTCTAATTCTTTAATGAGGCTCGCATCCGGAGCGATTGATTTCTTTTCAACGCTTCGGAATCCTTTTTCCTGAAACTCTCGCAGCTCTTTGAGCATCCGTTTGACCACATCAGGGTTTTCATCGGCAAGGTCTTGAGATTCTCCAAGGTCATCTATGTGATGAAACAGTTCAATGCCATCTTCGGACAAAATGAGTTTCCATGGGCCACGAATTGCTGCCCACAAATGCTCTGGTTTCGGAACCAAACGAAGTCGGTGGGCAAAGAGCGTGCGATTCGCAAAAGCCAATGGCGCATCTTTCTGGCCTTGGATTAAAGAAAGAACACTTTGTCCGTCTAGACCTGGGGGCACAATGAGTCCAGCGGCAGCCAAAGTGGTGGGAAGTATGTCCACAACGCTAACATTTGTATAAATGTTGCGGCTTTCTATTCCCCCGGGAGGGCGGAATGTGAAAAGAACTCGGTTGAGTTCGGAATGAAGTTGGAACTCGTGTCCTGTTCCCCCGTGATCGCCAAATTCTTCGCCATGATCACTCACCAAAACAAGCAATCCATCTTTATCCCAACCAAAACTGGTGAGAATCTTTTCAATCTCTTGGTCTAAAAAATGAATTTCACTATCGTATTTTGCCGCCGAATCCTCCAGTTTATTTTTCTTCTTTTCGTACCACGGCTCCCGCTTGTTGTAGGGCATATGCGGATCCATGAAGTGTAGATAAACAAAGGAAGGCTTCTCTCCGTTAATCTTCTCTTTCCACTCTTGGATTTGTTCACCAACCTTCCTGGCGTCATCCTTTCGGAATAGTTTCCACTCGTCAAAAGCGCGGTCAAAGCCAATCTCAGAACCAATATTTAGATTCGTCGCAATACCAAATGTTTGATATCCCGCCGCCTTAAAGGACTCGGCCATGACGCCGACTTCTTTTGGAAGTTGATTTAGTGGGAGGACCTCGGTGTCAATCCCTCGCTGGCTCCTCCGCTTAAAAGCCATAAAGCCTTCAATAATCCCATGGTTGGTTGGGTAAAGGCCTGTGAAAACCGAGGCGACGGCTGGGGCAGTCCACGAGCTTGTGGAGTAGGCCCGATGAAAGACGGCAGATTGCTCGGCCATTTTGGCCAAAAAGGGTGCTGTTTCGACCTCGTTTCCATAAAAGCCCAAGTGGTCAGGGCGTAGAGTGTCAATCATTACTACAACCACATCGGGGGCCTTCCATTCCTCCAGCACTTCTTGGGATGGAGAACAGACCGGCAAAGAAAGAGCCATCAGGCAGACAAGGGGAGCTCGGGAACCAAACATGTTTGCACATCCTAACCTTGAGGAGGAAGATTTAGAGTGGGGTGTGGGTTATGATTCCATTAATGAGCGAAGAAACAAAAGCGGTGTCAATGCCAACACGAACCCTAAAAGGCCTCTTGGTAGGCGTTTTCTTTGGCATTGCGATTGGCGCAGTTGAGGGAACCATCCTCATTGCCTTTATGGGTATCGGGCAAAATTCTCCCCTTCTGAGTCTCCTTGAATTGCAACTTCACTATTCCCTGAGCTTGGGACTCGTTGGGGCCATGCTCTCTGCTATTGCATTTCGCAGGAGGTTCGAGAAAGCCGCTTCTACTACCCTCGCCATAGGATTTGCCTTAGTTTTGATTATGTGGCTCCGAGAAGGTTTCTTAATTGGGCCGGATTCAAGCATGGTGGTTTTTGGGATTGCCTGTGGCATCACTGTCGCCGTGGGCATCTTCCTCGGGAAACGAATTTGCCAATCCAAATTTGGAGGCCGGGCGGGAGTCGGGGCATGCCTCTTAGTGGGACTTCTTTCTCACGGCGTTACTGCGGCATATACGGGTTCTGGAAAAACCCTAGATTTAGGCATTTCAGCTTGGTCTGAAACGCGACCCCCCAATTTCCTTGTTGTTCTAATTGATACTCTTCGTGCCGACCGGCTTGGTGCATATGGCTACGAACGCAACACATCTCCCGTCATGGATCAACTAAGCCTTGAAGGTGCTCGTTTTGAGGCAGCTTACTCTCATGCTCCTTGGACCCGCCCCTCTGTAGCTTCGCTCATGACAAGCTTATATCCACAAAGCCATGACATCATCGGGAATGAAGACTCCCTTCCCTCGGGGCTTCCCACTTTAGCCCAGATTCTAAAATTCCGCGGCTATTCCACTGCTGCCTTCTCAGCGAACCCGCAGGTCATGCCTGTTTATGGATTTGGGCGTGGGTTTGATGTTTTTGGAAACTCCCAGGCTTCTATGCTGCGCCGGACATCCATCGGTCGAGTGGAACATCTCACCATGTATGGCATCAAAAAAATATTGCTACCAAGCTTGAGCGGTAAAAAAAGGGACACCGCAAATGAAGATTCAGATGATGTACATAAATCGCTGCGAAACTCACAAGCGGGCGGGCTCAATAAATTAGCATTTGAGTGGGTTGACTCTTATTCGGGTAATGAGCCTTTTATGTTGTACATGCAATACTTGGACCCACATTCACCCTATTCCCCTCCGGTAGATTACCTCAATAGCGATGGACAAGAGCCTGTTGTTCTTCCCTTGAATTTCATCCAAAAAAATGCCCCTCCGTGGCCATTTATGGATTCAGAAAAGGCCACGCCTGATGTTTTAAGAGGATTAAACCGACTTTACGACGCTGAGATTGCATATGTTGACCACGAGCTTGGCAAATTAATCGATCGGCTAGAAGCCAAAGGGATGATGGAGAACACGATTGTTGTTGTGACTTCTGACCACGGCGAAGAGTTTTACGACCACAACCAATGGCTTCATGGCCAATCTTTGTTTGATGAATTAGTTCGCGTCCCCTTAATCTTTTCAGGCCCTGGCATTCAACCTGGTGTCATAAAAAATCCAGTAGGTCTCGTCGATGTGCTGCCTACCCTTGCCACCCTTGCAGGGATAGATAAGCTTAATTTCCCAATTCATGGCCAGGATTTAAGCTCAACCCTTCTGTCAGGAGAATCCCCCAAAGCAAAAATCGTTTACTCCGAAAGAAACGGAGCATGGAGCATCAACGCAATTCGCCGAGGCGCTGAAAAGCTCATACGCATTACTGATCCAAGCGGAAAATTTTATTGGAAGAAGTACAACATTGAAAAGGATCCGCTTGAAAAAACGGACTTGTTCTCAGCCGCAAATGATGCCGAATTGCAAACTTTGTTAATTGAGGCTGTCGAAAGTGCTGATGATTTACTTCAAGGAAGAGCCGGCCACGTCGAAGCCGAAGGCCAAAGCAGAGAGGCCTTGGAAGCATTGGGGTATATGGGTGAAGACGAGGAAAACTAAGGCCTTCATTGCCTTTCCTTAAAAAGGGCAATCTCGTCCATGAGGGCGTCCACCATCTGGTCTTCAGGGACCACGCGAACTTGTTTGCCATCGCGATAAAGAATTCCCTTTCCGCCCCCGCCGGCAATTCCAATATCCGCCTCTTGGGCTTCTCCAGGCCCATTTACTACACACCCAAGAACGGCAATTTTGATGGGTACCTTTTCGCCATCCAGGCGTGCTTCAAGTTCATCCATGAGTGCGTCCAAGTCGATATCAATGCGGCCACAAGTTGGGCAAGCAATTAGCTCAGGGCTTGTAACCCTTGCGCCAGTGGCCTTCAAAATGTCGAATGCGACGGGGATTTCTTGAGCGGGCTCTCCTGTTAGAGAAACTCGAATCGTGTCACCAATTCCGTCTAAAAGGAGTGCGCCAAGGCCTGCAGCGGATTTCAGTGAACCGTAACCGGCGCGGCCAGCTTCGGTCACACCCAAGTGAAGGGGAATGTCGGTTTGTTCTGCAAACAAACGGTTGGCTTCCACCACCGCTTTTGTGTCCGTTGATTTCAGAGAAACAACAAAGTTGGAAAATCCCATTTCCTCAACGGTCGCGCAGTGTCGAAGAGCAGACTCCACCATGGCTGCTGCCGATGGGTAGCCGTGTTTTTCTAGAAGGTCCTTTTCGACTGAGCCTGAGTTGACTCCAATACGAAGGGCAACACCTGCTGCCGCAGCAGCTTGAACGACCTCTCGAACTCGGTCCAAAGACCCAATGTTCCCTGGATTCAATCGTACTTTGTCCACACCGGCATCAATGGAACGGAGAGCAAGTCGGTGTGTGAAGTGAATGTCGGCAATTAAAGGAACCGGACAGTTTTTCCGAATTTCGGGCAAGGCGTCTGCGGCCGCATCCGTGTCCACAGTAACGCGCACCAATTCGCAGCCCACTTCCATTAAAGACTCAATTTGGCCGAGGGTCGCAGGGATATCCGCAGTGCTTGAAGAGGTCATGGACTGCACCCGAATCGGGTGTTCAGACCCGATTTCCAAAGTACCAACTCGAACAGTGCGCGTCGCTCTTCGTGTCATGCGGCGGGTATTCTATTCCACCGATGCCCATCCCCCTTCAAGACGCCTGGCTTTACGGTCCCGTGGATTCTCGCCGCTACGGCCGAAGCCTTGGCGTGAACCCCTTGCCAGTGGACCGCAAACTCTGCTCCCTTGACTGCCTTTACTGTCAGTATGGTTTCACAAAGGCGCAAAATGTTGCAGGACGAGCGGAACTTCCCGGATTAGACGAACTGAAAGCTGCGTTTCATCGAGAATTTTCCCGATTGGCTGAAGCGAATGACCTACCTAACAGAATCACAGTTGCTGGAAATGGCGAACCCACCCTGCATCCCGATTTTTTGGAAATCAGCCGCGCCCTATGCAAAAGTCGCGACCAACATTTTCCTGGCGCCACAATTGGTTTGCTCTGCAACTCCATGCACCTCAATCGCGAAGATGTCGTTGAGGCGATTAACAACTATTACGACGAGCCAGCTATGAAGTTGGAGTGGGGAACCGCCGACTGCTTTGCCGCCATGAACCGAGTTCCTGCGGATCGGTTTAAATCTTTGCTCTCTGGTTTAGAAAAAATCCGTCGTTTTGTTGTGCAAGCCTTATTTATGCATTCCCCACATGGGGACAATGCAACCCAAGAAGAGGTCACGCTTTGGATTGAACATATGACCCATCTTCGTGACCGCATTGTTCGAGTAGAACTTTATTCTTTGGATCGACCTCCAGCCAATGCAGCGGAAGCCACTCGATTATCCCAACAAGAGCTGGCATCAATTGCGGACCGTGTTTCGGCTGCGGGATTCGAAGTCGAAAGCTACTGAACAGGAACCGGTCGGCGGTTTTCATCTACCGCGACATAAACCACTTCCGCTTCAGTCACTTTAATTTCCTCACGGGTCGGATCGGATCTCCGACGCACCATTACTTCCACTTTTGCCGTAACCGATGTTCGGCCAACGCTCACAAGTTCCGTGTAGAAGGAAACTTGGTCCCCTACGAAAACAGGCTCATGAAAAATAACCTTGTCCATCGCAACAGTGACATATCGGCGAGCGGCGTTGACTTTGTGAGCTTCCACAACGGCAGCAAGGTCAATATGGGACAAAATAACACCACCAAAAATCGTGCCGGAGGCGTTTGTGTCCTTGGGCATCAGGATAGTTCGAATCGCAGGCTCTCTCATTCCCCTATTATGCTCAGAGGGTGCGTTGCGTTCTGCAACAAATCTCTTCAATCCTGGGCGAAATCGCACACTTTGCCAAAAAGAGACCCCTAACAGCCCTGGATTTCTCCTCTAGGAGTTGGCACGGTGCTTGCATCTATCTGAAGGTCTGCAAAACCCTGACGAAGGTCCCAGTCATGCTCGGCTGGGGAATGTGGACATACAGGGGGTTGGCCTGGGGGCTTTTTGGGGCTCTCGGGCCACTTTTTATTACTGCCCCAAAAACTTAGCCGTTGCTGTTCGGACCGCTGGGAGCATTCCATGAAAAAAGTGATTGGCTCCCTCAAGAATCTGTATCTCAGCGCCTTGCTCTTGAATGGGTTTCATTTTTGAGATGTCCACAAATTCGTCTTTATTACCTGCCAGTACTTTCATTCTTTGCGGCCATTGGGTTATCGAAGGCCAAGAATAAAACTGGGTCGGCCAAGCAATTGCCATGTACTGGGCACAACTTTTCCCGACTCGGTCGGCTAACTCAAGCCCAACGACTGAACCAAAACTAAAACCCCAAATTGCGCGAGGAGTACCAGGAAACCTATTCCCCAGCCAAGCAAAAGCGCACTCCGCATCATGGACCTCCCCATCCCCTTTGTCGTATTCACCTTCCGAATCTCCAACGCCGCGAAAGTCAACCCGCAAAGCCGCCCACCCAGCTTCAAGAGCACCCAATGCTCCCCATCGCACTACATTGTTCTTGCGAGAACCGCCATGTTGCGGGTGAGGATGAAGAAGTAAAAGGGCACCCTTGGGTTCCCCGCTCGGGACTTCCAAGGTCGCGGAAAGGCGGCCGATAGGGCCGTCTAAAAAAATCCTTTCGGGTGGAGGGGTATCAAGGTCGCGTGGGGTCATCGCATTCGCTATTGTCGGAAACTGTGCGTCTTCTTGCCACGCTTCTTACTGACCTTCCCCTGGATGAACAACGGCTCCGTGGGGTTTTGCTCAACATTAGCCACACCTCGTTGGCGGGGTCCATTCACCAACGCGGCTTGGAGGTCGTTCATTCATTCGGGGATGCTGCGGAAGATTTTGATGTTCGGGACATCACTGTTCGGTGCCAGCCCGCGAATACTTGCCATAAGGCTGCGCTTGTTGAGCTTCGCAAGTTAGGGTTCCAACCAGCTACTGCGCTGGAATTTGAAACATCGGGCGATTTTGAATCAGACCTCGATGCCTGGTCTTTGGTTCGGGTTTATTCCGACGAACTTAAAGGTTGGGTCATGACTTCCTTTTTGGATTATGATGAAGCACTCAGGCGAACTGGATCGGATGAGGGACTCCTTCATGCTCCTGTAGGTGGCAAAAAGCGCGGAGTCTTGATTGCCGCAAGCTCACTCTCGCTTTTGGCCTAACTCATGTCGGGCCAGATTGGGGCCTCTAATGTAATGCGCTTGCCGGTCATGGGGTGTTCGACTTCCAGCTTCCAAGCGTGAAGGGCTTGCCGATCCATTCCCAATAGGCCATGGTCTTCTGATGTCAGTTCCCCGTTGACATGTCGAATAAACACATCATCTCCACCGAGATAAAGTTTATCCCCAAGGATGGGATAGCCCATTGCAGCAAGGTGTACTCGAAGTTGGTGTTGCCGGCCGGTTTTTGGCCGAAGCTCAACCAATGTTTTGGGAGAGCATTCTCCTGTTTCAGGGAATCGCCGGACAACAGACCATTCGGTTAAGGATGGCTGACCTTCGCCATCTTCCCGCACTCCCATCTTGAGTCGTACAGCGCTGTTGTTAGACCTGCCTAAGGGTTGGTCCATAACCCCGTTTTCCTCGGGAATCTCCCCCACAACAAGAGCAAGATAAGTCTTCTGAACGGTCCGGGCTTCGAACTGTCGACCAATGCGCGTTCGGGAAAGTTGATCTTTAGCGCACAGCATCACGCCACTCGTCTCACGGTCTAAACGATGGCAAAGGGTGGGCACTTCTTCAGCGTTTGGAAAATGCCGCCGGTGGCGTTCGTGAACAAGGTGGATTAACGACCCCGTGAGGTGACCTTTGGATGGATGCACGCTGATGTTGGGTGGTTTGTTAACCGCAACAAGCCAATCATCTTCAAAGATGCACTCTAAATTGTCTTCGCCTGGGTTTGGGGCGGGTTGGTTGGCGTCCGGTTTGGGAGCGGGCATTCGCAATACAACCTCTTGACCCATTCGTAACTTCAGTCCACGGCGAATGGCACCGACTTCTGCTTGCTGTGGGTCCTTACCCGGCATAACTTGCACCCAGCCATCAGTAATGAACTTGCGAACCCCCTCGCGGGAACGCCAACTCACCCGTGCAGCCAAAAAAGAATCTAAGCGGCCGCCGTGTTCGGGTTCTCCCACACCAAAAACCTGTTCGACATACGGAAGCGAAAGGTCGCGTTGGCCGCGACGCTTTTTTCTGGGAGGGCGAGGTTTTGCCATGAGAAAAAATCAGCCTCGGCACGCAGAGCACCGAGGCTGATTCCGGGAATTGAAATTTCAATTCCGAGTCATCGGGCGGGCGGTTTAGAAGCGTGCGCGACGGCGCATCCGCTCAGCGCGACGAATCGTACGAATCCGCTCGAGCTTGGCGAGGCGACGAGTGGTCTTGGGCTTCTCGTAAAAAGAATTTGCCTTGGCGATTTTAAAAATGCCGGAATAGTTGCACTGCCGCTTGAAGCGGCGGATGGCAGCTTCTAGCGACTCATTCGGACGGACTTGGACCTTAATCATTCTGTGGAAGACTCGTAGGATGTCGGTTCGGCAAGACCAAAGATTCGGCGCCGGGACCGTTTTAGGGCCGAGTAGTGTACTCGCCGACGGGACAACCGTCCACCCTCCTCCTCATGACTTCCCACTCCGATTCTGGTCCTAAAAAAGGCCACGAAGCCCTTGAAGGCCTGGTGGATTCGGTAATTTTTGCTGCGGAAGACACTGGATTCGCCGTGGTTGCTCTTTCCACCGGTGATGGGCCCGTAACCGCTGCGGGTGATTTGCAACCGATTCACGAAGGGGCTCACTTGCGCCTTCACGGAAAATGGCAAAATCACCCCCGCTTTGGAAAACAATTCCGAGCCGAATGGTCGGAACATTCCTCCCCTACGACGAAAGCGGGCCTTGAGCGTTACTTGGGCTCGGGTGCCTTTTTCGGAATTGGCCCGGAAATGGCACGCCGACTGGTTGCCCATTTTGGTGAAAGGACCCTCGAAGCCCTGGAAAAGGGCGTGGCAGAGCTCCGAAAAGTGAATGGAGTTGGTCCCAAGCGGGCCGAAGCTCTTGCGGAGAATTTTCAAGAGGGCCGAGACCAGCACCGGGTTCTAGCCGAGCTCCGGGGCTTAGGCTTAAGTGGGTCCCAAGCAAAAAAAGCGTACGACCAATGGTCAGCCGGCGCAGTGGAGCGCATTCGCAAAGACCCGTGGGGGCTCATTGGGATTATCGAAAGGGTTGGCTTTCAAACCGCCGAATCGATGGCTACTCAAATCGGGCTCCCGAAAGACTGTCCAGAACGAGCGCGGGGTGTCATTCTGCATTTCCTTCGAGAAGCCGCACGAGAGGGGCATGTTTGCCTTCCGCAAGACCAAATATGGAACCAGCTGGAATCCCTAGGCCTCGCAACCGAAACGGTTGCCGGCGCAGTTGCTGAACTGAAATCCCAAGGGCGCTTGGTGCTGGATGATGGCCCATCCCCACCGCCGGATTCTGGAAATGAAAAGTGGTGGTACTTGTCCGGGCTTTGGCAAGACGAGGTCGGTTTGGCAGAAAATTTGCACCGACTTCAGGGCAGTGGGCGAGCTCTCTTGGCCACGACTGCACAAGTGGAATCTGCCCTCCACCGGGCTGCCTACCCGCCCGACCCAAGCCAGCTGCGAGCGGTCAAGATGGCGCTCCAGGAACCTGTTTCCGTTCTCACCGGCGGCCCTGGAACAGGAAAGACCACCACCCTCCGTTTGCTTTTGGAAATCTTGGATGTTGCTGGGTGTTCCACCGTCCGGTTGGCCAGCCCCACAGGCCGAGCCGCGAAGCGACTTCAAGAAGCCACCGGGCGAGATGCTTCCACCCTGCACCGACTGTTGGGTTTTGACCCCCACGAGGGAGGATTCCGGCATGATGAAGACGAACCCATTGAAGCTGAGTTCGTGGTTGTAGATGAAGTTTCCATGATGGATATCAACTTGGCTCATTCTCTCGTTCGCGCCCTACCAACAAACTGCCGGCTTCTTTTGGTGGGCGACGCAGACCAATTGCCTTCGGTTGGTCCCGGCTCCGTTCTTCGGGATTTGGTCGCCTCAAATGCCATTCCCGCCACTCGCCTGGAACTGGTTCACCGCCAAGCTGCGGGCTCAGGTATCACAACCGCTGCTCACGATATTTTGGAGGGCAATGCTCCCGAAACCATGACCGGAACGGGTGGAGATTTTTTCACCACCTACCGCGAAGATCCTGAAGAAGCCGCCGCCATGGTGGAAAGGGTGGTCTGTGAACGAATTCCTGAAAAATACGGGCTGGACCCTCGACGGGACATTCTTGTTCTTTCGCCCATGTACAAGGGCCCTCTTGGAGTGGATGCGCTCAACGAGAGACTTGGTGCACGGCTCAACCCAACCCAAGGCGACGAGGACTCCATTGCCGCGAACGGGCTTCGTGTTGGTGACAAAGTCATGGTTGTACGAAACGACTACGATCGCGAAGTTTTTAATGGAGACACCGGAAGGGTAGTTCAAACCCGAGACGGTGGCGTAGTCGTAGAAATGGAAGGGAAGTTGTTGGAATATGAAGTTGAAGACCTTCCCAACCTCATTCGTTCATGGTGCGTCACAGTTCATCGTTCGCAAGGCAGTGAAGCTCCAGCGGTCGTTGTTGTTCTGGGTAATTCCCATTGGATTATGCTCCGCCGAAACTTGCTTTACACGGGAATCACGCGGGGCAAAAAACTTGTAACCGTGATTGCATCGCGGCAGGCCCTCCGCCGGGCAATCGGAAACGATGACGAAAACTCTCGATTCTGTTTACTGCAAAACCGGCTCTAAGCTTTAGCGATAAGTATCGAGGCGCTTGCGAATTTGACCCGACGCTTGGTCCTCTTTTTGTTCCATTGCAATGAAAATGGCGCGCTTTGCAAGCTCTTGAGCTTTAGCTTTTTCGCCTTTTGCTGCGTAAGCAGCGGCGGCAGCGTCGAGAACTTTCCAGGAATTGCCGCCCCCTTCAGAAATAAGTTGCTCGGCTAGCTGAACGGCGCGAGCAGGCTTATGAACAGCGCGGTCCTTGTGGGTGGCATGCAACCAAACCAGGGCAAGCGTCGCAGAGATTCGAGAAGAATTTGAATTGAGTGCTCTTTCGAATTCTTGCACTGCCTCTGGGGCACGATTAATGCCAGCAAGCAATCGTCCAATGGTCAGGCTCACAAATGGAATGGGGCCAGATTCATTGAGCTTATTTGCCTTTTGGTAATACTCCACAGCTTTTTGTGCGTGCAAACCGCTCTTCTCAATTTCGCCACGAATGCGCCAATAGTCTCCAAGGTTGACATGGGGCTTTACATAGATTGGGGAAACTCGAATGGCTTCTTCTAGGAATGCGCGAGCTTCTTCCATTTGGGTTTCCCGTCGAGAAGGATTTTGGATAGTTGCCAGGCCTTGAAGAAGAAGCTGGCCCAAATTATTCAAGGCTTGTGAGTTTTCACCTTTGGTTTCGATTGCTTGGCGAAAGCGCATAATTGCTTCTTGGGTCTTGCCCTCTTTATGGGCGATTAACCCCAAATTGTTGTAGGCAATAGAAGCGGCTGGGTTTTTCTCGACAACATCCAGCCAAAGTACTTTTTCGTTTTCATATACCTTTCCCTGATTGAAGCTCAAGATGGCTAGAACCAACAGTAGTGCACTCCAGCTTCCCATAGTCATTGCGGAATGCTTACCCGCAACCGGACCCTCAAAGGGCGTTTTGGGGTTCGGAAGAAAATATTTTTTTGTAGCAAGGAATGAACCGATTAGAACAATTAAGGCAGGGGCGGCGTGGTGCTGGAAATGGTCGGCAACAAAAGAGTATTGGTGTGGGTAAACATTCAGGTACCCAAGTGCTGGAAATAACACTCCACCAAAAATCAGTAGGCCTACAAGAGGGCCGCGCCCATATTTTGGAATTGCCTTGAAAGCAAAAATTATCGCTCCCATTGCGCCGGCCGGCCACAGATACTGCCACCAAACGGCAGGATTAATCTCCCAGCGAGGGTAGATAAAAATTAATTTAAAGGGGGCGCAAAGTGTGGCTGCATAGGACCACAAAATCCTTCCTGCAATCAAAGTCCGCTCAATAAACCCATATTCCCAGGCTGTTCCCTGAGCACCAACATGCTGCATTTCGTCAACTGCTGTTTGCCAGCCCATCCAGCCCCCAAGAGCAAGCATGGCAACAAGAGGCGACCAAACTCGAACTGAAAATGGTCGCTTTCTCCACCAAAGTAGGAGGACAATAACAGCAGGGGCCGAGGCAACAACAGTTTTGCTGAAAAGGGCGGCGATAAACAAGATGGTGGAAAAAACAAGAGACTTTGTTTTTCGATACTCTGCCCAACCAAGATAAGAATGGATTGAGGAAAGGGCAAGCAAAAGGGATAGAACATTTTTGCGTTCTGTTACCCAAGCGACCGATTCAACAGTAACCGGATGGAGAATAAAAAGAGCTGCAATAAACCAAGCGCCAGCAACTCTAAGCCGACGCAACAATCGCCAAAGGACAACGCCAGTAAGAGCATGAAGTAGGAGATTGTCAAGGTGATAGCCGAAAGGATTTGGACCGCCGCCAGGGGCATCCCCCCACACCCTTCTCTCCACCCAAAAGGTGGTATGAACAAGAGGGTACCACTGAGGAATTGAACGACGTTCGGTCCAGATTCTCTCAAGGCCGCCCTCCTGAGTGAGAACTGGGTTCTCGACTACATAATCGTCATCATCCCAAATCCATTCATTTGAAAGCGTTGAGGAGAAGGCTAAAAAACAAAGGAAAATCAGGAGGAAGGCGTCGCGGGCGCTTCTTGAAGAGGGGTCGATATTATCCTTGTTCATTACTCCTCTGCATCGTCTCTGTAGCCCATATCTTCAAGTAGCTGCTTCTCTCGCCAGCTCAGCGTTCGTTCTTCCAGGCTTGGGAGAAGGTCTCTCTCTAGGCGAGGGCGAAGAGCAGAAATGAAAAACTCGACAATTTCAGGATTTTCCTCTGCAACATCGTTTGTCTCTTCAGGATTACTTTGGAGATCGAAGAGAGAGACTGATTGTATCTCATATGGAATTGTCTTTGTGTTCAGTTGAAAAATGGTCTTCCATCTTCCGTGGCGCATTGAGCACGCATCGCTCATAAGAGAGAGTGAAGGGCTGGGCGGGCGACCAGTTGGAGCAAGAAGATTGAAGCCGTCCATGCCCTCTGCCTCAACACCCGCGAGTTGAGCAAGCGTTCGGGAACCGTCAACCAAACGCACTTGTCCTGCAATCTCGACACCTTCTGGGACACCATGCCCAAACAAAACAAAAGGAACAGTGATTTCATTCTCGAAAAGAGATGATGAATGTTCCACAAAACCGTGCTCGCCGAACATTTCCCCGTGGTCGCCAGTAAACAAAAGAGTAAACGGACGACCCGTAGATTCCAGACCTTCCAGAATGAGGCCTAATTGTAAGTCAAATTTCTCTAACTCTAGGTGATAAAGGTGTTGTAGCTGATTAGATAGTTCTTCGTCTTCAAGACCTTCTTCCCCTTTCCTTCTTAACTGCAGTCGCATGTCGTATTCCGTTTTCGGACTGACACTATCGTTTGGCAAGTAAGGGGCGTGCACATCCATAAAGTTTATAAACAGGAAAAAGGGTCGCTCGCTTTGAACTAACTGTCTATGTACGGAAAGAGCATGCTGGGTAGTGGTCTCACTCAGGCCTTTGTGTAAACGGGAAAACCGCAGATAATTAGGTTGGAGAAGGAACCGCAAAAGAACATTTACCGCTCCATCAATTTTGCCTGATGGAGTTATCCAACCTAGCCAGGTACGCTCCTTCTTCCAACTCGAAAATTTCCACCAAGGAAGCTCTCGGTGAAGACCGTCCCAAAGTTCAAAACCATCCGAAATCGGGTGCGCCCCTTCTGGAACTTTAGAAAGAAGGGCATTCCCTGCAATTCCAGCCGTGCGCCATCCTGCGTTTTGGAAGCGCTGAGCCAAGCTAACCATATCCCAACGATCTTCAAGAACCTCCTTTGATGGCCAAGAACTGAGGTTGTTTCTCATCCCTATTTTCTCTGGCTCGAGGCCCGTCAGCAGGGAAAGGTGGCTGGGAATGGTTTGGTTGCATGGGGCTGTCGCAGCACGGGACCACGACCCCGACGCACGCAGGCGATCCAAGTTGGGGGTGCGGACACCTGGAGCAAGGATGGCATCAGCGCGAAGGGTGTCAGCAACAATCAGAACAATGTCCATGCCCTTCGCAGGCGGTTGTTCTGAGTAGTCAGAAATAAGTTCAGGAACCGGAGATGTGGGGACCGGAGCGGTGGAGGGGTTGGCCCAAAGAGCAATCAGTGGTGTTGTTAACGATAAAACCCCAAAGACCCTTAGTGGCCGAAGGGGGAGTTCAAATTCAGACCCTACTCGGTTTGCAACAAGTAAAAAAAGAGCCAAGGTTAACAATCCAAGCCAAGGCGAAAAACAAACTCCAGAAATTCCGACGGCAGCGCCACCCAAAAAAGAGACGCCAAAGGGACGCTTCCGAATACTAAACCAGATGGCAACGAGGGAACAGAGAAGTAAATTCCCTAGAAACACTGCAAAAATGCGGTCTCTAAGCATTGGCTCATTTCCACTCCACCCCCACGCAAATCCGGCATGGATTAGGCTAGGAACAAGACAGCCCCCAAAGGCGGAAAGGAGATGCTTCATTTTTCGCTATCACCATATCCAAGAGCATCCAAAAGCGCGGCCTTCTCTGCTGTCACTTTTGGTTTTTCCGATTTTGTGGTCACTGTCCTGCGCAAATCACGAATCACCGAAACCAATGCCGGAGGGAGTGAATTATCGGTTTTTTCGCTCGATTCCAAATCTACAATCCACTTTCCGGTCTCATCCCGCCAAGCAATTTGGTTTTCCCATCGCGCAAGGTGTTCTTTTGGGGTTGTAGCTAAAGATGGGTCGAAAAGACACGAAAGGACCTGGGAAAGATGGGTTGGGGGAATTTCGCCAGAGGGGACTCCTGCCCCCCACAAAACAAAGGGGACCCGCAGAAGAGGTTCGAGAAGGGTATTTGCGTGTTCAAGAAAGCCACCCTCGCCAAAATGTTCCCCATGGTCGGATGTGAAACAAATACGAACTGGTCTGCCCGCTCTTTTTGCAGTAGTCAAAATCCTGCCAACAGCCTCATCCACGCCCTCAACCTCTTGAATATATGCGGCGCGGCAGAATTCAACGGCCTCTTGCGCCTCAGCTTTAATTGCAGAGTCGGTGGAATGAAGATCTTTCTCAATCATTTTCAAGGTTGATGTGTTTATAAGATTTTCATTCGTTGCATATCTGTGGGGTAGCTTCTTTCCTTGGGGGTTTTTAAGCTCCTTTGGGTATGGCGCGTGAGGGTCCATCATGTGAAGAAAGTAAAAAACGGGGCGGGATTGTTTAGATAGGCTTTTATGGACTATTTTGAAACCTTCCACAACATAGTTGCTGCTTTGATTTATTGGCGACGAATGTTCCGATTTTGAGAAATCGGATAGGATTGTTTTCCTAAATAAGTTGGAAGTCATGGGTTTAGAAATAAACCCTGACAATAAACCAAACAATGTGTGCCGCCGAGCGCGGCCATCAAGGAGTTGGGCGCTACCTGCAAAACGAACTCGATAATCATTGTAAATGTCCCAGCCTTTCCCGAACCCAGCACTCGCGCTTAATAATCCATTCGTCACAATCCCAACTGTTTTATAGCCCTCTCTTTGGGCAACCTCGCTGACAAGTTCTAGCTGAGTCGGAACCATGTCCTGATTAGATGTGACTCCGTGCTGAAGTGCCGTAGTGCCCGTAAGTAAACCAACATGACCTGGCAAAGTTTGATTGCTGGAAGATAGCCCCCATTTGGACCATGCCCCTTCCGAGCGCATCTTGTCTAGGTGTGGGGTCACTGCGCGAGCTGGGCCGCCTCCAACAATCGAGTCCGCCCTCAAAGTATCAACGGAAATCAAAACCACGTCGGGCAACGATTCAGAAACTATGGCTCCAGGCTCGGCAAGAGACACAGTTTCTAGGGATTTTTCGTAATCAAAAACCAAGACTCTGGTGTTTTGATGAAACCAGCCCCAAATAAAACTAGACGAAGCAAAACATAAAACGAGGGTGGCTAAGTTTGTCGAAGGCAGCCAGATGCGACCGAGGCGGCTAGAAAGCCCAGCCACAATTGCTGAGACGAGAACGGCTATCACTGGAGCACTGCCAAGCGAAAGGCTGCCTAGTGCAACAATCAATCCTAAAGAAGCTCCAAGCCAAAAAAGTGTCCCTTCTTTGGGAGGCTGGACCGAAAAAACACGGAGGGCAAGTCCAATAATTAGTCCGGAGACTAAGGCAAAAACTAAATTTCCAAAGGAACAGATTGCAAGAATGTCCACTCCGACTGGGGCCTTGCCTTCAAATGGAAAGAAAAAAAGACCTTGGAGAATGCCAACGGCAGTCAGGCCAGACATCCAGGCGAGCAATCGCTTCATGGTGAATTACTTCTTATAGGAGGCGGCACGAAGTGCTTCGATATCTTCTAACTTCCTTGGAATCCCAGCAGTCAAGATTTCGTAACCCGTTTCTGTAATAACAATGACATCTTCAATCCGCACTCCAATCTCTTCGTCAGCAAGGTAAACCCCAGGCTCGACTGTAAAGGCGGCACCTGGTTTAAACTCTGCAAATGGTGCTCCCACATCATGAGTTGCCATACCCAGCCAGTGACTTGTTCCATGTGGGAAGGCTTCTGCAAAGCCGCGCTCCTTTAACACCAGGTATGCAGCGCGGTGAACATTGCGAAGATTACTGCCTGGCTTACACTCCTTAAACGCGGCCTCTTGAGCGTCATAAACAGCTTGGTAAATTTCCGCCTGCCTTTCTGTGAACTTCTCTCCTGCGGGCCAAGTTCGAGATACATCAGCAACGTAGTGGTTGTATTCAGCACCATAATCAATCATGACGATATCGCCATCCGTGAGCTTGCGGTTGTTTGCGCTGTAGTGAAGAGTGCATGAGTTGGGGCCCGTTCCGACAATAGCCATATACCCAGGACCCATGGCGCCTGCCGAATAAAAGTCTCCTGTCATTTGGGCGGCCATTTGCCATTCATAGTCACCCAACTGAGCACTTTTCATGATATTAGTGTGGGCGGCACCGCTAATTTCACAGGCTCTCCGCATAGCCTCGACCTCTTCTGGTGTTTTGTAAATCCGCAGGGCATCTAAAAGAGTTGTGATATCTTTCACTTCAACTTCCTCAAAAACTTCTTTCAGCTTTTCTTTGAATTGGCGTTCTCGAGTGTTTCGTCCGTCAAAGGGGTCAACTGCCTGAGAGCGAGCAGCCGTCAACAAGTTGTCGCGACTCATCATCCAGTTCTCTGAAGGCATTTCCTGAACATAAATAATCTTCTCTGTAGCAAGCAGAAGGGCTTTTCGGATTGCTTTTTCGAGACCGTCCCAGTTTCCACTTCGAGACATTTTTCCTGTGGGGAGACACCGCTTTATTCCTGTTAATGCCTGAGCCTCTTTGGGGTCAATCAAGTCACCCATCCATGTTTCCATTCGGGGGTCCACAGGGGGCACCAACAAAAAAACTTCTTTTGCTTCCGGAATCAAAATGAGGGCGGCGTTTGGGGTTGTTATTCCGGTCAGATACCAAAAGTTATTGTCCTGCCTAAATTCGCGATAATCATCGAGGGTCGGCGCACCCCGAAGAACGATGATGCCTCGGCCGACTTCCTCCATGAGTTGTGCCCGGCGAGCGGCATGCCATTCCATGTTCAGAAGACCCTGGCCGCGCCCGTCTTCTGGGAGCTGCTGAGAAACCAGCATGGAGGGTATCGCTGCAAGGGCTACGGCAATAAAGGTGGGTGTGAGTCGGGAGGAAGCGAACATGTCTAGACGATTCTACGGGGACGAGGGCAGAATATGAGGAAATGTGTTCCCCTCTCTACCTGGATCACGCCGCCACTGCGCCGCCACTCCCTGAAGCAATTGCTGCTTTTGCGGAATCCTCCAGCCTGGAGTTCGCAAACCCGGGCTCTCTTCATGAACCTGGTGCTCAAGCTGGCCGCTCCCTTCGCCGTTCGCGGGAGGCTTTGATTCAGGCTTTTGGTGCAGACAATTACTCACTTATTTTCACAGGGACTGGTACCGAAGCAGACCATTTGGGTGTCCAGGGGTTGGCGAGGACTCTCCAGCGACCAAACAAGGGACAGAAAATTCTTTTCGGTGCTGCCGAACACCCTGCTGTGAGAGAGTCCGCCCTTGCCCTTCGCGGGGAAGGGTTTCAGGTTGAAGCGATTCCCGTTGATTCGGCTGGGTTGATTCAACCAAAGTGCTTGCAACCGCTCCTTAATGACGAAGTCGTACTTGTAGCCATCCAATGGGCCAACAACGAACTGGGCGGGCTGAATCCCATCGCTGATCTGGTTCAGCTTGTTAAACAACATGCGCCCCGCGCCGCTTTTCATGTAGATGCCGTTCAAGCCGCAGGGAAAAGGCCAGAGACATTTGATGAGCTTGGAGCGGACTCCTTTGCTGTTGCTTCCCACAAAATTGGCGGTGTTCGCGGATGCGCAGC
Organism: Planctomycetota bacterium; assembly: GCA_030748415.1. Classification (GTDB taxonomy): domain Bacteria; phylum Planctomycetota; class UBA1135; order UBA1135; family UBA1135; genus UBA7888. Next base: position 122,475 of record JASMMA010000005.1, read on the forward strand.
CCTCTTTTTGCGAGAGGGCTCCCCCAAGCCCACTCCCTTCTTTCTGGGCGGTGGACACGAGAGCGGCCTACGCTCTGGCACCGAAAATGTAGCTGGGGCAAAGTCCTTTGCCGTTGCTGCCGAGTATCGAAGCCAACTCATCCAAGCCGAGCCTGGTGCCTACTTCACTCGCCGGAAGTGGCTCTTGGATTCCATTCAAAAAGCTCGACCAGGGATACTCCCTCTTGGGCCCTCTCAGGATTCCGATATTCAGGGAAGCATCCTCACTTTGGCGTTTCCTGGAGAGCGTGCCGAACCACTGCTGCATCAACTGGAGGCCAAAGGAATCTTGTGTGGGTCCGGCTCCGCCTGCTCCACCCACGGGAGCGAAGAATCCCCTGTGCTTGAAGCAATCGGACTGGACCCTGGTTTTCGAAATTCCGTTCTCCGCTTTTCCGTGAATGGGACAGAAAGCGAAGAGAGCTTGCACCGTGTGGCCCAAGCTCTCTCTTCCTGATTAGGAGTGCAGGTATTCCATCAGCACTGGCTGTAGCCACAGCCGTAACACTTGCAGCAGCCTTCTTCAAAGGCCAAAACACCTTCACAAGCCGGACACTTCACCTTGAATGCGCCGCCGGTGCCAGTTCCTATTCTTTTGCCTGAAGCAACTTGGGCTGGTTTATCGGCAAGCAAATTAGTGTTTGCTGGATCTACTTTCCCAAGAAGAATGGCTTTCAATCCATGAGTTTCTTTGGTCGTGGCAAACTTATGGAGAGCTTTTGCAAGTCCATCTGCGAGAGACATGATTCGACCGTCTTTGCTTGGGACGGTTAACGAAGAGCCAATTCCTTCAAGTTGCGAAAGTGCCATGCCCATGTTCCCGCCGCAACGGAGGAACAAAGAAAGCATGCGGCAAATCGCTTCAAGGTCAGAGTTGGCGACATCGCCGCCTTTTCCGAGTTGAGCAAAAACTTCCATCTCGCGATCCTCGGCAGGGTCCACGGAAATTTTGACATGCATGTTTCCAAACGGAGTCATTTGACGAACCCGAACGCAGGGCATGATTTCGGGGAGGGTGCTAGGAACAAGGCCAGCATTTGCCATGACAGGAGTAACAACTTTGGCCTTTTCCTTCTCTTTGAGGGCCATGGGCTGCATTTCTCGACAACCATCACGATAAACGGTCACGCCTTTACAGCCTTCGCGCCAAGCCAAAAGATAAGCAGTTCGAACATCATCCTCACAGCTTTCGTTTGGCAAGTTAATGGTTTTTGAAACTGCGTTATCAATGCTCGATTGCCATGCACCTTGCATTTGGATGTGCTCCGCAGGTTGAACATCGTGAGCAGTCACGAAGGTGTTTGAAAGCTCTTCATTAAGGCCTGCATGCGCAACTGTTCCCTCGGAAAGGGCTACATCAATGACCGCATCAATTTCTTCAGCGGTATATTCAGCTTTCTCCATTGCTTTACGGAAGGCAGGGTTGACCTCTTTCATCACAACAGGCTTACCGTCGGCATCTTTCATGACTTGGCGCTGGAAGGCCAAGGAGAAAAGTGGCTCAATACCACCGGAACAACCTGCAATGATGGAAATGGTACCCGTTGGGGCCACCGTTGTGAGATGAGAATTGCGACGCTTGGCTTTGCCCTCGATTTGCGGAGTGGAGCCCTCCCAGGCCTGGTAAGTGTCACGCCCATCTTCGCTTACTAGCTTTTCAGAGGCGAGGGCGGATTGGTCAAAAAGACGAGCCGACAATTTGCGGGCAACTTCAAAACTTTTCTCGGAGCCGTAGCGAACGCCCATCTTGTAGAGCAAGTCCGCGAAGCCCATTACACCCAATCCGATGCGGCGCTCTTCTTCGGCACGGTCGCGGATTTGGTCAATGGGGAAACGGTTGATGCTCACGACATCATCTAAAAAGCGAACGGAATCGTGAACTACAGAGTCGAATGCATCCCAAGCGAATTTGTCTTCCCAGTCCGAACTTTCGGCCCCATCCTTGTTGTAGAAACGACCCAAGTTAATGGAACCAAGGTTGCAGGAGGAGTAAGGCAAAAGCCATTGCTCGCCGCAATTGTGAACCATAAGACCATTTGCGTCAAAAGCATTCACACCGGGAACCTGAACATCGAAAACGGGTTCGGTGCCATCTTCGACAAGATCTGAAACTCGAACAACAAAGCGCTCGGGATTCAAGCGACCGGAATAGCACGAAAGAAGTTCGAGCATGCGGCCCTGTTTTTCGGAATCAGCAAATCCAATGCGCTCCGCAAACATAGCCAGGTTGTCACCAGAAATCACCAATTCAAACTGGGCCTGAGTTGGGCACAAATCCTTGTCCCCTTTTCCGTTGAAAAGACGAGCGGCGCTGACTTCACAATCGGCATAGATTTTGGAAGCAATCCCTAGGCGCAAAAGCATGCGCTGAACTGCCTCCAAGCTCTTTTTGTTTCGTTGAGCTAGGCGAACTGAAGCGCCATTCGATTGGGTTCCCTGAACGGATCCGTCGGCATCAAAAAGGCCACGCAGGAAGGCTTGGTGGAATTCACTTCCTGTGCGCTCAATTTGAGGGGTGATGAGCTTTGAGCTCGGAAGAAGGCCGTATGCCTCAGCAAGATTTCGAATAGGTGCAGATTCTAAGCGCCATTCGTTGCGATTCGAAACTCCCTGGAAGCCAGTGAAATCACTCCGGTGAGAAACCGTTGAAGCACAATGCTCCAACTTGCCCATCACGGCCAAGGCACCTGAAGGCAAGGTGCCATCAGCAGCTGGATTCGCCCAAACTGAAAGAACGGCGGCTTCAGCTTGGAGGGTGCCGTGGCCAAGAAGGTGGCCCATCAAATAACCTTCCTCTTCAAGCCCAGCGCCTTCCCAAGCTGGGAGCTCTCGGTGGTTGTGGAGAAGGATTTCGTCTCCTGGGTTGAGATCGCCTGCTTCAGTCCACTCAGATTCCAACTTGAACCGAGTGTTTTTTGTAACTTTGCGAACGGGGTGGTCCGCAGTCAGGCGAAGGGATTGACCTTCGCGGGTACAAAGGCGCAAAACTTTTTTGACTCCGGTTTGAAAGAAACCTTTTTCAGTGGTGTCCCAAAGTTGGCCATCGACGGCAACGCGGCAAGGCTGACCAACGAGTTCACCAACCTGCTGGGGACCATCAGAGGTTTGAACCCAGGTATCCGCAACCACGCAAGGATTCGTGGACTCCAAATCGCCCAAGTTGGGGACCATGTTGTCTTCGTTTGCACGGTCAAGGAACAGAAGACCTGGTTCGCCATTCTTCCACGCAAAGTGGATGAGGCGATCCATGACCTCGCCGTATGTCCAGTATTCCACTTCGGGCTTGGGCTCACCAGCGGCAAAGGCTTCGTAGTCAGGAGTGGCGGAGCGGCGACCCGATGTCTTTTGCATCCAGGCTTTGTGGCCGCCACGAGGGTTCGCAACAACTATGGGGGCATCTGGGTTGTCCACAACGCTTTGCATCCATTCGTTGGTGACGGCAATGGAAACGTTGTAGTTGGTCCAACGGCCAAGGTCGTCCTTCGCCTGAATGAACTCCATGACATCGGGGTGATCGCAGCGAAGAACACCCATGTTTGCTCCGCGACGGAAGGCGCCTTGTTGAATGGCGTCTGTGCCGGCAGAGTAAGCATCAATGAAGGAGAGTGGACCACTGGTCTGACCGCCTGAACTCGCCACTATGTCTCCATCTGGGCGGAGGCGGGAGAAGCTAAAGCCCGTGCCGCCACCTGACTTTTGAATCAGGGCCACATGCTTAAGAGTGGTAAAAATAGAATCGATGCTGTCCTCAACAGGTAAAACAAAACATGCAGAGAGCATGCCCATTTCTCGACCCGCATTCATGAGGGTTGGACTGTTTGGCATAAAAACCCCAGTCGCCATCAAATCGTAGAAGCGGCGAGACCAACGGTCTCCCTGTTCAGGGCTGGCTTCAAATTCGGGTTCGGCTACCGAAGTCGCCACACGCCAGAACATGTCCTTGGGCTCTTCAATCACCTCGCCAGAAATCTTGTCCTTCTTCAAATAGCGGTTCTGGAGAACCTTAACCGAGTTTTCTGTGAGTTTTGGTTCTGGAAGTTCCGTTGGGGTGATAATTTCTGTCGGCATCCTGCCTGCCGAACCTACTTTATTGCCTCTAGTTTCCAATGCTTTGCTGACCTCGCCGTTTGGCTCCATTTCGTTCTTTTCCTTTTTTCCGAGTATTAATTGTGAGACTTTCGGCGTGTCTCCTGGACTCGGTGGTGGACTTTGGGGGGGTCACCAAAAAGCGCAGGGGGACACGCGGGTTCTAAAGTTATCCATCAAGGGGGCCGCCTGCAAACCCTTCTCGGTTTTTCTTTGAAATTCCACCTATTGTGGAGCAAATGAGACAAGCCACAAGATGTAGTGGTAGTAAAGCCGGAACCCCTTTTCCCCTCTGGGCGAACTTCTAGAAAGACAGCCGGGAGCTGAGGGCCGACATAACCCTTTCCGGCGCAAGCTCCTTGCCACATCGGAAGTTGCGTTCGGGGCAACTTTTGTGGCCATGAATTCCACAGGGGCGGCAGGAAAGATTGGGGACCTCCAACACAACATCATCTTTCCCTCTAGGGGCGAAACCGAACTCCGGAACCGTTGCACAATAAATAGCAACAACTGGGATGCCGGCGGCAACCCCCAAATGCATCGGGGCGGAGTCGTTTGTGAGCATGACTTTTGCGGACTCTAATACCGCAGCAGATTCCCTGAGGTTGGTCTGCCCGGCCAGGTTGTGGGCACGAGTACCCGTTGCTATTTCCTCGCAAAGAGGAGTGTCATCCGGACCCCCCAAAAGAACAACGGACACGCCTTGTTTGTCCAGTTCTCGAACAACGGCGGTGAAGTAATCCTGGGGCCAACGCTTTGTCGCCCAAATAGAGCCGGGAGCGATTGCAACAAAGGGACCATCCGGGCAAAGCTCCCGGGCGCGCCCTCGCTCGGCCTCGGTTGGGAATACTCGCGGAGCTTCCCAATCTCCGCCCCCCGCAAGTTCCAGATTTCGCTGGATTTCATGAAGGTCCTTTCGGTACTGAACTCGCTTGGTGTAAAGGAGAGCGCCGGAGGCGTTATGAAAGCCCACCCGCTCAGGAATCCCGGCGAGCCACAGCAGACCCGCAGTGCGCCAGGATCGGTGAGAACAGATGACTTGCTGATACCTGCGAGCCCGAAGTTTTTGGGCCATTCTCCAGAGGCCTGAAAAACCGGAATCACAGCCCCTCTTGTCGAAAATAAGGACCTCCCGAATTTGGGGGTGATTGCCCAACATTCCAGACCCGCCGGGAGAGGTCAGGAAGTCAATTGGTGCAGGCTGGCTTTCGGCAACCGCACGCACGAGCGGCTCAGCGCACAAGACATCTCCTAGAAAAGAAGTGTCCACAAGCAGGATTCCGCCATTTTTCACTGAGGGATTCTAAGAAAATCTGGCATACCCCCTATTGAAAACCGGCCAATATGGTCGATAAAGCGTGGGCTGAAGGCCCCTAAATGGCCCATTTCATGGTAATACTTCCTTAATGCTGAGCTTTCGTCATCCCCTCCTCCCAGTTGCCGCTCTTTCGTTGGTCCTGGGAGCCTTGAGTGCCTCGGCCCCTATTCCGCTGGTTCCAACCCCCCAGGCTGTCCAGCTGCATGTTCACGGCTCGCTGAGCGAGGGCGCAGGAAGTATTGAATCGGGCACCTGGGAAGCTGACCAGCTCGGCCTTGATGCCATTTGGTGGAGTGAGCACGATTGGCGTGCGGATTACTACAAACACATCTCACGGTTCTCATTTGATGACTTTGAAGAGCAGAACTTTCTCAACGAGGCTTGGATGCCTCTCTACATTCAAGACCTTGGCTTAAAAAGTTTCAAGCCCGGAAATCCGCCGAACAGTTATGCCTCTCCATCTATCCTTATTGATACACAAACTACTCCATGGGAAGGCACTGGAAGTATGCGCTTTTCGGGTGCGAGCAACTCCGTTGACTTTTCTGAACTGAAGGGATTTCTAGCCTCTGACCGCTGGCGGCACAAGCGAAGCCTTGCCTCCGAAGTGCAGCTGGAAATGGCCATGCTTCCGTGGCAAGTTTCAGCAGACGCGCGACCCTTTGTTCATGTGCAACTTTCCCAACACATGTCTGCCGCAGGTGTTGAAGTTTATGCCACTCATGCCCTCCACTATTTCTTGGACAACTCCGGTGCCACACCTTGGCGTACAGATGACACCTGGTTTGTCCCTGTTCCCTATACCCAAGGCCAGTGGAACAACTTGGTTCTGGATTTAACTGCTGATGCGGCTGCTGGCTTCCCATCTACTGATGCCCGCGATAATAGTTTTTACCGCATGTCGGCAGGAATTGAATCTCGGAACGGAGCATTCACTGATGTCAATTTTGACGCACTTCATATTCGACACAACCTAGAAGGCCAAGCCCTTATGACTGAAAATTTAGACATGCTCGCTCATGCTGAAACGCTATACCCAAATGTTTCACAAATTCAGGGCCTTGAAATTTCTTACGGACCACACCTCAATGAATTTGGGCCCAACATTCAAATACCTGATTATGAAGCCCTCATTATGAATAGTGGATTCGTTGTAAGTGGGGGTCCTGGAAAAAATTGGGTGCGCGACCCTGAAGCCATGCGGGATGTCATTATCGCTCAACTTGTTCAAGATGCGCATGACCGAGGTAGCCTCCTCTCCTTTAACCATATGTTTGGAACGACGCCTCCGCGAAGGGGGAGCGTCACCCCGGAAAGAATGGCAAGATATTTGGCCGAGATAGACCTTTATGGTGCCGATCTACTTGAAGTTGGTTATCGCGAACGCGGAGGCCAAAAGATTATTGACTTCTTGGATGTGTGGGATGAACTAGCCATTCTTGGGATACCACTTATCGCTGATGGGATTAGCGATACTCATGGCGACGAAGACTCCAACCCTGTTGGTCATTGGGGAACCCGAACCAATAACTTTATTTCTTGGATTTGGTCTTTGGATTCCTCTCAGGCCTCTCTCTTTGAAGGGCTGAAAGCTGGGCGCCTCTTCTTTGGAGACCCCACCTTGTTTGATGGCACCGTTGACATCAAGCTGGGTAACGACTTCGAAATGGGTCAAATTGTTGTGAATGATTTAACCACCCACGACATTTCCATTTCCATTACTGGGCTTAACTCTGGAGATATTGTCCGCATCATTCAATCTGGCGATGTTGTGTTTCAAAACGCTGTGACCGGAACCAGCTTTCTGCACAATCAGGCATTCGCTGTCCCTAAAACCGAAGACTCCTTCTACCGGGTGGAAGTTTGGGAGCCCGGGGGAATTGCCAAGGTGTTTAGTAATCCCATATGGCTTCCCCGGCTCAGCACCAAACGAGCCATCCGCGCCGAACAAGCTGGAATTCACTTAGATGGAATTGTTAGCAAGGAGTTTGAGAACTTCCAGATGACAAAAGCTCGAATTTCTAGGCCACCCAACGGCAGCGACAAACTGCTTCTTTATGGTGAGGCTCAAAATGGTCGCGTCGTTCTGGACTTCAATTCAGCACCTAGCTTGCCGGCACAAGTTTCTTTCCGCGGAAGTATGACTGGGTCCTGGAGCATTCAAAACAATCTGCTCACCTTTGAAAATATCAATGGTGATGGGTGGCTAGAAATGCGTTTCTAGCATTCGGTTGCAACAGTTTTGCTCGGAGCACTTTCGTTGCATGGAAGGTAGGTTGCCTAAGGGGCAGATGTTTTTGCAAAAAAGGCGCGGATAAAACCAATCCAGGAGAATCGCTAGGGCTGGGAGAATCAGGTAAAGCTGGAGCCCGAATACGAGGCCCAAAATGAGGCTATTGATTGGGGAGAGTATTTGAAAAACAGGGAGTCCAGAAGTGAAAGAGATAATTAAGATGAGGCTCAGAGCCCAAAGATTGGGTTTGGAGTAGTGACAAACCGGTTCCACTGGCTTGCTGTGGGAACGAAAGGAGCGGAGGGTGGAAAACAAAAAGCCAAGAGGGCAGAACCACCGACAAAAAGAGCGTTGAGAGAATAGAGCAAGCAAAAATAACGGGGAAGCCGCAAGCCATAACTTGGCTGGCCATTGCCCACTTGCAAACCCAACCTCAATCGCGGCTAAAGGATCGGCAAGTTGCAAGTATTCAAACCACCGTGCAGAAGTAAAAGACCCTTTAACCCAAAAGGAATCACTCCAACCCCCTATTAAAAAAGAAGCGAAAACGACAAACGCAGTTCCGCGGCGGAGCCAAGTTTTCATTTCAAGTTTCCCCAACCGGCACCATTCGAATAGAGCTCGGTTCCGTTAAACATGCCCAATCGCATATTCCACAGCCAACGCAAATGTCGGCAACAATCACGGGCCGGTTCCTTTTCAATTGAATTGCTTCATCTAAAAAAGGGCACGCGTGCCAGCAAGCCCTGCAGATTTGCTTATTGAAAGCCAAACACCGCTCTTCATCAATGACGGCCGTTCCCATTCGAATACTGCGGCGGTCTTGAACTTCGGCCAAAGCTCCACTGGGACAAATCTCGATGCAAAGAAGCTCGTCAAGGCCCTCGCATAATCGGCATGGGTTATTACGGCTATCGACTTCTGGGCTTCCCGCCGAGGGCCCCGACCACAAGTCCTGCAAGCTCAAACTTTCATGAGGGCAAACCTGCACACACTGTCCGCAGCGTATGCAGGCCGCCAAGAAATCCAACTCGTTGCTAGCGCCAGGAGGCCGAAGACTTCCAGCGCGCTTGGAGGCCCAAACCCCCAAGGCCTTTCCGCCGGCAGCAGCGCAGGCGGTCCAGGCAGCGCCTGCGAGCAACCGACGGCGGGTTATTTTCCTGCCGTCGGCCACCCTTTCAACCAACTCAGGGATTGGATGTATGACAAGTCCGGCACTTTGCCTGCACCAGAATGTCTGCCATCCCTTCGTGTTTCGTAATCGGGGCGTCGTTCTTCCCGTTTTCGTGGCAAGTCAGACAGTTGTCCTTCATCCACGAATCCCGCGAATCCATTTTGTGATCCTCATCGTTTGGAAGGATCGGTGGAAACGCACCCGAGTAGAACTCAACCGGGTAAACCGTGTCGTCGGGGTTTGCGGCGTGTACTGCGTTGTCCACACCTCCCGAACATGCAACAGTCAAAAACAAGGTGAGTGTTGTGAGCAAAAGTTTCATGCCTATGCCTCCCCTCCGACTTTCTCAAGTTTGACCGCACAGATTTTGAACTCAGGCTGTTTGGAGCCCGGGTCAATCGCATCAATGGTCACTTTGTTAATCAAGCTTGCTTCATCCGCCCAGTGCCAAGGAACGAAGACCGTTCCGGGTAGTGGGTGGCTGACAACACGCGCTTTAATGGTGGACACTCCGCGACGCGAAATGATGCGCACCTTATTCCCCGTTCGAATGCCCATCTTGGCGGCATCTTGCGGGTGCATTTCTACATAGCACTCAGGGTAAGAACGGCGAAGTTCGTCCGCCTTCATGGTCATTGTTCCTGTGTGCCAGTGTTCCATAACCCTCCCTGTAGAAAGAACAAATGGGTACTCGCTATCGGCAGGCTCAGCGGGCCCAACAACGGGTCGTAGCCAAACGATGGCCTTTTGATCCTTCGCGCAGTAGAACTTTGTCTCGCCAGGTTTCAGGGTGTCATCCTTGTAAGTTGGGTTAATGTCCAGAACAGGGTCATCGCCCTTCACAAAGCGGCGCGTCGTTCCGGGGTGGTTCTCAGTTGGGCAAGGCCAGCGGAGGCCCCGCTCTTTGTGCAATCGTTCGCGAGTAATCCCCATGAAGTCATAAGACGTTCCCTTCGATGCGAGGCGAATTTCATCCCAAACATCGTCGGTCGTATGGAACTTTCCGCCGATGTATCCCTTCTTCACAACGCCACGGTCTTCGAGACCTTGGGCGAAGTCCAAAAGAATGTCGAAGTCCGAGCGCGCTTCGCCTGGTGCTTCTTTAACCTTGGGGTGAATCTGGTATCTGCGTTCAGACATTCCAAACACGCCCGTTTTCTCTGACCACATGGCGGCCGGAAGGACAACATCTGCCATGTCCACCGTTCGGCTTGGGTAAGAATCCAAAACCACAATGAAGGGTTTGTTCGGGCGGGCTTTTCCAATGGCATCTCCATGCTTATTCACATTGGGGAGTGAATGAGCAGGGTTTGTCGTTAGCATGAACATGGCTTGGATTTCATCCCGTCCAAGAGCTTCAAACATGGCAATGGTGTGAAGCCCTGGCTTGGGTTGAATTTTTCCAGGTTCGGAATTCCAAAGTTTTTCCATTGCGGCGCGATGCTCGGGTTTTTTGACCAAGCGACCGTAAGGAAGAATGTGGCACAAGGAACCGGTGTCGCGAACACCACCACACGCATTAGGTTGGCCGGTCAGGCTGAATGGAGTCATTCCTGGTTTTCCAATCTGGCCCGTGATGAGGTGCAAGTTGTGCATGAGGTTGTTTGCCCAAACCCCTTTCACGCGTTGATTGAGTCCCATGGTCCAGAAGGACATGGTTGGGCCCTCGGCAAACGAACGGGCAGCGCGCCGAATATCGCCGGCTTTTACGCCTGCAATCTTTTCAGCTTTCTCTGGTGAGTAATCTTCAAGAAATGCTTTGTATCCCTCAAAATCCACGCCTACCGGTGCGCCATCTTTCACAGCTTTGAACTGGACATTCTTCGCCATGAACTTTTTGTCGTACAAACCCTCATTCACAATGACATGAGCCATCGCATGGAAAATTGCGAGGTCGAAACCTGGCTTGGGCTGTAAGTACAAATCAGATGCGGTGCTTATCGGGGATTTGCGAGGGTCAATCGAAATGACCTGAATCGCACGACCTGATGCACGCTCAGCTAGGATTTGGTCAAAGATGACTGGGTGGCACTCGGCGGTGTTGGAGCCAACAAGGAAGAAAACACGAGCGCTACGAATGTCGTCATAGCAGCCCATGGGTTCATCCTTTCCGAAAGTACTCACATAGCCCCCCACGGCAGATGCCATGCATAGGCGTGGGTTTCCTTCAACATTGTTCGTGCCGATTCCGCCCTTGAAGAGGCGATTTGCGAGATAGGACTCTTCGGTCATCGCCTGGCCAGAGCCGTAGTAAGCGGTTGCGTTGGGTCCCTTCTCTTTGATGACCTTGGCGAACTTGTCACACACAAGGTTCATGGCTTCATCCCAACTCGTACGCTCCAACTTGCCGTTCTTGCGCACCATGGGGTACTTCAAACGGTCGGGGCTATTTACGATCTTGGGAAGGAATAGTGCTTTGGCGCAAACGAGACCTCGGGTGGTTGGGTGTTCGTTATCACCGCGAAGTGCGACCAGTTGGCCACCCTTCACGCCGAGCATCACACCACAGCCGGTTCCGCAAAAACGGCATACTGACTTCACCCATCGATCTGGCTTGTTCTTCGCTTCCAAAACACCCGACGGCTTGGCGCATCCTGCGGCACCTGCCACAGCTGCAACCGCGCTCGCCTTAATGAATTCGCGACGATTAGCTTTCATGATTGTTGGTTGGTTGGACTTCTTCGACTTCGTCTTCAATGTTGGCGTATGAAGGCCAAACCCCTAAGACTCCATCTATGGACTCAATTTGGTAGCGGATTATTTCGTGAGCAGATTCAAGAGAATCCGTCTCGACAAGGATCCCCAACTTGCTGGAATCCTCGAGCTCAAAGGTGCTCACGCCCTGAATGGCTGTAAGAGCCACCTCAGCCCTCTTTTGGAGGCCGGGCTCAATGCGTGCAAATGCTCCGACAATGGCCATAGTATTTCTTAGCCTTTTTGTGTGAAATGAAAAGGGTGAAATAAAGAAAAAGGGCGTTTCCCCGAAGAGAAACACCCTTTTTTTGCTCGCCTCGAATTATTTATCGAATTCGAAAACCTCCACACTCTTGTCATCGGTAAACCATTGGTGCTCTGGGCGCTCAAGGATTGCATCGATAACAGCCCTAACCGCGTCTGCACCCTCTTTATTGCCGTGGTGTTCCGCCTCTTCGGCCATCTCGCGCGCTTGCGGTATGAGTTCGAGGTAGAAGCGTTCCGCGACTTCGTAGAGGCCATGCCAGTGCGTGTAATCCGGTGCCATCATGGCCGCCCCGTGGCGAGCACGGCGACCTTCATGGTGCCAAAGGTAGAACCAAGTCCATTCAATTTCCTCATCAAACATGGGCACAGTTCGCACATTGTTCGACTTGAGAGCTCCCATAATCTTGAGACCCGGCTTAGCGAACTTCTCGTTGTAGAGAGTGATGAGATCGTCGTACTGCTCGTAGAACCCGCCGACATAACCTTTCGAGTGGCAGTTACGGCAGACATCCTTCATGCGGTTCCGCTTATTCTGCCAAGAGTCTCCACCATCGGCCAGCAAGTTACGCCGCTCGATAGGATCGGTGGTCTTGATTCGCTTGTTGTTCTTATCGGTATCCATGACAGCAGAAACCGGTGGACGGTTGGTCCATGAAATCCGAAGGCCAGGGTCGTGGGTGATTTTCCCACCGTTGTTCTTGTTTCCAGACATGTGGCAAGTTGCACAAGTTGGAGCGGCGTTGTAATCCTCGCCCAAGACCCAAGTTTCGCTATCCAAGTTGAGTTCGTCCTTCATGTCGCGGTAGGCGATACCGTGCTTGGACTCTTCGTACACCTCTTTCTGTGGGTGGTCAGGGCCGAGGTGACACTTGCCACAGTTTTCTGGTTGGCGAGCGCGGCGCGGCGAGAAGTCATGCCGGCTGTGGCACGCTGAACAAGAGCCCTTGGAACCATCTAGGTTAAAGCGACCAATACCTGTGTTGGGCCAGCCATCTTTCGCAAGCAAGGGCATGCCTTCGCCGTCGCGGGCAATCATGGCAACTGCGGCAGCATTCGTTGGCTTCCCGTTAGCGTCAGGCTTCAATTCATCCATAGTGATGAGGCTTCCGTCGGTGCCTTCCAGGGCAACCTTGGAGCCGTGGCATTGCTTACAACCAAGGTTGACAAGGCCGTATCCGTAAACCATGTCGCGGTCGGAGCGACCTGGAGTTGGAGAGTGTGGGCTAAACTCACCTCTCATTCCTTCAGCAACTTCGGCAAGCCGGTTATCGAGAGAAGCCAGAATGTGACCCGCAGTGGAGTGGTGACTCGCCTGGAACTCTTCGGCTTCGTCGGGGTGACACCGAGCACAATCCAATGGAGTGACAATCGTGGCAATGAGTGAACCTTCATGGTGGAAGGCATCCACATCGCCTTCTTCGGCTTCGTGGCACTCAAAACAGCTGACACCTTTTTCGGCGTGGGTGGAACCCGTCCAGTGGTCAACAATACCTGGGGTCTCGTTGAGGTGGCACTCGACACAGCGTTCGCTGCTTGCGGGTGTAGCGATGTGTGCCGAACTCATGCCGGCTTCTTCTTGTTTGCGAGCAATCTCCATTTTCTGAACGAAGAGAAGAGATGCAAGGAAAGCGGCGCCAAGTACGGCGATGATGAACTTCTTAGCGGTGAGGCTCATGGTATTTCTTATTGAGTGTTCAGGAAGGCGGGAGGTTAATGTGCGACGACCGCCTCCCAGACGGTCATTCCAATGATTGCGAGGACACCGAAAATCCCAACCCAGACGCTAAATTCACTTGCGGGACGCGTTTTGCGCACTTTCGCATCAATGAAAGGCCAAAAGATCATCACAAAGAGAATGAAGCCGGTGCTAATGATTGCGGTGGTTTCCGGGAACATTTTCAGCCACCGGAAAGCGACGTAGAACCACCATTCAGGTTTGATGACTTCAGGTGTCACCAATGGATTGGCCTTGGGTCCCATTTCGGCAGGGAAGACAATCGCAAGAGTGCAAAGGAGAATCATCAGCGAAAGCCCAAGAATGAGCTCCGTGAAGAAGTGGTCTGGGAAAAAATTAAAGTGCTTGGGTTTGTCTTCGGGCTCGTCTTCGAAACTTAATTCGCTAACACCCTGAAGGCGAATGATGGTGATGTGTAAGAACACCAAACCCAAAATGGCGGCGGGTAGTACTGCGCCATGAAGCACGAAGAAACGGGAAAGAGTGTTTGCGTTGTACGCGTCACCCCCGAGCAACATGTTCTTCATAAAGCCGCCGATGAAGGGAACATTATCCGTAATGTTTGCTCCCACGGTTGCGCCCCAGAAAGAAAGTTGTTCGTAAACCAAGCTGTATCCGGTAAATCCGGTCATCAAAACACAGATGAGCAGCATCATGCCGACCATCCAGTTTATTTCGCGAGGCTTGCGGTATGCGCCAGTGAAGTACACGCGCATCTGGTGCAAAACCACAGCAGCTATCATCAAGGTTGCGGCCCACTTGTGCAGGCTTCGAATGAACCAACCAAAGGCGGCCTCATCAGAAATGTACGCAACCGATTCCCAAGCGGCGTCGGGCGCGGCTTTGTAGTAAAAAGCCAGCATGATGCCGGTAATGATTTGGACGACAAAAAGATAGGCAGGAGTTCCGCCCAAGGCGAACCACCAGCGCTTCATGTGGTTGGGGACCGGTTCGTTTGAAAGTTCGCGGAGTTCGTCGCCGTCAACCGGGAGTCGTTCTTTTAGCCAGTTAGTGATGCCCATTTTTATTTCCTAGGCCAGGCCCTCTAAGGCAACCTCGATGAAAAGAAGGCCGTTCTTGACCATGAGTGGGTAGCGCGAAAGCGATTGGCCCGCATCGGCGGGTGGCCCGGAAACGCCCGTGCCATCTGGGGCAAAAACGCCGTTGTGGCATGGGCAGAAAAACCGGTTGTTGTGTGCTTCCCAGGCGACCTTGCAACCTAAGTGCGGGCATGTGCTGGAAAGGGCGATGAAATTATCCGCAGTTGTTCCGCTTCCCTGGCGAGCGACCACGATGGTCTCGCCATTGGGGGCGCGGTAATTCATAGCCTCACCACGACCCAGCCGGGTCACTTGAAGAACGAACTGCCAACGCTTGCTCGGCGGCTTTGCTGGGTAAAGAAAACGGCCTGCAGCAGCGCCGCAAGAGCCGTAGCCAGCAATCAGCCCGCCTAGCATCGCCAGCGAGGAGACACGGCTTAAAAAGCTGCGACGATGTGTCCCGTCCGCAGCAGGGTTCTCGGGTTCCCTGGTTGGTTCCGTCATGGCATTGAGTTGGTTGGTGCCCAGGTGACCCTGGACATTACTGATTAGCCCGTGACGAAGTTATGACAAGGTGAGATATTGGGACTTTTTACTCTTCTTCGAAGCCGGTGTAGCCCAGTTCGGAGAGCTCAGCTTGAAGTTGTTGGTCCACGGCGCCCTGAATCTGAGCGGGGGCCAGTTTTTCGTCCAGTTCACGACCCGCCTCGCGCCAAGCTTTCCATTCGGCAAGCAAGCCATCTAGGACCTCTCGGTATTTTTGGGCTTGTTGGGGGTCCTTAAGGAGGTTGCGGGCCTCTTTGGGGTCGCGAGACAAGTCGTAGAGCTTGACTTTTGCTTGACCGTCCTCCATTTGCTTCACAATGACCTTCCACTGCTCATCCACGCGAAAGCTCATCAAGTCTTGATGCATTGCCATCCGAAAGCGCTCCCCTCCAAAGCTGGCCGTGCCACGGGCAAGATCCATGAGGCTGGTTCCCTGCACCCCTTCCGGTGCGGGGAGTTCGAGGGCATCCAGCAGGGTTGGGAGGACATCCACCAACATGACGGGGTCTGGAATCCGGGTGCCGCCCCACTCTCCGCCTGGAAACCGAATCATGAGTGGCACATGGAGCTGCTCCTCCCACATTTGGTTGTGCCCAATGTAGCGGTGTTCGCCCAAAGTCTCTCCGTGGTCGGAGGTGATTATCAAAATGGATTTGTCCAGCACCCCATCCTTGCGGAGCATTTCCAAAAAGCGGCCCGTGAGTTCATCGGTCATGGCCACGCCAGCGTCGTACATGGCGTTGAGATAGTTGATGTCCTCATTTTTAACGCCGCCATCTAGGAAGGCTTGGAAATCCTCCTGCCCGCACATGCTCTGAAGGTCGGCCGAGCCCTCGTACCAGCTTCCGTAACGGTTCCGATAACCTTCCCCGGGCCAGTAAGGACAGTGAATGTCGTAGGTGTGTAAGAAGAGGAAGAATGGGTTTCCCGTGGTGCCATTTGCCCAATTTGGGGATTCTTTCCGCCACCAGCTTGCGGCCTGGGGCAAAATCGAGCTCAAGCCACGCCGGTACTGCATGCTTTCTTCATAGCCTTCATCTTTGTCCACATAAATATCGAAGCCATCGGCAAAACCAAGCTTTCCGGCGAGAAAGCCGCCCCCAGTAAAAGCGGCGGTTTGGTAGCCAACATCTTTGAGGAGCCCGCTCAGCATAAACGGGGACTCCACATAACTCCCCATCGCGTGCTTGTGCCGAGTGGGAAACATCCCTGTGAAAAGGCTCCGGTGGCTGGGGCCCGTATTGCTGGATTGGGAAATGCAGTTTGTGAACACGACCGACTCGCTTGCGAGCTTGTCCAGCGATGGGCTGTTCGGGTTGCGTGCGCCCATAAAACCCAAACGGTCGGCGCGGCAGGTGTCGAGGCTCACCAAAATAATGGGGGGCATTCCCGCGGCCTGCGCGGCAGATGCTCTTTTTTCAGCAGAGGAGCCCTCGCCGGAATCTGCCCCACCGCAAGCAGGGAGAAAGGAAGCGAGAAGGGCAAGAATGAGGGCGCTCAAACGATGAATCATTCGCACATCCTAACTTGGCGTTATTTGGAGCCCCGAAAGAAGGCCGCTGGAATATTTACCTCAACTGCCCTACAACAAAAACATGACCCAACCCAAAAAGGCCCGAAGTGACCACCCCCTAGTTCAAAAAGTCCAGCCTGGCCGCTACGCCTGGTGCACATGCAGCCTTTCAGACAAACTTCCGTTCTGTGACGGCAATCACCGTG
Source organism: Planctomycetota bacterium (assembly GCA_030748415.1). Taxonomy (GTDB): domain Bacteria; phylum Planctomycetota; class UBA1135; order UBA1135; family UBA1135; genus UBA7888. The sequence goes on from JASMMA010000005.1 coordinate 139,326, forward strand.
GCACAGAATTCTCTCCTCTTAAAGTAGAGATTGAAGAAAAGAAAACTGTCGCCTGGTGCGACTGCGACAAAACTTGCAACGCCCCTTGGTGTGATGGTGCGCATTCAAAAGAATAAAGTGTGGATGGAGACAGGGCTCCGTAAATCAATCGAGCCGCACTTCACCAAACGGCATGTAAGTTTCTAGTTCGGGTTCAGTTGGTGCAATTGCGCGGTCTTCAGCAGCTGACTTGTAAGCTGCCATAAGAAGGCGCATCACTTCAACACCATCACTGAAGTCGAGCTTGGGCTTTGTTCCGCTGAGAAAGGACTGAACAAAGTAGCGGTCTTCGCCGGCGTACCCGTAGTGGGCAGGTTCATTGGGAGAAATGGGCATGAGGCCCTGTTCGGCGTTTTGTTTTTCAACTAGATCCTCGCCGGCCTCACCGGTCACTTCGCGGGAAAAGAAAACACTTGCGCCACATTGAGCCATGTTGACTTCCATTGCGTATTCAGGTCCCAACAGCTCAAATGTGTGGCGAATGCCCGCACTCACAAAACACCAAGAGGATGTCGTTTCCGTCAACAATTCCTGACCATCATCCGTGCGCCAATGAACCGTTGCGCGTGAAAAATCATCGGCAGGGTTTTTGCTCCAATCCACGGCATCGCCGTAGCGATTCTTCAGCTCTTGGACATAGTGGGGCCTGTCCCACTTCAAAGTTCCCACGGTGGCGCTTACTTTTTCTGGTGTAAGGCTTGACCGAGGTGCGCCAGGCTCGGTGAGCAACCAACGCGCGGCCTCAATACTGTGGCACATCATGTCCAAGAGGGAGCCGCCTCCTGCGAGCTCTCGTTGCCAAAACCAAGCCGAATGTGGGCCCGCATGCTCTTCGGCAGCCCTTGCAAGGTAGGGGCGACCGGACAACTTTGCACCTCGCCGCCACAAAACTTCTCGGGCGCGAACAACGGAAGGTGCCCAGAGCATGTTTTCTAAATAGCCCGTAGGCACGCCGATTTCATCGGCAATGCTTTTGACTTGAAGTGCTTCTTGAAGGGTTCGGGCGAGAGGCTTTTCTAAACAAATACCCTTCAGAGGCGTTTCGCGCCTTTGGGAGCCGGCAAGCACTTCTTCCATGACAGGGATGCGCGTGTGGTTTGGATTGCTTAACCAAAGTGCGTCCACACTTGGGTCGGCAGTCATTTCTTCAACAGAATCAAAAGCGCGGGCTGACAGACCGACGCCCAACTCTTTTGCGAGTTTGGCAGCCGAGTCCGCGGAGGCCTTCGTATGGCTTACGATTCCAACGACCTCACAGTCGCGAACTTCAGTAAGAGCCTGAATGTGAAAGCGGGTATTAAAACCCGCGCCAACAAATCCGATGCGTAGTGTCATGCGTTTTGAGTTTCTTTCCGGCCGCCCGGATAAAAGAAGAGGAGGAGTGCCAAACAAACAAGAGATGCCCGCATGGGGTAACTAAACAAGTCACGATAACTGAGTTGGTCGTCACTTGTTGCCCAAGTTGCAGCACTGGATGCGATTTTTGAACCCACAATGATTCCGATTCCCACAATCACAAGATTGAATAGTGATTGGGCAGATGCGCGAATATCAACCGTTGTTTCTTCATCCACAATCATAAATGCTACGAAGATGAAACACCCGAAACAAAGACCATGGAGGGCAACGCCAGCAAGCACCCACGGCAAACCAACGACATCCGCATAAGCAAAGAGGGCCATTCGGCCAGCGTAAGCAAGGAGACCTACGGCTAGGAGTTGTTTCCGGGTGAATGCTTTTGCAAAGAGTGGCATAAAAGCAAGAACCACAATTTCAGACATTTGCCCGATGGTCATGAGTCCCCCGCCACCAATGCCAAAGACTTTGTTCACGAGCTCCACAAAGCCCTTTGCTTGTTCCTGGATTCCGCTCAGGAACTCAGATGTATGCACAAAGTAAAACTGGTGAATACAGGACACCGGAACGGCGAGCATGAAAAGAGTGAGGAGGGGCTGTTTCTTAATTGTTCCAAGTGCTTCAGCAGTTGCACTTGCCTGCTCGCCTTTGCTTGGAGGTGTGTGAGGTAAAAAGAAGCAAAACAAACCCATTGTCGCACCCAGCACTGCGGAAAGGCGGAAAGCGTCAGCCCGACCTGCATCGACATCAAGGGAATGTTGCAGGCTAAGCCATTGGCCCACAGCGATTCCGGCGGCAATCCAGCCCACAGTACCCCAGACTCGGACTCGACCAAAGTCGCGGTCACGGTCGGGAAGGTGGTGGAAGGCTAAGCTGTTTGTTAAAGAAAGAGTGGGTGAATAAATAATGGAATACCCCAATGAAAACCAAAGAAAGCCCGAGTAGCTTTCAATATTGGCCAGCTGCCAAATAAGAACCGCGCCCAAAAGGTGGCTCATGCCAAGAAACTTTTCGGTGGAGAACCAACGATCTGCAACTTGTCCTGCAATGAATGGAGCGACGATTGCTCCCACAGCGCCAATGGCAAAAATGTTTCCGACCTCGGCGGGTGTCATGCCACGATGCCCAATCAAGAACGGCCAAAGGAGCGGAAGCCATGCGCCCCAAATTGCATATTGGAGAAACATCATGCTGGAAAGCCGGATGTTCAAGGTGGTGGAAAGCGGCTGAGTCATTCGAGGCATGATAAGGCCGTGCCGCGCCGTTAGATTATGCGCATGGCACTGTTCCAAAAAGCCCCCAAAACTCCTGAAGAAGCCAAATCATTCGAGCCGCTCGAAATTAGCCCCGACCAAGTCCTCGAAATGTCTGAAGAGGAGTGGTACGAAACAATATATCGGGGTGATAGCGTTCCTCAGCTCACTGTTCGAGCCACCATCATGGGCTCCATTTTGGGCTTCTTGCTTGCCTTTACCAATCTTTATGTCGGCCTAAAAACTGGCTGGGGATTGGGCGTAGCCATCACGGCGTGCATCTTGTCCTACGCCGTTTGGAACTTTTTCCTTCAAAGCGGGGTTGCGAAATCTCCTATGACTGTTCTGGAAAACAACTGCATGCAGTCAACAGCTTCGGCGGCCGGTTATTCCACCGGCGGCACCATGGTTTCGGCGATTGCGGCCATGTTGCTGATGACCTCCACCGTGGAGAACCCCGGTGGAGAACACATGAAGACATGGATCCTTGTGTTGTGGACCGCCTTCCTTGCAGTTTTTGGAACCTGTCTTGCTGTTCCCATGAAACGAAACATGATTAACAAAGAGCGGTTGAAGTTTCCTTCTGGAACTGCCGCTGCTGTTACTCTTCAGGGACTTTATTCCCATGGCGAAAACGCGATTCGTAAAGCACGCGCCTTGTTTTGGACAATGGGCATCGGTGCAATTTTCCCTGCCCTGATTGAGCTCAAAGTTCGAACTGTAGAAGGTGTAAAGTCTGCCCTGCTTCCTGCAGAGCTTCATATTTTTGATTGGTTTTCCGCACCCGGAACTCATGTTGTGCCCGACACTGAAGCAGGCGGCTCCATGACCAAAACGGTAGCCTACAAGCCATCCGATTGGACTTGGGTCTGGGATGTCAACCCCGTCATGATTGCAGCGGGTGCGCTCGTAGGGCTTCGAATTGGCCTCTATATGCTGTTTGGTGGCATTTTGTTGGTTTACGGAATTGGCCTAGACGCCCTTCGCGATATTTGGCTTTCCCCATTGGGAGAGGCTTGGTCTGGCATTCTTTCTGCCGCCGAACAAGGCGCAGATGTTGCTGCTCTCGGCGGTATGGCCGACGAACTCGCTACTCAGTTTGCTGGGGCGTCCGATTCTGTTGCGAAAATAAAAGCGCTTGGAACAGGGACCGAGTGGGCCGATATGGCAGAGGGCTTTGTTTCCGAAGAAACACGGGGTGCAATTACAAAACCTGGCAAGGCTTGGAAAGAGGCGGGGCTTTGGTTGGGTGTTCCCATCATGCTTTCTTATGGCTTGCTTCAATTTGCAACGCAATGGAAAACCATTCTTCGTGCCTTTACTTCCTTTAAGGATTCTTCCTCTAGTGAAAGTGGTAATGCTGCTTACGAAACAAAAGTTGCCGAAACCGAAGTTCCTGGAAGTTGGTTTGGTCTTGGCACCGCCCTCGCTGGCAGCGGCCTCGTCTGGTTGGCTTGGTATGCATTCAGCATCCCCCCTCACTTCGCTCTTCTTGCCATTGTGATGACCTTCTTCTTGGCTTTGGTTGCTGCCCGAGCAACCGGGGAATCGGACATTACTCCGGTTGGAGCCATGGGAAAAATCATGCAGTTGACCTTCGGTACCATCATGCCGCAGTCGGCGACTGCAAACTTAATGTCTGCCTCGATTACCGCTAACGGAGCGGGTTGCACGGCTGACCTGCTCAACGATCTCAAGTCTGGCTATCTCCTTGGCGCTGACCCGCGCCGGCAATTCATGGCCCAATTATTGGGGATTCTTGCAGGAACAGCTGCGACGGTTACTGGTTTCTACCTTATGGTTCCCGATGCCTCGGTCATGACTGGAGACATCATCGTTAATGGAGTCGTAACCGGAACCGAACCTCCGGACTTTCCAGCTCCCTCCGCTCAAGTGTGGCTAGCCGTTGCGAAGTTGATGACCGGGGGCGGCATTTCCGCCATGCACCCCATGCACCGGGTTTTGGTGGGTTGGGGCCTTGGGATTGGAATGCTGTGCTTGATTCTTGAAATGGCGTCACCTAAGAAATGGAAAGCTTGGATGCCCTCCGCAACCGGCATTGGCCTTGGTTTGATTCTTCCCTTCCAGTACCCCCTCTCTATGGCTCTTGGAGCCATCATCGCTTACTGCTGGACCAAAAAGAACAAAGAGTCTGCAGATGAGTACATGATTCCAGCCGCCGCTGGGCTCATTGCGGGAATCTCCATCATGGGCGTGGTTGTTGCCAGTCTCAACACTGTTCTCGCTGCTTAAGTTCGACCCCTTACCCCAAAAACAAAAACAATGAAATCCTTTCGTCGTGGTCTTTTGACCCTGGGAGTGCTCACCGTCGTGGCCTCCGTTCCTTCAACAGTCTCCGCCCAAGAAGGCGACTCCGCCTGGAGTTTCTTCGGCGATGCCCGTGTTCGCGCGGAATTCAACGATAGTGCGGCCAACCCGGACCGGCACCGCCAGCGCTTGCGGTTCCGCTTTGGCGGCAACTTCAAGGTGGCCGATAATGTGACAGTGGGCACTCGGATGCGCACTGAAAGTGGCGACCAAAACAACCCACACTGGGACATCGGAAACAACTTCGACAATATGGATGTTTCCCTAGACCGCATGTTTGTGGATTACAGCCCTACTTGGGCCGATGTGCGCATGAAGATGGGCAAGTTTGGGCACGGCTTCAAAACCAACCCCGTTTACGGTGAACTTGTCTGGGATGGCGATGTCCAACCCGAGGGTATTGCTGTTTCTGGATCCTCCGGTGACTTTGATTGGATTCTTGGTCAATACGCCATCACCGAGAACGGTGGTCTAACTAGTGAAGACAGCTGGATGACCGTTGGTCAGGTCAACACTTCCATGAACGACCTGAACTTCTCAGTTGGCTACTACTTCTACGGCGACCCTGATGCCGCTGGGACTGAAGCCTACTCCGGCACTGATGCCGGCAACTGGGGCATTTTGAACCCCATCGTCAGCTGGAAAAAAGATGGCCTTACTGTCTCAGGCGAGTACATCGAAAACATGCGCGCCGATGATGCCCTCGACGCCACGGGATGGGCTTTGGGCGTGTCTAACGGCTCTTCCTCCGATGCTGGTGGCAAGTTCTACGCCCAATATCAGCTTGTTGAGGCGGGTGCCGTGTTCACTTCTTTCGCCCAAGATGACTTCCCAGGCGGCCGCGATGATTGGAAAGGTCTCATGGGTGGCTGGAAACGCCAACTTTCTGACAAGGTCGGCCTGAATGTCTGGGCCCTTGCCCACGAACAAGAGAGTATTAATGATGAAACCGACTACCGTTTTCGGATAGACTTCAACATCAAGTTTTAGGGACAGCAAGCACTCCCTTTGAGCTTGAGGTGGGCAGCCAGAATTCTGGCTGCCCATTCTTTTTTGCCTTTTCGAATCCTGCCGCCCATTTCCACACCTCTTTGGCTGGGCTAAAATCCGGTTTGAGCATGCGACCTACCCTCCTCAGCCTGGCCCTTCTTGCAGCTTCTTGCGGAAACGGTGAAAACCCAGAATTCCGCCAGCCCGATGATTATGGTCAGGTTGCCCCATTTGAACTACAAGACCAGTCCGGTAAGACCTTCTCCGGCGACACCCTTAAAGGCAAAGTATGGGTTGTGGATTTCTTTTTCACACGATGCCCCTCCGTTTGTCCACGGATGACCCTTGAAATGAAGAAACTTTACGAGCGCATGCCCAATCGCGAAGATTTGCAATTCGTATCTATGACGATTGATTCGGAATTTGATAAGCCAGATATTCTGGCAAAATATATTTCCACAAAACAACTCCCGAAAGAACGGTGGACTTTTCTAACAGGCGACAAAAAAGCAATTGCTGACTTGAGTAGAAAATCATTTGCTCTTGCCCTAGGAGATGAGATGAAGCCAAATGGAGACATCATTCACTCTACAAAGTTTGTGGTTGTGGATCGGGAAGGGAAAATCCGGAAGTATTTCAACAGCCTTGATGATGAACAAGATGCCGAAATGGAGGCTCTAATTCTTCAGCTCTTGGACGAATGAACCTTCCAGCGCTCAACGCCACCCTCAACGGGATAGCAGGCTTATTCCTTGTCTCGGGCTTCATTGCAATTCGCGCAGGGAATGAAAAGTTGCACAAGTCGCTCATGTTGAGTGCTTTTTTATCCTCCATCGCGTTTTTGTGTTCCTATCTTTTACATCATCTCACCGGCCCTGAGCTAAGCGTGAAATATGCAGGTCCTGACTGGGGCAAGATTCCCTATCTGGTCATGCTTCTCGCCCACACAGTGTTGGCGGCCGCTGTCCCATTCCTCGCAATGAGAACCATTTTTCTGGGCTTCAAAGGGCCACAGGAAAAGCATCGCAAGCTTGCACGCATCACTTTTCCCATTTGGGTTTTTGTTTCCATCACTGGAGTTTTGATTTACTTCATCCTCTATCAATGGACTCCTTCCTGGGCTCAAGCCCTCTCGCAACTTCCTTCATCATGAACCGCTCTGATTGGATAGGACTCATTCTTGTTGCCGTTGGCTCGGCGGCGGGCATTGCTCACACCTTCACCGGCCCTGCAAGCCCTCCTCCGGACATCCGCAGCACCTCGGCGCTTTCTCCTACTACTCGTGGACTAGGTCTCGGAGAATCTACAGAACAACAACTTGCAAATGAGTTGGCTTCTCTTTTCGGCTCATGGGACTCCCCTTCCCTTGAAAACACTCCTTTCGCCTGGGCTGAAAAAGATGCTGAAGCTTGGGAGGGTGCGCCTTCGCTTTACGCTCGAAAGTGTGCCCACTGCCATGGGAATACAGGCGCGGCCGATACCACTACCGCCTCAATGCTGGCCCCAAAACCGAGGGATTTGAGCCTGGGGGTGATGAAGTTCACTAGCACTCCTATGAATCAGGCACCTCTATTAAGTGATATCGAAGATGTCACCCGCGACGGTATCCCCTCCACTGCGATGGCAGGGTTCTCCGCTCTTTCAAAAAGCGACCTTCGCGCTGTTTCTCTTTACACAGCTTGGCTTTTGTTTCGAGGAGACACTGAACAGCGGGCGGCCAAGGTTCTAAAGGAACACCTCAATGGTATTCCAAACATCGTTGCCCAAGCTTTAGCGGATGCTCAAATATCTTGGTCTTCGGAAGCCATTCCCATTCCTAAAGACCTTCTTAATCCAAACTCTAGTTCTGCATCCCGTGGGGCGCAATTAATCCAAGACCCCAAAGCAGGCTGTACTGCTTGCCACGGACCCGACTTGAAGGGGAAAGGTCCCGCGAGTTGGAGTCCAACAGAATCCAAGTGGCTCCTTCAAGATATCTGGGGAAATCAAAGTCGGCCCCGAGGACTTTTCCGCGAGACTCTTGCTGGCGGCGATTCTGCTGAGGACCTTTTCCGACAAATTGCAATTGGTATCAAAGGGACCCCCATGCCTGGAGCCATTAAACACTTGAGCACCCAGGAAATCGCAGACATCGTTCAATACATTCTTCAAGAAAGGAGAAAAGTACAATGAGTTCGAACTCGTTTCACCCCTGGGTTTACCGCCTTTCTGTCGCAGCTATTTTTGTTGCAGTGGTCATGACTTCTGGCCTGGGCGGCGCAGTTACAAGTACTGATGTGGGGATGGCCTACCCAACTTGGCCCGACATCAACGGTTGGAGTTTGTTCAATTTCTTCTATGGGGAAATTGCGGCAGAGTTTGGTGCCGGCGCCAGCATTGAGCACACACATCGGCAGGCCGGAACTCTGATTGGGTTATTGGTGATTGCTTTGGTCTTCGCATGTTTTCTTGGGAAGAATGTTCCAGCCCACTGGAAGCGCCTATCGGTTCTGATTCTCCTACTTGTGGTAGCCCAGGGCCTACTTGGAGCGGTTCGTGTATTGGACAACGATCAGCTCGTTGCCATTATTCACGCAATTGGCGCACAACTTTGTGTGGTTGCTTTAGTCGCCATGGCGAAGCTTAGTTCACAAGCGTGGGTAAAAGATTCCACAAGCCCAATTAACCCCGTCACCACAAGGCTCCGCCTTTGGACCCGAACGGGAATCTGGGTTTTGTTTTTGAATTTAATTTCTGCCGCAAGCCTTCGCCATAAAGCTGGAGCTTTTATGGGCCACTTCATTTTGGCATTAGTTGCCTCTGGGATCTTGCTTGGGGTTATTCGTTTATCGCTTACTGCATTCCGCGATCATGCCCGCATTCCAAAAGCTGGGAAACGGCTTGCGCAGTTGCTTGGGGTTCAACTTGGATTAGGCGTTGGTACATGGGCTTGCTTATTTGGTCCTCTTCTAGGTTACTTTGCAACGGAACAGATGCGCTTTCTTGCACAGACAAGTTTTGCGACTGCCCATCTAGTTGTGGGCGTTGGGGTACTGGCCCAACTGGTTGCCCTTGACATGGAAGCACGGCACAGGTCCAAGCCCTCATAGGTTCGATAAATGCGGACCAATTTTTATAGCGACTGGATTCAGCTTGGAAAGCTAAGAATCCAAGCGCTCTCCACGCCCGCCGCTCTTCTTTGTTGTTGGCTTGCTGATGGCATGAGATTGGAATGGACAACCGGTATCCACTTGGCGATTGGGTTGACCTTGATGAGCTTTGCTTCCGCTGTTCTAAATCAAGTCGTTGAAGTGGAGTTGGACAAAAAAATGGTCCGGACGGCCAACCGCCCTTTACCTGCGGGCCGTGTTTCTCTTGAAGTAGCTCAAAAAGCTGGGTGGGTGAGCGCTGTGCTGGGCGCTCTTTGGCTTTGGTTTGCCCTCAATCCCCTTACCGCATGGCTTGGCATCATCATGTTCGGCCTTTATGTTTTCGTGTACACCCCACTCAAAGGTGTAACTGAACTCAACACAATTGTGGGCGCAATCCCTGGCGCCTTGCCGCTCTTGGTTGGCTGGGCTGCTGCCGGCAATGGCCTAGATGTTTTTGCAGGCACTCTTTTTGCCGTTCTTTTTCTTTGGCAACTCCCCCACTTCATGGCAATTGCGTGGCTTTACCGCGAGGACTACGCTCGCGCTGGGATGAAAATGCTTCCGTCTGCGGACAAAAGTGGCGCCCTTTCCGCTCGACAAGCAGCCTATTGGGCACTCACTCTTTTGGTTGCCAGCCTTCTTCCTACTATTTTTGGTTTTGCGGACCGAGTTTACTTTTTTGCTGCCTTAACCCTTGGCGTTGGTTTCCTCGCCGCAGTTCTTCACTTTGGCATCAAGCGCACTGACAAGCGCGCCCGTGCCCTGCTTTGGGCTTCGCTCATCTACCTGCCACTACTTTTGCTCGCGCTGGCCCTTTGATGATTCGAGGGCGAGCTGCTTTCTGCAACAACCATCCTCTAATATTCCTTGCCGGAATGCCGAAAAGGGGCCTTCTAGCGCATCAAAATAGCCAAAGCAACTGAAGTGCTGGCAAGAATGACGCCAAACCAAATCACCCACCAATAAAGGGTGCGCCGCATTTTCATTTCATCGGCTTTCATAAATGCACGCAAGAAAGCAACCATAGGAATGATGGCCACTGCGGCTAGCATAATGCTTTCATGTTTGGCGATGGCTGAAATCGCTTTCAACCAACAGGCTATAAACATAAGTGCGCCAAAGCCAGTGATATACCAACATACTCGGATAATGTCCTCACCCTGGACGCTTGCGTTGGCACCAAAAATCAAGCTTGCGAAAAGTGCTACCCAGCAAACGCCAAGAAAATGCCAATAGACTGCCGTGTTGTGGATGGTTTCTTCGTTAGCAGAGCCTTTGTTCCATTTGCGAAGGGCAATCCAATGCCACACGAGTCCGCCTAAAACATGAAGCACATGCAAGCCAGTAAGCATGTAGAAGCTAAAGGCGTAAAGGGACTTAGCGTTCGGAGCCAAGTGCGCCGAGGTCAGTTCGCTCCAATTCAAGTATTGGCTAGCCACAAATCCAGCGGCTAAGAAAAATCCGAGCTTGAACATTCTGCCACAAGCGTCTTTGTGACCTGCTCGAAATAAGTTTGTCGCTGTTTGTGAACTTCCAGACAAAAGCACCAGAAGGGCGGTGCTCAACCATAGGCCCCTTGGGATTCCGGGAAGACCTTCAGACCAAAAGCCCGCCTGACCACGAACAATCCAATAAGCGCACAGAGTGCTCACAAACAAAATTGAAATGGACGCAAGAAAGGCGTGTAGCCCAAGGGCGCCCGTACCGGGGGGAAGTGTTTGCTGCGGCCCCCCGGTGGATTGGCTCATTCGGTGGCGGAATTCGAGATATTATCTTTGGTCCAGCCCTTAATGTCGCTTTGGTAGGTCTTGGTGTCCACCACGACATAGGCCAGGAACATCCCGACAAACAAAATGGCAATGAGGAAGGCATAGCCATTAAAGGGACGATCCCATTTCAAGTGCATGAAGATGAGCGCAACAAGGGTGGCTTTCACAGTAGCGATAATCATCGCTACACCCAAGTCGAAGCCATGAAGATCCATCTTGCCTGTCAGCACGGTCAATGCGGTCAAAACAAGCAGTGCAATGAATGTGCCTGTCAGCAACTTCATCGAAAGAACATGGCCGGTGGTGGAGTGTTCGTTGGTATTGCTCATGATTAGCTAATCAGGTAGAGGAGCGGGAAGAGGAAAATCCAAATGAGGTCAACGAGGTGCCAGTAAAGGGCACCGCAATCGACTGCGTCGTACTTGTCAGGGGTAAAGTCCCCTCGCATGTTTCGCCTCATCAGCCAAAGCATCAGGATGATTCCGATGAGAACGTGGATGCCGTGAAGCCCGGTCAAGCAAAAGTAGATTCCGAAGAAAATACCGGTTTGACGGCGGAACTCGGGGTCAAGCTCTTTAACATCATCCCAGTGGTGGCCATGCTCTTGCACAGATGCTGCAACATCTGAAGGGTCTTCCTTGAACATGGTGTGTTCGGCATTTCCCCACAAAAGACCTTCGTGGTATTTGTGGGAGTATTCCATGTACTTGATGGCCATAAAGCCACAGGCACAAAGAACCGTAATGCCGAGTAGCATTGTCACGAGGCTCTTTTGTCCAAGCTGAACGGCGCGAACAGCCCAGGCGGCAGTAAACGAGCTCAGCAGAAGGACCGCTGTGTTGATGGCCCCCAAGTTGGTGTCCAGAAACTGGCTCGCAAATTGAAAGACTTCAGGGTGATTCGCGCGGTATGTTGCGTACGCAACAAAAAGACCACTGAAGAAAAGGATTTCCGTGAGGAGGAAAACCCACATCCCGAACTTGTTGGTATCAAACTGTTGTCCAAGGTCGTCGAAATGATGGGCAAGTTTGCTGTCGTGGTGGTCAGAACTCATTTTCAGGCCTCCGAGGTTTCGACTTTGCAGATGAGAGGATTGTCCTGGCGAGGATTTACGGGCAGGTAGCCTTCTTCATCGGATTTGAATTGAATCTGGGTCATGTCGTATGGGTCACCAACCGCAGGAGCTTCATCAAAATTATGAGGTGAAGGGGGCGATTCGCATTGCCATTCAAGCGTTGCTGCGCCCCAGGGGTTCGGCGGTGCTTTCTTTCCAGTTTTAAGGGACTTCAAAAGGTTCCAGAAAATCATCACGACAGCAAGGCCAATCAAGGCAGCGCCAACGGTGGAGATTTGGTTCAAGTACTGGTATTGCGGGTGGTAATCAAAGTACCGACGGGGCATTCCACGGGTGCCCATTAGGAACTGAGGAAGGAAAGTTAAGTTGAAGCCTAGGAAGGAGATAATCGTCCAAAAGCGACCCTTCGCTTCGTTGTACATAACTCCAAACATTTTCGGCCACCAGTGATGAACGCCTCCGAGATAGGAGAACAAAGCCGAACCCACCATCACAAAGTGGAAGTGAGAAACAACGAAATAGGTGTCGTGAAGGTGCATGTCTGTGGATAGGTTTGCCATCCACAAGCCTGTAAGTCCACCAATCCCGAACAACCAAATCACAGAGAGGGCAGAAACCATTCCTGTCGTAAAGCTGATGGAGCCTTTGTACATCGTGGCAACCCAGTTAAAGACTTTGATTGCCGAAGGAATGGCCACCGTGTAGGTCAACGCCGAGAAAATGATGGAAACCAAAGCGGATTGGCCACTCACATACAGGTGGTGGCCCCAAACAATAAAGCTCACGATGGCAATAGCAATCGAACTGTAAGCGATAAAGTTGTATCCAAAAATGTGCTTCCGGCTGTAAGTTGAAAAGAGCTCAGAAAGAACTCCCATCGCTGGAAGAATCATGACATACACGGCTGGGTGACTGTAGAACCAGAACAGGTGCTGGAACAAAACGGGGTCACCGCCCAAGGCGGGATCAAAAATTCCAACGCCCATGATGCGTTCCACAGCAATCAGAAGAAGGGCAATACCCAAAACTGGTGTTGCCAAAATTTGAATGACTGATGTTGCGTAAAGAGCCCAGCAAAGGAGGGGCATCTTGAACCAGGTCATGCCTGGCGGGCGCATCTTGTGAATGGTGGCAATAAAGTTCAGGCCAGTAAAAATGGAACTAAATCCAATGACAAAACCACCAAAGACCGCAATGACAACCGATGTGTCTGTACTTGTGCTGTATGGAGTGTAAAAAGTCCAGCCAGTGTCCAAGCCGCCTGTCAAAATGGCCAGAACAAGAAGAAGCGCGCCAATCAGGTAAAGGTGGTAAGAGAGTCGATTAATTTTCGGGAAGGCGACATCCTTTGCCCCCAGCATCATTGGGAGGACAAAGTTTCCTAAGGCCGCCGGAATACTCGGAATGATGACGAGGAAAATCATCACCGCACCGTGCAAAGTGAACAGATGGTTGTAAATGTCCTTGCTCACAAAGTCCTGTCCAGTAGTGAACAATTCAAGGCGAAGGAGAAGTGCAAAGGCTCCACCAAGCAGCATGGCTGCAAAGGTGGACCACATGTACATCAAGCCAAGTCGCTTGTGGTCAAGGGTCATGAACCAGGACTTAAAGCCCGACTCGTGATTGAGGTAATTAATGGAGGAATCGTGGGTATTCATGGTTCTCTCCTACTGAACAGTTTTTATGTATTCGATGATTGCGTCCATTTCCTCGGCCTTAAGTTGGCCCTGGAATGTCGGCATGGAAGGTGCAAAACCTTCAACCACTTTAGCCAGAGGTTCGAGCAGGGATTCGCGAATGTAATTTTCATCAGCAATGGCGGTCGTGCCATCGGTGAACTTGCGCTCGGCTCCAAACATGCCCTTCACTGTTGGGCCAACGAGCGGGGTTCCATTTGTGGTGTGGCAAGCGACACAACCTTTCATAGAGAATAGTTTTTCACCAGCTTCCACAGGGGAGAGGTTGGCAAGAAAATCGCTGTTTTCCATCATCCACTTGTCAAATCCAGGACGGTCATGAATTACAACTTTAGCGAACATGGATGAATGCTCCGTTCCGCAATACTCAGCACACTTGAGCGGATATTCGCCGGTGCGTGTAGCGTTGAACCAAGTTTCTGTGTAACGGCCAGGAACAACATCCATCTTGATTCGGAACTCCGGAATCCAAACGCTATGAATGACATCGCGAGAATCCATAATCAAACGAACATTCTCCCCCATCGGTGCGTGCAGTTCGTTGTGTTGAACCCCGTTTGGATAGGTAAAGTTCCAGCTCCACTTCTGACCTGTTACTTTAATCTCGTAAGAGTCTTCTGGAGCGTATCGCCTTTGAACATAACCATCCATTCCAATGTAGAACAACCAAGCAACCAATATGGTTGGAATAATGGTCCAAACAATTTCAAGTGAGTTGTTGTGATTGGAAGATGGCTGAGGTTCAGGACTTTTCGATTTCCGAAACTTCACCGAAAAGTAAATGGCGGCGGCATTAATCAGAAGAAAGAAGAAGCCGGCCACATACATCAAAATCATGAAAACATGGTCGTGCTGTGCGGCGGCCTCGGAACCCTGCACCGGGAAGAGGAACCCATCTAGGGTTGTCTCTACCTTTTCGGCTTGCTGAAGGAGTGGAAGGAATGAAAGGGTCATGCTGAGTAGTTCTCGGTTTTTACTCCAGAGCGACGAAGAAGGCGCAAAATGAAAGCGCCAAGGACTGCGATGGTGAGAGCGCCTGCAATACGAGTGATGTTCAAAATTGCGGGCGCGTACCGACCTTTCGTTGCGTCGTACTGGAAACAGAAGAGAATCAATCGGTCAATGGAAGACCGGACTTCGCCTTTTGCGGTCTCAAGCAAAGAAAGGCGAAGAGTTTCGGGGTCATATTCAATCCCGTAAAGATAGCGGGAAATTTTGCCGTCGGGCGAAAGAAGTACCAAGGCGGCGGTATGCGCAAATTCATCCTCATCGGGGAGGAAGCGATATCCAAAGCCAATGCTTTCGGCTAAGGCAGTAATCGCTTCTTGTTTGCCTACGAGGAAATTCCAATCACCATTTTTGTGATTGTAGGCTTCGAGGTATCGAAAGCGAACATCTGCGGCCGCAGAGGGCTTTTCTTCAGGGTCGATACTAACCGTGGCAATATTGAAATCTTGGCCGGCGAGTTCATCTAACTGGTTAATCGCATTAACAAGACCGGTAAGTTGCAGGTTGCACAGCATGGGGCAACTTGCATAGTTCAAAGTCAAAATAACAGGCTTTCCACTTTCAAAAAGTGAACCAAATGAACGCTGTTCGCCATCGTGGTTCTGGAACTGAAGCTCCATTGGGACACTCTGCCCAAGTTGCTCAGTAATCCCAACTTCGTTCAGCGCAGGTACAGGCCGTAGTTCTTGGGCATGAACAGGAAGACCGCCGAATCCCATTGCTGTGACCAGCACAAGGAATGAGGATGGCCGCGAGAGGCGGCTTTGGGCGGAAAAGAGAGAAATTTTCAAGCGGGCGTCTGTGTTTATTCGTCAGCAACCTCGGACATGGCGGACTGAATGTCGCCAAGATCGGACTTTTGCGATTGCTCCATAGCCGCACTCTCAGCGCCCAGATTCTTCGTGTTCTCGGCGGCGTACTGGCTCTCTAGGTCATGGAAGGCGCCGATCACAAGGTAAACCAATGCCAGGGTTAAGAAAGTACCAACCACCGTGATGGTGAACAGTTTGCTCATTGGGAGGTCGTCGTTTTGGTATGCCATGGGGTGGTATTTTAACGGGGAGAAAAAGGCGAATCTAAATTCCGATTATATAATTGCGGAGTGCTCCCACTCTGCTCTAGCGCTGCTGAGTATGCCCTTTGTGTGCTCGGCCACATGTCCAACCAACCGGAGGCTCTTTTCCGAGCGGCTTCGTTGGCGCGGGACATTGGTTTGCCCCAGGACTTCGTGGCGAAGATCTTGGTTCAGCTGAGGCAGGGCGAGTTTGTAACTTCTCGCCGTGGCCGAAATGGCGGTTACCTGCTGGCCTGCGACCCAGCTCAAACCAGCATCATTGAGATTGTGTCCTTTATGGACCGTTCTCAAGAAGAGCCTGATTGTGCTTCCACAACAGGTGAAAAGAAAACTGGACATGGGGTTAACTGCTTGCTTCATGACTACTGGAAATCGGTCCACTCATTGCGGCAAGAGGTTTTGGGTGGCCACACCATCGCAGATTTGTCCAAGTCCTGTTCTCGCCACAACAAACTCAAAGAGTCGAGTCTGTCTGTTTAAGGCTCGGCCCTTCGGCGCCCCGAAATTAGATGTTCCTGAAGGCAATCGAGTCGCCAAGAAGTGCGTCGTTGCGAGGAATCAACGACTTGTCCCCCGCCGTGCGAGCTACAGCCCAGATGAAAATCCCAAACAGGCCAACAGCAGAGGCAATCTCCATAAGGCCGAGAGGAAGGGTTTCGTTGGCGTACTGAGGCATAATGAGCCAGGCGATATCAATCCAATGAAGGACGAGTAGATAGCCTGCCCAAAAACTAATCGCGCCGCTGTTTCGCTTGGGGTGGCGCGAAAGTAGTCCAAGGAATGGAACTGCAAAGTGGAAAATCACCAAAACCCAGGTGATGGGCATCCATGCGTCGGTTCGACGAATCATGAACCACCCGGTTTCTTCTGGGATGTTTGCGTACCAGATGAGCATGAACTGGCTGAAGGCGATGTAAGCCCAAAAGAAAACAAAGGCAAACATGAACTTACCCAAGTCGTGGTAGTGCTCAGAAGTAATCGCGCTGGTTAATACACCACCTTTCTGCAGGCGACGACTGGCCAAAATCAACCAAGCCATAATGACCATTGTTGCACCCGAGAAGTAGTAAACACCAAAGATGGTGCTGAACCATTCGGGCGCCGTGGACATAATGATGTCAAAGGCGGCAAAAGAAGTGGAAAGCGCAAAAACAATAACTGCAAGAGCCGACCACTTTTTAGCTTTCAGGGTAGGTTTGTAATCAGAGCAGTCGTCTTGAATCAGAGATTGCTTCAAGAAGAAACGGCTCATTCCTGACCACAAAACTATGTAAAAAGCCAAGCGGAGCGCAAAAGAGTTTGCGTTCAGCCAGGAAACTTTCTTTGCAACCAGCGCTGCGTGCTCACCGTGCGGATGAATCCAAGGCCACAAAAGACCACCAAACTCTTCTACGCCATGGTGTGTAAACAATGGATAGAACAACGGAACGGCCATCAAGCCAATCCAGGGGAATGCGCCAATCGTGAATTCAGCAATGCGGCGGACGGTCACGCTCCAGTGGGCATTGGTGAGGTGTTGAATGATGACAAAGAAAAGTCCACCAAGCGCGATGGAAAGAACCCAACTGAAAGCAGTTAGGTAACCGAAGAAAAATCGGCGCATGTGGTCGCCCTCGAGAGCGCCGAGGGCGCAAGCAACAAGGAGTCCAAGAACTCCTAGAGCAAGTCCGTTGCGGCCGATACGGCTCGTTAGAGCGCCGTCGCTAATCTTGTCGTGAATTTGAGCTGTTTGATGTGCCATGAAAAGCCTCCTTTACTTCTGTGCGTGCTGGAGGGCCTTGAGGTAGTAAGCAATCGCCCAGCGATCCTTCGCAGGAATCTGCTGGCGGTAGCCAGGCATGGTGTTAATGCCTTCCGTAATTGAGTTCACGATTTGACCGTAAGGTTGGTCAACTATGCGCTGTTCGGTCAAGTTTGTGGGCTGAACCCATACAGCCTGACCAGAAATTGCGAGGTTTGAGGCTCGCTTATGAATCGGGCCATCGCCCTGACCTGCAAAGCCATGGCAAGTTGCGCAGTAAATGTCGTAGCGTTCCCGCCCGCGCTCCAAGGTGGCCATCGTTGCCGGAACTGGAAGGTCGTTCATCCACAAACCATCCTTCTTCTTGCCCGTCATAAACGAAGAATCAAATTCCAATTCTCCGCGCGCAACTGTTCCTTGTGGATCCAGGCGCATGGCGCGACCATCTTCAAAGAGTGGGCTCGCGGTTTGCGTTCTGTATTTTGCCTGGAAGTCCATATTTGGAACTAGGTGAACGCGTGGAGTAGAAGAAGTGCTGTGACGCGCCGCATAAAGAAGGGCCGGTGGCAAAAGAACCAAACTTGTAAACACCCAAGCGAACCGAACAACACCGGCCGGAAGCTTGTCGCTTTCGTCTGGTAGAGGAACCGTTTCGACAGCAGTCGCCCCCAAGGACTCAAGGAATGCAGGCGTTTCTTTTGCGCTGAAACAGCCGTCTGTCCCTTCTATCACAATGTAGAACCTGTCGTTGGTGGCTCGGCTAAATCGCTTCACTCGGAAAAGAGGATTAAACCACTTTGGCAAACCGTTTAAAGCAAGCATTCCAAAGACAGCCGTCAGTGAGGCAATAAGAACGGTGAGTTCAAATGCAACCGGAGTCGCGGCGGGCAAACCGAAGAATGGCTTACCGGAAATCATGAACGCATAGTCCACCGCATTCATCCACCACTGCATAAGGAAGGCAATTATGAGGCCAACAAAGCCGCCAATCAAAACCAGCCACGGAAGAATCGTTGGGCGAACGCCCATCGCACCGTCCATGCCGTGAATTGGAAATGGAGTATGGACATCCCATTTACGGAATCCCTTATCACGGCATTCCTTTGCGGCGGCCATGATGGTGTCCACATTGTCGAACTCGGCAAGCGCGCCGTAGAGTTTTTGGTTGTCGCTCATATCACTCGCCCTCCTCTTCATTGTGGTCCCCATGGCCCGGATGGGCTTGGGGCATCACATTTTTGATTT
Source organism: Planctomycetota bacterium (assembly GCA_030748415.1). Taxonomy (GTDB): domain Bacteria; phylum Planctomycetota; class UBA1135; order UBA1135; family UBA1135; genus UBA7888. The sequence goes on from JASMMA010000005.1 coordinate 158,033, forward strand.
CGCTAATGGCAACAACTGGGAGGTAGCGGCAGAACAACAAGAACATCGTGAAGAACAAACCAAAGCTTCCGGCGAAGGTCAAGATGTCAATGATGGTCGGCTTAAAGTAATGCCAAGAGCCAGGAAGGAAATCGCGGGAAAGAGATGTGACAGTAATCACAAATCTTTCGAACCACATTCCAACATTCACCAATACAGCAATGATCCACATAATCAAAACATTGCGGCGAATCTTCTTGAACCAGAACAGCTGAGGAATAATCACATTGCAGCTGACCATAATCCAGTATGCCCAGGAGTAGTTACCGAGGGCGCGGTTAATGAACACAAAGCCTTCGTAGGGATTTCCTGAGTACCACGAGATGAAAAACTCCATTCCGTAGGCGTAACCCACCATCATGCCTGTGGCCATGATGACTTTGCACATGTTCTCGAGGTGACGCATCGTTACCAAATCCTTCAACCCGAAAAGTTGGCGGGCAGGAACCATGAGGGTAATCACCATTCCAAATCCGGAGAAAATCGCACCCGCAACAAAGTATGGAGGGAAGATGGTGGTGTGCCAACCAGGGAGTTGAGATGTCGCGAAGTCAAACGAAACCACCGAGTGCACTGAGAGAACCAGCGGAGTGGCAAGTGCCGCAAGCAAAAGGTATGCCTTTTCGTAGCGGTGCCAAGCCCGGTTGGAGCCAGTCCAACCCAAGGAAAAAATTCCATACATCAGCTTTCGGACTTTCGTAACTGAACGGTCACGGAAAGTCGCAAGGTCGGGAATCATTCCGATGTACCAAAACAACAGCGAAACCGTTGCATAAGTGCCTACAGCAAAGACATCCCAAAGTAGTGGGCTTCGGAAGTTAGGCCACATATCCATTTGGTTTGGAAGCGGGAACAACCAATAAGCAAACCAAGGGCGGCCAACGTGAATGCCGGGAAACAAGCCCGCACACATCACCGCAAAGATGGTCATCGCCTCGGCAAACCGGTTAATACTGGTCCGCCAGTTTTGTCGGAACAAGAACAGAACCGCAGAAATCAGTGTCCCTGCGTGGCCAATCCCAACCCAAAACACAAAGTTCACAATGGGCCAACCCCAGGCAACGGGTTGGTTGTTACCCCAAACACCTACACCTTCCCAAAAGAGGTATGCCAAACAACAACCTAAGGTGCCAAGAAGTGCCAAGGCAATGGTGAAAGCGATGTACCAAGCGCGAGGGGGCTTGCGGTCAGCGACGCCGCTGACAATTTCGGTAACAGAGTTGAAATCATTCTCCCCCTGCACAAGGGCGGGGGGGCTGATTTCCTCGGGCATCGAAGTCGTGGTGAGATTAACCATGGGAAGCAGCCTCCTGGTGTTCACCATGACCTGCGCTTGTTGAGTGCTCAGTAGAAGCCTCTACAAGTGATGGGTGTGGGTTTCGGATGGGCGCCATGTAACGGGTGCGGGTATCCAGATTGAGTTCCCCAAGCAACTCGTAGGTGCGAGGGTTATCGAAGGCTTTACGAACAGCACTTCCTTCTAGGTTTAGGTCGCCAAAGGTGATGGCTTGGGTTGGACAAACTTGAGCACAAGCCGGAGCAATTTCGCCATCGCGAATTTCGCGCTCCTCGTTTTTCGATTCAACCCGCGCAATCTGAATGCGCTGTACGCAGTAAGTGCACTTCTCCATTACACCGCGACTTCGCACGGTTACTTCAGGGTTGTTCACCATCTTGAGAACTTCGTTGCCCTCTTCTTGGAACGCTTCTGAGTAAAGGTGGTAGTTGTAACGACGAACCTTGTAAGGACAGTTGTTTGCGCAGTATCGGGTGCCAACGCAACGATTGTAAATCATGTCGTTGAGCCCCTCACTGGTATGCGTAGTGGCTGCAACGGGGCAAACCTGTTCGCATGGGGCCATTTCACAATGGTGACACGCAATGGGTTGGCTAGTAACTTGTGGGTCTTCGATTGGACCTCGGAAGTAGCGGTCCATCCGAATCCAGTGAAGCTCGCGACCCATAGAAACCTGTTTCTTTCCAACAACTGCGATATTGTTTTCGGATTGGCAGGCAATCGTGCAACCGGCACAGCCCGTGCAAGCAGCAAGGTCAATGCTGAGTCCCCACTTGTGTACATTTTCGTACTTCCGCTCTTCCCACATGGAGTTTAGCGGTGGATGGTGCACACGATGTTGAGCAAAGTCTGGGTGGCTTTCGTACTCAGAAAGATCACCCTCGCGAATTAAGTCCTTCAAGCGCTCATCGCGACCATGGGCACCAATTTCATCAATGATGTGGTGGTCTTGAGTAGAAACAAGAGAGTAGGTGTTTCCGGTGGCGCTTACTTTTGCCTCGGACGCGTGATACTGGGCGTTCATAGGGCGGATTTTGTAAGTATCAAATCCAACCGAATCTACATTTTGTTCTGCCATGTCATTGGCAATGCCAGCAATCCCTGCAATTTGACCCGCCGCCGTGCGGCCATATCCAAGGGGCAAGGTTACTGAACCAGGAGCGTGGCCTGGCATGACATAAACAGGAAGTTCAAGACTATTACCTTCAACTTCGACGCGCACCATGGACTCGTGGGAAACGCCAAGCTCGGTTGCCGTTGCAGCGCCCATAATCGCTGCGTTATCCCAAACGATTTTGGTCATTGGGTCAGGTAATTCCTGAAGCCAGCCGCTGTTTGCGAAACGACCATCGTAAACAGAACCGTCGGCGGTAAAGTTCACTTCTAGCTTTCCGGGGTGAACGGAGAGCTGACTTTCTTCGAAACTGACGGCGGGGAGCTTCAATGAAGAAACCCTCATCGCAGGCCAGGCAGAGCCCGACGCGAAGCCATCGTGAACCATCTTGCGCCAATCACCACGGCCAGCATTTGCTTTGCGAACAAGCTCTTCGCCATTTCGCCATTTACCACTGGTGACAAATTCAGCAACTTCCAAATCTGATTTGGCGCCCCAGATGGAGTCCATCAATGGTTGGCGCAATGAAACAACGCCCTCCCAGGTTCGACTATCGCCCCAAGATTCGAGCCAATGGGCGCGAGGAAGATGCCAGTTACACGAGAGAGAGGTCTCATCTCGGTAAAGCGAAAGGTGAACGGAATTCCCGGCTTTGGCAAGCGCATCTGCAAACTTCAATTCTGCGGGTGCGTTGTAAACCGGATTACCACCCAAGATAATCAACTGCTTTACAGTTCCTCGGTTTAGCAGTTCAACTAAGCCACGAATATCGCCAACATTGTTGGACTTGCCAGCGGGAACAAAACGAACGGTTTTGCCCGAATTACCAAGTGCAACATTCAAGCGCTGGGCGCGAGCATGCACCCCTTTGGGTTGTGCGGCACCAACAGTAATCGCACTCTTGCCGTGGTTGTTTGCTAAATCAGAGGCGAGCGCTTTCAAGAATTTAGCGGGCTTCTCCTCGGCAAGGAAGCCACCGTGTGGGGCGCGCTTCGCATCTTCTTCGCCACCAGGAACCTGAAGGCCGTGGTGCTGAATGAGTTCAGCCTCTAGAGCCGCCAGGAATGGGCCCACCTGCCCCGAGCGAATCGGAAGGCGATGGTCCGCATTGGCACCGGTCAAACTATGGTTTGATTCAACGGCATAAAGGCGGTTCATTGGGCCATCTTCTGGGCGACGACCTTTTCCAAATCCAAGCGAGTGGCGCAACCGATCCGGATGGCTTTGAAGTGGGTCACCACCAAGCGAAAGGATGATGCGCGCGTTTTCGAGATTGAAAACCGGACGCACCGTTGAACCAAAGGCAAGCTGGCAACCAAACAGCTCGTTATCGCGGTTGATAGGCTCCCATGTGTGCCAAGTTGCGTTCGGCATGGATGCCTTCAGGCGCGAGCGCACCTCTTTCATTGCGGGCGAGGATGTTGCCTCGGAAAGAATGGCTAGGCCTTTACCCTGTGTTTTTCGAATCTTGCGGAAGATAGGACGAGCCCAGTCAGTGAAGGTTGTCCAATCACTTTCGCTTTCGATTCCGTCAGCGTACGAAGCAACTCCGCGGCTCCGGTCGGGGTCGTACATTTCCAAAGTCGCCGATTGGGCGTATTGGGTCGAAGCGCCGCCGGGGTTAGAGGGGTGGTCAGGGTTGCCTTCAACTTTGATGGGGCGACCGTCGTAGCTCGAAACCACCGTTGGTTGAGCAACGCCGCCGATTTCAAAGGAGGATGCGAAGAAGCGCGGCTTTCCAGGAATTCGCCCTTCGGGGCGCTCGGTAAAAGGAACAATTGTTTCTTCTTTCCAGTAACAGCTGGAAGCACTCGCTAGAGCAACCGAAGCTCCTGCAAGTTGAAGAAAGCGGCGGCGACTTGATGAAGACCAATCTTCTTCAATCCCAGATGGAAATTCCTTAGAGGCCATTTCCTGAAACTCGGGCGTTTGCTCGAGATCGTTCAAGCTACGCCAATACTTTTTTGTTTCTTCTGATCTTTTTAGCGGTGGCATGCCGAGCAATCCTCTCGCGGGTTGATGTCGTGCGCCTTTCGAAGTTGGGCGCCAAGTTCTTCTCGATTTTCGTCAGTTTCCCAATCTAATTTCGTGACCAAGTCTTTCGGGCGAAGTTGAGGTTCCGGGTGGCGGTGACAATCTAGACACCAACCCATTGACATCGGTTCAACTTGCTTCACTTGGTCCATGGTGTCCACGCGGCCATGGCATTCCACACAAGAAACACCCTTATTCACATGAGCACTGTGGTCAAAGTAAACATAGTCAGGCAAGTCGTGCACACGCATCCATTCAATTGGGTTACCTGTTTCAACACTTTGCCTGAGTGGCTCCAACGCAATGCTTTCAACATGAATGCGTTCATGGCAATTCATGCAAACACTCGATGGTGGAATCGATGCGGTAGCTGACTCTTCAACAGTGATATGGCAGTAACGGCAATCCATGCCAAGTTCACCTGCATGAAGAGCGTGACTAAAGGGAATGGGTTGCTCGGGCGAGTAACCGGTGTTCATGGTTTCAGGGGAAGCCCCATACCACAACAAACCAATGACATAAACCGGCGCAACCGCAAGCGTGAGGCCCATCATGGGCCGGATCTTGTCAGTCCAGCGGGGGAATTCGAACACACTCATGTGTAGCGTCCTTTTGGGGGTACACCCTGACCATGGCAAAAGGGGTGGAAGGGGGGGATGCCGCGGCCTCGGGCTGGGTAATTTACAAACTGCTGCCTACTTAGGGGAGTCCAAATCGGAGGGACTCACAGAATCTGTCCTTAATGAAACTGTGTATCAGTTACTCGCCAAATCCGCGGATGATTTGAACGAGGCCCGCAACCACATCTGGCTTATCCTTCAAATCGGCGCGAGGGGGCATAGCTGAGCTAAGGCCAACAGCTGGGCCGCCTTCAACAATGGTCTTTGCGAGCTGTTCATCAGAAACGGAGGCCTGCCAAGCTTTGTCTTGGTAATTCCGAGGCTTCGGATCTAGAGCTACAGCAGCTGCACCATCGCCAACACCCGTTTTTCCGTGACAAGTTGTGCAAAAAGTGTCATAGATTTGCGTCGCTTCTGCGGGAATTGGGGCAGGAGCATCAGGTGTGGAACTAGCCGAAACTTGAGCTTCCTCCCCCCCACAAGCTGTGAGCAAAAGGACGAAAAAGGGGATTGCGGTGGTCTTCATGCCGGGATTGTGCCATCTCGTTGGGTTAGCGATTGCTAAACTTCCGCCCAATTGGCCATACCCCCCACTCCGGGAGTGACCAACCCCCAAGAACTGGCAATGAGCCTGAGAAAAACACTACTAACCTCTATAGGAGCCAAAAGCGTCATGGCGGGCACCGGGATTGCGCTCATGCTTTTCCTGGTCGGCCACATGATTGGCAACCTTCAAATCTTCCTAGGTGCTGACCAACTAAACAGTTATGCCGCCAAACTTCAGGGCCTCGGGAGTGCCCTATGGGTTATTCGCCTTGGCTTATTAGCAATTCTGTTAGCGCACCTGGGGTCTGCTATCCGCGTTTGGCGCCAAAACCAAGATGCTCGCCCGGTTCCCTACCAATTCCCGGGCAATGTTCAAACCAGCTTCGCTGGGCGAACCATGATGATGAGCGGTGGAATAATTCTTGCCTTTTTGATTTACCACCTGCTTCACTTCACTGCCACGGTGACTGACCCCCACCTTGCCCAACTTCGCGCAGACCACGATGTTTATGGAATGGTGATTGCGGGCTTCTCAAACAAGCTTACAAGCTTGTCTTACGTCGCTGCGCAGGTTCTTTTAGGGCTTCACCTCTCCCATGGCGCAAAATCCTTGTTTCAAACTCTGGGCTTCAGTCGCCCAGAGACCTGCAGTTGTTACGACAACTTCGCACGGGCTTTTGCACTCGTTATCACCCTCGGCAACCTCTCCATTCCTATCGCTGTCATGGCGGGAATGATTCACTAAGGAGAGCAACAAATGGCATTCCAACTCAATTCGAAAATCCCCGAGGGTCCGATTCAGGAAAAGTGGACTAACCACAAATTCAACCTGAAGCTGGTCAACCCTGCAAACAAACGAAAGTTCAACATCATTGTTGTCGGTTCTGGTCTTGCCGGCGGAGCGGCAGCATCGAGCTTGGGTGAGCTGGGCTACAACGTTGATTGCTTCTGTTATCAGGACAGCCCTCGGCGGGCGCACTCCATCGCTGCACAAGGTGGAATCAATGCCGCCAAAAATTATCCCAACGATGGCGACTCGGTTTGGCGTTTGTTTTACGACACCGTCAAGGGTGGCGACTACCGCGCACGCGAGGCCAATGTTTACCGCCTTGCTGAGATTAGCAACAGCATCATTGACCAATGCACTGCACAGGGTGTCCCCTTCGCGCGCGAGTACGGCGGCCTTTTGGACAACCGCTCTTTTGGGGGCGCCCAAGTAAGCCGAACTTTTTACGCACGGGGCCAGACCGGCCAGCAGTTATTGCTTGGTGCTTATCAATCTCTTTCTCGGCAAATCGCGAAGGGTACTGTCACGATGCACAATCGAGCCGAAATGCTGGATTTGGTCATGGTTGATGGCCACGCCCGAGGAATCATTGTTCGAGACATGGTGACTGGTGAAATTCAACGGCATTCCGCTGATGCCGTAGTTCTGGCAACGGGCGGATATGGCAATGTGTTCTACCTTTCAACAAACGCCATGGGCTGTAATGTGACGGCGGCTTACCGATGCCATAAACGGGGCGCTGGTTTCGCAAACCCCTGCTACACCCAAATCCATCCAACCTGCATTCCGGTAAGTTCGGATCACCAATCCAAACTTACTTTAATGTCTGAATCCCTTCGAAATGATGGACGCGTTTGGGTTCCCAAAAAATCTGGAGACATTCGTTCCGCAAACGATATCCCTGAAGACGAACGGGATTACTACCTCGAACGACGCTACCCCAGCTTTGGAAACTTAGTTCCGCGAGATGTTGCGTCTCGAGCAGCAAAAGAGCGCTGTGATGCTGGATTTGGGGTAAACCAAGGAGATGCAGTTTACCTTGACTTTGCCGATTCAATTAGCCGCCTTGGTGAAGATGTCGTCCGCGCTCGTTACGGAAACTTGTTTGATATGTACGAGCAAATTACTGCCGACAACCCATATAAGGTTCCCATGAAGATTTACCCTGCAGTCCACTACACAATGGGCGGTCTTTGGGTGGACTACAACTTAGAGTCCACAATTCCTGGACTCTTTGTTTTAGGCGAGGCCAATTTCTCAGATCATGGGGCAAATCGTTTAGGTGCAAGCGCGCTCATGCAAGGTCTTGCTGATGGTTACTTTGTCATTCCTTCCACAGTTGGCGACTACTTAGCCAACCACGCTGATATGGATATTAAAGTCGGAACGGACCACGATTCTTTCAGCTCTGTTGAAGCGACTGTCAAAGAAAGGCAAGGCGCATTGAAAGCCGTTCAAGGAAAACGCACTGTGGACTCCTTCCACAAAGAACTTGGCCTCACTATGTGGAACAAGTGCGGCATGGGCAGAACAAAGGAAGGCCTTGAAGAAGCTATCGCTTCAATTCCAAAACTCCGCGAAGAGTTCTGGAGCGATGTTCGTGTACCCGGAGGGGATGACTTCAACCCTGAACTGGAAAAGGCCGGGCGCGTTGCAGACTTCCTTGAGTTTGGAGAGCTCATGTGCCGTGACGCCCTTCATCGGGAAGAATCCTGTGGCGGCCATTTCCGCGAGGAGCACCGCACCGAAGAGGGCGAGGCCAAACGAAACGACAAAGACTTCGCATACGCTGGAGTTTGGGAGCACAAAGGTGAAGGCGTTGAGCCAGAACTTTCAAAAGAGCTGCTCGAATTTGAACATGTCAAACTTGCCACCCGAAGCTACAAGTAGGTACTAAACCATGGAAATAACTCTTCACGTTTGGCGCCAAAACGGCTGCAAAGACCCTGGGCGAATGGAAGTCATTCAGGCATCCGACATATCTGAGGACATGTCCTTCCTTGAAATGATTGACAAGGTCAATGAGGACATCGTGGTTGCTGGTGGTGAGCCCATCTCGTTTGACCACGATTGTCGCGAGGGGATTTGCGGCATGTGTTCCATGACTATCAACGGAATCGCGCATGGCCCGGAAGGCGGAACCACCGTTTGCCAATTACACATGCGCTCCTTTAAAGATGGGGATTCGATTTATGTCGAGCCTTGGCGCGCCCGCGCCTTCCCTGTCATTAAAGATTTGGTTGTAGATCGCACAGCTTTTGATCGCATTATTCAGGCCGGGGGCTTTGTCAGCATCAATGCTGGAAATTCCCAGGATGCGAACGCTATACCCATTCCCAAGGAAGAAGCAGACACTGCGATGGACGCTGCTGCCTGTATCGGTTGTGGGGCGTGTGTTGCATCTTGCCCTAACGCATCCGCAATGCTCTTTGTTTCTGCAAAACTTGGTCACCTCGGCCATCTCCCGCAGGGCAAAGTTGAACACAAAACTCGAGTTCAAAACATGGTCGCCCAAATGGAAGCCGAAGGGTTTGGCGCATGCACAAACCACTTTGAATGCGAAGCAGTTTGTCCGAAAGAGGTTTCTGTAAATTTCATTGCAGAAATGAATCGGGACTTCATAAAAGCAAGCTTGACCTCTTAGTCGTCAACAAAATCGGAGTTTGCCACGAAGAACATCGAAGCAGAAATCAAATTTGAAGCGCCCGGCCCAGAAGCTTTGGCGCAGCTGCCCAAAGTCCTCCATGACCTTGGGCTTTCTGTTTTAGACTGCGGACATCGAACTCTTGTTGACCGTTACCTTGACACACCTAAAGCATCAGTCCAGGCTTCGGGCTGGGCTCTCCGTTTTCGAAGTGGCGAATCCGAAGATGGAAAACTCTTGCGCACTCTGAAAGCCCTTTCGCCTTCAGACGGTGATGGGCTCTCTGAAAGAGAAGAAATAGAGTCCTGGGTTGAGAGCATTGACAAAGAGTGGAAAGGTGATGCTCTTTCTGAATCCTTCAAAATCTTTCAGGATCGCTGGTGGTGGCGCGCCTGCAATGGAGATTGTGAAATCGAAGCCTCCTACGACTTGGTGCAGTGGCGAAAAAGTCTAGACGGCCAAACCCTATGCGACGAGGCATTTGCTATTGAGCTGGAGCTTAAGCTTGGAACCCCCAGCAACCTGACCCAGCTTGCTTCCGAGCTATCAGGCAAAACTGGCTGGCACCCTGCACAGTGGTCCAAGTTTTCAAGAGGACTGGATTTAAAATGAAACTCGCCCACACCATGATTCGGGTTCGTAATTTAGAAAAGTCCCTTGAGTTCTATTGTGGCTTTCTGGGTCTCCAAGAAATTCGCAGAAAAGCCTTAGGAGATGAAGCCACTCTTGTTTTTCTCTCTGACGAAAACAAAAACTACTTTATTGAACTCACCTTCAACCACGACCAGCGCGACTATGAGCTAGGCTCCCAATTTGGCCACCTTGCCTTTGTCGTTTCTGATTTAGCCCCTCTGATTAAGACCATCGAAGCCAAAGGTTGGTGGTACCGCCAATCAAAACCAGAAGCCACCACTCCCTATATTTTTATCCGCGACCCAGATGGCTACGACATCGAGATTCTGGGAATGGCAAAACTAAGCTAGGGCCAACTATGCTTGAGGAATGATAAGAAAGCTTCTCCCTCTCGGTCCGCTTCTTTTGTTTGTTTCCACCCTCTCGGCACAAGAATCGGACCGAGATTTTCTTTTAAAAGGGATTGATGTTCTGCCCCGCAACGGGGTTCCGGGCACCGTATCTGTCTTTGGCCCCAAAGCATTCGCAATTTTAACCGGAGGAGGCAAGCAGGCTCTCCCAATGACTGGAGCTTCGCGGTTCGGAAAAGGGCGTGTGGTCATTGCCGCTCACGGATATGTTGGGCCTGCTAATACCCCACGTGACGAGCAAGACCCGCGCTCTATTTTTGCTCACAATGTTCTCGAGTGGCTCACAGTTGGGAAAAAGAAACCCAAGGTGGGGACCCTCCGCTCTTCTCCAGAGGAGTGGAAAAATTTTGATGTCCTTCTTTGGCTCGGTGCCCCCGATTGGCCAGATAACGATTGGATTGAGAACTTACAAAATTATGTTCACGCTGGAGGCAGCCTATTTGCGGGTAGTTGCCCATGGGGTTGGAAGCAGGTTACGGGCCGTGATCTAAGAGAAGATCACCCAATCAATCGCGTTGTTGCCCCGATGGGGCTTGCGCTGGGCGACGGCTACAACGATGCGAATCAAGGTGGTGGTTTTTCCGTTTCAAAAAATCGCGCAGACCGGGTTCATGCAGGAAATGTATTTGCATACTATTCTGCAATCACAACTGGCAAGGGGGAAAGGGACAATCAGCCTCCTTTTTATCCACTGATTCATGCCGTGGATTCTCTTCCAAAAGAGGACCCCATTCTATTACCTAAACTCCGGGAATTTGCAGACCGAATGCCCAACCCCAAGGCACCCACACCGGACAACCCGCTCTCAGAAAAGGATGGGGTTCATCGTCTTTGGGTTGCTCTTCAGTCTCGGTTTTGGAAAGACACTCCCATCGAAAGCCGAACAGCTTTCTTGGGGTCAGACAAATTCCCTGGAGCTGTCCCCAGCGATGCTGAGCGAAACAAACGGTCTCTTACTCTCATATCCAGTCGGCCCGGCTGGCAGTCCACCGGCCTATACCTTCCCGCTGGAGAAATACTTGAAGTCAATCGTATCTTGGGGAGCGCAAAGGATTGGTCGCTTCGAGTTGGGTGCCACCGTGACACTCTTTGGCACAAACCTTCTTGGCCAAGGTGGCCCGAAATCACTCAAGAGCTTCCTCTTACTGAAGGGATGTTAGTGGTCTCGCCTTGGGGCGGCCCAGTTTATTTTGTTGCAAAACCTAGTGCGGAAAAAATAAAAGTCTCCATTTCTGGAACAGTTTCCGCCCCGTTATTTGTGCTCGGAGAAACCACGAACAAGGAATGGCAACAACAACGGCTTGCGCCCGGCCCTTGGGCTGAACTTGTTGGCAAAGAGTGTGTCCTAACTGTGCCGTCAGAGTCTGTTCGAGAGCTTCATGACCCAAGCGAAGTCATGGAGTTTTGGGATGGTGTCATCACCGCTCATTGCAAGCTTGGCTCCGAGCCCATTCCCCTCCAAAAGGAACGCTTTGTTGCAGATGTTCTCATTTCAGCTGGCTATATGCACTCTGGCTATCCGGTCATGACTCACCTAGATGTTGCTGAATCGCGCAACGGGAAGATGGCCCGCGTTTTAGATGCAAAAGACCTAAAAAAGAGAGGGTCGTGGGGGCATTTCCACGAATGGGGGCATAACCGTCAGAAAGGGTGGTGGACTTTTAGTGGGACCGGTGAAGTCACTTGTAACCTCTTCTCTCTCCACGCTGGTGAGAAGCTTTGCGGAATCACACCTTGGGAGAACCCTTGGCTGGAAGGGCAAAAGAAAGCAGCAGCAAAGTATTTGCAATCGCCTGACTTTTCAAAATGGCGGGCAAGTCCAGGAATCGGCCTCGTTATCTACGCCATGCTCCAACGAGAGTTTGGCTGGGATGCCTTTGAGAATGTTTTCTCACAGTACCATCTTATTGACAAAGCAAAGCTCCCCAAAAATGACCAAGAGAAACAAGATACCTTCCTTCGTATTTTCTCACTCACCGTTGAGCGTGACCTGCGGCCGATGTTTTCTCGGTGGGCGTGGCCGATGAGCCCTGCAATTCTCCAAGACAAATCTCTCGGCAGGCTAAAAGAGTGGGGTGGCGACTTCCGTTGGGCTGAGGAGCTTTAAGGAAAAGCTGGTTTATGGAGCTCCCCCCTCTTTGGCTCGCGCCAATGGAAGGAATTACTGATCGTTCCTTTCGAAAGTTGGTTGTGGAAACGAATCCAAGCTTTATTGGTGCTGTTTGCACAGAGTTCGTGCGCATAACACAACCCCCCTTGAGTGTTGAAAAGCTGAAGTTGGAGTTAGGCGAAAAATTTGAGGGCCCCGTTCATGGCATTCAGCTAATGGGGAACAACTCCCAAATGCTCGCCGAATCCGCGCGCAACGCTGCGGAAGCGGGCGCCGATTTCGTGGACCTTAACTTTGGATGCCCTGCCCCTCGCGTACTTCAACACTGCGCAGGGTCTGCTCTTTTGGATGACCCTCCAGGAATGGAAAAAATCATTTCTGCCGTCGTTCAATCTTGCCCTGTCCCTGTTACAGCCAAAATCCGGGCCGGGGGTGACGATGATTCCAACCTGGAGGATATCGCTCAACGCGTTGAGCAAGCAGGAGCCACAGCCCTTTGCGTGCATGGTCGATTACGAAAAGAAAAGTACACCGACCCGTGTGCTTGGAATCGAATCCAGCGTGCCGTCGAAGCGGTCACCATTCCGGTAATTGGCAATGGTGGCGTAGATACTCACGCCGACATCGAGCGAATGAGGTCAGAAACCGGTTGCCCAGCGGTCATGATTGGCAGAGCCGCTCTTTCGAATCCTTGGATTTTTTCTGGTGAGAACCCTAAACGCGAAACTCGAATCGAGTGGCTTAAATCCTATGCCAATCGCATGGAAGAAGGTAGTGCCAACCCGACCCAAGCACTTGGCCGCTTAAAACAAGCGGTTAAATATATGGCAAACGCCAGACAGCTTGTCTTGGCAAACGGTCTGGCGTTTTCGTTGCGCTCCCCAACAAAGGAAGCGCTATTTGAAAGCCTCTCCTAAAAGGCTTCTTCTTGTTCGGGCATGGCACCTTGATTCATTTGCATCATGAGCTGCGAAAGCCCCATGCGTCCAAACATATCCAACATCGGGACCACCTCGATTACCGTCCGATCGGTCGGTACCTCAAAGGAAAAGTAGCCCGGTTCAAATGTAGTTTTTTCGGGTCGAGAGGCCGTCATTCCAAACCGCATTTCTTCTCCAAGGAACATTTCAATGACTGGGTTTTCGGACAGCGCCTTATCCAGAACATCTAGCCCATCTGTAAATGCACCGTTAATCTTATCTTTGTAGCTGGACTCCACAATAGCGGTTTCGGTTTTTGGAATCAGGTGCCCACTATCACGAGCAAAGGAAAGCAACATCTCTCCCATCGAAATCCCCTCGTTGATGGCAGACCGAGTATTCACTTCAAGTTGGGCCCTGGTTGGTAGCGTCATTGCGAGCCAAGCTTCGGCGGGGAAAAACCAACCATCGTTCATGGAGTGCACTCGCCAGTCAATGCTTGCCGGAAGCAGCTGGCTTAAGTAAGAAAGCATAAACTGGGTATAGTCCAATTCATAGTCCCAAGTATCTTTGCCTTCGTTTACGGTCCAATTCTCTAGGCTGGAATCTGCAGGCTTAGTCTTCCACCCTCCACCGAATTCAAATCCCCCTTCCACATCTGGATGTTTGGGGAATGAGGCGGTGGCAATGAAGCGAAACCCTCCCATATTTTCGGAATTCCATATGGAGTGCTTTTGGAGTTCGTAACTCCCAGAGCTATCACAGCAGGCATTCGTTGGGCAAGCATTTGAGCTGCCCGCGGTGGCAATTTGATAAAGGCAAGATGATATAGAGTAGTTTTCTTCAAGGATTCCCTCAGCGAGACGCATCATCATTTCCATTCCCACCTTTTGGGGTTCCTCGCCACCAGCAACGCGGTCTTCCATTTCTATGCGAAGGCCCTCAATAAAAACTTGAACCTCTTCATTTTGCAAGCCTTCAATGTGCTCAGGGCGAACAAGCAATGCAAACTTCTGGAACTCGCCGGAATCATCCGTAGGAATATCCCCCTTCAACAAGATCCCTTGCTCGCGGTTCCAGGTTAGGGACATAAAGGGATGGGCAACACGAAAGCCCGCAAAACTTTGCTCATACTCAAAAGGAACAAAGAAATCGGCAACTGCAGTCGTTGCCCCAAACTGGAGCCTTGACCGATAACTTGCCGCTACGACTTGGGATTCTGGGGCAGGAGCGGCGGCAGAGTCCTGTGCTTGGGCTTGGGCTTGGGCTTGGGCATCCGATTGGGGAGTGGCGCAAGCCATAAAGAAAAGAAAAAAGGTGCTCAGGAGGTATTTCACCCCACAATTAGAGCACCTTTTCTGGATTTGGGTAAACGAATTACTCAGTTTTTGGTGCTAGCGGCAGCTCGGCGTGGCTTCCACCGCAGGTGCCATCGGCGCAACAGGTGCCCTCAGGGGCGTCGCACATCCCGCCACAGCAAACAACGGCAGCTTCCGTGGAAGAATCCTCTTCGGCGCCACCACATGCAGGAAGCAAAAAGGCGGAAAAGGCAAGAATTATGGTAGAGGTCAGAGTTCTCATGGAAGTCATCATAGCTTTCTGGATAGGATAAAGACCATGACCTCCGGCCCCCGCATCGCAGTCGCCGCCTCCCCGCGGAACTCTCGCCAAAACCTGGAAGCTTCGTCAAAATTCCAGGAAGCGGCAAACTCCCTTCGTGAGCGCTTTCCGGATCTTTTGGCCACTCCCCTTCAAATCGGCGAGGCCACCTTCTCTGCTGTCCTTACCGATGCAACCCAAGGATTTGATTTCGCTACTGCCCTAGCAGAGGCGGTGTGGCCCATGCAGCTCCGGGTTGCCATGATTACGGTCGGCCACCAGGTCGGTGCTGCGGCTGACACCCAAGCCCACTCACGGGCCCTTGCTCTTCTCGGCGAGGCCATTCGTCACCGCGCGACATTCCGCTTCCAGGTGAGTGGCCGAAAGGAAATGGAAATCCACCTTGCTGAAGCTGCTGCCCTCCTCCACTCAACTTTGATGGCTGAATGGACTCAAACCCGCGCCGAAGCCGTTTGCGCCTATCGAGCCCTGGGCCGTCAGCGCGATGCCGCGCAAAAGTTGGGTATTACCCAGCAAGCTGTTTCTCAAATGCTCCGAGGAGCTCGCCTCAAAGAAATGGGTGCCCTCGAAACTGCTATGCGGGAGTGGTTCACCGAAGAAGCCCGCCCCGGTCTCTGGCCCCTCCGCAACTTCGAAAAAGAAGCCAGCTAGCCTTATGCTCGGAGTCAAATCGTTGCATTCTGCAACGATTATTAGCAGGCCTTCGTGGGTTCGACCCAAGCGCCCTTGAAGTTGCTATCCGGAAGGAACTCGAAAACAACGCCGGAACGACCCAGAAAAGTCAATAAAATGTGGGGCCATGGGCTCCATTGCATCCACTCCAGAACTCGTCGCGGGGGTTTATTCCCGCACCCGCCAAAATCTTGAAATCGTCCGCGGCCGCCTCGGCAGGCCCCTGACCCTTTCTGAAAAAATCCTCCTCGGGCACGCCGACGATGCCTCTGGACAAGAAATCGAGCGGGGAAAAGCATATCTCAACCTGCGCCCTGATCGCGTGGCCATGCAAGATGCCACCGCTCAAATGGCACTTTTGCAATTTATGATGGCCGGGAAAGACGAGGCCGCAGTTCCAAGCACGGTTCATTGCGACCATCTTCTACGCGGCCACAAGGGTGCCGAAAATGACCTCGCAGTTGCCCAAGAAGAAAACGCTGAAGTTTATTCCTTTTTGGAATCTGTTGCTGCACGATACAGCTTGGGGTTTTGGAAGCCAGGCTCGGGAATTATTCACCAAATCGTTTTGGAAAACTACGCCTTCCCCGGCGGTCTCATGGTTGGTACTGATTCTCACACCCCAAACGCTGGTGGCCTCGGGATGTGTGCGGTTGGAGTTGGCGGCGCCGATGCCGTTGATGTCATGGCCGGTTTCCCTTGGGAAGTTCTTCAGCCTGAAGTCGTAGGCGTAAAACTCACCGGAAAACTTACCGGCTGGGCCGCCCCAAAAGATGTCATCTTAAAACTCCTCGGCATGCTCACTGTTAAGGGCGGAACAAACCGAGTGATGGAATACTTTGGCGAAGGTTGCGAATCTCTTTCCTGCACTGGTAAAGCCACCATTTGCAACATGGGTGCAGAACTTGGCGCAACTTGTTCCGTTTTTGCATGGGACAATTCCATGGCTCGTTACTTAAACGCAACTGGTCGCTCAGAACTTGCAGAACTTGCGGAGCAAAATGCTGACCTTCTCGGCCCAGATGCGGAAGTCTTGGCTGACCCAACTGCCCACTACGACAAGGTGATAGAGATTAACCTCTCCACACTCGAGCCACACCTTGTTGGCCCTCACACGCCTGACAATGCACATGCCCTTTCTGACATGGCTTCCGATGTTGAAACAGAAAACTACCCCAACGCAGTTTCTGTTGCACTGATTGGATCCTGCACAAACTCCTCCTACGAGGACATGGTTCGTGCTGTGGACATCGCAAAGCAAGCCGTCGCGCACGGTACTTCTTTGAGGGCCCAACTTTTTATTAGCCCCGGCTCAGAGCAAGTTTATGACACTATCAAGCGCGATGGGGTTCTGAGTGTGCTCGAAGAATGCGGGGCGACTGTGCTCACCAACGCTTGCGGCCCCTGCATTGGACAATGGCAACGTGAAGATGTTGAAAAGGGAACCCGTAATTCCATTGTGACTTCCTTCAATCGAAACTTCCGGGCGCGAGCAGACGGGAACACCGAAACTCAGGCCTTTATTGGTTCTCCTGAAACTGTCATGGTGATGGGGTTGAGTGGAAGTTTGAGTTTTCATCCCGAGCAGGATGATCTAATCTCCGATGATGGTTCCACTTGGAAGCTAGAAGCGCCTGCTCAAGCGCCCGACATTCCACCCAATGGTTTTGAACTTGACAATGACGGCTACCAAAGCCCACCTGTTTCATCAGCTGGCATTGAGGTCAAAGTTGCCGAAAACTCTGACCGCCTTCAGTTGCTTTACCCTTTCGAGCCGCTCTCATCCGATCAGTATCAAAAGATGCCTCTTCTTTTGAAAACAAAAGCGAAGACTACGACTGACCATATTTCTCCCGCCGGCCCTTGGCTCAAGTTCCGCGGTCACTTGGACAACATTTCAAACAACATGTTCACAGGTGCGACGAATGCTTTCACTGATGGCATTGGAACCACCCGCAACCTTTTGTCTGGCGAAGGTAACTGCACAGTTCCTGATGTTGCCCGAGATTACAAAGCCAACGGCTTAAATTGGGTTGTGGTTGGCGATGAAAACTACGGTGAGGGATCCAGTCGAGAACATGCCGCAATGTGCCCACGCCACCTTGGCGCCGCTGCCGTCATTGTTCGTTCCTTTGCGCGCATCCACGAAACAAACCTCAAAAAGCAGGGGGTGCTTCCCCTTGTCTTCCAAAACTCCACCGACTGGGAAAAGGTCCAAGAAACAGATCGCGTAAGCTTAGAAGGATTAGATAGGCTCGCTCCAGGGTCAGAGTTAACCGCTGTCTTCCACCACGAAGATGGCTCAAAAGATCACGCTTCTCTTCGTCACACCTTGAATGAAGAACAAATCGTTTGGTGGCGCGCAGGCTCAGCCCTGAACTCCTTGCGGGATGAGGGTGCAACTGTTTAGAAATTAAAACTGACATGTCTTCCCTCCCACCCCTTCGAACTGTTCTAACAGGAGCGGGCACGGGAATTGGTCGCGCAACTGCGCATCGGTTTTCCCGCGAAGGTGCCACACTTCTTTTGATAGGCCGGCGAGCCGAACCCCTTCAAGAAGTCGCCGCTGAAACGGGGGCAGAGTTTGAAACATTGGATGTTTCTGAAGAAGGTGCCATGCGAAAAGCCGTAGCCGCTTTCGCTGAAAAGCATGGTGGCCTAGATGCACTCGTTGCAAACGCCGGGGTAAACCCCCAACGCGAAAACGCTCTCGATACTCACGATGATGCTTGGCTTGAGGCCATGCGCATCAACCTTCAGGGAACTCACCGTTCTTGTCAGGCCGCGTTGGAAATTATGTTGAAGCAAGAACCGATTGGAGAATGGGACATCCCCATCCCCATCCGAGGCTCTATCGTGACAGTTGGCTCCATTGCTGGCCTGGCGGGCATGAAAAATCGCGCCGCCTATGGACCAAGCAAAGCTGGCATCATTAATTACACCCAAGCTCTTGCGATTGACTACGGCCCTCAAGGAATCCGCGCGAATTGTGTTTGCCCAGGATTTGTAAAAACCGATATTAATCGCGGTTGGATTGAAAATTTACCTAGTGAAGAGCTCAGCACGATTACCAATCGCCACGCCCTCGGCATGGGAACCCCCGAAGCGGTCGCCGATGCGATCTATTTTTTGGCAACCCGTGAATCTCGCTGGATTACCGGAGTTGCATTGCCGGTTGACGGTGGCTGGCGTGCGTCTTAATAAGAGCCATGGATAACCCAATCATTACTGTTGAAACTTCCCTCTCGGTGGATGAAGCCGCCGAAGCCATTCAATCCGCAACTCCGGAAGAAGGATTTGGCGTTGTTGGCTTTCACAACCTAAACGAGACCATGGCGAAGAAAGGGGTTGAGTGTCCTTACCAGGTTCGCATTGTGGAAGTGTGCCAGCCAAAAATTGCTGCTGGCATGATTGGTATGGAACCCACCATTGCAGGGGCGATGCCTTGCCGCATTGCCATCTTTGACCGTGAAGGAAAAACCTACCTCACCACTATCGCAGCCTCCGCGCTTCTTGGCATTTTCTCGGTGCCTGAAGACCAACGAGAGCTTGCCGGAAGCTTCGCCAAAGATATTCAAGAAACTCTGGGAAGAATCATGACCCGAGCGCAAGGCTAACAAGCGACCGACTAGCCGCGAAGGTAGAATCTGCGGCTTCATGAGTGCTGAAATAGACCTAGTTCTTGAAACCGCGTGCCGCGCGGGCATCACCGCTGCCAAGATTTGCCGTGCGGTGCTTTCTGAAACCCCCGAGTCCCTGGAAAAGGGCGACAAATCCCCTGTAACCTTGGCGGATTATGGTTGCCAGGCCGCCATTTTGAAAGAGCTCGCCGCCGCCTTTCCAGAACATGGCATCATCGCCGAAGAGGGCTCTGAGCATTTGCGCGAAAGCGCCGGCGAAGAGGGTGCAGAGAAAATTGTTCGCCTTGTAAATGATGCAACAGGTTCGAGCGCCGACTTTGAACAAGTCTGTGCTTGGATTGACCATAAAGGGGGCTCTGTTCCCGATGAAGAGGGCGCCGTTTGGACTTGGGCCATTGACCCTATTGATGGCACCAAGGGTTTTCTTCGCCGTGATCAATACGCCGTCGCGATTGGTTTAATGAAAGATGGCATTCCATTTGCCGGGGTTCTTGTTTGCCCTAACCTGCCCATAGACCTCGACAATCCCGATGGCCAGCGTGGTGTGCTTTTCTGCGCGGCTGAGGGTTGCGGCGCAACCGCTGTTCCTGTGGACGGCGGCGAAACCAGAACCATCAAGTCCTCCGGTCTGGACAATGCCGGTGAATGGCGCGTACTAGGCTCAGTGGAATCCGCTCACGGCGACCCCACCCTCGTTGTTTCAATGATGGAAGCCGGCGGCGTTGGCGGAGGCTTTGTCCGATACGACAGCCAGGTCAAATACGGAATCGTCGCCAGCGGCGAAGCTGAAATTTATGTCCGGCCTCGCTCGCGCCCCGATTATCGTGAAAACATTTGGGACCACGCCGCTGGCACCATTGTCGCCCAGGAAGCGGGCGCCATCGTTACCGACCTCGACGGCCGGCCTCTGGACTTCTCGCTCGGCCCGAAACTTACCGAAAACCGTGGGGTATTAGTGACCGCCTCTCCCGCCGTTCACCAAAAAGTTCTTGAAGGTTTACGCGTTGCCGAAGAAGCCCTGGTGGATTAAATAAACCGCTATGTCTGAACTCACTACTCGCAAGGAAGCTCTCGACTACCACAGCAGTGGTCGCCCTGGAAAATGTGAGGTTGTTCCGACCAAACCTTGCCTGACTCAAATTGATTTATCGCTTGCCTATTCTCCGGGGGTTGCCGAGCCTTGCCGAGAAATCGCTGAGGATGTCTCCAAGGTTTACGACTACACAGCAAAAGGGAACCTTGTTGCAGTCGTCACTGATGGAACCGCTGTCTTGGGCTTAGGCGATATCGGTCCCGAGGCCGGAAAACCTGTTATGGAGGGTAAAGGTGTCCTCTTCAAACGGTTTGCCGACATTGATGTCTTTGATATTGAACTTGCTACCACAGATGTGGATGAAATTGTTCAAACAGTAAAAAACATTTCACCAACGGTTGCGGGAATCAACTTGGAAGACATTTCTGCGCCCCGCTGTTTCGAAATTGAGAAAAGACTCAAAAAGGAATTGGATATTCCTGTGTTCCATGATGACCAACATGGCACCGCTCTTATCACAGGTGCTGCCCTCATCAACGCAGTAGAACTTTCTGGCAAAGAACTAAAAGATGTCCGCCTCGTTGTTAACGGGGCTGGTGCCTCTGCCGCAGCGTGCACCAACTTTGCAATATCTTTGGGTGTTCAGCGGGAAAATGTTCTTCTGTGCGATTCAAAAGGTGTGATTTACAAAGGTCGCACAGAGGGAATGAATCAATACAAAGAGCACTATGTCGTTGAAACGGAGTGCCGCACTCTTTCCGATGCCCTTGTTGGTGCCGATGTATTCTATGGCTTGTCCATTGGAAATGTTGTCACACAAGACATGCTAAATACCATGGCAGACAATCCGGTGGTCTTTGCAATGGCAAATCCGGATCCTGAAATACCCTACCCCGATGCCATCGCCGCCCGCAGTGATGTAATTATGGCAACAGGCCGCTCGGACTATCCTAATCAGGTCAATAATGTTCTAGGCTTTCCGTTTATTTTTCGTGGCGCCCTTGATGTGCGCGCCACCACCATTAATACCGAAATGATGCATGCGGCCGCGCGAGCACTGGCTGATTTGGCCAAAGAGCCTGTTCCAGATGTGGTTGCACAAGCCTATGGATTAGATGCGCTTGAGTACGGACGCGATTATTTTATCCCCAAAGCTCTTGATCATCGTGTAATCCGACGCGTTGCATCTGCAGTTGCCATTTCTGCAATGGAAACTGGTGTTGCAAAAAAAATCATTGACCCAGATGCTTATGTTCGCATTCTTGGCGAACGCATTGGTGAAGAGCGCAACTTGATGCGCCGCGTTATCTCTCGAGCTCGACGAGCACAAAAAACAATCGTTTACCCAGAGGGTGAGGCAGACCGAATAATCATCGCAGCAGAGGCAGTGGTTCAAGAGGGCATCGCCCGACCCATCTTGGTTGGAAGCCAAAGCAAAATCCAGGCCTTGGCTGAAGAGCACGGTGTCTCTTTGGACGACATTGAAATTGCCGACCCCGCGGATTGGTCTCGTACCGACCTTTATGCAGAAGAACTTCGCTCGATTCGCCAACACCGCGGCTGCACTCTTGAAGAAGCAAAAGAGCGAATTTTGGACCCCATGTGGTTTGGCCCCATGATGCTTCGCATGGGCGATGCTGATGGTCTTGTATGTGGTGTAACTCGCCGCGTTCGCAAGACCATGTCCCCTATGTTGAAAATCATCCCACTGCGCGACGGCATTCGGCGTGCCTGTGGAATGACCATGGTGTTCACAAAGGACGATGTCCTTTTCTTGGCCGACACTGCAATCAACATCGTTCCCACCGAAGAAGATTTAGCGGAAATCGCCCTTCTCGTTGCCGAAGAAGTTCAACGCTTCGGTATTGAGCCGCGCGTCGCCATGTTGTCCTTCTCAAGTTATGGCGGAACACCACATCCTCGCTCGGATGCTGTTCGCCGAGCGGTGGCCATCGCCAAGGAAGAGGCTCCAAACCTTGTCATTGATGGCGAAATGAGAGTCGATGCCGCCCTCGACCCAACCGTGCAAACTCGTTATCCAGATTGCAAACTCGACGGGAAGAAAGCAAATATTTTGGTCTTCCCCAACCTAGGTGCCGCCAATATTAGCTTCAATCTTCTTCACAACTTGGCAGAAACCCCTACCGTGGGCCCCATCATGCTGGGTTTAGAAAAACCCGCCCACATGTTGCAACCGCATAGCGCTGGGGTTTCTGATGTTGTTCGATTGACCGCAATCGCCTGTATGGATGCTGCGTCTCCCCGAGCTGCCACCGTAGGCGCCCTTTCATAAACAAACTTATTTGAACTAGGGCGGCTTGCGTCATAAAAAACCACCACAATGATTGAATCCTGTACTCTTCGGCTTTCCGCTGCCGACAACCCAACTACTCTAGAAATAGAATCCCTTTACGAGATTCTTGCTGACCACCTAGGTGTTTCGCCCGAAGAAATAACTTATGCAAAGCTCGTACGATACAGCTTTGACGCTCGAGTTCGGCAGATGCAATGGAATGCTGCTTACAAAGTTTGGATTAATGAAGAACCCAGCGAAGAGGACTCCGCATTTGTCGCGGAACCAGAACTTCCTTCTCCGCCTAGCGATTCCGCTCCTCATGCGGTGATTGTCGGTGCTGGCCCCGCTGGGCTGTTTTGCGCTCTTGAGCTTCTGCGCGCCGGAGTACAGGTTACTTTGTGCGAACGCGGCCTCGCTGTCCAAGAGCGGCGAAAAGATATCGCAAACCTCAACAAGGGGATGTCCGTCAACCCTGACAGTAACTATTGCTTTGGCGAAGGTGGCGCTGGAACTTTCTCCGACGGCAAATTATTCACTCGAAGTGGTCGCAAGTCTGACGTGCGAACTCTACTCGAAGAGTTTGTGGCATTCGGTGCTCCTGCGGACATCCTTTCAAATTGGCGACCTCATGTAGGGAGCAATTTGCTTCCTAAAGTAGTTGCGAACATCCGAGAGAGCCTACAAAAAGCGGGTGCCAATATCCGTTTCGGAACAAGGGTCGTTGAAATCCTAACTAAAAATGATTCCATTACGGGCGTACGGGTTGCAACCGATGGTGGCGAAGAAGAAATCCCCACAAGTGCGCTCATTATGGCTCATGGCCACTCGTCTTTGGACACTCTGCTGATGCTCAAAAAAGCTGGAGCGGAAATGGAAGCTAAAGGATTTGCGATGGGTGTTCGTGTGGAGCATCCTCAATCCTGGGTGGATGATCTTCAATATCAAGGGTTGAAAAAAAGTGCGGACTTGCCTGCCGCTTTTTATGAGCTGGCTTCAAAGGCTCATGAGCGGGGTGTTTACAGCTTTTGCATGTGTCCCGGCGGCTGGATTGTTCCCTCCCACACTGGAGAGGGTCGCCTTTCCGTAAACGGTATGAGTCTCGCTAAACGAGATTCCCCCTTTGCAAATTCTGGCTGTGTTGTTTCAATCGAGCCAAAAGATTGGTGCGGTAAAAGAGGGTCCCGCTGGGGTTGGGACGACCTACTTCGCCGTGCGGCCGCCGTTAGTGATGCACCGATTCTTCATGAGGTCATTAAAGACCCCAAGGGCGGAAATGATTTTCCTGTCGCGGAGGGGCGGTTACCCATCCACCCTGATATTGATCCTCTCTTTGGGATTCGTTTGCAGTGGGCAATGGAGGTTTTGGCCGCCCATGCCGGTGGCGGAAAAAACAAAGCCCCGGTGCAATCCTGCTTTGACTTTATAAACAACCCGACCCAGTCGCGCGAACCCGAAAAAACTTCTTACTTACCTGGCCTGACCCCTGTGAACATGAGCTCTCTTTTGCCAAAAGGAATTGCGAATCGACTTTTGGTTGGGATGATGGAGTTTGACAAAAAAATGGAGGGCTACATTCAATTTGGCCAGATGATTGGTGCCGAAACTCGCACATCCTCTCCGGTGCGGGTTCTCCGTGAACGCGAAACTCAAGAAAACACAACGCTAAAAGGATTGTTCCCTTGCGGTGAGGGCGCAGGTTATGCCGGCGGAATCATGAGTGCTGCCCTCGACGGAAAACGGGTTGCTTCAAGCGTCGCAAATATTTTGAAGGGGCTTCCCCTTTCCTAGAAGGGCGCTGGCTCGGTCACTAAAACTCGCTCTTCTTTCGTGGGATGTGGGACTTCAAGTTCCCCCGCGTGGAGGGCGATTGAGCGGTTCGGTAATGCGCGCTCGGCCCCGTACTTCAAGTCGCCCTCAAGGGGAGCGCCCAAGGACGCAGCCGCAAGACGGAGTTGGTGCGCGCGGCCTGTAACTGGAATGAGCTCAAGCAAAACTTTTCCCGTTTTGCGCCGGAGAACCTTCCATTCAGTTTCTGCTTTTTTTGCGCCATCCGTTTCGGGCTCAACGACTCGGACAATGTTCCGGTCTCGGTCTTTAAGCAACCATTGGGTCAGGCTCCCGGAGTCTTCCAGAACCGCGCCCAAGCCCAAACCCGTATAAACTTTTCGGACATTGTTGTTTCTCCAGGATTCGGAAAGGCGTGACGCCGCTTTACTTGTTCGAGCAAAGCATACGACTCCTGAAACAGGTCGATCCAAGCGATGGACAACTCCTAAAAATACATTTCCTGGTTTGTTGTATTTTTCTTTAACCCATGCCTTCGCTTGGTCAAGCAGGGATTCATCTCCGCTTGAATCGGGAACCACTGGGAGGCACGCCGGTTTGGCTACCATCAAAATATGATTGTCCACAAATAAAACTTTCAACTCACTCACGAACGCAACCAACGGAAACAATAGCCACACGGCAAGTACCGCTCTTCAGATTCTTCGGGCAAGGCCAGTTCGCCAGCTTCCAACTCTCCGCCCCACTCCGCAAACATGTTGCTAAGAGCAAGAGCGGAAAACTCAATCGCATAAGCAGAAAGCACCAACCCAACCGTTCCCTGGGTTTCTAACAAAGCGCGGCAATCTTCTAAAAGTCTTGCGATGCCATTTGAAAATTCCCACTTCTCGCCCTTTACCCCTCTGCCATATGCTGGAGGGTCCAGCAAAACTAAGTGATAATGTTTCTCCCTTCGTACTTCACGGGCTGCATACTTTGCAGCATCTTCCAGCATCCAACGAATCGAATCATCAGGCAAGCCAGAACGCCGCGCATTCTCTGCAGCCCAGTCCATGGATGCACGAGAACTGTCCACATGAGTAACCTCCCATCCCGAATGGGCCGCCATAATTGTGGCGGCGCCGGTGTAGCCAAACAGGTTCAACATTCGGGGCCGCTCCACGCCTTGGCTCGATAATTTCTGGCGCAAGGCCTCTGCCCAGCTCCAATTGCTGGCTTGTTCAGGGAAAAGGCCAACATGCTTGAAGGGGGTTGGGCGTACCAAAACCTTGCAAGGGCCCACTTCCATTTCCCACTCCTTTGGAGCGTCGCCCGCCCATCGCCCGCCGCGGTCCGACTCCCGCTCGAAGCTCAAGTTCGCCTTGCCCCACTCCCATGGGGCTAACTTGGGTGCCCAAATAGCTTGAGGGTCCGGCCGTCGGAGCACCCAATCTCCAAATCGCTCAAGCTTTTCGCCATTCCCTGAATCGAGGAGCTGGTATCCCGGCAAACCGGGAAAAGGGAGGGGAGCAGGTCTCATTGAAAACAGAATAACCCTGTATCCCAGCTCGATTCCCCGAAACCACACCGCGCGGCTAAAGTTGCGATTCGTTTTCATCAAAAACAACCCATGACTGTAGTCTTCATACCTAAAGAAACCGCTGCTGGGGAGACCCGTGTTGCGGCCACTCCCGAAACCGTGGCCAAAATGGTCAAGAATGGTCTCGAAATCCTTGTCGAGAAGGGTGCTGGGGCGGCTTCCTTTTTCCCCGATTCCTCCTTTCAAGAAGAGGGTGCAACCATTGTTGAAACGGCGGATGGTTTTTCTCGCGGCGACCTTGTCCTGAAAGTGGCCCCCCCTTCTGTTGAGGATGTGGGGCGGTTCAAAAGGGGGGCGGTTTTGGTTTCCTTCCTGATGG
Source organism: Planctomycetota bacterium (assembly GCA_030748415.1). GTDB lineage: Bacteria > Planctomycetota > UBA1135 > UBA1135 > UBA1135 > UBA7888. Next base: position 184,132 of record JASMMA010000005.1, read on the forward strand.
CCAGCCAAAACCAAGATGCTGCACGCGCTATGTTGGATACCGGCACGACTGCCTTCGGAATGGAACTCGTTCCCCGAATCACGCGCGCGCAAAAAATGGATGCCTTGTCTTCCCAGGCAAACATTGGTGGGTATAAGGCGGTACTGAATGGAGCCGCTGCACTTGGGAAATACTTCCCCCTCCTTATGACAGCTGCGGGAACTGTCAAACCAGCCAAAGTAATTATCTTCGGGGTTGGGGTTGCAGGCCTTCAAGCAATCGCAACAGCCAAGCGATTAGGGGCCCAAGTTTGGGCCACGGACATTCGACCCGAGGTAAAAGAACAAGTCGAATCTCTTGGTGCAAAATATATTGAGGTCGCGGCCGATGAGGAGCAAGCCGAGCCAAGCGTTTATGCCAAGGAGGCCTCCGATGATTACAAAAAACGACAAGCGGAAGCGGTTGCGGCCCATGTTTCAGAAGCCGATGTTGTCATTACGACTGCACTCATTCCTGGGCGCCCTGCACCGATGCTAATTCCTGCGGCAATGGTTGAATCCATGAAGGCTGGGTCCGTGATTGTGGATCTTGCTGTTTCCCAAGGGGGCAACTGCGAACTTTCAAAGTGCGGCGAGGACATCGTTGCCCACGGGGTCACCATTCTTGGTCATCCAAACTTACCGGCAACCGTTCCTGTGAATGCCAGTGAACTTTACTCCAGGAATGTTCTTCAAGTTGTAGAGCACCTCGTGCCTGTAAAGGAAAATGAAAAACATGACCTCATCTTGGATTTTGAAGATGAGATTACTGCAGGATCGGTTGCCATTCATGATGGCGGCGTTCGACATAAACCCACAGCTTCTGCCCTTGGTGTAGAAGTTTCCTCAACAACCACACCCCAGGAAGCTGAAGCCTCATCATGATTTTCCTCCTCATGCTTTTCGTTTTCGTGCTGGCAATTTTTGCCGGAAACGAGTTGATTTCCAAAGTTCCACCAACTTTGCACACCCCACTTATGTCGGGCGCAAACGCAATTTCTGGAATTACGATTGTTGGCGCTTTAATGTGCGCGCAGTTCGGCAAAGATGGAGGTATTGGCGAATCGGCTGCCGCCATTCTCGGTGTCTGTGCAATCGCATTCGCCATGATTAATGTTGTGGGCGGATTCATGGTGACCGACCGCATGCTTGCGATGTTCAGTAGTAAGAAAAAGAAGAAGTAGAGGAATATAAAAATGGAAAACTTCAGCATTTCTCAACTTCTTTACCTTGTTTCCACCGGATTTTTCATCATTGGAATAAAACAATTGTCCAAAGTAAAAACTGCGCGAAGAGGAAACTTGCTCGCATCAGTTGGCATGGCACTCGCCATCGCCGTTACTTTGATTGCCCCTGGTGCCGGAATTCAGCTTGATTGGCAAGTTGTTGCCATTGGTGCAATTGCTGGCTCATTAATTGGCGGAATCATGGCCAAAAAGGTGGCAATGACAGGAATGCCAGAAATGGTTGCTCTGTTCAATGGCTTTGGGGGGCTGGCCTCCACAATGGTTGCCCTTTCTGAATTTTGGGGTCGCGGTTTTGGCGCAAGTATTACCCCAGAAAATGTCATTCTTGGCAGCGAGGTTTGGGCTATTGCGATTGCTTTGTCAGTTTTAGTGGGAACCGTGACCTTCACCGGTTCACTCATTGCGATGGGGAAACTGTCAGGAAAAATCAGTGGTAATCCTGTACTTCTTCCAGGTCGGCACCTCATTGTTGCCACACTTCTAATTGGCGGAATTGCAATGGGTGTCATGGCCGGTTTCATGCAAGACTCTTATGACCCAGCCATGATGATTCTTGGTTTAACCGTTTGCGCCGCCCTCTTTGGGATTGTCTCTGTGCTCCCCATTGGTGGCGCAGATATGCCTGTTGTCGTTTCTCTTTTAAATTCTTACTCGGGAATCGCCGCCTCGATGGCGGGTTTCGTGATTGGCAACTCATTACTCATCGTCGCAGGCGCCCTTGTCGGTGCGGCTGGAATGATATTGACCATCATCATGTGCAAGGCCATGAACCGCTCCCTTGGCAATGTCCTCGTGGGCGACTTTGGTGGGGACACCCCTTCTGGAGACGGGGGTGGTTCAGATGAATACATCGGAGTGAAGCAGGCCGGACCTGAAGAAGCTGCGATGATTCTCGAGGCGGCCGAGTCCGTCATCTTTATTCCGGGATACGGAATGGCTGTTGCCCAAGCACAGCATGTTGTGAAAGAACTCGGCGAAGAGCTTGAAAAGAGAGGGTCCGATGTCCGCTATGCAATCCATCCTGTTGCAGGTCGCATGCCTGGTCATATGAATGTTTTGTTGGCCGAGGCCGATGTTCCGTATGAACAGCTTCTTGAACTAGAGCGCATCAATAGCGATTTCAAAACAACCGATGTTTGTGTCATTGTTGGTGCAAACGATGTTGTTAATCCTTCGGCAATTGAGGATCCGCAATCCCCCATTGCAGGCATGCCAATCTTAAATGCCCACGAGTCGGGAACATCCTTGATGATTAAGCGCTCCCTTTCTCCTGGCTACGCCGGAATCAAAAACCCGCTCTTCGAACGCGAAAACAACTACATGTGCTTTGGTGACGGGAAAGCATTCCTGCAAGGCGTGCTAGACGAGTTGAAAGAATCTTAAACCGCAGTAAGGACTTCCCGCACATCCTCAGGCAATCCCTTAAGGGACTCGAACAAGGCTGGGTCCTCCTTTAGTTCTGCTTGGAGGGCATTGTTTGCCTCGGTGAGGGCGGAATCATTCCCCATTTTCTTAAGGATGCCAAGTTTGCAAGCAGCAGCATAAAGGTAGTCCAATCGGTAATTCCTTGAGCGAGCAATTTCTAAGCTCTCGTCACACGCTTGACGCGCCTCATCGAAACAACTAATGAACTCGTAAACGCGGGCCTGGCATGAAAGGCCACGAGCAACTCCTTGCCAATGCCCAATGCTTCGGTTGATTTCTGTGTTACGCTGAAATGCCTTTAGTGCAGTTTCACTATTCCTGTGAAGAGATTCTGGAACGGAATAGAGGTAGTGGCAGCCAATTCCAAAGTGAGTCATTGCCTGACCTGCAAGATCGCCTTCCTTGAGGGCTAAGCTTCGGTCAAAAAGGTCGAGAGCAGAATCAGAGCCTAGCCCGGAACGGTAACTCGCGGCAGAGTTAAGAAGCTGAGCGCCAACAGATTGAAGCCCAACACACGATTCCCCACAAGAATCGAGCTCTTGGAGTGCGGATTCAAATGCCAAGCCTGCTCCTTCAGAATCGCCTTTTGCTTGTAAAGAAAGGGCTTTGTAGTGCAGTGCCTCGACGCGCCAAACAGGCTCTACATCGGGCGCGGCAAGAGTTTGGTCCGCCAACTTCACCGCCTTTTCAGGGTTGGCCGAGTGTTCAAACAAAACCAATTGGTTTCGCAACATCGCCGACAAAGATGTTGGTGCGCCATGGACTTCAGCATAGTCCAACAGTTCTTGGGCTTGGCGAACGGAGTCCTGAATATCAGTTCGCAGCTCCTCGGGAGCTTCGGACAGGATTCTCAATTGAAGAACATGTTGTCGTATGCGACTCTGAAGCCCTTGCTCTTCCCCACGATTGGTCCACCGGATTGCGTCGCCTACAAAGCAAAGACCGTCAGCATAAGAAGCGGTTGAGAATGCATGCTCTGCGGCGCGATACGAAAGCGTGGCGGCTTTTTCGCGAAAGCGCGGCCCGGCCTGACCCGCATGCTGAGCCGCCCTATATAAAAGATTTGGATTGTCTTGGTTTTCTTGTAGCCTTGCGGAAAGCAACCCTGCAATTTCTTTGTGATAATCAACTGCAACCTGTTTTAATGAGTCGGGTGCGGCTGACTCGGAAGGGTGGCGCAAGCGGTCCTGGAGCCCTTGAACAAAAACAGAAGATGTAAAGGCATAAGTTCCGTCTTGCCCTGGAACATCTCGCAACACGCCGGCGGATTCAGCCGCACGAAGTTGGACAAAAAGTTCCTGACTGCTGAGGGTTAAGACTTCTGCCAACAAATAAATATCAAAATTTCGTCCAATACATGAAGCGCACTCCAAAACTCGAAGTGTTTCGAAATCCAAATCTGCCAATAAAGCGCGAGTAGAATCTCGAAGGGATGTTGGTGTTCCAAAAGGCAAACCGGAACCGCCGCGGGTCAACGAAAAAACACCTTTCTTGCGATCAACAGAAATATGCCCATCGCGAAGAGCATCTTGGGTCCAATCCACGAGCAATCTTGGAGTCCTCGCAGTTTCGTGGTCGCCCAAGCGCTCAATCATTGCTTTGGCAAGCTGAAGGTTTAAGCCAATTCCGTCAGGGCCAAGGAACTGGGTTGCCATGTTGGAATCCATCTGTAAATAACAATGGCGGAAACCTTGATCCTCCAGTTGTTGTGGCAAATTGCCAGCGTCAGCACGAGTAAAGCAAACCATAACAAGCACGGGCGCAGGAGTTCCTTGGTTCAACTCTTCAACCATGGCATCTAGTGCTTGGCGAGAAGAAGAATCTATGGATTCGGCATCATCAACAATGATTGCTATTGGTGTCCCACTCGTTCCTTCCCCCTGTGCCGACTTCAACATGCGTGCGACGGCACAGCCAACTGCTGAAGGACTCGTAGATAATTGCTCTGACTCTGGAATTTTTATCATTCCAGTAAGGAGGTCCGGCACCGGAAGCACGCGAATAAGAGCATTGCCGACATGGCGGAGGACATCGCTATGGTCTCCAGAGCTGCCATCAAGAGGGATGGTCCCGAGGAAGTCATCAAAAGCCTCTGCGAATGGGGCAAAGGGCCGGTTGCCGGCTCCTTCCGCCGGGCATGTGCCGCGCAAAATACGGCAGGGGCCGAATTCGGCGCGGACTCGGGCGGCAACTTCAGTGGCGGCCCGCGTTTTTCCTGAGCCGACCTCGCCATAAATTGCGAGAAAAGATGGCCGGCCACGAGAAAGATTGTCCGTCACTTCCGACGCGCGCTCACTGAATCCCGGCCACGCTAAAAACGGGAGCTGTTCCGCGCCGGCCAAGATTTGATCTAAGCTCTCTTTAGACTGGTTCTTTGTTTCTACTGTGGATTCGTGGGGCTCGGAAGTTTCTTTCTCGGAAACACGGCCTTTCATTAAACGAAAACCAACAAAGCAAAATGAAAAGAGCCCCGGAACTGCGGGGCCAAGCATGAGCCTGGGTTCGGCGGCTAGAACACAAAACCCTGAAAGAAGTAGAAGCATCAAGCCCCCAAAAACTCCGCTAAGCTTAAAGTTCGTTGAGGTTCGAAGCGAAAGAACGGCCCAAAACAGGCCAATAATCATTGTGGCTGTAAGAACAGCTTGGACAGGCTTATCTAAGAGGTCATGGTCTTCGCTTGGGATTAAAAACCAAGCAAGAGCACCGACGCTCGCCCATGCCAATCCTGGCATTGCCGCAGCGACGCGAAGGCTGAATGGAACTTTGGGACTTCGCCAATAGAAGCCTGCCGAGCATAAGGCCACACCGCCCACGCCGCCTAGAATCAGAAAAATGGCACTAAGAAGGGCAGAAGTTGAATCCAAGTAAAAAACAGAACCCAGCACTGGAAAGACACAAGCACCTAGAAATACCGACCCCAAAAGGGTCAATGCGTTGCGGGCGTTGCTGGTTCCATCCAAGTCAACGCCTTGAAGTATGCCTCGCCCGAGATAAGCAGCTGCAAGGATAGGGACCACACCAATTGATGCACCCATTGCGGTGGGGAACCACCAATCACTTTTCACCAGCATTTCTGGCAGAGGGGCAATCCCGTTAAGAAGCCGTGTCGAAAAGGCTGTAACAATACCGCCACAAACCAAGGCTGCTGTAATCCAAGTTGTTCGGTGGAAGGCGGGCCGAAAGAGAAGGCCCAATAGGGCGGCCAGGACAAGAAGCCCCCCAATCGCCCCAGCAAGCACCGACCCCTTCTTGCGAACATCCTTTGTGAAACCCAGAGATGTATAACTATTATTTGTTTTCCCAGTCTTGGCATCGAACATCTGGCCGAATAGTTGGTAAACAGAGTAGGGTTTATCTACAGAATAATCCCGAAGTTCTACCTCCAAAATTTGGTCCAACTTCAGCGCACGGCAAAGGGACGACGCAATCTCTTGGTCCATTCCTTTTTTTTGAAACCTTTCAAAAAGGGCCGGAGTTAATATCGACTTAACTTCGCCAAAATTATGGGCGTAAAACTTTGGGAAAGAGTTAAGAACATAGGAAGCCTCATTGCGAAGTGTTGCAGAACGATTGGCGCGTTCGGATTGGAGATTTGAACGAACAACAACATCTATCTGAAGGTTCCTCCTCCATGTAGGGATTAAGGTTGTCGCAAGAGATCGGGCAGCCCGAGTCACTGCCATCACATCTGGCTCGTCAATTAGCTCGTATTGAACAGCAGATGTCGGAATAAATCTAAGCAGTGGGAAAACTCCATAAAGGGTATCTTGGGAAATCCCAATCTGTTCATTTAGGTCAGCTCTCAATCCTTCAATCTGCCGAGCGTAGTCCTTCTTCCTTTCTCCAGAATTCTTCAGTAGGGCCTCTGCTTCTTCGAGAGAATCAAGGCCCTGGTTGAACAGCTCAGGGTCACCATGGACATTGATACCGAACCAGTAAAAGCTGTCCGCCGCAAGCAAGAGTGCTTCAATTTGCTCGCTTGAATCTATGGACACTTCATTTTCCTGTCCTGAGGCTTGTGGGGCCACAAGGAGGAAAAAAATCAGGAGGAAAGTTCGAGACATGTTTATCGTTACGCTTTCAGAATGGAGGCCGCCATTTCTTTGCATTCGGTGGCTTTTTCAAAATTACCCAAGGCCTTGTGGACTCGAGAAAGGGATTTCCAGGTTTGCCCAACAGACCGGTGACTATCGCCCAAAAGTTTTCGACGAACGGAAAGGGCGCTTTCCAAATGCTGGAGAGCCTCTTCTCTTTCGCCTTGCTTATGAAACAAACCGGCAAGGTTGTAATGAGCTGTTGCAACATGGGTATGCACTTCACCATAGATTTCTCGGAAGATCTCAAGTGCACGGACGAAACACTCCCGTGCCTCTTCTAGATTGCCAAGCTTCCGCTCTAATAAACCAAGGCTGCTATAGCCAGCAGCTACCTGCGGGTGCGGGTCATCAAAATGTTTGCGGCGAATTTTCAACGCTTTAGAAAAGCACTCTTGCGCCTTTTCTTCTTCTCCAATTCTTGCACAAACACCACCGAGGCTGTGCCAACTTGAGGCAGTTTGGGGGTGGTTGTCTCCAAAGGTTCGGCGACGCACTTGAAGGGCGCGCTCGTGAAAGTCTTTGGCTAACTCTGTTTCTTCGGCACCCGCCAATAGATTCCCAAGGTTGTTGCAACTGGTTGCCACATGGGGGTGATTCTCGCCATAAACTTCGAGAAAAATCTCAAGAGCTTCCTCGTAACAGATTCGAGCTTTATCAATATTTCCAGAGCTCGCGTGGAGGCCGCCCAAGTTGTTAAGGCCACTGGCGATTGTTGGGTGAGAGTCCCCCCACAACTTTCGGAAAATCGAGAGCGATTTTTCGTAATGAGCTCGGGCAGACTCGATATTTCCCCAACGACGCTCAACCAAGCCTAAGTTGTTGTGGCTTGCCGCAACGTCTGGGTGGTGGTTCCCCAAAATTTCCTGGCGAACCGAGAGGGCTCGCTCATATAAATCCTTTGCGGCTGCAAACTCCCCAAGGTCTGCGTGTAAAGAGGCCAGGTTATTGAGACAAGTAGCGGTTGCAGGATGTTCCTCGCCATGAATGCCTTGCCGGATTTCTAAAGCTTTTTCGCAATAGGTTCGGGCGTCCTCTAGTTTCCCAAGCTTTCGAGACAATGTTCCAAGGTTGCCATTGAGAGTTGCAATGGAGGCATGTTTTTCGCCGTATAGATTTTTAAACAAAGCAAGAGCTTCTAGATAGCACGGGCCAGCGGATTCCAAGTCCCCCATTTTTCTATGGAGGTTGCCTAGATTATTCCAGCTGGTTGCCACACTTGGGTGGTCATTGCCAAGGCACCCCCTTCGAATGTCCAAAGACCGCTGGCTCCACCGACGGCAAGATTCGTAATCTCCAAGGTCATATGTGGCAGAAGCCACAGCACCAAATAGGTCGCCCAATATTTCTGAGTCAGGAAATCCAATTTCCTCCACCCTATTCGATAGTTTTTCCAAAAATTCTTTTCGGACTTCAAAGGCGAACTCCTCTTCCAGCAAAGCGCTCGCTGCAAGGCCTGCATGGAGGTCGTTTACTGATGGAAGTTGCATAAGGCCCTCAGTAATCAGGCCCAGGTCTTCGCCTTCTCGAAGAATCTTGCCCAGCAGTTCTCCTGCGCATGTTGCCGCGCGTGGGCTTCCTTCTTCAATAAACTCCCACAAAAAACCATCCCCATCGGTGGAAAGTTTCGCCGACAAGGCTGACTGGATGGCACCAACGAGGAGTGGATGGCTGGCATTTTTTTCAAAAACTTCCAGAAGTTCTTTGGAAGTATCGGCTTGGCCACTTTCAACCAAATATTGCCCAAGGACGTGCTCTAGTAAAAGATCTGCCGTAAAAACAACTTGGCGACCATCATCGGAAGGTTCCTCCGAAAGGACACCCTCTTGACGGCTAAGTCGATGATACGGAGATGCAATGTCGGTGCGTTGCAAATCTTCTGATGTTCGCTCGTCTTGAATCAAATCGTCATAGTCAAAGCGAGGGCTTGATGTTTCCCAAGAAATCTCCGCCAGTTGGCGAAGAAAGCGGCCCCTATCGCCAGATCGGGCGGCAAGGTTTTCAAAAAATGCCTCAAAGATTCCATAACGATCTAGCTCCCTGGGGAGCTTTTCCCCAGAAAATGTTCGGAGAAATATCCGGAGAATCTGGGGGTTCGACAAAAGCGAGAGCACGCGACGGCTTTGGCTTGTAAGTTCTTGATAATCGAATTTCGGCGCAAACAGTTCGCCCCCTGCATTCGAATATTTTGACCACATTGTTTCTATCTCGCGGTGCGAAAGTGGAGGCAGGGAAGTGGTTGGAATTCCGCCCACATTTCGCTTTTCTCCTTGCTCCGCCGGGAAAAAGAGTCGCTCCGCTTCTTCAGCGTCCACGCTCATCCAATCACTTCCTCCCGGCCTCAAGGAAAATAAAGTCCGGAGGCCGGGTTGACCAAAAGATGCACGACCAAGGCGAAGGATAGAGCGCAAAAGTTCTTCACGGCCAGCATGGCCCCCAACGCCATCAAGCAGGATGACGAGGGGTTGTTCTTTCGTGCCACACTTATTAACAAAACTGGATATGTCAACAGAGGGGTTGACGCGAAGCCGTGACTTTACTTCGGCAAATAAATCTGAGGAGTCAAGTTGAGCTGCTCTCAAAAAGAGAACGGATGTGCCTTGTTCAATCCACTTCTCGGCAAGCTCGTTTAGAAAGCAGGTTTTTCCAGCTCCGACGGGAGCGGACACTGCACAAAGGGAAGAGGATGATTCAGGAAATAGGGCCAAGGATGTACCGATGTTCCTAGAGCAGTGGGTTCCTGGGATTACCTTTTTTGACTCCTCTAAGCCTCGCTGTGTTTCGCTCGAGACACGGGCAACTCTTTCACGGAGAGTGTCGGGATTAATTTCATTTGCCGAAAGAAGGGGAGCAATAATTCGTTTGGATTCAACTAGTTTTCGCCACTCAACTAAAGCTTTGTCCGTCTCCCGGTGGTGCCCACAAGGGCTTACATAACAAAGACGCTTCCCGGTATTTTGGTCATAAATTAAAATGTCTTCGTCATCTCCGGTGTCTGTTAAGTATTCATTCGGAACAATAAAGAAAGGGGCAAGTGGCAAACTTTCATTGCGTTCTTTTGCATAAACAACCAAAGTTGACTTCAATCCCTTTGGCGCATCCATCGTTTTTAATTTTTGGATATCCGCCCCCATCATTTCGAAATAGGCGCGACCTTCCCGCTTGATTATGGGATACTGAACCACCCACAACATTTTCTCCATGATTGGGCGAAGGGCATTGTCGTAATAAAACAAAAACTCCTTCAACGCGGCGCCCTCCTGTTGCTTTGCGCGGTGGGCGAACTTATTCCGATAACTTACAAGGGCTTGGAAAAGGGTAAGTTTGCTTTTTGTTTGAACAAAGTCCCCATCTTCTTCGTAATACCCTTTTCCAGGAATATTAATGCTCTGCTTTTCAATTTCCTTCCAAAAACCAGGAAGTTCTGGGATGAAAAACTGGTGCCCTGCTTCTTCAAGCTTTGGGATTGCAGCAGACATGAATTTGCGCCAAGACGAAACAAGTGGCCGGCAAAGATCTTGACCGATTATTTCGTTTAGCTCCTCATCGCCCTTCAATTCTGATTGCAAATATTCACTCTCAACAATCAAAGCCATGTATTTCAACATGTTGGTAAAAACATCAACCAAGCTCAGGGTCTTCTCAAAAATATTCTGCTCTTGGTGAAGCGAGCGAAATGGCCTCGCAATGAAATGAGGAAAGCTTGCAATTACATTCTCTTCGAACTCGTCCAAATCGCTTTTTGTTTCCCTGAGGGGAGACTGGCAGACTGGACAGGTGTGCTTTAGGGCCTCAGCCACTTCCCGAGTTAATGGATTTGAGCTTCCGGGACAGGTCGGGTCGGAGCAGAGAAAAGGGGTCTGGGCCATATTTGGTAATTACAGTTTAGACACCCCAAGCGTTTTTGTGGCTGGCAAGCCGCGGCTAGAATCTTCCCATGTTGCGCCGTCTCCTGGCACCGATTCGGGTGCTTTTTTTCATGCCATGGACCTTCGTCACCGGAGGCATGGCCGGGGTCGCACGCAATCTTATTTTTTGGGATCGGCGACTCGGAACAAAGGCGGCTGCGTGGTGGACCAGCTTGTGGGGCCGCGGCGGTATTGCGATTTTGGGCTGCAAACTAACGATTGTAGGCCCCCGCCCTCCTCGAGGCTCCTTCGTTGCTTCCAACCACACCACATGGGCAGACATTTTAGTTTTAGGTGGCTCATCCCCTGCCCTCTTTATTGCGAAGGCAGAAATCGCTACTTGGCCCATCTTTGGCTTCCTTGCTCGGAACGGAAGCACGCTCTTTGTGGATCGCAATCGCATGAGAGATACTGCTCGTCTTCGCGAAGAGCTTAGATGGTATTTGGAAAACGACATCACCATTAATATTTTCGCTGAAGGTGGGGCTGGTTGTGGAGAGCAAATCCGCAAATACCGAGCCCCTCTTTTTGAAACTCCTTCAACTCTAAATGTCCCTTGCGTTCCAACTGTTATTAAGTATTCCGACAAGCGTGCGTGGTGGCCGGAAGATCAAGGGTTGAAGAATAATGTTCAACTCTTTGCGAGCTTACCCAATCTAAGTGTTGAGGTTCGCTTCGGAGAACCCGTCACGGGAATCGAAAATCGCAAAGAGCTTGCAGAAGAACTTCAGCGACGCTGTGCGGAACTCTATAAGGATTAGAGTTCCTTCTCGCTGCGAAACAAAACCCTGCTCACCCCAAGCGTTGCCATCATGGCGCCAAGGGCGGTGCTTGCAGCAATCATAAGCATGACCACAATTTGGTAACGCGCGGCCTGGATAGGGTCCGCACCCGCTAAAACTTGGCCCGTCATCATTCCTGGGATACTCACTACGCCAACAGCCGCCATGTTGTTTATTGTGGGAATCAGGCCTGCTCGCAAAGCAGTTCGGATAGAGCTTCGACCAGCTTCTGAAGGAGATGCACCTAAAGCGAACATAGTTCGAATTTGATGCTCTCGGTGTTGCATGTCAGCCCATAAACGCTCCACTGAAATGGCAATTCCATTCATCGAATTACCCAAAACCATTCCACCTAATGGAAGCCAATAGCGCGCTTGCCAAAAGGGTTCGATTCGAATAATGACCGCCGTTACAGCCAAGGTGATGGCAAACCCTCCGGCAAAAACCGCAAAAAAGATTGGGATAAAAATCGAGGCTTCTACTTCTTTTAATCTCGAAAGAATTGTGTGTGTTGAAAAGAGCATCATCAATCCAAAAATAACCCCGGTCGCCAACGGATGGTCCCAGGCAAAAATGAACACCAATGCATAACCCAGGAGCATTAACTGTACATATGTCCGAGTTGCAGCAATCAATAATGTTCGAACAAGACCCAGGCGAAGGAGCCAAGAAAGGGCTGCAATCAAAGCCACAAAACCAGCAGCCCAAATTAATCCCGTCAAATCAATTGCCTGAATATTCATTTCAAAATACCGCCTTCCATATAGAATTCACGGTTAGCTCCCGGAGTGGGTCGGTGGCACACGCGCAAAACAGTAGTCCCCTCGTTGCGCAGCTCGCTCAGGTAATCGGAAACCTGCTCCGAACTTTTGTCGTCCAACATTGCATCGGGTTCATCTAAAAGAAAAAGCTCCGGCTCTAGCAGAGATGCGCGGAGCACGGCCAAACGAGCTAACTGGCCGCCACTTAATCGCTCAGCCAAGTTTCCAAAACCCACTTCCTGAAGGCCAAGGCGGTCCATTCGAGCTCTTATGTCCGAGTCCGTAGGAATGTCTCGCAACGCATTGGCGCCAAACCGAAACGCTATCAATAAATTCTCATAAACAGAGCCCGGCAAGTAAACGGGGGTCTGGGGGCACCAAACTACGCGTGTTCGCCATTTGGAAAGAGGTACTTCATGTTCAGAACCCCCGTTCAAAAACAGTTCGCCGGATTTCCGGGCAATCAAACGAGCAATTGCCAAAAGAAGCGAGGATTTCCCGCTTCCCGAAGGACCACGCATGTCCACCCATTCGCCTTTCTCCAAAGAAAGTTCACAGCAATGCAGAACAAGCCGACCGAATCGCTCAACCGCAAGGCCGGAAACGCTCACTCTTGGGGCGGACTGCATACAGCTACAATATCGCCCCATGCGACGATGCGCACTACTCCTTCTTCCCCTTCTTCCTCTCCCCGCTTGCTCCCTTTGGGATGGCCTTTGGGGTGAGGGTGATGCTACACCTGAAACCGGCACCGTGATTTTCTCTTCCTCGTCGGCTGGGCCAACTGAAACAGCAACCACTTCCGGACTTCCCACCTTTGTGGACATTCGCAATTTTGTCATCATGTCCGACAAAACCGCGGGGGCGGGCCAGCCGAGCAATGACCAATATGCTGTGCTCGCTTCAAAAGGCTATTCCGGCATCATCAATCTTCGCCCCTCAAGCGAACCTCAACCCGAAGGTGCACACGCTGCCGCGCTGGCGGCTGGGCTTTCGTACACGGTGATTCCCATCACGGACAAATCCCTCAGTATCAAAGACGCTCACCTTCTCAGCGAAGCCCTTTCGCAATCCGGTTCCGGCAGCGTTTTAGTTCACTGCCGGAGTGGTAACCGAGCTGGAGCCCTATGGGGACTTTTTCGTGGAGTCACCGAAGGCTTGTCTGCTTCGGAAGCCGTTCTTGCCAGTCAAGATGCGGGCATGCGTTCGCCGGAACTCGCCAAACTTGTAGCCAAAGCGCTTACTTTTTAGTTAGCTTTCAAAAAGATTTGGGCGGCTTTTAGAAAGGGCGCCCGCCGCCGGATCCACCTGAACCACCGGACCCGCGGCCACCTCGACCACCGAAGCCTCGAGAGTTTTCAGACTCTTCCTGGTAAGTTGAAAACTGATCGGGGAACAGAACGTTTGAGAGCGCGTCGTTGGTTGAGTCGCGCATGACTTGCATTTGTTCGCGAATGTACTCGCGATCGAAACCGCCGCCTTCTCGCATTTCGGTGAACAACTCTGAACGCTTGCGGCTTGAATCCGCGAGGATGTCCCTCATCTGGAGGGCTTGCGCATCGTTAAGGCCTAACTTTTCTTGCCACTCGGTCATCTGGCGATCGAGGCGCTCTTGGCGGCGCTCTTCTTCCCGGGCGGCGCGCTCACGGGTTTGGGCCACTTCTCGCTCTTCTAAAAGGGCATTAAGTTCCGCGCGGATTTCTGGTGGTGTTGGCGGTAAGCCAGCCGAAGGGCCGCGGTCCTGAATATCACCCATGGGTGTCACTGGGGCGTGGGCCGGGGCGAGCGGCTTCCGACTCTCGAGCTGGTTCCGAAGCAAATCGACTTCAACTTGTAGAGCGGAAACAGATTGGGCCAAGTTGTCTTCGGAGGCCTCGCCGGCTAGGGCCGGTAGGTCGGCGCTGAGGCTGGATTCAGGAGCTACGGGCTGGCCAACAGTGTTGACAAACCAAGCGCCAAAAACTCCGCCAAGAATGGCGACGAGAACAAGGACTAGGGGGCTACTTTGATTCATGGTGTGGTGGTTTACCCCATGGAAATGCGGGGGTTTCGGGTGTTTTTAAGTGATTTTTTAGGAGGGGGCTAACAAATGATACGGGCCTTCTAGCCTAGCGGTAGGGCAAAAGTGACAGCAATCCAAGCCAGGATGGACAAGGGGATTCCCATCTTCAAGAAGTCGCGATAACGATACCCGCCAGGGCCATAAACCATCAGGTTGGTCTGGTGGCCAATCGGGGTGGCGAAGCAGATGCTGCCGCCAAAGGCGACCGCCAGAATAAAGGCACGAACGAGATGGTCTGGGTCTCCGGCCCAAGCGCCCGTTTCCGACATCGCGAGGCCTGTTTGGATGGCAATTGGAGTGAGTAAAACCGCAACAGCGCTATGGCTGATGAGAGCATTAAACAAAATACATAGGGCGACCAAGCCGCCGAGAACTGCCCGAGGTCCCCAATCGGCAAGAGCATCCACAATTCCGCCGGCAAAGAAATTAGCTGCTCCAGTAACTTCCATGGCTTTGCCTAAGGCCAAGGTTCCAACAACGAACATCAAAATGGGCCAGTCGATTGCACGATATGCGCGGCGGGTCGTGACACAACCTGTGGCAACCATAAGCACAGCGCCAGTAAGCGCGGCCATGGGGAGCGGAACTTGGTCTAAACCAAATACGGAATAGGCCACAAACATGGCAACCACGGCGCCAGAAATAATGAGTGCCTTCCGTGCGTTTTCTCGTAAAACAACCCATTCGTGTGCGCCACGTAGCAAGAAGAAATCCGAGCCGGCACGGAGTTTGACCTGGGCCTGTTCTGTTCCACACACCAACAGTAAATCTCCAGCTTGCAGTCGTAGTTCACTGGCGCGTTCGCGGATGTGGTAGCCATCCCGCAAAACCGCAACCGTTACCGCGTTAAAGTCACGCCAAAGGTGTAGGTCTCCAACTTTTCGGCCCACGATAGAGGATTGAGGGGAAACCGCAATCTCAAAAAACTCCATAGTTTTCGGGTCGAAAGCGGTGTCATTGATCATCTTCAAACCAAGAGAGGTTTGCAGGTTTGCTAATTGATCTACCTTGCCGCGCAACATCACAACATCACCAGCCTCGATGATTTCGTTGTGATAAGGGGGCCAGGTCATGGCCTCGTCGCGAACAAAGAACAGCATTTCTACGCCGGCTTTTACGAATGCATCCTTAAAGGTAAGGCCAACGAGTGGGGAGGATTTGCGAATTACAAGCTCGGTGACATATTCGCGTTGGGCGGCATCCCCCACCATTGTGGAAAGGGTGTGGCGCACAGGAACAAGCTTGCGCACAAAGATTGCCATGAACAAGACCCCGCCAATTGCCATTGGAATCCCGAGAGGACTCATTTCGAACATTCGGAGAGGCGCGTAGCCCAAGTTCTCGGCCGCGCCGCTCACCAATAGGTTTGTGCTGGTGCCCACGAGAGTGCACATGCCGCCCAAAATACTTGCAAAGGAAAGTGGCATCAAAAGGCGCGAAGCTGCAACTCCGGTTTTTTGAGCAAGCCCAAGTAGAACTGGAATGAACACCACAACAACGCCGGTGTTGTTTAGCAGCGAAGAAACTGCGGCGGCAATGATTCCAGTCATTAACACCATGCGCCGTTCTTTTCCGCCGCTGTATTTCAAAACCGCACGCGCAACAAATTCCACGGCGCCGGTTCGGTTGAGTCCCTCGCCAATGACATAAAGAGACGCAATTGTGATGACGGCGTAGTTGCTGAAGCCGGCAGCGGCATCAGTCAGGCTGAGAACATCCGTGGCCACCAGGACCACCATCAGGCCAAGGCCAATGGCATCCATTGAAGCCTTCTCAAGAACGAGAAGAATCAAGACCAGGAAGGTCAGGGCAACAACCAGGAGGGCATCAAATCCCACAGTGGCAATATGTTAGGGCAAAAGCCCTCCTTTTGCGCTACTCCTTTTTCGGAGGCAATGTGACCCAGCCGATTGTGTCAGAGTCCTAGAAGCGGCGAGAAAAGCGGAACGCCAGCTGCGGGACGGGGCGCGGGGTGTACTGACCCTCCGGGGCAACGAGCAAAAGGGTCAAATCTGGGCCAAATCGCCAGCCGTCTCGGAACTCCCAATCCCAGCCATAGCCCCCATAAAAACCAAGGTAGTCCCCTTCGGTTTGCACAATGTTGGGGGCCCCATTGGCGCGGGCCCAGACCGCCCCATATCGCCACGAGTCCCGCCGGCCGACAGGGTGGGGTGCGGTATGCCGCATACCGATTTGAACCTGGGACCAGTCTCCGGCTGGGGCGTTGCCGTCGTTACTGAAGTCTTCGTCGTCCCAGGGTTGGATCGTGCCCAAAAGCTCGAGTGAGGTTTGGGTGCCGGAATATTCGCCGGTGTCGTGAAGAATCCCACCCCCTACGGTGACCCCGATATTGGGGAGGGCAGAAAACCCGGTGGTTAGATAGGTCGTCTTATCTTCGGGCTCGAGGCTCGAGGACATGGAACATGATGCCAAGAGAAGAAGTGTGCTGAAATATTTCACTTATCTTCCTTATCGTAAGAACCAGTCCAAAGTTTCCGCAAGCCCGGCGGAGAGGCCCATCGCTGGTGCGTAATTGATTCCCTTTTGAGCTCGCTGGATGTTTGCGGTGGAGTGACGGATATCCCCCTCGCGAAATGGACCATAATTGGGTTCCAACTGGTTACAGTTTCCCCCGCGTTCGGAGACTCCGTCGCGAAGAAGAGAGAAAAGTTCATTCAAACTAGTGGCCGACCCCAGAGCAATGTTGCAAACAAGAGATGGGGCAAGACCCGGGTCGGCGGATTCGGGAAGTTCGGCAAAAGCGGCGGCAAGGTTAGCGTGAACAATATCCGCCACAGGACAAAAGTCGCGAGTCGTTTCGCCATCGCCATTGATGGTGGGCCGAAGACCCGACCTCAGCTCATCAATCCAACGAGGTATCACGGCAGCGTACGCACCATTTGGGTCTTGTCTAGAACCCACAACATTGAAATATCGAAGGCCAACTGTGGAAAGACCCACACTTCGCGACCAATTGTTTGCCAGGATTTCCCCAATCACTTTGCTCGCGGCATAAGGGGAAAGAGGTGTCCCCGTTTTGTCTTCAACTGCTGGGACTGTGGTTTCATTGCCATAGACAGCGGAGGATGAAGAGTAAACAAAGCGCCTCACTCCCGCGGCATGGGCGGCCCCCAACATTTGGGCCGTTCCTTGAACATTGATGTCGTGGGTGAGGGCAGGATTCTCCATTGAGAGAACAACAGAACCTTGTGCCGCGAGGTGCAAGACAAAATCTGCAGATGCACAAGCTTGGGCGCATGCTTCGGGTTCTCGGATATCACCCTTAAGGAGTTCAAATTGAGCCCATGTGTCCTCACCCACCTGCGAACGAACCATATCCAAGTTTTTTTGTTTTCCGGTCGAGAAATCGTCCAGGCAAATGACATCCTGCCCAAGCTCCAACAATGCTTCAATAATGTGGGATCCAATGAAACCCGCGCCACCCGTCACGCACCAGCGCCGCCGCGCGGTCTGCACGCTTTCGATTGTGGCCCGGGGGAGGTGCTCAATAGACATGAAGAGATTCTAGAATCGCTCCCGTGATTCGCTTGGCCGCCACTGCTCTCCTTATGTTGGTTGCATGTTCTCATCAACCAGACTCTCTCCCTGTGGCTACCCTGGACTCGCCCGCAACTCGGGCCATTGTCATTGGCCCCTCCACCGCCGCAACTTTGGCCACGATGGGGGTCGTGAATCAGGTTGTTGGCGTATCTGACTATTGCACCGACCCCGCATTCGTTGACCATGCGCGCGTAGGTGGCCAGCACGACCCCTCTCTGGAACGAATTGCTGCCCTGAGGCCGGACCTTGTTCTGATTCAGGGCACCTGCCCGCCTCTAAAAGAGTGGTGCAAAAAAACAAACACCCCCCTCTGCAATTTTCAAACTGACTCCTGGAACGAGTGGCTTGACGAAATCAATCAGCTGGGCAACCTTTTTGGAGTTCAAAAGAAAGCTAGCCTCCTCCGCAAGCAATCTGTGTCAAAGCTTGCCCAGGTGCCGGCCACCGCACCTGATAACCCACGCACACTCCTTGTGGTGGGCCGCCGCCAAGGTGAGGCCTCTGGCCTAGTCGTTGCAGGCGCGGCCTCCTTCCTCTCCGAGCTCCTTCTCGTTGCTGGCGGCACGAATGCAGTTGCCGATAATGAACGCGACTACTTTGATCTCAACGAAGAGGCGCTCCTCAAGATTGCACCCGAGGTGGTGCTAGAACTCCTCCCCCCTGACGAGCGCACCGTTGAGCTTTGGCGCAAGGCCCACCCAAATGTTCCCGCTGTGCGCCAGGGTCGCATTTTTGCTATTTATGAGCCCTGGGCAGTGGAACCTGGGCCAATGATGCCCAAAACTGCCACCCTGTTTGCGGAGCTTTTGGATAGGAGGGTGATTACAGCACCAGGGCCCCCCACCAAGACACTGACCCCCCCGATTGGGTCAAAAAAAGAGAAAAAGTT
>JASMMA010000060.1 GCA_030748415.1 Planctomycetota bacterium
AAGAGCTATTATTAAAAATAGAATTATAGGTAAATAATCTTTTAAAAAATCCGCAAGCATAAGAATCTATATAACAGCTATTATAACATCTAAAAGAGCAGATAAGTCACATATATTATGAGTTTTTATTTTAAAAGATGGCGGGAGTGAAGGGACTCGAACCCTCGGCCCCGTGCGTGACAGGCACGTGCTCTAACCAACTGAGCTACACCCCCTTAATTTTGGTGGGCAGTAAAGGACTCGAACCTTTGACCCCCTCGGTGTAAACGAGATGCTCTACCAACTGAGCTAACCGCCCAAAATCTTGGTACTAATACATCAACAAATTAATAATGTAAATTGTTTATTACTGAATGCTAGCTTGAGATTTGTCATCTTTTTTAGATTCAGATATTTTTTCTACTTCTGTCCATTCAACAGGTTTAAGTTCTTTTATTAATGCTATCTTCAAAACTTCATCTGCACTTTCAACTGGAATAATTTTAATATCTTCTCTAACTTTTTTTGGAATATCTACAAGATCTTTTTCATTTTCTTTAGGTATTAAAATTTTTTTTACTCCAGCTC
>JASMMA010000061.1 GCA_030748415.1 Planctomycetota bacterium
GGTTTAGTGCTGGAGTTGAGTCCTCCAATCGGGCAACTCCCTCCGTTTACTTTGGACTTCCGCGGCCAGGGGGAACTCGGCCCCTTGCCCGTGCCTGCCACGATGCTCATCGGAGACCAAGTGTGGTGCCAGGGCGTGCAGTTTGATATGTGGAGCACCCCAAACATCGAGGCCACCAACATGGTGCCGGTAACGGTGGAACAAGCGCCCGGGCCACCGCCTCCACCGCGCCCCGACATGGTGGAAATCGCAGGGGGCACATTTGACATGGGCGATCACGCAGGAGTGGGCCAATCAGATGAACGACCCGTCCACTCAGTCACCTTGGATAGTTTCTACATGGACCAATACGAGGTCACCAATCAGAAATTTGCCGACTACTTAAACTCGGCCTATGCTCAAGGCACGGTGACGGTGTCATCTAATGTGGTGTATCAAGCGGGTGGGGCAGGGCAAGTATTGGTGGAGACAAATGCCTACGACCCTGACTGCAAAATAAGTTGGAGCGGCTCCACTTTTACGGCGATGGCGGGTTATGAAACTCACCCCATTGTGGAAGTCTCTT
>JASMMA010000062.1 GCA_030748415.1 Planctomycetota bacterium
AAGAACCACTCAAAGAAAGTGGCCACGGCTTCGACTCGAATGGCGCAAGAGTTGCCTGGAATTACTCGTCAGGAAATCTTGGAGATCCGTTACGGCGCCTTACTTCATGATGTAGGCAAGATTGCCGTTCCTCTTACGATTCTTCACAAGACTTCCAAGTTAACGGATGAGGAATGGGATGTCATTAAGCACCACCCCATTGCGGGTGGTCGAATTGTGAAACCTCTTTGCCGCGACTTTCCCGAAGTTCACCGCATTGTGCGTTACGAACATGAACGCTGGGATGGCAACGGGTACACCGAAGGACTTGCGGAAGAAAAGATTCCTCTTGGCTCGCGCCTCGTCATGATTGCCGATGCTTTTGATGCGATTTGTTCCCGCCGCTCTTACAGCGAGCCCCAGTCCAAAGATGAAGCATTGAGAATTATCAAAGATGGGGCAGGGTCCCAGTTCGACCCTGGTCTCGTTCCTATTTTTGAAAAGGTCCTCGACGAGCTTCCGCACCCAAGCTCCAACTAGGTGCTCACCACCCTCGCGCTTGCGTTTTGGACTAT
>JASMMA010000063.1 GCA_030748415.1 Planctomycetota bacterium
CACCCATTCCTCCTCCACATCAAAAGCCAAGCCCCGAAACCATGGGAAGAGGTTTCGCCGGTAGCGAGGCCCGCCTGGTGCGGTGGTGCGGAAATACTCGAACATGGAAGGAGAGTTTACGGTTTCCTAAACTATCGCCTACCTCCTCTTCAGGAACCCTCCTCGACCATGGAAGAACGCGCCACCGCCGCTTCGCACAAAATCCTCGCCATCAACACTTTGGCGTTCACAACCTGCTTTGCAGCATGGATGCTCAATGGTGTCCTTGTCACCTTCCTTTCAAGCCATCAGGTTTTTGATTGGGGGCCAGTAGAGATGGGTTGGCTGTTGGGTATTCCTGTTTTGACGGGTTCGCTGTTCCGACTCCCTGCCGGGATCCTCACGGATAAATACGGTGGCAAGCCTGTATTCGCTGCACTGCTCCTCCTTTCTGCCATTCCTCTTTTCCTGCTATCACAGGTCAACTCCTTCCTCGGTTTTGCCCTTTGCAGTTTTGGCTTTGGAATGACTGGCGCTTCTTTTTCAATCGG
>JASMMA010000064.1 GCA_030748415.1 Planctomycetota bacterium
GGTTTGGTTTGGGTTTTGGTTTGGTTTTGGTGTTGGTTTTGATTTTTGTGTTGGTTTTAGGTTTGGTTTTGGTTTTGGTGTTGGTGCTGGGGTTGGTTTAGGTTTTGGTTTTTTTGTTTATGTTGTTGGTTTGGTTTTGGTGTTGGTTTTGGGTTTTTGGTTTTGGCTTTGGTTTTGGTTTTGGTTTGGTTCTGGTGTTTGTTTTGGATTTGGTGTTGGTTTTGGTTTTCGGTTTGGTTTTGGTTTTGGTTATGGTTTTGGTTTGGTTTTTGGGTGTGCTACCCCTGGAGGCCTCGGGGCCGGAAGCGGTCCGATTTATATGAAGTTTGAATAGAAAATGGTCCGCTACAGAGCGGCCGGCCGGATCCCGGTTTTGGTTTTGGTTTGGTTTTGGTTTTGGTTTGGTTTTGTTTTTTGGTTTTGGTTTTGGGTTTGGTTTTGGTTTTGGTTTTGGTTTGCTTGTGGTTTTGGTTTGGTTTTGGTTTTAATGTTGATTCAAATGCGGTTATATTTCGATGTTGTTTCGAT
>JASMMA010000065.1 GCA_030748415.1 Planctomycetota bacterium
TGAATTCGCCTATCAACGCATGGGTGCCCCCGGAATGGGTATTGCCAGCGTGATGCCTCCGCCCTCCGTGATAATTAACCGCAATCAACTCGGGGGTGGAGGCGGCATGAGCGGGGGCGGCGTTCAACCTGCAGTTTTGCATGGTTTTACTGGAGTCAACGGAAGTATGATAGGTGGCGGAGGCGGCATGGGTGGAATGATGGGCGGCATGGGTGGAATGATGGGCGGCATGGGTGGAATGATGGGCGGCATGGGTGGAATGATGGGCGGCCGAGGAATGATGGGTGGCATGGGCGGCGGCATGAGTTCAATGATGGGCGGTCGAGGCATGATGGGAGGTATGAGTTCAATGATGGGCGGTCGAGGCATGATGGGAGGTATGAGTTCAATGATGGGAGGTCGAGGCATGATGGGCGGCGGCATGAGTTCAATGATGGGAGGTCGAGGCATGATGGGTGGCATGGGCGGCGGCATGAGTTCAATGATGGGCGGTCGAGGCATGATGGGTGGTATGAGTTCAATGAT
>JASMMA010000066.1:0-254 GCA_030748415.1 Planctomycetota bacterium
CTGGTTCACTATCGGTTGGTAAGGAGTATTTAGCCTTGGAGGATGGTCCCCCCATGTTCAGACAGGATTTCACGTGTCCCGTCCTACTCGATTTCATCGCAAAGTGGCTTTCGTGTACGGGGTTATCACCCTCTATGACCGGACTTTCCAGACCGTTCCGCTAACCACAATACGACTTAAGGGCTGTTCCCCGTTCGCTCGCCGCTACTGAGGGAATCTCGGTTGATTTCTTTTCCTCTGGGTACTTAGATGTT
>JASMMA010000066.1:264-525 GCA_030748415.1 Planctomycetota bacterium
TTCGGAAATCCCCGGATCAAAGCCTGTTTGCCGGCTCCCCGAGGCTTATCGCAAGCTACTACGTCCTTCATCGCCTCTTACCACCTAGGCATCCACCATGCGCGCTTAGTCGCTTGATCATATAACCCCAAGAAGACTGAACTTCTCAAGGTCTGAACTTTCTAGTAAATGCTGGTATACCCAGTAAAGCTTCTTCCCCGAAGGGAATCCACTTCACCGTCGTATATCACTACCCAAATTGTTAAAGAACGGTTCCCGACC
>JASMMA010000067.1 GCA_030748415.1 Planctomycetota bacterium
GATATAGTAAGCCACTTTGGGTTAAAGTTAATAGCCCTATAATCATCAATCGAGACTGGATAACAGTCTTGCTTATCAAGCATACTAACCGGAAAGGCTCCCCTTCCGCACACAACAAACCTATACATAAAGACGGAAAGCCTTATGTATAGGTTTGGCGTGTTTAGTCATGACAATGAACAATGACATATATTCCAATCATCACTATTAAAAACCAGAAAAAAGCGATTAACATAAATGGCTCCCCGAGCAGGACTCGAACCTACGACAAGCTGATTAACAGTCAGCCGCTCTACCAACTGAGCTATCGGGGAATATCAATCAAACCGGACTTTCTTTAGCCTTGGGTCAGCTTCTCGCCCTGTTCTATGAACAGGTCTTTCTTCGCCAAGCATGTATCCCAATTCTTTCTCAAGACCATCGGTAGACTTGCCTGCTTTTTTAAACTTACGAATCTTGCTATTGATTCGTCTAATATGCTGATTTTGTCTCTGCGCTTTACTTCCCATGCCTACTCTCCCTTTG
>JASMMA010000068.1 GCA_030748415.1 Planctomycetota bacterium
TATATTATTTATGGTCCATTAACAAATGGTGCGACTACAGTAATGTTTGAAGGAGTGCCCACTTATCCTGATGCTGGGAGATTTTGGGATGTGGTAGATCGATTGAAGGTCACTCAATTTTATACTGCACCGACAGCTATTCGAGCTTTAATGTCTTGCGGTGAAGAAATTATAGCAAAATACCATCTATCCTCTTTACGTGTTCTTGGGTCTGTGGGTGAACCAATAAATCCGGAAGCCTGGCGTTGGTATCACAAAAATATAGGAAAAGGAAAGTGCCCGATTGTGGATACCTGGTGGCAAACAGAAACTGGTGGAATATTGATTACCCCACTACCTGGATGCACTCCTACAAAACCTGGGTCAGCAACTCTGCCTTTTTTTGGGGTAAAACCCGTAGTCATTGAAACGGAAACGGGAAAGGTTGTGGAAGGAAACGGAGTGACTGGGGTATTGGCTTTGGAGGAGCCTTGGCCGAGCCAAATGAGGACCATATATAAAGAT
>JASMMA010000006.1 GCA_030748415.1 Planctomycetota bacterium
TCGCATTTGCGTGGAAATGTCCCTTTTTTGCGCCACAAAAAGGGAACCTTTTTGTGGCTTGGGCAAGTTTTGTGCGGACAAAACGGGGGCCGGAAACTCATTTTTTTCGTGTCTGGGCCGCGGGGGAAACCCCGGGGCACAAGGAACACGGTGTGGAACGGGAAGAGTTACCGAGTTTTTCTAAATATGACCCAGCCGATTGTGTCAGTGTCCTATTGGGCTAGCACAATGTCTATCCCCGCCGGATCCCCATCCCACTCAATCGTCTTCGTCACCTTCCCTTTCCCCCTGTTATTCGAAGCAACAAATATGTATTTCCCCGGGGGTCGTGTGAACTTGACCTCTCCCATATCATCAGCCCGCTGAGTAAACCCAGCATTTCCGCTACCAGATCCCCTCCTGAAATTATTCCCATCCGCAGGCTTCATGGTCACCAGTGCGTTATCCGCAAAGTCCCCATTCTTATCCAAGATATAAAAAGTAGCAATGGGCATTATTTCAATTTCAATCGTCCGCTCAAAAGAAAGCCCACCAACTGCATTCTCCAACTTAACCGCCATCGGTTCGAAGCCATTCCCACCTAACCACAAATACTTCGGTTTGCTATCTGACTGAACCATAAAGTGAACCCGCCCATGTTTCGGGCTCCGATAAGAAGCAATCACAAATTTCCTCCGCGGGACTCGCATAAATTCAGCAGTAGGCTTTTCAGTGAGCAACATCGCATCCGTTCCTGCAATCGCCGCCCCCTCAGTATTCCGCAAATGGGCCACATATAAAGTCTCATTCCCAGCCGGCTTCCCTAATTTCGCCATGGGCACCTTTTCAGTAATCGCTTTAGGCGCCTTATCAGTGGCAATACCCTCCGCAATGGGTTCCTCCATCGGTGGCGGCGGCGGATTCCCGCAACTGGAGATAACAAAAGAAAAACAAAGGGCTACAAGGTTTAGGTGGGGGTACTTCATGTTCGTTCAGGGAAGTGTAACTTTTCGGTAGTGCGCACGGCATCCATGCACAAGGATTCCAGCTCAAGCAAACTTTCAGCAGCATGCGCCTCATCAATTTGCCCGTAAATCACAGGGTGCTCCGGCTGAAAAACCGTACAGCAGTCCGGTGCGGGCAAGTTTGAAGTCTCAAAGGTTCCAATCTTTCGAGCAAGATCTATCGTCTCCTGCTTATCGAAAGTAATCAGGGGCCGCAACACTGGAACATAAGATGCCTCTTCAATCACCGTCAAGTTGTTCAAAGTTTGACTCGCAACTTGTCCCACACTCTCTCCTGTAATCAAAACTTTGCACTTCATGCGCTTCGCAATTTTGGAAGAAATCCTTTGCATCGCTCGCCGGTATAAAACTGTCCGATACGCAGCAGGACACAAATCGCGAATCGCTTCCTGAATCGGAGTAAATGGAACAATATGCAGGATTGACTTTGGTTGCCACTTCATCAAATTTTCAACCTGCCGAATTATCTTGTCACGCGTCTGCGGCCCCACATGAGGAAAAGAATAAAAACTCACAAAGTCCACACGCATTCCCCGCTTCATCGAAAGCCACGAAGCAACCGGGGAATCAATTCCTCCGGACAATAAACATAAAGCCCTACCCGTTGAAGAAACTGGAAGACCACCTGGCCCCGATAGTCGTTCACTAAAAACCCAAGTGCCCTCAGGCCGAAGGTCTACCTCTACCTCCACTTCGGGATTGTTCAGGCTCACTTTCAAACATGGGAACTTCGGCAAGATAAGCCCCCCAAGCTGTTGGTTCATTTCAGTACTGCAAATTGGAAACTTTTTCTCTGCCCGATTGGAAGTCACACGAAACCGAACCAACTCCCGACCAGCAAAATGCCTCCTTAATATTTCTCCAACCTGAGCTCGTGCCGCTTCCCCGATGGCCTCTAGGTCGGGCTCCGTTTCAATAGCGGTCGAAATACTCGAAACGCCAAACACTTTCGCCGCCGCCGAGGCCATTCTTTTCGCCGGGGCATCAGCTCGAATGAGCATCCGTCCCCGAATCCTACGCACTGATACTTGAGAAAAAGAAGAAAGGGCAGACCTTAGGTTCAGGTCCAACTTCTTCTCGAACATGGCGCGATTTCCACCTTTTAGGGCAATCTCGTGATACCGAACAATCAGAGCAGAGCCAAGGTTGGCCGCCGCTGAAAGTTCTTCAGGGTTAGGAATGTTGCAAGACACCCCGCTATTCTAGAATGTATGGCCAGGGCGATTAGCTCAGTTGGCTAGAGCACCTCGTTTACACCGAGGGGGTCGGGGGTTCAAGTCCCTCATCGCCCACCAAATCCATAACAGGGGGACGGCTCGACCGAATACTTGGTAATGATTCACCACCTCATTCTTGCCGCGCTTCCTCTGCTCCAAGGCGGAGATGTCGGAGTTCAGGCTCAATTTGAGCCTTCCGCCGCCCAAGTTGGCGCCCCGGTCGAACTCCGCGTCAAACTCACGATTCCTCCGGGCTTTCACCTATACCACCCGGACCAGAACCCCGATGACGGGATTCCCGTCTCGGTTGCTGTCCCTTCCGGTTTTGAGGCCGCTGGCGCCCTCCGCTCCCTCAAGGAACCCGAGACCCACATTGACCAAATCGGGAAAACTAGAGTCGAGTATCTCTGGCTCACTGGGAAGTCCGAGCTCATCCTCCCCCTAGCCGTCGCTGAAGGCGCCAACGGCTCATTCGAAACCACAATCGCGGTCGATGTTCAAGTTTGCGACGAAATGATGTGCTTCCCGCCGGACACAATTCATGCCAATGGCGTGGAATTCGACCGTCTGCCCGGGAAATACACCGGCCCCATCGTCACCGCCACCGATGCCCCAGAAGAAGAAGCTGGAACAGGCCTCCTAGCGTTTCTATTAGCGGCAATGGCCGGGGGGCTCTTCGCCCTCATGATGCCTTGCACCTATCCAATGATTCCCATCACCATCAGCTTCTTCACTAAACAAGCGGATGCCCGAGGTGGAAAAGTGCTCCCACTTAGCCTCGCTTATGGAGCAGGAATTGTTGTCATCTTTATATTAATCGGTGTTCTTGTAGGCCCTGTGATTCTGGCTTTTGCCACCCACCCTGTCACGAACCTCCTCATTGGCGCCCTTTTCCTTGTATTCGCCTTTGTTTTGTTTGGCCTCCTAACTTTGAATCCGCCCCAATTCTTAATGAATGCTGCCGGCCAAGCCTCGAGCAAGGGCGGCTATCTGGGCGTTTTCTTAATGGGCGCGACTTTGGTTGTTACCTCATTTACTTGTACAGCTCCCTTTGTAGGAAGCTTGCTCTCCTTTGGCGCGTCCGGCGGCGATCTCCTGCGAGTCGCCATGGGCATGGGAGTCTTCGGCCTCACAATGGCAATTCCTTTCGTGTTCCTTTCCCTTGCTCCGGGTCGCATTCAAGCGATGCCCCAGAGCGGCCAATGGATGGACACCATCAAGGTCACCTTGGGCTTTGTTGAACTCGCCGCCGCTTTGAAGTTTATTTCCAACGCGGACATCATTTGGAATTGGCAAATCCTCTCTCGCGAAACTTTCCTCGTTTTGTGGGCGCTCATCTTTTTCGCGGCCGCCCTTTATCTGCTTGGCGCACTTCACAAAAAGCAAAACCGTCCGGCCATCAGAGGGAAACGAGTGTTGAGTGGCATAATCTTCCTCGCACTCTCTAGTTACTGTGCTTGGGGTTGGACCGGTGAACGAATGGACACTGTCATGACTGCCATCATTCCGCCGTACTCAAGCTCGGAACACCTAGAGGCGAAACACGAAATCGTTGTCGATGATTACGAGGCCGCTCTTTCCAAAGCAAAAGCGGACGGGAAGTATTTACTCGTCAACTTCACTGGATACACCTGAGTGAATTGTCGCGCAATGGAAGAGAACATCTTCCCGCAACCGGCGGTCGCCGAATTCATGGAAGGACTCATTGAGGCTCGACTCCACAACGATGGAGAAGCCAAAGAGGCCGTGAAGTCCCTCCAGGACAAGATGACGGGTAGTTTCGCAACACCCATTTACCTTCTGCTCGACCCTCAATCCGGCCAACAGCTCGACCGCCGCGACGGAGCGCTCCTTGATGAACAAGCATTCGCGGAGTGGCTAAAGTTGGGCCTTTCCAAGTCGGCGAATTGACCACAAAAAATTCGATTCGCTGTATTCCCGGTGACGGGATTGGTAATCGTTTCTTATTAATCATGGAGGGCGATGCCATTCGTTGTGGCTACTCAGTTAGCCAACTTGCAACAGAGTTGTGCGGAGACGAAGCCGATGGCTTGCTCGTGGTTGGAACGGCAAACTCAAATGGTGCCACGCGTATTTCAATAACAAACCGTGATGGCAGTGATGGGGGAGTTTGCTTGAACGGACTCCGAGTCGCCGCATGCTGGACCGGAGCTGAATCGGGTGCCTTTGAGATGGAAAACAAACAGATTGAATGGCGCATGCTCGAAGATGGAATCTTCGAGTTGTGTTTGCGGAAAAAAGACATTCCCCAAGAAATGGAGCTGCGTTCCATTCACGCAGATAACTGCGCCGGCGTTTCGGTTCCCTTTTGGAACCCCCATGCTATCTTTCCAGTTGAAGATGTGGATGAAGTTGATTTAAATAAATTATCCCGCGCTGTGCGCGAACAAAAAGAACAATTCCCTGAAGGGGTTAATGTGGAGGTAATTGCTCCTATGGGTGAGGAGGGGCTCGCCATGCGGGTCAACGAAAGAGGGGTCGGCGAAACTCCCTCCTGTGGTTCGGGAGCCGTCGCGGTTGCTCTTTTGGCCTGGCTGCAGGGCGAAAAGAAGCCCATTGGAGTGGTCATGCCCGGAGGTTTGTTGGCCCTTTCTCCAACCGAAAATGGGGACATTTTGCTGGCGGGCGAGGCTCGAATAGGCCCCGCAACGGACCGAGTTTTAGGGAATACCTAACCCTTTTCGTAGAAGCTAGTTACGGTCACAAAAAGCTGGGTTTCGTGCTTCCAGTGAAGGGCCGGAAATGGTGAAATATGGCCCCTTTCCGGCCCCCCCTCCCTCTGCGCCGGAACCCACCAGAAATGGCCGATAAAACCACCCCCGTAACTGAGCACATTGGCGACAGTTTGATTGAGCGCGAGATGCGTGAGTCATACCTGACCTACGCGCTGTCCGTTATTCACGACCGCGCTTTGCCCGATGTGCGCGATGGCTTGAAACCTTCCCAGCGACGCATTTTGGTCGCTATGCATGACCTCAACTTGCGCCCCAATTCGAAGTATCGAAAGTGCGCAAAGATTGCCGGTGACACAAGTGGTAACTACCACCCACACGGCGAGTCCGTGATTTATCCGACCTTGGTTCGAATGGCCCAACCATTCCGACTGCGTTCACCTCTCGTTGATGGCCAAGGTAACTTTGGCTCCATCGACGGCGATCCACCAGCTGCTATGCGTTACACAGAAGCGCGTCTGGCTGGCCCCGCTGAAGAAATGTTGGTGGATATCGACAAGGAAACGGTTGATAAGAAAACAAACTACGATGAAACGCGTCTCGAGCCAACCGTTCTCCCAGGCCGTTTCCCGAACCTTCTTGTAAATGGTTCAGAAGGGATTGCCGTTGGAATGAGTACCGCTCTTCCACCGCATAATCCAAGCGAAGTATTTTCCGCCATCCGATTGGTGTTGGATAATCCTGATTGCACCGCCGCAGACATTATGGAAGTGATGCCTGGTCCTGACTTCCCAACGGGTGGAATCATTTGCGGGCGAGAAGGCATTGTTTCTGCCTACACAATGGGTCAGGGTCGGATCACCTTGCGCGCCCGAATCCACCACGAAGAACCCGAAGGTCGTGGCCGCGAAAAGCTGGTTGTTACTGAGATTCCTTACGAACGCGAAAAGGCAGCCATCATTATGAAGATTGCCGACGCCGTGAAAGATGAACGCATTACCGGCATTCACGATATCCGAGACGAATCCGACCGGACAGGAATGCGGATGGTCATCGAGCTAAAGAAAGATGCAGACCACGCCGTGGTGGAGAACATGCTCTATAAGCACAGTGCTCTTCAAACCACCTATAGCATCCGGAACACGGTCCTGATTGATGGGCAACCGAAGCAAGTAGGCGTAAAAACATTGCTTCTTGCGTACAAAGATCATCGCTTTGTTGTGATGCGCCGAAGGACTGCCTTCCTTCTTGGGAAGGCCGAGGCTCGACTCCACATTCTTGAGGGGCTAATGATTGCAATTCAGGCAATCGACGAAGTTGTTGAAATCGTTAAAACTTCAAAGGACACCACCGAGGCGAAAGAAAGGCTTGAAGCTCAGTTCAAGCTTACAGAGCGTCAGTCGCAGGCGATTGTGGATATGCGCCTAGGCCGTTTGACCGGCCTTGAGGTTCACAAACTGCAAGATGAAATCGATCAGCTGGTCAAGGATATCGCTTGGTACAACCGTTTGTTGACTGAAGATGAACTCATCAACAATCTCATCCGTGAGGACCTCGATGAGATGGAAGCGAAATATGGCAATCCACGCGTGACCGAAATTGGCGGAACCGTGCACGAGTTTTTGACCGAAGACCTCATTACTGAGGAAACTGTTGTGGTCACAATTACTCGCTCTGGCCGCGCGAAGCGCACGACTGCTGATACCTATCGCGCTCAAGCTCGCGGTGGGCGCGGAATCAAAGGCGGCAAGTCCAAAGAAGGGGACACTGTTTCCCAGCTCTTTGTGTGTTCCACCCACGACTACTTGCTTATCGTGACAGACCGTGGACGCCTGTACTGGTTGAAAGTATTCCGTCTCCCAGATCTTGACCGAACGGCGCAAGGTCGTTCGATTCGAAATCTTATTGAAGGGATTCAGCCCGACGAAGAAATCCGGAGCATTCGAGCCAGCCGGGATTTCACAGAAGCGGACTATCTTCTTTTTGCGACCGAAAAGGGCAAGATTAAGAAAACCGAACTCAGCGCCTACGCCCGCCCGCGCCATGCCGGAATTATTGCGACCAAGCTTGAAGAGGGCGACCGGTTGATTGGCACTCGCTTCGTGAGCGAAGGCGACCAGGTAATCCTTTGCACTGCCGGCGGGAAGGTTGTTCGCTTTAATGAATCCGATGCCCGGCCCATGGGTCGAGCCGCCGCCGGTGTTCGCGGAGCCGCCTTACGAGAAGGTGATCGAGTTGTTGCTCTGGTTGCTGGTTCCGAAGATGAACTTCTTCTTCTTGCATGCCAGAATGGCTACGGGAAACGGACCCGCATTGGAGAGTTTCGACTTACCAAGCGTGGCTCTCAGGGAGTGGTCGGAATTAAGACCACCGACCGCAACGGCCCCGTTGTGAACGCCCTCAACGCCAGTCGTTGTGATGATGTGTTGTTCATGACTCAGTCTGGAATGATGGTCCGGACCGAAGTGGGCGACATTTCGACTCAAGGTCGCGCAACTCAAGGTGTTCGCCTTGTGAACCTAAAGGATGGTGACCAACTTGTTCGTATGGCTCCCGTTGTGCGTGATGCGGACGGAAAAGAAGAGCCAGTTCCTGCCGGCGCCGAGGAGACATCAGATGAGTGATACCACGGACAGGATTTCAGCTGATGTAAAAGAATCGATGAGGGCTCGTGACAAAGCCCGAACTGAATGCTTGCGTGGACTTTTAAGTGAGTTGAAAAATGCAGGTATTGAGAAGAAGGGAAACCAGGGCACAGATGAAGAAAAAGCGAACCCTGTGGATTACCTTTCTGAAGATGAGGTCATTAAAGCCTTGCAAAAAGTTTGTAAGCGCCGGAA
The DNA here is from genome assembly GCA_030748415.1 of Planctomycetota bacterium. GTDB lineage: Bacteria > Planctomycetota > UBA1135 > UBA1135 > UBA1135 > UBA7888. The sequence continues at coordinate 7,755 of JASMMA010000006.1, forward strand.
AGAAGCTGCCCAAATGTTTATCGAGGGTGACCGACAAGACTTAGCGGATTTAGACCTCGCCGAAGTTGCCATGATTGAGGAATATTTACCCAAGGGCTTAAGTTCCTCTGAACTTGAGGCCCTTGTTCGGGAAGTAATTTCAGAGGTGGGCGCTAAATCTATGAAAGACATGGGTGCGGTCATGAAAGCCGCGGGCCCTAAGATTGCTGGCCGCGCAGATGGGCGGGCTGTCTCCGAAGTTGTCAGGGGGTTATTGGGATGAAACCAAAGTTTTTCTTCCTTGGACTTTTTTGGTTGGGTCTCGTTAGTTTTGGCGTTTGGCGTTTGATGGGTTCTGTTGGAATTCACGCCAACCAAGAGCGACAAGTTATGGCGGCAGAAAAAGATTCCAAAGTTGCTGTACAGGAATTTATGGGTTCCATGAAGGCTCGGCTTCAAGCTGCCATGAAAGAGGGCGGACCTGCAAACGCATTTAGTGTTTGTAGTGAAGTTGCTCAAGAAATGACTCAAACTTACGCCGAAGAAAAGGGCTGGTACCTGCGGCGGACCGCTCTTCGCTTACGCAATCCCCTAAACGCTCCTGATAACTATGAGCGCGGATGGATGGAAAGGGCTGCCGCGGGGAGTACAGCCGAAACGCCTATCTCCACTTACACAAAGGCAGTCACGAATGAGGAATATGTTCGTGAATATCATTTAATGAAGCCCTTGTACTTGGAGGCAGCGTGCCTTGTTTGCCATGGGACTCCGGAACAAATCCCCGACGTTGTCGAAGGCTTGCTCGCTGAAAAGTATCCCAACGATGCTGCGATTGGTTTTAAAGAGGGTGATTTCAGGGGAATCCTTTCTATTCGGATACCTCTCCCTGACGAAGAACTTCCAAAGAACTAAATTTCTAGGAGCTCTTTCATCGCGCGCCCGGTTCGTTCCGGGTTCCAGGCGGCTGCTCGTTCGGGGCCCGTCCGCGCCAAAAACTGCCGAGTTCGCCCATCCATGAGGCCACGCTCTAAGACTCCCGATAGAGCAGCCACATCCAAGGGGTCTGCATAGAGGGCAGCTGGACCCAAAACTTCAGGAAGGGAAGTCCGGTCGCTTGAAACTACAGGAATGCCGCAAGCGAGGGCCTCTAATGGTGGGAGCCCAAATCCTTCGGCGAGGGAAGGGAAGCAGAACAAATCTGCGCCGCGGTAAAGCTCTAGCAGCCCCTCGTCCGGGATTTTATCAATCACTTTGAGAGTGCCAGAGGGAGAGAGCTCCTCGCATAATTTCTGAATCCCTTTCTGAATTCCACGAGAGCGCCCAACCAGAACAAGTTGGTGGGCTATTTGGAGAGGTTCGGATAGTTTCGCCCAAGCCCGAACCAAGTTCTCCCAATTTTTGTGCGGGCTCAGTGTTCCCACATAAAGCAAATAACCAGAATTTAGGTCCCATGCAGTTAGGGCAGTTGGATCTGGTGCCCCGGGAGAGAAGGACTCTCGCGCAAAAAGGGGAATCGTTTTGATTTTCTTTTGAAGAGTAGGGAACAAATCAACGAGCCGCGTTTCAGAATCTTGGCTACAAGTTACAACCTTCCAGGCAGCCTTGGAGGAATTTCGAACACTGCGCCGATATTTCCAACCGTTCCATTTTTGTACAAAGTAGTTCCGGCTAATGTCCAGGAGAGGGTTTGCATCGTAGATGCTGGACACAAACCGAGGACCTTGCACAGGTGAGGTGGCCGCTTGCTGAGTGCTCCAGAAGACATCCGCAGAGCAAGGACCATCAGTCCAGGCTTCCCATTGAATGCCCACCGCATCCGCAGAGTCTTGGAGAAGGCTCAAGACTCGTTCAAAGGAAGAGTGAGTTTGTACTCGGGCGTCAAAGGCGACACGCATCTCTGGAATCATAGGTGCCGTACTGCCATGATGCAGGGCCATGACCGAAGAAAGACCAACTCCAGAGAGAGTGACTGGCCGTGCCGCCTTCCGCGGCTCTGCACTCACATCAATCTGGACCCTTGCATCGCGGATTCTTGGCTTTGTTCGCGACGCAATGATGACGGCCACTTTTGGGATGAGCCCAGTCTTTGGTTCTTTTTCCGTTGCTTGGGTTTTGCCGAATTTGTTCCGTCGTTTATTCGGAGAAGGCGCTGTGGGGGCCGCAGTTCAACCGGCGCTCGCCCGCGAAAGAGAAGAAAAGGGCGAGGAAGCCGTTCACATGCTCTACCGAACCTTTGTCGGTTGGACGGGCATGGCCCTGATTCTCCTCGTGTTAATTGGTGAGGCCATTCTTTTCTTTTGGATGGGAGTTGCAGGGGAGGATGAAGAGCTGGTCTTGCTTTTAGCGGCCTTGCTTCTGCCCTATTCGATTCCCATTTGCTTGAGTGCACTGGCAACGGCTCCCCAACATTTAAGCGGGCGTTTTCTTGCGCCTGCTGCCGCACCTGTAATCTTGAACCTGATTTGGATTGGTGCGCTATTGGTCGCAGAACCTCAGGTTGCTGAAAATTTAGATTCCACTGCAATCAGTTTATGCTTGGCCCTGCTTGCCGGTGGGATTCTTCAGTACCTTGTCCAGCTTCCTGGTGTTCGGGCAGCTGGGTTTCCCATGCTTCCTCATGCTGGGTTCCGAAGTGAAAGTGGCCGCCGTACCGTTCGGGAATTTTTGCCGGCATTTGCGGCATTGGCAGGTGTTCAAATAAATATGGCACTTGATCAGGCTCTGGTCTGGGGAATCGTAGGAGCAGAAGCCAACTCATTTGCCTATCTGTCCAACCGCCTGCTCCAACTTCCTTTGGCCTTGATTGGAATCGCAGTGGCTACGGGAACTCTTCCCCTGTTTTCCCGACTATCAGCAGAGGGGCGCTTTGAAGAACTGAGCAGTGCCCTCCGAAATGCCGTGGAAGGTACTTTACTCTTGATTGTTGCCGCCGCTGCAGGGTTGTGGGTTCTAGCCCCGGAAGTCCTCACCGTGCTATTTGATCATGGCCGCTATGACTCGGCGGATACACCTCTTCTAGCTGAAACATTGAGGGCATACTTATGGTGCTTACCCGGAGCAACTCTCTCGGGCTTACTTACACGAGTGCGGCAGTCTCGTGGCGATTACCGGGGACCTGCCATTATTGCTGGCATTAGTATCCCTGTGAATTTGGGCCTAGATCTATATCTGCTCCCCAAGATGGGGGTGCCAGGTGCGGGTTGGGCCACAGCTGTTGCCCTGACTCTTCAAGCGGCCCTACTTCTAAGTGGTTTGCGAGGATTGAATATTCGAAAGCCCGTCCTTGTTGCCCGTTTGCCGAAACTGCTGGCACCTGCAGTTGCTGCAGCAGGAGTATCGGGCCTTTTCTCTACATGGCTTGCAGAGAATTCAGCCACAATTCCGGGGATCTGTGTTTGCATTGGCTCGGGAGTATTGGCGGCAGTTGCAGCTACCGCGATTCTCCTCCCGGGGGAGATTCGGAGTCTCCTCCGAGGAGGATAACCAAATAGACTCTGACCCCATCTGGTGGGTCATCTTCCTCCTAAAATATTGAAGGGAAGGGCTTTACAGGCAAAAATAGAGTCGAGCCTGGTTCCGAGCAAAAATGGAATCTAAGTGTAGTATTTGAAACGGGTTACACAATAAGTGAACCAGCGGATGGGGTCAGAGTCTGTAGGTTTATGCTTCCGCTGGTTCCAGCTTGTCTGCAAAGTAGTCCTGTAGCGGACAAACCTCTGGGCCGTTATGTCGGAGGGCCTGAATACCCTCAAGTGCTGCCATGGCGGCGGACATTGTGGTAAGGCAGGGAATATTGGCCTGATAGGACTCAGATCGAATCATGCCATCATCATACCTTGTTACTTTTCCAAGAGGCGTATTGATGATGAGCGAAATATCTCGGCTCTTTATCAAGTCCACAACATGGGGTCGGCCTTCATGAACTTTATTGATTCGTTCGCAAGGAATTCCATGCCGAGAAAGTGCGCGCCAAGTTCCGTCGGTGGCAACTAGTTCGAAGCCCATCTCGGTAAGGGAACGGGCAACAAGGACAACACTTCTCTTGTCCGAATCCTTGACCGTAATGAATACCTTTCCTTCGGTGGGTAAAGTTCGGCCCGCAGCATCGCAGGCTTTTGCGAAGGCCATTCCAAAGTTTGAATCAATGCCCATCACTTCACCAGTAGATCGCATTTCGGGGCCTAGATCAGCGCGAGCGCCCGGGAACTTAGCGAAAGGGAAGGCGGGAGCTTTGACGGCCATCGTTGCATCGGGGTTGGGTTCTTGAATTCCCAGCTCGGCCAGAGTGTGGCCGGCCATAACCTGGGTGGCGACACGGGCGAACGGAACATCTACCGCTTTCGAAACATAGGGCACCGTACGAGATGCTCGCGGGTTGACTTCCAAGACATAAACAGTCTCACCGCGAACCGCGAATTGAACATTCATCAATCCGATGACCCCTAACTCAAGGGCCATAGCACGGGTGGCCTCTCGAATTCTTTCCTCAATGGATTCGCCAAGCGAAGTGGGGGGGATGACACAAGTTGAATCACCAGAATGGATTCCTGCTTCTTCAATGTGTTCCATAACGGCGCCGATAATGACCTGCTTGCCATCGGACACGCAGTCCACATCAACCTCGATTGCATCTTCGAGGAAACGATCCACCAAAACCGGATGCTCAGGAGAAACTTGAACCGCTTCGTTCATATAACGGCGCAAATCTTTTTCGTCATATACAATTTCCATTGCTCGGCCACCTAGAACATAGGAAGGTCTCACAAGTACTGGGAATCCAATGCGCGCTGCAATCTCAACAGCGCCATCTTCATCGGTTGCGATTCCATTTTCTGGCGCGCGCAACTTGAGCTTGTTGAGCATTTCAGAAAACCGGCCACGGTCTTCTGCCCGGTCGATGGCCTCAAATGGAGTTCCCCAAAGGGGGACTCCAGCCTCTAGTAAACCTTTTGCAAGATTGAGGGGAGTCTGACCCCCAAATTGAACGATGACCCCGTCGGGCTTCTCGCGCTCGCAAACTGCGAGGACATCCTCGTGCGTAAGAGGTTCAAAATAGAGTCGATCCGAAATGTCAAAGTCCGTCGAAACAGTTTCAGGATTGGAGTTCACCATGATGGACTCAATGCCCATCTCGCGCAATGCAAGGGAAGCATGAACGCAACAGTAGTCAAACTCAATTCCTTGGCCAATCCGGTTTGGTCCACCCCCTAAAATCATGACTTTCTTGTTTGTGGTGGGGGGTACTTCATCTGAGGAAGCATCAAAAGTGGAATAAAGGTAGGGAGTTTGGGCTTCAAACTCAGCGGCACAAGTGTCCACAAGGCGGAAGCCAGTACGGATATTCAAAGATTCGCGATACGCTCTGACTTCAGCGACGCTCTTCGAAGTCGCTTGTGCGAGTCGAGCGTCAGAAAAACCGCGCCGCTTCAAATCCCGGAGCCGCTTTTCACTGAAATCTTCAAGGACAGAACCTTCTAAATCACGATCTTCAACAGCCAAGCGCTGAAGAAAGGCCAAGAACCATGGGTCCACACCGGAAAGACGTGACACCTCTTCGATTTCATAGTCTGCACAAAACGCATCGTATAGAGCAAAGAGTCGGCCTGGGGCTGGCCGAGATATTTTTTGTCGAATCTCCTCAGGGCTGAATTCTCTTTTTTTGCCACTAAAGCCAACTCGGTCAACCTCTAGACCTCGGAGCGCCTTTTGGAAAGACTCCTCAAAGGTGCGCCCAATGGCCATCGTTTCCCCGACCGATTTCATTTGAGTCCCCAGAGTCGAGTCAGACTGAGGGAACTTCTCAAATGCGAATCGGGGCATTTTCGTAACGACATAATCAATCGCGGGCTCAAAGCAGGCTGGTGTTACTTTTGTAATGTCGTTTTGAATCTCATCCAGCGAATATCCCACGGCAAGCTTTGCCGCGAACTTAGCGATGGGGAAACCGGTCGCCTTCGAAGCAAGAGCAGATGATCGAGAGACCCGAGGGTTCATTTCAATCACAATCAAATCCCCATTTTCTGGGTTTAGGGCGAACTGCACATTCGACCCACCACATTCCACCCCAACTTCTCGCATGATGGCAAATGCAGCATCGCGCATTCTTTGATATTCCTTGTCGGTCAAGGTTTGGGAAGGGGCAACAGTGATGGAATCACCCGTGTGGACCCCCATAGGGTCTAAGTTTTCAATCGAACAAACAACAACGCAGTTGTCTTTGTGGTCCCGCATGACCTCCAATTCAAACTCTTTCCAGCCAAGGAGGCTCTTCTCCACTAAAACCTCACAAACTGGAGAAAGCCGAAGCCCACGAGAAACAATGGTGTCAAACTCTTCGTGGTTCCAAGCGATGCCGCCACCAGAACCACCCATCGTGAAGGCGGGCCGTATCACGCAAGGCAGGCCAACCTTTTCAATGCAAGCTTGAGCTTCAGCAAGAGTGCGGGCAATTTCAGAAGGCGCATTTTTTAGACCAATCTTTTCCATGGCCACACGGAATTCATCGCGGTCCTCAGCTTTGCGAATAACTTCGTATCGGGCACCCAACATTTCGACCCCGAACTTTTCCAGCACTCCCATCTCTTGAAGGGACATGGCTGTATTGAGGGCGGTTTGTCCACCAAGAGTGGGCAAAAGGGCGTCGGGCCGCTCCTTCTCGATAATTTTTGCGACAATCTCCGGAGTAATCGGCTCGATAAAAGTCCGGTCTGCCAACTCTGGGTCCGTCATGATGGATGCCGGATTCGAGTTGATTAATAGAATCCGATAGCCTTCCTCCTTTAGCGCTTTAATCGCTTGGGTTCCGGAATAATCGAACTCGCAGGCTTGGCCGATAATGATCGGCCCGGACCCGATGATGAGGATGGATTCGAGGTCGTTCCGGCGGGGCATTAAAGACCTAGTTTAACGCCCCCGCCCTCTGTTCCTAGAGCTCTTTATGAATGACTTCGGCGGCGGCTTGCGTTTCTACCCCCCTTAAGAGGAGGCATTTCCCCGGCTCCACTGGCAGGATGAGATCCAAATTTCCCGCATGAACTTTTTTATCCCGCGAGAGAAGGGTGCAAAGCTCTTGGATTCCTGGGAGGGTGCCGGGATATTCGTTTGGAAAGCCGAGTTTTGCGCAAAGAGAGCGCAAACGGGCGGCCACCCCACTTTGGGCAATCTCCAAATCCGTGGCCATTCGAACGGCACATCGGAGGCCCAGAGCAACAGCTTCACCATGGGCCAAATTTCCATGCCCTGCCGCAGTTTCCAGGGCGTGGCCAAAGGTGTGCCCAAAGTTGAGCAGTTTTCTGACTCCATGTTCTTCAGGATCTTCCTCAACCACCCTCATCTTGGTTCGACCGGCCTCTGAGACCGCAGTCAATAAAGAGTCGCCAGGTTGCCGAAGTTCAGATGGGGTGGCTTCTTCTAACTGGCGAAAACTGTCCTCCCCTGAAAGGAAGGCAGTTTTCACAACTTCACCCAGGCCCGATGTCAGCTCGCGAGCCGGTAAGGTGGCAAGGGTATTCACATCACAAATCACAAAGAGGGGGTGGTGGAATGTTCCAACTAGATTCTTTCCCTCGGGAAGGTTGACAGCAGTTTTTCCACCCAATGCCGCATCGGCCATCCCGAGTAATGTCGTGGGAATCGCACCCCACCGGATTCCGCGGAGCAAAGTAGAAGCCAAAAAACCACCCATGTCCGTGGTCACGCCTCCGCCGACTGCAATCAATACAGATTCTCGGTCAACACCTAGTTGAATAATATTTCGGGCTAGGTTTTCTGCTTCGCTGAGAGTTTTCTTTGCTTCGCTTGCCTCCCAGAGAATGAGGTGGATGGGAAGATCCAATTCACCTAAGGCAGATTCGATTGCATCCTGTGTTACAGAAGCAGCATTACTATCAAGAAGAACAGTAAAGGAAGTTGGAGGTGGGCCTAGGTCCGATACAGCTCCACGTAGGAGAGCTCGGAGAACACCGATTCCATAGCTTGGGTGAATCATGAACTTTGCTCCTGTTTTTCTTCAGCTTGTAGGCGCACCTTACGCCTTCTGGCTCGGGCCGAGGCCGCAATCTGTGAACTTTTCCGGTCTTGCATAGTAAACCAGAAAAGAAGGGCTGCAACGAGAGTTGCAATTCCAAGGAACCAGGCAATCATTTCATTCATGATTGGGGGAGCGCTTCGGTCCGCAATCCGCTCACCGCAGATTACAAAGACAGGTGTGCGGCGATAGTTCCCTTCGGTGTCTTCGTAGCCTTTTAGCTGAAGAAACCAACCGTAATACCAGCGGGGCGAATCACCACCGAATCCGATTTCATCTACACCAACCAAGTGAATGGGATAATCACGAAAGGCCAAATTTCCCAAGTAACCATAACGGAGCATTTGGGCTCGCAATGGGTTCTCTCCTGCAGTTGCGGAGTTTCGAAAGCGGCTAGTGTCTGGGACGCGTCCGGGAACTTGAAAGGGCATTCCGCGATAAAGCCCAGGTTCTGCGGACATTTTTCCAAGCAATTCATAATCCAACTCCGGAGCGGGAAGAAAAATGGAATCTCTTCGCTCGGAATCAACCGAGATTACTTGCGCATGTGAAAGTAAATGCCACAAGCCAACTTGATTTAAGTCGCCTTCTTCGCCTAACTCCTGGTCGCGAACTTGAGCGAGTAGTGTGAAGTCTATCTCTTGAACTGGTTGAGATTTCCGAACGGAGGGGACAACTTCAAGGCCAACAAAAAGTGGGGCGGTGACACGAGTGCCATTGATTGCCCTGGAATAAACTTTTAAGAAAAAACCATCTGCACGGACAAAATTTTCGGAGCTGAAAAGCTCTTCAGGCTCGGTAAAGGAAACAAAGTGAAAAGATTGTCCGTTGTCTGCTTTAAGCCAATACCAAATCTCGGTCGGGCCACCAATTGTCCGGGTTAAGCGTTCGAATTCTTGAACTTCACCCCGGATTCGGAACGGTTTTCCACGCAAAGAACCGGTGCCAGCCGGCAATTTAGAATACGGAAACTCCGGTTCTCCTAAGGCACGAAGGTGTCCAGGCTGAAGAGCCTTGGCCATTTTTGCCAAATGACTAAAAGCATTCGGTTCGAGGAGGATTTGTTCACTCATGACTTGGTCTCGAACCAAGCCAAGGAGTTCGTGGTCAATTGGGGGAAGACTGATGACACTTTCCAAAATGGGCTCACTTGGACCAGTGGAATCATCAGAGTTGGCAACATTAGAAACTTGAGAATAAACAAGGAGGACACCGGCAAGAAGGACACCCATAAACAGCAGTCGGTTTCGGTCCCTTCGCTGTTGCCGCTGTAGGTCGCGGATTTTGGATTGGCGGTTGTCGGTGGAAGTCATGCGTTGGCCTCTTCTCTACCGTAGGCTCGCGCCGCTTCCACGAAACGAGAAAAGAGGGCAAGTGTTGCGTCGGAATCCGGCAAACGCTCTGGGTGCCATTGGACTCCAATATGAAAGGCTAAGGCAGAATCTTCGACGGCCTCCAAGAGCCCGTCTTCGGAAAACGCGGCCGGGGCAAGGTATGGCCCGGGCTCTTTGAGGGCTTGATGGTGAAATGAAGCCACCGCGAAGGCTTGGGTCCCAACAATCTCGGCGAGGTGGGAGCCTTCACTTGCTATCACTTGATGTTCGATTCCCTTGGTGTGCGCTTCGGCCGACTCTATGTGCTGAATGTAAGGCGATTCGTTTGCCAGCCCTATCATTTGCATGCCTAAACAAATACCAAAGACGGGCAAGTTTCTCGCCTTTGCGTGAGCAACAAGATGAAGGTTGAGCTCTTGTTGCTCGATTGGAATTGGTCGGCACGAATCTTCTGGCGCTGGTCCACCCAAGGGGCGAAGGTCTGCGTCGTCTCCGCCGGTCATCAAGAGACCATCAAGGCTATCCAGGATGCAGTCCAAGTCAGAGGAGGGGGTGTCGCCAGGGATGAGCACGGGAATGGCACCCGCCCTTCTTAAGCAATCAGCGTAATCCACGAAAAGTTGGTACCGCCGCCGGCCTTCATAGTGGGGGGAATCCAGGACCTCAACGCTCAACCCGATTAGGGGGCGTTCATCCAAAGTTTTGGGAGAGGATGGGGGAGAACTCACGGAGCCTATACTAGAAGGACCTGTGGACTTTCTGAATCTTGCAATTGGGTTGACCGGACTCCTCTTGGGTTCCGAGTTTGCGGTTCGTGGTTCCTTGGGTCTGGCCCGCCACTGGGGCTGGCCAGATTGGTTGGCTGGATTACTTCTCCTTTCATTGGGAACGTCTTTGCCAGAGTTGTTTGTCAGCGTTGCCGCCGCATCCGAGCACCCTCTCACTTCTTTGGGCAATGTTTTTGGCTCCAATGCATTCAACACCGGGATGGTGTTGGGTGCCGCCTTGTTATTTAGCGAGAAGCAGGGCCTTCCTCTGCCGAATCACAGAACCCCAGGAACGCGGACCGTTCTTTGGGCTTCCTTTTTTGTTTGTATTTTTGGTTTCAACTTTATTGGGGGCGCGGAAGGCTCTCCCAACATTTCGGTTCTCTTTGGGGCGGCGCTATTACTGGCATATTGTTGGGTTTTGCGCCGTGCACTGAAGAGCGGCGATTCGGGAACTCAATCCCCAGTCTCCGATAAAGGAACCGGCTTGCCTGTTCTCCTTACATTGGGAGGGTTCATCCTTCTTGCTTTCTCTTCGGGTTGGTTTTTGAATGGTGCCCTCGGTTTAGCAGCTCAGTTTGGCTGGAAAGATGGGTTTGCAGGCTATCTCATTGCTGCGGTCGGAACTTCTGCGCCCGAACTATTTACATGTATTCGGGCTGTTCGGCACCGCTCTGCAGGTGCTGTTTACGGGAATATTCTTGGCTCAAATGCGTTTAACTTACTGGTAGTGGGCGGAGCCAGTACAGTGGTTGCAGGTGGAATTCATTTCACTGGAGATACCCAATTCCAAGCTACTATTAATTTGGTTGTTGCCCTTGTTTTGTTTTGGATATGGACCTTCAGAGGTCTCGGTCGTTCCAAAATACCCCATTTTTTGGCTTGGCCGCTCATTCTTTTCTACATCATCTCAGCCTGGTCTGCACACTCTTGGGATTCTGTTGTGATGTGGGGGCCAGGGTAAAATCCAGGCATGTGCAAAGAAGAAGCTCCATCTCTGAGTGCAAACGAAATTGCCAATTTTCTTGGCGGTCAGGCTGAAAATGCAGATGGCGTTCATGTTTCTTCTGTGATGAATGCTGAAGACGCAACCGAATCTCATGCTGCATTTTTTACCTCTGACAAGTTAGCCGAACTTGAAAGTTGTTCGGCGGGCTTAGTTCTTGTCGAACGCGAGGCCGATGTTCAAGGCCGGGCATGTGTCCGTGTAGAGAATCCAAGTTTGGCCGCCGCTCTTCTTCAGCAACATTTCTATCCCCGAAGGCAGGCCGTTCCCGGCATTCATGAAACGGCAGTCATTCACGAGGAAGCTTTTGTGCACTCTGGCTCTGAAGTCGGCCCTTGGTGTATCGTTCAATCCGGTGCCACCATTGGGAAAGGCTCTATTCTTTCTTCGGGTGTCACCATTGGAGAGGACTCTGAAGTCGGGGAGAATTGTCATTTGTATGAACGAGTAACCCTCTATCCTGAAGTGAGCTTGGGATCCGATTGTGTGGTTCATGCTGGAACCATAATTGGCGTGGATGGCTTTGGCTTTGTTTGGTCCGGCGAAGCTCATGAACCCATGCCCCAGACGGGAACAGTTGAAATTGGCCCCGGTTGTGTGATTGGTGCTAACTGTGCTATCGATCGGGCGACTTTTGGTGTGACTCGAATTGGTCGAGGCTGCATCATTGATAATCTTGTTCAGGTTGGCCACAACTGCCAGTTGGGTGATTTTGTCATTCTTTGTGGACAGGCGGGCCTTGCGGGAAGTTCAATTTTGGAAGATGGTGCCGTTATGGGAGGGCAGGCCGGTGCTGGTGGGCACATCACCATTGGAGCAGGCGCTCAAGTCGGTGGTGGTGCGAAGGTGTTTTCCAACATTGCTCCTGGAGCCAAAGTTGCCGGCAACCCCGCAATTGATTACATGAAGCATATGCGAGCAGCTGCTCGCCGCCGCCGAGGAGAATAAATATGTATAGGTACCTTGCTCTTGTTTCGCTTCTTGTTCTTTCTTGCACGACTACCGCTGGTACGGGTCGCCGCCAATTCATCATCCTTTCTTTGGAAGAAGAAATGCAAATGGGGCGCCAGGCTTATCGAGAAGTCGTGGAGACTTCCAAGGAGACGATTCTTCGCAATGGAACAGAAGTGGAAATGTTGCGACGTGTGGGTGAAGACATTGCATACGCCGCACAAATCTGGGAGGCCGATCCCAAAGTGCGAAAGCTCGCCCGCAGGTTTGATTGGGAATTCACTTTGATTGAGGATGACGAAACCGTAAACGCATTTGTTCTGCCTGGCGGTAAGTGTGTGGTCTATACAGGTTTGTTGGGAGTTACAGAAAACGAAGATGGTCTAGCCGTTGTGCTTGGCCACGAAGTTTCACACGCCATTCTTCGACACGGGGGCGAGCGTGTTAGCCAAAGCATGGCCCTGGGTGCTGGTCTTTTGCTTGCGGATTCCCTCTGGGACGCAAATGATGAAGAAAAAAAAGAAAACACGATGATTGCCCTTGGATTGGGGGCAGAGTTTGGGGTCATTCTGCCTTTCTCTCGGTCACATGAATCGGAAGCGGATGAGTTCGGGCTCTATCTTGCTGCATCTGCTGGCTACAACCCTCAGGAAGCAATTCCACTTTGGCAGAGAATGGCAGAGGAAGGGTCTTCGGTTCCTGAATTCCTTTCCTCTCACCCTTCGGAAGACACTCGCATCCAAAGATTAGAGAAGGTAATGCCGAAGGCTTTAGAACTCTACGCTAAGTAGGGACTCTGACCTAATCCGATGGGTCACTCAAATCTCCAAGCACTTATTGAGCTTGGAGTTAGGGTCTTTTTCAGTGGAAGGCCTAGACCGAAACAGAAAACCGACCTAAACCCAGTGTGCGGCTAATGTTTCGAAGAAGGGTGACCCATCGGATTAGGTCAGAGTCCTAAGTAAGCGCTCAACAAGTCGTGGTATTCCAAGGGTTGCCTTCTCGGCAATGACTTCGACATCGGGTCGGTTTATTTTTGGGCTACCCGGGTCTACCACAAATATTTTTGCGTTGGCTGGTGCATACTGAACGAGTCCAGCGGCGGGGTACACCACAAGGGAAGTCCCTACGACCATGACAACATCCGCTTCTGCAACGATGGGGGCCGCTTGTTCCATCAAAGGTACGGCTTCTCCAAACCAGACAATGTTGGGTCGGAGTTGAGAGCCGAGTTCGCAAGTGTCGCCCATTTGGATATCTTCACCATGATTGTCATAAACAAGCAACTCATCGGCAGTGGATCGCGATTCCATAATCTTCCCATGGAGGTGGAGGACCTGCTGACTTCCCGCTCGCTCGTGCAAGTTGTCGATATTTTGGGTGATAATGTGAACATCGAACTTCTTTTCTAACTCAACAAGCGCAAGGTGCCCAGCATTGGGTTCAGCGGCTAAGACGCCTTGTCGTCTTTCGTTGTAGAACCGCAAGACAAGCTCGGGGTCCCGAGCCCAAGCCTCGGGTGTGGCCACATCTTCAACCCGATGCTCTTCCCAGAGCCCATCACTTGCTCGAAATGTCTGGAGGCCGCTTTCCGCGCTCATGCCGGCGCCGGAAAGCACCACAAGGCGGAGCTTGTTGCTGGGTCGGGTGTGTTGGTGCACGAGTACTCAAAAAAATAAGGGGAAGGGCTTGCAAGGCAAGGGGGATTTGCTATTCTTTTCGCCCAACCTGAGAACGAGTCTCAATACCAACAAGAAAAAGAACCATGAAAACCCTCCCTGCCATCCTTCTTGCAGGCACCCTGGTCGCCCCTCTTCTGGCCCAGGAGCCCAGCAATCAGGAGCTCTCCCGCCGCATTGATGTCCTTGCTGAGCAAATTGAAACGATCGGACTTCAAGAAACCGGCGGTAGCGTCGGAAGCCTCCATGGAATGGGCCCTGCTGCCTCCAAGGTGTATAGCACCGAATCGGGAATTTCCTTCGGCGGTTATGGCGAAATGCTCTTCACCGGAAAAGACTCAGGCAATACCTGGGATTTTTATCGCGCGATTACTTACATCGGATACCGCTTCGATGAGAATTGGGTATTCAACTCTGAAATTGAAATCGAACATGTAGATGAAATCGCTCTCGAATTCGCGTACTTGGATTACGAAGGGGAGAACCTAGGTTTTCGCGCGGGCCATCTTTTGGCACCCATGGGTTGGATTAATGAGCTTCATGAACCAACCACTTTCTGGTCAGCAAATCGCCCCGATGTGGAGCGCTATCTCCTTCCCAGTACTTGGCATGAAAATGGAATCGGCTTTTATGGCGAAGAGGGTGATTTTGCTTGGCGCGCTTATGCGATGACCGGTTTTGATGCGGCTGGCTTTGACCTTTCCTCTTCCGGTTTGCGTGGTGGTCGCCAAAAGGGGTCCAAGGCAACAGCCGAGGACCTCGCATTCACTGGCCGGCTTGATTGGTCTGGTTACCCTGGCCTAACCGCCGGCGTTTCTCTTTGGAGCGGCGACTCTGGTCAAGGTACTGGGACGGATGACTTTGCGACCACGGTTTGGGATGCCCATTTTCAATATGACCGCGGCCCGTTGCGCTTGCGTGGCCTCTTCACTCAAGCAGAAGTTGAGAATGCAAACCTGCTAGACACACCATCGGCATCCGATTCTTTGGAGGGTTGGTACCTTGAAGCTGGCTGGGATGTTTTTGCTGAGCGCGGCGATCAAACTTCTCTCACGCCCTTCGTTCGGGTTGAACAGTTGGATTTCCTCAAGGATACCGCTGCGGATACTGCCGAAGATCGCCTCACTTTAGGGGTCGCTTGGCAGCCGATGGACCGCATTATTTTCAAGGGCGATGTTGTTCAATCTGAGTCCATTGCCGGTGACGAAGACATAGTCGAGTTCTCCGTCGGCTACATCTTCTAGGATTGTTATGCGGGCCCTTCTTCTTTGCTTTGTTCTTTTCTCCCTCGCGGGTGGTGATTCAAAGTTCCCCACTCGCGAAGAGGCACTTAGTCAGTTGATTCCGGAAGCCAAGTGGTCGGTGGAAACCGTTTACTTGAGCAAAGCAACACGCAAACGCGCTAAGGAGTTGGCAGGGTCAAAAGTAAGTGGAGTTGTTCGCGGCTACCAAGCCACATCAAAGGAGGGCAAGCATCTCGGTTGGGCGATTGTGGATACTCACCGAGTCCGAGCGAAGGGGGAAAGCCTGATGTTTGCAGTTTCTCCTGAAGGCAAACTTCTTGGGAGTCGAGTTTTAGGTTTCGCCGAACCTCGGGATTACCTTCTCCCAGCTAAGTGGTTCAAACAACTCGAGGGAAGGGTCTTGGACGACCAACTTCACCTCAAGAAAGGCGTGGATGGCGTTACGGGCGCCACTTTGAGCTCTCGTGCCGCAGTCAATGCCACACGGCGAGCCTTGGCCCTTTGGGAGGTCACCCGTGAGTCGCCTTGAGGCTTGGTGGATTCACCTTTCAGTTATTGGCCTTGGGCTGACCGGAGGAGCTTGGGGTTGGATGATTTACGCCATGGAGCCAAGCGATGAGTTTTCCATTCTAAATCACCCATGGGAGCCCACATTGCAACTCATCCACCTCTTGGTGGCGCCCCTTTTTGTCTTTGGTATGGGCCTAGCCTGGAAGAAGCACGTTTGGGGGAAGGTGGTTCAGGGAGAAAAGCCTCGCAGGCGCACGGGGCTATTTTTGGCAGCTCTCGCAGCACCGGCCGCCCTCTCCGGCTGGTTTCTGCAGGTATCCGTGGAGGAGGTTTGGCGCCAATTTTGGTCCATTTTCCACCTCAGCGTGGGCTTGGCGTGGGGAATCATGTATTTTGTCCACCAGGTAGCTTCCGCAAAGAAAACGCCCTAAGCTCTTTGAAGCAAGCAGGTTAGGATATTTTCTTCCTGTTGTTCTGATTTTGGGTCTCAAGAAAAAAGGAGCAAATTAGGGCCTTTCTGGCGCAATTGAGAGCTTAGGGGCCGATAGACTCGAATAGAGCGGCCCGGTGCCGTGTTCACCCTGGACCACCCGGTCCGCATTCAATCATCACTAAGGAGTCATCATGAGTAGCGAAGTCCTCGTCGTCGTTTCTAAGCTTAAGAAGTACATTAAAGAACAGTCAGGCATGAATTGTGCCGGCAATGTTTCTCCAGTCATTTCGGATATGGTTCGCGCCCTAACCGATCAGGCCATTGCCGCCGCCGCAAAGGACCGCCGCAAGACTGTGAAGGATCGGGATTTCTCCTGGCCTGCCCCAGCGGCTCCTGAAGGCGAGTAATACCCCGCCCGACCTTTCTAAAAGCCCGATTTCCCGTAAGGGAAGTGGGGCTTTTTTATTGAATAGTCACCGGAAGGACGTTGCTCACATTCCCGTATTGAAGGGATTGAAGCCATGCGTTGTGGCCCGCAGCATTCCAGGGAACGGGGAGGGTCCATGAGGCTGTTCCAGTGGCATCGGAAATGACGGGGACAAGGGTGACAGGCATTGCATTGGCGATCCCAAGCGTGACCCCAAGAGAAGGTACAAAAGTACTCCCAAGTCCAACAATGGAGAACCCGACAAAAGTAGGGGTTGTGGGGTTAGCTCCGGTAACCGCCATGGTGCTTTGGGTTCCAGCTACCAGGCCCGAAGTGCTCAATATGTATCCACCGCCACCCCCCAAATGAGTGCCATCATTTCCGAATACACGAAGCTCAAAATCATTCCATGTGCCTGTTGTTCCAGAGTCTCTATCCGAAACCGTAACCACCCAATTACCTTGGGAATCTTCATCCCATGAGCGAACACTCGTAAACAGATAGTTGTTCAAATTATTTTGGGTACTTCCGCCTGTTTTTGCGACGGCACTTTCCAGTCCGCCGGGTGAAGTAATCGTAATGCGAAGGTCTCCAATGTTGGTGTGGCTGACATCCATCACCAATTCAACATGCTCAACGGTCATGTTCTGGGGAACAGTAACCGTTTTTGAAACACCTGTTGTGTTATTGTCAGGAATAGACTGGTTCATTGAAATCGTTCCAGAATTCCATTCTTGTGCAGGGCTAACATTGGTCCAGGTTTGGGCAAGTTGAGTGGCCGCATCAATGTCAATCGCGCCAAAGCCAAAGTTATAGTTCAATTCATGGCCAGCACCATTCGTAACCCACATGGAGTGGCCTGGGTCACACTTTCGTGCAGAGTGTGCCAAGACATGCTGAACATCACGCCAAGTAAGACTTGGATTTGCTTGGAGAATGAGGGCGACAGCTCCGGCCCCTAAAGGGCTCGCAGAGGAAGTCCCGCCAAAGCTATTCGTATAGCTAGAGCCAGAATCCGTGGTGTAAATTCCTTGATAATTGCCACTGGATTGAGCCACAACAAACATGGAGGAACCTTGCTCGTTGTAGGAGGCGCGATTGTCTTGGTCTCCGATAGCGCCAACGGCAATCGTGTATTTGCTTGCGGCGTAGGGGTCGTATTCCACGCGGTCACTGGTGCCACCGTTTCCTGCAGCCCAAGTGAAGATTTCGCCTAGTCCACCCCGCCCAGTAGTGGTCGAATCTTTAAGAGCGTTAAGTTCAGTCGTAGTGAAAGTATGGAAATTACCGTTGTCGCTTGGCCCCCAGGAATTGGACTTCACATCGTTGATGTCATTGCGGTATTTGAATGCGCTTGAAGTTTGAGAGGAAGAACCAGCGAGTAGTTCTGACCAATGAGCGTCGTAAGCAAGCCCCACCCCTCCAGCGCCATTGTTGTCATCGGCCGCAGCAACACCTGCACAAGATGTTCCGTGGCTCGAAGACCCTGCATTTTGGCTTGCAGTAGAGTCGAAATTTGCTGCCAAGTCCGGATGATTGTTTTGGGTGCCCCACTCCAAAATCCCAACGGTCATCCCCAATCCAGTGAATCCATTATTCCAAGCGGGTTCGGCATTGATGTCGGCGTCGGGCCTTGCGGTGTTGTGAAGATGCCACTGGTTTCCGAAACCAGGGTCATTGGGAAGGGCACGTGTTCCCTTGGGTGTGTCCACATTCACATAGGCATGCCTGGGACCATAAAACTCAGCAAGAGCAATAGCTAAATTACATGCATTGCCCACATTGTCCGTTTGAATGAGGGCAAAGCCGTCCATGAAACCAAGGGGTGCAACACTTGCCGAGGGTTGAATGGAGAGGGCCAAGTCATTGAGAAAACTAAGGTCCGTGGTCTCGACCAAAACTTGGCTAGTGAACTCATATCCTGCGGTTGGCGGTGGGAGGGCCCCCCTTTTGTCGGCCCGATCCAGGTTCAGGCGTAAGGCGCTAGAGGTGCTTTTTTCGGGAGTAAAAACTTCAAAGGTTTCAAGGACGAAGTCTCCAATGGGAACTTGGACCAGTTCAGAAGTAGATTGCTGAGCTGCAAGAAGGCTGGGCGAAGAGGCCAGGACAGCCATGGCGAGGGAGGCGAGTTGGTTCATGGTTTGAATGAAGACTTCTCTATTCTGGACAGGGTTCCAATAAACAAGCTTCTTGGGTTTATAATAACACAAAGTCAGCGAAGCTAGGGGAGGGAGCCAGGGGGCGAAACGGGGCGTATTTTGGTGCTTTTCATGGTTCAATTAGAGGTGCGCAACCGTTCATTCTACTGAACCACCTTCCTATCTTCTAGGTGAGCAAGATGTGGGTTGGCGAAAATGCCAGTGATAGAATCTCTGGAATGCGTTCCACCATTGGTTGCCTTCTGCTCCTCTCAGGAGTCCTCGTAAATCGTTGGACTCTTGGCTTAATCGGTGGTTGGGCGATTGCAATGGAGAATCCTTTTAGATTCGCCGGAGTTTTTGCCTTTGACGCTGCTGTTTTTTCCAGTGGTATTCTGCTACTTATCTGGCGGAAACTACCTGTGCGGACAAATGTGGCGACTGTCGCCGTCGCCTTTCTTCTGGTTGCTTCCACAACATGGGGCACATGGACTCGAGTTTTTACTTACAAGGCTCCACTAGCAATTGCACGAATGGCTTCTTGGCGTTTTGGTTCGCCTATGTTTGCCTTCCCTGAGGAAGATGTTCAGTGGGCTTCTGATTACGCATTAGAAATTGGCGTGAAAGAGGGTTCAGAAACTCTTGCAACAAAGCTCCACATCGCAATTGGTAGCTACTTGCTACGCATTGGAAGAGTCACCAAAGGTAGGAAGCATTTTGAAACAGCAGTAGCGATTTCTTCAGAAGCCAAGTTGTCTGAGAAGCAACGACACTCGGCGCTTCGCTGGCTTGCTATTTCTCACCTTAGAGAAGGAGAGGTGGAGTACTGTATTGTTAAAAACAACGAAGATAGTGGTATTTTCCCATTCGAGGGCGGTGGCCTATGGACAAACCCTGGTGGAGCTCGCGCCGCAATCCATTCACTGGAAAAAATCTTGGCTGAAGACCCTCAAGCGTCTGGTGCGCTTTGGCTTTATAACTATGCCCACATTGCAGAAGGCACTTGGCCAGATGGTGTTCCCAAAGAAAGGCGGTTAAACCCTGACAAGATTCGGACTGGCGCCAAGGTCCCTCATTTCAAGAATATTTCCAGACACCTGGGGGTCAATTCATTTGATTTGTCGGGTGGGGCAATCATGGATGACTTTGATGGTGACGGGTACTTAGATCTTGTTTCTTCTTCCTGCGATCGCACGATGCCCCTTTCCTATTACCACAATAACGGTGACGGTACTTTTACTAGTTGGACTGAGCAGGCTGGACTATCTGACCAACTTGGAGGGCTCAATGTCCTCCACGCAGATTACGACAACGATGGTGACCTCGACTTGTTTGTTCCCAGGGGCGCCTGGATGCAAATGAAAGGTCGAGATCGGAACTCTCTCCTTCAAAACGATGGAAAGGGGTATTTTCGGGATGTTACAGAAGAGGCAGGCCTCGGTGCTCCTGATTACCCTTGCTTGGCTGGAGCGTGGGGGGATTTTGACAATGATGGCGATTTAGATTTGTACCTAGGAAATGAAATCCTGGCGGAAAAGAATTTGGCACCGAGTCAACTATTTAAGAACAATGGCGATGGGACCTTTACTGATATTGCAAAAGAAGCCGGTGTGATTAATGATGGCCACTCTCGTGGTGTGAATTGGGGGGATTTCGATAACGACGGAGACTTAGACTTAGCCGTTTCGAATTACCGTTTTGAGAATCGCCTTTTCCGAAATAATGGTGACGAAACATTTACAAATGTAGCTGAAGAAAATGGATTCAACTCTGTTGGAGGAACAGAGAAATCTTTCGGGACATGGTTTTTCGATGTGAACAATGATGGTTGGCTTGATATTTTCACCTCGACATACCCTCTAGAGCCAACGGTGGATCCGTCCGCTCAAGAGTGGCTTGATTTGCCATCTACATATGAGCGAGCAAAACTGTACATGAATGATGGAACGGGTCGCTTCGTTGAAAAGTCGAGTGAATACGGGCTCGACCGAACTTTTCTCACCATGGGACACAATTTTGGCGACATTGACAGTGACGGCTGGATGGATTTTTATCTAGGAACAGGTGCTCCACCTTTTGAAACTATGATTCCTAACTTGCTCTTCCGAAATATAGAAGGGAAGAAGTTTCAACTTGCGAGTGCGGAATCGGGGTTGGGGCATGTAATGAAGGGACATGGCGTTTCCTTTGGCGACTTAGACCAGGATGGTGATTTGGATTTATGGCATCAACTCGGTGGTTGGTACCTAGATGGTAGTTTTGGAAACGCCCTATTCATCAATGAGGGCCATGACAACCATTGGCTGAACATCAAGCTTGTGGGCGTGGACTCGAACCGATTTGGGGTGGGCACAAGAATCCGAGCCCTCATTCAAGCCGGTGAAAAATTGCGAACCGTTCACGCACAAGTTGGGGCAGGAGCGAGCTTTGGAGGGAATAGCTACCAGGTTGAGCTGGGCTTAGGGCAAGCGACCCTGATTCAAGAACTTGAACTTTTTTGGCCGGCGAGCGGTGTGCGGCAAGTTCTGGAAAATGTACCTGTGGACCAATGCATTCAGGTAACCGAAGGAAAGGAAAAGTGGGATGTTATTCCTATGAAACCGTTCCTGTTTTTGGACGAATAATTCTTTTTGTTTAGGGGGAAAATTGTTAGCATTTGCTCACGAAGTGCCGGAGGGAAGGATGAGGCCACCTTCTCGCCCTTCCCTAAGCCCATGAAATTCCCCAGAACCTCAATCCTCACCTTGCTCCTTGCAGCATCATCGCTCCTAAGCTCTTGTTCCGAAGGAGTTTCGGAAGAGCAAGCTAAAATTGATAACCAAACTCAAAAGATGCTTGAATCAGAGGGCATTCATATTGGGTGGGGTAAATCAGGGTTGCTGAAGCCCCTTGGAAAGAGCGTCATGGACATGTCTTTCCCTGACGCCACCTCCTGGCCGCTTTTTGAGGAGCAAGTCACTTGGACGGATATCACTTCCGCAGCCCCTTCAGAAACTACGATTCCTTCCAATAATTTAGTGGTGCGGGAATGGACTGTTTCGGATGAGGTCAAATCTGGTTCTCCAGACCAAATGAGCATTTACCGAGGCCTATTCGATGAGGTCGAGTATTTCAAAAAGGCAAAGATGAAGGTTTATTTGCCTGTTCCAACCTGGATTGATTATCCAACGACACGGAAGCATGGAATGTTGTTCGTAGGAACGGCAAAAATGAAGAATGGGAAGATTGGAAAAGTCAAAGGCCTGGCCCATGTTTCCCTTCGTCGCCCTCTTGGCGGCGATGCTGACAGTTTCAGGATTTACGATTGGAAGACTGTTTACCTGAAGACCTACGAGGCCGACCACTACCTGTTCGAGGATGTTCTTGATGAAGC
The DNA here is from genome assembly GCA_030748415.1 of Planctomycetota bacterium. Lineage (GTDB taxonomy): Bacteria > Planctomycetota > UBA1135 > UBA1135 > UBA1135 > UBA7888. The sequence goes on from JASMMA010000006.1 coordinate 29,622, forward strand.
CATTCCAGATTCGGGAAGTCTTGCTGCAGCGCGCCAGTCCATCCATGAAGAAAAGGTTCTGGATTTCTTGCTTGCCAAAAAGCGCGGCGAAGATTGGGAAAAGCCCAACAAATACTTTCGGCCCGAGTCTTTTGACCGCCATCCTGGCGTTTCCATTGTGGATATTGATGCCGATGGCTTCGATGACTTTTATGTCATGGAGAGGTGGGGGAAGAACATGTTGTTCCGGAACCAGGGTGATGGAACATTTGAAGATGTTGCTCCTGAGTTAGGTTTGGACATTGAAGGTGATACTTCCTCTGCAATATTCGCAGACTTCGATAACGATGGTGACCAGGATCTTGTTTTGGGCGGCACGCTTCGGAGGTCCATGCTCCTTATAAATACGAATGGCAAGTTCGAAGATGTAACTCAAAGTGCTATCGAAGGTAAATTGCCTTACCTTATTTCATCCGTTACTGCAGCCGATTACGATAACGACGGCTTGATTGATTTTTACCTTGCATCTTATGCTGGGGACTTTGCCCAGCGAGCTCTAAACATCCGCCGTTACAACCAAAAGAATACGGAATGGAAAGATGCTCTCGAACCATTCATGAGCCCAAAAGATTGGAAGCACCTTGACCAACTCTTTGAAGAAATAGCGCCTACGAATAAGTACTACACCCAGCGCCCAGGTCCCCCAAACACACTTCTACACAACTTGGGGAATGGGAAGTTCGAAGTTCTTCCTGACCACCCTCTGAGCAAGGTTTTTCGCAATACTTACCAGGCTACCTGGGCGGATTACGATCTCGATGGTGACATGGACCTTTATTGCGCGAATGACTTTGCCCCCAACAACTTATTCCAAAATATCGGTGATGGACAATTTGTTGATGTGACTTCCGCAACTGGCACAGCTGATATTGGATTCGGTATGGGGGCTACCTTTGGCGATTACGACCAAGATGGCGACCAAGACATGTATGTTGCCAACATGTTCTCGAAGGCCGGCCGTCGAGTGACTTCCTTCTTTATGGAAGGCCGCGAGAACTGCGACCCTGAAGCGCTCCAAGGGGAAGGAATCGATCCCGTTTTTCGCCGTATGGCTGAAGGGAATTCGCTATTCCGCAACGATGGTGACAGCTTTACCAAAGTGTCAGGCATGACCAAGTACGAGCGGTGGGATTTGGGCGAACCTGAAGGCCACAAAGTTCCCGTAGAAGAGGGAGGCTGGGCCTGGGGCGTTCAATTCGCCGACTTTGACAACGATAGTTTTTTGGACTTGTACGGCCTTTCCGGCTACTACTCAGCGCCGAAGAAGGTGAAACTTTCGGTGGATTTGTGAAGTGCTTTCTGGCGCACGGTCGTGCGCACTGATGAGAAAGTGGACATCGAGAAGAAAAACCAAATGCAGTCCATGGATGCCACCTCGGACGGCTCAACAGCCACAGTGAACTTGGGTGAATCCATCCGAAAGCAAGTTGAAAACGGTGCCTCCTTTTCTGGAGGTGAAAGCAACCATATGTGGGTGAGTATGGGTGGCCAAGATTTTATGGACATTTCTGGAATCTCTGGCACATCTCATGGCGGCGATAGCCGTTCCTTTGCCTTGTTTGATTACGACAAGGATGGTTTCCAAGACATGGTAGTTGTGAATGCGAATGCTCCCTATGTGAAATTGTTCCGTAACAGAATCGGAGAGCACCAGAAAGAAACTTCTGCAGGTTCCTTCATCGCGGTCCGTTTTGAAGGAGGAAATCAAAGCGCAACGCCATCCAAAGAATTTGCTCCTCGCGACGGCTATGGCGCCAAACTTCGAGTCAAGGTGGGCGAACAAATCCTTCTGCGCGAGCTTCGTTGCGGGGAAGGACTTGCGGCTCAAAACAGCACAACGCTCATGGTTGGTCTTGGTCAAGGAGTATCGGCAGCCGACTCTATTGAAGTTACTTGGCCAAGCGGTCGGTCATTTAGTTTGGACAAGAAAGTTGCGGCAGGTTCATTGGTGACCTGTTCGGAAAAAACAGGTTCGTTCAAGGTTCAAAAATACGGAAAAACGAAGAAGAACCTTTCTGCTGCTAGCCACGAAAACGGCCACAAAACTTCTAAGAAAGGAAGCGTAATGGAAATTGTCGGTGAGACTGGGCACGGTGCCGACCATCGGATGTATGTTCTTTCCTACCCAACCTGTTCAGCCTGTAAAAAAGCAATTCCAAGATTGGAGCGCATTGCCGAAGAGTACGGGAGTGAAATGGCAATGTACGCCGTCCCTTATGGTTCAATGCCTGGGACCAAAGCCGAGTGGTATCGCTATGTCAAAAAGTATGATCCCGCATACGAGCCATTAGTGGACATGACACCAGAGCAACTTGCTGTAATGGAATCCAACTTGGCTGCAATGGGAGTGGGTCAACTGTTGGCAGGGTGTGGGCGCGGTGAGTACTGTGTTTGCGAAACCCCTTGTGGTACAGAGCCCAAGGGCTACGGCGCACCAACCACATTGGTCACGGATTCAGATGGCAACCCCATCGCCGCCTTCTCAGGAGTCCCATCTGTTTCTGAGTTACGGAAGACTCTTCACCACTAAGGATTAGGTATTCATTTATCGAACACCAAGAGTGGGAAGTGAGTAGAATGCAAGTTCCCCACTTGCTCCACACTTGCATCCAGTAACTCTTTCATGAACGGCCTTATCCCCGTCGGAATGGCCTCAATCGCACATAGCGTGCCCGATTGGGTAGTGGATAACCACTACTTTGAGCGGCTTGTGGACACATCCGATGAGTGGATTGTTCAGCGCACGGGCATTTCCGAGCGCCATTGGCTTAAACCTGGCCAACGCCCCTCCGATATGTTTGTCGAGGCAGGCAACTTGGCCATGGAGCGGGCCGGGGTGACCCCCGATGAAATCGACCTCATCATTTGCGGCTCTGTCTCTGGAGATTTCACAGCCCCTTCCCAAGCATGTGTCGTGCAAGATAGGCTTGGCATTCGAAACAACTGTGGTGCATTTGATGTTGCCGCCGCTTGTTCCGGATTCATGTATGCCTTGTCATGCGGTTCCGCTTTTGTGGCTTCTGGCCAGTACAAAAATGTCCTCGTTCTTGGTGGCGAGGCCATGTCTCGCATGATCAATCATGAAGACCGCACGACCGTGGTTTTGTTTGGCGACGGTGCGGGCGCAACCGTCCTTCAGCCACACGATGTTTGTAAACAAGGTCTGATTGAAGATTTCACTCTTCATGCTGATGGTAGCGGTGCACATTTCATCATCAAGCCCCGCGGTGGTGGTTGGGAACCTATGAACGAAGAGATTCTCGCAAAGCGAGAGCACCTCATTCAGATGAAAGGCCGTGAAGTGTTCCGGTTTGCCTACTCAAAAATGAAAGAGATGTGTGATTGGGCGATGGATGGCATTGAACATGATCACGACAAGCTCGGCTGGATGTTGCCCCACCAAATGAACCGCCGTATTTTGACGAGCGCCATGGATGCTCTTGGAATCCCCAAGGAGAAGGTTCTTCACAATATTCAAAAGTATGGCAATACTTCTTCCGCTTCAGTCCCAATTTTATTTTCGGAAGCTTGGGCTGACGGCAAGTTGGAAAAAGACAAGTACCTTATTCTCGCCGCCTTTGGCTCAGGCCTGACCTGGGCTGGCATGCGGATTAAGTGGTAAGGTTCGCCCCTTGCTAGAATGGGGAAATGGAGAATTTCATTCCTTTATTTGCGGCTTTAATTGGTGGGATTATTGGTTGGTGGGTGGCGAATCGGAAAGCGACCGAGGCCCTCGACCGAGAGGCTGAGGCCAAGGAATCAGAAACCAAGGCCCGCGAAGAGCTCTCCCTTGCCCGCGAACGGTTGGCAGGGTTGGAAGCCCAAGAAGGTGTACTCGCCAAGTTTATGGAGAGGGAAAAGCAAATTTTTGATAAATCCATCGCCGAGATGGAGAATAAGTTTAAGGGATTGGCCCAGACTGCCTTGCGGGCAAACAATGAACAGTTTTTACAAAATACAGAACTGAAGCTCGCCCCTCTTTCTGAAGCTCTGAAAAAACTAGAGACCAAAACGGGCGACTTGGAAAAGAAACGGTCCGAGGCCTATGGGCAGCTTAGTGAGCAAATAAAAGGAATGATGGATGCTGCAGGGGGCATGGTTCAAACAAGCGAGCGCATGCAGTCCTTACTCAAAGGCTCTAGTCAGGTGCGCGGTAACTGGGGCGAGATGCTACTTCGCAATGTGGTTGAGTTTGCTGGTATGGAGGAGCATGTGCACTTCAACGAACAGGTTGCGGTGGCTGACCGAAAAATCCCTGATATGGTGATTAAGCTTCCTGGGGCTGCAGGGATTCCCGTGGATTCAAAGTGTCCCTTTGATTCTTATGAATTGGCCCGAAATGAGTCCGATCCCGAGAAGGTACGCGAATTGATGGTTAAGCACGCGAAAGCCGTAAAAGACCATGTGGTTGAGCTAGGTCGGCGTGATTATTCGTCATCGATTGACGGTGACATTGATTTCACAATCATGTTTATGCCTGGCGACCATTTGCTCGAAGCTGCTCTCGCAATAGATCCTGCCCTTCAGGATGAAGCGCTGAGGAAAAAGATATTAATTACAAATCCTGTGAGTCTTGTTGCACTACTTCGAACAGTTCGCGTTTATTGGCGCCAAGAAGATACGAACAAAAATGCTCGCCAAATTGCAGACGCGGCAAAAACTTTGTACGAACGATGCTGCACCTGGATGGAGCATATTGGCAAGGTGGGCAAGAATCTCAAAACTGCCGGCGATTCTTATAATAAGGCAGTCGGGAGTTTCGACCGGAGCATTCAGCCTGCTGGCAGGAAGGTTAAAGAGTTAAATGTCTCTGGCCTTGACACAAAGGCGCTTGAAGACGACAAGACTCGTCCCAAGGAAATTCCCAACGAGATTCGGGAGTTAGGGGAATAAGGCACAAGTTTTGGAAGGGGTTAGAATCCTTTCCATGAAACTCTGCATCCCCGCCCTGTTTTTGCTGGCTTCTTTTGTAGCTTGCTCAACCCAAGGTCCCCAAAGCTTTGAGCAGATTTCGTCTGCGGCAGCTGAGCAGGGACTCATTTTGGTTCAGCCCAAATTCGAGCAGACCCCAAGCGAGGTTGTTTCAACCGTGGACTCAGTTCTGGCAATGGCGGACGCTGCTTTGGATTCCATAGCAACTCAAGACCCAGCTACCGCAACTTTTGAGTCCACCTTTGCAGCTCTAGACTCAGCGGTGTATCCCATGATGACGGTTATGAACCGCTATTGGCTTATGAAGGAAACGCGCCAAGAGCCGGAAATACGGGAAGCATGCACAAGCCAGGTTCAGCGGTTGAGCGAATGGGGAGTGGAAGTCGAGTACCGCGAAGATCTTTACAGGATTTGCAATGCTGTTTCCGCTCGGATTGAGAGCGGAGATTTGCTTCAGCCAGAGGGGGAAGACGCACAACTTTATCGTGATACGATGCGCGATTATCGAAGGGCTGGATTCAACCTAGATAGTTCAACTCGCGAGAAAGTTGCGAAGATGAAAAATAAGCTATCCAAGCTTGAGTCCGATTTTGATTCCAATATTACGAACTCGTCAGTGACCTTGGAGTTTGTCGCGGAAGACCTTGCTGGTGTGCCCGAGTCCTTTTTAGAGTCAAGCAAGACTCAGACTGGGAAGCACGCAGTGCGCGTAACAGTGACGCCCGACTATATGGCGGTTATGGAAAACTGTTCCGTTCGGAAGACTCGTCGTAAAGTCAACGCAGCCCGATATTCCGTGGCAATGGATGAAAATGGACCCATCTTGAACAAGATTGTTCGCCTTCGCGGGAAAATGGCCTCCTTGCTGGGATATTCGACTTGGGCAGACTACAAAATTGAACCCAAAATGGCTTCTACTGGTGGCAAGGCACTGGATTTTGCCGAAGGACTTGCTCGCGGACTTCAACCAAAGTTTGACGCAGAAGTGGCTGAGCTTCGAGAGCTAATGGTAGCTGAAACCGGCAACACGGACGCTCAAATTCAATGGTGGGATTTTCGTTACTACCAGAACCAATTGATGAAGGAGCACTTCAGTGTCGATTCGGAAGCATTACGGAATTACTTCCCACTCAAAGAAGTTATTTCTGGTATGTTCGGGGTGTACCAACACATCTTTGATCTTCGGTTTACTCAAGTTGAACCCGATTACAAATGGGTTGACGACCTAGAACTTTGGGCAGTTGAAGATGCAAACACAGGCGAAGCAATGGGTATGTTCTATCTCGACCTTTACCCTCGACCTGGGAAGTACAACCACTTTGCTCAGTTTGACATTATTGGTGGCAAGCTTTTGACTGATGGTCGTTATCAACGCCCCGTCGTTTCTCTGGTCTGCAATTTTACCCCAGGCGTTGGCGACGAACCTGCCCTAATGAATCACGGAGAAGTGGAAACAATTTTCCATGAGTTTGGCCATGCCATGCATTCGATTCTTACACGGGCGAAGTATCAACGATTTAGTGGCGCCAATGTCGCCCGCGATTTTGTAGAAGCTCCATCCCAAATGTTTGAAGCTTGGGCATGGGACGCAAAAGTTCTTCAGCAGTTTGCCATTGACTGGCGTGACGGAGAAACTGTGATTCCTATGGAAACACTGGAAAATATGAAAAAAGCAAAGCTTGCAACTGTAGGTGTGCACTACCGCCGCCAAATGGGTTTAGCCTTGGCTGACTTGCGAATGCATGTGGCCGAAGCTGGTGCCGACGCCGGCGAAATTTGTAACGCCGCTAACGCTGAGGTCCTATTCACTCCACCAGCAAACACCAACTTTGCCGCATATTGGGGACACCTCACGGGCTACGATGCGGGTTACTATGGCTACGGGTGGGCTGATTCCATTGCAGCCGACATGGGTACCGTATTTGAGAACGCCCCCAATCGGTTTCTCGATAAAGAGGTGGGTATGCGGCTCCGAAAAGAAATCTACTCTGTTGGCGGCAGCCGCGACGCGGATATTTCAATACGCAAATTCTTGGGCAGAGAGCGTTCCAACGCAGCTTTCTTGAAATCCTTAGGAATTCAGTAAGTAGGGCAGCTACTCGTTGGCGGTCGTTTCCCAATCCATTTCTTTCCAGAAGCGGGAAGGTTCGCGGGTTTCGCGTTTTCCGAAACGGGCTCGTTCTCGTGCGCATGAAACTGTAAGCACCTTTTGCGCCCGGGTGATTCCTACATACATTAAGCGCCGTTCTTCATCTTCGGTTCCTTCTTCAAGCGAGCGGGCATGGGGGAGGATTCCCTCTTCGACACCCACTAAATAAACGCGGGGGAATTCCAGCCCCTTTGCTGCATGCAAGGTCATGAGAGTTACTTTGTCGCCCGTAGAATTTTTCTCTTCTTCGCGGTCCTCTGCGGCGGAAAGGGCAAGCTCTTCAAGGAAAGAGCCGAGGCTTGCTTTTCTCGTGCGCCGTTCGTGATTTTCTGCGAAGTTAAAGATTTCTTCAACGGCTGTCCAACGCAATTGGCGTGTTTCAAAGTCGGGGTAGCATCGTTCGACCTCAGCTCGATACCCTACTCGATTGACGAGGGCTTTGACTTTATCCACTAGGTTGCCGCCGCTTTGCTTGACTGCTTCTAGCTGGTTCAGCAAATCCGTGACAGACTTCCCACCTTTTGCGGGAACGCCCTCGATTTCACTGGCTTTTCTAAATGCGTGGTTCGCGCTAATCCCCTTAGCGGTTGCCCAAGCCAGAACCCGCTCAATAGTTGTTTTCCCAACACCACGAGGCGGGCAATTGATAATCCGTAAGAGGCTGGGCTCATCGTCTGGGTTCGCGAGAAGCTTAAGGTAGGAGAGAATGTCGCGAACTTCCTTTCGATCGAAAAAGGACATGCCTCCGATGAGGCGATAGGGAATGTTCGATGCCCTCAACCGTGCTTCGAATGCCCTGGGTTGGGTTTGAGTGCGAAATAGAATTGCGTAGTCAGAATAACGGGTCTCTTCTCGATTTACTTGGAACAGAATCTCCGAGGCAATGAATCCTGCCTCGTCTTCCTCGTCCACCATTTCCATCATGACCACTTCTTCTCCATCTCCAATGTGAGAATGTAGAACTTTGGGATGACGCGCGATATTGTTTTGGATTACTCGGTTAGCTGCGTCTAGGATTTGTTTCGTAGAACGGTAGTTGGTCTCCAATCGAACAATCTTTGCACCTGGAAAATGTTTTTCGAAGCTTAAAATCTTTCGTACATCGGCCCCGCGCCAAGAATAAATAGATTGATCATCATCGCCAACAACACACAAGTTTTTTCTTGTTCCAGCGAGGAGCTTTACGATTTCATATTGTGGACCGTTAGTATCTTGGTACTCGTCCACCATGATATATTTCCAACGATTTCTAAATTGACTCAGCACATCTTTGTGCTTTCGTAAAAGGCGAAGAGTGAAAATCAATAAGTCGTCGAAGTCCAATAACTTTTGTCGCCGCAGGTTTTCTTCATAGCGTGCATAAATGTTGGCAATTAGGTTTTCGTCCCCTGCAGTACGAGCTGCATATTCATCAGGTGATTCCAGTTGGTTCTTCAGCAAACTAATCCGTGACTGTACCAGTCGGGGCTGAAGTGTTTTCTCAGGAACCCTCAAATCCCTCATTGCCGTTTTCACAGCAGTCTGCTGGTCGGCAGCATCACAAATAGTGAACCATTTAGGGAGGTCCAATTTTGGAGCATGATCTCGTAGAGCGCGGCAACAAAAGGAATGAAAAGTCCCAACCGTAAGTCGTTCTGCTTGTTCCAGGCCCACCAAGTCAGCAATTCGTTCGCGCATTTCTGCAGCGGCTTTGTTCGTAAATGTCACGGCGAGGATTTGCTCAGGGGGAATCCCTCTCGCCAACATATGCGCCATGCGAAAAGTAATCGTGCGGGTTTTACCCGTTCCAGCCCCAGCCAAGACAAGGAGGGGGCCTTGAATATGTTCAGCGGCTTCCCGCTGGGCCTCATTGAGGCCGTCTAGAATCGAGGGGACAGAGGTCAAGGTCGGAAGAGCATACGGGATGAGGGGAGAGGTTAAAATCCAAAACCGAGATGCAGCCCATTCTCATCCTTTTGGGTGCGCTATTAGTGGGCGCACTAATTTACTTTTCCTGGCTTGCCGCCAAGAAACGTAGGGAAGCTTTCCAAGCTTGGGCAACGAAGAACAACTGGTCCTACGATCCCAGCCGCAGCCGAGAGGTTTATCACCAATATCAATTCTTGGATAAGCTCCGCCAGGGAAGCAACCGTTACGCTTTCGATATTGTCCGCGGCGAGTGGAAAGGGCGGAGCGCTGAGGGCTTTACTTTTCATTTCGAAACCCACAGCACGGATTCAAAAGGGAACCGCCGCACCCACCACCACCATTTTGGCGTGGTTCTCATTCAGATTGAGCGTGAGTTTTCAGAACTGAGCATTCACCCCGAAGGGTTCTTCTCAAAAATCGGGCAATTTTTTGGCTACGATGATATTGATTTTGAATCGGTCGAGTTTTCAAAGAAGTTTTGTGTTCGGGCCGAGGATAAGAAGTTGGCCTATGATTTTTGCAATACCGGAATGATGGAATACCTTCTTCAAAACCCGAAGACGGGTCTTGAGCTCGAGGGCAACACGCTTGCCCTGTACGACACCAACCGGCTCGATCCAGATGAGATCGAGCCCTACCTTCAACACCTTTCCAATATTCGCGGTTTAATGCCCGAATACTTGTTCCGAGATTAGCGTAAGTAAAAAAAATGCTTTGGATCCCTGTCATTGTTCTCCTTCTGGTCGTTCTTGTCATTATTGGCATGTACAACGGGCTTGTTTCCATTCGCAACCAGTGCGACGAGGCCTGGTCCAATGTGGATACCGAACTCAAACGCCGCTACGACTTAATCCCCAACCTGCTCAACACAGTGAAGGGCTATGCCAAACACGAAAAAGAACTCTTGGAACAGGTGACCTCCCTGCGAGAGCAAGCCGCCAACAACCACGGAAACCTCGCTTCTCAGGCTGCTGATGAGACCGCCCTCCAGGGAGTACTTGGAAAGTTGATGGTTCGTTTGGAGGCCTATCCCGACCTCAAGGCCAGCGCGAACTTCCAGGAGCTTCAATCGGAGCTTGCCAACACCGAAAACCGAATCCAGGCCGCCCTCAGGTTCTACAACGGCAACATCCGTGAGAACAACAACAAGGTTCAGCAATTTCCATCAAATATCATCGCTGGAATGTTCAGTTTTAGCCTTCGAGAGTTCTTTGAATTGGATATCCCCGAAGCTCGTATTGCGCCGAAGGTCGAGTTCTAGGGGATTCGCTAGAATGAGGGGCTACCCCACATCCCCTATAGCCTTTGAAGCTTCGAAATGTCGCCATTGTGGCCCATGTGGACCACGGCAAAACCACCCTCGTTGACGGCCTTTTTAAAGAGGCCGGCGCCCTCGCACGCGGTCAGGCGCAAGATGACCGGCTCATGGACTCCAATGACCTGGAGCGCGAGCGCGGAATCACAATCCTTTCCAAGAATGCGGCAGTGACCTGGAAGGGCGTTCGCATCAATCTGATTGACACGCCTGGACACGCCGACTTTGGGGGACAAGTGGAGCGCGTGCTCTCGATGGCGGATGGAGTACTTCTTCTCGTGGATGCATTCGAAGGTGTTATGCCCCAAACGCGCTTTGTTCTTTCGAAGGCATTCGCCGCAGGTCTTCGCCCCGTTGTAGTGGTGAACAAGATGGACCGACAAGATGCCCGGCCTGACGAAGTGTTGGGAGAGGTCTTTGATCTTTTTGTGGATCTTGGTGCCGAGGATATGGCTTTGGATTTCCCGGTCGTTTACGCGAGCGCCCGAAGTGGTTGGGCGTCTATGGAAGAAAAGGAAGTCGGAGATGGCTTTGCCTGTCTCTTGGACAGCATTCTGGAACAGGTCCCTGCCCCTGAGGTAGATGAAACTGCTCCGATGCGTTTTCAGGTCAGCACTTTGGACTGGAGTGATTTTGTGGGCCGCATTGGGATTGGCCGAGTTGACCGCGGTGTGCTTCGCAAAGGCATGGCGGTTTCAGTTTTGGCTGCGGGCAAAAAGCCGACCTCTGCTCGCATCAAGGAGCTCTTCAAAATTGAGGGAATGGAACGGGTAGAGACTGAAGAAGTCATCGCAGGCGATATTGCCGCGATTTCGGGGATATTAGAGGTGGGCCTGGGGGACACCGTTTGCGATTCAGAGGCTCATGAGCCACTTCCATTCCAAGAGGTTGAAAACCCAACTATTGAGATGGAGTTTTTGGTAAACGACTCGCCGTTGGCGGGTCGAGTGGGTCAGTTCGTAACCTCGCGCCAAGTTCTTGAGCGTTTAGAAAAGGCCCAAATGATGGATCCTGCCCTCCGCGTGAATCCCCTTGATGGTGGAGGTTGTCTTGTTGGCGGCCGGGGTGTTTTGCACCTTGGAATTCTCATGGAGAACATGCGCCGTGAGGGTTATGAGTTTGCGGTTGGTCGCCCACGCGTTTTGCTGCGTGAGGAAAATGGGAAAACAATGGAGCCCATTGAGAAGACATGCGTGGAATGTCCGGAAGACCACATGGGCAGAGTGATTGAATACTTTGGCGGCCGGGGTGCGGAAATTCATTCGATGGATCGTCGAGGAACTAGAGTGACATTGAATATGTCGGTTCCAACTCGCGGACTGATTGGTGCGCGAACCCAAGTCCTCACTCTAACCCGTGGTGAAGGAACGGTGTCTTCTGTTTTTGAAAAGTGGATGCCCCTCAATGGTGACTTGGGGGACCGGCACAATGGAGTTTTGGTTTCTAGTGAGTCTGGAAAAGTGACCGCTTATTCGTTGCGTGCTTTTGAAGACCGCGGCATATTTTTTGTAGAGCCCGGAGTTGAGGTGTACGAAGGGATGGTTCTTGGTGAGAACAACAAGGACAAAGACATCGTGCTGAATATTGTGCGCGAGAAAAAATTAACCAATGTGCGGTCCGCCAATAAGGATATTGACGAAAAAATCCGTCGTCCACGCGACATGAGCCTAGAGGCTTACTTGGAGTTTTTGGCTGACGATGAATTGTTGGAGGTGGGGCCGAACTTTTTGCGCATGCGAAAGCGACTCCTTCGCGCCAAGCTACGCCAACGCGCGGAAGTGTGAACTTTCGGACCATTTTTTAGGAGTTTTTTTGGAAAGGGAACTCCTGAAAACTGCACAAAGTTAGGACATTCGTTGGCAGATAAGCCCCAGAGCTCCCAAAAGAGCTCCCTCACAGCTTCCGTTTTTCGAGGACCACCCTAAACTTTGCGCCTGTCGCTGCTTACAGCGGCCACTGAGCCTCAAAACACCATTTTATTGGTGCCATCTGAGGGGATGGAGTTGCGGTCCTGGCGCTTGCGTCGGGGCCGCTTTTTTTCGATACCGAACCCGACCCTTTTTACCGGTTTTTTTTATCCCTACTGAAATTGCCTGTTTAGCGATATTTACTCAGATGTAAATGAGAGGAGCCGTTTTGAGTCGGGTCATTTTTTATCGGTAAAAAGGGTCGGGTTCGGTATTCTGGGATGATGTTTACGGTTGCGGACTTTGAGCTTTATCAGTTTCGTTTTCAGGGAGATCCTGAGTGGAATGGGCGGCGATTAGATGTCCGGCGCCGGCTGCAGGCCTTGGGAGACCGCTTGAAAGCGGATTTTGCGGGTCTTGGCATTTCCTTAGACCGCCGGGAGAGTCTTCACAATCCACATAACACCAACGGGAAAAAAGTCCGCCGCCAGCGCACGATGCTATTTCGAGACAAAAAAGCCCGAGCCGCCCTGAAAAGGTTCTTAGGGAAAGAGCTTGGTAAGGATTTGGATTCTGCTAGAAACAACCTTCATTTTCAGGTTGGGCTGGATGAAAAAAGTGCCTGGTGGGGACTCCGATTAGACGAGGGCGCCTGGTACGACCTGAATGTCCTGCTAAAGCGTGCGGAAGAGAGCGATGGCCAATCTGAAATCGTTGCGGCATGTTCCGCCTCGAAGGGGTTTAATTTGGAGTTGAACCGTGGGGGCGCAAGGCCAATCTGTGAAATGGATTCCCGCGATTGGCGGGATTTAGCCGGAGTGGTTCGCCCCGGTGAAACCCAGTTAGAAATCGTGCGAAAAATCCCCGCCCACCAGGCAGCCGAAATCGGGGCAGATCTCGAAGATGCCATTGCCGCTGACCTTCTTACGCTCGCCCCGTTTTTTAAGCTCGCAAGTTGGACATTAGATGGGCCAGCCGGCGCCTCTCTTTGAGTAGAGTACTTTTGTTTGAGAAGGCTATTTTTGAACCCCTCCCATTAGCAGTCGTTTGGCTGGGATGATTCTCACAGCATCTCTTCTCCTTCTACAGGAGCCTGTCCCCGAAATTGATGCCCCACAACACGAAGTAGTTGTTACTGCAACGACTACTCCAACTGAGGCGCTTGAACTCCCTTGGTCCACTTCCCTTTTGGGTTACGAGGACCTTGCCACCTCCCGTTCCTTTAGCGAATCCTTGCGCGCCCTTCCCAGTGTAATGGTGCAAAAAACAGCCTATGGACAATCCAGCCCCTACATTCGGGGTCTGACGGGTTATCACAATGTGCTTTTGCTGGACGGCGTACGAATGAACCACAGCGCCTTCCGAGCAGGACCCAACCAGTATTGGAGCGCATCAGTGGATCCGCTCACGATTGAACAGCTCGAAGTTGTACGCGGGCCAAACTCGGTCCTTTATGGATCCGATGCGATTGGGGGAACTGTAAACGCCGTCACCCGCTCCACTCCGAGGGGTGAAGCAAACGGGGGCCTAGTGAGCAGTAGTGGTGCATACGCCCGATGGTCCAGCGCCGAAGATTCCTGGACGGGTCGAGTAGAAGGGTTCTGGAGTCAGAACGACGATTGGTCCATGCTTGCTGGCGTAACCTCCCGCAAATATGGTGATTTGACTGCGGGTGATCTAACAGGTCTTCAACCTGGCACTGGATACGACGAACTCGATGGTGATGTTCGCATGGATCGTTGGACGGATTCTGGAGTTCATCTCACCTTTGCCGCGCGAACTGTGCGCCAAGATGATGTGCCGCGGACCCACAAAACTTTGGATTCCATTTCTTTTAATGGAACAAGTACAGGTTCTGAAAACCATCGCTTGCATGATCAGACGAGCGATTTGGTTTACGCCCGTGCCGAATGGGAAGATGCCGGTGGTTTATGGGACCGTGGGGAATTGACGGCCAGTTTTCACCGCACCGATGAATCCCGCGACCGTGAGCGGATTAAGTCGAGCCAGTTGCGGCACGATATTCAGGGCTTCACTGTGGGAGATTTTGGTTTATTGGCTCGATTCGGAACGGATACCGGATGGGATTGGGGTGCCGAAATTCACCACGAGAAAATTGATTCCTTCAAAAAAGAGTGGCGGGATGGCGTTTTGCAGGCGCCGTTTATTCAAGGTCCGGTCGCTGACGATTCCACTGTTGATACTGCTGCTTTGTATTTGCAGCGCGAGATTCAGCTTGAAGATTGGACCGTTGTGCCGGGTGTCCGCGCGACACGCGCTCGGGTGAATGCCGGTGCGGTTGAGGATCCCGACACAGGCAACGAAGTTTCTTTCAGCCGGAGTTGGGATGGTGTCGTTGGAAGTTTGCGTGGGATTCGCTGGACCGGTGAAGATAGAAATGTTTTCATAGGTTTGTCGCAAGGTTTCCGTAACCCAAGTTTGTATGACCTCACTTCTTTGGATGAAACTTCGGTCGTGGAGACACCAGAATTTGATTTGGAGCCAGAGTATTTTCTGCAAGCTGAGGTCGGAACTCAAGGTCGCGAGAAAAACTTGGCCTGGCAACTTTCCGCTTGGCAAACTTGGATGAACGACATGATTATTCGTTCACCGGAGGAAGCGTCGGGGAGTTCGGTCGGCAAAGACAATGCTGATGGTTGGATGCACGGATTGGAAGCTGATGTGAAGTGGTCCCTTGCACCGGAATGGGAAGCCCACTTGATGGCAAGTTGGATGGATGGTGAAGTTGACCAGCGCGTGGGTGCAGATGGTGTTGCCTTTGAGGACTTGTCGATTGTTTCGGCACCGGTTGATCGCTTGATGCCTTTGCAAGCCTACCTTTCTGCGCGCCGCACGATGAATGGCGGCCACTTTTGGTATGAAGGCTGGGCCTGGGCGATGGGGGATGCGGACAAGCTTTCCTTCCGGGATGAGCGAGATACTTCTCGGATTCCCGCAGATGGAACCCCCGCCTTTACCCTGTTTGGTTTAAGTGTGGGCTGGAAGCTATCCAAAGATCTCAACCTAAGTCTCCAAATCGAAAACCTCACCGACGAGGATTATCGAGTCCACGGTTCAGGAATCAATGGCTCCGGCCGCAGCATCGTTGCCGTCCTATACTGAACCCGACCCTTTTTACCGATAAAAAATGACCCTACTCATTTTGCTGGATAAAATGGGTAGGTTAGGACAGTAGGGCAAGTGATGGCACGAATTTTCCATTCCTCTTGGTCGCTCCCCCTTCTAGGAACGGCTTCGTTCATTTCCGTGGCGTTTCACGCTTCGGTTGTGGGAGGGGCTGCTTTGGGGATTTGGAATTGGGTTTTTTCAGAAACGCCAAATTTGACCACCCCGCCAACATTTGAGGTCCAATTTCGCCCCGATTCGGCAGCGAGCCCTGAAAGAGACCCTCCTATTTTGGAGGTGCTTCCCCCAGAGGTCCCCGAGCCTTTGCTCATCGAATGGGAAGAAGCCCCATTCGATGAGCCTGAAACTGAGGTGAAATTGCCCTCTTTTGTCTCGGTCTCCTCTGGCTTTGTGGAGGCCGAACCCGATCCAGATGCTTGTCCACCCCCCGTTTATCCACGCTCGGCGCGTCGCTTGGGCCTTGAGGGAGTGGTGAGGGTTTGGGTTCTCGTCAGGGTGGATGGAACCGTTCAGGATTTAGGGATTGAAGCAAGTTCAGGGCATGAGGCTTTGGACCGCGCTTCGATTAGTGCGATATCTAAGTGGAAATTTTTCCCAGCGGAAGATCCCACCGGTGAGATTGCTTCCAGGACGATTATTCAAATTCGCTTCCAATACTGAACCCGACCCTTTTTAATGAACAAAATGAGTCGGGCTCATTTTTATCGGTAAAAAGGGTCGGGTTCAGTATTCTGGAGAGGTATGGCAGTTCCCTTCTTCGACATTCGATACAACCTCGGTGAGGCCGAGAAGGTCCAGTTATTGGAAAGGTGGAAAGGAATTTTGGATCACGGGGGCTTTATTAATGGACCGGAGGTTCAAGAGTTAGAGTCAGCGCTCGCAAGCTACTTGGGTGTCAATCATGTCGTGGCCTGTTCGAATGGGTCCGACGCTCTCGTCCTAGCCCTTCGTGCCGCCGGCGTTTCCCCCGGTGATGAGGTCATCCTTCCAGCATTCACATTCTTTGCAACCGCTGGAGCAGTTTCTCGGATTGGCGCAACTCCTGTCTTCGCCGACATTGATCCCGACTCGTATTGCCTCTCCGCGGATTCCGTCGCGGAACTAATAACCAACCGCACCCGCGCTCTATTGCCGGTTCATCTTTACGGTCGGCCCGCAGATATTTCCGCTCTTCAAACAGTTGCCAAAGATATCCCCATCGTGGAGGACTCTGCTCAAGCAGTCGGTGCCGTCGCAACCGAAGGTCCTTGCGGCGGACTCGGGCTCGTTGCCGGCTTCTCTTGCTTTCCAACAAAAAACCTAGGTGCTTGTGGTGATGCTGGTTTCGTGAGCACGAACGACTCTCAAGTTGCGGAACACCTTCGCTGCCTTAAGGAACACGGTGGTGGCCGCCAATATTACCACGATGAAGTTGGTTTCAACTTCCGCCACGACACCTTGCAAGCTGCCGCTCTCCTCTCACGCCTACCCGAACTTCCTGTTTACAATGCCGCCCGTGCCGAAGGGGCAGAGCATTACACCCAGCTACTCGCAGAAATCGGCTGCACGGAGAACGATGGTCCCGTTCGTCCGGCGTCTAAACATCTTGGCCATGTTTGGCATCAATTCGTTTGCCGCATCCCCGGTCAGCGCAATGAGCTTCGCGCCTTCTTGCAAGAGCGCCAAATCGGGAGTGCTGTTTACTATCCACTGCCGTTGCATCTCCAACCCTGCTTCACACACCTTGGCGGTACCTCTGGCCAGCTTCCTGAGTCGGAACGTGCTGCTCAAGAAGTGTTAGCTCTTCCTATTTATCCTGGCGTTACTTCAGAGCAGCGGGAGGAAGTCGTCGCTGGAATCGCGGCCTTTCTAGGCTGCAAGGTCTGAGTTTTCTGGAATCAATCCCCGCTCTTCCAGAAAGTGGCGCAAGCGCGCGATTTCAACTTCCAAGCGGAGAAGTACCCGGCCAGCATCGTTTAGGTTTTCCCCATGTGCCCGCCGCTCTAAACCACGGGCCACCTTTTCAACATATAAAGCGCCGATGCTGCCGCTGGACCCAGATAGACTGTGCGCCGTCAGTTCGACTTGCTGAAACTCACGCAAGTGGATTGAGCGATGCAAAGATTCAAGGTGCTCCGGAAGTTCGGAAAAGAACTCCTCATAGAGAGAGCAGGTTTCTTCGCCAAACAAGTCGCGTATTTCGGAAAAGCGATGGAAATCAACTGGTGAGGGGATGTCTTTCACGCCCCTTCTTCGGCTGTTAGAGGCCCAGGCTTGATAGGAAATCGGAAAAGGTAAACCCCTTTATCTTAAATGGGTTAGGTTGTCACCCCTCTCAGGTCTTCCTCAAAGAGGCAAAAGAACCAGCATTGGACACTGACCCTATCCGCTGGGTCAATCGGAGAGGAAGCTCCGTTCAGCAAAGCACTTAGGGTCAGTTTTTAATGTGAGCCGAGGCCTGAAGCCAGATTGCCCTCTAAGTCATTGCTAGTTAAGGCCTTACGGTGGAGGTGACCCACCAGATGGGGTCAGTGTCTACTTCTTGGTGCTCGCTTCAAAAGCTTCCTGAAACACCAGGCATTCAGAGCAACCAAGACCACCCAGGTAATCGTTGTGAATGTGGCGCCAAAAGGGTTCAGCTCAACCGGGGCACCAGGAGTCGGCTCCGAATCCGCTGGCGCTACCGTCACCGCAAGTACTGCGGGGGTAGCGAGTTGCGAGGGGGGTACCAGTGCCGTCACGCGGCTACTTGTACTCGATGAAGTCCCCGCTTTTCAACTTTTCCATGTAAGAATTCAAATCTCTTCGCACTCCGCCCATCAAAAAGTAGAGTCCCAAGACATTCGGGAATGCCATTCCGAGAATCATGAGGTCCCCAAAATCCAACACATTCTTTGATGTAATGATGGATCCCAGAAAGACCATGACAACGAAAATAATCCGGTAAAGCATGGAGGAGCCATCTCCAAACAACCATGCCCAGCATCGCTCCCCATAGTAGGACCAGGAAATCATGGTCGAGAAAGCAAACAGCACAACCGCCCCCGAAAGGATGTAAGGGAACCAAGCGATTTCCGAAGCGAAAACAGCTGATGTGAGTCCCGCCCCATTGTTAGCCTCGGCAAAGGGAGCAGCAACTTCCGCCATAGATCCACCTTCGTAATGCCCCGTAATAACAATGACTAGGCCGGTTATGGTGCAAACAACAATGGTGTCAATGAAGGGTTCGAGTAGTGCCACGATTCCTTCTCGAACAGGGTATTCCGTTCGTGCCGCACTGTGAGCGATTGCTGCCGAACCAACACCGGCCTCATTTGAGAAGGCGGCGCGTTTGAAACCAGTAACCAAAACTCCAATGAAACCGCCCCAAGCTGCACCAGGGTTGAAAGCACTCTCAAAAATTTTGGAGAAGGCTGTCGGGATTTCACCGAAATGCCGTAAAAGTATGAACAAGCAGGACGCCACATAGATAGCGCACATCAAAGGGACAATTTTTTCAGCGGTTTGAGCAATCCTCTTGATTCCTCCAATAATTACAACTCCAGTCAAACTGGCCATTATTAGGCCGTAAACCCATCGGTTATCTGCTAACCATGGTGCTGTTTCCTGCAGGGCGTTCAGGGACTGATTGACTTGAAAGGTATTCCCACCCCCAAAAGAGGCACCAATGCAAATAATGGCAAAAGAAACAGCGAGGAATTTTCCAAGTCCGCCCATTTGTCGTTCTTTGAGCCCTTTGGATAGGTAAAACATGGCCCCACCCATGATGTGGCCGTCCGGCCGCGTTTCGCGGTACTTTTGGCCCAGTGTGCATTCCACAAATTTGGACGACATCCCAAGGAAGCCCGCCATGACCATCCAAAATATGGCGCCCGGTCCGCCTAGGCTGACTGCTATTGCAACCCCTGCAATATTGCCAAGACCAACCGTGGCGGAAAGTGCAGAGGCAAGTGCCTGGAAGTGACTAACTTCGCCCTCGTCGTTGGGGTTGTCGAACTTACCGCGCGTAATGTCAATTGCGTGCTTAAAGGCACGGATGTTGATGAAGCCCATCTTGCAGGTGAAGACGATTGCTCCAACAACGAGCCAAGCGACAACGAGAGGGATTTCTGTCCCATCAGGGGTCGTATAGATTGGGTAGAAAAAGGCATCTCCAATTTTCTCAACGACCCAGCCGGCAATGCCGTCCACCATCGTTGCGAAGTTCTGATCACCCTCGGCCTCTTGGGCGAAGAGCGTGGCGGGGGTTAGGAAAGCGAAGAGGGTGGGAAGAAAGCGTCGGATTGCATTCATGGTGGGCAGGCGATTGTGGCGGCGAGGGCGCTTTTGGGCAAATGGGATGAGGGGCAGGGGCAAATGGGATGAGGGGCAAGGGGCAAATGTTGCAAGCAAATGGCGTAAATGTGGAAAACGGGATGGGGTGTAACGCAGGAGAGACTGAGCCGTGTTCATTGGAAAACCTGGGTGGTCTGGGTTTGGAAACCAAAGGAATGAAGATGAAGATTGATTTTGGGTCTGTTGATAACATCGAGGATCTGCGAGCAGTTCCTCCTGGAGAATATGAGTGCAAAGTGGCGGAGGTGCGTGAGAGCCAAAGCCCATCTGGACATGTGCGATGGGGCCTCCGGTGGGAAGTAGTTGCGGGAGAAATGGTAGGCAAAACGGCATGTTGGGATAGTCTTCACTGGTCTGAACGGGGTTTGCCAAGGGCGAAGTATGTTCTGCAAGTGTTGGGCATGGAGGTGGAGGGGTGTGTATCTATGGAGCCGAGCGAATTGGAAGGCAAGGTGGCCCTTGTCCAAATCGCCCCGGAGGAGCGAGAGGACCCTGTGACAGGGATTCGTCGGTGTATGAACCGGGTTCCATTTGCGGGTTACCAACCCCTTGCAAAGAACGCTGAGAAGAGTGCGGCAAAGAAGGAAAAGGAATAAAAGGAGGGTGTTTCTAAAATTCCCGGTATGCAAGCTGATGCCCAAGCCGGGGAGCCCCTCTTTTTGGAAATTCAACGCCCTTCCGAGGCGGTGGTGCGCATTGTGAGCCTTCTCATGATGGCCATTTTCATTTTGGCCTTTGCTTTGGTTCCGGTTTCCCCATGGCTAACCTTGGGCCTGGGCCTGATGGCCTTGGTTTTCTGGTGGTGGATTCGGGCGACTTGTTTGCTAACCGAGGTGCGGCCCGAAGGTCTTTGGATTCGTATGGCTCCATTCCCCGGGAAGCTATATCCGAAAGAGCAGATTGAAGGGTGGCGCGTCCACATGAGTTATCCATGGGGCATTGCGCGGAAGGGTTGGGCGATTAAAAAAGCCCCCGGGGTGACGGTTTACTTGGCGGGTTCGGCAGCTGGCATTGTGGTTGGCTTGAAAGGTCAAAAGGGTTTGTGGCTAAGCTCCCGTCAGGCGGATCAACTCGCAAAAGCCCTCAGTAAGGCTATACCAAAGGGCCGAAAACAGGCCCGAGAAGCTATTCTGTAACTCTATGGATGACCGCAACCTCGTCGCCGTCGCAGAGCAAGCAGCCGCCACATCCCGCGTTGTTGTCGGCCCCATAGCGGGTTGCACTGTGAAGGGTGACGACGGCCGAGTATTTCGGGGTTGTCTGTTGGAATACGAAGAATCGAACCTCAACCAAGACCCAATTGCAAATGGAATCGCCGCAGGCCGTGCGGAAGGAATGCGCCGAGTTGCCCGGATTGGTTACTACTCACCCACAGGTGGCGAGTTGCCCTCGATTCCTCGCCTGACCTTGCTTCGTTTGCGAGAACTTGCGGTTCCTGGAATGGAAATTATTTTCTCCCCGGGAACGGGTGACCGCGTTGAGCGGACATTAGACGGTTTGTTGGCGGAAGCCGGATTGGCGTGACCAGCGCGCCCGGGCTGTTCGATGACCCACGCGAAGTTTATGCGCGCTTGGTGGAAGAATTGTCCGCCTACGATCATGCCTACTATGTTTTGGCGAAGCCCCTTGTTTCTGATGCTGAGTACGACCGAAAGTTTCAAGAGCTAAAGAGCCTTGAAAAGGAACACCCTGATTGGGTTTTGCCTGAATCACCCACTCAACGAGTGGGTGCTCCATTACCCGAAGGCTCAAAGTTCGAGCGCGTTGAACATGCGGTTCCAATGATTTCCATTGAAAGTTTATTCGGAGACAAGGCGGTTGAAGATTTTGAGGCTAGGGTTTTGAAGGGCTTAGATGGCGAGACCAAAGCCAAGCCAACTTTTTCATGTGAGCCCAAATGGGACGGAGTTTCCGCAAGTTTAATTTACGAAGATGGAATCTTTGTTCGGGGAGTCTCTCGCGGGGATGGTTCGGTCGGCGAAGATTTGACTCAGAACCTCCGCGCGGTGGGTGGTGTTCCTTTGCGGTTGCGGTCGGCTGACCCGAAACAAAGTGAATTGCCCAAGCTCGCGGAAGTGCGCGGCGAGGTCATGATTCCGCTAGCTGGCTTTTCTGAGTTAAATGAACGCATGGCTGCGCGCGGAGATTCAGTTTTTGCAAACCCCAGGAATGCCACAGCTGGAACAATGAAACGATTGGATCCATCGGTCGTACGCGACAGAGGCTTGCGGTTCATGGCCTGGGACCTCGTGCGTTGTGAAGGGGGACCCCTATTTGAAAACCACACTTCAGCAATGAAGGCACTTCAGGATTGGGGCTTTGCAACGACTCCATATCACGCTGTTGTTTGCGATTCAAGGGGCATGATTGATTTTCATGATGAACTCGAATCCAAGCGGGATGACCTTGAATACGAAATGGATGGAGTAGTCGTCAAGGTGGAAGAGTTTGCGCTGCGGCAACTTCTAGGTTCTCGTGCACGTACTCCTCGTTGGGCTTGTGCTCATAAGTTCTCTCCCCGAGAGGAAATCACCACCCTCATGGACATTGAAATTCAAGTTGGCCGCACGGGCCGGTTGACTCCTCGGGCCCATTTAGAACCTGTTGGAATTGGTGGGACCATAGTTCGTCACGCGACCTTGCATAATGCCAAGTACATTTCCGAGCGAGATATTCGGATTGGCGACCGCGTCATGGTTCGTCGAGCCGGAGATGTTATTCCTCAAGTGGTGGGCCCGGTATTAGAGGCCCGTGAAGGTGAGTTGGCGAAGTTCGTTTGGCCGAGCCAATGCCCTTCTTGTGGTTCCACCCCCTCTTCAAAGGGTGAGCACCGGTTTTGCCCAAGCATGGATTGTCCCGCTCAAGTTTTGCGCCGGATTCGACATTTGGCTTCGCGGGAAGCCTTGCGCATTGAGGGCTTAGGCGAAAAAGCGGTTGCACAATTTTCCGAAGCTGGCTTGCTGAATTCCGTGGAGAGTGTTTTTAATCTGGATTTTGAAGCAGTTGCAAACTTAGATCGTTGGGGTGAAAAATCCGCTCAAGGACTAAAAGAACAAGTGAGTGCAGCGATGCGGCCTAAATTACCAAAATTTTTGTATGCCCTCGGAATCCCCGAGGTTGGGGCCGAAACCGCCCGCGCCCTGTGTGCCGTTTTCCCTTCATTGAGTAAACTAACTGAGGTGGCTCAATCCGAAACAGCAACCGAAAAGTTATCCGAAGTGGAAGGGGTAGGGGAAGAAGTTGCAGGTTCCTTGATTGGATTTTTTGAAAATGAACGGAATGCAAAAGCAATCGCGCGGATGCTTGAGTTGGGCGTTGAGCCTCAAACTCCAGACGCATCAGTGAAAACCGCCATCGAGGGAGTTTCTGGAAAAGTATTTGTATTGACGGGTACCCTAAGTGAACCGCGACCTGAGTGGAAGGCCCGAATTGAGTCCGCTGGTGGAAAAGTTACCGGAACTGTTTCTAAGAAAACGGACTACCTAGTTGCAGGAGAATCTGCAGGTTCTAAACTTGCAAAGGCTGAAGATTTAGGAGTGCAGGTCCTCGACGAATCCGCTCTTCGTGGCTTGCTGAGCTCTTAAGTAAGTTCGAATTCTGCTAAGAGCGGAAGGTGGTCGCTTGCTACTTTGGCCAGGTTCATCCGGCTTCGGTGAATATGTTCCTCACCAAGAGGTCCCCGCCAAAAAAATTTGTCGAGTGCGCCTGCTGGCGCAGGGGATGGATAAGTCAGGATATGTTGTCGTCTCCGATGCTCGCTCCAGGCATGGAGCCCTTCCTGCTTGACCACCTTATGGAATAGAAGATTTCTCCAGTCGTTTGTGTCACCCCCGAGAATTACGCGTGCATTCTTGCGTAGGCTTTTCCAGGTTCCACTCCGGAATAGTTTCTCAACCTGCTTTTTACGCTCAAGGGAAGAAAGCCCCAAGTGCCAATTGAAAACATGGAAATCTTTGTAATGCCCAGGGAGTCGCAATCGTGTGTAAAGGGCACTCCTTCGTTTTTTCCAGGCGATGGTTAAATCCAAGTGCTTTCTCTTAAATATGGGAAAGTTGGAAAGAGTGGCGTTGCCATAACTCCCTTCCTTCAAGACATGAGCTTGAGCCCAGGCATGCCAAGGGAATCCGCAAGCTTTTGAAACTTCATGGTCCAACCAGAGTCGCCTAGAACGCGGAACACCGCGGTCCACCTCTTGCATAAGAAGAATATCTGGTTTGTGGTGCTTAACCACTTCAATTATTCGATCTGGGGAAAACTTACGATCCATTCCGATTGCGCGGTGGATGTTCCAGGACATGAGGCGAAGTTGCATCGACCCTAAAAGAGTTTGTCGAACCGACCAAAGAGCCGTTCCATTGCCCGGTGCCGCCAAGGTCGTGCTTTCCAATCCAAGAGAGTGACCTCCTTCGACTGTTTGAAATCTTCAGTCAGCTGCTTAGTAGCCTCGGAAACCAAACGGGCGCTACATGCCTCCACGGTGAGTTCATTGTTGATGAACAAAGACCAACGGTCCAAATTGGATGAACCAACCAATAGCCGGTTGTGGTCAAAGATGGAAAGTTTGGAGTGCATGAAAGCAGGTTGGTATTCCCAGATGCGTGCACCTGCTCGAAGCAACCGGCCGTAATACCGGCGGGCAGCTAGGCGAACAGTCGGATGGTCGGTAATTTGACCAGGAAACAAGAACCGAAGATCGATCCCTCTTAGTGCGACAATTCTTAAGTCAGCGAGGAGCCTAGGACCAGGTATGAAATAGGGGACAGCAATCCAAACACGAGACTTTGCAGCATGAAGGTTGTAGTGGAGGGCCCGTCGGTAATTGGGCCGTCGGTATGCATATTGTGGGAGTGCGCGTAATTGTTCCTCGTCGGGACTTGGCGTTTGCCGCAAGCGGGGACCTGAACCGACGCCTTTCCAAAGTCGGTCAAAACAATCGCGAAGGTTGGATACAACATCGCCCTTCAAGCGGAGCATGGAATCGCGAGCGGTTGGGTGTTCAGAATCGGGCCACCACTGGTCGTCAAAGGCCATGCCGCCAACCCATGCAGTGTGCCCATCTATAAAGATAAGTCGTCTGTGTGTTCGAGGGAGGGCGGCAGCACGGCGACCAAAAAAGTCCCGGAGTTTGTACGGGTTATAAATCTGAAGCTCAATGCCGGCACTATGCAATCGGTCTTGAGTGGATGTGTCTAATGTGCTGGACCCGAATGCATCCACCATAAGTTTGACATCGGCACCGTTTGTCGCAGCCCGTGCCATAGAATCTACAATTGCATCGCAAGCAAGGCCGGGTCTCAAAATAAAGTTTTCTACAAGGAGCTCTTCTCGAGCAGAGGCAATGTCGGCTAGGAGTTGCTCCCAAGTGGACACAGGGTCCGAATAAAGTTCCGCACCCTCGGATGAAACGAATGGGTAAGGAGCGCGAAAGGTGTCCGTCATTTGTTTGGATTTAGAAACTTAGTATTTTTCCCTTTTGGGTTGCCGTGGTGACGGCTTCAGAGATTTCTTCGGGAGAGATTTCCTTCATGCAAGCATGGTCTGTTGGGCACTGTTTCTTATGGCATGGGCTACAAGAAAGATCCTTACGCCGAAGGGCAACAGTCATCTCTTGTTCGAAATTAGTCCAGCGAGGATCCGTTGGACCGTAAAGAATAACTTGTGGCAAGTTCAAGGCGGCAGCGATGTGGCGGGCGCCACTATCCATTGACAGAAGCGCTTTGCATTCTCTAAAGAGACTCTTCATTTCCGAAAGCGAGGCGTGCAAGAAGGGGGCAGGGTAAATGGATTTGACACTTCGAATGAGCTCGGACTCTTCGGGAGCGCCAAAGTAAACTGGCTGCAAACCAGTTTTCTTGGCTGATAATTGAACAGCCTTAGCCATGAGCTCACAAGGATAAACTTTTGAAGGTCCAAATGCCGCTCCGGGGGCAACAGCAAGAAATGGTGGGTGGATTCCATGTTCTGCGAGGCCTTTCAGGGTTTCACTTGCGAGACGGTCTCCGCGTTCAGTGACGCCCAATTCAATCTTAGGAGGTTGGACCTCACCAATCATTTCGGAGTAAACCCGAGTCATGGGGCGTGGCTTCCCGACCTTTGGAAGGCGGCGGGTTAAAAGAAAACGACGAAAAGGTGCCCGTCGGCCAATTCGCACAGGGATACGGGCAATCGTGGCAGACAATGCGGAGGAGAAAGAGTTGGGAAGAAGGTAGATTTGATCCAGAAGTAAGTGTTTTAAAAATGTAGCCTCATCAAAGGAGGAGCTCTTTCCATGCGATGGTGAATCTTCTATGGCTTCCGCTTCATGCCAGGTATCAAGACCATCTAGAAGTTCGATTGCTTTTGCCGAACCAATCAGGACAATTCGGTCCTCAGGGTGCCGTTGCTTAAGTAGCCGAATAAACGGAGTCGCTGCAACTACATCGCCAACAGGATTGGGAAGTCGGACGCCAATTCGATCCATTAGTGGCCACCACCGAGCTCGAGGTTTGTAGCAATCTTACTGCTGGAATTAACTTTGGGTCCGCCAACGAGGGCAAGTCGAATCCCAAGTTCTTTGGCTACATCTTGTTCTTCTTTTGGAATTCCTTCTGGGTTGTAATCCTCACCCTTTGCGTGAATTTTGGGTTGAAGAGTACGAAGAGTGTCCGCCACAGAAATTTCAGAAAAAATGCAAATCCAATCAACGCAGGAAAGGGAAGACAAGACCTCAGCGCGCTCCTTAGCGGAATGGATTGGGCGGTCGGGTCCCTTTCGCTTTCGCGCAGATTCATCGTCGTTAATGGCAACAACCAAAACATCGCCAAGTGCTCGAGCAGCTGCCAAAACCCGGGTATGCCCTACATGCAAAAGGTCAAAAACTCCATTGCACAAAACCAAGGTCTGACCATCTTCGCGTAGGGGGCGGAGCTTTTCAGCGAGGTCACTCCTTGAGAGGAGCTTGGGAAGGGTAGCCGGCATGCAGATAGGGTAAGAGACTCCCCCTAAAATGTCCTCGTGACCAAGCGACCCGACTCCCTTGAAATCTTGTCAGACGAAACTCTGGGCGCCCCCGGATTTTTAACCCTTAGGCGCTTGCGCGTGCGGCATGTGTATTCCGATGGTTCCGCATCCCCAGAATACAACTGTGATGTCTCGAGCCGGCGGAGTACGGATGCAGTTGGTGTGGTGCTTTGGTTTCGTGAAAAGGGGGGGCAAGTGATGGTTGTGCTTAAGGAAGGCGTTCGTCCGCCCATTTGGTTGCGGCGAACCAAGGAACTCATCCAGGATGGGCCAGGCGCTCCACTGCTCATGATTGAATTGGTTGCTGGGATTCTGGAGCCGAGCGATAAAGGTGAAGGTGGTTTGCAACGCCGCGCCGCCGCTGAGTCACGCGAAGAGGCGGGCGTGGATTTGCCGGAGAGCTCTTTTTCTCCGTTAGGAACCGCTACCTTTCCTTCTCCCGGCGCATCGGACGAATGTGTTTTTCTCATGGAAGCTGAGCTCAATGGAGCCCCGCCCAAGGACGGCAGCTTGACGAAAGGCGATGGGTCACCAATGGAGCACGGAACTCAAGTTTTGGTTATGGAGATGAACGAAGCTCTTGCACGATGCCGCGACGGAGGAATCCCAAATATGTTGGCTGAGTTAGGGCTTGGGAGATTGAAAGAGAAACTGGACGCTGAAGGAGAATTGCAAACACGTGGGTGATATTTCCTCAAGACCACCCCGAATCGCTGTCATAGGGGCGCGGCGAGTAAGGAATGGAACGGGCCCCTTTTTGGCACTTCAAGCTTCAGAAGCAGGTGCACAGGTCAATGCTATTTGGGGAACGAGCACCGCAACCGCCGAAGAAGCACGGAGCTGGCTCTCGGGAGAGGGTTTAGATTGCGAGGCATTTTCCGATTGGGATGAACTCGTTGAAAGCACTGCGCCCGATGCTCTCATCCTTGCATCACCAGCAGGGACTCATCGAAATTGGTTGGCCCATGCCCTAGATTCCGGAATCCATGTGTTTTGTGAAAAGCCATTGTTGGCATCTGCGAGAAGAAAAGAGGGCTTGCTAGTGCCGGTTTTAGAAAGATCAGCCAAAGAAGATCATTCGGATTCCTCTCGATTGGCCCACGCTTTTTCTGCGATGGGATTATTGTTGCGTGAAACTTGCCAGTGGCCTGTTGTGTTGGAGGATTTTTCTCGACTTCACCCGCAGATATCCACTGAGAAGGCAACTCGCTTTCGAATGCGGATGACCCCAGCCGGAGAGGGAATTGAGCGTTGGGTAGAAATGTTGTCCCACCCGATTTCTTTGATTCAAGCTATTTGCCCTGGTCCGGTAGAAATTCAAAATATTCAATACATTCAAGATTGCGTTTTGGAGTTTCAATATGTAACTGCAGACCGCTCGGTGGATTGTGCGGTGGAATTGGTTGACCAAGACATCTGGCCAAGGCCAGCTGAGTTTTCAATTGATGGCGCTCTTATCCAGCGCGAAATCGAACAACCTGGTTATCAGTTCTTTTTTTCCGATGGGCAAGGCAATCGAGTTCCTGCCCAAGATCCAATGCCTCGCGCGGTGGCAGATTTTTTGGGCGAACTGAAATTTGCAACTCAAACCGGGTCCGCAACCGTGGACGAAAACCTCATTCGGCGCCAAGCCCTGTTGGGTCAACTTCTTGAGGCTCGACCTAGGGATTAAATATGGATCGTTTCCACGACTTCAGTTCAAAGTTGCGCGGCCCATTGGCTCACTCATCGGTGGCTGCATATATCCGTTGGCAGAGAGCTGTTCGGATGGCCGTCTCAAACGGAGAAGCACCCCCCTCATTTCCAAGTGATTTGGGTCCCCTTTCTCTGAACTTGGACCTCACCACCGCTTGCAATTTCGCTTGCGACCACTGCATTGATTGGGATTCTTTGAATTCTCCGGTTCGGCACGACATAGCGAAGTTGCAAGATTCCCTGCGCGAATTGGCGCGTCGTGGGTTGCGGTCGGTCATTTTGATTGGTGGTGGGGAGCCAACTCTTCATCCCGACTTCGTGGGAATGGTTCGGTTTCTGAAGGAAGAGCTGAAGTTGCAGGTTTCCATTGTTTCTAATGGAAGCCGCAACCCACTGATTGCAGAAGCGGCTGCGTATATGGGAGAAGGAGATTGGGTTCGCTTGAGTTTAGATAGTGGAACGGATGAAACATTTCAGGCCATGCATAAACCAAAATCTGGAATTTCCCTTGCGGAATGTTGCACATCTGCGGAAAAGATTCGGAAAGCAAACCCAAAGATAACTCTTGGGTTTTCATTTGTGATTACATGGAAAGGAAGCCAGCGAGAGGAAGCAAATTTAATCGAGAATATTGATGAAATGGCCCAAGCGGCTGAGCTTGCTGCGCGAAATGGGTTCGAGTACATCTCATTTAAGCCCTTCTTAAATCGAACAAATGAAGGCGCCGAAGTGCTTCAAGCTGATGAAGTGCAAGGTGCGGACAAAATCCGCGCAGGGCTGACCGCCGCACGAGAATGTACTTCTAGTTATGCAGGGTTTCGAGTTATTGAATCTTTAAATTTGCAGGTTTTGTTGGCTGGGTCGTGGCCAACTCTCACCCGTCAACCAAAGATTTGCCACATGCAGGCTTTTCGGCAGGTGATTTCTCCTCTTGGGGTATTCAATTGCCCTGCCCATCGTGGGGTGGATCGAGCCCGTATTGGAAGTCCGGACTCTTGGATTGGAGAAGATGGGCCCAAGGGTACTACACAGTTTTTGGAAAGTTTCGATGCTTCGAAGGAATGCGCCGAGGTGGTTTGCTTGTACAACTCTGTGAACCATTTTCTTGAGGCCGCGATTGAGGCAGATGAGGATTGGGAATTCCTTCCAGATATTGAGGATTGTTTTTTGTGAGCTCATCCATCCGCGACCGCGAAGATGTTCTTCGAAAAGAATACGACGCTGATGGAGTTGCTGAAAACTACGCAGGTCCTCGCTGGGAAGGAACTCAACATGCCCGCCGTACACATCGATTGGAGCATACAGCGGTCAAGCACTTCCTTGAAGCCTCAGGTCCGTTAAGCGTGGTTCTAGATTTGCCTTGCGGAACGGGTAGATTTGGCCGATTACTCAAGCTGCATTCACCGAAGGTTTTGCAAATGGATCAATCCGCAGCGATGTTAGGAAAAGTGAGCGGTCCTCGAGGACAGGCTGCCGTTTCGAAAATTCCACTCGCATCCGACTCAGTGGACGTGGCTTTCTCATTCCGGCTTTTGCATCACTTTCGAGAGTCCTTTCAAAGAAGCGAGGCCCTAGCAGAGTTGGCTCGCGTGAGTCGCAGGTGGGTGATAGGTACTTATTTCGATAGGGATAGTTTTCAAGCATTGCGGCACAGGATGCGTGGAAAGAAAAGGAATCGCTTTCCTCAATCGAAACAGTCCTTCCATAACGAGGCCGAACTCGCTGGATTAAAGGTTGTCGAAGAGTCGTATGTTGCCCGAGGTGTTAGCGAACAGGTCGTTGTATTGTTGGAAAAAACGGAGTGTTCCCAAGGGGTTTTTGAAGTAATTAAAAAGACCGAGACTTCTTCGGTCGAGTGTCGCAATTTGGCCGATGGTTGTTCCGTTTTTGTGAAGCGTTATACCTTTCCAAAAATGCTCCGCCGGTTGGAAGCGGCATTTCGCCATACATGGAGGGGCCCTTCCCGTGCAGAGCGAGAGTTTTTTAACCTCCAGCGCTTGCGTGAGGCTGGAATTCCCACCGTACGCCCACTGAGCTTCTGGGTTAAGCGGGATTCCCTTGGGTTTGTCCGAGATAGTTGGGTCGCAACGGAAGCCCATGATTCTCCCGACTTAGAGGCTTATCTTCATTCTGGGCGAAAACCATCGAAGAATTTTATTCAAGCACTGGAAGAAAGTGTTGCGGAAATCTCTAATGCTGGTGTTCTCTACCGTGGATTATTGGCGCGCAATGTCCTTGTCACGGACGAGGGTCCAGTTTGGTTAGATCCCGCAAAGGCAGTGTTCGCGAAGCAATCCCAATCGATTACATCCGCCAACGAAAAAGAATTCCGCAAGGAGCTTTGGCGGCTCGGTTTGGCTTAGAGGGCGTCAGCGAGTGCAGGGAGTACTTCTTCCACTTCTCCAACAATCCCAAAGGTTGCGTGTTGGAAGATGGGGGCGTCGGCGTCTTTGTTAATTGCAACGATGCACTTTGAAGAAGACATGCCTGCAAGGTGTTGGATGGCTCCACTAATGCCGCACGCGATGTAAAGGTCGGGTGAAACAGTTTTACCTGTTTGGCCCACCTGCTCACCATGTGGGCGCCAACCAGAATCCACAACGGCACGGGACGCGCCAAGGGCTGCACCATCGAGCTTGTCCGCAATTGCTTCGAGAAGGTTCCAGTTTGCTGCGTCGCCCATTCCTCGGCCACCGGCAACGACTCGGTTTGCTTCAGAAACATCAGGACGGTCCCCGGACTTGGCGGCGACTCCTTGAACGGAGGCCTTCCCACTTTCAGCGGCACATGTTTCAATTACAGCATTGGTGTCGCGGTTTGCGGGGGCGAAGTGGTTTCCGCGAAGAGAAGCTACAGGAAGGCCGTTCACCTTTAGCTTAAGGAGTGCTTTTCCACCGTAAATAGGGCGAGTGAAAGTGAGACCATCAGAACTTGTTTCCATTGCGATGCAGTCCGCAGCAAATCCGGTATCCAAAGCGGCGGCAATTCGAGCAGTAAGGTCGCGGCCACGAGCGGTTGCCATAAGGAAGACAGCACCCGCTTCGCATTCTTGGGCAACGCGCGCAATTGTGGCAGCTGCGCCATCGCTGGAGTGGCATGTCGCGTCGGCGACGAGAATGCGATCTGCTCCTGCAGAACCCAATGAGGCTCCATCGAGTTCAGCTTGTTCCGTTGCAAGGGCGGTCACGGTTCCGCCGTTGGCAGCTAAGTGAGCAGCACCGAGGGCTTCGAGAGAGGCGGGGCGCAGGGCGCCGTCGCGAGTTTCAAGTACGACAAGAATGTTGGACATCATGAACTCCTAAAGAACTTTTGCCTCGTTGCGAAGTGCGTCAACCAGATCAGGGACTGCAGCGGCACCTTCACCAATGATGCGGCCGGGTTTGCGGTCGGCTGGAAGTTCCATACTGAGAACTTCAACGGCCGGGTTTGTTGAATCTACCGCTACGATATCAAGTGGTTTTTTCTTGGCCTGCATGATTCCTTTGAGGCTTGCATAACGGGGCTCGTTGAGTCCCTTTTGGCAAGTGATGGCACAAGGGAGTGGGGCTTCGACGGTTTCAACACCACCCTCAACTTCACGCTGACAAGTAAGCTTGCCGTCGGAAACAACCATGTCCACTACTTCCGTGATGCATGGGACGCCGAGAAGGGTTGCGACTGCAGGACCCACGCCATGCTGATCACGATCAACGGCCTGTTTGCCAAAGAAAAGCATGTCGAAAGGCTTGCCTTCGACTGCAGCGGCAAGGGCGCGCGCAGTAGTGATTCCATCGGCATCGGCAGCTCCTTCGGATTGAAGAAGAGTGGCGGAGTCAGCGCCCATAGCTAAAACTGTCCGAAGTTCCTTCTGAGAGTCCGAAGCTCCGAAGCAGATGGCAGAAACCGAGCCGGCACCGGCCGCTTCTTTTTGCTTTAGGGCTTCCTCGACGGCGAACTCGTCGTAGGGGTTGAGGATGAATTCGACCCCTGTGGGGTCGATGGAATTCCCCTCGCCGCTTACCCGAACGCGGGTCGTGGTCGAGGGCACTCTTTTGACAAATACGATGCTTTCCAAGGGTTTTCCTGGTTTGAGGGGCAGTAGTTTAGCGAGGCCGCCCCTTTAGACACTGACCTAATCTGGTGGGTCACCTCTAGTCCTAAGGCATTTGCTGGAAAGAGACTAGGCACTTGTTTTGGGCAGGGCCTAGCCCGGACAGAAAAATGACCCTAAATATATTTATCAGAAAGAGTTAGCCAGGAGGGTGCCCCACCGGATTAGGTCAGTGTCCTAGTTGCTCAACTCAAAGTTTGAGCCCAAATACACCTTCCGGACCTGCTCATTTGAGACAAGCTCCTGGGGAGTTCCCTCCGCCAGCACCTTTCCCTCCGCCAGAATGTAGGCCCGGTCCGTGATATGCAGAGTTTCCCGGACATTGTGGTCCGTCAGGAGAATCGCAATCCCTTTCCCCTTCAAACTCTTCAAAATCCCCTGGATTTCCTCAACCGCAACCGGATCGACACCCGAAAAAGGCTCATCAAGCAAAAGGAGGCTCGGTTCAGTTGCCAAAGCACGAGCAATCTCCAATCTCCGTCGTTCCCCACCGGACAACACCTCGCCAAGGCTCTTGCGAATATGAACGAGTCCAAATTCGGCCAACAACTCCTCACAGCGTTGCTCGCGTTCAGTTTTCTGGAGTCGGGTCAATTCCAGAATGCCGAGCAGGTTGTCCTCAACAGACAAGCGCCGAAAAACGGAGGCCTCTTGAGCCAAGTAGCCCAACCCCAACTTTGCACGCTTGTAAATAGGAAGAGTGGTGACCTCATGACCCCTCAGGAAAATCTGGCCAGCATCAGGGCGCTCCATTCCCATACACATTCGAAAGGTCGTAGTTTTCCCAGCACCATTTGGCCCTAGCAAACCAACAAACTCGCCTTCGTGAACTTGGATAGAAACGCCATCCACAACCTTGCGTCCCTTGAATGACTTGTCCAGCGCACTCGTGTTCAATAAACCCAATCCGCCGTCTTGCGTAAGTGAATTCATCGAACGAATCCCACGCGGAGGGTAGGCCACAAGGGCATAAAAACGGCAAGCGCACGACCCATTAAGTGCTCCCTTGGAACTAGAGGCGAGTGAACCCGCTCATCGCGCGCGATGGAATCTTTCGGAACAAGGAACTGCTCCCCGGTTAGATCACGGAAGGTCATCACATTGCGTCCTACATTCCAACGCGGGTTGTCAAAATTTGGATCACTTCCGCTATGGAAGTTATCCCCGCGCAAGCTGTGCCGTCCATCAACGGGGGGATCCAACTCTAACTCCCGCGCTTCCCAGTCTCGACTATCATGAGAGTTTTGAGTATTGTCACCCATCATGAAGTAGTTTCCTTCAGGAATGGTGAAGTAAGGGGCTCCGCCGCCGCGCAACGGGGGGAGGTAGTGAATGTCGCGGAAAATTTTGGGCGGCATCACACTCCAGCCACCACTTTGGGCCGTGAAGCGAATCCTATTCATAGTCGCTTGCTGAGCTTCAAGCTCTAAGTTCAAAGCATATGCCCAGTGTTGGCCACCAGAGTGAACGGATACATGAAGACGGTGATCCCAGAAGGCTATTTCTACTTCAACATTTTCTCCCGCGGCTAGAGAAGAAGACCCTGTAATAACTTCTCCATCTGGAGAATGGAGAATAATGCTTTCTTCTTTCTGAGAATCCAAAAGAAGCCTAATAGGAAATGGTCCGGCATCCAATCGGATTTCCAAAGGGCCCGCAGAATTATCAGGAATGAAAGTGCTTTCCAGTTTCAAGTCAGACACAACATTCCGCGAACGAACTCCTGCGCCTGTAACCGGAATCCTCCAATGAATTGAGTCGGGGAAGCCATCTCGATAATCATCATGGAATATTTTTGTTGTTTGAATCGACCGCCGGCCTCCAAGTTTCATCAAACCATCCTTTCCGGGGCTTTGGTTCCCTGTTTCCCAACCCATCCAACGAGTTTCATCCGAGCCAGGAACAGGCCAGCAGGATTTCCAGAGAGTTGCTTGTAAATCGTCAGGCTTTCGCTCGATGGTGTACTCTTCGGATGCATCTTTTCGTGTCCAAATATCACCATTTAAAATTGCCAAATCTTCTCCCGGCATTCCGACCATGCGCTTTACATAGTTTTGATGAGCCAAAAGGGGGTAGCGAAACACAACGACCTCCCAGCGATTGGGCTCCCGCAACCACCACGAAATTTTGTCCACCAAAACCCGGTCATGGACGCTCCCGTTGGGGATTTGTCGGTCCGGGTCAATTAACTGGGTGCCCATCAAAGTCGGCATCATGGAGCCAGTTGGAATCTGATAAGCCTCCACTGCAAAGACCTTGAGCCCCAGGGCCATCACGATGGCGAAAATCACAACTTCAATCGAGTCGCGGAAGGGGTGCTTGGATTTTTCTTTTTTGGCCATGCTGAGGCCTGACTACTTTACTCTTCCTGGGAGAGAACTGCGAGGAAGGCCTTCTGTGGAACTTCCACATTTCCGATGGACTTCATCCGCTTTTTGCCCTCCTTTTGCTTCTGGAGGAGCTTTCTCTTTCTGCTTACGTCTCCACCGTAGCATTTGGCAGTCACATTTTTGGCCAATGCACGAATGGACTCGCGGGCAATAATTTTGCCCCCAATTGCGGCCTGAAGGGCCACTTCAAATTGATGGCGTGGGATTTCCTTCCTAAGTTTGCGCAATACTGCCCGGCCGCGCCGCTCAGCAGTGTCTTGATGGCAAATAACGGATAAGGCATCCGCCTCAGTCCCCGAAATTAAGAACCTCACCCGAACCAACTTGCTAGCTTCAAATACAGGCTCTTCATAGTTCATGGTGCCATACCCTTTTGTCCCGGATTTCAATCGATCGTAAAAATCGAAAATAATCTCCGAAAGAGGGAGAGCCCAAGTGAGCATAACTCGCGAAGCTGACAAATGTTCCTGCCGCATAAAGGTGCCTCGTCGATCGGAACAAAGTGACATGACGGCACCAATCGATTCGGTGGGTACCAAAATGTGAGTCACAACTTTGGGTTCCCGCAGTTCGGTGAATTGAGTGGGGTCGGGAAGGTCGCCAGGGGAGTGGATGACCAAAGACTCGCCATCATTCAAGATGACTTCATACGGAACTGTTGGGGCAGTTTGAACAATATCAATCCCAGACTCGCGCTCCAACCGCTCTTGAACAATCTCCATGTGCAACAAACCCAAAAAGCCACAACGGAAACCGAAACCTAAAGCATCCGAAGACTCGGGTTCAAAAATGATGCTGGAGTCATTAAGCTTCAAAGTGATAAGAGCTGCGCGTAAGTTCTCAAAGTCGCCCGAGTTGGTGGGGTAGATGCCGCACCAAACCATGGGCTGGGGTTCGCGATACCCTTCAAGCGCTTTCGCTCGCTCACCCTTTTGAATCGTAATCGTGTCTCCTACGCGCACATCTTCAAGGCGCTTGATATTGGAGATGAGGTAGCCCACTTCTCCAGCCCCCAAGCTTTTTTGCGGGACAGGCTTCGGAGTGAATTTGCCAAGCTCCAAAACTTCATAGTCGGCATCGCCGCTAATCATGTGGACCATATCCCCTTTATGAATGTGGCCATCCACCATTCGCAAATAAACCACAATTCCTCGATATTCGTCGTATTTTGCATCAAAAATCAATGCGCGGAGTGGTTTGTTTCCGTCCCCCTCTGGAGGCGGGATTTGCTCAACAATTGCGCGAAGAACATTTTCGAGCCCAACACCTGTTTTTGCAGAGCAATGGATGGCTGACTCTTTTTCCAGTAAAAGAACATGCTCCATTTCTTCACCGATTTCTTCAGGCCGCGCGTGGGCAAGATCCACTTTGTTAAAGATAGGAACAACTGCCATGTCTTGGTCCATTGCGAGCATGGCGTTTGCCACGGTTTGCGCTTGGATTCCTTGCGCGGCATCAATCAGGAGAAGAGCTCCCTCACACGCTTGTAAAGATTTCTCAACTTCATAAGAAAAATCCACATGGCCGGGAGTGTCAATCAGATTGAGTAAGTATTCCTCGCCATCAAGTTCGGTTTTCAATGCAACAGCTGCCGCCTTAATGGTGATTCCGCGTTCCCTTTCCAACTCCATCGAGTCGAGCATTTGCTCGCTCGATTTTCGTTTCTCAACGGCACCCGTCATTTCCAAAAACCGATCGGCCAAGGTGGACTTGCCGTGGTCAATATGGGCAATGATGGAGAAGTTCCGGATTCGTTCCGGAGGAATGGGTTTGGACATCCTTTTTAGGAGGGGAGGACTTGTTCGAGGACTTTACGAAGCCGGGCGATGGCCTGGCCTCGGTGGCTGACGACGGCTTTTTCTTTGCTTGAAAGGTGGGCGAAGGTGCATCCGGAAGCCTCATGATAAAAGAGCGGGTCATATCCGAAGCCGTCGACACCGCTTGCCTCTTCAAGAATCCTGCCATCGACCGAACCTTCAACAGCGAACAAAAGTTCATCGCCATGGGCAATTGCAAGGACACACCAAAAGGAAGCTCCACGCTGATCAGGCTGGAGGTTTGCCAGCTTTTCAAGCAAGAGTGCGTTATTGGCCTCATCGCGGACCTCGCGGGGTTCGCTTTCTGGTAGGCCAGCAAATCGCGCGGAATACACGCCGGGGGCACCCTCGAGTGCATCTACGCAGAGTCCAGAGTCATCAGCAAGTGCCCAAATTCCATCACCAAGTTGAGCCTGTGCGGCATCTGATGCTGAGAAAGCCTTCTTCGTTGCATTCTCCAAAAAGTTGTCCCGATCTTCATCGACTTCGGGAAGACCGTTTGGTAAATCCTCAGGAGACAAGATTTCCAAAGGCAGATCCGCACACATCGCACGAAGCTCAGCCAGTTTTTTTGAGTTGCCGCTAGCGAGGAGTAGTTTCTGGACCATGTGAAGAGGGAGGCATGTTGAGGGGTTCGAAGCGGAAGGTGGGATGGTGGTTTGCAGACCATTCGCAAATGAGAATTTTAGAAGCCTCACCATTTGCGCCGAGGCCTTCCCCTGCGATGAATGTGCGAAGGCCTTGATCTTCGAAGTCAAAGCTCTGATGAATGTGCCCCGCGAAGAGAGTGGTTGCGCCCAGTTTAACTAGTTGATTTCTCAACCACCTAGCTTCCGCCCTGCGGTTTAAGGCATGGGCATCTTCAAGGCTGCGTTCGCCAATCTGAACCCGGGGATCGGCTAAAGGGCGATGAGTCCATACAAAAAGTGGCACACCTTCTTTTCGTTGAATGCGCGAAAATCTTTCAAGAGTTTTGCCGCGTTCCCCTCCCCAGGCTGGCACCGTATCGGCAGCGGTGTCCAAGTTGAGAAACCACGCTCCATTCAATTCAAAGAAGCCATTGAGAGGGCCAAAGTGTTCCTGAAAAAACTGAATAGGGGAGTCCACATGTCCCCGAAAGTCATGGTTGCCAATTGCTGTATAAACAGGGATTGGTGATTTATTCCAAGTAATTGCAGCCGCCGGGAAGTCAGCCGCGGAATAAGAGATATCCCCCAAATGGAGAACAAAATCTGCGCCTAATTCTGCAGCCCGGCGAAATCCCCAGGCGCTTTCCCCTCGTCCACCAGTATCTCCGATGACTGCAAATCGAGTTTTTTCTCGAGTTGGGAAACGAAGTTGAACGGTTGCAGATTCTCCGGCTGGGAGGTTTACTTCAAGACGTGCAGCGAGGTCTTCTCGAGAAATGAGAAATGGATTATTCTCAAATCGAGCTTCGGGGTGCGTGTTCTCCAATAATACTTGGCCCCTCCAGCCTTCCTCCGAATAAAAGGAGAGGGTCGGTTCTGGAGTAAATGCACGAAGGACCACCCCTTCGGAATCCTTTCGCAAGAAGGCGCCTTCGGCAATAACTTCTAGACCGGCAACCTCGCCAGAGAAAGAAATGGGGGTGGGGTCGAACTGAAGTGGAGGAAAGCGAAGGCCGTGATCCAAGCCATGAATCAAAACCAGGGCAGCTGCAAGAACAAAGATTCCCCGTTTCTTCAAACGGGAATTCCGTCTTCAACGGCGGCTTTTTGCAATTGAGTCAACTGAACAACACCGTCAATGCCCAAGTCAATCAAACGATTCAAGGCTTCGCGTTCGAATGGTTCCCCTTCAGCAGTTCCTTGAACTTCAATGATTTTGCCACTAGCCGTGGCAACGATATTCATGTCAACTTCGGCCTCAAAATCTTCGCCGTAGTCCAAATCTAAAACTTCGCGGTCAGCAACAATTCCAACCGAAACCGCAGCGGGCCAATCATGCATCGGCCAATGGCGGAGCTTACCGTGGCCGCTGAGTGTTTGAAGGGCATCGTGGAGGGCAACAGCAGCGCCGGTAATACTTGCGCAACGGGTTCCACCGTCTGCCTGTAAAACATCACAGTCCACATGAAGGGTGTGCTCTGGAAATGCGGAAAGATCCACTACCGCGCGAAGGGACCGGCCAATAAGCCTTTGAATCTCTACCGAACGACCGTCGCGCTTTTGAAATTCCCGTTTCTTGCGGCCCTCAACCGAACCCGGAAGCATGGAGTACTCAGCAGTGAGCCATCCTTTGCCCTTGTTCTTTTGAAACATGGGCACTTTCGATATGGCGCTCACCGTGCAAAGTACCCGCGTGCGCCCACACTCCACGAGGACAGATCCTTCGGCGTTATCGGTAAAGTTCCTCGTGAAGCGTACTTCACGAAGTTGATTGTCTTGTCGTTCGTTGAATCGTTCCATGTATTAGAGGGCTTCCAAAGTGGGCAAAAGTCCGAGGGGACGAGTGATGAAGTTGTCCGTTTCGCCCCATGAGAGTCCTTTGGAAACGGAGAATTCTAACAATCTACCTGAAAGAAGGTCGGGTTCGCCCGGAATCCGAATCCCATTCGGTGCCCAGGCACAGAGGCGTGTAAAAAACTCATTTTCAAGGTTTAGGGGGCCGTTTTGATTGTAGTTCACCCACATCTGTTCCCATTCAGTGAGGAATGCAGTCAGGAAATCCTCCAGATTTGCATTCGGCTCAACGCATGTCGTGGGATAGGGCGCTACCTCGTGGGGCGGAGATGCACGAACATTTGCGCCAATGCCCACCAAGAGGCAAGCTGGTTTTTTCGCCGGGATTTCTGAGAGGATTCCGCAAAATTTTGCCCACCCTTGCGGTTTTGTTTGAAGTAGGACATCGTTCGGCCATTTCAGGGCGGCTGGCCTGCCCGAAAAAATTTCGCCTACCTTGGCTATCGCACATGCCGCCATTAAGCCGCCTGCCAGGGGAGGGTCGGGTGGGGCCAAGCAGGCAGTTAGTGCCAGGTTGGAATCCGGTGGGCCAGTCCACCAATCCCTGGTTTTTCGCCCGCGACCTTGGGTTTGATGTCGCGCAACAAGGACTGTCCCTTGACAATCATCGGGGGAATCAGAAGATTCGCACGGAGTGTCAAGCAAACGATCGCGCAACAAATCCGAAGTGCTCGAACATGAATCGACTACTTCTACCGAGCGAATCCAATTCGAGGAAGGAAAAGCGATGTCGCTTAGAGCCACGGTTTAACTAACTAGTCGGGGGTTCCAGCCGATCACGCAACCGCTTAATCGTGTTGGCGTGGATTTGGCAAACGCGAGACTCAGTAATCCCGAGCTTTTCACCAATCTCTCGCAGAGTGAGTCCATCTTGGTAGTAGCCTTGTAAGATTAACTTTTCCTTGTCAGAAAGGTTTTTTAGCAAGTCTTCCCAGCGGTCGGCGGCCTGGACTTGTTGGGCTGGGTCTTGAGAGTGTCCAGGTTTTAGCGTGTCAATGCTAGATTCCACACCCTCTGAACTTGGGGAAACACGCCGGTCGCTCACATTCAAAATGGAACGCGGCTGAGCTTTCTTTAGCATTTTTTCGAGATCTTTTTCTTCCACCTCGAAAAGCTTTGCGATGTCTTCTTCGCTGGGCTCCGTTCCGTGCTCGGTCATCCATTTTTGCCGCAGCTTTTCCAACTTGGAAGCCCGTTGGCGAACCAAGCGGGGAACCCAATCTTGGGAGCGCAGCGAATCCAAAATAGCACCACGAATTCGGGTCGAGCAGTAGGTGCGGAACTTAACCTTGCGCTCAAGGTCGAACTTGGTAATTGCATCCATCAAGCCAAATGCGCCTTCTTGTGCAAGGTCATCGGCATCAACGGACCGCGGAAGGCCAGCACACATACGCTCGGCAATAAAACGAACCAATGGCGCATGCATCTCTACAAGTTGGGAGTGCAAATCGGTGTCGCCGGTCTCTTTCCATTTTGCCCACAGTTCTTCTGCGGTGAGCGGGGGCTCATCGGGTCGGAGGGGTTCCATGGCGGGAGACATGTTCGGAGATTCTAGGGGCAAGGCTGCGCCGACTCTACCCGCCTACATGGACTAAGCTGATAATTTCCATTCCATGCAAAAGGTCACGGCCGTGCAGGAAGCCCAGTTCAACAGCAAAAACGGAAGCAACTACTTCAGCGCCAAGCCGCCGAACCAGGTTTACGGAAGCGCAGGCCGTCCCGCCGGTGGCAAGAAGATCGTCCACGAGAACCACACGGTCGCCTGGGCCCGCTCCATCCATATGGACCTCAAGTGTGTTAGAGCCATATTCCAGGTCGTAAGATTCCTTGTATGTTTTCCAGGGGAGTTTCCCAGGTTTTCGGAGTGGAATGATGGAGGCATTCAATCGTTCCGCCATGGGCGCTCCAAAAAGGAAGCCACGGGATTCAATCGCGGCAATGTGAGTTGGGCGAAGATGGCGGACTGCCTCAGTCAGCCGTTCAACGGCGACCCGGAATGCTTCGGGAGAAGCAAGGAGGGGCGTGATGTCCTTGAAAACAATCCCGGGCTTTGGGAAGTCAGGAACATCGCGGAGGTAATCCTCCAGGCGTAGAGTTTCGGGGTCAGCTGTCATCGGGTTGGGTTGCACTACATCTCCTCGGGCGTGGGAACTCCAAGGATACCGAGGCCGTCGGCCAAAGTTTTACGAAGAAGGTCGATTGCGCAGAGGCGGGCCGACTCAAGCTCTTCCTTTTCGCCCAGCACACGCTTGTCGCGATAGAAAGCATTCCCAGCAGAGGCCATTTTCAAAAGATGTTGTGCCAAAATCATGGGTTCGCGCTTTTCCCAAGATTCACGGAGAGCTTGCGGATAGCGGCCTAATGCGACGAAAAGTTCGGGGCTATCGCTGAGAAGTTCCAGGTTGATGGAATCAAACGAGGGGGCTTCTCGTTCGGATTTGCGCAGAATTGCGCAGCACCTTGCGTGGGAGTACTGCAGATAGGGGCCGGTGTCACCTTCAAAAGAAAGAACTTCCTCCCAATTGAAAACCACATCTTTGTTTCGTTGATGTTTCAAATCATGGAAAAGAATCGCCCCTACGCCTACCCGCTCAGCGACCGCTTCTTTATCGGAAAGGTCTGGATTTTTTTCTTCAATGATTTCAGCGGCCAGCTCTACAGCACGATCCAGGACTTCTGTGAGGGATAGAACTCGTCCCTCTCGGGTGCTGAGTTTTCCTTCTAGTAAACGGATGAGCCCAAAGGAAATGTGTTCAATGCGGTTGGCCCATTCACACCCAGCCTTTTTAAGCACCGTTGTAAATTGTTGGAAATGTAAATTCTGTTCTGCGCCGACGACATAGAGTGCTTGCTCAAATTGGAACTCTTCCCAGCGTGATTTCGCAGCAGCGAGATCTCGCGTTGCATAAAGAGTGGTTCCGTGGGCTGTTTTAACAAGGCAAGGAGTTTTGATGCCATGTTCTTTAAGGTCCACAATGGTTGCACCATCGCTTTCTTCCAGCACACCCGTACTCTCAAGCCATTCGAGAAGGGGGTCAAGTTGATCTTCGTACCAAGACTCACCCCGAACAAAATCAAACTCACTCCCAAGGCGCTCAAAAGTGCGATTGAACTCCCTTAGAGAGAATTCTGTGAAGCGTTTCCAGATGGCGCGGGTTTCGTTTTCTTCGCCCGACTCTAACTCCTGGAAGGCCAGTTTTGCATCCGCAGGAAGAGTCTCATCTTCTTTTTCTTCTTCGTGATAGCGCACATAAAGTTGAAGGAGATGGGCAATAGGGTCGTTTTCAAGCTCGCCCTCGTTTCCCCAACGATTCCACGCAGCGACCAGCTTTCCAAACTGCGAACCCCAATCTCCAAGGTGGTTGATTCGTGCCACATCATGCCCTGCGCGTTCGGCAAGCCGAGAAAGAGCTGCGCCAATGACAGTGGTTCGCAAGTGGCCGACATGCATGGGCTTAGCAATGTTTGGAGAACTGTATTCAACAACAACCTTGCCACTAAGGTTTCCCGCCCCGTAGTTGGACTGAGCAGCATCTGTTGCGACCCGTTTCACCAGAGCAGAAGGGTCGATTTGAAAGTTAAGGAAGGGCCCGGTCGCGGAAGGGGTTATCGAATCAACTTGAAAACTATCTGCTAACTTTTGTGCCAGCTCTTTTGGATTCGCTTTTTGCTCTTTTGCAAAGCGAAAACAAGGGAAAGCAAACTGGCCAAGTTTTTCATCGCGTGGGCGCTCCAATTTAAGAGATTCCGCATCAAGCCCAAGTCCTTTTGCTAAAGCGTTTCGGATTTGAGAATCAAAATGGTCGAGTCCGAGATGCAATGGCTTAGACATGTAAGGTATCACCAAGAAGTGGAGCAATGAGGTCCTCAACCGGTTGGCCAAGGGTGGAGGAGAGTTCTTCCCCATGTTGAATGGCGAGCTCGTTCGCGCGGCGCATCCAGGGTGAGTCACCGTAGCGTTCAATCAAGTCGGCATGGCGTTCAGAAAGCGAAACAATTGTCGTGTGTTTTACGCAGGAATCTGCAAATGAAATCACACTATCGCCCAAGGTCCATTCCGGGGGAGACAAAGCGCTGAAGAGATTTTGAATGAATGACTCCTTGAGTCTACCGCTTGCGCGAAGTTCAGATTTGGTTCGGCCCTTAAACCAATGGGTGAGGCATGCTCGTGCAGAAGATTCATGTCCGAGGTCGCGCAAAAGAGTGAAACCAGCCCAGCCATGCATGACCCCATGGGTTTTAGCCCGGCCAATATCATGGAGAATGGCTTGAACTTCCAAATCATCCGAATCTAACCCCGTCCCTTTCATTGAAAGTGCATCAGAAACCAAGCGCGCAACTTTGGCAACTTGGAGGCAATGCAATGGCCAAGCCTCTCCTGCTGGGGAGTGGTCATCAAGGATTTGGCGCGCCTGTTCGGGACTCATGGAAGGGCAGATTCTACCCGTCCCGAAGCTCGGATTAGAGTGCGCCGAAGGGCTTGATGCTCAAGAAGCTCTAGAGCTTCGCGCTCTTGAAACCAACCGTGTTCATCGTGCTCATCTGAAAGCTTGGCATCAGTTCCGACCGGAACCTCTGCCAACCAGGTCACCACTCTTTTTAAAGACCCGCGGTTTCCTGTTTTATAAATATGGGTGTCTGCAAAATGGGATTGGAGTTGTTTTGAAGATATTTCAATTTGTGTTTCTTCATGAGTTTCGCGAATGGCAGTTGCTTCCAAATCAGCGTCGGCAAGATCGGCATGACCTTTTGGAAAGCCCCAAGTTTTGTGGCGTGAGTTTCGTAATAAAAGGAATTCGGGATTTCCAGTATCGCCACGCCGCCAAAGAATAATCCCAGCAGCAAGGAGGGGGTCTTCGGCAGTTCCGGATGCAGGCCTGCGGTCTGGGTGGTTCATGCGATTCACAACAACAATCTTAGTTAGTCGGAGAGGATAGAATCTCGCAACCATGGGAGTCCTTCCAGCAGACGCACGTTCCGAAGTTGTTCTCGTTTCAGGG
The DNA here is from genome assembly GCA_030748415.1 of Planctomycetota bacterium. GTDB lineage: Bacteria > Planctomycetota > UBA1135 > UBA1135 > UBA1135 > UBA7888. The sequence goes on from JASMMA010000006.1 coordinate 73,807, forward strand.
AAACAAAGTTGCGGCCCTGATGCTTTCCTTTTGGAGGTCGCTCTTTCGGCCCCTTTGAAGCCCTTGGGCCCGGGTCAATTTTCCATGTTGACCCCTGTTGGCCCTTCCGAGTTGACCGTTCCACGGCCCTTCTCCGTTTATGATCAGCCTGATTCCATGCATTTGAGTTTTTTGATTCAAGTGATGGGTTCGGGCACGCAGGTTTTGGACGAGTTAACCGTGGGAGAGAGTTTGCGCTGGACAGGGCCTCTAGGGAATGGATTTGAAGTTGCGCCACCAGACCGGGAGGTCGTTTTTCTGGCCGGTGGTGTGGGAAGCGCCCCTTTCTTGCTTTATTCCCGCGCTCGGGAAACAGCCCAAGCTCGGACTCACCTCATCTTTGGGGCTCGAACCGAAGAGCGCCTCTACGACAGGCACGCCTTTGATGGGGGAGCCTTGAAGATTCAGTTGGCAACAGATGACGGTTCTGCCGGCTTTCATGGGAACGCAGTTCAGGCTCTAGAAGCCGAACTGAAAGCTTGCCGGATTAGCCGCGAGGCCTTGTTCTGTGCCTGCGGCCCTCCTGGCCTTTTGCATGGCTTTGCAGATTTCGCCCGAGAGGGGGGGCTGGAGTTCCAACTTTCCCTCGAAACCTACATGGGTTGTGGCATTGGGGTTTGCAATGGCTGCCCTACCCGCACGACCCCAACAGGGCGCTTTGCAGGATGGCCTTGGGCGAAGACTTGTACAGATGGCCCCGTTTTTTCTGGGGCAGATGTGGATTTTTAGAGAAAAAGTAGAAAAAGCCTGTTTTCTTCCCTGCACAAAGGGATTGGAAAGGCTTAATCTGGGTTCTCATTCACTCCTCAGAGGAGAATCATGACTACCCAAACCACCATGTCAACATTCGTGACCGATTTCCTTAGCCAAGTTGAGGCTAAAAACCCCGCCCAACCCGAGTTTCTTCAAGCTGTTGAAGAGGTTGCAACATCGCTGGACCCTGTCCTTCAAAAGCACCCTGAATACCAAGCGGCCAAAATCCTGCAAAGGATTGTTGAGCCCGAACGCGTGCTCATGTTCCGCGTCCCATGGATGGACGATCGGGGTGAGGTGCAAGTTCAGCGGGGATTCCGCATTGAATTCAATAGTGCCATTGGCCCTTACAAGGGCGGGCTTCGTTTTCACCCCAGTGTGAATCTTGGTATTTTGAAGTTTCTTGCATTTGAGCAAGTCTTCAAAAATAGCCTGACGACTCTTCCCATGGGTGGAGGGAAAGGTGGTTCTGACTTTGACCCCAAAGGCAAGTCGGACAATGAAGTGATGCGTTTTTGTCAGAGCTTTATGACTGAGCTCTCGCGCCACATTGGTCCTAACACTGATGTCCCAGCTGGTGACATTGGAGTGGGCGGCCGCGAGATTGGCTTCATGTTTGGCCAGTACAAACGATTACGCAACGAGTTCACCGGAGTTTTGACTGGTAAGTCTCTTGATTGGGGTGGTTCTTTGATTCGACCCGAAGCTACTGGTTACGGTGCCGTTTACTTCGCAGCTGAAATGCTTACTACGAAGAAAGACACCCTAGAAGCTAAGACTTGTCTTGTATCCGGCAGTGGTAATGTTGCTCAGTACACTATCGAGAAGATTAACCAGTTGGGCGGCAAAGCAGTGACCCTTTCTGATTCAAGCGGTTGGATTCATGATCCAGACGGGATTGATGAAAAGAAACTTGCATATGTCATGGATTTGAAGAACAGTCGTCGAGGCCGGATTGCAGAGTACACAGAGCACTTTGGTAATTCTGTTTACTTCGAGACAGATCCTGCTCTAGGCTTTAACCCTCTGTGGGATGTTCCTGCGGATTGTGCATTCCCATCGGCAACTCAAAATGAGATAAACGCCAAGGATGCCGCCAACATGGTTAAGAATGGAGTCATGCTGGTTTCCGAAGGTGCCAACATGCCCACTACGCCAGATGGCGTTGACATTTTCTTGGAGAACAATCTCCTTTATGGCCCAGGTAAAGCGGCGAACGCAGGTGGCGTTGCAGTGAGTGGCCTGGAAATGGCGCAAAATAGTGCCCGCTTGTCATGGACCCGCGAAGAGGTGGATAACCGACTCAAGGGAATCATGCACAGCATTCACGAATCTTGCGTTGCTGCCTCTGACACTTACGGAATGGAGGGCAACTATGTTGCGGGTGCCAATATTGCTGGCTTCCTGAAAGTCGCGAACTCCATGATGGATCAGGGACTGGTCTGATTCTCGAATTCGTTCACACCCTCATAACAGCCCGATCCTCGGTGGTTCGGGCTGTTTGCGTTAGAGTGGTGCCCTAAGGGGTAGATGATGAACCAAGAGCCACGAAGCGTTCTGAAAGGAGCTGGGATTCAGGGATTTGAAAACCTGATGCCTTATCGCATCCGGGAAGTTCTATTGGTTTCGAGTTTGTATGACTCTTTTGTTTTCCAGGAAGATGGCCAAGTCCTGGAGCCGTTGTTGGCGGATTACGGCGAGTTAAATCTCCGGTATGCCCCGCGGGTAAAAAGAGTATCGACGGTGGAAGAGGCTATGGAAACCCTTTCCAGAAATCACCGTTTTGATTTGGTGATTGTGACTCCATTATTTGGCGAGGCTGACACGGCAGGATTCGCAGAGGAAGTGAAGGCGACACAGGGAGGAATGCCCGTTGTGCTTTTAGGGAACGACGCCCGTGCGATTCAAGTTGCCTTGGAGGGTCGTTCTCGGAATCCATTTGATTATGTTTTGCATTGGAATGGCGACAGCCGATTGATGGTAGCTGTAATTAAATTGATAGAAGACCGTGTAAATTTCCTGCACGACTCGACTAGGGTTGGGGTGCGTGGGGTTCTGTTGGTTGAGGACTCCCTTAAGTTTTTGTCGTCCTATCTCCCTCTCCTTTATGCTGAGATATTTGCTCAATCTCAAAGGGTTTTATCGGACGCAGTTAATTTATCGCACAAATTACTGCGCCTTCGAGCACGACCAAAGGTTTTGTTGGCTCAGGATGTTGCTGGTGCCGAGCGCATTGTTCGGGAACACGGGCGTTATCTGTTGGGCGTTATCTCTGATGCCAAGATTCCTGAACAAAGGGATGGTCTTGAAGTGGACGGCGCAGGTTTGAAGTTAATGAAGTGGGTTCGAACCATGCGACCTGAGTTGCCCATCATGGTCCAATCTAGTGATGCAAGGAAGATAGATGCCTCTCAGGAGATTGGAGCGACCTTTGTGGATAAGAGTTCTCCACTTCTTTACCAACACATGCGTGAATTTATGTTGCATCAGTTTGGTTTTGGCCCTTTTGTATTCAGGAATCCCGATGGAACAGTGGAAGCAACAGCTGGCACAATCCGAGAGCTGGAAGAGGCTGTGCAGGGTGTTACAGATGAGTGCATTCTTAATCATGGGACCCAAAACCACTTCTCTACCTGGTTGCGGGCGCGCACAGAGTTTGAACTTGCCGATCGCATGGCCCCGAAAAAAGTCGCCGACTTTTCTGGTGCACGCGGAATGCGTTCGTATTTGAACCGCGTTCTCCACGAGTCCCGGCTCGGTTCTCAACGCGGCACCATTGCCGACTTTGACCGGAATAGTTTCGATAACACAATTGACTTCTGCAGGGTTGGCGGGGGTAGTTTGGGCGGAAAGGCGCGTGGACTTGCCTTTATCAATTATTTGTTGAGGTACTATCAACCTGGCAAAAGTTTCAGGGGGGTCAAGGTTCTGGTTCCCCCAGCGGTTGTTTTGACTACAGAATTATTTGACCGGTTTATGGAGGACAACAACTTATTAGCTCTAGCGTTAGGGGAGAAGAGTGATCTTGAACTCCAAGAAATGTTCGTTCAAGCCGACTTGCCTCCAGACCTAGTGGAGGACCTTGCAGCGATTTCAAATACTTTTGATGGCCCCCTTGCTGTTCGTTCTTCCAGTTTGCTTGAAGATTCTCACCTTCAACCCTTTGCTGGTATTTATTCCACGTTCATGTTGCCAAATTGTGAATGCGATGAAGAACAACGATTGGCGGCTTTATGCCGTGCAGTGAAATTGGTTTACGCTTCAACTTATAGCCGCCGGGCAAAGTCATTTATTCGAGCAACACCGTATTTGCATGAAGAAGAAAAAATGGGGGTAGTGATTCAACGGCTATTCGGCCGAGAGCACGATGGAAAGTACTATCCAAGCTTCGCGGGTGTTGCTCGGTCCCACAACTATTACCCCTATGGACCCGTTCAGCCAAATGATGGTGTATGCACGGTGGCTTTGGGGTTGGGAAGAACGGTGGTCGAGGGTGGTGCTGGCCTTCGTTTCTGCCCAAGACATCCACTCGTTCAGCCGGAGAATTCAACAGTTGAGGATGTTTTGGAAAATGCTCAACGTACCTTCTATGCATTGAGATTAGATTGTTCGGCGGAAGATTCTAGAGGGTATGGCACATTTGAGTCTTCCCGTTTTGATTTGAAAGTTGCTGACGAAGACGGCACCTTGGCGGGGTTAGCATCGACCTGGTCATCAGAAAACGAAACGATTTCAGATGGAGTTTCCCGCGCGGGGGTCCGCTTAGTGACCTTTGCATCCGTGTTGAAGCACGGTTCCTTTCCCCTTGCAGGATTGATGGAAGAACTATTAGAGGCAGGCCGTTGGGGGATGGGGAGTCCTGTTGAAATTGAGTTTGCCGTGGATTTAGAGAGCGATTCAGGTTTGCCGAAACGTCTCGCTTTGTTGCAAGTTCGGCCAATGGTGGTGGACTCTGAAAAGATTGAAGTTGATTTGGAGCAGTATTCAACTGAGCAATTGTTGTGTACGTCCAATCGTGCGCTAGGGAATTGTCGCTACGAAAACATCTATGATGTTTTGTTTGTAGATCCACTGGAGTTTGACCGCGCGAACAGTCGGGAGACAGCTGCTTTGATTGGCGAATTCAATGCGCGATTGGTAGCAGAGGAGCGGCCATACATTTTGGCTGGCCCTGGGCGTTGGGGATCCTCCGACCCTTGGCTTGGAATCCCAGTTGAGTGGGGACAAATATCCGGAGTCAAGACTGTTGTTGAAACTGGATTCGATAACTTGCGGGTGGAGCCTTCCGAGGGAAGCCATTTTTTTAACAACATGACCTCCTTCCATGTTGGTTATCTCACCGTCAATCCCCAGATTGGTGAAGGGAAGCTGGATTTGGATTGGCTCCGGAACAACACTGTTGAAGAGCGTCCCAATGGGCTCCGCCTAGCCCGATTCAAATCCCCCCTCCAAGTCCTCATCGACGGAACAACAGCCTCCGGCGCCATTTTGCTCGGAGTCAAATCGTTGCATTCTGCAACGGAAGGATAAAACAGTAACAACTTTAAGCTCAACGCGTCTTCTTCTGTGGAAAGACTAAAGGCGGAAGAGTAGATGTTGAAAACCGAAAACCGGCACACGATTGGTGGGATGTATCACATCACGAATCGCGGACTTGCCCGACGATTCGTCTTCGAGACCGGAGAGGATGGCGGGAGATTTCTGGAGTTGTTGGGGAAAAGGTGTTCGCCCGAAAGTTTGGTTCTTCATGCCTATTGTTTAATGCCGACCCACTTTCATTTGCTGGTTCAGACCATGGATGGGAATTTAGCCAAAGATATGCAATGGGTCCAAAGTATCTATGTTCGATGGTTTAATGAGAGGAGAAAACGGGATGGCCCGCTTTTTAAGGGGAGGTATCGGGCAAAACCGATTGAAGGAGCGCAATACCTGGGTAGGGTTGTGCAGTACATTGAGCAAAACCCTGTTAAGGCTGGCCTAGTGGAAAAGGTGGAAGCTTACGAGTTGTCGAGCGCTCGTCATTATCGAAGTGGAGTTGGCCCAACTTGGCTTTGTAAAACACTCCTCCTGGACGATTTGGGGAAATATTGGGAACAGGAGGATGATTGCGATTCTCCCGAAATCTTGCCGAGCCGGGAAGATGAAGGAGCCTGGGCTACAGCGTGCCGATTATTGGCCGACGGCCCAGATTTCGATCAGAAAGGTCAGGCTCGGGAGGATCTTCTTCGAAGTGTCTCCCAGGGTTTCGGTGATTTAAGAGATAGGGGAGGAGGATTGAAAGAAAAAATGTTAACCGTTGCACTGTTGAAAGAGTGCTTTAACGAGTCATTCTCTTCGATTGGGAATCAGCTCGGAGTCCACAAGACTACGGCTTTTCGGTATTTCATGGCCCATGGCGATAAGTTGGAGAGGTGCCAGGAATATCGCGAAGAGTATTTAGCGAGGAGTCAATCGTTGCAGAATGCAACGATTTGACTCCGAGCATTACTGGTCAAGGTAGCCGAGGCCCTCGAGTTCGGATCTCATTTCGGGAGTGAAGCTTCCGAGCCCGTGGAAGACAGGAAATAAGTTCCAGGTTTTTCGGATTTGTGTACTGCTCTGAAGGAATGTCTGAAAAGTTAATTCGGCTTGAGCGATTTGGCTTTTACCCGATTGTGTAATGGAAAGATCTGAGTTTTCTCCCGGATCTTGAGAAAGGTCAAACACTTCCGGAGGAAGTTCTTCACCGGGGAAAAAGTGAACTTTAGAGGCCCCATTTCGAACCGCATCCCTTGCATGGGGCCAATTTGCTTGATGTATATGAACACGTTCCTCGATATGAGTTGGAGCTTGAATCCAGTTCACCCGCTTACCGACGGCGGCTTGGGGAATCGGGGAGTCGAGGAGGCCAAGGAGAGATGGCATGACATCAACCAGATCCATTGAGTCTGTTCGTCGGACACCCGACGGTCCGCCAGGTATTTTTGCAAGAAAGGGAATGTGCATGACTTCGTCCCAGACGCGGTGATGACCGAAATAACCATGGTCCCAAAGTTCTTCACCATGATCGGCTGTTACAAGAATGATGGTGTTCTTGTCCAGTTCCGCGGACTCTAAGTACTGAAGAAGGCGTTTGAATTCCCGATCTACGATTGCAATCTCTGCGTCGTAGAGGGCGAACACGAATTCTTTATCTCGGTCAGAAAAGTCTTCGCGCTCAAACAAAGGCTTGAAAAACTTCTTTTGAACGGGGCCAATCGGACTCTTTTCCGGAAACTGTTTGATGTAATCTTCTGCAAACTCTCGAGCGTCGGCCACAGCTTTGCGCAATGGGCCTTGGTATTCAGAATCAAAACGGTTGATAGTCTCTTCATTTGGAAGATAGGGGTAGTGCACTTCATAAGTATGAAGAAACATAAAGAAAGGTCGCGTGGGGTCGCGATCTTTCTGTATCCAGTCAATCGCCCGGCCAATTCGATTGACGGCTCCGAATGTGTGGGAGTCAAAAAATTCAAATCCTTGTGCTAAGCCACGGCGTTCATTTACATAGCCGCCGCCAGCGATTGCAGCTGTTTCCCATCCAAGCTCCAACATGACCTCCGCAAGAGTGACCGCAGCGTCAGGGAGGGCAGGAAAAATGTCCCCGCCTTTCGACTCCAACCGTTGTCGATTCCAAATCCCGTGCGTGGCGGGGTAAGTGGATGTAAACAAACTCGCGTGGGATGTTGCGGTGTAGGGGGAGGGCGCCCACATTCGTTCGAACAAAATCCCTTCCTTTGCAAACTGGTCAAGAGTAGGTGAAGGTTTGGCTGGGTTCCCATAACAACCAAGCCGGTCTGCCCGCAAAGTGTCAATTACAAATAGAATGACATTGGGGGGAGACTCGAATTCACCTACTCCGGTGTTTGATTCTGAGCGGGAGCAACCGCACAAGGCAAGGAAGGTTAGCGCAGTCGTCAGGCCAAATCCTGAGCAAGAGGGTGGTTTGGGGAACATCTTCTGCTTAGTTTAGGGAATGGGTCCCTCAAGAGGAATGGTACGCAGCAAATCGTGGGCGACGGTATCTTCTCGCCATGGAACGCTGGTCTATCCAGGTCGATAAAGAGTACTTGAAGTACTCCGCCGCCCATTTTCTCATCTTTCCAGATGGGAGTGCGGAGCGATTGCACGGTCATAATTACCGGGTTTACGCCGAAGTGGAGGGGCCTCTTTCTGAGCACGGATTAGTGTTAGATTTTTATTCCATCAAACCTCTTTTGAGAGAGTTAGTAGAGCAATTGGATGAGCGCTGGCTCCTTCCCGGCGAGCACCCTGAGCTAATGATTCAAAAACGGAAAGATGGTGTGGTCGAGGTCCGTTACCGCGAGCGTTTTTACGCGGCACCTCAGGAAGATGTTCTTGTTCTTCCTCTCAACAATACTTCCGTTGAGAATATGGCCGCATGGCTTGGAAGAAAATTAAAAGCAGCTCTCTCCGAAAAATTTCCGCAAGTTGAGCCGACTAGGATTTGGCTCGCAGTCGAAGAGTCACCCGGGCAACGCGGGATTTACTGCTCCACTTCGAGTACGAGAACTGAATTGGGTTGAAGCTCTAAGTGCAGAGTATTTCCAACGATGGTAACTCCTGCTTCATTTGCAGTTTCCATTGCCAAGCTTGATCCGGGAAGAGTATCAAAAAAACTAATGTTCTTGAGGCGTTCGCTACGAAGGGTGTCCCGGATAAGGTGTCGCAATTGTCGAGCTTCCTGAATGCTAATCCCTAGTTCCAAGGAGAGTTCTTCTGGTGGTGTTCGCCAGGCGGGCAAGTCTGGTGGGAGTTCGTTATTTAGAGAAACCAGGTAATTATCTGCACATTGAAGAGCGGAAGCTTGTGCTTGCTGCTCAACAATTTCCAGAAAGGGGAGCAAGTTCGGGCGTTCGTTGAGTGGTGAATTGTGGGTATCGTCAAATCTCCAGACTCCATTCACCCAGGGATTTGTCATGCCATCTAGCTGGATCTCGATTGTGCGAGCTTCAGTGCGTAGACGTTCTGCTTCGAGTGATCTGTTCAGGACCGTCATTAGTGAAATGGCCTCTTCTTGCGAAAGCCCGGCCTGAAGGAGTTGCTGAATCAAGGGCGGGTTTTCAGGCGAAGCGCCAACTGAGTCAAGAAGAACGGCCATCACCCCGGGTTCTAGGCCAAATTCTCTGCATGATTTTGCAAAGACCCAATCAGGGCTAACCGAATCATTCGAAATGATTAACTGGGTGAGGGGGCCATTCTGAGTTGCTAGGACCCCGACTGCAAACTCATTCTCCGGCAGCTGAACGGGCAAGGAAACATCCATTGCGCCATCAAGTACAAATTCCATTGCACGGTAGACAGGTTTTTTAATTCCTCGAGAGGTGATTGCGCCCATGGCTTTACCGGTCAAGTCCAAGATTTGCTCCTGTTTGCAGAGGTCAAGAAGCATAAAGAAACAGCTTCCGTCGAGTCCTAAATCTTGGGATGAAGCAAGAAATGAAACCAGGTTTGCAGCGCCATGAGAATTATCAAAGTAATCCCCATGGAACATGGTATTTGGAAGAATGTTCCACTCGGTGATGAAAAGTTCAGTGTTGCTTCTTCCAGAATTTTGGAGTGCAGATTCAAGACGCTGAACAATTTTGGTGTACCTGATTTCAGAGCCAAGTCCGTAGTTGTGCCATGAAATGAAGTCTAGGGGAAGTGAGTTTGCGTCGCAGTGGTCAAGCAGACCCATGAGTGCGCTGCGCTGCGTTCCCATGTCCGACTCCGATCCAGCGAGACCCATACCACCAATACGTAATCCTGGAAACTGGGCAGATAGAGTTATTGATGTCGTTTCATAAAGGCTAAGAAAGTCTGCAAGGGTCCCATCCCATGACTCCATTCGGTCAGGCTCGTTTCCGATTTCAATAAGTTCTGGGAGGGCACCGAAACGAGTTTGCAGGAGCAGCAACTTCCTGGCCAGGTCATCGGCCCAGGATTGCATGTTTGTGGGCACGGTTCTGGCGTATGGAGGCATAGCTCCTTCATATATGACTCCCGTGCCACTGGAGGCTAGGTAGGCGGGGGTCCCGTAAGCAGTGAGAAGGACCCGCATCCCAGCGGTTTGGGCTATGGCCATTTGTTCCCCAATCTGATTGAGAGATGCATCATCCCACATTTGGAGATTAACCCGGTAGAGTCCACCCTGGACTCCAGTTGTTTGAAAAAGATCAAAGGTTTCTTGGCTCCCACTTAGGTTCACTGTTCCTTTCAGGCTTTGGCCGGAAGGAGGTTGTGGAGAGTTCGTTTGAATGAGGATCGGGCCCGTAGCAGCCGCTTGGGCGTGTGAACCTGAACCAGCGCCCTGAGTTGGACTAGTGCTTCCTATTCCGGACCGGCTACTACTCGATTGGCTTGTATTTTGCCCAGAGGAGAGGGGGATTGGCTGCCTGGAAGCCTGAGATGGTGCTTGAAATGAGGCAATTGAGCTAGGATTGCCTTGAGACAAAATGGCCGAAAGGACCAAAAGAGATGCGTTTAGGGGGGTCAGCAACATGGTTTCAAAGCATCTGCGACTCTCCAAGGGGGGCTCTTTAGTTCTTTTCTCGAAAAAAATAGGTTTTGATAAACTTCCCAACCCAACCGAGCTGAGCACCCGCTCAAAACCGGTGGGATCGGCCGGGGCGTGGCGCAGCCTGGATAGCGCGCTGCAATGGGGTTGCAGAGGTCGGAGGTTCAAATCCTCTCGCCCCGACCATTTTTTTACCATGGGAAAGCTCCAATGGGACGCTGACACAATCGATTGGACCACTTTTTTGGTATTCCCTTTCCAGTAAAGCACTTAGAGTCGAATTCTCTTGGAGCCTAGACTAAACCAAAAAAAGGGCTCCAAGCCCATTGCCTTTATAGCTTTACGAAAGAGTTGACCCAGCCGATTGTGTCAGCGTCCTAGGGGGGGGGTTCTCTGAGATTTTTCCCTATCAACCCTCCCTCCCGGCGCATAATGATGTTCATGGAACACAGAATCCCGACCCTCGCTGCCCTAATTTGTGCGGCCGCTCCAATCAGCGCCCAAATCCAGGAGGGCGATATCCCCGAACACACCTTTAGGTCTGTTCCCTTTAATAGCATGGGCATCACGAGCCTTGCCGATTTTCGAGGAAAGCCTGTCTTTGTTGAATTCTGGGGTACCCGCTGAGGCGGGTGCAGGTCATCCGTGCCGATGGCCATGAAAATGCAGGAAGAGTACGGGGATGACCTTCAGGTCATCTTTGTTGAAGTGCAAGGCGCTGACAGGGACAAACTTGTATCCACAATGCTCGATCGGAAATGGATGTGGAGTGATGCGATTTGGACCACTGAGCGCGTGTTTTCTACGGGCATGAATGGAATACCAAACTATGCACTCTTGGATTCCAATGGTGCCGTTGCCATGTCTGGATATTCGAATCGCTCAGGGAAAGCGGCTGAAGAGAAAATTGGAGAATTGGTGAAGCTCCGTCGGAAAGGGCGAAAAGATATTCCAAAATCTGTTGCCAAAGTTGAGGTCCACCTTAACAGCGGCCGCTACGACAAGGCATTGGTCGGAATCTCAAAACTTCTAGCAAAGCCGGGCTCGAAAGAAACAGAAGCAGTGCTCGCCGGCGCTAAAGAACTCGAGGCTCGTGTTCAACGAGAACTAAGCATGGCCTTTTCCCAGTTCGAATGGATGCTCGCAAACGGCCACCCTTTGGAGGCGGAAGAGTTGCTTGATGCTCTTGGTCCACAGTTGGAAAAAAACCCTGAGTATTCCGAAACGATTAGTGCGATGAAAGGATCTCTTTCCTCCCCCGAGAATAAACTCGAGTTGAAGGCCGCAAAATCATTGCTGAAACTGGAGAAGGAGGTTTCAGAAGACGGTAGCGACGAAAAACTAGCGCAAAAGCTTCGGAAACTGGCGAATAAAAATGCTGGCACAAATGTTGCCATTCGGGCCAGCTTTCTTGCTGAAAGGATGAACTTTTAGTTTCCCTTTTATAGAACAGTTTTTGAAAGACTGTTCGTAAAGAGTCCACTCGTAATGTCAATCGCATGAAGCCAAACCGTCATGCCTTTTGAGGCTGGTGGGGGCGTGGCAGCGTAGGTCGCAATACCGCTACTGTTTGCGGTAATCGTGGGGAAGTTCAGGATTGGTGGACTCAAGTCAGCTTGACCCCAAGCGGTATTTGTCGGGCCACCACCCGCGACTGAGTATCCAATGATGATTTGATCGTTGGGGTCAGCATTGTTGACCTCTAGGACCGCCTGCCAGCCAGCAATCAAGCTTGGAACCACCAAAACGGGAGCCGGAGGCACATTGGTGCGCCACCCTGAAACCACGCTGGCGTTGTCGTTTAAAGAGCGCCAGTTCTCTTCACTATTGGCAACACCCATTGAGTAGCCGCCGTATGTGATATTTGGATTAGACCAGCGATTTACTCGCGTGCCCGGAGAGTAAGCCATAATCGTTCGGTAGCGATTATTGGAGGTGCGGAATCCATAGGCATACGAATGGGATGCGCCCCCGGCGTTGGCTCGGTCATGGGCGGATCCCATATTGTGGCCCAATTCATGCCCAGTCGAGTAATACCCAGTTGCGCAGGAGCGCGAAACAACATTGAAGGCATTTGACTCGAACGAGTGGGAGACATTTGTCATTAGGTAGGCAATACCACAATATTGACTACCGTTCACAAAGAGTGAAACGACATCAGCTCCATATTGGTCACGCAAGGTGTGGACATTGTCCATTTTCCCATCATTCTTTCCCCTCAAGTTGGAGAGCATCGTGCTGAAGCTTGATGGCTCGGTGTAGCCGACCATTTCTTCGGAGTGAACCAGGTTCAGGCGTTGATTCACTTGGCTGTTGTTGTAGCCGTTGTTCGTTTCTGTAACGGCCAAATTAATCAGGCTGTTCATTCCATTGATGCCCCCTTGGTTATTCATGGCCTTTGTTGTGTAAACAATCATGATATCGACATCGGGGTTTCCGCCTGAATTTCGGGACCCGCCACCACTATTCGCAGATGGAGTTGAGTGGATTTCATGCGAGGAATTGGTACCACAAGGCTTGAAGAGAGCCTCGTCAACTTCAGAAACTCGGTGGAGTCCGTTGCCTGCAGTGTTGATTCTGAAAAGGCGATCGTGGTATCGAACCGTGCCAACAACGACGCCATTAGTTACGGAGAAGAGAGCAGAGCTATCTTGGTCGCCTTCAACGGCACCGTGCCATACCCAACCATCGCCATAAGCGGTTTCAATTTTTCCAAAAGAAACAGGAACGCTGTCACCATCGAAAAAATTCAAAAGAAACGAACCCGTATGGTTGGTACGGTTCATGGTGTCAGAAAGCAATTCGACATCAATGGTGACGAGGCGGCTTTTCGAAGCTTGCTCGTCTATCCCAATGCTAGGGATAGGAGCCGCGGTCTGGGTCTCTGAAAAAAGCTTGGGAATACCCTGGACAGGGGATTGAAGGGAAACAGCGAGGAGAAGAAGGGTTGTAGAAAGCAAGATTAGGCCTAAGAATGAGGTGATTGGGGGTTTTCTCTGTAATCAACTAGACTACCATAGAAACCAAGATGTTCCTGACAATCGTCTCCTTTTTCTTTTTGCTGATGGCAATTTTTTTGCTGTGGCGTACCTGGCAGTTAAGGAGGAGCCATCAGGAGTTCCATTCTTTGAAGAATCTTCTTCTTGAGGAGCGCATCCAACGCCAGGGGCTGCAATACCGTGTCAATGCCTTCGAAATGGTTGAAGAGATTTCTACCAGCTTTACCAATATTCCAATTAGACGGATTGACTCTGAAATCGAAAGGGGTTTAGGCGAGCTTGGTCACTCTGCAGGCGCTGACCGAGCGTATCTTTTCCTTTATTCAGAGAATGGGAAAACCATGAGCAATACTCACGAATGGTCCGTGCCTGGAGTTTCGCCTGAAAAAGAGAACCTCCAAGATTTGCCCGTGGATGTGTTCCCTTGGTGGAACAAAATGATCTTGGCGAATGAACCCATTTTAATACCCGATGTTGACCAAATGCCTGCTGAAGCAAAATCCGAGAAAGAGATATTGCAGGCGCAAGGAATTCAGTCCCTTATTGTGGTCCCCATGACTATGCGAGGGAATCCTGTTGGCTTTCTTGGGTTTGATGCCGTCCGGACTAAGATTTCTTGGCCGCAAGAAGTTGTTCCTCAACTCCGCACCATTGGGGAGATTTTTAGCAACACTCTTGATGATTTAAAAGATACGAAAGAGCTAGAGGAAACGCGGGCACAATTCTCAGCAGTCATCGAAGACTCACCGCTTGCCTTTTTTGTAGTTGGCGAAAATGGGACCATCATCTTAGAGCGGGGAGTTCGCATGCTCCTTCATGAAGATGCCCCCATTATGGGGATGGATTATCAGGAGGTATTTTTAAACAACCCTGACATGCTAGGAGCAATTTCTGAGGCATTGAAAGGCCATCAAATCACGCAAGAGTTGAATTTTCATAAAGTTCCGATTGTTGTTCACCTCCTGCCTTTGACTTCCAAGAATGGTGGAATTCAGCATGTGGCCTGCGAAATATTTGGCAAGGGCCTCAACTAGCTTTAGATTATTTTTTGGGATAATTTTTCAGGACCCACTTTGACCACGCTTGGTCAAAGTCTTCCCAAGTCCATCCAAACATTTCCATAAAAACAGCTTTCTGGTGTGCTCGTATTTGGTCCTCGGTAGGCAATTGGTAGGACTTGACTCCAGGGATTCCAGCCTTGAATTTGGAGACAAAGCTAGCAAATTTCTCAGGGTGCTCCTGAATTAAGTAATCAACACGAGACCAAACCATTAAGTGATTTGTGAACTTTAACTTCGCATAATCCATCCAGTTTGCCATGGTCGAGGCTGGAGGGGCAACCTCATGTTTGACGCGCCCGTGAACTTTTGGGGCCCATTTCCATTCTTTCCTTAAGCCCGTACTACCTTCTTCAACAGAACTGTAATTATTAAATCGTTCGTCTTGTTTGCGGCAAAGGTAATGGGCAATTCCTTCAGGAATCCAAACCGGAAGCCCCCATGAGTGGTGTTTAAGCGAATCTACCATGTTGTGAGCGATATTAAATACAACATGATTATGAAGAATGGAGTCATTCCGAAAATAGTTGTCTCCGAACTCCACACAAGTCCCAAAGAAAATCGTATCTGATTTAGTGAATAGCCATCGGATTGGGGTAGAGCGATTGATGCCGATGAATCGATTTGTAAACCTGCCAAGATTACTTTCTTTTTCAAGCAGGAGTACGCATGGTTTCGATGCTTGCCCAAAGAAGGGTCCTTCTCCCGCGTAGGCGCCCATAACAAGTTCTCCTTTGGTAGCAGGGAAGTCAGAGTCTTCGACTCCTAGGATTTCAGAAGCATCATCCCAAATACTTTCAAGCCTCCGTGCGTACAAGTGCACTCGAAGCCATTTATCGATGACCTTTACTTTTTTATACTTAAATCCAGGGATAAATTCAGCAAGCTCTTTTAACTCTGCTTGGAGCTTCTTTTTCTGAATCTTGTCCCCGCTTGGGATTTTGTACTTTGGAAGATTGGAGCCAATTCGGAAATGCTCAGTTTCCATCCAAAGAATATCCAAATCTCCCATTTCCCTTTGAATCTTGTCATTCCCGTGGTCACAGAATTGGAATGGCCCATAGGACACAATACCGAGGGCATCTCGAATCTCTTGGTTGTCTCCCACATAAGGGTCGTCCCCAGTTGCCCCTTTGGTCAGAGCCTCCTTTTCTTTCTGGGCAAAAAGAGGAGCGGCAGTCAGTCCCAAAATGAGACTGACTGCCGCCAGCAGAGGAAGCTTCGAGGGCAACCTATTCAGATGGTTGACCCTCTTCCTTTTCAGGAGCAGGCCGGATGAGGTCTAAGTCAAAGAAATCTTCCTTCTTTGCTTTCGCCTTCTCTTTGTCTTTTTGAATCTTGGCAATTTGTTTTTTGAGCTTCTTTACCTTTCTAGACTTTGGACCATCTTTTTCAATGACGGCCTCCATTTGCTCAATTCGCCAATCTTCCATGCTGTCGAGGTGATCAAATTCTGCGAGGAGCTTGGTGATGTTTTTAACTGCTTTCTCTGGGTCCTTGCGGTACTCCAACTTCAGCGTTGCAATCATCTTGCCCCAAAGTTCTGACCTAGATTGTTCCCCATTTAGAACCAACATGTTTGAGCCGTCAGGGCTGCACATGAAAAGGTGGGGAGGTTTTTTCCCGTCAAAGAGATTGGTGAAGGGATGATCTTCAGCAAGGACATCATTGGGCAACTTAACGCAGTGGAACCATCTGGAAAGGAGCAATGTTTTTTCATTGTCATTCTTTCGATTCAGAAGTGCGTAGTCTGTGCCATTACAGAAAAGGCACTCACGAAGAACAAGAAGGGGCCTTGGGTCGTCCCCAGCAATCCAGGCGAAAGATTCTTCTCGAGGTAAGGCTGTGCGAACAATTTGCGCAACAGTTTCGTCAGTGCTTTCTTCCAATGCTTTTTCAGCATCGGAGAAATAGACAGGGTAATCCCAGTCCATCTTCAGCAAAGACTTGCTAGTGCGTTGCCGCTGGATATTAATGGGAACGCCGCCGCCGCCACCACCCGGTCGAGCGCCGCCGCCAGGTGTTGCTGGTACTCCAGGTGCTGCTGCTCCGCCCGCTCCTCCAGGAACACTCGGTGGTGCAGAACTTCCGCCTCCGCCCATTGAATCACCAGGACCCTGGTAATCAGGTGCGGGGCATCATTGAGGGGCGGCACTTGCTGTTGCGGAAACCCACAAACTGGCAGCACCAACTAGAAACAAGGTGAGGAGTTTCTTTTGCATACCCCCATCCTAAAGCGAAGAACTTCCAGGGGGGCAAAAAAAAGAGAAATTTGCTTTAAAAAAAGGCCGAAATGACTCCATATTGAGAACGAAGCCATTTCGGGGGCGGAAAGGGGGGTGGAAAGGGGGGTGGTTTAGAGTTCCCGGTAGCTTCCGTAGTAGAAGCCATCTGGGCAGAAAGCGGTGATATCGCCTTCGTAGGGGCCACCAGTAGCAGAAATGCGGACTTCCGCTAGAGGCGTGAATTGAATGGCCTCAATTTCAATCAGGCCATAGCAAGCCGATGTTGCTGAGAGGATTGGGTCGGTTGGGTTCAAGATTTCAGCTTAATCCAGTTCGCAGCCAGCAATGTTGATGTCCAGGCGAGCTTTGATGCCAGAATTCACCATGAAGCCGCCACGAGCAGCGACATTAGGGCCCTCGGGGAAGTAGTTCCCCAAGCTGATGGGCTTGTAAGCTCCGCGAATTCGGCCAAACGGAACAGCTTGGTCGGAGATGGAGTAGATGTTTAAGAACGGGGCATCTACAACAAGGTGAACCATCGCCTGTTCTGCAACCGGATCAACTGAAGTAACAGTGGCTTCAATGTGGGCCATGGAAGGAACATCCACGATTGCTGTTTGACCCATGGCGTACATCGAGTGTTCCATCGTCACGCCATAAACTTGAAGATTCAAGCCCATGCTTCCGTCGGCATAAACTTCAGCTGTGGCCAAAATCCCTGTGTAAGGATTTGAAGATGAACCCTGAAGGGGAAGGGTGAGAGCAAGAAGGGCAGGAAGGAAAAAAAGGTACTTTTTCATTTTCTGAGGTAATCGGAGGAATGGAGAGAGTACCCTCATTCTAACATGCAAGTGAAATGCTAACTCCTCAAAAAGCCAGTATTTTCAAGGAAAACAAGGTCATAGTACTCGTTGGACAGCACGGCTCCACTCTTCATGAAGAGAGTTGGCGTCTTCTTGTTGAAACTGTGGCTCAAAACGAGTGTCTAGTTTCCAATGATTTGCAAGATCCGACTCAGAATTCCAGAATCCACACTGAAGCCCAGCCATGCATGCTGCTCCCAGCGCTGTGGTTTCAGTCACTTGCGGCCGTTCCACAGCCACTCCAAGAATGTTGGCCAAAAATTGCATCGCCCAATCGTTCCCAACCATCCCGCCATCTACCCGAAGGGCATTCGGGCGGCCTGCGCCATCAGCCGCCATGGCATCCAGCAAATCGCGGGTTTGGAAGCACACCGCCTCGAGGCCAGCTCGCACAATGTCAGCGACTCCTGTGTCGCGAGTGATTCCAAGAATGGCCCCACGGGCGTGAGGATTCCACCAAGGGGCGCCTAAACCAGTGAAGGCGGGAACCAAATGGACCCGATGGGCTGGATTGGATTGGGCAGCTAAGTCAGCGGATTCGGATGCGTGTTCGAAAAGTTTCAAGCCATCTCGCAGCCATTGCATTGTTGAGCCTGCTGAGAATGCAGAACCCTCCATTGCATAAGTCACTTGGCCGTTCCTTTTCCATGCAATCGTTGTTAGCATCCGGTTGGTGGAGGGGACAGCTTGAGGACCCGTGTTTATGAGGACGAAGCAACCTGTTCCATAGGTTGACTTGAGGTCTCCAGGCTCAAAACAACATTGCCCAAAGGTGGCGGCTTGCTGGTCGCCAATCATTCCTCCGATAGGAATGGGAGCTCCAAATAGTGAGGATTCGGTGACACCAAAATCATCAGCCGTATCCCGAACTTCTGGAAGGATGGAACGAGGAATATTTCCAAAGAGTTCCAAAAGGTCCTGATCCCATTCTTGTTGATGGATATTAAACAGGAGAGTGCGAGAGGCATTGCTGATATCCGTGGCATGCACTTTGCCCCCGGTCAGGCGCCAAAGGAGAAAACACTCAATTGTTCCGATACAAAGCTGACCCGCATTTGCCGCATCGCGAGCGCCCTCAACATGGTCCAGAAGCCAAGCAATTTTTGTTGCCGAAAAGTATGGATCCAGGAGGAGACCTGTTTTTTTTGTGACGAGAGCCTCATTGCCCGACTTCCTCAATGATTCGCAATGCTCGGCCGTTCTGCGGTCTTGCCAAACAAGGGCATTATGCAGGGCTTTCCCGGTCTCGCGATTCCAAAGAACCACAGTTTCTCGTTGATTGGTGATTCCGATACTCGCAATGTTCTCAGCGGGAGTGTTGTTTTCTTTCAATACCTGCTGGCAAACTTCCATTGTCGCGGACCAAATTTCTTCTGGGTCGTGTTCAACCCAACCCTGCTGGGGGAAAATTTGGGGCAGTTCCTTTTGGGCAGTGCCCCGGACAGCAGTCTCATGGTCAAAGAGAATAGCTCGGGTACTGGTTGTCCCTTGGTCAATGGCGAGGATGAAGCGTTCCATGCGCAAAAGATTAGCGCGTCGGGCTACACTTTGCCCTCTCATGCGAGCACTTGCCTTGTTCACTCTCTGCTCCCTTTCCGCTTGTTCAAGCGGCGATGGGGCTCAGCCACCCAAACCGAAAAACTTACTGCTGATAACTGTCGATACCACTCGTGCAGACCACCTGGGTTGCTACGGTAACGAAAGTGCCCACACGCCAGTTTTAGATTCTTTGGCGAAGGGCGGGGTGTTGTTTGAAAACTGTTTCGCGCCCACCCCGATTACTTTGCCTTCTCATGCAAGTCTTCTGACTGGCCTCCGCCCGCCGAGGCATGGCGCGCGCAACAATGCCACGCATCCCCTTCCAATTGATATCCCAACTTTGGCTGAACGCTTTAAGACTGAGGGATTCCAAACAGGCGCCGTTGTCTCTGCACTTGTGTTAGATTCTCGTTACGGGTTAGCTCGTGGTTTTGATGTTTATGACGACAACTTGTCTTCCGCAGATTCCGTTGCGGATTTCATGATTCGCGAAACGACTGCCGATGACACCACGCGAAGAGCGCTGAATGCTTTGCAGAGTTTGGGAGATGGTCCCTGGTTTTTGTGGGTTCATTACTTTGACCCTCATGCCGACTACAACCCGCCCAGTGAATATTTGGAGCTCTGTCCTGACCGACCCTACGACGCGGAAATTGCGTTTGTTGATGCCCAACTGGGAATCCTCTTTGACGCTCTTGGGGCAGCTGGCCAATTTAATCAAACCCTTGTCGCAGTGACTTCTGATCACGGTGAATCCTTAGGGGAACACGGCGAGAGGACTCATGGGTTTTTCCTTTATGATGCGACCACTCATGTTCCCTTGATTTTGAGTTCTCCCTTTTTGAATCCTGCTCGAAATGAAGCACTTTCCGGCACGATTGATTTGGCTCCCACCCTTTGCACATTAATGGACATTCCTTTTCATAGTGGCGAATTCGATGGAGTCGATTTGTTTGCCGAAAACCAAAGTCGCAGTCCGGTCTATCAAGAGTCCATGGTCCCCTTTTTGAATCACGGATGGTCTGACTTGCGGGCGATGCGTTCTAAAGAGGCACGGTTTATTCGGGCGCCGAGGAATGAGTTTCAGGATTTTGGGAACTCCCAATGGACTGCGGAATCCTTAGAGCAGGCATTGAATGAAATATTGAAGGAAAGGGACCGAGGCTTTTCCGACAATCAATCCCCACCAACGGATCCCGACGAAAGAAAGGCAATGGAGGCCCTTGGTTATGTTTGGGAAGAGGTATCTCTGACCCAAGGTGTTGATTTAGCGGACCCAAAGGATTGTGTTGAGGAGTGGGAGCGCAATCAGGAAATATATGAGCTTGTTCGAAAGAAAAAATATGAAAAGGCAGAAGCGATTCTTCGCAAAATGATTCAAGAAGCACCCGGGGCGCTTGATCCACGGAAAACTCTAGCCCGAGTCCTTAGTGAGACCAACCGTTCTTCCCAGGCCTTTGAAGAACTCAAGCAAGCATCCACATTACCCGGAGCTGATTCCGAGCTTTTCGTTCGGTTGGCAGAGCTGTCCCATAAGCTTCATTTGGAGTGGAGGAATTACCTTGGGCTGGCAAAAAAGAAGAATCCATCCGACCCGATTCCTTGGGTAATGGAGGGCAACTTTCTTCTAAAAGAAAAAAATTCACCCGGCGCTCAGGTTGCTTATGACCGAGCTTTGTCCCTTGATTCAACCTGCCCACCCGCTTGGCTTGGTCTTGGCAAGTTGCACCATCGGCGAGGAGAACTTCCTGAGGCTGCGGAGTCTCTTGAGAAAGCTTTGGAATCTGATTCATTCCTCCCCGAGGCGTGGTTTGCCCGTGGAGTGATTGCAATGGCTTCCAAAGAGGCTCAAAAAGCTGAGGAATGCTTTCGAATGGCAATCCAGTTGAAGCCGGACCACGCAAACGCATTTGTGAATCTGGGGAACCTGCTCTTCCGCCAGGACAAATTGAAAGAAGCCCGCTCGTGCTATGAGTCCGCGCTTGAACTACGACCCAATCACACCCAAGCACGATTCAATTATGCCGCCCTTTTGGAAGAAGTGGGCGATTATCAAGCATTGGAAAGCTTGAAAAGAACGGATAATCAATAGATGGTTGTTGGCACTTCCAATAAACCAATCGAATTTGCCCACCGAGGTTCGCCATCTAGTCACCCAGAGAATTCCGTTGAGGGATTCGTGGCGGCTATGGAAAAAGGCGCGGCAGGAATTGAGCTTGATGTACGCCTAGCCGCAGACGGTGTTCCCGTGGTAATTCACGATGACAACTTATTGCGAACACACGGAACCCCCGAGTTGGTTTCTGAGCTGGATTCTGGGTCGCTTGGGAAGCTCAATGTTCCAACTTTGACTGAAATCGTCGACCTCCTTGAAGGGAAAACCAGAATCCTTGTGGAGCTCAAAGGCGAAGATATGTCTTTGGCGAATACAGTGGGTGCTATGTGCGGTGGTTGCGAAGATGTTTGGTTTCTCTCATTCTGCCTTGAGCAATTGCAGGCCCTTCAAGAATGTGCCCCAGCTCGGCCTCGGGTATTGAATTTGGCCAAGCCCCTAAACACTGTGGCTAAAGAGAAATATTTTCTTACAGCTCTTTCTTCAGATTGGCGGCTACTCCAAAAGGAAGAAGTGCAAAAAGTCCAAGCTGGTGGCCATGAAGTCTGGGCTTTTACATGCAATACTCCCGACGAAAAGGAAATCGCTTCAAAGTTGGGGGTCGATGCTTATTTCACCGACTGCCTTCAATAGAAAATAGCGTAGCTGAGTAAGAGAGATGTGCCGGTTTTGGAATCATCAAATCCCGCGCCGGAGTATGTTTGGTCATCCCAGCGTATTGAAGTTTCAAGGGCCCCATTTTTTGTCATGAACTGAGTCACACCAATTGAAATATTCCACCCAAGCCCGCCATCCAGGTTTGAATTAGTTTCTCTATCGGCCCACCCCGCGCCAATTTGGCCCCATGTTCGGTTTGGCCCCGATGCACTTTGCCACATTCGGCCATAGAGATTGACCCCGCGGCCAGTCGTTTTTGTGACTCCGTCATCTTCCTGGTCATAAGTAAATTCCAGTCCACTCTCAATTGTGGGTGTCAGAAATGCGCCTGCAGTAGCGAGAAGGGCTCGCTCTTTATTTTTTGATGAAATCCCACCCGTTTCAGATTCAGTGGATGCCCATGAAGCTGCAAGGGCAGTACGAACCATGCCAGATTCAAATGATTTCCCTTGGGAGGACTGGCAAGAAGTGAGCAAAAGAGAGGCAAGGAAGAGGGTACTGAGGGAGCGCATGGGAAGGAGATTAACCGAGCCCTTGTTTCGTCGGAATTGTGGTTTATTGAGTGGAGGGAGGTGTCGCCATTCCAGTTTCTCCAAACAAAAAACCATTTTCTTTCCAAGCCGAAGCCTTTCGGGCTTTAGGGCATCCAGTGCGTTGCCAGATTCTGGACATTCTTCACCAAAGCTCCGAGGAAGTCCCCTCGGCGATGTTATTGGATACTCTTCGGATTACCAAGGCGGGCTTATCCCAACACTTGGCGAAATTGATTTCGGCTGGGCTCATTCAAACTCGCCGCCAGGGCCGTTTTCTTTATGTGGCAATAAGTGATCCAGAACTTGGGAAAGCCAGCACTCGCATTGGAGAGATACTAAAAAAAGCGGGGCACCCTTTTCAGGGAACCCCGTAATTAGAGTTGAAAGTGAACTCTTATTGAATCCAACCCGTAATGGTGTTGGATGTGAGTCCTAATTGGCAAACTTGGAACCAAACCTGAGTGCCGACCATGTTTGGAACGGTCAGCGACCAACTGGTATCCCCATTGGCATCAGATGTTCCAGATGCCGCTAAACCAGCACGGTCTAAATCAAGAGTAACACCGAGTGGGTTTACAGGAGTGGAACCCAAGCCGCGAAGGCTATACGCAAGATAAGTTCCAGTATTGGCCATTCCACCGGTTACATCAAAGGTCGCCTGGGAGCCAAAAACCAAAGCGCTTGAGGAAAGCAACATGCTATAGCTCAGAATGTCAGCGTCGGCATAAACATCCCCAGTCATCGTGAAGGAGAAGCTGATACCACCCGATGAGTCTGAAATCGCGATATCCACAGGAATGTGACCATGGATTTGTCCGCCAGACTCAGTAATGGTTCCAGAGGAGGCATAAGGATCTGCGACAGTTCCAGCGAGTGGAGTAATGGTGGTGCCTCCAAGAGCATCGTGTACCTCAAGTTCTCCAGAAAGAACAATCATGGTGATGTCGGTTGTGAAGTTTCCAGCAGCATCAATGGAGAAGTGAGGAGAGTGAGCTTCCATGTCCAAATTCCTGACCCAAATTTCGGCTAGGGGTGGGAAGAAAGGAATTGGGTTTGGAATCTTGGCATAAATAACGGCAGGATCCGTACCCATGTGTCCACCATTAAATAGGCCGCCACCAAAAGGAGCAGAAAGGTTGTCCAAGAGGATGTCAGCAGTCCCAGTGCCATTTAAGTTTTTATTGCCATTGAGGTTTCCAAGGCTTGTAGTTCCGTTCCAAGTCATTGCGGAAGCGGGAGAGTCCACATCAAGGGTGTACTGGTGCTGGGCAACAAGGGGAGTAGCAGCAAACAGG
Organism: Planctomycetota bacterium; assembly: GCA_030748415.1. Lineage (GTDB taxonomy): Bacteria > Planctomycetota > UBA1135 > UBA1135 > UBA1135 > UBA7888. Next base: position 97,419 of record JASMMA010000006.1, read on the forward strand.
AGAGCTGAAAGAAGAAGGGAAAGTCTCATTAGTTGTTTTGGAGGGTATTCGGGGGATGGGTGGGGAAGGGGGCACGCCAAGAATGGCGCTTTCTCTACTATACAACTGGATAATCGCTCGGAGGCGTTAGGAGGGTCAATCTCCGAAATCCGCCACAAGGGGGGCATGGTCCGAAAACCGGGTCTTTTTCCAAACTAGGGCCCTTTCGGCCTTTTTAGCCAATCCAGGAGTTGCTGCCATGTAGTCCAAGCGCCACCCGACATTGTTCTCCCAGGCACGGCCTCGATTGGACCACCAGGTATAACAGTCATCAGTTTCAGTAGGGTGCAATTGTCTGTAAACGTCTGTCCAAGCAGAGTTTGCGTAAATTTGGTCCATCCAGGCGCGTTCCTCTGGGAGAAAGCCGGAGTTTTTTTGGTTGCTCCTCCAATTGCGAAGGTCCTTCTGGGTATGGGCGATGTTCCAATCCCCACAAACCAGGATGTTTCTTCTGCTTTTCCTGCGTTCGCATAACCAGGATTGGAGCTTCTTCATGAATCGGAACTTCTTCTTTTGAGCTTCCTCACTAGAGGACCCTGAGGGCAAGTACAGAGAAACCGCTGTAAATCTCCCAAAGTCTGCCGAAAGGATTCGCCCTTCGGAATCCGCTTCTTTCCAATTCATTCCCTCTCGAACTTGATCCGGTTTCTTTCGACTCAAAATCGCAGTCCCTGCATAACCAGGCCGTTCGGCTGGAAACCAATGAGCATGAAAGCCAGGAGGATTTCGCATCTCTGAAGTGAGTTGGTGGTCCTGGATCCGGATTTCTTGCAGACAGACCACATCGGCATTTTGGCTTGGCAGCCAGTCCAGGAAACCTTTTCGAACGGCCGAACGGATTCCATTCAAGTTCAGAGAAATGATTCGCATTTGATGGATTAGAGCAAGAGTCCTAAATCTAGAAGTTGGCGTTCGGCTTGAGGTGCCCAGCCACGGTTGGCGATGGGGCTGGCCGGAGATGGGTGAAGGATTTGACCAATTTCGATATCTAGGTTTTTCAAAATGCGCGAGGCTTGGTCTTTTGCAAATTTCCCAACGCCAACCACCATCTGAGGCTGAAGCTCCTTCACGGTTTCAAGGAGAGCTTGATCGCAAGCCTCCATGAGAGGTTTTCGTTCGGCGGCAGGAAGCTTGTCAGGAGTTCGGTTCTTACCTCCCTCCTCCATGAAACAGAGTGGGCACCAATTAAAAACAAAAAATTGGTCGAAAAAAGAATCTGCCGATTCAAAATATTCCGATGCCCATGTCCAAAGTCGCCGCCCACTTACTTCAGAGCGCGGACAATCGAGTCCTTGAATGGGTCGCTTTGGGTGAATGGAGTCTGGTTGCCTCACTTGGCCATCAATCTTCAACCAATCCCGAACCATACCAACCTCCCCAAAAGGGACGCCGGTTTGAGCCATGCCCCAAGGACCAGGATTCATACCCAACCATATCGCTCGAACTCCCTTGCGGGCGTATCGACGAAGATATTGCTCATGTAAATCCCAGGCATAATCCAAGGGGTTGTAAACATGTGTGACCGGTTTGCTAAATCGCAAACTACTGACTTCGTCACGAAGCCGTTCCGCAATTTGGATGGTCTCCATAATCCGCCCACCGGCGGTTATTTGATGGTGTCGCTGGTCACATTTGTTTTCACCGAATCAACTCCGCCAGCACCCCTTTGAATGACTGCCTGCGACCACACAGTAATCAATGGGGCAGAGTTCGGGATGTTGCGCGTAACACTGGCCTCGCCGTTGGCATTGGCGGTTGCCGTCGATGTCAAGTTGATTGGCGAAAGAATGTCCAAGCAAAGATTTCCAAGCTGGGGGATGCATGGACCCGAGCCACTTCCAGTTTGGCTCCAGAGGAAGTAAACCAATTCGTTTGGATTGGCATGTTCAACAGTAAGAGTTGCTGGGAAACCCTGAAACATAGATGTTTGAGAAAGGACTGGGTTAACCACGGTTGCAAAATGGCCCATCCATGTTCTCCAGCTTGATGTTTGGTATTCATGGTGGTTCCAGAAAGTCCCAGGCTGAGATGGGTCTTCTTCAACGCCGCTGTAGTCTCCCCAACGGCTCCCGGTGACGGGGTTAGTTGATACCTGCAAAGTGTCTTCTGCGGACATGGTTCCAGCTGGGTCATTCGCCATGCGAGTGACATATTCAATTTCGATGTACTGGTTTAAGGAGGAGCGGTGATAGGCAATGGTGGCGTTCCCGGCATCATCTACATGGATGTCGCCAAACCAGTTGTGTTCTCCGTTGCCGTAGTTCAGGGTTCCAGATTGGATTTCAATCGGGTTCTGCCCACTGTTGGGCCAGCCTTGCATATCAAATTCATACCACCGAACTCTGGCGGTGTTGTTGCCAGATCCCGCTCCGACATTAAAGCAGAACCACATTCGGCCATTCCGGTAAACACCGTGCTTGATACGGTTATCAATGGTATCGGCCTTATTGGAAGTGCCTAACTGATCTGCTCCAGGAGGACTCCGATACACCTGAACCGAAACTGCTTTGGAGTGCACTGTTGGGTTTGTAAGTGGGTCGGTGATTGCATAAAAGCTAAGTTGGCTATTACTTCCAGCCCAAGTAGAGACGAAGTACTGGACATCCATGTTTGTGTCGTAATTCTTCATGCAGCCCAAAGAGAGAAGTCCACTAGACATGTCCATCTTTGTAGGGGACATTGCTGAGCCCGTAAGCATTGGAGCAAGTGGGAAAATGTAAACATCATTACCTCCGCCGCTAAAACAATCGCCTGAAACATAGACAGCGTTCTCGTCGATACCAAGGTTTGGGAAATCTAGGAATCCGCAACTTGAAGCTGTGATTCGATAGGTGTGCCAGGTTCCAGTTGGGTCAGAATCATCTGAAATGCCAATACAAATATAAGATGTGTTATTTGTATCTTCGGCAGCAGCTACAACGAATCGATCGTGGTGAGTTGAGTAAACGGCAATCGGGTCGAAGACAAAGGAGCCAGCTGAACCGCCGCTAATGTTGTTTCCGAAAAAGCCATTGCCGCCAGATAAACTTTTGCTGTAGAGTTGAGTCCCATCCTTTTTGTAAAACTCAATTTGAGAGTTTACAACACCAACAATGTGGTCACGGCCGACGGCGAGGTTTGGATCAGGAGGATTCCACCCGGTTGAGTTGAAGGCTGTGAAACCGCCGAGACCGCCACGAGGGGTTGCGGGGTTTAGTGGTTCTGGACGCCAGTTCGGGTCCCAATCAGGGCGAATTTCCGTATCGTACACCTGTTCCATGGTGATATTTCGAGCAGCCGCAACAGGCTCGATTTCAGGAATAGAGGCCTTCGCAAGCGTTTTAGGAGCGTATAGGGTTAGACCAGCAGCCCGGCGATCACCTTCGGCGTTTCCGTGCCAGGCGAAAGCAAGTTGGCCCTTCCCAGTCCACAAAGTGTGGCGAGTGTTGAGCCCTGTTTGAAGTGTTTGCTCTTCAACGGTTCTTTTGTTTGCCCGGAAGCCTTCAGATGTGCTCTTGCCGTTTCGGTCAAAGAGCTGAACTCGAATATCAATATCGGAGTGTGGACGCCGAGGTTCAGCTATAGGTGGTTTGCCTTTATTGTTGCTGTAAGCAATTGCAAAAGCGCCATCGGGACGCATGGCAACCGATGCTCCAGTCCGCCATCCTGCGCCGCCGGCATCTACATGAGCACCTTCAGTTAGGGCGCCCTTTTCGGAATCGAAAATGCGGAACCAGGACCCGTATCCAAATCCTTCGGCTTGACTCATCCAGGCAATGGCGTAGCGGTCTTTTGCGTTAGAAGATATTGAAGGCTCTATCCCCGCTTCTTCTTGGTCATCCACACGGGTAATGGAACCCAGAGGCATGTTCAGGTTCACGAGTCGGGATTGAAGCCCTTGAGGGGTTCCTGTTTCGGAATCGGAGGTTGACCAAACAGCTGCAAACCGTTCACCCGCCAAGGGAGCAATAGAGGGAAGAGTTTGCCGAAGGTTTTGGTTTGGAGCAATGAGAAACTCGTCGCAAAGAGGGGTGCCGTCTTGCGAGAAGGACCTGACTTTAATTTGTGAGATACCTGTGGACCAATCTTCCCATGCAACAAATGCGCTTCCATTTGATGAGAACTCTAGGACAGGCCGAATTTGATCACCAGACCGTTCTTGGTTCACACGGATTTCGTCTCCTTTAGGAAGGAGCTCTGTTCGAGTGCTTCCATCCTCGAGAATATTTTCTTGAAGAGTGAGCCGCCGCGCATAAACCCCAAACCCGTCTCCATCTTGAGCGTTGCTTTGCCAAACAACCCAAGCGCTTCCGTCTGGTGCGAATGCAGCCGAGGGGCGCAACTGATTGTCTTGGACAGTAGTGTTGATATGAAGCTCTGTTCCAAGAGGGCGGCCAAAGGGGTCTAGCCAAGCACCGAACACACCGAAGGTGCCCACTTCCTGTCGACGGCTACCCCAAACCATGAGTAAGTTCCCATCTTTGTCCGCTGCTATTGCCTGATCAACTTGCCGGTTGTGGGTGAAAGTGTTGGCCGCTCTTTCTGTTAGGTGGAAATCAGAGAGTGGATTCTGGAGGAGTGCGAGGGTTAAGAGGGTAATCATTTATTGAATTGTGGCTTGTAGTGCGGTGGAAGCTGCACCTGGAGGGGGGCCGCCGTGTTGCCAGACTTGCGCCCAAATGGTGACGCCTGTTACTCCAGACGGTACGGAGGAGCTTAGGGTTCCGTAACCCAAACTGTCGGAGTTAGATGTTCCAAGAATGAGAATGGGTTCTGCTAAATCAAGAATCACCCCACTTGGATAGGAGGTTGTCCCAAAGCCAGATAGAGAATAAAGAAATGTAAGGGGTGAGCTGGGAACTCCGTCCTGAACGGTGAAGGTGGCAGTTTGGCCGGCCGTTAGTCCACTTACTGTGAGGATGGCGACGGGGTCAGAGTAGTAAAGGTAAACATCGCTATCAGGGTTGCCACCTGGTTCGCCAATTAGAAAATCAGCAAGACCATCACCATTGACATCTCCGGCGGGGGCTACCGCTTGTCCAAGGAAGTCCTTGGTGGAATCTCCAGTAAATCGATACAGGATGCGCCCACTCATACCGGAGTAGAGGCGTGCGGAGCCTGCTGCAAGGCCGGTAGATCCGGCATCTCCGGAAAAAGGAGCACCTACGAGAAGGTCGTTGAGACCATCACCATCTACATCGCCCACGGCAGCGAGGCTGGACCCGAAAGCTTCAAATCGAGATTCTTCATCGAAGCGCTGAAGAAGGGGAAAATTGCCAGCCATGGAGCGAATTTCTACAAATCCAGTTTTTAATGTTTGGGTTGAGTAGTCGTTCATTGCGCCAAGGGCAAGATCGGGAATCCCGTCACCGTTCGTGTCGCCTATTGAGGCGAGTGAATAACCCATTGCGTCGGTTGGGGTCCCAAAGATTTTTTGAATCCGTGTGCCGGTTTCACCTGAGAAGATTTCTACACATCCAGAGTCGCTTCCACCAGAGTCATTGCGAGGAGACCCGATTGCGATTTCAGATACACCGTCATTGTCCAAGTCAGGAAGTTGCGCGGCCGACCAACCAAGCATGTCCCATGGGTTTTCTCCGTAGTAGCGATGAAGGATACTCCCAGTGGCTCCGGAATAAATGAAGGCGGCGCCGGCACCTGGACCAGCCCAATCGTGGTGGGGCGCACCAACGAGAATGTCATCATGGCCGTCGCCGTTGAGGTCTCCACATGCAGAAATTGTTTGGCCAAACCAGTCCCACCGATTGTTGCTTGTCAGAGTGAAGATTTCGGAACCGGTTGCACCTGACCATACCCGAACATAGCCAGAAGAGAAGCCATCAGTGTTGTCTCGGCGAGAGCCGCCTGCAAAGTCGGGCACTCCATCAGCATCGACATCTCCAACACCAGAAACAGTAAAGCCCATTCGATGGTAATCGGAATCACCGTGAAGGTGGTAAAGCTCAACCCCGGAAGCAGCGGAGTAAATATGGACTGCACCTGCCTGGACGCCGTTTCCGCTTTCTCGTGAAGCGCCAACAATAAAGTCATCAATTCCGTCAGAATCCAGGTCGCCGATGGTGTCAAGTGAGCAGCCGAATTCGGTCCCTGTTGCGACTCCGTCTAAATGAAGGCCCAATTGCTGACTCGTAAGGGGCGAGCCAAGGACTAGGAAAAGGGTGAGTGAGGGGAGGGGGAAACGCATGAACTTCCCAGCATAACCCGAATCGGATTCCATGCTGGAGAGGAGTGGTGTGCGAATTCGCACACATCTGGGGAGGATTTGGAGTAATATTCCAGAGTAATGTTGAAAAAGACACAAATCCCCTTGGTACGGCATTTGCTTCTATGACTATTGGAAAGAGGAGGCTCCTGTGGCCCCTAATCCCCAAAGACCAACGCGTCTATAAACTAAGCCCGAATGAAACCCCACCCCTTGCCCCGGAAAATGCCTCAATGGGCTGCCCTGACCCTTCTGTGCCTTCCATTGGCTTTCCTGTCCTCCTGCTTTTCGGACAGTTTGACTGGTGACGCCGGTGCGACCGCAGGGGCCTTCAAGGTCGTTGGAGTGAATGTGCCTGAGGGTCAAATTTGGGAGCTGAACCGAGAAATCCGCATTGAGTTCAACCATCCAATTGACCCGGACTCCATCGGGTTTGATTCCATTGTGATTGCCCCAACAGATCCCGAAATGAGCGGTCACCCTGTTACGGGTAGTTTTTCTTTGGATCCAGGCTCAGGGGATAAGGTTGTTATTTTTCATCCGACCTGTCCTACGAACGATGCCCTAGATAACGGTGCCTTTCTTCCGGGTGGAGTTGCTTACCGTTTAGAACTTCCTACCCAAGTTTCTTTTGGGGTAAATGTTCTTCGTGATACCGGTGGCCATTTTTTAACAGAAGGGCTTGCTCGAAATTTTTATTCTCCTACCCCGCCCACGCAAAATCTTTTCCTGGATTACAACATGGGGCCGGCCATGGTTACCAACATTACCTGGCCCTCGCGCTTAAACTTTTACACAGATCGTGAGCCCACGATTCAAATCCAATTCGATCAGTCAATAGACGGCCGAAGTTCAAATTTGAACACAGAACGGATTCATGTCCAGTATTCTGATAATACTCTAACGAATTCGCAAACCCCGTCCTTTGCCTTAGGGAATGAGGTCGCTGGTGAAGTTCTTTTGTTTGAAAATTGCACGGAAAACGGTTCCCTTGTGTGGTTTCAAATATCTGGAATCCTTCCACCCGACCACGCTCTTCGACTTGTTGTTGAAGACGATTTCGCTGACATTAGTGGACAGGTAAACCAAACGACTTGGTTTTCGAGCGAACATGATACCCCTACTTTGACAGAGGTATATGCTTCAGCATTATTCGGCTGGCAAGAAACGGACGAGACCATAGATGAGTTTGCAGACTTTTTTGATGACACCACATGGATTGATCCCGAAGCTCAAATTGTCATGCCTCCTGCGGAGTTTGTAGATGGTGTTTACCGAGCAAGTTTTGATTACAAGGGCCAATATGTCTCGGGCAACGACGACTTCTACTGGGATGAAGACTCTGGTGAAATTCGCACTGATGGACAGTACTTAATTACAGATTCGAATAATCGCTCGTTCAATGTTTACTCGGGTGTGCTTTATGTGGATGATTTTGAAATAACGGCTGGCTCCACTTTGCGGGGTCGTGGTAGCAACCCACTTATTATTTATGCCCAGGGTGAAGTCGAAATCTATGGCACACTTGATGTCGGTGGAAATAATTCACATTGGCCCACAAGCTTGAACTCGCCACAATTCCCCGTTGGACCTGTTCAGGGTGAATGTGGTGGTGGTCTTGGAGGAATGGCTTCTAAGATTACGAATGCTGCAACCTACCGCGGGGATCCCGGAGATGGTCCATTTGGATTTGTTGCGATTGGCGGTGTTGGTGGAGAGGGCGGAATTCAACAAACCCAGAACATTGGGAGCAGTACTTCCAAAAATTTACGATTGACTGTCGGCGGCGGTGGTGGCGGCACCTTTGCCAAAACCCCGAATGAAGCGATTTGGAAAGATGACTGGTCAAGTAAAGAACGTCCAGGCTCTGCTGAAAATAACGGCCCAGACCACCATAAGGATTCCCATACATACTGGCCCGATGGAATTTTCCATGATCCCGCGACTACCGGTGTCTATGATTTGCCCGTATTTGGGGGCGAAGATGGCATGAGGGGTTCATCATGGGAAGCTGAAAAATGGGATCCCGATCCCAATAACCTTCCATCCGTCCCTCATGGTACTTATGGCATGGAAGATGAAATGGTTGATGTTGTTGACCCCAAAGACAGCCTCACTTCTCTTGATTCTGCCTGGAATACACCAACATGCCCTTTAGATTTTGGACACCCAACAAATGGACCTGATCCTGGTCCCAGCGGTGCCTCCATCTTTTCTGATGATGGGGATTATATGAATGATTTTTGGGGCCGCCGTCTAAACGACGATGGCACGATTACTGTTGGAGAACTTTTGACGCCTTGGGCAGGTTCCGGTGGGGGCGCTAGTGGCGATTCCCAAACCATTACTCGAACCTCTGTAAACGGAAGAATGCTGTCTGTTGCCGAGCTATTCCCTGCTTCGCCCTTTCCGCCATCTGGTGGATATTATCGAAAGGGTGCTCCTGGCGGTGGTGGCGGCGGTCAACTTCAAATAATGGCCATTGGACCCATTACCATCGGTAATTCAGGAAAGATTGATTGCAATGGTGGAATCGGCCACGGTGGCGAATCTGTTCTCTACACCTATGGGCAAATATCTGGTTCAGGTGGTGGCTCAGGTGGGCACCTCGTTTTGCACTCTGCAACCAAAATTGACCTTTCACAGATTTACATTGGAGTTGCTTCGACTCCAGCAGATTTGGGGAACTTGTCCGAGAAGCGAATCGCCACTGCCGTAGGTGGCCGCCGCGGATGGTGCAACTCGATTGGGCACAAAATCCCTGGAACGAATACCTATGACGGAAATGGCGACCTCATGTTGGGTCGTGGCGGAGCTGGTGGGAATGGTGTTATCCAGTTCCACGTTCCCGACCCCGCCGATGGCTATGCCTGGCCAACCTTGGCGCGAGACGGTATTCGTTCTTACATTCATAATTTTGATTTGAATGGGCCCGTGATGACAAGCCGCTTAGAAGAAATTCTCTATCTTTTTGCTGCTCCCCGCCCATACGCCTTGCTCGCATTTTTCTCCAGTGGGTCACAATTCCAAAGTACCTGGATTGATACGGGCTATGCTGGGATGCGCTTAGATCCCTCTGGAAATAGTTATCCCAAATTCCAAAACAACCTCTTGGAGTTTGATGGTACCGATGGCTCTGGCTTTGTCGATGTGACTTCTGAGAAGGTGGTTCAGTTGCCAAATGTTGCCACTGGAACGCACACCCAAGCTAGTTTCGGAGCAACAACCCTAACCATTACTGATGCCGCCAGCGTTTTTTCTGGCCAAGAGCACTTCTTGCGCCACCCAGCCGCATTGGTCGGTTACTCCGTTCTTCCAAATCAAGTGGTTGAAAACGACTTCGAGATTGTTGACGCAACTTACTTAGGCGGAACCTTAACTCTTATCACCGATGTTGACGACGGATCGATGAGCGCAGCAACGAGCCCAACAGAAGATTGGGCAATTCGTCCTAGGTTCTTTAGCCTTACTACCCAGGGCGCTGTCGATAGCCTTCCTTCATCCACAAGTGTGCGGGTCCAGTTCCAGGGCACTGATGATCCTTCTGATTCCTCATCTTTCATTCCTAGCCCGACTGGGTGGGGCTCTGATTTGTCGGCACTAGAAGGTCTCCAATTTATCCGCTACCGAGTTACCTTCGACATCGATGCAACAGATTCTGGCGTCTCACAAGCCAGTCCGAAGCCTGAGATGAGTTATATCAAGCTTCCATTCTCCTGGTAAGGAGCAGATCTTACATAGAACGGCGGTACTCACCGCCGACCTGATTCAGGGTCTCACTAATCCTGCCTAAACTGGAAACGCGCACAGTTTTCATGAGGGCGTCAAATATGTTATTTCCACTCAATGACGCTTTGCGAAGTTGATTAAGTGCGGCATCTTCGGCTACCCGATTTTTCTCTTCCAAATATGTTATTTGCTCGACTTGGCTTTGTTTCTCTTCGTCAGTAGAACGGATAAGTTCAGTTTCAACGATTGAGCCATCGTCTGTCTCAGAATCAAGGAATGTGTTTACTCCGACGATAGGCAACTCCCCGGAATGCTTGAGAGTTTCGTAGTGCAAACTCTCTTCTTGGATTTTTCCGCGTTGATACATAGTTTCCATAGCACCTAGAACGCCGCCACGTTCGCTGATGCGATCGAACTCTTCAAGGACGGACTCTTCTACAAGATCCGTTAAAAGATCGATTAGGAATGCGCCCTGGAGAGGGTTCTCGTTTTTGGCTTGCCCAAATTCTTTATTGATTATGAGCTGGATTGCGAGAGCTCTGCGAACAGACTCCTCGGTTGGAGTTGTGATGGCTTCATCATATGCGTTTGTGTGCAAACTCTGGCAGTTATCGTTTGTTGCAAGAAGGGCCTGGAGAGTTGTGCGAATGTCATTGAAAGAAATATCTTGAGCGTGAAGTGAGCGACCACTTGTCTGAATGTGGTACTTTAGTTTTTGAGAACGCTCGCTTGCTTCGTAAAGGTCGCGCATAGAAACAGCCCAGATGCGGCGAGCAACACGACCAATGACAGAATATTCAGCATCAAGGCCATTGCTGAAAAAGAATGACAAATTTGGTGCGAAGGAGTCGATGTCCATCCCCCGTGATTTGTAATACTCAACAAAGGTAAATCCGTTGGCTAAAGTAAAGGCGAGTTGAGAAAGTGGATTCGCTCCTGCTTCTGCAATATGGTATCCCGAAATGGAAACGGAGTAAAAGTTCCGCACATTATTTTGGATGAACCACTCCTGAACATCTCCCATCATTTTCAGGGCAAACTCTGTACTGAAAATGCAGGTGTTCTGTGCTTGATCTTCCTTCAAGATGTCTGACTGGATAGTTCCCCTGACATTTGCCAGGACATTGTCTCGTATTTCAGAGTATTCATCTCCGCTAATGACCTGATCTCCGGTTACTCCCAACAAGCCGAGTCCGCTGCCATCGTGACCTTCGGGAAGTGCGCCCCGATAGGTAGGTTGATTGCCGCCGCAGAGCTCTTTGATTTTTAATTGAGTCTCTTCCCAGCGGTTCGTTTCGCGGAGCCGTTTCTCAATCGCCTGGTCAATGGCTGTGTTCAAAAAGAAAGCAAGCATCATGGGGGCCGGCCCATTAATGGTCATGGAGACAGAGGTCTTTGGCGAGCAAAGGTCGAAGCCCGAGTAGAGGCGCTTTGCATCGTCAAGGGAGCAAACAGAAACGCCGGAGTTCCCAATTTTCCCGTAAATGTCTGGACGGTTCGCAGGGTCTTGCCCGTAAAGAGTGACGCTGTCGAAAGCAGTTGAAAGCCGGGCCGCTGGTTGACCTTTGGAAAGAAGATGAAATCGTCGGTTCGTCCTTTCGGGAGTGCCCTCCCCAGCAAACATGCGGGCGGGGTCTTCGGCAGTTCGCTTGAAGGGGAATACTCCTGCCGTGAATGGGAATTCTCCAGGAAGACCCTCCAAGGACATCCACTGACTGAGCTCACCCCAATCTTTGGTTTTTGGAAGGGCAACCTTGGGAACGCGAGTGCCCGAGAGGGTCTCGTGTTGGGCGGGGACTGAGATGTCCTTCCCGCGAACTTCATAGGTGAAGTGGTCGGCAGAATAAGCTTCGCAGGTTTGGTCCCACTTGGCGATTCGTTCACGAAGATTTGAATCCAAATCCGAAATAATCTCTTGATAACGTTGGCGCAAAAGAAGGACCTCCGCCGGTATTGTTGAATCAACAAGGTCGTCCGCGGAGTAGTTTTCATGAATAGGCGGCGGAGAATCGCCGAACTCTCGAAGAGTGCGGGCAATGCCGTCAGCACGGGAAGCTAGATCGCTTTGCCGTTCGGTTTTTCGTCGGTAATGACGAAGAGATTCAGCAACATCAGAAAGGTATCGACTGCGTTCGGGGGGGACAACGCAAGGAATATCAACAGAGTCATTTGTGAGAGCGGGGGCCTCCCATTCGAGTTTGGAACGCTTCTGAAGTTGCAAAATGACATGGTCGAAGAGTTGGTTCACACCTGAATCTGCAAAACGGTTCGCGGAAGTGAGATAGACGGGCATCTGTTCAGGCGGAAGGTCGAACAGTTCACGGTTTCTCTGAAATTGCTTGCGAACATCACGGAGTGCGTCATCAGCGCCGCGCTTATCTGATTTGTTAATTGCGACACAGTCAGCAAAATCCAGCATCTCGATTTTTTCAAGTTGCGAAGGAGCACCAAACTCGGGTGTCATTACATAGAGAGAGAAGTCGCATAGATCCACAACTTCAGAATCAGATTGACCAATTCCGGCAGTTTCAAGAATGACGAGGTCATAGTTAGCGGCACAAAGGAGTTGAAGGGAATCATGTACAGCACCAGCTGTTGCAAGATGCGCACGACGGGTTGCCATAGAGCGCATGAATACAGTTTCTCCCTGGACGGCATTCATGCGAATGCGGTCCCCAAGAAGAGCGCCACCGGTTCGTCGCCGGCTCGGATCAACAGAGAGGACTGCCACTGTTCTTTCTGGATATTGGAGTCGCAATCGGCGGACAAGCTCGTCTGTGAGCGAAGATTTTCCCGCACCACCAGTGCCCGTGATACCCAAAATAGGGGGCCGGCTTTCTCCCTGGAGGGCTTGGATTTGATCCCGGAGCTTCGGGAGTTTGTTTGAGTCGCAACTGTGGAGCTCCTCAATTAGGGTAATTGCTCGAGCAACATCGTTGGGGTTAGAGAAAGATATGTTGCTCGGGAGAGGAGTCTCTTGGGTGGCAAGGGGGATAGATGCACGAGCCAACATGTCTTCAATCATTCCCTCGAGGCCCATCGTGCGACCATCTTCAACGGAGTAGATTTTTTTTACCCCCTTCGCATGAAGTTCCTTCGCTTCCTTGTCAGTAATCGTTCCGCCGCCTCCCCCAAAAACTTGAATGTGCTCGGCGTTTCTCTCGGAAAGCAAGTCCACCATATAGCTAAAAAACTCAACATGGCCACCCTGGTAGGAACTTATTGCAATGGCGTGAGCATCTTCCTCGATTGCGGCCTCTACGATTGAATCAACACTCCGATTGTGTCCAAGATGGATAACCTCTGCGCCTTTCTTCTGAAGGATGCGGCGCATGATATTTATGGAAGCATCGTGCCCATCGAAGAGTGATGCTGCAGTGATGAAGCGCGGACGGAAATTTGTTGCCGCCGTTGAGCCGGTGGAGGAGGTTGGATTGAGGCGCGTGTTCATGATTCAGGTTCCGAATCGAGAGTGTTCTGTTTTTTCTGAATGCGATTCAGGTAGTGTGTGAGGTGCTTCTCTAGCTCTTGCAGTTCGTTTAGGCGGGTATGGATTTCTTTGAGCCGAGTGTTCAGCATTGGCTCCAGCTCAGAAAGGAGTGCGGTTGTGTTTCCTCGATCAAATGCTGAATTCAGGTCGCCTATTTCCTCCAGGCTCATCCCCAATTTTTTGAGTCGCGAAATAAAACGAAGCCGTTCCAGGGCATCGGCCCCGTAGAGCCTACGACCACCCGGACCCCGGCCCTCGGGACGGATGAGCCCCAGTTCCCCGTAGTAGCGAATCGTGCGGCTACTGACACCTGCTTGCTTGGCAAGGCTGGAGATGTCGAGAGAGTGAGCTTCCATTAGGGAACCATACCATCAAATGCCAGTTTGCGTCAACTGGAAAACTTGAGACCCCTCCCTAGACACTGACCCCAACTGTTGGGTCATTATTTCCCTATTCCCTTTCCAGTGAGGCACTTAGAGCAAAAGCGAACCAGGGCCTAGCGTAATACGATTAGTTGCCACAACCCCTTACCTGGTAAGGCCTTATAGATAAGGTGACCCAACAGTTGGGGTCAGTGTCTAGGTGAGGAGCTTGGGGCAGCCTTCTCGAAGGATGCATTCCTCGCATTTCGCCTTCCGGGAAGTGCAGGTGCTCCTTCCGTGGTCAATAAAAAGGTGGCTGAGACGGGTCCAGGAGCTCCGGGGGAAAAGTTTCATGAGGTCGCGTTCGACCTTGATGGGATTTTTCTCCACGGTGAGGCCCAATCGGCGGGCTAATCGGCCGACATGTGTGTCCACAACGACGCCCTCTTCTTTGCCGAATGCTGTTCCTAATACACAGTTGGCAGTTTTCCTGGCTACTCCCGGAAGGGCGGTCAGTTCGAGCATCTGGTCGGGAACCTGACCCTTGTGATCTTGGACCAACTTTTGAGCAGCACCAAGGATGTTCTTTGCTTTATTGCGATAGAAACCGGTCGAATGGATGGCCTTTTCTAGGTCTTCCTGCCTTGCCTGGGCCATTTTTTGTGCAGTTGGCCATCTTGAGAAAAGGCCAGGAGTCACCAAATTCACCCGCTTGTCGGTGCATTGGGCAGAGAGAATCGTGGCGATTAAGAGTTGGAATGGTGTCTCCCAATGGAGGGCAGTGCTTGTAACGGGGTACAGAGTTGTGAGTTCTTGCAGAACTCGGTGCGCCCATATTTGAGTGGGGGAGTTGGACTTGGAGGCCATTTGGGTGAATCTTATCCAAGTTGAGATACCAACAAACTGAAAAAGTGCGCCCAAGGAGGGAGAAAATGACCCATAAAAAAATAAAATAACCACGAAAACGGGCGAAAAATCTAACCAATTGAAGGAAGTTGGATTTGGGTGCTGAGATAAGTGCTCAATTATTTGGCCGGAGCCCACATTTGCTTCCGAAGATATAGGTACTGAGCATAGGTTCTTTTGGAACATTAGGTTGCAGGGGATGGCAACCTTAAAGAATGCCAGTAAAGGGGAAAAGGAAGCCAGCGGTCAGATTTCTGACTGCTGGTTTTTTTTGGGAAGAAATATTGACTAATGAGAATATAGGGTTATATATATAAATATGGAACATGCCAACCTACTCCCATACGACCATTTGGTTCGTGCTGCCCCCATGATTCGAATCTGTGCTCACCCGGTCCGTTTGAGAATCATTGACTTCCTTCGCTCTGGGGAACAGTGTGTTGGAGACATCTCCTCTGCATCTGATTCGCCCCAAGCAGTGACGAGCCAACATTTGTCCACCCTTCGCCAGAACGGGATCCTGTCCGCAAACAGGAAGGGCCAGAAAGTGTTCTACACTCTTGTGCGAACTGAAGTTCTCGGATTATTGGACTGCATTCAGAACCACTGCCGCATGTAGTAGTTACCGATGCATCTCTTTTCTTTCCTTTTCCTCGTTCTTCTGAGCGCATGCAGCCCGGGCGCTGACACGGATGTTTCCGCTTCTAAGAGCGCGGCATCTCCCCAAGGTCGAGAGTCCGAAATGGCTCGCCGCGCTGTTGTTCCTGTGTATCGGGACATTGCGGCATCCGTTCGCTCTTTGGATCACATTCTTCTTGCAGCTGAATCAACCGGTCGCGTCTTACGGCTTCAGGCTGATGTGGGAGATTTGGTTTCCGAGGGCGACCTTCTCGCCGAACTTGATGACTCATCACTGCTTGCAGCTTGTGAAACTGCGAGGGCGGGCCTTGAGTTAAGTAGAGCTGAAGCTGACCGAATTAGTCGCCTTCGCGAAACAAAGGTGGCCTCTGAGAGGGAATGGGATCTTGCTCAAACTCAACTTCGTCAAGCTAAGGCGCGCCTCCAGCTCGCTGAGATTGCTTTGTCAAAGACAAAGGTTCTTGCGCCTGTTTCAGGAGTTATTGAAGAGCGCCGCGTCGGGGCTGGGGATTTGGCCGTGCCCGGAACTCCACTATTCAGGCTTTACGATCCAAGTCGAATTTGCCTAGAAGCGCGGCTCCCCGTTTCTGACCGTGGCCACGCATCTCTCGGAGCCCAACTTTCCTGGGAGCTGTTTAATGAAACGGGTGTCGGCGCTGTTTCTGAAGTTGCCCCTTCATCGGATTCATCTAGCAGAACGATTCGTATCCGCATACCCCTACCTGAAGAACTTCGGCTCAATGGGGCGCTTCCAGCCCCAGGAACATTTGGCACGATTAGATATCAGGTTGGGAGTCGTGAACAAATCCTTGTGCCTAGTCGTGCCATTTTTAAGGTTGGGCAAGTGGAGATGGTCCAAGTGTTTGATGGTGAATCTTGGGTTCGGAAATCGGTCCGAACTGGCTCTGTGTCGGGCAACCAGGTTGAAATCCTTGCTGGTTTAAGCGGTTCTGAGCGAATTGCTGTTCAATGAAACCTAGCGATACATCGAAAAGCTCCGAGCCACTAAAGGCAAAGACATTTCTTGAGGAGATTGTTGCGCGGTTTTTGACTGGCAAGAACGCTCTTCTGCTCCTTGTCCTTTCCTTGCTTCTTGGTATCTCTGCCATCTTGGATACTCCTCGTGAGGAGGAACCTCAAATTGTGGTGCCCATGGCGGACATATTTGTTCAAGCCCCTGGATATTCCGCTTACGAAGTTGAAAACCTTGTATCGAGTCCAATGGAGAGGCTCCTTTGGCAACTAGATGGGGTGGAACATGTTTACTCCAGCTCAATGCGGGACTCCTCAGTTGTAACGGTCCGCTTCTTTGTTGGCGAGAATCGAGAAGATTCAATTATTAAGCTCCGGAATCGTTTACAGCAAAACGAAGATATTATTCCAGCCAATGTTAAATCCTGGATTGTAAAGCCAATTGAAATTGATGATGTTCCTATTGTTGTTTTTAGTTTATTTGGAGAGGGTTACGATGAATATGATTTGAGGCGAATTGGAGAAGAGTTTAAAGCTCGCTTGGACCCACTTCCTGACCTTTCTGGAACCCAAATCGTTGGAGGGGCTCCACGGGAGGTATTGGTTTCCATTGACCGGGAAAACCTACAAGGTCGAGGATTGAGCTTAGATGATGTCCTTCAAACAATTTCGTCTGCGAACCATTCGGTATCTATTGGGGATTTCGACAACCTAAACCAAAAGTTCCGTGTGTCCACTGGGGATGGGCTTCAGAAACTTAATGACTTGGGAGCACTTACGATTATTGATCGGGATGGTCTCCCCATTTACTTACGGGATGTTGCCACACTCTCGAATGGGCCGAGTGAAATCCAGGCGTACACCCGATATGGGTCTAGTGGTTCCTCACCGGAGACTTTTCCTTCTGTCAGTTTGGCGGTTTCAAAGAAAAAGGGATCCGATGCAACCCAAGTTGCTCAAACCATTCTCAAAGAGGCTGAGCGACTCCGTGGGGAAGTCCTTCCGGATGGAGTTCAGATGGTTGTCACCCGAAATTATGGTGCGACGGCCGACCTCAAAGTAAACGAGCTTCTCAAATCAATCGCCTTCGCTTTAATTTCTGTTGTTGCCCTTCTGCTGTTTACTTTAGGCTGGAGAGAAGCTCTTGTTGTTGCTCTTGCCGTCCCAATGTCATTTTCGTTGGCGTTGATGGTCAACTGGTTGCTTGGCTACACCATAAATCGAGTCACACTATTTGCCCTTATTTTGTCGTTAGGCTTGGTTGTAGATGACCCGATTACCAATGTTGATAACATCCAGCGGCATTTACGAAAAGGGACGCACCGCCCCCGGCAAGCCATATTGAATGCGGTGGGCGAGGTTTTGCCTCCCGTAATCATGTCAACTTTGGCAATTATCGTTTCTTTTATTCCGATGAAATTTATTACCGGAATGATGGGTCCTTACATGGGCCCGATGGCAGCAAATGTTCCGCTTGCTGTTAGTTTTTCAACCCTTGCAGCATTGTCTGTCGTTCCTTGGCTTGCTTGGGTGTTGTTGAAAAAAATAGGGGATAAGGACCAAGGCATGGCGAAGAAGGCTAAGCCAACTTCCCCATTCTTGAAGGAACTGTACCGGGTTGTAGTTTCTCCATGGATTGCCACACGCAAGCGAGCCTGGACTCTTCTTGGTGTAGTCTGCCTTCTATTTGCGGGGTCAATGTCCCTCGCAGCATTGGGGAAAGTTCCCCTGAAACTTCTTCCTTACGACAATAAGGATGAGTTTCAAATAATGCTTGATATGCCCGAAGGGACTACCCTAGAACATACAGATTCTGTCACAAGAAAATTCGAGGCTTATCTTTCAAAACAACCTGAGGTTGTCAATTGGCAGGCTTTCGTTGGGGCTGCATCCCCAATGGATTTTAATGGCCTTGTTCGGCATACATATCTTCGGAACTCATCTGAGTTGGCAGACATTCGCATTACTCTGCTTCCAAAAAGTGTCCGGGAAATGCAAAGCCATGCAATTACTCTTCGGATGAGAAACGATTTAGAGAAAATAGCTCAATCAGAAGGGGTGGTCATGCGCATAGTCGAAGTTCCTCCAGGCCCACCGGTTCTGGCCACTGTGACTGCCGAAGTCTATGGCTCTGAGGGAGGGCGTTATCAAGAAATCATCGATGACGCTCGCGTTTTAACTGAAAGAATGTCGAGCGAACCTGGCCTAGTTGATTTAGACATCCTCGCCTCTGAAGAACATAGTCGAATCCACTACTCTTTGGACAGGGAACAAGCATCCATTCATGGAGTTGAAGAAAAACAAACATCCAGAATCCTTTCAACTGCTTTGCAGGGAGCGCAGCCAGGAATACTTAGGATTCCTGGAGAGCGTCAAGTTTTGCCGGTCAAAGTTCGCTTGCCTCGTGACCAACGCAGCGATATTTCAGCATTGGGGGGGATTGCGGTGCGTTCTTCCGAAGGCTCATTGATTGCCCTTGATGAAATAGGCACATTTGAAGTCGTGTCCGAAGATCCAGTTATTTACCATAAAAACCTACGCCCTGTTGTCTTTGTAACTGGTGAGATGGCAGGTCGTCCACCGGCTGAGGCCATTTTTGAGCTTCAGTCTTGGCTCAAAGAAAACCCACTACCCAACACCTCGACGGTGGAGTGGGCTGGAGAAGGCGAGTGGGAGGTCACAGTTCGCGTATTCCGGGATTTAGGACTTGCCTTTGGAGCGGCAATGGTTCTTATTTATTTGCTGCTGGTCATTGAGATTGGTTCCATGATTCTTCCATTACTGGTCATGATGGCGATTCCATTGACAGCCATAGGGATAATGCCTGGATTTTGGTTGCTGAATGTGTTTTTTGCCGAAGAAGTGGGTGGGTTCCAGAATGGGATTTACTTCACGGCAACTGCCATGATTGGCATGATTGCCTTGGGTGGCATTGTGGTTCGAAACTCTTTGGTTCTTATGGGATTTATTGGAGAGGCCCGAGCAAAAGGTGCCAGCCTCCGCGAAGCAATTTTTGAAAGTGGAGCCGCACGCATACGGCCAATTCTTTTGACCGCAGGAACAACTGCTTTGGGAGCTTGGCCCATTACTCTTGATCCCATTTTTTCAGGATTAGCGTGGTCTCTTATTTTTGGACTTATTGCATCGACTTTATTTAGTCTGGTTGTTGTTCCCTCTACCTTCTTCTTGCTGGAAGAGAGGAGAGAGAAGGCGAATCAGTAGGTGGTTCTCTAGGCGAGGCAAATATCTCGCCAAGCCCCAACTTCCCAAGACTGCCACTGACTTCCTACCATCCGAATAGGAAAGCCATGAGCCTGCTTGATTCGCTCTTGAGGAATACCTGGAACACAGTCATCAGGCTCCGTTTCTTCCCGAAGCTGGCGAAGTTGGTTTAAGTTGGCGCCCGC
The DNA here is from genome assembly GCA_030748415.1 of Planctomycetota bacterium. Taxonomy (GTDB): domain Bacteria; phylum Planctomycetota; class UBA1135; order UBA1135; family UBA1135; genus UBA7888. The sequence goes on from JASMMA010000006.1 coordinate 117,165, forward strand.
AAGGCCATGAACGAGTGCAGCGAGCGCCTCTGCGGGAAGTACTGATAATCGTTCTAAAGGAATGCTACGCAACCAATCTAGAACCTCTTGAGTCGGGGCATCGCAAAGGGCAAGTGCACTCGCTAACTTTGGAGGATTGGACAGCCATTGGGAGCAAACACCTTCAAGGGCTTCATCGGTTGGGGCTAACTCAGGCCGCGGAATGGCTCCACTTGCACGGGATAGACGCGCCTCTACCTGGGGAAGGCTTGGAAAGAGTTCTTTCAAGAATGCCTGCTCCGCCGGGAAAAGGGAGTGGGCTTGAAGAACATGGCCAGAATGATTGAAGGGCGATGAAACCCACTTCCCACCAGCCCGCCCAACCGCTGCTTGAACAAATTTCATCTCTTCGGGAGGAAGGGCGTAATCGTTTTCAGGGGCAAAGGCTAATAGGGGAACTTTGGCATTGCCAATCACTTGTTGTAAATCAACCCGTACGGGTTTTCGTCGCCCCAGTAGGCTTGCGAAAAATGCAATCGTGGAGCCGTGATATTTTTTGAACCAGTTTTTGGCAACAGTCTCGGCGCGAACAGGTGCAATTAGAACCACTCCCTTTGGAAGAACTTGTTCCTCCAACAGGCATGCGGCAGCAAGAGTCCCCAAGGAAAGTGCGCGAAGGATAATTCGGTTTGGATTACCGCCAACCTTTGCAATCGCGGACATCCAAAAGGAACGAGCGTCGGCGCGCATATGGCGAGGAGAGCGGTGGCCACTTGATGCTCCAACGCCGCGGTAGTCCACCATGAGAGAAGAAAAACCCATGTCACGGAGTTGCCAGAGGCAGGGATAGCCCAGTAGTGGTTTTGAACCAAAAGTGACAGAGCCAAGGGATTCCAAAAGATGGATCACAATGGGGGAGCCAGGGTCGGATGGAACAAAGACTCCTCGCAAGTGGCGCTTTCCGCCTACCTTTAGGTCAACCTTCTCCGTTCCCGGCGGGAAATGGCCTTTTTCAAGGTCCAGTTGAGGGAAGCCAGCTTCCAGTAGTGCCGGAGGAACTGCCGACCCTATGGATGCTAGGAGATGGTCGAGAGAAACCAACCAGTCCTAACTTGTAGGTTGGGCGTGCAAGGACTCAGGCCCGCGCGCCTTGGCGAGCCGTTGGTCGCGCTCATCGGCAAACTTGCGAATGCCGGTCAACAGGCTTGCGGGATCCAGATGTGCATCACCGATGACTTCGTCGTAAGAGCCGCCGGAACGCCACTTGTCGTCCCAGTCAGCACCCATGCCATAGTCGAAGGCAGTTCGATGAGCTGTCCACTGACGCATGGATTGGCGAGAGCCATTTGTGATGAAGGTGGAATCAATCCAGTCTGCTTCAGAAGCAACCGAATCGCGGTACTCAGGAGTTTGCAAATCGAAGAGTTCCATCGAAATAGCCGCAACAATTTTCACATTGGGGCCATCGCCATCAAAGGCTCCATTTTTTATGAGCATGTGGACAGAGTTTGTCGAGGAGGTTCCGCGTAAGAAAATGCAACCCTCATTAGGTCGGTTAGCATCGTAGTCGCGCATGATGTATGCGCCCTTTGCGGCATCCATATAGGAAGCCATCCCCAACCCTTCCCGGTCAGGAATCTCAATCGAAGGACGGGTGAGGTGGAGGGCGATAATGTTCGTGTCAGTTGCCATCGCCGCCGCCAAGCAGGGACCCACTTCATTGGGTTCCCAAGGATGAAGGTCGATGACCTGCCCTTTTGGGAACATTTGAGTAATCGCGGGTGAGTAAATCCCGAAGTGGGTTCGGGAATCTTCCGCGGTTTCTGGGCCGGAGTGTCCTGCGACCCAAATCACCTTGCCTCCTTTCCAATCGCAGTCTTGAATTTGCTGACTGTACAGGCGCATTGGACCGTACTTGAGATAGGAGAAAGCGCCATAAGTAGAGCAAGCTCCCCAGTAGCCATTGAATTGGTTTTCGGGGTCGTCACTCAAGTTGGTACTTGCAAGCCCGCACATGATGGCGGCGTTTCCAAACTCGGTAATTGCGGTTGGGAGCAGAGCGCCATCTTCGGACTCGCCACGCTTGAACCAACCCCAACCCTTTGAATCTTTCCAGTCTTCAGCGAAACCAGAAATGTTTGTTGAACCAGCGAGGTCGGCACTTGCTGCAATCACAAGCGGGCGGCCATACTTTTTGCGAGCCACAGCGTTCATGTAAGCGCCAAACATAGCGAAACCTTTGCGGTTGGGTTGCTTCTCCCCTGGTGCGAAGAAAAGTTCGGCAGGAAGTTTGCTTGGGTCAGTGAGTTCTAGGTCGGTTGAAGGGTCGGCATTGCCATTGACCCGGGCATTTGGCATTTCCGAGGGAACAGAATCACCAATGGCAATCAAAGTGTCGGCAAGCCATGTGCAGAAAGATTCGTCATCCAGCAAAGAAAGGGCAACCTTCATGTTGGTTGCGGTTTGCTTGCGGAAAGCCTCATTGGAATCGGGGGCAGTTTCGCCAAAGCCATCAAACTCAACACCATACTTGTCGGCAAACTCTTTTTTCGTTGCCCAGAAGACATCGTTGTTTGCCTTATGTGCAGCGCCGTGAGATTGGTTTCCAGTTACGCCATATCCCCGACCTTTGATGGTCTTGAACCAAGTGCAGCGAGGGCGGTCGCCATCAGCGAAAACACTTGCAAAGAGGGCTTCACAAAGTTGACCAAAGTCATCTCCGTTTTCGGCGCCGTTCGTGACGAAACCGTAAGAATCAAACCATTCTTGTGGAGTTCCGTGAACGACCTCAGAGAAGGCGCGGTCATCAATTCCGTAATCGTTCCAATCAAGGAGATAGTTGAAGTTAGAAAGACCCAAGCCGTAAGAAGTGTGCTTCGCCTCGTGGTGGCAACCTGCGGTGTGGCCCCCCTCGCCTTCCAGGGCGAAGACGCGCACGTCTTCAGCATTTGCGGCTTTTAGAGCAAGGGCGATACCCGCAGCTGTGGGGGCGCCGTGACCACTGGGACCCGTGTTAGCCTTGAAGAACAAGGTTTTCCCTTCAACTTCAGCGTGACCCGAAGGGCCGCCAAGGTGGCGAAGGTTCAAAAGGTCTTCCCAGACCAACATGCGATCCAATCCCCCTGGAACTGCGTATTTGGAATCACCAGTTTTCTCATGCATGCGGCGGAGAGCTTCGTTGTAAACGGCGAGCATGGAGTAGGCAAGAGGGGTGGTGTGGCCTGCAACAAGAACGAAGCGGTCACCCCAGGGAAGACCGGGTCGCCGGATGTCCCAACGCATAGCTCCAGACAAAGTCAATGCGACCATTGCAGGAACTTTGGAGCGAGAACCGCCCGGGTGACCACTTTGGCGGAGGTTCAACTGAAGGTCAATCAGTTGGTCCATCATGTCGGCAGTCTTCTGCCAGTTGTCAAAGTGGGGGCGAAGGGAATCGAGCTGGGGAGCTTTACGGGTCATGATTCAGCCGTTTGGTTTGCGATTGGCGGAAGCCGTGAATGTGGAGAAAGTACTAAGCCTTGACGGGGGGAATTCCCACCCCATGTCTTGTGTAACCATACTTGCGCATAGTTGCTGCGGAGTAAATGTTGCGACCATCAAAGATAAGCTTCTGCTTGAGAAGATCACCCATCCGTTCGAAGTCTGGGCGGCGGAACTCGGTCCATTCTGTCGCCAGGATGAGGGCATCAGCGCCATCAATGGCATCGTACGGGTTATCGCAATACTCAACAGTGTCGCCAAGAATGGCGTGAGCGGTTTCGTGTGCTTCAGGGTCGTAGGCCTTGATGGTGGCACCCCGTTCGGTCAAGCCGCGAACGACCGAAATGGCAGCGGCTTCACGCATGTCGTCGGTGTTGGGCTTAAAGGCTAGGCCCCATAGACCAAAGGATCTTCCTGAAAGGTCTTCGCCAAACTCAGCAACGATTTTTTCGACCATGAGTCGTTTTTGGTTTTCGTTAACTTCCTCAACGGATTCCAAAATGCGGAAGACATATCCATTTTGGCGTGCGGTGGCCATGATGGCTTTGACATCTTTAGGAAAGCAAGAGCCGCCGTAGCCAATGCCTGGGTAGAGGAATGGGGAGCCGATGCGGGAGTCGGTGCCAATTCCTTTTCGAATCATGTCTGCATCCGCTCCAACTAAATCGCAGATTCTCGAAATCTCATTCATAAAGGAAATCCGTGTAGCAAGCATGGCGTTTGCAGCGTACTTGGTGAGTTCCGCGGAGACAGGGTCCATGTGAATGATGGGCTTTCCGGAGCGAACGAATGGACCGTAGAGTTCGTCCATAATTTCGAAGGCGTCCTCAGATTCAGCACCAATGACCACTCGGTCAGGTTTCATGAAGTCATCGATTGCGGCGCCCTCTTTCAAGAACTCTGGGTTAGAGACCACCTCGATAGGATGTTCTGTTTCGGCCTGAGCAGTTGCCTTCACCTTTGCGGCAGTGCCAACAGGGACGGTGGATTTATCCACAATGATTTGGGGGCCATTGGCGGCTTGGCCAATTGCTTTGGCGACGGCAAGCACGGCACTCAGGTCGGCGGAGCCATCTTCGGCGGGAGGGGTGCCCACAGCAATGAAGGCAACTCTGGAATTTTCAACCGCCGTTTTGAGGTCGGTCGAAAAATTCAATCGCCCATCTTTGTGGTTGTGAAGCACCATTTCAGAGAGGCCCGGTTCAAAGATAGGAATGACGCCCTTTTTAAGGTTTTCAATCTTTTCGGCATCAATGTCAATGCAAGTGACCTGGTTGCCCATTTCGGCAAAACAGGTCCCAGCGACGAGACCAACGTATCCAGTTCCAACGACTGTAATGTGCATTTTCTTTACAAGTTATGCCTGAGTAGGCACTTAGGGGGAATGATTAGCGCTTGTTTTCGCTCAGCGATGGGTCGCTGTCCCCGTACCCGAGTTCAGCAAGCTGGGCGGTCATTGCCGCGCTTTCGTCCATGTTAGCGGGGCGGGGGCCCCCTTGGATGGCCTTCGTGAATGCAGCCATGGCGGGGGGCGCGATTGAGCTGTCAAATTCGGAGGCGAGAAATTGGGGGTCGAACTCTTTTGGGTCCTTGGCAAGATCATAAACCATGAGCTGCATGGGTTTGGGCTTGTAGGAAAAGAGGATTTTGTCGGTTCCTGATCGCCAAGAATGCAGGAACTTTTTTCGCCCAGGGTGCATGAGGTCGGCAATCACTGGGAAATCTAGATTGGGGTTTTCCCATTGAGGGCGAAGGGATATGCCGTCGCGGTCTGTCCAAGGTGGAAGATTGGCAAGATCAAGCAGGGTGGGAGCGAGGTCGTAGTTCGGGGCAGTCCCAGGAATTACCAATCCTGCAGGCACAAGACCTGGCGCCCGAAGAATCATGGGTACATGCAGGACTTCCTTGTATAGCGATTTGTGGTGGCCCTTTTGTCCATGTTCCCAGAATTCATCACCGTGGTCAGAAGTTAGAGCGAAGACAATGTTGCTGGCAAGCCCAAGCTCCTCCAACTTATTCCAAAAGCGGGCGAGGTGATCATCGGTATAACGGATTTCTGCGTCATAAAGAGATAAGATGTGTTGAAGCTCACTTTCGCTCAGTTCGCGTTCAGATTTGTAGAAGCCCTTTCCATTAAGTTCTCCCTTGTAGCCAGGGTGAAACATGTCTGCATATTTTTGGGGAGGTTCGTAGTCGTAATGAGGGTCCCAAAGGTGTAAGAACATAAAGAACGGCTTTTCGGCATTGTTTCCACTTTCAAGCCACTCGATGGCACGATTCACAACTTGTTCAGCAGTTTCTTTGTCTGTGTCGGCGCTGTTATGGACATCTTGCATCAGACCACCATCGAGTGATGTTATGGCTTTTGTGGTTTTATCAGAATTAAGATATTTCGCCGCTCCCACATAGGTGTCAAACCCTTGGTAATATCCCCAACTAGGGTGGAGGAAAGGGGCGGAGTAAAAACCCGCAGTTTGATAACCAGCCTCCTGAAACTTACCCGCAATGTTGCCCGTATTGTCTGCTAAACGGAATCCGCGAGTGCGGACTTTGTGTTGCAGAACGCTCATGCCAGTCAGGATTGAAATGTGAGCTGGAAGAGTCCAGGGGGCAGCTGAACTTGCATTTTCCCAAAGTGCACCCTCAGCAGCGAGTTTCGCCATAAAGGGAGTCGTTGGTTCATCCGTGAACTTGGGGGTGTATCCGTATGGGGTTGTGTGGTCTGCGCGGAGAGAATCAATGCTGACCAAAATGACACTTGGAGTGTTCGCAGGGAGATTCGGTTTAGAAGAAGTGTCTGCGCCACACGAAACGGTGGCGAGAACCAGTGCTGGGAAAAGGCCGTACTTCATTGGATTAGAGGTGTTTCTTCACAAAAGTGAGCCAATCTTCTTCGAAGACATCCATGTCGATTTTGCCCCAAGATTCTGCGGTGGCTTTATTCCAAATGTTCATCTTTTCACCATCACTGATGGGTGCTTTCTTTTGCTGTTCCCGTAAGCGCATGAGGTCATCAGGGGTGAGGGCAGATTCGCCGCCCGCCTTCTCGATTACTTTGTCAATGTCATCACGGATTGCTTTTTTTGCTTTTGCGTATTCAGCAAAAAGGTGTTTGGTGTAGTTGGGGATAATGTCGGCATATTCTTTCTTCCAAACCTTTCTTGATACTTTACCCCTCATGCCTTCGCGGAGGAAATAAACCAAGGACCATGATTGGTTGTAAGAGGCAACTCCGTGATAAGAATCGTTGTTTCCATACCACTGCTCATGGGTCATGCGAATAAGCTTGGAAATGGGGACATAGTTTTCATTCCGCACCATTTCCTTAATTCCCTGATAGCGGTCAAGGCCCCCGGGCATATGGGCGGTTGGCTTGGGCTTTTTCCCATCCATGTTGTAGGCCCCGTAATAGTCACCTTGTCCCTCATCAAACCATCGATGGGCGTTGGCTTCGTCGAACAAGAAAAAGCAGTATTGGTGGAAGGCTTCATGAGACATAACCGCAAAGCTTTCCTTTTTGTTGGTTTGAGATGCGTCGTAAAGAACGAGTTCGCGGGAGTTTGGGTTAAAGAAGCCAGCGGTTCCGGAACCGGTTTTCCCATAGCTTTGGAGCTCTTCCCTATCTTTGCAAAGGCGAACCATTGAGACAAAGTTAATCTCTTCTTTTGGGGGAAAGTCAACTTCGTATAGGTCTCTAGATTTTTCAAGCCTTTCAATGACGGACTTGATGAACCTATCATTTCCAGAAGAGGTAATAATCAAGAAGCGTTTGGAGGGTACTTCAACAATCCTCCAACCAGGAATTTTTTGGGCCTGCTCTTTCTGGTAGGCCAGAAAAGAACTGTAATTATCATCGCCTGTAACTTTTTCAATTGCATCAGTCTTAAGTTCCATAAAGGTAAGGGTCCTCATGGATTTTTTGACAGCCTTTAAGTATTTTTTGGCATCACTTTCTGGAATTAGCCAAACGAATCCGACATCCCATTCCGGCAATGAAATAGTCCAGCAGTCTAAAACCAAATCAACCCCGTTCGGGTCAAATGCGGTATAGGTAACATGCTGCCTTACAGCTTTTTTGCTGAGCTTCTCTTCTTTTGGGCCAAAATAAGGATCACTGAGGCCTTTTTTGAAGTCCCGGAGGTTGCCGAAGACTCTTTCAATAATGACTTCGATGGTCGGTCGCTTTTTTTCCTCAGAAACCCGATTCCGAAGGCTTCCGCCCCCAGTTGAAGCAGCACCTGAAGGTTCCCTCATCTGAAATGCGTAAAGGGAGGGCTTCCATTGTCCTATTTGATTACCGGGGAGCTTGACATTGAGAGCTTTTTCGCTGTTCATTTCCAACAGCTTTCCCATTCGCTCGCGATCTCCCTGCGAGACAGGGATGAAGGCCCAGTCCTTGAGGGGTCGAAACTTGAAGCCAGCCACGGCATCCTCGTGCCAGTCGCGGCCAATTTTTTGGGCGAAAGCAGGGTTGGAGAGCCCAAGGATGGCCATGAGGATGGCCGCAATTGTGGGGAGAGTGCGGGAACCGAGCATGCCCTAGGTTACGCGTAACCGGACAGGATTGGAGGTGATTTCAGGGAACCGGCCAGAAGGCGGTATTTGGCCGCACCTCAAAGCCCTTCCAAAGGGAAATGGTTCCATCATCGGAGCTAAGGGCGAAGGAGCCAGTCCACATACGAGTATCGAATTCCTCGGGAAGGGCGAGGACCTTCATGTCATTGATTTTGATGTCAGCGAGGCCATCCTCGAAAACGCGAATATGGAAGCGAATCTCGCCCTCGGGCTTAAATTGAAGGCCTCCCACTTGGTCGTGGACGAAAAAGGCAGTTCCTGAATTCGCATCTGTTCTGAGTTTCATGGTGTCGAATCGGACAACTTGGTTTTCACCGTGCATGCCAAACAAAAGAGCGCCTTTGGGGACTTTTCGATGGTCCAATCCCAAGAAAAGTTCACCCCAGCTACCATCAACAATCACGCTTCCCCGAAGTTCGAAAGGGGGGCGCAAATCCCGCAATGCTGTCATGTCGGTGTACTCAAGACCAGACCGGGCTCGGCCCTCCGGGTTGTTGATAAGGACGCCATCGGTTTCATATGTCACGATGTCGGTTGAAAGCTCCGGGGTCACATAGCGCCGGTTACCTTCTGTGCCCTTGTTGTAAGCAGCTTGCCACATCCGGTAGTCATCGGGGCCGCCTTCGTCATCTTTGGATAACTCAAGGTCTAGGAATCCCGAAAGGCCATCAGGTTTCATGCCAAATACCTGAGTGCCATGAAGGGCAAACAGAGTTGCCATTTTCGGATAGCCTGATGCTGCGGTTTCTTCGCATAAAGTTTGAAGGGTTGCGATTGCTTCCTGGGTTGGGGAAATATATTGCTTGATAAATTCTTTTCCGCCATTTTTTTCAAGCCATTCGATGGCTGCATCAGTCTCTTCATTTTTTCCGGCAGGCCAGACCAATTCCCAATGGCGGATCATCCAGAAGATTGCATCTTCTTTTCTTCCTTCTCCCAAGTTTGCAAGAGCTAACAATCGGTAGGTTTCAGCATCTTCTGACCGTTTGTCATCGGCTTGTTCCGCGGTAATGCGCGCCCGCTCAAAGTCCTCTATCATGAGGTAGCCACGGCTACGGGCTTGAAGAACATCGGCAAATTCCATCCCCATCTCTTCTTGCTCTTGGTACAGGGAAGTTGTGAACTTTCGCCAACGGGCTTCGAAGGCAGCCCAATCCGGAACATCGGGGTCGGCAATTTCTTCAACGAAATATTTTTTCGCCATTTCCAATGGGTAGTAGCGGTCCCCGTCACAACCATTTTTTGAAAAGTGAGCAAGGTACTTTTGATAAGCATCACGATAAACCAGGCGGCCAGCTTTTTTGACAGCTTTGTAGTCGGCAGGAACACGGCCATCAGGAGTGATGGGTGTTCCGTAAACACGCCGGTCGTTCTCTTCGTAATTTAGAAGAAAGTAAACAAGCGCCCATCCGTAAGAATAGTATTCCCCTTCGTAGGAACCCATACCGGTTGAATCTGGGCCCAAGTTGCGTTCGTGAGCGATGAGCTCTTCAAGAGAATGACCTGCACCGCCGGTTTCTTGCATGTACCAACTGCGAAGGCGCTGGGCAGCAGGATTGTTTTTCACGATGGTGCCGTCGGCTTTGATGACGCATCCTTCAAAGTAGGAGGATGTTCCCTCATCTAACCAGACAGGGGTATCGATGCGCCCTTTTGTGAGGAGGGTCATGAATTGGTGGGATGCTTCGTGGAAGAGGGTTTTCCAAATAGCGTCCTGGGTTTGACCCTCTTCGTCATATGAGCGGTCGTATGCAACAACAGTGCGTAGTCCAGGAGCCCAATAACCACCAACGCCTCGGCTCTCCATGGCTCGTTTCATGAGCTTCATGGTGAAACGATCAAAGTCAGATCGCTTTTTTCCAACAATAAATTTTAGCTTTTGCCCTTTTTTTGTAGTCATAAATGGTGCGATAGAACTCGTTCACCTCATCCATTGCCGCCGCTGCAGTTTCAGCAAACTCCCAAGAGATGTTTGTGTATAGGTCATAGTGTTTTGTTTTTCGCTCAAAGGGATTTTTCCAATCTTCGTGCTTGGCATTTTGCTTTGCGAGCCATTGGGGTGTTTTCCGGCGAATCGAAGCAGCTGCAAATGCACCACCTGATAACTGCTCACCTGCTTTTTTGGCGAGCTTTTCATACTCCTTCTCAAGCTTGGCATCGCCCACATTGAGGGCGAGCAACTTGTCCATGAGATGACCGGCCAAACGGAAATATTTCTTTGAGGCAGCTTTCTTGGCAGCAGTTGAAAGTTGTGCCTCCCAATCTTCCAAAATGAGGCCGTCCTGATTCCAATCCTCCCAGAGTTCATTCAATTCTGCGGAAATCGTTTCGGAATCTTTCAATCCGCCGGTGTATTTGCGATTCCACCATTCCCATTTTCCCCAGCGGAGCTGTTCTTCATCATCGTCCAGAGCGGCGGAGATTTCCCGAAGAAGGGAGTAGCCATCTGGGTCGTAGGGGGAGCTCTGGAGGGTCTTTAGAGCTGCCTTCCGCGCTTCTTCAGCTTTTCCCCCCTTGAGGAGTTCTCGTGCGGACTCATATGGGTCTTCGGCTGAGCCAAGATAAGGTGCCGGGGCGGTTGCCAGGGTGCTTGGCGAAAGGATGGGGGCGAAAAGGGCGAGCAGAAGAAGGGCGGAACGCATCATGGGTGCTTTAAGTTTAGCGGCAAGATGGGCGGCCAAAAGGGGGAGTAGGTCGCTAAACTGTTCCGCCATGGCACTCGTCTCCCTTCGTCAACTTTTGGACCACGCCGCTGAAAATGATTACGGCGTCCCTGCTTTCAATATCAACAACATGGAGCAAATGCTGGCCATCATGGATGCCGCTAAGCGTTGCGATGCTCCAGTTATCATGCAAGCGAGTCGAGGTGCCCGGAAGTATGCAAATGACGTGGTTCTGACTCACCTGATTCGTGCAGCCGTGGAGATGTACCCAGAGATTCCGGTATGTATGCACCTTGATCATGGGAATGCTTATGACACTTGCATGTCTGCAGTTGCCGCTGAATTTTCATCCGTCATGATGGATGGTTCCCTTGAGGAGGATGGCAAGACACCGGCCTCCTACGAGTACAACTGCGATGTCACGAAAAAAGTAGTCGACTCTGCCCATGAAGTTGGTGTATCCGTTGAGGGTGAGCTTGGTTGCCTTGGCTCCCTGGAGACTGGTGAGGGCGAAAAGGAGGATGGCCACGGTTTCGAGGGCAAGCTTGACCATGACATGCTTCTGACCGACCCAGAGCAAGCCAAGGATTTTGTTGCCAAAACCGGTGTCGATGCTCTTGCGATTGCAATTGGTACAAGCCACGGTGCTTACAAGTTCACGAGGAAACCTACGGGCGATATTTTGGCAATGGACCGCCTAGCCGAAATTCATGCGGCGATTCCTAACACGCACCTAGTGATGCACGGGTCTTCTTCTGTGCCACAGGAGTTGCAGGACATTATCAACGCCCACGGCGGTGCAATGAAGCAGACTTATGGTGTCCCTGTTGAAGAAATCGTGAAAGGCATTCAAACTGGTGTGCGGAAGGTGAATATTGATACCGACAACCGTATGGCTATCACGGGTGCTATCCGAAAAGTGTTCGCTGAGTCTCCAGATGCGTTTGATCCGCGCAAGTACTTAACCCCTGCCATGGGCGCAATGACTGAAGTTTGTATCTCTCGTTACGAGGCATTCAATACTGCTGGGCAAGCTTCCAAGATTGAAGCCTTGCCGCTGAGTGCAATGGCTGAGCGCTATTCGATAGTCTCTGCCTAGTCCTGAAGATTATTCCATGCTGGGCCAGGGGATTTCCTTGCCAGTTTCATGAAAGCGTGGCCGTTTTGCATCCATTTCAATAAGCTTCTCGGTTAACACTCGAACAAGCTGTGAACAGAGATTGGGTTTTGTCGCACTGAGATTGTGATGCTCCCAAGGGTCCTCCGCTAGGTTGAATAGCTCTGCTCGCTCTTCATCCCAACGCCAAACGACTTTGTAGTCTCCTTTGCGAAGAGCGCTAAAGGGGCCGATGAAGTCCCATTTGGCTCGGAAAGACTTACTTGCCCAGTAGTGTGGCCAATGCCAGAGGAGAGTTCGATTTGGAAGCGACTCTCCATTCAGCAAAGAAAGCCACGAAAGACCATCAAAATCACCCTTTGGGAGAGCAATATCAGCGGCCTCTAACAATGTTGGAAGAAAGTCATCCGAGATGACAGGAGTAGAGCAAGCTGTTCCCGGTTTAGCTTTTCCGGGCCAACGCAACAACATGGGAACCCTAGTCCCGCCTTCTCGCATTGTGCCTTTCCCTCCAGCGAGCGGTTCGCAGGTTGTTGGAGGACCACCATGTGTAACTAGGCCACCATTGTCTGAAAAGAAAACAACTAATGTGTTTTCTGTTAAGCCAAGGACATCCAATCGATTCAGTATCCGGCTCAAAGATCTGTCCATGCTTTCTAGCATTGTGGCGTAATGTCGTCGAGCTTGAGAGAGTTCGATGTCATAGTTGCCTAATAAAGAGAGGTCTCCTTGAATGGGAGTGTGAACCGCATAGTGTGCAAAATGTAAAAAGAAGGGACGGCCTTCAGCATCTGAAGCGAAGGTGTCTATTACGGCCAAGGCTTTGTCAGTAAGCGCATCATTGAGATACCGATTAGACTTTCGGAAATCATCTAGCCCAGGAACGCGGTGGGAGCTTTCTTTCTTTCCATAAGGAGGGTAATAAGAGCCCGGATGCCCAATGTGGCTCCCTCCGATGTTAATTTGAAAGCCAAGTTGAGTAGGATCCGCTCCAGGCGTTCCTAAGTTTCCAAAGTGAGCCTTGCCGATATGTGCCGTGCGGTAACCGTGGTTCTGAAGAATCGAGGGAAGCGTGGAATCTTCAAGGCCAAGTCCGCTCATATTCCAGTCAGGGGAAGCCCATTGTTGATAATCCGAACCACGATCCCCTTCACCGGGAATCCAGTGGGTAATTCCAGTGCTTGCAGGGTTCCGGCCAGAAAGAATGCTCGTGCGCGTGGGGGAGCAAACTGGGCTTGCAGCATAGGCCTGGGTGAACTTGATTCCTTCAGAGGCAAGCCTTTCCATAGCAGGAGTTCGATAAAGCCGATTTTGTTCGGTAATAAAATCTGCAAAAGGTACAGAAGTGTCTTGCCAACCCATGTCGTCAACAAGAAAAAACACGATATTGGGCTGCTTACTGGATTGTCGGCCAAGAGGAAGGTTGAGTCGCCCTCTATCTCCGGAGAGAACTTGTCCTGATGCAGAATGAAATCCTTCTACTCCAAAGGGGTTCCAAGTAAGGCCATCGTCGAAAGAAATGTCTGTGCCTGACGTGCCGGTAGCTTTCCAGGCTCCACTGTGCCAGTTCACGCATGACCGATAGCCGGGGAGTCCACCTTCGACGGTTCTCCAGCTTTTTCCGCCATCTGAAGTTCGAGCAAGAGTGCTTGGACGGTTCGGAGACTCGTAATCACCTCCGACGAGAAGCCCATTCTGGGAATCGCGCATATGGATAGAGAAGGCTCCGGAGGATGCCTTGACATCTTTAAAAGGAGTCGCAGAAGATGTCCAACTTTTCCCACCATTTTCAGTTCGATATACCCGGCTTTTAGAACCACCAGTGGCAATCCAAGCAAGGGAGTTTCCTTGGACGCAAATCGATGTTCCAGATGCTGCGAAGGCATACTCTCCTTTGGCAACCTTTGGTCGAGAACTTCTAGGGAGCGGGCTCCATGATTGGCCTCCGTCCTCCGTGCGCCAAAGATCTAGGAGCCCATCAACAGGGTCCCCAACTAACAACCCTTCTTGATCATTCCAAAAAGCGATGCCATCCCAGAAACCGTCTTTAGTGGGGCAACGTGCGACGAGCTTCCAGTCGTGACCTCCATTTGTTGTGCGGTAGATTCGGGAAGTGTCTCCTGGGCCAGCACTCATGACGACAGCAGTGCTTAAACCAAAACCCTGCACATCACGAAAATCCAAATTTCCAGCTCCTAACACGGAGCATTCATGCCAAGTGTGTCCTCCGTCAGAACTTTTGCGAACCGTTCCCCCTGTACCCGAAGCCCAGACAATCCCATTCTCTGCGTGCAGACCACGATAAGAAGGGGCGAAGTTTTCGGGTGGGCTGCAGGTGCCCAAAAACAGGGCAATGGTTAGAAGGGGCCTTGAGGGAATCATTCCTTGGTAAGCTACTGTGTCTTGAAGAAATCTGTTTCTTCAAGAGAACTCAAAAAGAAATTGGTCTCCCCGATGCACCAACTTGGAGAGGCCAGCCTAGAAACATTTGCTCAGGGCTGATTCCATCTGACCATCGCGGCCAAGCCTCAAGTGTGATTCGTTGCGAACTGGGTTTAAAGCGCACAATGCCATAACCCGGTGAACGATTGTGTAATAGTCGAGGTAAGCGGCCATCGTCTTTGGGATTTGCCACAGCCAATAAGGTGACGCGGTTTCCGAATCCGTCGAAATAATCGCCTGTGTACCGCGGCGCACCGATGGGCTGGTTCTTGCCACGCTCCTTGGGCATCCAGCGCCGAGGCCATGTATTGCCCATAGCCGGACCTGAAAAAACAACAGTACCGTCACGGAAATCGTCTTTTCCGTACCAGGCAACTGAGCCCAAATGCTGGTCTCCAGTTAGATGTAAGGCACCCGCCCGGCTGAGGGACTTCACGGCTCGATCTCTAGCAGCCTGCGGCCACCCGTTTGAATCCGCATCCATGACTGGGATGTCGTTGGTGGGATATTCTCCGGGTTTTGGAGCGGGAAGCCTGCCGACTACCTGGTCACTTTTTTGTACTCCAGGCAAAGTATGCAGACATGCGAATGGAGATTGAGAAAGAACAACTTTGGTCCAAGTATCAGGCAACCGTTTTGTAGCCCAAGAATCTAAGAAATGCTCTTGCTCTACTCCCAACAATTGGAGACCTGGAGCATTGGCATCTTCGGGTTGGTAGTCTTCGGTTTGTGGCCACCCGTTTTTAAATTTCAACTGAGGTGCACCAACCGTTGGTGAATCTTTCCACATCCGGTCTGCAAGAACACAAAAATCAATGCCTCCCCAAACAAAAGAAGTTGTGTAGGTAGAGATTCCCTGCCCAATAAAGGGTGAGACTTGAGAGGGCGGCAAATGGGAAACTTGGGTGGAATGAACTGCATTTACAAATTTTGCCGGCATCTTGTATCCACCGGCATCTTGCGCTGTTATGCCATTGCTCGCCTTGGCCAGTACACCACCAGCACCCCAAAGGTTCCCATGAAAAACATCGTGATCGTCGGGAATGCAAATCGTCGGCCTTACCCGGGTTAGATCACCAAAGCTCCATAGGAAACGCTGCCATTTTGTATGGTAGTCCAGAATAGAGTGCCATTCGCTTCGCCGGTCAACTCCCGTGATGTCCCCCTCGTAAATTTGATCGCCAGCGAAAAAAATGAGGTCGGGATTCTGGGTCTGTATGCCACGGGAGATGTCGTTGTGGGGGAACCAAAGGCCATTTGGATTCCAGGACAATGGGCCCACTTGGTTTTTTAAACAAGAAAGCAAAGCAAGGCTTACCTGTTTTCCCTTCTCTGGCTCCGCTCGAAGAATTCCATCGTACACCGGTTCCCCATTGAGGCGAACTTCAAAAGGAGTTGCTTGATGATGATTTCGTAGTGGAATTTCAAAGCGGGAAGTAAAGCTCCCATCCGTTTGATATTCGCCAAGGAAAGAACTTTGGCCATTGAGACAGAGTTCTGTTTGGGGGATATCCTCTCGGTGGAGGATTGGGTGCTGGATAGTCATTCGAAGGGTTCTGGTTCCATTGTGATTCCGTGCAATGGTGTAAAGAGAACCCAAGATAGGTCCCCAAGCACGGTTTGGGTTTGCAACCGCACCATCTAGCTGGAAACTCTCAAACGAAAATCCAGTATTGGCGGTCTTCGATCCAAGCGCACTAAAGAGGGAGATTCCTCCAACTAGTTTTTCACGGGCGAAATCGGGGACTTTAAGTTGAGTTTGGATAAGGTCCCCCTCGTTAGCTTGGGCTAAAGCTTTCAGAGTGAGGTTTCCATCTTTCCAGGAAAGGTGCATGCGGATAGGTTGTAAATCAATAGGGAATGTTTGTTTTGATTCAGCAAGTAGAGGCAGTTTCCTGAAATCAATATTCCTCTGAATGGTCCAATAGCCTTTTTCTTTCAATGGCTGGGAAAAATCTCTTAGTGTTAGATGCCCATCAGAATCTAATGTGGCAAGAATGCCTCCACCTGGAGCGGGAGCCTGTTGAACCAAAGCGGTTGCGCGATAGTCAATGTTGTTTCCACCCATGCCGAAGAGGAAACCAAAGCAAGACCCGTCTTGAAGAGGCCCCAAGTCCGTTGCGCTGACAGAAACGCTTAGGTTGACTGGTTCGGTGCCTAGGCCGACTTCACGAGTAAGAAGATGAACAGTCCTGCCCGCTGGTCCTTTTTGGCCAGTAAGGCATCGAAGTTGTCCATCCTTAATCTCCCAGTCCTGGATTCTGTTTGCATGCCATTCCTTTCCAGGCCAGGGCTGGTCTGGGGAAGCTTGCCAAGAGTCAAGAAAGGGGAGAATCTGGGAATCTGTCCAGAATGAAGGGCCGGAGCACGAAAGGAAAATGACCGCAGGGAAAATCAAACTGAAGGCAGGGGTATGCATGGATTCCAAGATACGAGAGCTGAGCTCCTATTCCATGTTTGTTGTTCGAATGAAAGAGCATTTGTCAATTGGAGACCTTTAGACTAACTCGGAATGCTCCTAACCCTCGCCCTTGCCCTCGCCACCCCACTTTTCCAGGAGCCGGATACTTTTTCGTCGTTGTTCAATGGGGTTGACTTGCGTGGTTGGCGTGGGCGACCCCATTTGCAGCCTCATGCCGAAAAGTTTTGGTCTCCGGAAAAACGAATCGCTCAGCAAAAGGAGTGGGACGTAGATATGGAGAAGCACTGGTGTGTGGAATCTGGTGAAATCGTGAATGATGGCGCGGGTGTCTTTTTGACAACAGAAAGAGATTTCAGAGATTTTGACTTGCGTTTGGAATATAAAACGGTGGCTGGCGCTGACTCTGGGATTTATTTGCGAGCTTGCCCTCAAGTGCAAATATGGGATTGGACAAAAGAAGGAGGGAAGTGGGAACTTGGTGCGGGGAAGGGCTCGGGTGCTTTATGGAACAACATTGAGGAGTCACGATTTCCAAGCAAGAGAATGGACCGACCTTTTGGAGAATGGAATACCCTTCGGATTGTAATGATTGGTCCTCGCGTTTCCGTTTGGCTGAACGGGACACAGATTGTGCACCACGTCCTCATGGAGAACTACTTTGATCGCTCATCTTCAGTACCCGAAAGTGGTCCGATTCAACTCCAGACTCACGGCGGAGAAATCCGATTTCGGAATTTGAAGATTAAAGAGCTTTCTTCTGAAGAGGCCCTGAAGTGGCTGACCCAGGACGCCTCTTTTGAGGTTATGGGAGAAAAGGCATGGAGCCCAAAGCCAGGGAATTACATTGCCAGCTTTATTTTTGAGACTGAGGAAGATTTGCCCGATTGGATTCCTGGAGCAGAAGATTTTGAGAAATACCTCTATCCAACAGAATCGCTCAATATTCAGAGTGTTCGAGTGAGTGGAAGTCATGCAAAAGTTGAATGGAACGGTTTTCCAGTCTTTGAAGGGGATTGTTCTTTTTTAGGATCTGTTCGCGCGAGTGCTCGACACATTTGGGACCTTGGCAAAGCGCATTGGCGACCATCGGAATACCACCCTTGGAGACCTGTTGGAGAGGCAACATTTCTCCTTGAAAATGGAGTGCTTACGGGTAGCGGTGACTTTGGTCGGAACGCCTTCTTCATTTCTGAAGAGGAGTTTTCGGACTTCGAGTTGAATGTAGATGTGAAGTTGAACTCCGGAGGAAACTCCGGAATCCAGATTCGATCCAAAATTGACGCGAAGGGGAAAGTCTCCGGCTACCAAATTGAGATTGACGGAACTCCTCGCGCCTGGTCAGGCGGCCTCTATGAGGAGGCTGGCCGCGGGTGGTTGCAAAATTTAGAAGACAATCCAGAAGGAAGCTCGGCCTTTCGTGTGGATGAGTGGAACCACTACAGAATTCTTTGTAGAGGGGAGCGTATCCAATCGTGGGTGAACGGAATCCCCTGCACGGATTTCCGGGATTCCAAGAGTAGGAAAGGCTTGATTGGTTTTCAGGTCCATAGTGGAGGCAAGACCAATGTTTCTTGGAGAAACTTGTTTATTCGAGAATTGGGCCCCGAGAAATGATTTTAACTTTTTCTTTATGCGTCCTGGCGCAGGCGGGAGATATTGAGGATGATTCTCCGCAGATTGAGAACTGGAAGGAGTGGGAAGTGCCTTCTGCAAAAATTCTTTCGCCAAGTGAAGAGCTCGATAGTTTTGAAATTGCAGAAGGATTTGTTGTTGATTTAATCGCTTCCGAACCTCTCGTCGTCGATCCCGTTGCGGCGGCGTTTGATGAGAAAGGCCGAATGTGGGTTGTAGAAATGCGCGGGTTTATGCCCAATGTTGACGGCACTGGAGAAGAAGAATCGGTAGGCAAAGTGGTCGTATTGGAGGACTTGGACGGAGATGGAGTGATGGATCGCTCTACCCCGTTTTTGGAAGGCTTGGTATTGCCACGAGCAATCTGCATCGTAAAAGGTGGAGTTCTTGTTTTGTCGCCACCTCAGTTGTTGTTTTGCCAAGACTTAGATGGTGACCTTCGTTGCGACAAGAGAACACTAGTGGCGGATAATTGGACTGGTATCGCCTCACCCGAGCACGCTCCAAATGGAATGATTCATGGCTTGGATAATCGGATTCATTTTGCGAAGCATAATGCTGAGGCTTCTTGGATTAAGGGCGAATGGCAAACATGGCCCACCTCAGCCCAAGGTCAATGGGGTGTGACCATGGATAATTGGGGCCGCCTTTTTTTTAACACCAACTCTTCCATCCTCCATACCGATTTCGTACCGCGAAGATACGGGAGAAGGAATATGAACTTTAACGGTCTTTGGGGTTTGGGCCGTAGAATCATGAAGGATCAAAGAGTTTGGCCTTCCCGAATTACGCCTGGCGTCAATAGGGGATATCGCCCGGAGACCTTGCGATCGGATGGAACACTACTGACAGTAACTGGAACTTGCGGTCCAGGAGTTATTCGTGGGTCGGCCTTTTCTGAAAGTGAAAGAGGAAGTCTGTTAATTCCCGAGCCTTGCGCTAATCTTGTTAAGAGAGTTTATTTGGAACAAGAAGCTGGCGATATTCGCGCAAGGAATGCCCAGGAAGATGGCAAAGAATTTTGGACCTCAACTGATGAACGGTTTCGCCCCGTTAACGTAATTGATGGTCCGGGTGGCGCTACCTATGTCTTGGATTTTTATCGCGGGTTAATTCAGCATCGTCTTTTTGTGACGACCTATCTTCGAAAGCAGGTCCTTAGTCGGGGACTTGATGAGCCGATTGGCCTCGGTCGAATTTGGCGCGTTCGACAAAAGGATGTAAAAGCCCAATCGGTAGAAGTTCCAGAAAAGATTGAGGGTTGGATACCTTTATTGGGGCATGCGGATGGCTTTTGGCGGGATTCTGCCCAGCGCATGCTTGTGGAATCAGGCGATTCTACTTTGGGGCCTATGCTTGAGGTCGCTGTCCAAAAGAAGAACCCTCTCTTTTCTCTCCACGCTATATGGTCTTTAAAGGGCTTGGGTCTCCTGAAAGAAAAAACAGCAGCTTGGGCGTTGGAGAATGCGGGCTCCAAGGAACTGCCTTCCATTATCCAGGCATCTGAGTCACTTCTGCCCGGAAAGGATGGGGGTCTTTTGAGGCTTCTCCATCGCCGAGCGGTGCGTGGCGACTTGTTCACGAAGCGGCAGGCTGTTCTAAGTTTGTTAAGTTGCCAGGATGATATGGCCCAAAGACTTGCTTTGGATTTGTTCTTTGACAACCTCCAAGATCCAATTATTGCGACTAGCTTGGCAACTGTTCCCCAAGACCTTTCTGTTGAATTGTTGAAAAAGATTAGGGCAGACAGTCGCTTTGATTCAGGAGATAAGACCATCCTTGGCGCACAGACTTCATTGGTTAGAGCGGGCAAAATCGCAGTCTCGAGTGAATCCGAATCACTGGTTTATGCGAGGGCGTGTTTGGCTTGCCATGGTGCGGATGGATTAGGGCAGCCCGGTTTGGCGCCCCCTTTGAACGACCCTGCTTGGCTTGGAAAGTCAAAAGAAGAGTTGATTTCTATTGTTCTTAATGGACTGGAGGAGCCGATTCAGGTGAATGAGGAAACATGGAACCAGTCAATGCCCGCCTGGAGGGCATTGCTCAGTGACGCAGATATTGCCGAAGTCTTGAATGATATACAGCGTCGATTCAATCCTAACCCACAAATATTTACAAAAGAAAAAGTGAGATTGGTGAGGACGGGTGAATAGGGGGCTTTCCTAATAATTATTATGTTGTTTTCGATTTGCATCATGAACTAACAAGGCGAAAGGCTTGGTAGGCTATAACTCTATGCACATTGCCCTTGCTACTTGCTCTAACCTCCCGGATTGGGAGACTGATGACCTCCCACTGCACTTGGCTCTTATGGATCGTGGTGCAGAGGTTTTTCATCCCGCATGGGATGATTCTGACTTTGATTGGGCTCAGATGGACGCATGTTTGATTCGTACTGCTTGGGATTACCATCTCCGCCAAGGGGAATTTGTGGCGTGGGCGCAGGCTGTGGAACGTAAAACGCGTCTATTTAATCCATCTGTCGTAGTCGACTGGAACACGAACAAGCTCTACCTGCGCGAGTTGGCCGAGCAGGGAGTGCCTGTGATTGACACCGAATGGTTGAATCAGGGCTCCCGTGTCGATCTCGGCCAGCTTCTGAAACGGAGCGGTTGGCCCCGCGGCTTCTTGAAGCCTGTTGTTGGTTCGACAGCCTACGGCACTTGCCGCTTCGAGAGCCATGGCGATTCCTTAGTCGCAGCGCAGCAATTCCTGGACAAAATGCTCATTGACCATTCCATGCAGCTGCAACCTTATCTGGAGAAGGTGGAAACCCAAGGCGAGGAGTCGATGCTCTTTGTGGATGGGGAGTATGCCCATTCGGTGCGCAAGATCCCGGTACCCGGTGATTACCGTGTTCAAGATGACCATGGCGCTTCCGATGAAGCTATTGAGCATACGGCAGAGGAGATTGATCTTGGCCGTTCCGTGTTGCGCCTAGTCGAGCAACATTCCATGTGGGGCGAGAATCAACGATCTAAGCCGCTACTTTATGGGAGGGTCGATTGGCTGCGTGATGACCAAGGGGCGTTACGCCTATGCGAGCTGGAGGTGGTGGAGCCAAGTCTTTTTTTACGCCATAGCCCAAACACCGCCGACTTGCTCGCTGTTGCCCTGATTAAGCGAATCCGTGCCGAGGAATAGGTTGTCGAAGTCGTGTCCCTTTTGTTGGCTTAACGGCGAACAATCATTTTCCCCTGCATAAGTTTCCAGTGACCAGGGAAAGTGCAGACATAATCATATTTCCCGACTTTCTGGGGTGCTATAAATTCAATAATCTGGCTCTCCATGTGGTTTAGGAGCTTTGAACTCGCAATGATTTTTTCGCTCGTTGGGACAAAGCCTTGGTTGAAGCCCGCCGCCCCAAGAGCCTCAGCAGCAAGACCGAGCTCTTCTGCAGAATCGGGCATCCCGATAATCAAATTGTGCGGCATAAAATCTGGGTTAAAAAACCATAGCCTTACCGGTTTGCCCGCTTGAACCTCAAAAGATTCAAGGTCGTAGCTCATTTTTTCAGGAACCGTTTGAAGGACAATCGCTCCTTTCGGTGGAGTTTGCGACGGTTGATTATTTGTTCCAAGGCCTTTTGTGTCATTTAAGAAATTTGGCTTTGATTGAGAATGAGTCCACATTCCCTCGACCCTCTGCGCAGCGATTCGAGCATGCGCATTGGGGGAGTTGAGGAGAGTGTTGAGTAAACTTTGATTTTTCACATTGTGTTGCTGATGAATCCACAAAGCCTCAAGGAGATGATGGGCATCGCTTTCGTCGCGGATATCAAATTGGGAAGCCCACTCTTGAGTCAAGCGAATCACTTCTTCGCTATTCCTAGCGGACAATTCCACGCGTACCCGGTGCCGAATCCCATTGATGGGGCTCTTGAGTAGCTCGAGAAGTTCCGGAATAGGGCGGCCATAGACCGAGACATGCGGAGCCAGTGGGCGGTTCTTTGCAGTGATTCGGTATATTCGACCATGGGCATGGTCTCTCTCTGGATCTCGAACATTATGTTGCATATGCCCGACGATGGCATTGCACCAGTCTGAAACATAGAGGGCGCCGTCGTCGCCCACTTCAAGGTCTGTTGGCCGGAAGTTCGGATCTTCGGAGGCAATAAGATCCTCTACCTCTGTTCCGTTTACCTCTCCTGTTGCCGTATCGAAATCAAGGTTGTATTGTTTTAACCCCAAAAAGGCAATGGTGTTGCAGAGTAGGAAGTTCCCTTGAAATGAGTCTGGGAAGTGGCTACTTGAAAGGATTCCACTGGATGCAACCGGTCGTACTGTTTGATTGAGCAGCTTCCGCATTTTGAAACTTCCATCTCCATCACTGACAACTTGAAAGGCCCGACCGCCTGTTCCGTCAGTAGCATAGTGGTATCCCCAATAATCAAAGCTAATACCGTGTGGGTTGGGGCTATTTTCGGCATGGAAGCTGAACTCATGGGTTCTCGGATTGAAACGATACATGCCGGACCTTGAAGATTCTTGGTTTGCTTGCCAAGGCGTTTCAACATTTGAAACAAGGAAAATCCCTCTTTGATAGTAAAGAAAACCATCAGGCCCTAAAACAAAGTTGTTCGCGGCATGGTGCGTATCCGCCGAATCTAGCCCTTCAAGTATTCGATAACGAACATCGGCGATGTCATCACCATCGGTATCCTTGAGGAAGATGAGGCCAGGTGTTGATGCAACAATGACGCCCCCATTCCAGAATTCAAATCCAGTTGGATTATGCACATAGGCGAAGGTAATTGCTCGATCGGCTACGCCGTCTCGGTTGTCATCCGGAAGAATGATTAAGCAATCACCCATTTCTTTCATAGGTTCCCATTTCGGGTAAGTTTTCCATGCCGCAACCCACATACGTCCTTTTGGGTCAACGCCGAGCTGCACTGGATTGACCAATTCCGGAAACATTTCTTCTGAGGCGAATAGATTGACTTCAAGGCCATCTTGAAGCGTCATTTTTTCGATTGCCTCTATCCCGCCTAAGTAGGACCCATCCCCAAGTTTGCTAATGCCACTTTGGAGCTGTTCCTTGTCTAAATTTGTGGTGACTTTTATAGATTCTGGAACATTCTCGTCGTCCGCTATTGCACTTTCTCCCCTTGCAATTTTCCAGATGACCTCGTCTCGATTCCTCGTCATGACATCAAGCTGAGATAGTTCGTGCTGGAGAACATCTCGATTGGATTGATTATCGGTGAACTTTAAGTCTGCACGAGAGCCCCAGATATCGTTCCCATCCGTGGCCCGATACCGGTTGTGCCAATGCCAATTCTTGTCCAATACAGCGCTCCGGAGAGTCTCCAAATTGGTTTTGAGTCGATCCTTTTTTTCCCCGAAGAGTTTGTCGGCGATAATGCCCGCCACAAGCTTGTTTCCCTGAGAGTTCAAATGGATACCGTTGATGGTGAAGGCATCTTTGCTCATCGAATACTGATGCAACGTGGGTGTGAAAAGGTCAATAAATTCAACACCGTCTTCACGGGCAACATCTTCCATTGCCGCAGCTATTGCAGCAAGGCGTGGATTGTTCAAGGAACCATCAGGGAAGTTCGGGTTTTCGAGGTTTTGGTGGGCCGTGGGGGAAATGAGAAGGATTCTTGGTGGCCCCTTTCCAGAGTAGTTTTGAGATTGTGTATGTTGAATCCAGTTCGATATTGCGTTTTTGAAGGCCAAGGGGTCTTCGTCAAAGGACTCGTTGTAGCCAAACATGGCAAAAATAACTGTAGCACCAGATAACTTGAGGTAATCATCCGGGCCGAGGAAGTCCTTATTCCTCGGGCGATAATCAATTCGGTCGCCAGCGAACCCATGGTTCCGGATGGTAAGATTTAATCCGATTGTTTCTGTTTGAAGTATCGCTTCTAGCCATCCATCATGCTGCATTCTGTCGGCGATCCCTCCGCCAAGAATGACAAGGTGGTCATCAGGTTGGAAAAAGCTGGTTTCTCGCCCGCAGGCGGGGAGAAGGAGGCAACCTAGAATTATCTTGGGGAAGAGAGTCTTCATGTAGAACTAAAGGTTACCCTTACCTCACCCATGGTTTGTCTTCCCGCCCCCCGAATTTTTTTATTGCTTTTGTTTTTGTGCTTATCATCTTGTGTGTCACATCGCAATGAAAATGCCCGCTGGCTTCACTTTCCTGGAGGTGAAGGGATTGGAGAAGGTTATCGAGTTGTTTTTGCTTCAGGTGATGAGGAATATCGGTCGGAGGAATCCCTTCCGATGTTGGCCCGTCTACTTTCAGAGCACCATGGCTTTGAGACAGTTGTTTTATTTTCCCAAGATCCTGAAACGGGAATGGTGAATCCCGACAATTTGTCTAATATTCCTGGAATCAAGCAGATTAGGGATGCAGATCTTTTTGTGATGCAATGGAGATTTCGCGAATTGCCCGATGAGGATATGAAGGTTGTTCTGGACTATATTGAATCCGGAAAGCCAATCATCGGAATCCGGACTTCAACACATGCATTCAATTACATCAAGAATCCATCTAGTCAGTATGCGAAGTGGAGTTGGAAAAGTGAAGAGCCCTCGGGTGGATTTGGTAGAGAAATTTTTGGCGAGACTTGGATTGCACATCATGGTAAGCATGGCAAACAGGCTACGCGGGGAGTTATTGCAAAGGCCAATTCAAGGCACCCCGTTCTGCGTGGTGTCAAGGATGTCTTTGGGCCAACTGATGTATACGCCATTCGGAAATTGCCGGATGATGCCTTAGTACTACTAAACGGCGCGGTGCTTGAAGGAATGTCCCCTTCGTCTCCCATTCTTAAAAGCCCAAAGAATAACCCGATGCACCCCGTAGCTTGGATTCGTAATCGACCGGTCTCTCAGGAAGGTACTCAGAGGGTTTTTGTGACTACAATGGGCGCAGCGCAAGATTGGTCTTGTGAGGATTTGAGGCGCTTGTTTATGAATGCCTCGGCTTGGTGCCTCCGGCTTGATGAGAACATTCCTGTCACGGGACTCGCCGCGGAAATGATAGGGCCTTGGGCTCCAACATCGTTTGGGTTTGGGGGTTACCGAAAGGGATATTACCCTGAGGATTATCGAGACGGCTCTCCTTGGGAATCCGATTAGTCACCCAAATCGTCTTGACCGTAAACATAACGGTTGAATAGAGTCTGAAGTTTACTATTTCCACTCTTTTCAATGAGGAAGGATTCCATTTCTTGAGTCGAGGCGGTTTGAAGCGCATTTTCCTTGAAGAAATCGCTCATGATTGAGCGGAGTTTTTTCTCTCCAATCAGGTGAGCTACTCGGGCGAAAAATTGAGCACCCTTGCCGTAAGATTGTCTGGCGGTGATTCGATTCCACGGGTTTGAGCCGCAAAGAGTGATTGCTTCCCCTGGTTTTGAGAAATCCATATGGGAGTAACGACCGCCATCCGCAAACCAAACATCCCAGGCCTCATCCCACCATGCGTCGTTTTGAGAGCGAGGTTTTACGCCGCGACCAAACCAACTGTGGAAAATCTCGTGCCGAATGGCGCCGTAGGCTGTTGTAGTGGCGCCGTCGTATTCCATGGAGCCAGAAGAGTCCCGCAAATAAACCGTGCAACGATCTCCATGAGGCCAAGGGCCAACGGTTTTGCTGAAATCTCGAAGGGCCTCAGACACTTTTTTATGGGCTGACTTCAGGGAGCCACTTGATTTCTTATCCTTAGCAATTGTGACTTTAATTTTTTGATCCTTAACGCATTTGACTGTTTTTGTGGAGACTTCAATATCAGCTTTTGGGGCGATGACCAACATTGGGGAGAAGGCCGTTGTGTATTCGGGCCACCTAAGGCGCCAGCTGTGGCGGTCGAGTTCTTCCACATCGGCGTTTGTAAAAATCAAGTGCTCGTGCTTTGCATTCTTAAGTTGAAGCTCCAACTCAAAAGAAAACCGGTCATAGATGAGATTTGCAGGAAACCACTGTTCTAGATAACGACCGGGCTTTAAGTCCGTGAAGTTCGTGCTGAAGAACAGACCATTTTCGCGTTTTAAGGCGCCGCGGGCAGCAGGCGCATCAGGAGCCTCAAGGTCGTAGGCCAGTTGCAGTATGCTTGGCGCACCTGCTTGGATTTCCCACTCAAGGAGGCGCATGGTTCCAGATTGTGGACCCATGTCGAAAGTAGAAACCGTTTCAGGTTTGATGGGTTTCATGTCAAGGGTTGCAGAGCGAATGTTCTGACGAAGATCAAAAATGGGGTAACCTGTTTCCCCTACTTTAAAAACCAAGTCAGCTGTGGCTTCTTTGGTTCGAGCCTCAAGGTCAAAAATAAGAGTGGCAGAAAGGGACTGGATATCCATTGGAACGCCGAGCAGGCCATCTACTTCTCGAGCGGGTGGGGCAAAAGAGAGGTCGTCCGAGAGATTATCTTGGAGAGGCCAAAGGCCAACTGCGAGGGCTACGATGGGGAGTATCATCCCCATATCCTAAACAAAATTAGCTTGGAGTTCTGAGAGTCGTAAACTGTTCTTATGGATCCCGTCATCTTGCTCATTGTTCTGGCTGGCATCTTATTGCTTGCCTTGACTTGGCTTCGGCCCGGAAATGTTGCGAAGTGGGTGTTTTCATTAGTGGGGTTTTTGCTCATCCTGCAGGGGAGTCTCGGGGCTCTCCATGCTTGGGGCGAATCTCAGCAAATCGGTTGGATCCTTGGGTGGGTACTCGTTGTAATTTTGTTTTGCATTTTGATTCCATTGAGATGGCGACGTCATTGATGGAAAAGTGGATTGAATGGGGTGGCAGAGTTATATTAAGTTGGTCATCCAGATGAGCTGAGGGATAGGCCCTTTGAAGCTCGGCCAACCTGCCGAAAGGTATGGTGGCAATACCTACGCAAAAGCGAATGATGGCGATACGGGCTCTGCTCTCTTCGCCGCCGAGTCCATGAATAGCCCTCTTACCCCACCCGAAAGTGACCGCCCAAGCCTGGCGCAGGTCCTCGCGCGCGAAGTTCTTGTTTTTGACGGTGCTATGGGCACTCAACTGAACAATCGAGGGCTCCCTTTTGACCGATGTTTTGAATTAGCGAGCCTAGAACATCCTGAGTGGGTAGAGGCCATTCATAAAGAATTTATTGAGGCAGGCGCTAGCGGAATTCACACGAACACTTTCGCAGCGAATACCTTTAAGTTGGGTCGCCATGGTTTGGATAATCGCATGCAGGAGTTGTTGAGGGCAAGTGTCGAATGTGCGCAGACAGCTGCGGCGCAAGATACTTGGGTGGTTGGTGCTGTTGGACCATTGGGGGTGGAGATTGAACCCCTTGGCCGATTGGGTCGCCATGAAGCCCGCGAGGAATTTATTGAAGTTGTCTCTTGCTTGGCGGAGTCAGGAGTTCATGCGATTTCTTTTGAAACCTTTTCATCTTCCGCTGAATTGGTTGAAGCCGTATCTGCCGCTAAAGGTGTTTGCGACTTGCCGGTGTTTGCTCATCTTGCAGTGAACCGTGAAGCCAAAACTATGTATGGAACGGATTTGGCCTCAGCTGCTCAACGATTGGAAAACGCTGGAGCCGATATTTTGGGAGTCAATTGTTCAGGCGGTCCTCGCATGATTTTGAATGCAGCAAGAGAAATGCTTGCCGCCACCGCCATTCCAGTCTCCGCAAGACCGAATGCAGGGGTTCCCCGCCAAATGGATGGCCGGGTTTTCTATGAAAACAATCCCGATTACTTTGCGCGGTTTGCGCGGAGGTTTTTGCAGGCAGGCGGCCGAATGTTAGGCGGCTGTTGTGGGACAACTTCTGAGCACATTCGGGCAATGGCGCAAGCTGTGCGGGCTGTTGGAGCCCAAGAGAAGGGAGTGGTCGAAGCTCCAATAATTGCTTCCAAAGAAGTTGAACGACCACAAAAGCCGATGCCCCTGCGCGCGCGTTCGGGGTTCGGGCGTTTGCTTGCCGATGGAGCCTGCCCTGTGAGCGTTGAACTTGTTCCTCCAAAAACACCCGATATGGATTTGCTCCGTCAGTCCGCGCGGGAATTGAAAGCCGCCGGCGCAGACCTCATCAATTTGCCAGATGGCCCTCGCGCATCGGCACGAGTTAGCAATATGGCGTCCGCGACGGTTCTACAAAAAGAAGCCGGCGTAGAAACGCTTCTGCATTTTTGTTGTCGAGATCGAAACTTGCTCGGAATGCAATCCGATTTGATGGGGGCAGAGGCTTTGGGCTTGCGGAATTTGTTGGTGATTACCGGCGATCCTCCATACCAAGGAAATTATCCCGATTTGACAGCAGTTTTTGATGTAGATTCAATTGGTCTGTGCAATATCATCGACAATCTCAATCACGGTCTAGATTTGGGGGGGAATGTTCTGGACACCCAAACTCATTTCACCTTTGGTGCGGCATTGAATCCAACAGCTTTGGATTTGAATCGAGAAATGGAACGGTTTGCTTGGAAAGTTGATGCGGGCGTTGACTTTGCTGTGACTCAGCCCATTTTCGATTTGGAGGGCTTTTTGGATTTCATGAAGTCTCTGCCCCATAATTCGCCGCCCATTATGGCAGGCATTTGGCCCTTGCGCTCCCTTCGGAATGCCGAGTTTTTAGCCTCGGAGGTCCCTGGAGTTGAAATCCCAGACTCTATTCTTGAAGAAATGCGCCAGGCTCACGAAGCTGGTGTAGATCAAGAATGTGGTTTGGAAATTGCTCGTCGTACCGTTGTTGAACTTCATGGGAAAGTGGGAGGCTTCCAAATTGCCGCCCCGTTCAATAAAGTTGCCGCACCTATTGCCCTTTTGGAAACCATTGCTGAACTTCGATGAGGACCCCTGCGGAGAATGACCCCTTTTTAAGCGCGCTGCGGAAGCGCATCCTGGTTTTGGATGGCGCAATGGGGACCTTTATCCAGGCAGAAGGTCTGAGTGGCAATAATGATGACTTCAGTCGGACTCATCCCGAAGTCATTGCCAAGATACATCAGAGTTACATAGATGCGGGCGCTGATGTCATCGAAACGAATACTTTTGGAGCCAATCGAATATCTCAGGCCGATTACGGGCTTGAGGAGGCTTGTTATGAAATGAACCTCTCGGCGGCTCAGATTGCACGCAAAGTCGCGGATGCCGCGACGGAGTCGAATCCAGACCAGCCTCGGTTTGTTGCGGGTTCTATGGGTCCTACCAATCGAACCGCTTCCATGTCCTCTGATGTTGAAGATCCAGGTGCCCGCGCAGTTCTTTTTGAAGAGCTTGTCGAAGCGTACGCTGAACAGGCGAAGGGATTACTGGATGGGGGCTGTGACTTGCTATTGGTTGAAACAGTTTTTGACACTTTAAATTGTAAGGCCGCACTATTTGCCATTGATTCTCTTTTTGAAGAGCGCGAGGAAGCCGCTCCGGTAGTGGTGAGTGGAACTGTGACCGATGCAAGTGGGCGGACATTGAGCGGACAAACCGTTTCTGCATTTTGGGCTTCAGTTTCACACTTCCCACTCACCGCGATTGGCTTTAATTGTGCTTTGGGCCCTGAACAGATGCGACCGCACCTATCAGAAATTTCCGAGCTCGCACATTGTGCTACTGCCTGTTATCCCAACGCAGGCCTACCCAATGAGTTGGGCGGATATGACTTGGGTCCTGAGGAAATGGCCGCTCAAATTCGAGAGTTTGGAGAGGCTGGCCTTCTTAACTTGGTTGGTGGTTGCTGCGGTACAACTCCAGCCCATATCGCGGCAATGAAAAATGCGGTTGCTGACATTGCGCCTCGTGCGATACCAGCCCGAAAGGGTACCCCAATCCTGAGCGGATTGGAATGTCTGGAGTTTCGTGACAACCTTAACTTTGTAAATATTGGGGAGCGTTGCAATGTTGCTGGATCTCGAAGATTTGCTCGGTTGATTCGCGAGGAAAGTTACGAAGAAGCGCTGGAGGTTGCCCGCCTTCAGGTCGAAAATGGTGCCCAAATATTGGACATTTGTATGGATGACGGATTATTGGAATCTGCTTCATGCATGCGAAAGTTTTTAAACCTGCTTATGGCAGACCCTGACATATGTTGTGTCCCGGTTATGTTGGACTCTAGTGATTGGCGCGTTATTGAGGAAGGCCTTCGTGCTGTTCAGGGCCGTTGCGTAGTGAACTCCTTAAGTTTGAAGGATGGTGAAGCAGAGTTTCTTCGAAGAGCCCAATTGGTGAAGCGGTATGGCGCTTCGGTTGTCGTGATGGCCTTTGACGAAGAGGGGCAAGCTGTTGATGTGGATCGACGAATCGAAATCGTAGAACGGGCAAGGGGCCTTCTTTTGGATGTGGGCTTCTATCAAGATGAAATTGTGTTCGATTTAAACATCCTTGCTGTTGCAACGGGGATGGAAGAGCACAACCCATATGCTGTGTCTTTTTTGGAATCCACGAAGCTACTTTCGGAACGCTATCCGGGCCTCCTCTTGAGCGGCGGCGTCTCCAATTTATCTTTCTCCTTTCGCGGAGCCGACCGAGTTCGCGAGGCCATGCATTCGGTATTCCTTTACCATGCGATTCAAGCTGGTCTCAGGCTGGGTATTGTTCACGCCGGCCAACTTGCGCTCTATGAAGACATTCCTGCGGACTTGAGGACATTGTCCGAGGCGGTTGTTTTGAATCAGCACCCAGATGCCGGTGCCCAACTTCTTCAGTGGGCCCAGGAGCACTCTGGTGATGCTTGTTCGAGAAAAGAGACAAAAGAGGCTGCTTGGCGAGGCCTTCCTCCTGCCAAACGTTTGGCACAGGCTCTGGTTTCTGGTCAGGACTCTTTCTTGGAGGAAGACTTGCCCCCCGCATTAGAAGACTCGGGGAGTGCGCTTGCTGTGATTGAAGGACCATTGATGACTGGAATGAATCAAGTTGGGGAACTCTTTGCCAGTGGACGAATGTTCTTGCCCCAAGTTGTGAAGAGCGCCCGAGTCATGAAGAAGGCCGTGGCTTGGTTGCAGCCTTACCTTGAAGAGGGGGAGAGTGGGACACCACATTCTCGCGGCACCATCTTGTTGGCAACTGTGAAAGGAGATGTGCACGACATTGGCAAAAACATTGCTTCCGTTGTGCTCGCTTGCAACGGATACAAGATAGTTGATTTAGGGGTTATGGTGACATGCGAAGACATTTTGAAAGGCGCATATGATTGTAAGGCGGACCTGATTGGTTTGAGTGGATTGATTACTCCATCACTTTCTGAGATGGAACACGTAGCTTCGGAAATGGTGCGTGTAGGGCTAAATGTTCCTCTTTTGATTGGCGGTGCAACTACAAGTAATACTCATACGGCAATCAAAATATCTCCACTGAAGCCTGATGTTGTTCAGGTTTCAGACGCATCTCAGGCAGTGGGTGTTGTTGCCGCTCTCGTAGGAGAAGACCCCAATTCTTTCATTGCCAAGCAGATTGAGTTTCACTCGAAAATTCGGGCAGAACGAGAAGGCCGAGAGGAAAGAGTTGTTCTGACTTTGGAAGAGGCACGGAAACGAGCGGTGGTTTTATCAGGGCCTCCGCCTCCGCCACCTAGCTTTCTTGGAACAAAGTCCCTGGACGCACTTCCGTTTCGAATTATTTCGGAGTTCATAGATTGGCGTCCATTTTTTCAAGCTTGGGAAATTAAAAATCCAAGGTCGAGTGCAGGTGAGGAACTTTTTGAAAACGCTCAAACCATGTTGGATGAACTTTTGGCCGCCGGAAGCCTTCGGGGGCGTGCCACATTCGGATTTTGGGAAGCTTGTTCTGAATTGGAAGAAGTCCATTTGTCCAAGGCCGAATTACCTGTCCTTCTTTTCCCGAGGCAACTTCGGGATGGGGGAAAGAATCGACCAAACCGCTGCCTTGCAGATTTTATTTCCAATAGCCCTGGCGACCACCTTGGGGCTTTCGCTGTAACTTCTGGTCTTGGCCTAGAGGAACTTGTTTTGAGCGCCGAAGAGCAAAATGATGATTACCGTGCATTGCTCTTGAAGACGATTGCCGATCGCCTTGCGGAAGCTTCTGCGGAGTGGTTGCACTTCCAGGTTCGCACGAAATTTTGGGGTTATGCTCCCAATGAAGTTTTAGAGCAGAGCAATCTTCTTAAAGAAAAATACCAAGGGATTCGTCCTGCTCCAGGATATCCAGCGTGCCCGGACCTTGTTTTAAACCGTGACATTTTGGCACTTCTGGATGAAAGCGGCGCGGCAGGGCTTCAGGTTACCGACTCGAATGCACTTTTGCCGGCCTCCTCAGTATGTGGTTTCTACTTCGCACGACCCGAAGCACACTACTTTGGAATTGGCAAAAGCAGTTAGCTTTTCGATAACCGAATAATGTCCACGGGGCAACCATCCACTGCTATCTGAATGTCCTCGCGGTCCATCGCTAAGGCATCGGAACGAAAAAACCCCCGCTCGTCTACGCCACCCTTTAGAACGGCTAGGCCATCTTCGTTCATTTCGAAATAAGAAGGGATTGTCTCCGCGCAAAGGCAGCAACCAATGCATTCAGATGCTTTATGTCGAATGACGCATTTCGATTGGTTTGTGGTCCGCATGACTAAACGGAAGTGCTTTCCAAACTTAGCATTCGATACAACTGGTCTCCGCGCCGAGCTTCGCCTTCGTGTGGGAAGGTGAGCTTGGATCCTTTGGGCGCTGTTTCGACTTGCCTCATTTCGGACCCGTTTTCAATACGCAGTTCAGAAACGATGCCCGTAACTGCGCCGGTAGTGTTCCCGACAATTACATATTCGTCGCCAACGGAGAAGTCCAAATCGCAGGAAGTGACTTCGACAACATTAAGTTTGGAGAACACATTGGAGATGACACCAATGCGTTCTTTCTGATGAGTGGCCTGATTTCCGCCGCTTGCCGCCCATCCTTGTTTTTGCCCGAGGTAATAGCCAGTAGAGAATCCTCGGTTGTAAACTTTTGCGAGCTCAGGTTTGAGAGACTCAGCAAGCTCTCTTGTGAATGAGCCCCCCATGGCTGCATCTAGAGCTTTGCGGTAGGCAGCAGTGACGCCACCAACATATTCTGGGGCACGCCCGCGCCCCTCGATTTTGAAAACTTGAATACCACTGGCAAGCATCTGGTCAAGAATGTCGATAGTTTGAATATCGTTCGGAGACATCACGAAGTTGTTGTCCACCAGAAGTTCTTCACCTGTGTCAGGATCTTTAACGATGTACTCTTTGCGACAATTCTGATCGCAGGCGCCACGGTTTGCCGAAGCATTTGAAGTATAAAGAGACATATTGCAGCGGCCGGAGACTGCAACGCAAAGAGCCCCATGCGCGAATGCTTCCAGTTCCATTAAGCGGCCTGATTTTCCACGGATTTCCTGGGAAAGAATTGCTTCGTGGACATTTTTAATCATGGGCAGGCTCAATTCGCGCGCCAAAACAATTCGGTCACAGTAGGGAGCGTAAAACTGAATAGACTCAACATTGGAAATAGAAAGTTGAGTGGATAAATGGCATTCGATTCCCAGGTCATGGGCCATTCTCATCGCGGCCATGTCTGAAACAATGACGGCGCTCACCGTTTCTTCGGCGGCAAGTTCCATCATGCGCCGGCAAAGAGGTAGGTCGTGGTCATAAAGAACCGTATTTAGGGCGAGAAAACTGCGTACATCGTTCTCGGCGCAGATGCGGCAAATTTCCCCGAGGTCCTTAAGTTCAAAACTTCGCCTGGAGCGCGCTCGCATATTGAGCTGAGCCAATCCAAAGTAAACAGCGTCGGCGCCATTTTTGATGGCGGCCCGAAGGGAGGGGAAGCAACCCGCTGGAGAGAGCAACTCAACTCCTGAATGAGCACTTTTGAGCCGGGTCATTTTTGCTCGGTAAAAAGGGTCGGGTTCAGTATTGCGGCGGGGGCGAGGAGGTGGAGGATGAGGCGGGCGGGGATTCCTTTCTGGTGGAGGGCGATGAGGAACCAGGGAGTAACGAGGAGGATGAGGGCGTAGAGGGCGAGACCACCGAGGACAAAGAGGAGCAGGAAGCGGAGTTCGGGGGTGCGGATGGCTCGGGGGATTCCCCAAAGGAATAAAATCCACAGCAAGCCCCAACTTAGGATATCAATGAACTCACTTCCAAAGTAACGGGCAATTCTGGCCGGTCGCCAGTGAGATTTCTCAGACCATTCATCACCATATAGCTTTGGGCTGATGGGGGACCTGTCCGCAGATTCATCTTCATTGAGATAATGCAACACTGTGTCAAAGGACACCGCTTCTGTGTAGTTTTCGTCAATCGAAGGAAGTCCTGCACGATGAATCAACCAGGGAGAAGCAAGAACAGCACTCGTTCCAGCAACAAGGATTAATGTGCGCCATTCATTGCCACGGTTCCATAAGGCGCTGAGCGCCAAGGCTAGAAGTAGAACACCTGTCAGGGCCAAGCCTTCATTCTTGGACAATATTGCAGCTGTCATTGCTAGACCAGCAAGCCAGCGCGCTTTCCCACCTCGAAGAAGCATGGCGCAAGCCAGCGCGACGAAGGCAGCAATAGGCAAGTCGCCTCGCCCGCCGAGCATCTTTTCGGCACCTAACCCCGCTCCGGCGAAATCTAATGTTCCTTTGTGAAGAAACTCCATCACATAAAGGATGGGAGTGCAGGCCGCAATCAAGGCACCACGGCGAGCGGCTTCGCCTCCGAATTGTCGAAGCCCAAAAGCCACTGCCCCAGGTAAGCAGAACGCCCAAAACGCGAGCGGAAGCTGAATCCACCGGTCCGACCATTCCCCAGCGAAGTGAGCTGACCAAGCTTCCAAAATGGGAATACCCAGAGGATAATTTGGATGGGTCATGATTCGACCGAACCCTCCGGTCAATGCGTGGAAGGCTTCGCCATGAACCGATTCGCCGCCAAAGAGGAGCTTCCCCTTCAACCCGAAGTGCAAAATGGGGTCAAATTCATTTAGGGGCCACGCCAAGGTCATTGCAACGGAACCCAATGCCAAGCTCAACATGAGTGGGCGTTCCCAGACAGGAAAAGCACAAGGTTCACAGGGAAGGAGTTGTTCTTTTCGAATGCGCCAGAATCCACCCAGGACAAATCCAATCGAGAGAAGGGCCGCAGTCCAAAAACTGAATGTTCCCAAAATCCAAGTGGCCGCCATGCCAGTGACCATGAGGGCTCCGAGTCCAAGGAGAATGGAAGTGGTGAGCTCTTCGTATCGAGAACGAACAAATTCCTCACGAGACGGCATCAATAATCGGCCAGCGTTGTAAGCGCTGACAACAACCCACAGTCCGCCCAAGAAACCCATCACTGGACCGCCTCCAACCTCCAATCAGAAGGTTTGAAGTCGTCTGATTGTTTAAACCATAAAATCCAATCGGCTTGAGTTTCAGCAAGAACAGAATCCAAAACCATTCCCTGCAGCTTTCCTTGTCTGTTGCGTTCTCGAACCCAATCTTGATACTGGGGTGCGGTGCCGCTTGCGTTGCTTGGGCCCGCAATTAGGAGCTTTCGAGGGGCAATTGCGTAGTTCAATAGCAAGTACCATCTTGCCCTGGGGCTGAGCGTGGTTAGGGGGCCGCTTGGCAGGAGAAGAATCCGGTCAGTTGGTTTAGTTTGAAGGACTAAATCTTGAACAAAGGCTTGATAGTCCTGATCCAGCCAAGGGGGCCAGCCATGTCCACCAATTGGGAAGTGAGCAAAACCAACGGACCGAACGATTTCAGCATCTGCGAGCGAAACGCAATCGAAGAAAAGTTTGCCCTTCATTGCAGACTTAAGCTCCCCCCAATCGGGAGCCTGGAACATGGCCAGATCACTGTTCACCACGAGATCGGTTGCCCCTAGACATGCACTCAGCATGTCTTTTGAAAATTCAACCTGAGGAATCCATTGGCCCGCATCTTCTTTTCCAAATCGGGGATCGAAAACACGAACTCTTGCGCCGGCTCTTGCTAACTCACGGGCAAGGCTCAGGCCCTGCGAATTTTCAGAAAGAGATTTGCCTTCGTCGGCGAGTCCCAAAACAGCAACTAGTCTCTGCTCTGGCAATTTCCGCTTCCGGAAATTACCGGACCACATCCCCAGAATCGACTGCGCCGACAAGCTTGGCTGATAACGCACCCTCGGGTAGGTTTCTACTTTTGGAGTGAACCCAAATTTAACAGCTAAACTCAAGCCAATCGCGAAAAACAGGAGCGGGATTACCGCAGCGCATTGGTGCACGCGAAAAATCAGGCCAGGTCTTTCGGAAACTTGTAGGGCTTTAGGTGCCGTGTTCACACCAAGATTCTACGCTGTCCGATTGATGCAGTGAAGCCGGTGGCACTATGCTTGTTTCTATGGAGGAACATAGGGGCCCCGGTCACATTCGATTGTTGTGCGTGCTTGCATTAGGCGCCCTCCCAGGTTTCCTAGTTTGGCGGTTGAGTGAGGGGGTGCTCCAAGGGGGCGATGTTTTTTTTGCGATGGGAGCCTTCCCCTTGGCTCTATTGCTGTCCCTCTTTTTCCTGCCCTTCCCCCTGAAGCCACAGATTCCACTTTGGCTTCCCCTTTTATCGGTAGTTATTTTTACCAGTCTGGGGCATCTTCGCTTACCGACCTCCGTAACAAATGATGAAGAGGCCTACATCTATCAGGCAGAAATATTTGCCAGCGGTCGTTTAACCGAAGAAATCGTTGGGCCTGCTTGCCCAGATGGCGTGAGTCATTGCCCCACACATCGCCGCCAGCTCATGGAACGGAAAAATGAAGATGGCATTTCCGTTCGCTACGCAAAATATCCACCCGGTGTTTCTCTCGCGATTGCACCCTTTAGTTTTTTGGGGATTCCATTTCTTGCAGTTTTACTCGCGAGCATTTTAGACATCTGGTTACTCACCAAGTTAGCCCGTAGGTTCGGGATTGCCGCACCAGCTTGGCCGCCGTTGTTGTTGGCTACCACCCCGTTTTTTCTCTTGGTTCAGTCTTCTTTCCAATCGGAGGTGTTCACTCTCCCTGCAGCCCTTTTGGGGTACTTATGTTTGCTGCGTCTTCGGGATAAAAATGGGACATTCAAGTGGAATGCAATCGCCTTAGGTGCAGCCGCCGGGTGGATTTTTCTTTGCCGCCCGCTAACTGGAGTTGTATTTGGGGTTGCTTGCTTGCCGGGGCTGCTTCGGAATTCTGAATCCAATCCAGCACCTGGATGGAGGGCAATTATTTATTCGATTCTTGGCGGGCTCCCATTCTTGGTGGGGGCGATTATCTATAACCGGCTTCAGACAGGGGAGTGGCTACTCTCCACTTATCATGCATACGCCCTTCGCTTTGGTCCTTTTGATCAAGAAGGAGCCCCATTAGATATATATGGAAACGGGGAGTTTATTTCTGGTGTTGTCCGCCAGCTAGGTCGTTGGTCTGTGGGGGTTTTTGGAATACTAGGTATGGCCGCTTTAGCTATATGGGGCCTCTGGAAATCCCGAGCTCGTGATGGGGGGAGCGCGTTTTTGATTACCATTGGGATACCGATTGCTTATTCATTCCACTGGTATCCTGGCCATTGGGCCTACCTTGGCCCACTTTATTGTTTTGAGACCATTGGATTTTTAACCCTTGGTGTTTTTGCCATCTTGGATCGCGCTCCAGGATTTTGGAGAAGAGGTTTGCCACTCGCGGCCACGATTGCAGGCATTACCTTTTTTGTTCATCGGTACCGATTATCCGAAGAAATTGCCGAGCTTCGAAATGCTCCCGTCGCTTTTGCTGAATCCATGGAGGGCTTGCCTGCCAATTCGGTCATTCTCCTTCCTCTTTCACGGCAAAGTGCAAAATACAACACTCCATCGAAGCCCCCCTTCTCCGCGAAGGAATTTGTTTATGTCCGAGAACTTCCTGGTGAGCGCCAAACACGGTTGGCTTTGAAGTCCATGGGCCTCGATGGCCGACCTCTTTACCGCTTCAATCTTGGAGGAACTCGAGAGTTCGACTCGATTACTTTGGTACGGTAGGAATCTGCAGGGGTGTTAACGAAGTAGGTTCAACGCGCTCATAGGTTGCATCAGGTAGAGGCCCCCAAGACAGATGACCTAGTTCTGGGAATAGTTTTAGGGGAAGTAGTTCGCCGCCGGGAACTTTTCGCAAGCGAAGGACTTCACCAGGCTTTCCATCTTCGATAACGATTGTTCTAGTATTCAATGCCCAGGATTTCGCAAGGGATTCAGGAGTAGTGGAACCCAAAAGCCAAGCATCCTGGGGTGGAAGCCCCGGTGCATATACTTTGATTTCTTGAAGCTGTTCAGTGACACCTTTCAATACTGCGTTCCCACGCGAATCGCTCAGAGTAACCCATGGCGGACCACCTTGGGAATCCAAGCCCAGGACAAGTGCCCCTGGAATGGGTTCTTGGTTGGAAGTTTGAAGCAATTGGAAAGAAATTTTGCGCTCTTTTAGCTCGGGAAGAGGGCCTAGAGGTGCACCAGCTCGTGCTTGAAAGCGAATCGATTGACCCTGATTGGGGTCCCACTTTGACACTCTGAGAACTTTATGACCCGGAAGCCAGCCCATAAATTCGATGGGTCCTTCTTTGAAAAGGGTAAAGTTTGCGATTCCGTTTCGGTCCACGGTTGCGGAGACGAGGCTAGGCTCCAGCGCGACAAACAGGGCCCCAACTGCAGGGCTTCCATCGGGTTTTTCCAGGCGAAGAGTTACCTGCAAGGGCTCAGGTAAATCCGCAAGAACGACTGCCTCCATTTTGGGAGGGTTGAACTCGAGCATTTCAGAGGAGCCGCAATTTCGGCCAAGAACCAACAAACCGAGCAGGGTAAGAAGGGGGGCCAAGCAAGCTAGCCAAGTGCGGAAGGAGCCCATTAATTCAGCTTAGCGTTTTGTTTTCTCGAGAACGGGTTCTGCCACGCTTTGGTTTCCGGCGGTGATGGAAATGGGAATTTTTCTTTTACGCAAACCATCGCCGCGAAGAGTGAGGAGCCATTCTCCTGCAGGAATCCAATCGAGGCTGAAGTTCCCAGACCTTCGCAGACCGATTTCTCGGGGGCCTATGCCGGGAATGGAGCCTGCGGCAGGGGTCAAGGTTCCGGACCCGCCTCGGACAGGGACCCGGTTCCCATTTTTCCCAACTTTCATAGCTCGTCCCTTCAGGCTTCCGAGTTGTAATTGGAAGTCGCGGATGAGCTCGGTTCCTTCTCGAATTTCAACTTCCATTCGGCCAAGACCTGTGGGGCCGATTTCTAAATCTTCGGGGCCGCCAAAATTGAAGATGCCCTCCGGCCAACGACCGCCCTGGTCCACAATGAGCCAAAAGTCTTTTGGGTCAACAGCAGCGAAAAGGTACTCACCCTTGTAGTCAGTGGCGGCGCTTCTTAGGTGGCGACTGAGTTGGCGCCATCCGAGTCGGGGGTCACCTGCAGCCCCAAAATCTTTGGGGAATAGAAACAGGTTCATCCCTGCTCTAGTTTTTCCATTGACTCGAACAGTTCCGCGCAAAATTCCGCGACCTTGTAAATCGATGTTCAAGTTTTGAATAACCGTTTCACCTTCGCTAACAGTAAGGCCATAAACTTCATCGAGCCCATCGCCTGTTCCTAATCCAAATGAGGAACCAGAAAGAACACGGTCCACCTCACGCAAAACGAGGTCATAGTTTCCGGGGGCGAGGTCTTGGAATTGAAAGCGACCCTCGCCATCAACCGTCGTGTCCATGGCGTCGCGCCCGGGCGATGATGCGGTTACACGCAGGGTGCCAAATAGGGCAAGGTTGCCTGTCACTTCTCCGGTGATGGAGGAAGAGGCCGGAACTTGGAGGGCAATCTCTATAGCTTCGTTGATGAGTTGAAGCTCTTCGGATTCAGCAGGGGAAAATCCCGGGGCGTGTGCTTCAACTCGGTAAGCGCCGACATCCAGGCCGGTGAAGGCGAACTCACCGCCTGCGTTTGCATTGGTTGTTTCCAGAATGCTCCCGGGTCGTTGGGTGTCAGGCGCGATGGGGGTGCGGCTTCCGGGTCGTTGCTCGTAGAGCTTTCGAAGATGAATCCGAGCATCTGGGAGGGGGCCCCCGAATGGCGAAATAACGGACCCAGAGATTTGGAGGCCGGTCTGAATTGTGACCTCGATGAAGCTTGGAATTTTGCCCTCCTTTCGAAAGTCTAAATTGTCTGAGAAACCAGAAGTGTGAGTGTCCGACCAGGCGGCAACTTTGAAGCGTTCTCCCCATGATCGGGAAAGATTGGGAGTTAACTCGAAGCCACCATCTGGACTTGTTTCGGTTTCGGCAACGAAGCGCAGTTTTGAAGGGTGAATGTTGCGCCTTCGACTTGAAGATTGCTCCACAATGCGAACTGTTGCCCCCTCGACCCCTTGGCCAGTTTCGTTTTTAACAACACCGGTGATGGAAGGAAGGGCCAGGAGCTGAACCTCTTGTCGGTATTCTGGGTTTTTAATAGTGATTCTAGTTTGACGGAAACCAGGAGCGGAGACTCGCAATCGAAGATCTTTGTCACTCTCTGGGCGGTCGATTTGGAATTCACCATCCGGATTGGTTTTCGTTTCAATTCTTTCCTCGGAGCTGATGTCGAGGCGGACACGAGCGTTGGGTATCCCAACGCCATTTGAATCGAATACCCAACCCGTCAAGGCAAGAGAAGGCAATAAGGAAATCGTGAGGTCGGAAACGGAGTCCCTGCTTTTTCCTTGGACTGGTGCGGAGTAACCGTCGGCCCAATAGAGAGCCTGGGCGCGCAAGTGAAATCGCCCCGGGGGGAGTTGCTTGAAGGAGAACCTGCCCTGGGAATCAGTAATGGATTCGTAGCCCGGCAAGGGGGGAAGTGCGAGGAGCCGCCGCCGGGAAAAGGCGGCGGTGTCGGGTTCTAATACGGGAACGACTCGGGCGCCTTGAATGGCCGAGCCACTGGGCCCTGTTACGGTGCCCGAAAGTTGGAAACCCGGAACAAGAATGAGGTCGCCGAGTTCCCGGGTTCGTCCAGGCATGGCGGGGAGATTGTTTTGATCGAGTGGGGGGAATCCTGGAGCTTGGGCGCGAACGATAAATCGGAGGCCATCTCTGGGAGATTCGGGGAGAGAAAATTGGCCATCCTTCCCGCAAGTGGTTTGAAAGTGAACCGTGTCCGGTTTTTCTAGGGCAGTGCGATCAAGGTACATCGCCCAGCCCGAAAGACCCCAAGCTTCGACTAGCGCCCCATCAGCAGGTTGATGGTCTGGGAGCAGGACTCGGCCCTGAAAGGAAGGGATTCCGTTGGTTGCGGAATGCTCTGGGGGCATCTTGGGAGAGTCCCATTCGGTACGCAGCGGGGGCGTGGTTGAATGGGTAGCTTCTGGTTGAGCCAGAGTGGCGGCATCAGAAGTCCCTAGCTCCAACTGACCCAATAGTCTTGGGGACTTTTTATTGTGCGGAGCATCCTTGCCGGCCTGAAGAATCAGGATGATGGCGGCAAGGAGGCTGAGCCCGAAGAGGGCATAGAGAAGGCGTCGGGACATGTCCTCATATGCTACGAATGAGCAGGCGGAATCGTGTGCTGAATGCGGGGAGGCACTAGAATCCGCTCTTCATGCGACTTTCCCAGCAGTTGTTCGTGACTTTGCGGGAAGAACCGGCCGATGCCGAGGTTCGATCCCACGCTTTGATGGCACGCGCTGGCTTCATTTTGAAGCTCGGTGCGGGTCTTTATGTTTATGGCCCCATGATGTGGCGAGTTTTGCGGAAGATTGAACAAATCGTTCGTGAAGAACATGACCGTATCGGGTGCCAGGAGCTCTTGATGCCAGCGGTCCAGCCTCGCGAACTTTGGGATGAATCTGGCCGCTGGGAACGCTATGTAAACGATGGAATCTTGTTCAACTTTCGAGACCGCAAGGGTTCAGAGGTTTGTTTAGGGCCAACTCACGAAGAGGTCATCACTCACTTTGTGCGGAAACAGGTCCAGTCTTGGAAACAACTACCAACGACTCTTTATCAGATTCAAACTAAGTTCCGTGATGAGATTCGCCCGCGCTTTGGTCTGATGCGAGGGCGCGAGTTCATCATGAAGGATGCTTACTCCTTTGATGCCAATGAAGAAGGAATGAAGGACTCCTACGCAATGATGCGACAGGTTTACCGCAATATTTTTTCTCGGTGCGGTTTGCGGTTTACTCCAGTGGAAGCTGATTCCGGCGCGATTGGTGGTTCGGGTTCTGAAGAATTTATGGTCGATGCTGAAACCGGCGAGGATGCGATTGCCGTTTGCCATGAAATAGGCTACGCCGCGAACATTGAGAAGGCTGTTTCTCAAATCTCTGCCCCTGCTGGAGAACCGGAGAAGGTGGAGATGCATAAAGAACCCACTCCCGGTGCGAAGACTTGCGAAGA
Source organism: Planctomycetota bacterium (assembly GCA_030748415.1). Taxonomy (GTDB): domain Bacteria; phylum Planctomycetota; class UBA1135; order UBA1135; family UBA1135; genus UBA7888. The sequence goes on from JASMMA010000006.1 coordinate 159,737, forward strand.
CTTGCTCAAACTCTTCCCCGATTTAGGAGTGGAGCGACTGCTCAAGACCGTGCTCTATGAGGCGGTATGGGAAGATCGAGAACAAACGATTGCCGTAATGTGTCGTGGCGACCGTGAACTCAATGAGGTAAAGTTGCTGAACCACTTAGATGCACTAAATCTAGAATTGGCAGATGAGAAGTTGGTGCGCTCTGTGACGGGCGCTGAGCCTGGTTTTGCTGGCCCCATTGGTTTGAGGGATGATGTTCGTTTGCTTGCCGACACTTCAGTTGAGGGCGTGCAAGGATTCTTGTGCGGAGGCAATGAAACGGATACTCATTGGCTCGATGTTTGGTTTGGGCGCGATTTGGAGCAACCCGAGACTGCTGATTTTGGAGTTGTTCAATCCGGTGACACCACTGTGTGTGGGAAAGGAAAAATCGAGATCACCCGTGGGATTGAAGTCGGGCACATTTTTCAGTTAGGAACGAAATATTCCGAGGCTATGGACGCATCATTTTTGGATGAAAACCAAAAAAAGCTCCCGCTTTGGATGGGATGTTACGGCATTGGCGTGAGCAGGGTTGCAGCTTCCGCGATTGAACAGAACCATGATGAGGGTGGAATGATTTGGCCATTGCCTATTGCTCCGTATCAAGTTTTGATTGTTCAAATGAAGGCCGGCGCTGAAGAGCAGGATGCGCTTTGCGCCGAACTGGAAAAGGAACTGGAGGCCAGAGGTGTGGATGTTCTTGTGGATGACCGGAAGAAGGTCAACCCAGGGGCCAAATTTAAGGATGCGGACTTGATTGGGATTCCTTTGCGAATTGTGGTGGGCCGAGATGCCGGAGAACGAAGAGTCGAATGGAGTCCTCGCTCTGGCGGAGATAAAGAAGTTGTGACTGCAGAAGAGGCCTTGGCGCGAGTAAGCGCAGCGGTGGAAGCTGCATCGAGTGTGCGGGATTCTGAGTGATGCGGTTTTCTCTTTTACTGTTGTTGGCTCTGATGGCAAGTTGCGAGGCTAACTATTTTTTGCAGGAGCCATCTCAGGATTCCACTCAAGCGAATCCTCTCAACGATTTGTCTAGGGATCCGGATGCCACTGAGCCCCTTCGCCCTTGGGGACGGCTGGATGTTCTGGAGGAACCCGTTGCCACTGTTTCTTGGGAGCGGGCCCCTCAATACATGGGCAAGGTTGTGATTGCCGAGGGCAAGGTGGTTGGTTCGCACAACAGTGGGAGGGCCTGCTTCTTGAACTTCAAAGAAGAGTGGAGGGGTCAATTTCATGTGGTAATTTTTGCCCGGAACTTTGCCGATTTCCCGGAATCCCCAGAGCTCTATTACCTCAATAAAACGGTTCGCGTTCAGGGGAAGGTCGGCAAGCACCGCGGCGCCCCCCAAATCGTGGTCAATAACCCTGACCAAATTTCGGTCGTGGAGTAGGGGCTCCAAACAGGCCTAAATTGAACCCTTGTAGCTTGTTTGCCGTGGGTTATGGATAGGGGCCGAAGAGCGCTAATGACCTTTGGCGAGTGCGGTTTCACCGCATAGGCCGGAGTGGATACCTACACGTGGTGGCGGGGGTGTTCGCTTCGGCCGCCTTCTTTTTAGACTCTGACCCCTTCGGCTGGGTCACTCGATTGCCAAGGTGTTTTTAGGCAAATGACTTAGACCATTTGATGTTATTGGTCCGCGGCCCTCCCCCAAAAACACCCCTTAGTTCTTTCTGTGAAAGAAGATAGAGGTTAGGGTGACCCAGCCGAAGGGGTCAGAGTCTATACTGTTTCTTATGTTGAGTCTTCTGCTCCCAACTTTGGCACTTTGTGCATTTCCTGCAGCACAAGATGTGCCTCCGCCCCCTTCCGCCCCCCAAGAGGCTCCTTCCATTCGTCTCGTCTCCTGGAATATTGAGAATTTTTTTGACCGCTGGGATGATCCCTATCGCCGAGATCAAATAACGAAGCCAGCCTATGCAAGCGATGCGCGGATGGAGCGCGTGGCGAAGGTCCTACAGGCACTCGATGCTGACATTGTCGCGCTCCAAGAGGTGGAGAATCGGTGGCACTTGGAACAGTTTGTAGATAAATACCTCGTGGATATGGGCTATGAGGTTGTGCTCTTTGAGGGAAATGACACTCGTGGAATTGATGTGGCTCTCTTGAGCAGGATTCCCCTTGGCGAGGTGACCTCATATCGCCACATTCGCTTCACCGACTCCGAGGGGAAGGAGCAACAGTTTAGGCGGGATCTTCTTCGGGTCCGGGTTGAGGGTACTTTTCGGGCCGATGTCTATGTTGTGCATCTTAAGTCCCAATGGGGCGACGAGGCCGCCGATGTGGTTCGCGAATCGGAATCCGCGGCCATTCTGGAAATTTTCCAGGCTGAAATGAAGGGGAACCCGTTCTACCGAGGTGTGGTTTGTGGGGATTTTAATGAGGTTCCTGAATTACCGACCTTGGCCCAACTGCGGGAGGGCGGTTTAGTGGACCCCATGCTGGGGACTGAAAGGTACAGCTACAACAAAGAGCCATACCTCACTCGGATTGATTTTGCGATGTGCTCGCCACACCTTGCAAAAACGATTCAAACCGCTGAAATTGTGAACGAGTCTCCTGTGGAGGGTGTGAAATTGGAGGCCGCCTCGGATCATTACCCTTTGCTGGTGACCTTCCGGCCGATTGGGTCCAAGATTCGCTAAGACGAAGGCCTAGAGCCCGCGCTCGGTCTTGACCGCTTCCCAGGCATCGTTGATTGCGGACATTTTTTGACGAGCAAATTCTTGAAAATCATCGGCAAGACCCTTGGACCGCAAGATGTCAGGGTGATATTCCTTGGCCAATCGTCGATGTGCCGCCCTCACTTCAGCATCCGTTGAGGAGCGTGGCACTCCCAAAACTTCGTAGGCATCTTCGGTGGTTGAGCCATGGGTGGCTCGGAAGGTGGCCCTGCAGGATTGAAAATCCCGATCACTGAGTCGGAACTCGGTGGCAATCTTTCGAATGATGTGCTCTTCAGCCTGGTGGAACTCACCATCAGCAAATGCAATTGCGCATAACAAGGTCACAATGTCGCGCAAGCGGTCCGGTTGAGCCGCGAGAAGTTGCCGAATCTGGGAGGTGTATTCCGATGTTGGGGTGGAACTGTCGCGCGCTTCATTGAACACTTTTGAGGCCACCGCGCGATCTTCGCGGGAAAGACCCAGGGCCGAGCTCAAGAACTGGTCAAAGGTTCGAATTTCTTCGCGAGTGACTTTGCCATCAGCTTTTGCAACTTTGGCCGCGAGGCTGGTGACGGCTAGGGCAAAAATCATCTGGAGCTCTTGCGTGGACCGTGCCGCTGTTTGAAGAGGCACCCGGGTTGCTGTTCCGCTCATGGAAGAGCCCATTGCAGCCCCGAGCATGGCCCCCAAGGGGCCACCAAGCATCATTCCGATTCCACCACCAACCAATCCTCCGAAGATTCCCATGGGCGTAGGATAACTCAGTTTGAGTCGGGGTGCTCTTTGTCCATGTCCAAATCCTCTAAACTCGAGCGCTCTTTTTTGAGTTGGACGACTTCGGCGAGTGCGGATTGGGCTCGTTTCTGAATATCTAAAGTGGAGAAAATTTCATATTTTCTTTCAACAGAAATGGGTAAGGCCAAACAAAGGACATCCGTAATCCAGGGAAGAGTTGCAGAATCATCCACAATAGCTTTCCCATTGGCAACGAAGGAGATTCCGTCAATCAATTGTTGGCGGATGGTTTGGGATTGTTCTTCTGGAATCTCGGTTTCTGGAAGAGTTTCGTATTCCGCTTCTGGGAAAGCCTTGTCCCTCCTAACTTGCAAAATGCGGACGCGGCCCACTCCAATCCCAAGAAGGTGAATCGGTTTCTCTCCTGAAAAAGAGGGGGGAACTTGGAACCGGCCTAGGCCGGCAATGGGGTGGACATCAGGATTCTCGAAGTAGTTTTCTTCCCAATCACCCTTGAGTAGCCCGCCCACAAGAAGCTCCTTCCCGCTTTTGCTCAGCTCGTGGAGCATTTTTAAGTGTCGAGATTCAGAAAAGTAAACCGGTAATTTGGCTCCGGGATAAAGGAGTAGGTTTGGCAAAGAAAAGAGAGGGGCAGTGCTGATCATCGCGCCACCGAATGGATTGCAGAGCAAATACGGCCAGAGTCGAGCCCCGCTCGAGAACCAAACTCAGCAATTGCTCTGCAGATGTCTTCGGGTGGGAGTCGATAGTGAATCGTGTGGTCTAGATAGGATTCGAGAAAACCATGGGGAAGATTCTTCAGGGAAGAAGACTGGACCAATTCTGGCCGCCTTTTCAATCCGCGCTCGGCTGCCGCTTCCAGGAGGGGGGCGGCATCTTCAGGGGCGAAGCCCGGGCGGCTAATCCAACCAGCAAACACGAAGGGGAGACGAGTGAGGCTTTTCCAAGTTTCACCAAGATCGATTATTTCCCAATCGGGATGCGTTTGGGTGGCGAGCAGGGCGGGGTCGCCAATGAGTTGAATGGCATCTGCGCCGCATTCAAAAGGATCCTCGCCAGAAGAGACTTGGATCGTTTCGGGTTCTACTCCCACAGCATCTCGTAGGCAAATCCGAGCAAGTTCGCGACCTGTTCGGCTGTGTGGGTCAAGGGCAAGGCTTTTGATTTGAACCGGCGACCGAATGTTTGGCGCGAGGAAGAGCAACACGGACTGAATTGGGCCATCGCATGCAATTACCGGTCCTTCAGCCCAAAAGTTGAGCGCGTCATTGCCCAGGGCCAAAATTGAACTGGCTAGAGCAAGGTCCAGTTCACCCTCTTGTAAAAGTGTGGCAAGTTCTGAGGGCGGAGCAACGGTGAGTTGAACAGATGAATCTAATTCCAGCCCATCAGTAAGTGGGCGTGCAACTAAGTAGGGAACCGTTCCGATTCTGAACATTAGACGGGGATTGTGTTCGTGACTTCAGGGTTTGATTCTGCAGTTTTTGGAAAATCGCGAATGACTTCATAAAGCGTTCCGCGCTCGACGGGCCTTCGATTTGCTTCACGAATTAAGCGGTGAATGAATGCGCGGTCCAGAGATTCAGGGGTTCCCGCACCGGCATCGTGATACACTTTTTCTTGAGTGACTGTGCCATCAATGTCGTCGGCGCCCATTCCTAAGGCAAGTTGAGCAACAGGAAGGCCAAGCATGACCCAGTAGGCTTTGATGTGAGCGATGTTGTCTAAGAAGAGCCGGCCAATGGCAATGGCTTTGAGGCGTTCCGTGGGACCAGGCTGTGGGAGGTGGGAGAGTCCCGGAGTGTTATCAGGATGGAATGCCAGAGGAATATAAGTTTGAAATCCACCAGTATCATCTTGCAGTTCGCGAAGACGATTCAAATGATCAGCGCGCTCTTCCAGTGTTTCCGTCATGCCGTAGAGCATGGTGCAGTTAGTGCGATAGCCATGGGCATGAATTGCGCGGGCAAGTTCAATCCATCTTTCTGCTCCCATTTTCTTTGGATATAGTTCTTGCCGAACGCGTTCGGAAAAAATCTCAGCACCACCACCGGGCATGGAACCCAGGCCGGCATCTTTGAGTTCGTCGAGGACATCTTCTAATGGCTTGCCTGCAGTTTTCACGATTTGGTCAATCTCAACCATCGTGAAAGCTTTGACATGAATGTTGGGTCGGGCAGATTTTGCAGCGCGAACAATGTCTAAAAAATAGTCAAACGAAAGCGCTGGCCAAACACCAGCGACCATATGTACCTCGGTTGCTTCGGGGTTCGCTTTCGCAAGCTCATCATGAATTTGCTCCGGGGTCATGCAGTAGGCGCCCTCATCCTTGGGGCGCCGCTGAAAGGCACAAAAATCACAATATTGATTGCAATAGTTGGTGTAGTTGATGTGAATGTTGACGTTGTAATAAGCAACATCCCCATGCTTTTGCTCGCGGACCTGATTAGCTAAAAGCCCTATCAGGGCCAGGTCGTCACTTTTTAACAAGGCTAAGCAATGAGCTTCGCTCAATCGCTCCCCATCCTGGACAAGGGTCGGTATCCCTTCCAGCCCAGTTCGGGCAGCTCGTTCTTCTAGGTGCTCAATCATGCTCGGAGTCAAATCGTTGCATTCTGCAACGGATGAGTGTTAGGAGTTCGAAGTCCTCGCAAAGGCCGTTGCAGGGCGAGGGCGTTGCAGAATGCAACGATTTGACTCCGAGCGTATTGTATGCGGAAATGCGGGACCCCCTCCACTGGCTTTCGGTCAAATACAAGTTAGCGCTTGGATTTGTGGGGCTATGCACGCTTGCTTTTGGGGTGGGGGGATATCTCATATCTCGGAGCGCGAAGAGCGCATTGGAGGAGCAAATTCTGCAGAGGTTGGATTTTCAATGTCAGGCCTATTCCACGGATTTGAATGCCTATCTTGAGATGCTTTTGCGCCGAAGCGAAGATTTTGCATCCGATGGTTATATCCGGGATCACCTTGCCAGAATCGGAAGCGGGCAGATTCCCGATGCGGAGCAACTTCGGGAGGAGCTCCTTCGGCACCTCCGGGTGAATAAATTGCCCCTTGTGCCTGCTTTTTCGGACCTTTTGGTCATTTCTGCTCGGGGAGATTTGATAGTTAATCTGAATCCTAGAAATGTGGACCGGATTTCTGATTTAACGGTTTGGGCAGTTCAGGCAGCTCATTCACAGTGTAGCCAACTTTTCGTTGGCGGGAATGGAGTGTCCCCCTCAGTTTTTCTCAGCACCCCTATTTTTGGTTTGCGAAGCGGTGAACCTATCGGTCGCTTGGTTGCAGAGGTTCAGGCGGGTCGCTGGATTGCGGGCGCTATGCGAACTGATCGGCTTGGTCGTGATCGTACCGAGGAAGATGTAAGCCTTCGGCTTCACGATTTTCAGGAGCGAGTGCTCGAGGTTCCTTCCCGGTTCCTTAATTACCAATCTCCGAACTCTGCCGCTATTCAAGAGGGCAGAGGATTGGTTGTTTTGGAAGCACCAAGCGGTGTGAGTGAAATTGAACGAACATCTGAGCACCTTTACCAGCGGAGTTTTCCGATTGGAGACACCGGATGGAGCGCTGAGGTTTCAATTCAAGCTGCGAATGCACTTGCCCCCGTGACGGGTCTTCAGAGTGAATTCCTTTTGGTGGGAATTTTGATGACCCTCGTTTCCATTCTCCTCCTTTATTTCCCGCTTCGATTCCTGGCTCGGCCTTTAACAATGTTGAGTGAAGCTGCAACCAAGATTCGACAAGGTGATTTTTCCGCTCGGGTGGATGTAAATACAGCTGACGAGGTCGGTGACTTAGCAAAATCATTTAATTTGATGGCTTCAGCTGTGCAAAGTCGGAGCGAAGAACTGGAAAGTAACGCCAAACAGTTACAGCTCCGCCAAGCGGAGGCCCGTGCTCAAAGAGACCGACTCGACCGCGTGATTTCAACGATGCAAGATGGGCTTGTTGTGTTGGATGGTGAAGGGCATGTCACTCTTTCAAATCATGCAGCGGGCCCTCTTTTGGAAGTGTTCTCTTCTAAGGGAAGCTTGGCTGATTCCCTTTCCCACTTTCCTTGCGGCGAAGGCACGAAAAACCCAGAGGAAAGTTGCGCAGATTGTCTTGCAGATTTGCAAGCACCCATGAAATCTTGCGTTTTGGATGTCGGCGACCGCATTTATGAAATCCATGCAACGCCACTTCCTATCGGTGATACGGGTCGCCAGGGCCGAATTTTGGTTGGCAGAGACATCACTCAGCGCATCGAAGGGGAAGAGCGCGAAGTACACCAAGAACGGTTAGCCGTTTTAGGTGAAGTTGCCGCCGTTATGGCACACGAACTTAACAACCCACTTGCATCCATTAGTATGTTCAATCAAATGATGCAAACGGAACTTGCCGACGATTCGCCGTTGCAAGAGAATATAGATGTAATTGCCCGCAATACTGAAACCTGCAAGCGAGTGATTCGTGAACTTTTGGGTTATGCCTCAAAGAGTGGGACCGATTCCGGCAAGGTGGATATACACGATGTTCTTGACGACGCTCTCCGCTTTTTGCGTCCCCTTTCTGACCGGCATCATGTTGCCCTTGAGGCCACACTTGAAGCAGCCTCATCCCAGGTCCTAGGAGATGAAGTTCAACTTCGACAAATCTTTGTCAACCTCGTAATGAACGCCGTTCAGGCGATTGAAGGCCCGGGCACGGTTTCTTTGAGTAGTCGAGTCGAGGGCGATTCCATCCTCATTCAAGTCCGCGATACAGGACCTGGGATTCCCGACGGAAAATTGGAAGAAATCTTTAGGCCCTTTTTTACAACGAAATCTTCTGGCGAGGGAACCGGACTTGGCCTGCCTACTGCCCGCCGAATTGCCGAGCTGCATCACGGCGGCTTGGCGTTGGTCGAAACCTCTGAAAAAGGAAGCTGTTTTGAGGTTCGCTTTCCTCTTGCCGTATCTGGCAGAATACTCGACTCATGACTCACCCAAAACTATCCGAGCTTCGTGTCCTCGTTGTTGATGACGAGGCAGATATCCGTTTGGGTATCTCTCGCCTCTTGGGAACCTTGGGAATTCAATCCGGTCAGGCCGCCGATGGATTGGAGGCCCTTTCTCAGCTCCGGAATCAAGAATGGGATTTGGTGCTGACCGATTTGATGATGCCTTCCATGACGGGGGCGGAGTTGCTGGCTGAAATTAAAAAAACTTGGCCCGACATTGCTGTTGTCCTTTTGACCGGATTTGGAACCGTACAGACTGCTGTTCAATGCGTTCAATCGGGTGCCTCCCATTTCCTCACAAAACCATTTGATAATGAGGAAATATTGGGAATCGTTCAGCGGCTCGGCTTGCAACTTTTAGCGAAGCGGCAGAGCTCACCCAGTGGAGTGGGGGTCATGGTTGCCGAAGACCCTGCAACAAAGCGAGTCCTTTCTTTAGTTGAGAAAGTTGCGCCCCAGACTGTTCCTGTTCTTATCGAGGGAGAGTCTGGCTCAGGCAAGGAGGTCATTGCAAGAGCCATTCACCGGAAAAGTGCTGTCTCGGAATTGGATTTCCAGGCTGTGAATTGCGCTGCCCTGTCCGATACCTTGCTGGAGTCTGAGCTCTTTGGGCATGTTCGAGGTGCATTTACGGGAGCTGAGCGTGACCGCCGAGGACTTTTTGCGCTGGCCGAGGGCGGAACAGTTTTCTTAGATGAGGTCTCTTCAATGTCCCCTGCCTTTCAGGGTAAGTTGCTGCGAGTCCTACAAGAAAAAGTAATACGACCCGTTGGTGGAAGTGAAGATGTACCTGTTTCCTTCCGTCTCATTGCTGCAACGAACCGCGACCTAGGGGCCCTGGTTCAAGCGGGCAAGTTCCGGGAGGATCTTTACTACCGTTTGCAGGTGGTTCAGGTTCGCATCCCGCCGCTCCGGGAACGCCCGGCGGACATTGTCCCCCTTGCGATGCACTTTTTGTTGCGCGCAACTCAAGAGTGCATGGGAGAAGAAGCCACACCACCTGAGATAGGGCAAGAAACGCTACAGAAACTTCGAACCTATGAATGGCCAGGAAATGTTCGTGAGTTAGAAAACGCAATACAACGAGCCCTTATTGTTTGTTGCGGTGAGCGCCTGATGCCATTCCACCTTGGACTAGATTCCCAGGAATGGAGCGGTTCAACCAATGTGGGGGAACAGGATTACTCCGAGGCCAAGGCCCAGGCAATGCAGAATTTTCAGAGAGAATTTGTCCAGCGAGCCCTTGAAAAGAGCCGCGGAAATGTGACCCAAGCGGCTTCCAGTTGTGGATTAACCCGGGCAGCATTTCAAAAAATATTGAAACAATTGGGAGTCGATCGGAGCCGATTCTCTTCCGAAGAGAACTAGGGTTTGCGACTGCTGCCTCCTATTGGAAGCACCAAAAAACCCTTATGAGATAAGCGCTTAGGCGAAGATGTGGAATTGGCCGCATTCTCCTGGATGCACCTGGTTTAATTGAGAATAAGTCTGTGGAGTGCGTAAGTGCCTTTTCTGAAATAGTTTAGGGGTTTTCGGTATTCAGTTTGAGGGCGGCGGAGTGTCTGAAAAGTTGGCACAAGATTTGTTCTCGCGTAGAGACGGAGAAAAAACCGTGTTGAAACTGAAACTTAATCTCGTACCGATTCTTCTGCTTGCCGGAACCTCCGCCCTTGGGGCGCAGGAGGCGGCACAGACTTTCTTCGAGACCAACTGCGCGGCATGCCACACGATTGGTGGTGGCCGCTTGGTCGGTCCCGACCTCCATGGCGTGAGCCAACGCCAGACCCGCGACTGGTTGGTCAAGTTCATGATTGATCCACCTGCCATGCTTGAAAGTGGCGATTCCTATGCCCAGGAATTGTTGGCGGCGTCTAACAATGTTCCGATGCCCAAACTGCCTGGCGTGGACACCAAAATGGCGAATGCCCTTTTGGACTACATCGCCTCGAAATCGGGAACGATTTTGGAACCGGCACCTGTCGAGGAAGAAGTTCCCTTCACGGCAGAAGAAATGAACCGTGGAGAAGGATTGTTCATAGGCTCGGCCAGCTTTGAAAACGGAGCCCCCGCTTGCATCTCTTGCCACAATGTCGCTGAGGTCGGTGGTTTCTTTGGAGGAGGGCAGCTTGGTCCAGATTTGACCACCGTTTATTCCCGCTTGGGCGAGAGCCGAGGCCTGAGCGCGTGGCTTTCTTCGCCCGCCTCAGAAACCATGAAGCCCATCTTCAAAGATGCGAAAATGACGGATTCTGAGATCCGATCCTTGGTGGCCTTCTTTTCTGTGAATGGCCAGGACGGCGTTGAACCCGCCACCCAAAGAGCTTCCTTCTTCTACACCGGCGTAGCAGCTGCTGCGGCGATTCTTCTTCTTTTTGGCTTCCTTTGGAGAGGCCGCTTCCGCGCCACCCGAATCCCCATGGTGGAGGCGTCTAAACGATGAGTACTCAAAACCCTTGGATTAAAGACTCGGTTGAACCTGGAACCCGCGCGTGGGAAGAGTTCTACCGCAACCGTTGGCAGCATGACAAAGTTGTGCGTTCCACCCATGGTGTGAACTGCACAGGTTCTTGTTCTTGGCAAATTTATGTCAAGGATGGAATCGTAACTTGGGAAATGCAGGCGGTTGATTACCCCGGACTTGATAAGACGGTTCCTCCCCACGAACCTCGTGGTTGCCAGCGAGGCATCTCTTATTCGTGGTACTTGTATAGCCCGCTTCGGGTGAAGTACCCCTATGTTCGTGGTGCCATTCTTGACTTGTGGAAGCAGGCCAAGACTGAAAACCCAGGTGACACCGTTGCCGCATGGCGCTCCATTACAGATGATCCTGTCAAGCGTGAGCGCTATCAGCGCGCTCGAGGTAAGGGTGGATTCCGCCGCACCTCATGGGATACTGCGAAAGAAATCATTGCAGCTTCTGCAGTGAAAACCATTAAGGACCACGGCCCAGACCGCATTGCTGGATTCTCGCCGATTCCTGCAATGTCTCAAGTCAGCTATGCATCGGGTGCCCGCATGTTGCAGCTGATGGGTGGGCTGGCTCTCAGTTTTTATGACTGGTACTGCGACCTTCCCTCTGCTTCCCCTGAAACTTGGGGCGAGCAAACTGATGTGAATGAGTCTGCTGACTGGTACCACGCCAAGATGTTGGCTGTCATGGGAAGTAACTTGAACATGACCCGGACACCTGATGTGCACTTCGCAGCCGAAGCCCGCCACAACGGTTCCAAGATGGTGGTCTTCTCGCCTGACTTCAACCAGGTTGCTAAGTACGCCGACGAGTGGGTTTCGCTCAACGCCGGTCAAGATGGCGCTTGGTGGATGGCTGTGAATCATGTGATTCTTAAAGAGTTCCATCACGAAAAGCAGACCCCTTACTTCTTGGATTATGCTAAGAAGTACACCGACTCAGGCTTCTTGGTTGAACTTACCCAAGATGGCGATGAATGGGAAGCAGGTCAAATGCTTCGCGCCGGCCGCATGAGTGCTTATGCCGACGAAGAGCACAAAGACTGGAAATTCCTCCAATGGGATAAGGGTGACAACAAACCCAAGATGCCCATGGGTGCTTCTGGGCACCGCTGGGCCAACGAGAAGAAGGGCCAGTGGAACTTGCTACCAAAAGATGGGAAAGACGGTTCAGACATTGATGTCGAGTTGAGTTTCCTCCACAGTAACGAGGGCGTTGTACAAGTTCGCTTGGACGACTTTGCCGAAGGCGAATCTCGCCGCCGCGGAGTTCCGACTCGCACCATCGAAACTGCAGAAGGCAAGGTCACCGTTGCCACCATCTACGACTTGTTGATGGCTCAGTACGGTGTTTCCCGTGGTTTGGAAGGGGACTACCCTGCCGACTATGACGCCGATGCGGTGTACACACCTGCTTGGGGGGAGAAGTACACCGGAATTGACCGAAAGAACATCATCAAGTTTGCTCGTGAATGGGCCATTACTGCCGAGCACACTAACGGTAAGTGCACGGTCATCATTGGTGCGGGTATCAACCACTGGTACCACGCCAACCTCATGTACCGCGCTGCGATACATGCCCTCATGTTCTGCGGTTGCGTAGGCGTGAATGGTGGAGGACTTGCTCACTATGTGGGTCAGGAAAAACTGGCACCTGGTGAACCTTGGGGCAACATTGCTTTTGCGAAGGACTGGGTACCAGCCGTTCGTTTGCAGAACGCTCCAAGTTGGCACTATGTCAACACAGACCAATGGCGCTACGAGCGGAACTTTAGTGATTACCACACACTTCCACCGAAACAGCCAGAGAACACCCTTGCAGATGGCCATACCATTGATGCAAATGTTCGCGCTGTGAAGAATGGATGGCTGCCTTTCTATCCACAGTTTGATAAGAGCCCGATTGCTTTGGCTGAAGAAGCGCGCGCTGCTGGCGCAAGCGACGAAGCAGGCATCGTGAAGCATGTTGTGGATGAACTGAAAGGCGGTAGCTTGAAGTTCGCCATCGAAAAGCCTGACCATGCCGAATGTTGGCCACGCTTATGGTTCATTTGGAGAGGGAACGCTCTCATGAGTTCTGCAAAGGGTCATGAGTATTTCTTGGATCACTACCTTGGAACACACAACAACAAGATTGCCGACGAAGTTGCCGAAGGTAGCGTGAAAACCGTTGAGTTCTTGAAGAAAGCACCCAAGGGCAAAATGGACTTGGTCGTAGACCTGAACTTCCGCATGGATACTTCAGCTCTCTACTCCGACATCGTTCTCCCTGCCGCAACTTGGTACGAGAAAGACGATATCAATACCACGGACATGCACACCTTCGTGCATCCGTTGTCGCAAGCTGTACCCCCCTGTTGGGAGTCCAAGTCCGACTGGGACATCTTTGCTGAAATTTCAAAAGCGGTTGCAGAGCTTGCCGAAACGCATCTTCCCGATGCAGTGGAAGATGTGGTCGCATCCCCGCTTGCACATGACACTCCTGCTGAAATTGCGCAAACCGAAATGCTGGATTGGGACAAAGGCGAAGTCGAAGCTATTCCTGGAAAGACCATGCCTGGCTTGAAGGTTGTCAAGCGTGATTACAGGAAGCTCTACCAGCAGTATGTCTCTTACGGTCCGAATGCCCGCGAAAAAGGAATCGGTGCCCACGGAACACACTACATGATTGACGATTATTACGATGAAATGGTCGAGCATGGTGATGTTGAAGTGGTCGATGGCCAGAAACTCCCTTCCCTGAAGACAGGCAAGCATGTGGTTGATGCCATCCTCAATCTTGCCTCTGTAACGAATGGAGAGCTCGCTTACCGTTCTTACAAGAACATGGAAGAGAAGGTCGGTTTGCCACTAGCTGACAAGCTGGGAAGCAAAACTCGCTCGGTTCGAATGAACTCAAGGGACATTCAAGCTCAGCCTCGTCGCTTGCACAACTCTCCAATGTGGTCCGCATTGATTGATGATGGCCGAACCTACTCACCTTTCTCCTATAACGTGGAAGAAATGGTGCCTTGGAGAACTTTGACGGGACGTCAGCACTTCTACTTGGACCACCCAGGTTACATTCAGTTTGGCGAACACCTCCCAACCTACAAACCGAAGCCATTGCCGATGGAATACTCGGACATGCGGATTACAGACCCTGCGGGTTATGAAACAGGTCAGCGCAAAGACGACACTCTTTGCCTCAACTTCTTGACCCCGCACGGTAAATGGCACATCCACTCGACCTATGGGGACAACCACCGTATGACGACCTTGAGTCGTGGCGTGGAGCCCTTCTGGATTAATGATAAAGAGGCTGAATCCATTGGCGTGAATGACAATGACTGGGTGGAAGTACACAATGACCATGGAGTTGTTGTGACTCGCGCCGCAGTGAGTGCAAGGATCCCCAAAGGTATCTGCATCATTTACCACTCTCCGGAAAGGACTTACTCGGTTCCGAAATCTCCACTCCGCGGCAAGCGTCGTGCGGGTGGACACAACAGCCTGACCCGTACCCGTCTCAAGCCCAACTTGATGATTGGTGGCTACGGTCAGTTCACCTTCCACTTCAACTACTGGGGACCAATTGGGTGTAACCGTGACACCCACGTCCTCGTTCGCAAACTACCTGAGCTCGTTTGGTGAGCCGACTGAAAACGGAAACATAATAATGGATGTACGCTCACAAATTGCGATGTTGTTCCACATGGACAAGTGCATCGGTTGCCATACTTGCAGTATTAGTTGCAAGAACATTTGGACTGACCGTAAAGGCACCGAATACATGTGGTGGAACAATGTGGAAACGAAGCCCGGTACTGGTTTCCCAACCCGTTGGGAAGATCAGGAGCAACACCGCGGTGGTTGGGAAGTCAAGAACGGCAAATTGCAGTTGAAGTCAACGAGTAAGTCGAAGATTGTTCCGAACATTTTCCACAACCCATCCATGCCAACCATGGATGATTACTACGAGCCTTGGACTTACAAGTACTCAGACCTCTTTGATGCTCCGGAAGGTCATGACCAGCCAACGGCTCGCCCGATTTCCATGGTTTCAGGCGAGTACATTGATGTCGAAGCTGGGCCGAACTGGGACGACGACTTCGGCGGTTCTCCGGTTTATGCAGAAAACGACCCCAATCTGGATGGGCTTCCTGAAGAAACTCGCCAGCAGATGTTCGAAATTCAGCGTTTGGCTTTCTTCTACCTTCCGCGGATGTGTAACCATTGCTTGAACCCAGCATGCGTTGCATCCTGTCCTTCCGGTGCGCTTTACAAGCGTGGTGAGGATGGTGTCGTTCTTCTAAATCAAGAGCGTTGTCGCGCCTGGCGATCCTGTGTGCCCGCCTGCCCTTACAAGAAGGTGTACTTCAACTGGAACACTGGCAAGTCTGAAAAGTGCGTGCTTTGCTACCCACGGATTGAGACCAACCAGCCTCCAGCCTGTCACCACTCTTGCGTGGGCCGCATTCGTTTCTTGGGCAACGTTCTTTACGATGCATCTAAGATTGAAGATTTGGCTTCTGCCCCTGAAGACCGTCTGGTTGATCTTCAGCGGAGCATCATTTTGGATCCAAACGACCCCGAAGTGATTGAAGCTGCGAAGAGGAATGGCATCCCTGATGGTGTCATTACTTCGGCGCAGAACTCTCCAACTTACGAGTTTGTGAAGAGCTGGGGTCTTGGCTTGCCCTTGCACCCTGAGTTCCGCACCTTCCCCATGGTGTTCTACGTTCCACCTCTTTCTCCAGTGGTTTCCAGTAACCACGCTGGACCAACTTCATTGGAAACAGAGGACCTCTTTCACGAAATCGAACAGGCACGGGTTCCCATCCAGTTCTTGTCGAACCTCTTTGGCGCAGGAAACGCTGAGCCCGTTCGCTACGCACTGCGTAAGCAGTACGCAGTTCGGATGTGGCGCCGCCACCTCACGGTAGGGGATGTGGATGAAGAATCCGCCATGCGCGCTCTTCGTGAAGCAGACTGCACTCCTGAACAGGCAGATGCAATATACAAGTTGACCTCACTGGCTTCCTACGAACAACGATTCGTGATTCCGCCCGCCCAGCGCGAGCAAGCAATCGAAATGTTGCGCGACACCCATACTCACAAGCAAGAAACGGGCTTCGGATTCCGAGACGCCCCACTGCGTGTTTAATCATGAAAACTGACGGCAAAGTTTACGACGCCCTTTCAAAGTTGGTCACCTACCCCAGGCCTGGGTTTGGCGAGGCGGCTGAAGAATGGATTGCGGTCGTAGCCAATGCTTCTGAAGTGGCTAAAGAGGCTCTCCAACCCTTCACTGAATTTCTCAAAGGGAAGTCAGATGAGGAAATGGAAGAGCTTTTCGCTCGCACCTTTGACAACTCTGCCAGTGCCGCGCTTGAAACGGGCTGGCATGTGTTTGGGGAAGCGTACGAACGTGGTGGATTCCTCGTAAAAATGCGCGAGCTTCTCCGCGAAAATGAAATAACCGAAGGGAGCGAGCTTCCGGACCATCTCTGCCATGTAATGGCGGTTCTTGCTCGGTGCGATGACGTAATCGCGAGTGAGCTTTCTCAAAATGTTGCCATTCCTGCCGTGAAAAAAATCTGCGTGAGTTTGGCTGCCAATGACAACCCCTACGAGCCGGTCCTGGACGCCGTTCTCGCGGTCCTCAACATGCATGTCCAGGAAACCAACGGCAACCCCCAATCATGAGCGACATCCTTCTCTTTGCCGCCCTGCCCTACGTGGCTCTGGCCCTCTTTTTCTTGGTGACAATCGCTCGCTATCGCCAGCGACCATACACCTACTCCAGTATCTCCTCCCAGTTCCTCGAAAACCGTCAGCACTTCTGGAGTACCGTGCCATTCCATTACGGCATTCTCGGCGTTCTTGCTATTCATTTCATAGGCTTGGTGATTCCCGACACTCTCCTTTGGTGGAATAGTGTTCCAGTTCGTTTGGTCATTATGGAAGTGACTGGCCTTGCCCTTGGCATTTTGGCTTTACTTGGTTTGATCAATGCAATCGCCCGCCGGTTTAGCCATGCCCGTGTGAACATTGTGACCACTCCGACCGACTGGATTCTTTATGCCATGTTGGTGGCCCAAATCGTGCTTGGAATTTTGGTTGCCGTCCAGCATGGATGGGGGAGTTCTTGGTTTGCAAGTTCGGCCTCGCCCTGGCTGTGGTCCCTCTTCACTCTTCAGCCCGATGTGAGTTATGTCGCTGCGCTACCGCTTTTAGTGAAGCTGCACATCATCAATGCTTGGATCATTGTAGGCTTCTTTCCCTTCACCCGACTAGTTCATGTTCTCGTTGTGCCAAACCCTTACTTGTGGCGTAGGCCACAAGTTGTGATTTGGAACCGTGACCGAAAGACGGCCCGAATCAAATAGAAGGCGCATCATGACATCTAACCTCGATAAGTGGGATGTAGAAGACCAAGAGTTCTGGGAAAGCGCCGGGAAGAAGATTGCCACCCGTAACCTTTGGATATCGATTCCAAGTCTGCTGTGTGGCTTCGCGGTCTGGATTATGTGGGGAATCATTGCGGTCCAGATGGAGAATCTGGGCTTTCCCTTTAGCAAGTCAGAGCTCTTGACCCTGACCGCTATCGCTGGCCTGAGCGGTGGGACTCTGCGCATCCCAAGTTCATTCTTCATCCGTCTCGCCGGTGGGCGAAATACTATTTTCTTCACCACAGCGCTGCTGATGATCCCGTCCATCGGAGCGGCGATAGCACTGCAAGATCCAGCGACGCCTCTCTGGGTTTTCCAGATCCTCGCGCTGACCTCTGGCTTTGGCGGTGGGAACTTTGCATCTTCCATGTCCAACATTAGCTTCTTCTACCCGAAGAAGAACCAGGGCTATGCGCTGGGTATGAACGCCGGACTCGGAAACTTCGGCGTGACCACGATGCAGATCCTCATCCCTCTGTGCATGACCGCGGCCATCGTGGGGCCGCTCAGTGGGCCGTCGATGACGCTCTCAAAGACCAGCGGAACGGTCTTTAAGCAAATCCCTGCAGGTTCGGAGACCTGGCTATCCAGCGCCGGCTGGGTGTGGATGTTCTTACTCATTCCACTGGCCTTCCTCGGCTGGTTTAAGATGAATAACATCCGCACCGAGGCAGTCTCTCCCAATATCAAGGGGCCGCTCGTCTCTTTTGGGCGTATCAGCGGGCTACTGGGAATCGGTTTCATTACGGCGAGCATCGGCCTTTGGGTAATCCTGAGCTTCCCGACGCTTACCTGGGTGAAGTTCATTGTGCTGCCAGTGGTGATTGCCTCGACGGTCTTTCTGATGAAGGCTCTGTCGCCGGGTGAGGTCAAATCCAACTTGACGCGGCAGTACAAGATTTTCGGTGCCAAGCACACCTGGATTATGACCATCATCTACACGATGACTTTCGGCTCGTTTATCGGTTTCGCTGCAGCGGTTGGCCTGTCCATCAAGTTCATCTTTGGTCTTCAGCACATCCAAGATGCAACGACTGGTGTCTGGCAGCACCTGCCCAACCCCGAAGGTCCTGAAACATTCAGATACGTGTGGGTTGGTGCCTTTGTTGGCGCGCTCATCCGACCGGTCGGTGGTTGGCTGGCTGACAAGACAGGTGGAGCAATTCTGACTCAAGGAGTGGCTATTGTCATGACACTCAGTTCGATTGGAGTCGGGTACTACGCTCACGCCGCCTATCAGTCGGCGACGCCACAGGACTACTTCATGCCGTTCTTTGTGCTGATAGTGATCCTGTTTACTGCCACGGGTATTGGCAACGGATCCACTTTCCGGACCATTTCAATGATTTTCAATGAGGAACAACGTGGGCCAGTCCTTGGCTGGACCTCAGCAGTTGCGGCTTATGGTGCCTTCCTCATCCCCCAAGTGATTGGCGAGGAGATGAAGGCTGGCACCCCAGAGGTCGCCATGTACGGATTCGCCGTTTTCTACGCAGTTTGTGCAGTCCTCAACTGGTGGTACTACCTCGGTCCCAAAGCCGAATACAAGAACCCATAGAGTTCAATCAACACTGATAGCCGTTGTAGTTAGCTGTGGAATACCCCGCAGTGCCGTGTGGTGGCGGAACTACAGCGGTTGTCTTTTTTCTTTTGCAGAATGCAACGATTTGACTCCGAGCAACAACACCAATGGAGCATGGTGCATGAGGAGGCGAGTCAGGCTGGAGTCCATGAGGCCCTTGATGTCGCCACCGTTCCAACCGCTAGACATGAAGCCGGCTACGGAGACTCCGATTCCCAGGAGAAGCAAAAGGGTTAAAAAGAGGGCGCTAGTGTTCTTCCTGTAAAGCCCGACGGC
The DNA here is from genome assembly GCA_030748415.1 of Planctomycetota bacterium. Taxonomy (GTDB): domain Bacteria; phylum Planctomycetota; class UBA1135; order UBA1135; family UBA1135; genus UBA7888. Next base: position 178,936 of record JASMMA010000006.1, read on the forward strand.
GGTGGCGGCCACAGCCACGAACCAAAGGCCGCCCCAGCGATTGACGCTAAAAAATTCTTCCAACACGCGAAGTCCGATTTGGGGAAGGCGGTCGAATCCAGTCCATAGGTTCTGAAAACCCTCGACACTCAAGTAGTTTTCTCCCGCTGCTACGGGCATATTAGTACTCACCCCGGCCCACAAAATCCAAGCGGCAATTGCACCTGAAAAAAGCCAGCCGAACGGTCGCCAAGAAATAGAGTTTTGCCCATTTTTTTGGGAAAGCCAGACTACAAACAGGGTTGAAAGTGGCAGGGACGCCAAAACAAATGCTGCACCCTCTTGTTTTACAAGCATGGAGCCAGCGCCTACCAACAGGAGAAGGCCTCGATGGGGGGGTGAATCCTCTCCTTCCAAAATGCGAATAGAAAGAGCGGCAAGCGCTGTCAGGAACAAGGCCAGCGGAATATCGGCAAGGGCGGAATCGGCCGCCATTCCCACGGTCAGACCGTCCCTTGCCAACCAAGCGAAGCAGGGAGTGAATGCGAACCCTGCCACCCAAATGAATGTCCACTTTGAACTAGTATTGCGAATGCAAAAGCCATGCAAAATGCCCAGCAAGGCTAGGAAGAAGAATGGTCCAAAGAGAAGAGGAGTCCCCTCTCGATTTGCGCCCGGGAGTTGGAGTGCGAAACCAATCACAGAGGAGAGTAATGGAGGATAGGAAGGGTGGAGTTTCGCCCAGGAAGGGTCCTCCATCCGTTCAGGTACCAAGCTTCCGGTTTCGGCCATCCATTGCCCATGTTGCACCCACCTCATTTGGGCGTCCACCTCCTTGACCGAATCCGCCTGGCAAATCAGAACGGAAAGGCCAACCGCTAGTAATGCAGGAAGGAAAGACCAGAAATGGAGTGGGCGCGGCCCGCGCGGGGCAGTTTTTTGGAAGTAAGAAAGGGCCGGAGGAAGAAGGCAAAGCCCCAGTAAAGGGCCGAGCGTGCAAAGCCCCATCCAAGACATAAGGCTGACCCCCAATGCGAAATAGCTCACGCCAAGGAGCCAGGACCAACTCAGGTAATCTGGAAGGCCTTCATGCTTCACAGGAAAAAGGCGTAAGAGGTGGCTTCCTGAAAAAAGAAGAAGAAGGATGACGCCGACTGCCGACGCAAAGGGCGGGAAATTCAATCTTCCACCTCATGAATACTCCACCCATCCTTCTTCGAGAAAACTAAAACGCCCTCGGCTTCCCGAACTTTCGCCTCTCGAAGAACTGCCTCAATGGAACGCCGGTTCCGCGGAGAGTAAAGAACCTGAGTGGGGAAGAGAAGGTGGTGGGCCAGTGGCTCAACTGGCCGGAGGTGGTCGCCAATCGGAAGCAAAAGGCGATTGAAACCCCGCTCGCGAAACTCATCGGCATTTATGTTAAGGTTTTGGTTTGGTTCTTTGCCTGGGCCCGGGTGGAAGGAAAAATCAAACCGAGAAGGCACCCCTTGGAAGGCAAGGTAGGTGTTTCCAAGCATCCAGGAGACAAGAAGGAGAGTCGATAGCTTTTTCAAGGCGTGGTGAGAATACAATCTCGCCTTGTCATGACTCTAGACCTCCGTCAAGCCGCCGCCAAGTTGGGTGTTTCTCCGGACACACTCCAAAGGTGGGCCCGTCAAGGGCAGCTGGGCATGCGCCGGCCTGGTGGGGAACTTCGATTCCAAGAAGAAGAGTTGGAATCTTGGGCTCGGAAAAAGGGGCTGTCCCTTCGGAGCCAATCCGATTCCACTAGGACCAGTGTCGAGGAAAACTGCGATCAACCATTGATAGCGGCAATCAGTGCCGGCGGTCTTATGCGTGGAGTTGAGGGCGAAACCCCAGCTGGAGTTTTGAAAAACCTAGTAGAGGGGGCGCCCCTCGCAAAATCAGTGGACCGAAGCCTCCTCTTGGAGCGGCTCCTTGAGCGCGAAAAGATGACCTCGACGGGCATGGGCCATGGAATTGCTCTGCCGCATCCGCGCACACCAAGCCAGGATTTTGCAATGGTTCCTACGGTGGTCATTGGACTTCTCCAGCAGCCTGTGGATTGGATGGCTCTCGATGGGGAGCGGGTCCATACAGCCCTTCTGTTGTTGAGCCCCAATCCAAAGAGCCACCTCCAGTTGCTTTCTCGAGTGGCCTTTATTCTTCGGGACTCTTCTTTTTGTAAAGCGCTTGCGGCGAAGGAAGAGAATCACTCCCTCCTTGTTCGCTTGGCCGAGCTCGAACCTTGTGGCGAATGAAACTCTCTTCTTCCATTCGAAATGCGGATAGCGGACCGTGGTTGATGGTCTTGCTCGCAGCTGCTGTGGGCTTAGTGAGCTCAGTGGTCGCAGTTGCTCTCCGTAGTGGGGTACATCATCTTTTTAATACTCTTGAGGCGTTTCGGGCCGAAAGTTACGGATTTCTCTTGCCGGCAGTTGGTGCTCTGCTCGCTGTGTGGACAGTTCGCGTGATCTTCAGAGAGCCCGGTGGTCATGGGGTTCCTGCAGTCTTGGATTCTGTTTCAAGGCGGGGTGGGCATATGCGAAGCCGCAGTATTTTCAGTCGATTTTTTGGAAGCTTGCTCACCGTGGCCAGTGGCGGATCGGCTGGCTTAGAGGGTCCCATTGTTTTCAGCTCAGCTGCCGCCGGAAGCTCGGTGGCGGGATGGGCACAACTCGCTGAACGTCAGCGAGTGCTTCTTCTGGCCTGTGGCGTTGCTGGAGGAATCGGCGCTGTTTTTAATGCGCCCCTGACCGGCGTTCTCTTTGCGATGGAAGTTGTACTGGCTGAGTGGACCCTCAGCACGGTCATTCCGCTGGCGGTTGCTTCGGTCGTCGCAACCGAAGCCGGTCGCGCCGTTCTTGGAGGCGAGGGCGCCTTTCACTCTGCGGACTTTTCTTGGGATACAGTGGATCTTCTTGGTTGCGTGCCTCTCGGAATCCTCGCTGGTTTGTTGTCGGTACTTTTGGTTCGTTTAATTCTCCGCGCGGAGCACTTTGCGCGGACTTGCAAGGAAGGGAGCTTGCTCGGTCGTGTTGGCGTTGTTGCAGCCCTCGCTGGTATGGGCGTTGGATTTCTGGGACTCTTGCGCCCCGAAGCCATCGGAGAAGGTTATGACCTCGTTGCAAAGCTATTAGAAGGCAACGTGAATTTTGGATGGTCCGCTCTCATTTTGATTTTAGGCACTAAGTTTTTTGCAACCGTTTTAACTTTGGGCAGTAACGCTCCCGGTGGTGTTTTCGCCCCATCGTTAGTCTTGGGGGCATTACTAGGCTCGTCATTTGGATTAACTCTTGCCGCCCTTTTCCCCGGAGCCCAATTCGCCGCCCCAGGATTTTTTGCCCTTGCAGGCATGGCTGGTTTAGTTGCTGGAACGATGCAGGCACCCTTTACTGGAATCCTGCTTGCGCTGGAAACAACCGGCGGTTGGGGTCAAAGTTTGCCTCTCATTTTAGTTGCCGTACTTGGGGCCCTCGTATCCCGAACATTCCTTCGCCATTCTTTTTATGCATGGGAAGTTGCCGAGAGTGGTCGCCTTCTTCGCCCCGGAACGGACCGTCGAATCCTGGCTGATTTGACCGCCGAAGAGCTTTTAGATTCTGAGTCCATTACCATTGATTCTGGAAAAACACTTGAAGATCTTGCCAAGATTCTCCCCAGTACTCATCGAAATCACTTTGCTGTATTGGATGGCGAAACTGGAAAACTGCAAGGGATGCTGGATTTGTCTGCCATCAGGGAGTTTATTTTTGACCAAGACCTTCGCCGCATGACCAGCGTGGATACAGTCATGGATTCCAGCTCGCCGTCTGTCGTAAGGGGGGACAGCTTGCAACGCGCAACGCAACTTTTTGAAGAGAGCGGTCTTTGGGTGTTACCAGTTGTGGATGAAAGTGGGATATTTCTGGGAACACTATCGAAGTCCACATTATTTGACCGCTACCGTTCTGAACTCATCATTCAAACGGCAGAGCGTGCTGAGTAGTTAGTTCGGCAAGATTTCGTAAGCTTGTGTTCTTCGAGCAGGGGAGAAGCCTGCCGAGCGAATGGAATCTTCGATTTTTTCCAATCCCACAAGTTCGAAGCAACCCGCCGAGGAAACAACGTTTTCTTCCAGCATGGCGGAACCAAAGTCATTGCAGCCCATGCGGAGAGCAAGCGTTGCGGCGTCAGCGCCTTGGGTGACAAAACTAGCTTGAACATTGTCAAAGTTGTCTAGGAAAATGCGCGCAATCGTTTTGAGTCGGAAGTATTCAGCAAAGGTGGGTTTATGCCAACCAGATTGAGTGAGCTCTTCACCGAGGGGGGTACCGCCTGGTTGAAAAGTCCATGCGATGAAGGCAGTAAAGCCGCCAGTACGGTCTTGCAGTTGACGAAGACGATCCAAATGTTCAATACGGTCTTCAATTGTTTCCACATGGCCAAACATCATCGTGGCGGTGGTGCGCATGCCAAGGTCATGCGCCTCTTCCATAACTCGCAACCATTCATTTGTCGTAGCTTTTCTCGGTGCGATTTTTTCCCGCACGGATTCAGCCAAAATTTCGGCACCGCCTCCAGGCATGGAATCCATGCCTGCTTCTTGGAGAGAGGCCAAGACAGAATGGGTGTCCATTTTGGAAACATGAGCAATGTGCACAATTTCTGGTGGAGACATCGCGTGTAAATGAAGATTAGGCCACTTGGCCTTAGTGTCTTGAAAGAGCTCGCAGAACCACTCCACCCCTAAGCGAGGATGGTGACCGCCTTGCATTAAAATTTGAACGCCTCCAACCGCAATGGTCTCCTCGATTTTTTGGAAAATCGTCTCGCGATCGAGGACGTAGCCCTTTTCCTCATCCTTGGGCTTGGCATAGAAGGCGCAAAAGCCGCAATCTGTCACGCAAATATTGGTGGGATTGAGGTTTCTATCAATGATGTAGGTGATTTTGCCCTCTGGATGTCTTTTTTGCCGAATCTCGTCTGCCAAGTAGCCCAGAAGGCTAATATCGGCGTTTTCGTGGAGGAAACAGGCATCCTGAGGGCTTAAGCGTTCCCCACGTAGGAGTTTGTCTGCCAAAAAAAGAGAATCCATACCTGCATTTTAGGAATCCAACTTCCTGGAAAAAGCAAAAAAACTGGCAAATTTGAAACATATTTCACGGCTATCCTGTAGGCTGGAAGTACTTAGTGTGGTCTGGACATCACTTTCCGGTGATTTTTGGCTTCCATCCCTCTCCCCTTTTACCCCTGGAAAAATGAAAAATTTGACAAGATTTTTAAGTCTCGTCCTCCTTTGTGGACTGAGTACCATGGCTACTGCACAGCAAGTGAACGATATTGACCCTGGTGGTTCTTTCGTTCCTTTCGGTGGTGGCTCCTCCCGTGGATTGGGCGACGTAGTCGCCGGTCCTTTCGATGTCGAGACTGGCCCCTATGACAACCGATGCCTTGGTGTCGAAGAAGCATGGGATCACTACTGGGTTACCGGTCGTGGCCACTCGACAGTCGGTGACAACTACATGATTCATAAGTACGATAAATCAGGTGCTTACTTGACTAGTTACCCACAGGGAACGCCACTCTCCGGATGGGGAGGGCGAGACATGGAAGCTGACGATGCCAGCAACACGCTCTGGATTGGCAACGATGGCGGCCTTGTAGAAGTCCAAACCTACGACCCAATCACGGGTGGCTTGACTCACGCTTCCACGGTTACAACTGCCGTTGTTGGAACGGTTCGAGCCCTGTGCCAAAACACAGCAACTGGAAACTTTTTCACGAAGTCTTTCACAAGCTCGACCTACGAGTTTGATATGGCTACAGGTGCTGTGGTCAATGTTTTTGTCAATTCCGCCATCTCCTCCTACGGAATGGGCTACGATTCCAATAAGGGCACCATTTGGTCTACTGACGCTGGTGGTTCTGCAACGGAAATGGATCCCGCCACTGGACTGGGAACTGGAACTGGCTTTTTTGGCTCCATAACTGGCTCCCAAGGTGGAGCAGATGTCTACAACGACCCTCTCAATGCCAATGGCCTCTCCATGGTGATGTTGTGTCAAGCGACTCCAGACTCAATTTGCGTCTATGACACCGTTGGTGCACCTCCACCACCTCCTCCGACTTGGCCAGAAATGCCAACGACCTTCGTGTCCGCTGCAGGCTATACGGAGAATTTCGATGGACATGCAGGCGTGGTACCTTCATTCATGGGCGCCAACGCCTTGTCTGACCTTACGGGTCTTCCAGATGCAGGTGCCTGGTGCAACATTGGTCAGCAAGGTGCTTGTGGTCAAGAAACTGGTTCTGGTGCGGGAGTCTGGGCTGGAAGCGGCTCGGGTGCCTACTGCCTAGAAATGGGTGGAGATCCCTTAGGTCCAACTGGCTTTGCGAATCGCTCTGGCCTCGTCATAGGTCTAGACGGATCCGGTGCTGGTGACTTGACTCTGGAATTCGGCATCGTGGACCACGGTGAAGAAACCCATAGTTGGGATGGTGTTTGGGTCAGTGCTGATGGCGCGACCTATACCCAGGTCTATGGACCTTGGACACCACTCCTCCCTTCCTGGCAAGTTGTTTCTGGAATCGACCTCTCTAATTCAGGAGTTGATACAGACGGCCAGTTCTACTTGTTGTTTGCTCAGTCGGATAACTTCCCCATGGGATACCTGGACGGCGTCCAGATTGACGACATTTCCATTAGCGGACCTGCCCCTCCCGCGCCAACATTGGACGTGACGGGTCTTGTTGCTGGTGGGACTGCCACCATGAGTGCGAGCAACTGCACCCCTAACGGTAAGGTCTTCATAGTATTCTCGCTGGCTGGTGGTGGACCGGTTTCCACTCCATTCGGTGATGGATTTGTGTCTCCTCCATACAACGTGTTGAAAGTTAATGCAGATGGTTCAGGTGCCGCAAGCCTGGACAAAGATGTGCCTGCTGGAGCTGCTGGTGTCTCAGTTTGGTTCCATGGTGCTGACCATGGTTCTGCAACACTGCTGAACGCTTTGGCTTTGACCGTCGGTTAATCCTTGCAAATGCAAGGAGCTTAGGCTCCCACCCAGTTTTTGGGTGGGAGCCTCTTTTTTTGCAGAAAAAGAGGTGGGAGGCGGAAGGGGTTTAAGAAAAGAAGCAAATGGGAGGGTTAATAAATGCAAAAACCCACAATAAAGCCTAAAAATATAGGTTTTTAGGCCCACATGCTCCTTAAATGGTATTAAATTAGGTATTCCTTAACTGAGTTCTCAGCCATCCCCTTGGAAGAGGACTCCCCCCCCCCCCTTCAACCCCTGGGAAAAATGAAGAGATTTACTTCGATACTTTCACTTGTTGCAATCCTTGGACTATGTACTAATGGTATTGCCCAACAAGTTAATGATGTGGACCCTGGTGGCAATTTGACCACCGTCAACAATAATTCTAGTCGCGCTCTTGGCGACTTGGTTTCCGGCCCGTTCGATGTCGAAACTGCCGTCTACGATAACCGTTGCCTCGGTGTCGAAGAAGCTTGGGGCAGCCTTTGGATTACGGGTCGTGGTCACAC
>JASMMA010000007.1:0-17500 GCA_030748415.1 Planctomycetota bacterium
AGGAACACGGTGTGGGACGGGAAGAGTTACCGAGTTTTTCTAAATATGACCCAGCCGATTGTGTCAGTGTCTTATTCGCCTTCTGGCTCTAAAAGCGTTGGCTTTTCTTCTTCCACATCCGGCACCAATTCCACCAGACCACGCTCTATTTCAGTAAGAGCAATCTCTACAGGGTTCTCCATCCCTTCCAATTCTGCATCAAAAAGCGGTGAGTCGCCACGAACTAGTTGGCGGAGGCGCTTCTGAAGAAGGGTCGTCCGTTCGAAGGAACCCTGGATGTACCGTTGAAGGCGTTGGGGAAGTGTGAGATTCATGGGCTGGAATCCGGAAATCCGGCCGCACATTCTAGCTCTTCCCGGTAGTGGGTCAAGAGAAGGGATAACGAGGCAGTTTTGCCCTATCCTAAACCAAAATGATGCCCTCCCCCACCCACATCCAGGAACACGACTGGGCTGAAGTGCTTAATTCCGTCCTCAAACCAGGGCGCTACGCAGGTGGTGAGGTGCATGCAGTGTGCAAAAAACCAGAACAGGCCCAACTACGCTGGGCCCTCCTCTACCCTGACGCCTATGAAATCGGCATGCCTCACCAAGGGCTCCGAATTCTCTACCACTGCCTCAATCAAGAACGGGAAATCTGGGCAGAACGGTGTTTTGCTCCGTGGCTGGACATGGAACAACAACTCCGAAGTCGAGGCCTCCCTCTTTGCACACTCGAGTCTCGAACACCACTCGCCTCTTTGGATGTTCTAGGTTTCACTCTGCAAACCGAACTTAGCTACACAAATATCCTGACATGCTTGAGCTTGGGTGGGGTCCCACTTCAAACATCAAAGCGGAACCTGAACCATCCAATTGTTGTCGCTGGCGGAGCGGGAACTATCAACCCTGAACCCATTGCAAACTTCGTGGATTTATTTTTCCTCGGGGATGGCGAAGAAGCCTCCGTGACTTTTAGCAAGGCCCTCATCGATGAAAGGCCCAAACACAAATCTCGAAGAGATCTCTTGCGAGCATTAGTTGACCGTTGTTCTTTTCTTTACGCCCCGTGTTTTTGGGAGCCGAAATTCGAAGGGTCTGGCCTTTTAGAAATGAGAGCAATGGATGGAGTCTCCACTCCCACTCGCGCTTTGGTTTACGATCTAGAAAATGCCCCCTACCCCGTGGCACCCGTGATACCCAACATGCGGACAATCCATGACCGCATTTCTTTGGAAATTATGCGCGGTTGTGTTCAAAATTGCCGCTTTTGCCAAGCCGGTTATGAAAAACGACCTCAACGATTCCGGAGTGCCGAGAAAATCATACAAATCGTAAAGGAGACCTATCGAAATACAGGAATCCATGAAGTTGGCCTCACATCTTTGTCTTCAAGTGATCATCCAGATCTACTCAAAATCCTCGATGGCTTACGCCCTTGGGCAAAGGAAAACCGCGTTTCACTATCTGTTCCATCTCTCCGAGTAAACGAACAGGTCGTCGAACTCCCCAAACGAATCGCAGATGGGCGGGTGGGCACCATTACACTTGCTCCTGAAGTGGCGACAGACCGCCTTCGGAAAATAATCAACAAAAATATTCAAGATGAGGACCTCTTCCAAGGGGTAGCTGAGGCCTGGCGAAGAGGCTTCAAGAACATCAAACTTTATTTCATGATGGGTTTGCCCGGAGAAGAGCTCGAAGATCTTGATGGCATTTTAGACATGTCCGAAAAATGTTCTCGGATTCGTAAGGAAATAGGCATCAAGGGGAACGGTTCAATACATGCGGCGGTTTCTACTTTTATTCCAAAAGCATTGACCCCCTTTCAATGGGATTCCCAAATCCAACCCGATGAAGCAGAAGAAAAACGAAAGCGCTTAATCTCACGGAGAAAATTGCGGAGCGTGCGTTTCAAATTTCAACCTCATGAAGAAAGTTGGCTCGAGGGTTTTCTCTCTCGGGGAGATCGGCGAGCTGGAGCTACCATTCTCGCCGCTTGGCAAGCCGGTGCCCGCTTTGATGCCTGGGGCGAAGAGCTCAAATGGGATGCCTGGCTGAAAGCGTTCTCCGATACAGGCTACGGCCCAAATCAGGTTTCTTGGCGAGAAAGAACCCTGGCCGAAATTCTGCCCTGGGACCATCTTGACCATGGTGTATCCCGCGCCTTCCTTGAAGAAGAACAACTCAGGGCACGCACCAGCAAAGAGACTCCACACTGTCAAACGGAAACTTGCTCAAATTGTGGAATCCCACCCACTCTCTGCGTGGACCTCAAGGCAACAAGCGGTCTCTTTCCAAAATTTTCAAAGCCAAAACTAATCGCCCAAGCACGGGAAAGGCTCTCGATTAATACCCCAATAGACCCGGAAGTTCCCGCCAATCGCTGAAGCCTGCGTCACGCCCAGGGAAAGCAATCTGGCCACCTTGGCAAGCTTGAAAGAACGGCAAGTCGGCGGCAGTTGCTGCTCGGAAATCGGAAGGATGGTCCCCGATATAAATCCCATTCCCCAGCCGGAGCCGTAGCTCCTTCAAAACGGGCTCCTTTTCCTCCACTCCATAGATTTCATCTGCCGCAAGCCCAACTCGCTCAACGTCTCGTTGAATCGTGCCCGGGGGGGCATGGCTCACCACGCAAATGAGGATTCCCTTTTGGCGCCAAGCTTCCAGAACATCAAGTGCGCCTGGATAGGCTGGCTCGCCAAAAAAGGAAACCACGGTCCCATTCCAATCCACGGCTATAAAGGCGGGAAGTGCCTGCATAAAAGGGAGCATAACGAATGAGAGAGGCCTAAGGTAAGAGTATCCTTTCCCCATGCTGCTGGCACTGTTCCTCCTTCAACTCCCCAACCCCTCCGCTGCGGCGCCAAATCCCGACGCCATATCTTCAGAACGATTAGGGAATACTCTACGAGCAGTCTGCTCGCAAGAGCGTCTCGCCGGAACAAAAGAATCCCAAAAAGCCGCCGATTATGTTGCTTCTCTTTTTAGCGAAGCCGGCTTGGAAGTAGAGCGTCCGACTTATAGCGTTTATCTTCCTCGCCAAACCGCAGAAGGGCTTTGGTTAATTCAAGAAAATGGCCGACACCTTCCTCTAGATTTAGAAGAACACGGATTCCCCCAAGATTCACAATCCCAGCACGGCACCGTACCTCCTATGCACGGAAGTACAGGTGCAGGAAATGTTCGCGGCCGAGTTGTATTTGCCGGCTTTGGCAGAGTTGAAGACTTCCAATCCCTAAAGGAGCAGGGAGTGCGCACCGACGGCACCATCGCCTTAATTCGATACGGGAAATTATTTCGAGGCCAGAAAGTGCAAAATGCTGAAGCCGCTGGATGTGTAGGAGCTCTTCTCTACACCGATTCAGAAGATGATGGAAACTGGAAAGGCAAAACCCTGCCCCAAGGACCATGGCGACCTTCGGATGGCATTCAACGTGGTTCTGTTTTTAATGGGCATGGAGATCCTTTGACCCCTGGCTGGGCTTCAGTATCAGGTGCAAAACGGATCCCCATTCAAAATGCAAAAGGCCTCAGCGGAATTCCGAGCCTTCCTATTTCTCAAGCAAACGCAACTGCTCTTTTCGGACAGGTTGCTCGCCCCGAAAAGCCCGGCGCGCTAAAAACCCGGTGCGCTATGAAAGTAGAACAAAACCCGAACCTCGTTCAAATCACGAATGTTATCGGAAAAATTGAGGGTGCAACACACCCCGAAGATTGGGTGATTGTGGGCGCCCACCGAGACTCCTGGGGTTTCGGCGCCGTGGACAATGGGACCGGTATAACCGTGCTGTTGGAGACTGCTCGTGTTTTGGGTGAAGCTCTCAACACTGGCTGGCGACCCGACCGAACCATCATCCTTGCAACTTGGGACGCTGAGGAATGGGGTCTTGTTGGCTCAACTGAATGGGTCGAAGAAAACCGAAAACGCCTCAAAATCCACGGCGTTGCCTACATCAATATGGATGTGGCAGCAAGTGGCCCCAACCTTGGGGCATCAGGGACTCCTGGCCTTGTGGATGTTTTTAAAGAAGCCTGCCGACTTGAAGGTCAAGCTGCTCCAGAAACACTGGGCACACCTGGTGGGGGTTCTGACCACATTCCTTTCCTCGAACTTGCAGGAATGGAGGTTCTAGGATTTGGTTTCCACGGAGGTTCCGGCTCTTATCATTCCGCTTATGACACACCATGGCTGGTTGAACAATACTTAGACCCTGGCTTCAAACATCACGAGTCAGCTACTAGGCTTCTTCTTCGAATCCTTCTTCAACTTGCTCGTTCCGAAACGAGAGTAGATGGAATTCTTGGCTGGACAAAACTGGCTTTCAAGGAATCAAAACTACTTAAGTTGGACGAACGCAACTCCAGCACTTTAGTCAATTCCATTTACCGAGCAAGTGTTGCCGCCACGGATGCCTCTCCCCCTCACCCCCACCGTTATTTACGATTCTTTTTACCGAATAATGAGCATGGGGCGAATATTTTGTGGCAATCTTCTGGCTATAGTGGGAATTGGTTTCCCAATATTAAGAAGGCCCTCAAGGAGGGGAACTCCCCCACGGCTGCAGTCAATCAGGTCGTGCGGACAATGGATTTAGTCACAACAATCCTATCTCCTGACGAACTCAAGGAATAAGAAAGGCTCCCCAAGCCAAAGCTAGAGGAGCCTAAAAGAGTCTGAAAACTCGACTAGAAGTTCAGCACGAGGTGCGCGAACATCCAGGTTTGATCTTCTGCGTTGGCAACTGCATCGCCAGGGGAGAAAGAACTCACTCCAATCCAGGCACTCACGCCATCAGAGAGGGCGCCTTTCATGTAAAGGTCCAGCTCGTTTCCAATTTCATCTTCGCCAGCGGCGAGAGTTGCTCCTGATCCACCAGAGCCGGTGTAGAGGGCATCATCCGCCTCATTTTTGGTGAAGATGTGGTAATCACCATGCAAGTTCCAAGCATCCGCAACTTTGTACTTGCCACGGAAAACAAGGTCATTCAAGTTACTCCAACCCACAATGTCCTGATGGCCTTGCCAAGCATGACCAAAGTTATAGACAGGGATGAAGCGATCATCGGTGCCACTCACACCAGTAGCTACTTCGTAGCCAAGACCCACAGTCATGCCCTCTTGAAGGGCGTAGTCTGCACGAAGAGCCATGGCGGAACCACCGGCATCGTTTGCTCCGTGGTCGCCAGTTTGCATGGCGTACTCAGCACTCCATTTCACACCACTATTTGCACCTTCCAGAAGGGCACCGTAAGTAGTGTCGTTCAGGCCAGCAGTTGTGTCACGAGTCAATGCGTAAAGATCGAGGTCCATTTCGCCGACTTTTGTTTGAGCATATAAGCCACCGAAAACATCATCGGCACCATCAGCAGCACCTTGCCCTTGAACGGTTTTGGTGTAGAAAAAATCTACATTCATGTCACCGAGGGAATGGTTTATCAGAGCACCATCCCATGCACGCCCCGTGTTGGACCATACAAGAGGAGACACCATGCGCTGGTTGCCGTATTGCAATTCGAAACGACCCAACTTGAGGTTCATTACGCCGAACATATCATTCATGCCCATGTAAGCCTGGTGAATGGATGCCGGGGCTTCTGAGCCCAAACCACTCCAACCCTTTTGGAGTTGCAGCATAAAGTTGGTGTTGTCACCCATTGCGCCCTTGACATGAGCGCGAACACGGCCGAGTTGGCCAGAAGCAGATTCGGATGTCGCAAGAACTGGATCACGCTGATCAAATCGGAGGCGCAATTGGCCGCCAATTTCAAGTTGATCGACTTTAGAGGGTATTACCACACCCTGCGTCTGAGCTGGAAGTTGAGACCCAGCAAGCAGGATGGCGGTCGCGAGGACAGGGATTTTGGTCATGGTTCTATTTGGTTAAAGTGAAACCCGCTCATTTGAGGCAGGAATTGGCCCCTACCTAGTCCATCATCCTCAGATGGCAAGTGCTGGATTTGAGAAAATTAAGGTGACTAGGGAGCAGTCAAGGGCGGGAGTTTAGCCCTGCGATTGGCCCTCTGCCCGGCATTCCATAATTCGCTGAACAAACTTCGACAACAGATCGCCCTCTAGGTGAACTGAATCTCCCACAGAAAGCCTTGAAAGTGTCGTTCTTTCTAGGGTTTCGGGAATAAGGGCGACCGTAAAAATGCCCTCTTCACGCAATTCAGCAATGGTCAAGCTGACCCCATCGACGGTCACAGAGCCCTTGGGAACCAAACATGAAAATAAACTGGGGGGAGCTTGGTAGGTGTGGACCGAAAACTCGTCCTGCTCCTCTAATTCCAAGACCTTGCCCAGGCCATCTACATGCCCGCTCACAAAATGACCTCCAAGTCGGTCGCCGACCCGCAATGACCGCTCCACATTGACCACGCCGTCGGCCACCATCGCTCTAAACCCTGTCTTATCAAGGGTTTCTGGCGACAGGTCAAAGCCAGCAACCGTCCCATCAAGAGAAATAACGGTCAAGCAGGCCCCAGCCACACAAATGGAGTCTCCCGCACCAACCCCTTCTGCGACCTCGCCGAGGTCCACTTTTAGCAGGAGCCCGCCCTTGGCTTCTTCGGCACTAACAACGGGAGCCGCTTTTTCTACAATTCCGGTAAACATGGGGCCCCTTTCTAGGCCCTCCACCCCTCGCCGTCCAGCATTGCTTTTGGTCGGGTTGGAATTCGGCCTAAACCTTGTTGGATTCGAGCCTCTACGGTATCCTGTGCGGCCATTTTCCCGGAGGTCCGGGAATGCTCGAGATTCACTTCCTTACCCTGTTCCCTGAGGCAGTTACTAGCTACCTTCAGGCAAGCATCCTCGGCCGAGCCCAGGCTTCCCAGAAGCTCAGGGTTCATGTCCTGGACTTTCGGCGCTTTGCGCTCGATAAGCACAGAACCGTGGACGATCGCCCCTTCGGGGGTGGACCGGGAATGGTTTTGAAGCCTGAGCCGATCTTCGAAGCTGTCGAATGGGTCGAAAATGATTTCGGCCCTTGTGAAAAAATTCTTCTCACTCCTGTGGGGGTCCCTTTTCAACAATCCCATGCCCAAGAGTTTTGCCAAGCTGAGCGCTTGCTTTTACTTTGCGGTCGATACGAAGGATTTGATGAAAGGATTCGCCTCGGAATGAACTGGAGGGAAATTTCTATCGGTGACTTTGTTCTTTGTGGCGGTGAGCTACCAGCCTTAACCCTTGTCGAATCAACAGCCCGTCTTCTCCCTGGAGTTTTGGGCGATGAACAATCGGCGGTTGAGGAATCATTCACCAATCCCAATCTACTGGATCACCCGCATTACACCCGCCCAGCGGAGTATCGCGGAATGGAGGTCCCCGAAGTTTTGCGTAGTGGCAATCACCCTGAGGTGGCCAAATGGCGCAAAGCCAAAGCAACCCTCCGCACTCAAGAACGCCGGCCGGACTTGGACAAAGGATCTTCCTAATCCATCGGCCCCTACCCAGGCAACCAAGCCATTAAAAAAATGGACATCATTCAAGAAGTCGAAAAGCAACACATGAAGGAGGAAACCCCATCCTTCAAAGTCGGAGATTTTGTCAAAGTGGATTACCTTATCCGTGAAGGAAAGGACGAACGCGTCCAGCCTTACATCGGTCAGGTCATTGCTTTCTCAGGCTCCGGAATTCGGAAAACTTTCACCGTTCGTCGTATTGTTCAGAACCAAGGTGTGGAAAGAACTTTCCCCTTGCACGGTCCACGAATCGTTAATGTAACTGTCCAGCGCGGCCCAAACCGCAAGCCCCGTCGTTCGCGCCTTTACTTCCTCAGGGATTGTTCTGGCAAGTCCGCCACTCTGTAAGTTTTCCGCCTCATCAGGCACCCTTTTGACCCTTCACAAGTAAGCCAACCCGGCTGAGCATGGTCCCAAATCTTTCCCGCAAGTTTTTCGGAATCTTCGCCCTCACGGCGATGACCGTTTGGTCTTTTATGACCTTCAATGTAAACCTCGGCCTGGATCTCCAGGGCGGTGCGCGCATGGTTTACCGCCTGAACTTTGATAAAGCTCAGGAAGAAGGCCAAATTTCCCCACTGGAAGATCGCCAACTCGTTCTTCAGGACACCATCCAAATTTTCCTCAAGCGATTGGATGGCTCCGGAATGAAAGAAGTACCCATTTACCCACAAGGTGAAGAAAGCATTGTGATTGAATTGCCTGGGCACGACGCCGAGGCGATTGAATCCGTGAAGCGTACCATTGTGAACCAGGGTTCTCTGCAATTCCGAATCGTTGCCGACTCTACGGATGACCTTGCAATTCCCGGAGAGATTGAAAAACTTCGTGAATGGCAAGCCACGAACCCTGACCAACCGGTTCGAGCGTTCAACCGCATCCCTGAAGGCGAAGGCGGCCCCCGTTCCGGCGTTCTTTGGGTTGCTTTAGGCGAATCTGCTGCCGCCGAAGGTGGCCTGGATGCAGCTCCGGGTTTGGGCGCGGCCCTTCTTCGAAATGAAGACCAAATCCGTGGCACAGAACCTGGCACTTCATCTTCATGGGGATTCACTGGAGCAGGTCTGGACTATGTCGGTCCTGGAATGGATGACAAAGGATTCCCATCTGTTACCTTTGAGTTCCAAGAACACCGAAAGGCTGCATTTGCAGACTTTACCGAAGATTTCCGCGACCGCCGAATGGCCATTGTTTTAAACAATGAAATCCATAGTGCGCCAAACATCATGGGTCGCCTTCCTGGTGGTGGAATCATCACTGGGGGAATGAATGGATTCTCAAGCGAAGAAATGCGTGAGCTCATTACGGTTCTTCGAACTGGCTCCCTGAAAATTCAACCCGAACTGGAGTCCTCCTCATTTGTGGGTGGAAGTCTCGGTGCCGACTCGGTTCGTATCGGTCTTCAATCTGCTATGGCCGGCGGCATCATGGTCCTTCTATTCATGCTGTTGTACTACCGAGTCAACGGGATGATTGCTTGCCTGGCCTTGCTCTTCAACGGGTTTATCCTTTTTGGAGCCCTCTCCTTTACTCAAGCCACCCTCACGCTTCCGGGTCTTGCTGGCTTGGTTCTGACAATCGGTATGGCGGTAGATGCCAACATCCTCATCTTTGAACGCGTTCGAGAAGAGCGAAAGCGCGGCCGCGAAGTTCCGCAGGCATACAAGAATGGATACGAGCGCGCGTTTACCACGATTGTGGACGCAAACCTAACCACTCTCATTACTTCCTTGATTCTCTTCAAGGTTGGAACCGGCCCCGTTCGAGGCTTTGCAGCAACGCTCTCTTTGGGTGTGGTTACTTCCATGTTCTCCACCTTGGTTTTCTCCAAAGTTCTGATGCATGGTTTGGTCTTCGCTAAGAAGAAACCTCTCAAGGAGGTCAAGATGACAAGGGCCTTAGCTGGAAATGCCCACTTTTCCTTCATCGGAAAGCGTAAAGGGGCTGCAATCCTTTCGACCATTCTCCTTCTGAGTGGCCTATTCATGTTCTCTCGTTCCAGTGGCGACATGATGGGCATTGACTTCACTGGTGGTTCGGTCGCACGCGTGCAATTAAATGCACCGACCAAAATTGGCGACATTCGCGACAAACTTGGAATGGCCTACTCAGTCACCAAGTTTGACAGCGGTGATTCACAACTTGGCCCCGAAGAGTCCGACGCATTCCTGGTCAAGATGAAAGCAACCGACATCCAAGCCAACCAAGGCGATACCGGTCAAACTTATATCGAACAGGACCTTCGTGAGCGCCTAGACGGTCAACTTCGTGCCGAAGACCCATTCCCAGAAATCAACACGATTGGGAAGCGCGTCAGTGGTGAAATTCAAGACAAAGCCATTCAAGCGATTTTCCTTTCCTTGATTGCAATTGTCATTTACATGAACTTCCGGTTTAAGGAATACCGATTTGGACTTGCAGCAGTAACTGCCCTCTTCCACGATGTTCTCTTTACTTTGGGAGCACTGGCTGTCTTCCACCACTTTGGATTGGTTCAAGTTGAGATTAACTTGGAAATCATTGCCGCCTTCTTGACGATTATTGGTTACTCACTAAACGATACCATTGTGGTGTTTGACCGAATCCGCGAGAACATTCCGCGCCAAAAAGGGAAGAGTTTCAAAGACATCATTGATATGAGTATCAATCAATCTTTGAGCCGAACCATCCTGACATCTGTCACAACTTTCTTTGTTGTTGCTGTTCTGTTCTTTGCGAACCGACCTCAACACACTGTTCTGGAAGGCTTTTCATTCGCCATGCTCATTGGTGTTGTTGTCGGAACCTACTCGTCTATGTTCATCGCCAGCCCGATGTTGGTCTTCCTAGACCGGTGGGCCCGCCACAAGATGATCAAAACTGAGAAGGCCAAATAAGACCCGAGGTGGTACTGGGCGCCCCTATTTGGGTATTCTGTTTGACATGCGCCTTCTCTTCGCCCTCGGAACTCTCCTCGCACTTCTTGTCGGTATCACGACCTGGAAAGTCATGGACCCACCTGCGGCTGTTGAAGCTCGGGGGGTGAATCCCAACACTGGAGTTGTGCTGCTGGGCCTTAAAGAAAAGCCGAACTCCTCTGTGAGGATCCTAAAGCAACCAAAAAATATGGGCGAAAGCGAACATATCCCCGCCCCCCCTCCTGTGGAACCAGGAAATGTTTCCCATCGTCCAACTCCGGAGGCTCCCCCCAGTCCACCGCCGCCAACCAAACGGGAAATTCAATACACCGTCCAGGAGGGAGATTCACTCTACCGAATCCTCCGCAGCTCCTACGGCAAGGCGACTGAGGCTTTAGTGGAGGCAATTGCTCGGGCGAACCAACTGGAGGACCCTTCAGATTTGATGGTCGGACAGGTTTTGACCCTTCCTGAGGTCCATGGCTTCGAAAGCCCTCGGCAGCCTTAGGAAAAAGACCGAACCCGGCCCTTCAGGAGGTTCCAATGTCGAGGCAAGAGTTGTATGGATGCCTTCCATTCATCTCCCACCCAGTCTTCATTCAATATGGTGGCAGCTTGGCGAACCTCAGCAATAAGCCGACCATCCCCAGCCGAAACAAAAATCGTAACCTCCACCGACCATTGGTCCAAGATTTCGGTGACTCGCTTTTCAAGAAGGCTAAGACCGTGCTTTGCTACTGCAGAAACAAAAATGGCCTCGGGCCATTCTTTTTCCAACAACAATCGCTCCTCCTCGTTAAGGCAGTCTGATTTATTAAAAACGAGAAGGCTCGGTATTTCTTGTGCCTCTAATGTTTCTAAAACATGCCTCACTGCCCGAATATGAATTCCCAAATCAGGGTCAGCGGCATCGCAGACATGCAGAAGAAAGTCTGCCTGTAAAGTTTCTTCCAATGTGGCATGAAAAGAAGCAACAAGGTGGTGTGGTAGGTCACGGACAAAGCCAACGGTGTCGGCTAAGGTAACTGCACGTCCATTCTCCATTTCCCAACGACGAACTTTTGTGTCCAAGGTCGCAAATATCTGGTCGGCAACATAGACATCAGTGCGAGTGAGTTGACGCATAATTGTGGATTTTCCTGCGTTCGTATATCCCACTAACGAGAAGGAAAGGATGTCCTCTCGCGAAGATGCCTGCCGTTGACTTCGGCCCTCGATTTCCTTTAGCTTACGTTTAAGGTCACTGATTCTCTTTGAAATCAGGCGACGGTCAGTTTCGAGCTGGGTTTCACCGGGTCCTCGGGTGCCAATCCCGCCTCCGGTTCGCTCCAAGTGAGTCCACATGCGCAGGAGGCGAGTTTTTAAATATTCAAGCTGGGCGAGTTCGACTTGGAGTTTCGCCTGTCGCGTGCGTGCGCGCGTTGCAAAAATATCCAGGATGAGTTCGCTTCGATCCAGAACTCGAACCCCTAATATTTCTTCCAGGTTCTTTCCTTGGCTCGGCTTGAGGTCCAAGTCAACGACAAAAAGCTCTGCGTTATGCTCTTGGCAAAGGTTTGCGATTTCTTCAACCTTCCCCTTTCCAAAGGCGGTTCGAGCTTGAGGCGTTGCCCTTTTTTGGTAAACACCACCAACAACATTGGCGCCCACCGCTTCACATAGATCCGATATCTCGGCCAGAGGGTCTTTGGCTCTTTCCAGTTCGCTTCCTGGTAGGATTAGGCTCCCAACCACAACGGGGGTTGGCAATGGTGCGGTATCAACGGGTTCTCGGACCAAGTCAGGAGTCCCGAGAGATGGTGTCGGCCGAAATCTTTACAGGAGTTGTTCCGACAAAAAGTCCACCAGGGTCACAACGAACTAAAGAATGACAACGCCAATCCTCTTGTGCTGTGGAGAAATCGGTTCGGAAATGGGCACCACGGGATTCTTCGCGCGTGAGCGCGGCAAGAACCACCATGCGAGAAACTTGAACCATGTTCAAGACCTCAACCCCCTCTCGAGTAAAAGGACAAAGACGGTCCAAGTAGCCTTCCCAAGTTTCGAGGCGTTGAAGCGCGTCCTGGAGGCCACCCGCATCCCGTTCAACGCCCACTTGGCGCCACATCAAAGATTTCAAGGAATAGGTCATATCCGTAAGGCTCAATTGAGCCCCTGAGACGGGTTGGTTTTGGGATAAGGATGGGCAAAGGAAACGCCGCGGAGAGGGTAGAAGAGAATCTGCAAGGTTTTGGCCTACCTTGCGGCCATGAACCACACCCTCGAGCAAACTGTTGGAACCCATACGGTTGGCTCCATGGAATCCAGTTGAAGCGCATTCGCCAACTGCCCAGAGGCCTTCCAAGTTGGTGTGGCCATCTAAGCTAGAACGAATTCCACCAATCATGTAATGAACTGCAGGACGAACCGGAACAGGCTCCTTAGAAAGTTGAATTCCAAATTCACCAGTCATGCGTGCAAGGGCAGGGAAACGGCTCGCAGGATCCTTTACTTCAGAAAAATCAAGATAAACATGGGTGTCTCCAGATTCAATCATTCGGCGGAAAATCGCCCGGCTAACGACATCACGAGGGGCAAGTTCTGCATCGGGGTGTTCGTCAGGCATAAAACGGTTTCCCTCGCGATCGACAAGATGCGCACCAGCACCGCGTGTCACTTCACTAATAAGGAAGCGTGCGGCACCTGCAAGGTAAAGAATCGTTGGATGAAACTGCACAAACTCCAAATCTTGGAGTTCTGCACCTGCTCGGAGTGCCATGGCTAAACCGTCACCAGTTGCCATATCGGGATTTGTTGTTTCACGGAAAAGTTGTCCGCTCCCACCGGTAGCGGCAACAATGGCATCAGCTTCGAATAAAACAGGGGTGGGTGAAGAGGACTCACTTCCCATCAAAGCAAGGAGGCCACAGACACGACCTTCAGAATCTTTTAGAAGTTCAATACCAGAAGTGAATTCGCAAAAGTCAATGCGAGAATGGGCACGAGCGGCAACTCCAAGGGCTCGCTGGATTTCAAGACCGGTTGCGGTTCCACCGCTGTGAAGAATTCGGGGCATCCGATGTCCCCCCTCTTTTCCAAGGGAGACAGAGCCATCTGGGTACCGGTCTAACCGCATTCCCAACTTTTCGAGCCATTCCACCGCAGCGGGACCTTCGGTGGTGAAGGCGTCCACTACGACATCCTCAGCAATGCCTCCCCCTACGGCTAAGGAATCAGCCGAATGCAAAGCAGGGGAGTCGTTCGGGCCAATTGCAGAAGCCATCCCGCCTTGGGCATGGCGGGTATTCGTGTCATCCAAGGCCCCCTTACTGAGGACCATGACATGAACTCCCTGATCAGCAGCGGAAAGAGCAGTGCTCAAACCAGCAACGCCCGACCCGAGAATAAGGGCATCACAGCGGTAAACAGGAAGGCTCCTCAAATCTGCCCGAAGGTGGTTGAGAGGAGATTGAGGAAGCGTGCTGTGGATAGACTCCATGCCGGGCATCCTTCTATTTTACTTCATTCCACAGAATTTGGATGGGGGAAGGAAATTAGGAGGAGAAGAGAAAAAAAAGGGAAAAAGGGGCTTGTTAGGGTTTTGTGAGCCGATAGCCTATTAGGGTCCTGTTAGCCCCCCATTCTGGGCAAACAAAACCCAATACCCCAACATTTACGGAATACCATGAAAACCAACTCTTTCGGGAATCGTCGCCAAGAGGTTGAAACATCTCTTCTCGCTGCTTGTCTCATTCTGGCTCTTGCCCTCCTCTAGGCTGTTTTAGCACGAACAAAACCATGCCAAGACCCATTACTCGTAGACAGCTCGAAGTCCTTCAGGCAATCGCTGCTCATCAAGAAGAAACGAGCCTCTCCCCTACTTTGGAAGAACTTGGAAACGCTTTGGGGGGAATCAACCGGGTCACGGTATATGGTCATGTCCAGTCCCTCCTTCAAAAGGGGCTCCTTGAGAATTTAGAGCCTGGCGCAAGTCGGGGATTGGATCTCACTGAAAACGGCCACACAGTATTAGCGCCGAGCACTCCGACCTCAGGAAGGAATCAAGTTCCGGCAAACATCATTCAATTTCCAAGCCGAACCGGAATCCCGCTCCTAGGGAAAATTGCCGCTGGCTCCCCCATAGAGGCAATCGAAAACGAAGAATGTTTCGAAGTCACAGACTTACTACCAGAGCAGAGCGACCTCTATATGCTGGAAGTGCGAGGAGACTCGATGATTGAAGACCACATCCAGAGCGGGGACTTGGTTCTGGTTCGGCGCGATGTTCAACCAACTGCCGGCCAAATTGTCGTAGCGATTTTGGAAAACGAAGAAGCAACCCTTAAGCGTTACTTCCCCGAATCCGATGGTCGAGTTCGCCTCCAGCCAGCAAATTCAAAAATGGAGCCCATTTACACGACCCAATTAGAAATTCGTGGCGTAGTGGTGAGCGTCATTCGACAGTATTAAAGCTTTGCTCGGAGTCAAATCGTTGCATCCCGCAACGTTGCGGGATGCAACGATTTGACTCCGAGCAAAAAAAAAGACCTTCAGATTTCTCTGAAGGTCTTAATGTTTAAAAGCCCGGCACTAACCTACTTTCGCAGCTAAGCCACTATCATCGGCGAATTCTGCTTAACGACCGTGTTCGGAATGAGAACGGGTGTGACCAGAATTCTATGGGCACCGAGCATGTTTGGGGGCAGGAGGTCGTGTGAATCGTATGAGATCTACAAATCTCTTTGGATCGCCGCAGATGCGACGAGCAAAAGAGAAATCAAGCCGTTCGGGCTATTAGTACAGCTCGCCTGAACATGTTGCCATGCTTACAGCTACTGCCTATCAACCTGGTAGTCTCCCAGGACCCTGATAGGGACACCTAGTTTCAGAGAAGGCTTCGCGCTTAGATGCTTTCAGCGCTTATCCGTTCCGAAGTTAGCTACCCAGCTGTGCCTCTAGCGAGACAACTGGTGCACCAGAGCTTCGTCCTTCCCAATCCTCTCGTACTAGGGAAAGACCTCTTCAAGTGTCCAACAGCCACACCAGATAGGGACCGACCTGTCTCACGACGGTCTGAACCCAGCTCACGTACCACTTTAATTGGCGAACAGCCAAACCCTTGGGACCTTCTCCAGCCCCAGGATGTGATGAGCCGACATCGAGGTGCCAAACCTCCCCGTCGATGTGGACTCTTGGGGGAGATCAGCCTGTTATCCCCGGAGTACCTTTTATCTGATGAGCGACGACCCTTCCACTCGGAATTCGCCGGATCACTAGGCCCTGCTTTCACACCTGCTCGACTTATTAGTCTCACAGTCAAGCACCCTTATACCCTTACGCTCTACGAATGATTGCCAACCATTCTGAGGGTGCCATGGGGCTCCTCCGCTACTTTTTGGGAGGAGACCGCCCCAGCCAAACTGCCCACCTGAAACTGTTCCCGGCCCTGATTCAAGGCACCGGGTTAGAACACTAGTACATCAAGGGTGGTATTTCACCAAAGGCTCCACGAACACTGGCGTATCCGCTTCAAAGCCTCCCACCTATCCTACACATGATGCACCAGGGCCCAATATCAGGCTACAGTAAAGGTTCACGGGGTCTTTCCGTCTTGGTGCGGCTACGAGGCATCTTCACCTCGACTACAATTTCACCGAGCCCTCTGTTGAGACAATGGAGCAGTCGTTACGCTATTCGTGCACGTCGGAACTTACCCGACAAGGAACTTCGCTACCTTAGGACCGTCATAGTTACGGCCGCCATTCACCGGGGCTTCAATTCGGAGCTTCGCCGAAGCTAACACCTCCTCTTAACCTTCCGGCATTGGGCAAGCGTCAGACTCTATACGTCGCCTTTAGGGCTTAGCAGAGTCCTGTGTTTTAGGTAAACAGTCGCCACTCCCGATTTTCTGTGACCCCCAAAAGCTCCGGCAGCAAGTGCCTTCACCAATAGGGGCGTCCCTTCTCGCGAACTTACGGGACCAATCTGTCGAGTTCCTTAACAGAGGTTATCTCGAGCGCCTTAGGATTCTCTCCTCACCAACCTGTGTCAGTTTTGGTACGGATACCATTGAACTCCCTAGAGGTTTTTCCAGGAACCCTCTCCAGTAGCTTCGGCTCAAGGCCTCGACATCACCCCTAGGAACTAATGCTGCGGATTTACCAACAGCGTCCCTCAGGCTTGTACGCGGATAACTAACACCGCGACTACTTTCAAGAATCCGTCACCCCATCGGTCAAACGTTCGCCGGCAGTACAGGAATGTTGACCTGTTACCCATCGACTACGCCTTTCGGCCTCGCCTTAGGATCCGACTAACCCTGGGCGGATTTACCTTGCCCAGGAAACCTTAGGTTTTCGGCGACAGGGATTCTCACCCTGTTTATCGTTACTCATCCCGACATAAGCACTTGGTTCCGCTCCACCGCTCGTTACCGTACGGCTTCAAAGCAAAACCAACGCTCCCCTACCCCGCATGAAACACATGTTTCATGCAGTCGCAGCTTCGGTGCAAGATTTGAGTCCCGTTCATTATCGGCCCAAAACCACTCGACCAGTGAGCTATTACGCACTCTTTAAATGATGGCTGCTTCTAAGCCAACATCCTGGCTGTCTTTGTGATTTCAGTTCCTTTACAACACTTAAACTTGCTTGGGGACCTTAGCTGGCGATCTGGGCTGTTTCCCTCTCGACAATGAACCTTATCGCCCACTGTCTGACTGCCTGGGTACCACATACGGTATTCGGAGTTTGGTTGCGGTGGGTAGGCGGGTAGCCCCCCATTCGCATTCAGTATCTCTACCCCCGTATGCTATTTTACCAGACGCTAGCCCGAAAGCTATTTCGGGGAGAACCAGCTATCTGCAGGTTCGATTAGCTTTTTACTCCTAGCCACAAGTCATCCGAGTAGTTTTCAACCTACACCGGTTCGGGCCTCCACGCGTTGTTACACGCGCTTCACCCTGCTCATGGCTAGATCACCTGCTTTCGGGTCTACGGCACCAGACTAGACGCGCTATTCGCACTCGCTTTCGCTTCGGCTTCGGACCGGAAGTCCTTAACCTCGCCTTGTACCGTAAGTCGTCGGGTCATTATGCAAAAGGCACGCCGTCAGCCATTCCCCGAGGGGCATAGGCCTCCGACCGCTTGTACGTCCATGGTTTCAGGTACTTTTCACTCCCCTT
>JASMMA010000007.1:22500-140022 GCA_030748415.1 Planctomycetota bacterium
TAGTGCTGTCGAACCTCCGGCTCGTGCCTCCCAATCCATTGCCGCGAGGCACGCTTCGACTCTAACACGCATTAGGGAAAATTGGGGAAATAATATTGCAGGAATTTGAAAAAGTTCTCTAATTCACTTCTGCAGGCAAGCGGGTTGCAAGAATCCAAAGGGCCTCATTCTCAGGAAGTTCATACTCCTGAGCGCCCTGAGTTTTCTCACTAGCCACCTTTATTCCCTCAGGAGCTAGGACTTCGGAAGAAATCCAATCTCGATGTTCCTGCGCAGCTTTCTCAACTTGGACACTCCCGCCCAGTTGCAGTTGAATGCGATCACTCACATCAAAGCCACTGTCTCTTCGCAGGGCTTGGACTCGATTCACAATTTCGCGAGCCAATCCTTCAGAAATAAGTTCTTCGGTAAGAGTGGTTTCTAATCCAATCGTGACGACACCATCGGTCGTTGCTTCGAGTCCTTCTACCTCTAAGGTTTCCATCGATATATCTTCACCAGATATTTCAAACTCAACACCCTCCACAACTAAAGTTGTCGTTGAACCGCCTTGCAATGCAAAGAGAGTTTCTCGATTCATTTCGCTAATCGATGCTGCAAGGGCTTTCATTTTTTTTCCGGCCCGCTTACCTAGTCGTGGGTAATTAGGTTTCGCACGAACTTGCAAAAAGTCAGGAGTGCCATCTACCCACTCCACTTCCTTAACATTGAGCTCTTGGATTAGGGAATCGGTGTAAGCTCGCGGACTTGCGCCTAGTGAGCTTTCGCCTGCAACATGAACAATTAATTTCCCCAACGGCTGGCGAACGCGAATTTGAACTCTTTCCCGAACTGAGCGACCCAAAGAAGATGCACGAAGGATTGGATCCATCGCCCCCTCCAAGGGAATATCACGAATGCCGTCAGGACTTGGAAACTCTTGATAATGAACACTCTCATCATTTTGAGAAAGTTGCGTCCAAATGGAATCCGACAAGAAGGGGGCAACGGGTGCAGTCATTCGGACCGTTGCGCGAAGAACCTCCCAGAGAGTGGCAAAAGCGGTTGCTTGGGATTCAGAATCATCGGAATTCCAAAAACGGCGGCGATTACGGCGGATGTACCAATTAGAGAGTTCATCTACAATAAAGCCTTCCAGAGAGCGGAGTGCCCTGGCGGGTTCTAAGGCATCAAAAGCTTCAACACATTGCGAGGCGCAAGCAGTTGCACGAGAGAGAATCCATCGGTCTAAAGCGGGACGACTTGAAACCTCGGGCAATTCGCAGTCGGTTGGATTCCACGCTTCTGTTCTTGCGTACAAGGCAAAGAAATCATAACTAGCCAATAAAGTTCCAAGGACACGACGGCGGACTTCAGAAACTGCTTTGTCATCAAATCGGCGGGATAGGTGGGCAGCCCCTCCCGAGAGGAGGCTCCATCGAATGGCATCAGCCCCATGCTTTTCAATCGCATTGCCTGGGACAACAATGTTGCCAAGGCGCTTTGACATTTTTTGGCCATCCTTATCCAACAGCAAGCCGTTGACCATGACGGAACGATATGCACTTCCTTCTGCCAAGCGGGGAAGTGGCTTGCCCAAGAGTTCGCCTGACTTCCAAAGGTCTTGATCGACCTTGGTCAGAAAAACAGAAATGGCATGAAGGGTATAGAACCAACCACGAGTTTGGTCCAAGCCTTCAGCAATAAAGTCTGCAGGGAATTGTTCGGCGACGGTTTCGCGATTATCAAAAGGCCAATGATATTGAGCGAAAGGCATGGCCCCGCTATCAAACCAACAATCTATGACTTGAGGAACACGGCTCATTGAACCCGAGCACTCGGAGTGATTGCATGGAAAAGAAATTTCGTCCACACATGGGCGATGAGGATCGAAAGAGTCTTCAAGCCCACCGGACAACTCCCCAAGCTCTTCAAAAGAGGAGATGCAATGCCAATGGTCTTCATTGCAATCACAAACCCATACGGGAAGAGGAGTCCCCCAGTACCGATCTCTGGAAAGTGCCCAGTCAATATTATTTTCCAACCATTCTCCAAAGCGCCCTTCACCGATTTCGGAAGGCGCCCATCGAATGCGTTTGTTTTCTTCTATCATCTCTTTCTTATAAGAAGATGTTTTCAAAAACCAAGCAGGGGCTGGGAAGTAAATGAGAGGAGTGTCGCAACGCCAACAATGGGGATACGAGTGCGTGCACTGGGATAATTTTAGAAGACGGCCCC
This sequence comes from Planctomycetota bacterium, assembly GCA_030748415.1. Taxonomy (GTDB): domain Bacteria; phylum Planctomycetota; class UBA1135; order UBA1135; family UBA1135; genus UBA7888. The sequence continues at coordinate 24,718 of JASMMA010000007.1, forward strand.
TTTCTTTAAGGTCTCGGGAGAGAGCCTTGTTGGCGTCGGAGAAAAATGTGCCCTCCGAAACTTGGGCAACCGGGCAAAGGAATCGTGCCTCATCTCCAACGGCAAGAACGGCCTGAATGCCTTCGCGATTCGCAATCCGGAAATCATCGGCACCATAAGGGGCAAGATGAACAATGCCCGTACCATCGACATCAGTCACATAGTCGTCTGCAACAACAACCTGTCGGTGCTCCCCTTCGTGAACGGTATCCCCACCTTCATACTCAAACAGGGGGTGATAGGAGTGTCCAACGAGTTCTTCACCCATCATGCGAGAAACAATTTCCCACTCACCTTCGGCAAAAAGTTCTGCAACTTTGTTTTCAAGAAGAACAAATCGCCCGCCATTGTGTTCAACAACAACATATTCAAAGCTTGCGTTCACACAAGCGCCCATGTTGGAGGGCAAGGTCCAGGGAGTGGTGGTCCACACAACAAGAGAGGCTCCTTCCAGTTCACCCTTGCCATCTATTAAGGGAAGGCTCACCCAAACAGATGGGTCATTGATGTCTTTATAACCCAACCCCACTTCATGGCTGGAGAGCCCTGTTCCACAACGACCACACCAAGGTAAAACTTTGTGCCCCCGATAAAGCAAGTTGTTTACAGCAAAGCGGGAAAGAAGAAACCAAACCGATTCCACATAATTGGAATGGAAAGTGACATAGGGGTTTTCATAATCCAATAAGAAACCAATGCGTTGGGAAAGTTGTTCCCAATCCTGCTTGTATGTAAAAACGGAATTCCGGCACGCCTCATTAAATGGGCCGATTCCGTGTTTCTCAATGTCTGGCTTTCCGCTAATACCAAGCTGCTTTTCGACTTCCAATTCGACGGGAAGGCCGTGGGTATCCCAACCAGCCTTCCGAAGCACTCGCTTGCCGCGCATGGTTTGAAAGCGGCAAATAGTGTCCTTGAGGGTACGCCCCAAAACATGGTGAATCCCTGGGCGACCATTCGCAGTTGGGGGGCCTTCGTAAAAAACGAATGGGGCTGCATTTGCCCGCGCTTCCAGGGTAGCCTTCAGGAGGTTCCTAGATTCCCACTCTTCCAGAATGCCTTGTTCAAAGGCATTCGGGTCTTTTTGGAATTTGCGGCTAAGGGGCTCCAACATGGCGGCAGATTGTAGCCCAAGCAAGGGAAGATGCGAAAACTGGCCTTTTTGCTAAATGAGACACTAAATTCGCCTAAATCCTTTCCCCACCAGGCAAATTTAGGATGTAGCATTGGTGAAGCTTCTCCTCACCCCCAGACGCCCCCCTCCTCCATCCACGCCTTTCAATGCGCTATTTCGTCCCCCTTTTCCTTCTCCTCGGATCTTCAACCGCCTTCTCCCAAAGCTTCACCCTTCAGGGGCAGATTGAAGGATCCTTCCCTGATGCCCACATTGGGGGTGGTTTAGGTTCTCTTCCCGATATCAACGGAGACGGGGATCCTGACTTTTTCGCCCAACTTCAAGGCCCCGTCATGGGATCAGCAAGGATGAATCAATCTCTCGCCTACGAATCGGCCGCTCTGAACCTAAAATTTTCCGTCACTAGAGCTGGGATGTCCTATTCCAATGGGATGGAGCCAACCCTAACAACCGCAATTGGTGACTGTAACGGCGACGGAACGATGGACTTCGTCGTTGCAACGGACTTTCATACTGTCTCCTGTGTTGACGGATTGGATGGAAGCACTGTGTTCTGGTCCTGGCAAGAACCCTCCTCTGGTGCAAGTATTGACTCTCTCATATCAACAAGCGATCTAGATGGAGACGGGCTTTCTGAAATCCTGGTTAACTCTGGCGGGAATCGTTTTCTCATTTCAGGCTCATCCGGCTCTCTAGTCTGGGTCCATGACGCTACTGGTGAAACTCCAGCCATGAATCTACTGGGTGATTTAAATGGGGACAATATTCAGGAAATCGCCGTGCTTCTTGATTTTTCTTCTTTGGGGTACTTTAAGTTCCAAGTCCTGGACGGTTCCAACGGTGGGCCTTTATTGAATTCACCAGCTGGATATTCCTCGGTCAATACCAGCCCCCCAACCAACGCTGGTGACATCAATGGGGATAGGATTGAGGACGCAGTATGGGCTCCCACTGATGCCACCGGCAGCCCAACTCTGACCTTCCTCGATGGCGCAACCTTGCTCACGACTCAATTGGCTTCCTATTCCTCGCCCAGCAGTTCTGCTCGAGTCGAAGGGGGCCTGGACTTTGACGGCGACACAACACCTGACAGTATTGTTTATGGGGTTGACCCCGTTCTGTTAATTTCCGGTGCGGACGGCTCAACAATTGCCTCCATTGACAACCCAACGGACGATGTAACAGCTTGGGCGACCCGAGTTGCCCTGCTGAATCTCAGCACAGGTCCCTCTGTGGTCATCAACGCACCCAATGCTTCGGCAAATGGTTTCGCCAATGCTGGCGTGATTTTTCTTTACACCTTTAGCGCCGGGTCAGGCGGCCCCATTGGCGGTGGTGACCAGGAATCACCCGGAGGTGATTGGAGCACAACCGGATCCATGGAAGGCGCTAATGCCGGAGACCAACTAGGCTACTCTATTGCAGGCTTAGGCGGCGATTTGAATAGTGACGGCTGTAGTGATGTTCTCATCAGTGCGGTCGGCGCCGACACGAGAGGTTTCACGGATAACGGACAAGTCCATGTGGTCTCCGGTGCCAATCTGAATACCACCATTTACAGTTTAAATGGTCTTCAAGACAACAGTTTCTTCGGGATAAGTGTTGATGCCCTCGGGGATATTGACGGGGACACCTTCCCTGATTTCATTGTGGGCGCTGCGGGTGAATTGGATGCACAGGGTACTCCGACCGGTGCTGCCTATATCTATTCCGGTCAAACGGGAGCCCTTCTCATGACTCAACAACCTTCTGTTCCTGGCCTCTTTGGTTATACCGTTGCCGGCATTGGTGACATCAATGGCGATGGCACTCCTGACTATGCCGTACGAGACGCACTTGCATTCTCAGTTGGTGGCGAGGTTACCATTTACGATGGTGCCACACACCTTTCAATTGTGACTCTTTCGACTGGAAACTCTCTCGACCATTACGGCTCTGCGATTGAAGGACTTGGCGATGTGAACGCAGATGGCTTTGATGATTTTGCCATTGGCGCCTATGGGGCCGACCTCATCGACCCTGTAACCGGCGCCCTTCTCCTCACCGATTGTGGTTTGGTGGAAGTTTACGCTGGAAGCCCTTTAAGCCCCTCCTTGCTCTGGAGAGAATACGGTGAAAACGACGACGACCAATCTGGTTACTCTCTCGCACGCTCCACTGACATGGATGGCGATGGGGACCCTGACTTTGTTGTGGGTGAACCCGGCTTCGATGTGGTCACCACTGCACGCGGAGTCACCTTGAATGGTGCGGGGCGAGCACGGAGGAGAACGGGCAAAAACGGCGGCTCACTTGGCCATGTAAGTGGCGGCTCCGAAGGTGGCAGAAACGGTTACACAACCGGTGCTGGTGACCACAATGGTGACGGCGACCCCGATGTTTCGGCGGGTTCTCCTGGCTCCACTTCTTCTATCGGAACCGGTGGCCGCGCACCCCTCACTCAGGCAGGCATGATTACCATTTGGAACGGTCGGGATGACAGCATCATGTACCGTCGGATGGGAACGAACCAAAATGAACGCTTGGGTGAAACCCTTGCAAATGTGGGCGACATTAACTGCGATGGAAGAGACGACCTCATCCTTGGCTCCCCTAAAGCACCCAACAGCAACGGAGATTCCCAAGCTGGTGCCGTGGTTTCCGCTACTTTTGACCCTTACGCCAATGCAAGCGGTACAGAGTTGTCGGTAGGAGCCGGTGGCACCATCACTTTTGATGTGGACTTGCCTTCTCAATACGCCGGTTTGCTTTGCCACACCTTGAACTCCCTCACAGGTGTTGGCCCCATTGATATTGCCGGACTAGCCGTCCCCCTCACCATTGATAATGCATTCTGGGATTCAGTCTTTGGTAACTATCCGAAAGGAGATTGGATTAATCCTCTGGATGCATTGGGAGACACTAGTTTTGTCTTGCAAGCCCTTCCGGGCGGTGCCGCCCCATGGCTGGGCCAAACTGCTTACTTCTCTTTTGTTGCCCATCGCTTTGGGGGCATGCCCCAAGTGGCCACAGGTGTTCTAAGCGTGACCTTTGTTCCCTAAGAAAAATATTGGGGAGGGTACATTAGAGACCCCATGCTGACCCTTCCCATTCTTCCGGTTTTGGCCTTTGTCTTGGGGCAGGAGCCTCAGGAGATATTCCTGAATGCCCCTCTTGTTGGTGGCATTCATTTGGAAGACCCTGCTGGAGAAAGCCCCACCCTGCATTCCCACCCAAACTACGCTGGAGAACCGACCCACTCCGAACGCTTCTCTTTTACCTGCCCCTCTGATGGAGTTTATTCCATTAGTCTCCGTTCCTTTGACTTTGATTCTTATTTGATCCTTCGGTCAGAGAACGGAACCATCCTGAAAGAGGATGATGACGGTCTCATTCCCTATCCCCAACACAGTCTCCCCCTCCACTCGTTTGTGGAGTTCCAAGCTCTAAAGAGTGAGACTTACTTACTTGACGCCGTTGCCCTCCATGGCGATGTGGGGCAATTCGAGCTCCTGGTTGAGTTAGGGCCACGGGGGCAACAACCTATCGAAGCCCTTGCAGAGCTTTCCGCGCAGGATGCCCACGCCTGGGTGAACTCTAAAAAAGAGGGGGAACATGACCTTTTTTATGCCCGCATCCTTTTGGAGGCCGGCCGGCGCATGATGAGCCTCTCCCTTCCTATGGACGCTCTACCTTTCTTCGAGGAAGCGGTCCCCTTATGGGAAGAGATGGGGCACCCTCTGGATATATGGACTGCCCAATTTGATTTGTCTTTCTGTTATCTCACTCTAGGACTTCCAAAAAAATGTGAACTTGCCCTCACAAAATGCATCGGCAATATTGATGCCTACTCCCCTCTTGATTCAGATGAACAATTTGAAAAAGACATTGCTCTTTTCGAGCTGGAAACCTATCTCGGAGACAGCCTTATTCGTCAAAGCAGATACCAAGAATCTCTTACCATCCTGACTCAAGCAAAAGAAAGGGCAGATGCTCTGCCCCCTTCCCGAACTTCCTTTCTTTTGTTGGACCGTCTTGCCAGCGCCCATCAATTTATGGGGAAACCCAACCTGGCAATACCCTTGTTTGAGAGCGCCCTTCGCGGATGCTTGGATTTTTACGATGAAAAGGAATCTCTGGATTCGGCACATATCCGGAATAACCTTGGCCGCCTGTACGAAGACCTAGGTTGGTACACTCGAGCACGAATAGAACAGGAGAAAGCACTAGAACTTCAGGCAGCTTTCCTTCCTCCTCTTAGCCTGGACATTGCAGACTCCCACTCGAATTTGGGTCTGCTCTTTGCCCTTACCCAAGATGAAGCACTGGCAGAGAAGCACCTCTCAGAAGCCCTTCGGATTCGCAAGGAGCTCTTACCTAACGGCCATCGGCGTCTGGCCCAAGCTCATTACAACCTGGGTTCGCTCTACGCTGGGAAAAAGAAATACCGCAAGGCGATGCGGGAACTCAAGAAGGCACTCGCCATGGCTGAATCTTCTTTAGGAACCACGCACAAAGATTTTCTTTTCTGGTCTCGCGAATATGCCTGGGTGCTCATGGAAATGGGAAAATCTAATGAAGCCCATGAGTCTTTATCTTCAACTTACCTTGTATGTAAAGACACCTTGGGCGAAGACCATATCGACTCACTCAAGACAGCAATAAACCTTGCCATGGCTCGACATCTCGTGGGAGATTCGGCTGGCGCATTGTCGCTCGCAACCGACACACGAAGTCGAATCCAGCTGAAATATGGCCCCGCTCATACCGATTTGATGGAGATTGACATGCTCCGTATGCGGATTGAAATGGAAAAGGGTAATCCATCTTCAGCATGGGGAATTGCACAAAAAGCATACTGGAATGCAGTCCAACAATTTAGAGAACAGCTCTATTCCTCCTCTACGGGCATTCAATATGCCTACCTTGTTCATCATCGGAGACTCCTCAACCGCGCGCTCAGTATTCTCCCCCATTACTCTGTTCATTCAGCAGAAGAAGAGGCTTTGGAGATGGTCCTGCACTGGAAAGGAAGGGTTGGAAGAAATCTCCAATGGGCGCAAGCTCAGCTTTGGGAAAATGGAATCGAGCCTCAAAAAGTACTGAACGAGATTACAAGATCTCGCTCGCATCTTTCTTCTTCAATTCTGATGATGCCTGATTCCATTACTCGTGAAGACGTGGAATTGGTTGGTACGCTTCGGGAGCAAGTTCAAGGATTAGAACGAAATTTGTGGACTTTGGTTGGGAAACCTACTTTTCCAGCAAGGACTCCTGTGAAAGAACTCCTGGCCTCCATGCCAGAAGAGTCTGCCGCGCTCCTCTTCTTTGCATGGAATCCCACCCTTTACCCAAACAATCCCTCTTCGTATTCCACTTCGGAGGCCAGGGTTTATGCTTGGACCATCCGTCCTGGGGAAGAACTCGAACGCTTCGACCTAGGGCTTGCGAAAGAACTTAGGAATCAGATTTTTGAGTACCTCAATTCCACACGAGGCGCATCTGGCTTCTCTGTGGATAGTGGGCCCTCTCCTGGAGAAACGGTTTATCAAACCCTTTGGGAGCCCTTCCTTAATCACCTGGAAGAAGCAGACCCAGTTTTCATTTCGCCCGATGTCTTTGTTGCGGAATTCCCCCTCGAAATTATCCCTGAGGCTGAACGCTACCTCGCTGAAGATTGGTCCTTCGTTTACATGGATGACCTCACCCAGCTTCTCCGCATTCCGGAAGAGCCATCCTCTCTACCCGGCAACCTCCTCGCCGTCGGTGGAGTGGACTATGGCCTACCGGAAGAATTGAAAAAGGAGGACCCAGGAGAAGAGAACAGGGCCCGAGCCCAACCTGCAGCTTTCTGGGTGGCTCTTGAAAATACCGGGCAGGAAGCCAACGAAATAACTCAGCTTCATCAAGAGAAAGGTCTGGGTGAGTTGATTCACCTAACAGGGGAAGAACCCACCGCCCTCCGCCTCTTAAACGCCCTTCCGGAACAGGGCTACATCCATCTTGCAACCCACGGTTTCTTCGAACCGGAGTGGCTTCCAAGCCAAGAAGATCGCCTGGAATTCAAAGAGAATGGGGAAGAACTTTTGGAAGCACGACGAAATGCCGTCAAACTCATGCCAGGTTACCTATCAGGCTTGGTCATGACCGGCGCAAACTTGAGCGCCCCTCTTAGCTCCTTAGATGCCTACCTTTCCGCAGAAGAAATGGCGCTCTCCGATTTGAGCTCTTGCCGTTTGGCAGTCCTTTCCGCTTGCGAAACATCCTTAGGGACTGAAAAACAAGGAGAAGGGCTCATGAGCCTTCGCCGCTCCTTCCACCTTGCCGGCGCTGAAACGGTCGTGGCTTCCCTTTGGAAGGTCAAAGACGAATCCACTCGTGAACTCATGACCAGCTTTTATCACGGCATGTGGGAGGGTGGTCTTTCGCGAAGCGATGCCCTCACTCGAGCGCGCCGCAAGCTCATCAAAAACCTTCGGCGGCGTGGAATCGACAGTCCTAAATCTTGGGGTGCCTTCATTCTGAGCGGGGATTGGCGCTAACTCCTTATAGACACTGACCCTATCTATTGGGTCACTTCTCTCAAAAGGCTTTGAAAAGAAAGGGTTTAGGGCAAAAGAATGCCTCAGGCCTAGGCGGAATCGAATCTTGGCTCTAAGTGCTTTGGTGGAAAGAGGTTGTTCGTCGATTGGCCCAGCGGATGGGGTCAGTGTCTAGGGTTCTCGGATGAAGTGATATTCGGTAGTTTCCGCAAAGTCATGCAATTCACGAGTCTCTCCAGTTTTTCGCCATCCGCATTTTGAATAAAACGAATGGGCGCGATTGAATCGTGTATCGGTCCATAACTCCAAAGAGCAACCAAGCTCCCTGGCAAAATCTACAACAAGGGCTTGCAGTTTTTCTGCCCAGGCTCCACCGCGGAGGACTGGGGCTAGGTACATTTTCTTGAGCTCTACAACCTGCTCAGTTTTAGTCGCAGCAACACAGCCGAGCACCTCTCCAGCAGATTCCAAAACCCAAAAGCCATCGAAGGAACTTGCAGGTGTTCGGAGCTCGGGCTCTTCCTCATCCACAAGCAAAACATTCGGTGGATACTCGGCATAGCAAACCGAAATCAGTGCAATGATTCCTGCACTATCTTCGTTAGTCGCTGGGCGAAGAAACGGCTCTTGAATCATCCAACCGAGGATGGATGCCAAATCGTTTTCATTTCAACAAACGATTCAATCCAATAAGGAGATTCACAGATGCGGTTGTCATACCAATCAGAGACGGAGCGAACGGCAACTCTCTTCATGTTTTCTGAAGAACCCAGCTCCAAGAGGGTGCGTTCATCAGTAGAGCAACCGGCAGCGTGAATGCCTTCCAAGTCTCGGTAGCCCGGCATGACTTCCAAAACCTCCGAGCGAATACCCGTCAAAAGGTTCAAAACCCCAGGAGGGACATCGGAAGTTGCACAAACCTCACCGAGGAAAGAAGTCAAGAGTGGGTGTTCTTCTGAACCAAGGGCGACCACGGTGTTTCCAGAACAGAGAACCGGGGCAAGCATAGATATCAGCCCTAGCAAGGGTTCTTCGTTGGGGGCAACCACTCCTACCACCCCCATGGATTCGGGAATGGTGAAGTTATAAAAAGGACCTGCAACAGGATTACTGTTCCCGAGAACTTGGGAAAACTTATCCGCCCAACCGGCATAAGCAACGAGTCGATCAGAAGCCCGCTCCACTTCGCGACGGGAGCGACGCGCCCCACCTGGAACGGTTGCAGACAAAAGAGAAACCGCTTCATCGGCCTTCCCTTCCAGCATTTCTGCCATGCGGTAAAGAATTTGCCCCCTGTTAAAGGCTGTTCGCTGGGACCAGCCATGGACAGCCTTTCGAGCAGCAACAACCGAGTTTCGCAAATCCTTTCGAGAGCACCTGCAAATGTGGGCGAGTGGCTTTCCACTTCGGTCATGAATAAGAATAGATCGACCCGACTCGGTGCGGGGAAACGCACCTCCGATGTAAAGTTTCCAAGTTTTCAACACGGGAAGTCGTTCAGCCATCACACAAGCTCCAAGTAAGCGCGAAGGCCTTGGCGACCACCTTCACGACCAAAACCCGATTCTTTAAACCCGCCAAAGGGGGAAGTGGCATCAAAGCGGTTATAGGTATTGCACCAAACCACCCCCGCTTTCAACTGGGCAGCCATTTCGAAAATCTTAGAACCTTTGTCGGTCCAAATTCCAGCTGCCAAACCGTACGGGGTATTATTTGCGCGCTTCAAAGCCTCTTCAGGTGTCCTAAAACTCATCACAGCCAAAACCGGTCCAAAAATTTCCTCTTGGGCAATGGTGTGCGATGGCTGCACTCCAGTAAAGAAACTTGGGCGGCACCAGTAACCCTTGGAGGGGAGCTTCGGTTTGGCAACTTGGCAGTGCTTGGCACCCTCTTCCTTGGCAGCCCGAATATAAGAGCGAATGGTTTGAAGCTGTGCCTTGGAATTAATGGCGCCGACATCGGTGTTTTTATCCATAGGGTCCCCCACTCTTAGAGACTTCAAGCGAATGCCTAACTTGGCAATCACTTCATCAAGAATGCTCTCTTGAACAAACAAACGGGAACCTGCACAGCAAACATGGCCCTGGTTGAAGTAAATCCCGTTAATGATGCCTTCAACGGCTTGATCAATCGCAGCGTCAGCAAAAATAATGTTGGGGGATTTGCCACCTAATTCCAAAGTGAGCCGCTTTCCAGTTCCAGCAATCGTTTTCGCCAAGACCTTTCCAACATTCGTGGAGCCCGTAAAGGCCAGTTTTTGAATGCCCGGATGGGCGGCGAGAGCGGCACCTGTTGCCCCAGCACCTGTAACCACATTCACGACACCAGAGGGCAAACCGACCTCTTGAAATATTTCGGCCAACCGGAGAGCCGTGAGCGGTGTGGTTTCTGCAGGTTTGAGCACGACCGTGTTTCCGCAAGCAAGAGCCGGAGCAATTTTCCAAGCGGCCATGAGCAATGGAAAGTTCCACGGAATGATTTGCCCACAAACTCCAACAGGCCCAGCGCTTCGACCAGGAAAGGCATAATCTAATTTGTCCGCCCAGCCGGCATGATAGAAAAAATGTTTTGCTGCTTCGGGAATATCTACATCCCTGGATTCCTTGATGGGTTTTCCACCATCTTTAGTTTCCAAAATTGCAAACTCACGGGCGCGTTCTTGCAATCGGCGGGCAATTCGGAACAGGTATTTGCCGCGCTCTTTAGCAGGAAGGCGTTTCCATTTCGGCAAAGCGGAACGCGCCGCCCGCACGGCAGCATCTACATCTTCTGAAGTACCTACCGCGAAATCGGACAAAGGTTCTTCGGTTGCTGGATTCAAAGTAACCATCGATGACCCATCCGATGCGGGCCGAAACTCGCCATCGATGAATAGCCCGTACTCATTTGCAATCTCGCAAGGAGCAGATTCAGGAGCAGGTGCATACTCCCATGCATCTCCAAATTTTAATTTTTTTGCCATCAGGATTCTGTGATGTCGTAATGAGCGGCGTATTCACCGATTCGTTGTTTTCGAAGTTGTAACAAGATGTCGTTCAAAAGGCTGGATGCTCCAAACCGAAACCACTCAGGACTCAACCAGGCATCACCCAGGGTTTCTTTCACCATGACTAAGTAATGCAAAGCTTGTTTAGCCGTGCGAATGCCGCCTGCTGGTTTCATGCCCACCATGTTCCCTGTCGCAAGATAATGGTCGCGAATGGCCTCGAGCATAACAAGGGTCACGCCCATGGTGGCAGCGGGAGCGACTTTTCCGGTGCTGGTTTTAATGAAGTGAGCGCCGGCGTTGATGGCAAGTTCACTCGCATGGCGAACATGGTCATAAGTTGCCAACTCGCCGGTTTCAAGAATCACTTTCAAATGGGCGGGACCGCAGGCTTCCAAAACAGCGGAGATTTCATCTTGAACAAGGTTGTAGTCCCCGGCCAAAAAAGCTCCACGACTAATCACCATGTCGATTTCGTTGGCGCCTGCTTCAACCGCCTCGTGCACATCGGCAAGCCGAGTTCCAAGACTGCTCTGACCACTTGGGAAAGAGGTTGCAACACTCGCTATACGAACACCGGAGTCACCTAGAGCCTCTTTGGCCACCCCGACCATGCGTGGGTAAACGCAAACCGCAGCCACCGTTGGCAAATCGTTAAAGCTAAAATCGGGTTGGATAGCTTTCAAGCAAAGGGCGCGCACTTTCTCTGGAGAATCTGCCCCTTCCAAAGTCGTGAGGTCGGTCATGGACAAAGCCAAGCGCAGCCCTGCCAACTTGGTGTCTTTCTTCAGTGACCGTTTCGTAAAGGAGGCGGCTCGGGAATCCGCTGAAATACGGTCAATTTTTCTCATACTTTGAGGGTCGGACATTATTGAACATTCTTAGAGTGCAAAACAAACCCAGCCCAACCACCGTTCGGAAGTTTGTGCTTGAGGTTGAGTTCCATCCGATGAATCAGCCCGGAGTCCAGAAGGAGTTCTAATCGATTCGGGAGTTGGGGGCCCTTCACGGTTTCAAATGGAACCCATTTCCCTTCCGAGTCTCGGTGCCGAAAGTCTGGCTTCATGGCAATTGTGGCAATCTCAGCGGAGCGATCGCGCCCTGTATGAAGAAACTGAAACTTACGAGTTACTTGGCACATTTCCGAAGTCAGACCCTCAACTTCGCACTGGTGCCCCCATTCTTTGCCCTGCTCGACTTGCCCAGTTGGGCGCGGAAAGCTGAGGGCGAATTGAAGAGCGCAGTCCGCTCTTGACAAACCTCCGGCCCCAAAAAATTGAAGCAATGCCGGTGGGGTTTCTTCCCCGAGCCCTGAAAGAGCAAGTTGTACCTTTTCATGCAAGGTTTCAATTCCACTCAGATTTGTAATTCTGCCATCGGGATGCAAGGTGAAGCGAAGTTTGGTCCCGCGCAATCCTGACGACCAGGCATAAAGTAGCTCCCTGCAACTTTGACCCTCCGGGCTTCTCAATTCCGGCGCCTTCTCCCCAGTTAGGTGGAACTTCCCCTGAAACCATTCGTAGCGGCAATGATCGGATTCAAGGCGCAACAGCCAATCAACGAATCGACCTTCCACATCAAATGCACCATCCGTTACGCTCATGCACCGAAGGCGAATCTTGTAATCAAAAACCCAGCGGCTGAGAGAACCGTCAGAATGATTAACCAAACTCTCAAACTGGACATTTTGACGCCATATTTGGCCGGGTTCGACTTGAACTTCCAACTGACTGGTAGGGGTAGAGACCTCGGTAGCCTGGGCGACAAAAGCAAACCAAGGCATTGCGCCGAGAAAGAGGAGAGTGGGAGTCATGGGGAAATCGAATCGGGGGGCATCCTAGCGTGGCCGGAAGCCACAAGGATGCAATCGATTCTCTGCGCAAAGCAATAGATTGGCTTGGCTTTGGTCTAGAAAAACCAGCGCGCGTTGGCCCCACTGTCGCCCAATGGAAGCTGCCTCTGTTGGGGTAAGGCCGAAGAGGACAAACCCGTGTTCTTTCCATGAAGGCTGAACTCCGGGCAAGGAACTGCCCCACGCAGGCCCCCAAGGGATTTCCTCGGATACAAGTTGTCGCAAAAGGTGGGCATTCGCGGCCCGATTCCAGGGAAGAGGCTTGTCTTCAGACATTGGGTTCCAGGCGCTGATAAGGGATAGGGAGTAATCCAAATCAGGAAAGTCCCCTTCCCTGTCCAAACTAAACCGCAACCAGTCCTGCCCGATTTTGCAGGCATAGAGGGATGCTTGATATACGGCGAGCCAATCCGTTTCCTTTTCCATTGTTCAACCAGCATAAGGTAGCCCCGTTTTCGTATCCTGTTGGCATGGTGGTAAAACTCGCATCCGGCCATCCTTTGGTTCAAGACAAAATCAGTCGCCTCCGAGAGACTTCGACTCCGTCGGAAGAGTTTCGAAGGCTCGTCAAAGAACTCTCCCTCCTCCTCGGCGTGGAAGCGACTCAAGATTTGGAAACTACGGGTGTGGAAGTCACCACTCCTCTCACTACCTGCACGACTCAGCGTATTTCAACGAGTCTAGCTTTGGTACCCATTCTCCGCGCAGGCCTTGGAATGCTTGAGGGCCTTTCCTACCTTCTTCCCCAAGCCGAGATTTGGCATCTAGGGCTTTACCGCGATGAAGAAAGCCTTCAACCCGTTGAGTATTACAACAAGCTACCCCAAGGGGCGGCAACAAAGAGCGCCTACCTCCTTGACCCCATGCTTGCGACTGGCGGCTCTGCCATTGCTGCCGTGGATGTTCTGAAAAAATGGGGTTGTTCCCATATCCGCTTTCTTGGGATTTTGGGTGCCCCTGAGGGGGTTGAGGCATTAGAAAAGGCTCATCCCGATGTTGAAATCCACTTGTGTGCCTTAGACTCTCACCTGAATGAACTCGGGTACATCGTCCCCGGATTAGGCGACGCCGGCGATCGACAATTCAATACTCTCTCGCATTCTGAATGACTCAGCTTTTGAACTTTCATCCTGGAACGAGCTTCGATTCCGAAGAACAAGAGTCCCTTTGCGAACTCGCCACTCTTTTGGGCGAGCGGTCCAATTCAGAAAGTCAAGCTCTTCTGGAATCTCTTAGAGAGAACATAGAGCGAGTCAGCGGACTGGCCATAGCTTTGGCCGCATTCCCCCCCATTTTTGGAGAACAAGAACTTGGCGCCCGTAGCCGTGGGCGCGACTCCTTGGTGGACTTACTCACGCGAGCCGATGACACAAGTGTCGAACTCTACCTTCCCACCCGAGCCATTGTTGGTCGGTCTCTTGTGATGGCAGAACTCAATACTTGGCGGCTGGCTTCCTATCTGCTTCTTGAACTCTTTCCAGAAAAACATCCCCTCTCTGAAAAAATAGAATATTGGATGTACAGTTGTATTTACACTCGACTAGCTGAGGATGTTCTCCAATCAATTGCAATGGATACGGACATGGAGCGGCGGATTCGAGTTGCCGCTGTGGATTACTTGTCCAAATTCTGGGAATCCCGCCACCTTTATGGCGCCCGCCATTTTTTCCCACTGCTTGCTGCAACTTGGGGTGCAAGAAGAAGGATTCGAGTGAGCGTCGGAACCCTTCTCGGTGTCTCGGAAATCATGCGATTGCTCCAATCTGGGTGCGACCCTGAATTCGTAGACTACTTCTCCAGACCGCATCTTGATGACGACGAGCACGAAGCTTTCCAAGAGTTTCTTATTGGAGTTTCAACGGAGCAAATTCAATCTATTGCTCAATTAATGGAAGACACCGACTCCTCCTCTCTGTCTTCTGAAGAAGCTGGCGTGACCGACCAACTCGGAGCCGAAAGCAGCCAAGCCCACGAGTGCGTTCGCTTCTATCAATTTTTCAGAAGTCGTTACCTTCAGGCCGCTGCCCGAAAACTAAAAAACTTACCGGGCCCGAAAAAGACCGCCGAGGAATATGTCATGACCTATTTCCTTGATCGCAAAGCAACCGCTTAACGAATGAAGCCCGACCTTCAAGGCCGACGAATACTGATTACAGGTGGTGCCGGCTTTATTGGTGGGAACTTGGCTCACCTTAGCCTTCAGAACGGGGCAGAGCGAGTCGTTGTTTACGACTCTTTGACCTATGCCGCCTGCCCGGAGACTCTAGCCAGTATCGAGAAAAGCGACTCATTCCATTTCGTTCAAGCTGATGTGGCAGATGAAGAATCCTTTCATCGTTGCCTTCAAGTAGAAAAACCCCATCGAGTTTTCCATTTAGCCGCCGAATCCCATGTGGACCGTTCACTCGACAACTTTACTCCTTTCTTGCACACCAATATTCACGGAACTCGTTCTGTTTTAGATGCCACTCGTGCATGGGTAAATAAAGATGCGCCGGAAGATTTTCTTTTTCTTCATTCCTCAACCGATGAAGTGTTTGGAATGCTGAGCAAGGAAGGGTCCTTCTCTGAATCAACTCCCCCAAATCCACGCAACCCATACTCTGCCACAAAAGCCGCCGCTGATGTTCTCGTTGAAACTTGGGCCCATGCCTTTGGTATTCCAACAATCATCAGCCATTCTGGGAATAACTTTGGACCATTCCAGTTTCCGGAGAAGTTGATTCCACTCATGATTCAAAAGGCCCTCCGAAATGAGCCTCTCCCAGTTTTTGGAGATGGTTCCCAAGTGCGAGATTGGATTCATGTCCATGACCATGTTCGCGCCCTTTGCGCTCTTGCCGAACAAGGAAAGCCGGGAAGCCGTTATTGCATTTCCTCTGAGGATGAACACACCAACCTGGATGTGGTCCAGACGGTTCTTTCGTGCGTTGAAAAAAGCCACTCAGAAATCGAGTTCGTCACGGACCGACCGGGGCATGATTTCAGATATGCTTCCTCAAACAAAAAAATCTGCGAAGAAACGAATTGGTCCCCTCTTTACACAAATTTCAGAAAGGCAATCCAGGAAACTGTCGAATGGTACCTCTCCAACCCTACTTGGTGCAGGGCAGCTGAAACTCAAAGCAATTACCACGGCGAAAGATTGGGATTGGCTGGATATCGGGAGCAATCCGAGGAATGAAGGGCATCCTCCTTGCCGGCGGTCGTGGCACTCGGCTTCAGGGAATCACCCAAGGCCAAAACAAGCACCTGTTACCCATTCAAGGGGAGGCCATGTTCCTTCATGGCTTGCGCCTTCTCCGGCGTGCTGGGGTTTCCAAGCTCGTGGTGGTTGTCAATCCGAACGAAGAGCCTCTCTTTCAAAGAGAATTGGAAAACTGTGGATTTGGAGATCAGGAGATTCGCCTAATCCCCCAGAACCGCCCATCGGGGATTCCTGATGGTCTCCTCCTCGCCCTGGGAGAGGAGGCTCCCGAACCCTGCGCTCTCCTTTTAGGGGACAACTTCTTCGAAGAAGACCTCGCTCCCTTCATTCGTGCCTGGAATCCAGAGTCCCACCCCGCCCAGGTTTTCCTTAAACGGGTTGAGGATTGCTCTCCCTTCGGAACAGCTACTCTGGATAGAGGCCAAATCACCTCACTTATTGAAAAACCCCCCAAAGAGGCCCCCGGGTTCGCAGTTACAGGCTGCTATCTCCTGGATTCCACCGCCCACGATAAGGCCGCTATTTTGATGCCTTCCAAAAGAGGCGAAACTGAGATTCTGGAATTATTGAGCCAATATCAGGCTCAAGAGGGCCTTTCTCATCAAACCCTGCGGGGCTGGTGGGCCGACGCAGGAACACCAATTGGGTTGAATTTCGTTCAAAAACACTTCCGCTCCACCTTGGGCTAAATTCCGAGATATTCGAGTATTTCGACCCATTTATAGCCTTTTTGTAGGATGTAGGTGCTCCTAATTCCTTGGAAAATGGGTGCAAGCTCCTTATTTGCAATATCTTAGCGCATTCTGAGTGACGGACGCGCTCACCATTCCTTAGGTTCCACAACATTTAGCAACAGACCGCAATTTCTTTGGTTTTTTCTGGAAATCGCAATTTTTTTTCCAGTGAGAGTGGCAATATCTCCGATTCTGGAATATTGTTGGAGTAAGGAGAGCCGGTGGAAACCCCGGTTCGGCCCCCCCTCGGTGGGGGAACGGAAATCTCCCTCCCCCATCCTCATTCCCTTAGCACACAAATAGAGAAAAATAACTCATGTTGCGTAACATCCTCACAGGCGTAGCCGTCGTCGCTCTTTGCGCTGGCGCCACCGCCCAAAACCAAGCTAATTTCCACAGCAAAGCTAACACCCCAGTTAAGTACTTGGGTGAGTACAAGATGGCCACCGGCGAGTGGTCTCTCTCAAGCCGCGCTGGTACCCGCGTTCTGTATAACTGCACCACTTGGGGCAACTACTTCAGCACCGTAGGTAACTCCTTTACAACCGCCGCCGACCAGCTCTGGATCGATGAAGGCTACGTACAAGATTCAAACGCTTCTGGTGTAGACCAGGTTAACGGCTTTGATTTTGCTTACTGCTCTTACGATTTGGACCCAACTGGTAACTCCGGTGCAATCCTCATCAACTTCTACGATGATTATGTGCCCTGCACAGCTCCTGCTGCTGCAACTTGTGCATACACCATCACTGGCTTGCCTCTCGGCTCCAACGGTAACCTAGCATGCTGGGGTATCGCCATGGACCTCGAAGGTGGCGCAGAGTGCTCAACTGACACTGCTGCAATGTTCCGTACCCACGACGCCGCTGGTGCCGCCCGCTACTTTGGCTGGGCATTCGGTTCCAACCCTGGCCTCTCAGGTATGAACGACACTGGCCCAATTTTGGACCTTCCTTGTGCAACTCCTGTTGCTTCTTTGGGTTGTGGTTCTGGTAACGAAAACATGTTCTGGTGGGAAGACCCAACCATGGCATGGAGTGGTTGCTATTGGTTTGGTGGAGTTCCTTACGGTTCAATGAGCATGAAGATGTACGGTCCTTCTGTTGGAACAGCCGCTTACGGTCATACCAACAACACATTGGCCTACTCTGCTAGTGATTTCGCTCCTGGCACAAACGTAACTTTCAACGTTTCTGGTCACAGCACATCCAACACAGTTTCCATGGTTGTCAGCATTGGCACTTGGAGCTACACACTGCCTGGTGCAGAGCTTGTAGTTTCCTACCCATGGCTCGTTTCATTCCCAATGGATTCCGCTACTGGTTCCTTGACCCTCTCCGTTCCTGCCGCTGCACCTCCTACTGTGTACGCTCAGGTAATTGAAACTGCTGGAATATTAAAGCCTTCTAACTTGGTTGCAATGTCCAACGGTCTGATGTTGATGGGCTGATCTGAATCAGCTTCTCATTAAGAACCCCGTTACTTCGGTAGCGGGGTTCTTCTTTTATACTCTCCAAATGAAACCTGCTGCTCATAGCCCCCTCCTCCTTATCCCTTTCCTCTTAGGCCTTGCTTGCGCTCTAATAGAGGGCCGACAAGAGGAGGCTTTTTCTATCCTGGACTCCTATCGTCACCTTGGGGATTCAGAAACGCCGGAGTGGACAGAAGCAGATCCGAAACCTACCCCAGCACCACTGGAAATTTCTTTTGAAGCATCACGGCGCAATTCCACTGAGTGGACCCTCCGCCTCAAGCACCGCCATGTGGACAATGACTGGACCCTATCTATTAACGGAAAGGACATTGCTCATCTGAATCGTGGCGCAGAGCTCAAAGAGCATTTTTACCCGATCCCTCCGAAGACCATTCGCAAAGGGAATAATCAATTCAAACTCCGTTGTAATACGACAACGGATGATATCACGATTGGAGAGGTCCAGGTTATTCAACAATCCTTTCGAGAATTCAAGCGCTTAGGAACCCTCCGCATCAAAGTTCAGGATTCCCATACAAAGAAGCCTATTCCGGCAAGAGTGACCATTTTGGACCAGAGTGGCAACCTTCCCCCACTCTATCATTCGGTTCCTTCGCTGACTCCTACCCGCAATGGAATTGTTTATCCGCCATTTGGAACTTGCTCGGTAGAGCTCCCTGAAGGGAAATATGAAATTTGGGCCAGTCGCGGCACGGAGTGGGGCGTTGATTCGAAGGCTGTGACTGTTGTCTTTGCAAAAACGGTTTCAACATCTCTCAATGTCTCAAAAGAAGTGGATACGACTGGCTTTGTCGCAACCGACACCCATGTTCACACCCTGACTTATTCTGGACATGGAGATTCAAGTGTTCGAGAAAGGCAAGTTACTCTCGCTGCTGAAGGAGTTGAATTACCCATTGCTACGGACCATAACCACAACACAGACTATGCTCCATTTCAAAAAGAGTTGGGATACTCAAACTGGTTTACACCAGTGGTTGGCAATGAGGTTTCAACTCCTATTGGTCACTTCAATGCTTTCCCACTCGACCCAAAAGATTCCGTACCGCCTCACCAAGAATTCGCCACCGAAAAACCTGATGATTGGAGCAATTTAATTCATGGCATTCGAGACAAAGGCGCCATGGCAATTATCTTGAACCATCCTCGGTGGCCTTCAGCCGAAACGGGCCCCTTTGGCAAGCTCTTCTTAAACAAGAAGACCGGCGCTCGTGCAAACAAAACGCCTTTCCTCTTTGACGCCATTGAATTGGTCAATAGCACGACTCCTGAAACACCCGTCGAGGAAATCCTCCAGGATTGGTTTGCCCTATTAAATCACGGAGACTGGATTATGGCGGTTGGTTCCTCTGATTCTCATACAGTTGGCGACCGCGTTGGTGAAGGTCGCACTTATGTTCAGTGCGAGGACAAGAATCCAGCCAAGATACCCATTCAAAAAGCGGCCAAAGCCTTAGCGAATGGACACTCCAGTGTCAGCTTAGGGCTTTATCTGGAAGCCCTTCAAAAAGGCAAACCCGTAATGGGGAAACGCCTGAAAGCTCGGAACGGAAGAATCACCCTTCAGGCTAGGCTTGCTTGTGCTTCCTGGGCCAACCCTGAGAAATTGGTCGCCTATGTAAATGGCTCCCTGGCTTCAGAAATCAACATTCCTTCAGCTGGCCCAACCCCGTTCGATTCGACTTTCCAATTTGACTTGGAAGTTCCCCAGCACGATTCCTGGATTGTGTTCACGGCATGGGCACCCAATCCCACCGGCGGCTTTCACCAGAGCTTGATGCCAGCCCTTTGGGCCGTAACCAATCCCATTCAAGTGGATGGCGATGCCGATGGCCGATGGCTTTCCCCAAGGGAAACCGCGAAAACAATCCTGAAGAAAGTGGGGACAAATCGCATCAAGATCCTGATTGATTTGATTGAGGAATCCGATGCTGCTGTCGCTATCCAGCTGTACAGCATTCTGGCGGAGGCCAACCCTCGTCTCTTGGAGGAACTTGCCGCCCAAAACGCCCCCTGGGAAGAACATCTTTTGTCCATCCTCGAGGGAATTT
Organism: Planctomycetota bacterium; assembly: GCA_030748415.1. Lineage (GTDB taxonomy): Bacteria > Planctomycetota > UBA1135 > UBA1135 > UBA1135 > UBA7888. Next base: position 44,739 of record JASMMA010000007.1, read on the forward strand.
CTGGTTAAACTGGAATTATGGTTTTCTTTGGACTCTGCGCGCTCCTTTTGCCTCAAGCAAATTCAGTTGAGCATACCTCTTTGGGACCTCTACAACTTGAGGCGGGAGAATCACGAGAATTTGAAATCCCGTCCCCTTTCGCATTTCGTTCCGTAGGTCTAGCCTGGCGAGGGTCCTTTGTTGGTGTCGAGCTTTCGCTTATTGATTCCCAGGGGAAAACCAAAAACTCTTGGACGCTGAGCGAATGTGATGACTTATTTTTAGAGAATTCAGGATGGGAATCTCTTTCCGGTTTAGTTCACTCCTATTCAGGTCCATCTTATGGAACGATACTCCGCATCACCGGACCTGCCATCTTGAACGAACTTGCCCTCATTTGGATACCGAACCTAGACAGCAGCCAACGACAGGTACCCCTTGCGGGTGGTGCGGGCCGCGGAATCCCCAAACCCCCAGTGAATTCTCGATTGGATTGGCAAGCTGATCCTCCACAGTGTTCCAGCGATTACTGCTCTACGACTCACATTGGGGTCCACCATACAGCCAGCGCAAATGAATACCTCAGCCCCGATTGGGCTCAGTGTTCTGCAAATGTCCGCTCAACGCAGGCCTATCACATGTACACCCGTGGCTGGTGCGACATTGGGTACAACTACCTAGTCTGTGTCCACGGAGAAATTTGGGAAGGTCGTGCAGGTGGCGATGATATTCGCGGCGCACATGATGGATTTAATTGTGGCTCCATGGGTGTAGCCATGATGGGCTACTTTCATCCACCCCATAATCAAAATCCAAATGCTGAATTGCTTTCTGCGCTTACAAAATTGTGCGCTTGGAAATGTGACCAGCAAGGTATCGACCCTTTGGGAACTTCCTGGTATGCCGGTTGGGGTGGCATTCGTCCAAATATTTATGGGCACCAAGATGTCAAAAGCACATCCTGCCCAGGCGACTTGATGTACGCCCTGCTTCCACAGCTTCGCCTAGATGTTGAAGCTCTTTGTGGAGTCACTGCACTTATTTTTGACACATCCCAGCTAAGGACTCTCGGACATTGGACTACTGGGTCAAGCGCTACTGACCGCTATGGGAACGATTACCTTTGGGCGAGCTCTTCCCCTTCCGTTCCTGCTACCGCATGGTGGGAACCCAACATCCCAACAACCGGTATCTGGGAAATCTCTATGTGGTGGCCTCAAGGTAGCAATCGTTCAACAACCGCGATGCTGGGCCTGCGTACGGGTGGCAGGCTTTTCACCGTAGTAGAAAACCAACAACTTCATGGTGGCCAATGGAACACGCTTGGCTCTCTGCAATTGCCTGCAGGAACAAGTGTCAAAATTGGTGTCGCAAATGATGGCCCCCTCGGCTCGGTTGTCATCGCAGACGCCCTGCGCTTAGTCCTCCGCGGCTAGAATCACCCCATGGATAAACCTGGCCTACCTTTCCAACAAGCGTTGAAGTTCCTGCTTCTTAGCTTGGTAGCCACTTCGGTTGTGCAATTTCTCCATCCGAATGCACTCAACCTGACCCGAAACTACTTCGAGGGCAGTGCTGGCACGTCTCAGGTTGGTGAATTTCCAGAGCATGAGTTTCAAACAGTTTCCCTTGCTGACACAAAAGATTGGTGGGCCTACCGCGACGACTCTCCTGGTGGGATATACATCGTGGATGCCCGACGGAGCACCACTTTCTCCTCAGGTCATTTGCCCGGCGCTTGGAATTTGGACCACTATGCTGACGCCAGTACTTGGCCCGAGGGAATCTTGAATCGCCTTCGCGAAGCCAGCATGGTTGTGGTTTACTGTAACGGAGGCGAATGTGAGGACAGCCTTTTATTGGCACACGATTTGGTTTACCGTCACCAGGTACCCCTTGAAATAATCGGTATTTTTGAGGCCGGGTTTGAAGCGTGGGAAAAAGCTGAATTCCCTATTGAAAAATGACATCGCCCAACCCTCAATCTGACTTCGTTCCAGGCTCCCGCGCCAAAGCTGGGCTTCGAAGACTGACGGCATGGCTCCTTGCCGGTACTATGATTTATTTTGGTCTTCAGAAAGTTGGAGATCCCGCGGCATTCCTTAAAGCGATTCATGGCTACGACTCATTAGCAGGGCTCCCTCCACTCTTATTAAATACCATTGCCAGTTGGGTGCCCATCCTTGAGATAACGGGGGGAGTCTGCCTTGCACTGGGAATCCTCCGCCGGGGTTCTGCGCTTATGCTCTCCCTCATGCTCGTTGGATTTACCGCCGCTGTGATTGCCCAAGCCCTTGCAATTCAAGCGAACACTGGACAGGACTTTTGTGACCTTGCCTTTGATTGCGGTTGCGGTTCAGGCATTGTCCCGGTATGCACGAAACTCCTTCAGAATGCTTTCATGCTCCTTGCATGTACTTGGATTGCCTGGAGCCCTGAACCCGCTGCAAGATCATGACAACCGCTCGCGAAACAACTATCCGTTCCTCCGATGGCACTCAGCTCTGTACTTATGATTGGATACCTGAGAATAATCCGGTTGGAGAAGTTTTTTGGGTTCATGGTCTTGGCGAACATATGGGCCGTCACGATTGGGTCTCCAGAAAATTATGTGAGCAAGGCTGGCGGGTTTTGGGTTGCGACCTCCGTGGCCACGGAAAATCTGCTGGCAAACGGGGCCATGTGAACTCTTGGTCTGATTACCTAGCTGACCTCGACGCTGTTTCCGCCTCTCTTCATGAAAACTTTATCCTAATAGGCCACTCCATGGGCGGCCTCATTGCCTTAGACTGGATTCGGGAAGGCCAGAAAGTGGCCGCTGTTGCACTTTCCTCTCCCCTTTTGGGTGTCGCTGTTGAAGCGCCTGCCTGGAAGCTTGCTGCTGGGCGTTTGCTTTCCAATATCCTTCCCAGACTTTCCATGAGCAATGAGCTCGCGCCGGAACTTATTTGCTCAGACCCCACGGTGGTTGAAGCATACAAAGCGGACCCCTTAGTCTTCGACACGATTACTCCACGGTGGTTTACCGAAATGTCCCAAGCATTGGAGCGAGTTCAGAACAATTCCTTCCCATATCCGCTCCCACTCTACTTAAATCTTGGTGCGAAAGACCAAGTCGTATCGAACAAAGACGCTAAGAAGTTGTTTGAAAACTGGAAGGGGCCCAAGTCCTTGGAAGTCTGGCCCAATTGTTTTCACGAGACCTTGAACGAGCCCGTTCGCGAAGAAGTCCTACAAAAGTTAGCCGTTTGGCTTAGCTGCCCAGCTTAAGTTTCTCTTGAACAAGAGCGGGGTGCTCATCTCCAATCACAAGGAGGTAGGCGTCAACTTCGCCTTCAGAAACAGCACGACTCAGCCAAAGGAGGGCGCTGATTTCTCCTTGCTTTGCCAAAATATTTCCAATGGAGTCCTGGGCAGAAGAAGGAGCCTGTGTACCAACAGCCGCTCGAATTCTGGCTAGGATGTCTACATCTTGGCTGGCCTCTCCAATTCCCCAGTCACCTCGAATCAATAGAGCTTGTTCGGGTTCTCGATATTCCTGAAGAGCAACCTTAACGGAGCTCAACTCTTGGCGAAGCTGGTTGCTCCCAAATGCTGAAACATCATCAATGACCAAGATTTGAGGTCCCCGCCAATCCGGAGGCCGGTTTGGAGCAGGAAGATGCCCCATCTCCACCTTGCCCCAGCGCAAGGTCTTGGCTCCCGGAATGGGGCCGTCAAGCCTCGGTGTCGAGGTTCCGGAATGGAGTACTTCAGCCGATACAAATTCATTCAACTTTGAAACGGCTTCCTTGATATTCATATCTGACATTTTGCTCCATGCAAAAAGGAACACCAAAATCAAGCCGAGCATTCTGATGGGCTGACGCTTTCTTGATGTCTTTTGAAAATTATTATCACTCCCCGATTCTTCCTGGGCTTTGTTGCCCATTCGGTGGATGGAAGGGCCCTCATGTCGCAGGGGTCGGTATTCCCGTAACGGCGATGGAGTTGCAGGTAGGTGCTGAGGGGGGTCCCCTCCCATGGAGGGGAGGTCCGCAGGTTTCAAGGCAAATGGGTCCCTGGCTTCAATCACCTTATGCAAATCCAAAAGCATTTCGCGGGCGGATGAGTACCGGCCGTGGAGTTCGGCCATAGACCGGCGAACGACCCACTGAAGCGCCTCGGGACAATGCTTATTGACTTGACTCAATCCGCCATGAGCAGGAAAACTTCCCTCAACGGCTGAATACAAAACGGCACCTGCGCCATAAATATCAAAGCGAATAGCATCTACTTCGTTTACTTTGGTGCCCTGCATGGACATACGCACCAGCTCCGGGTCTCGGAAGTATTCCGTGCCATGGGTTGTCAAAGTTGCAGAGGAGGCAAGAGGTGTCACCAAACCTAAATCAACTAAGTAAGCACGATCCTTGCAAACCACTAAATTTTCAGGCTTCACATCTTTATGCCAAAGTCCACCTTGGTGGAAGCGTTCCAAACCAAGAAGAAGGTCTGAAACATATTGCAAAAGTTGGCGAAGTTGCGGGGTTGGCAAACCCTCAGCGCCTGCCGCGGCATGGAGCCTCTTCGTTACTACAGATAGATTGTCGCCCGGAACATAGGGCATGGAATACCAAAACCGATGCTCATCAATGCCGTGTTCAAGAACAAAGCCAAGTCGCTTGGCAGATTCCAGAGCGCGGTTTTCGCGCATGATTTGGGGTAAGCTTGGGCCGCCTGCTAGAGCAAAGGATTTCAAAACCACTTTCTTCACATGGGGAAAGCCTGCAGCCACCAATTGTCCTCTTTTCTCCTTGCTAGGTTTTGCTATAAAAAGCTCTGCTCCGGAACCACCGCTGGGCAAAGACCCAATAACCTCGTAATCTTCAAAGGCAGTCTGAGCAGCAGAGGCTGGAGAGTCCGCAGGAGGGGCAGATGCAACTTCTTCTTGAATCCTTTTCAAGGGCTTTGCACCAAACATCTGAAGCAGATTCCCAAGCAATAGCCGCCAAAGAGTGGCGAAGGATGCATATAGTTCAGAAAGAAAGGCACGCCCAAAATGACGAGCCCGTGAGGAGTTCAACAAACAGGTATTCACTAAGAGAAGTGCTGTGAGACCCACCGAAGTAATTGCGTGACCCACAAGTCGAAAAACATCTCGAATCATTCGAAAGAAAAACCCAACAATTCGACTAACGACGAGGAAGAACAACTCCACCACCTTCGCTGCAAATAAGAGAGCGAACACCCCACCCACCAGGATGAGAAGAAAAGTAGCGAGAGACATTCCAAACATGGCTGATTGTTTGCTTAAAGGGAATCTTCTTGGGCGGTTCTTCGATACCTCTCCTGGCGCCGTATGACATCAGCGAGAGATTCGTCAAAGACCGTATCTGCCACTTTCTTGGGATTTGAATCGAGGCCCTTTCGTGAAGCCTCCTGAGTTTCTTCCTGAGTGAAAGAAAAGGTACCGACTGTCTCTTCAAGGCGCGCACGAACTCGATCTCGCGCCTTTGCCAGCCGCCTACTTACCGTGGGTTCACTCATACCTAAAGAATCAGCAACATCTTTTCCACTTTGACCATCTAAGACCCGGAGGCGGAAGATTTGAAAATCCAAAAAGTCAATCTCGCGTTCAACCTTACGAACAGCCGCCTCAACTTTGGAACGGAAGATTGCGGCCTCATAATCTTGGTCAGGTGCAGGCCCATCGGCTGGCCCGCTCCATGATTCTTCTAGAGTGGTCGTTTTTTGGCCCCCTCCTCGCTTAAGAGCGTTGCGGCGATCCAGTTCGTCGGTCATGGTGTGCTTGGCGATGGTCAACAACCAAGTGGAAAAACGAGCACCCCTGCTGGGGTCGTGCCTATCAATGCACCTGGAGAGGGCCGCAAGGGTCTCCTGGGTGATGTCCTGGACTGTTTCCGGCCCAATCCACCCGTTCCCCCAACGGCCAATATGAGCCCTCAGAACGGGCCCAAAGGTCTCCCAGAGCTCGAACCACGCGTCTGGGTCGTGCGTTTTGAGACGGCCAACAAAGCGGGTCGTGAGGTTGCTCAACATGCCACTATTCTGCCCTCTCTACGCGGGGGACAACTCAAGTATTCATTCAGAATCTGAAATCTCCCCAACTCCTTTCCCAAATAAAGAGTAATCCGGGGCATTTCGTTCCGGAAACCCGCAAAACGGAGATACCCATGAAGACCCTTTTTCGCATTTTTTTGCTGGCGGCACTTGTCGCTACCGGCGCTGCCTTACTAGCGGGACCTGACCGAATTGGTGCCGCTGTCGAACAAGTCAAAACAAAAATCGGAAGTGCCATTGACCAAAACATCGATGACCCAGTTGCCTTGCGCCGTCAACTTCGCACCTTGGAGCGCGAATATCCCGAGCGAATCGCAACAGTTCGAGGTGATTTGGCGGAACTACAAAACCAAATCCATCAACTCGAGCGCGACCAAAAAATTGCAGGACGAGTCATTGAGCTCGCACAAATGGATATTGATGGCTTTCAAAATCGGCTTGCACAATCAGAACCAGGGAGGACTGCAAAACAAGCAGGCTTCTCTTCTGTCCCCCATCACACTTCACTTTCCAATTCGCAAAAAGGCCTTCGGTCTCGAATGGAACAAGCACAAAACACTGCTGTTTCTTACATGCAACGCGCCCAAGATGCTGAACGGGATTTGGGATACTTACGCCAACAAGAAGAACGCATGATGGACTTGCTTGCTCAACTAGAAGGTGAGCATTCTCAATTCCGTTCCCAACTCATGCAGTTGGATCGTCAAGTGGATTCGGTTGCTCGAAACGAACGCCTCATTTCTTTGATGGAGAAACGACAAAGCACCCTTTCAGAACTTTCTAGGTACGACGCTGGCTCCTTAGACCAAGTACAAGGCAAGTTGGACCAGATCCGAGCGCGCCAAGAAGCCGAACTTGAAATGCTCGCGAATGCGGAGTACCAATCTTCTTACGAAAACCGGGCCCGCTTTGATTTAGAAACAGAATCCTCTCCAAACGGGAATTGGGTTTCTTACTGAGCCTTTCCTTTCCTCCGAACATCAATGACTCGGCCCTAAAGCCGAGTCATTTTTTGTTCCATTTGTGTTCGTTCACAGAGAGAGCAACAGGCATTTATTAAAGCGGTATGCCTGTCTTAAAACCTGGAAACCTAATTGAACATTCGGGACTGCGTGGGACCCAAAGGAGTTTGAGAACCCCGTGGTTGGTATAAGCGGCTACCGTGAACTGCTGGACATTATTAGAGCCAATTTTAGAAATAGAAGAAAAAGGAAACTAAATTTGTTTTCCTGCAATGCGGCGGTGAATTACATTTACATTTGGCAAGCAATCTATGGGTGCAGAGAAAAGATCGCGGTCTAGGATTGCAAAGTCCGCCCAGTGCCCAGGAGACAACATTCCTAAACAGGAACCTTCGCCGGAGGCTTGTGCACACGAAACGGTACTCATTAAGAGGGCTTGCTCTAAGGAGAGGGCTTGGCTCGGATACCAGCCATCTGGATTGGACCCATCATTGGTCTGCCGAGCTACAGCAGCATGAAGGTTGAGCCAAGGTGAAGCTGGAGCAATCGGCCAATCAGTCCCTCCGGCAAGCAGGGCACCGCTCTTGATTAATCCGGCGAATGGAAAGCTTTGGCTTGCCCGTTTTTCTCCAAGGATTCCCTCAGCCCAGCGACCGTCATCGCTTAGATGGATTGGCTGAACGCATGGAATAACGCCAAGCTCTGCAAATCGTGGCAAATCATCGGGATGAATGTGCTGGGCATGTTCCATTCGGTAAAAGCCCGGGCCGCACTCTTCAAACACATCCAGTGCTGTCCGGACGGCGGCATCTCCAATGGCGTGAACCAAAACCTTCAAATTTTCTTCGTTGCATTCTCTTACCTGACGAAGGAATTCTTCTCGCTGAGTCACAACGAGGCCACAATCACCGGGATGCCCCAAATACTCTTCCAACATCCATGCCGTGTTCGACCCAATGGAGCCGTCTAGGAATATTTTCACCATGTCCCATTGAAGCCATTCATTTCCACGGCCATGTTTTTGAATATATGAGGCTAACTCTTTCCGCTCATGAACCGGAATGGCTACACGAAGTCGAATAGGAAATCCTCCCTCATCAAACAACTCTCGAAGTATGGGGAGTTGCTCCATGGGTAGCCACATATCGTGGGCACAGGTGATTCCAAGAGATGCCAAATGCTTTGCTCCAGATAGAAAATCCTGAGCCAATCTCTCCTTTGTGCGTTTGGGAGGACGGACTAACTCCATGGCAGTGTCTTTCAATATCCCGGTGGGCCGGCCTTGGGCATCCTTCACAATGCAACCGCCTGGAGGGTTCGGCGTTCTTTCATCAATCCCAGAAAGTTTCATAGTTTTCTTGTTCACCAAGGCCATATGCCCATCCGATCGTGCTAGGAAAACGGGGCGAGGTGCTTCCAACTTTTCCAGCCACTCCCAAGTCGGCAAATCCCCTCCCCATAAGGTGTGATCCCAGCCCCGGCCTGTGAGCCAATCATCCGCTGGCAATAGGTCCCCATATTCTTTGATTCGACATTGAAATGCATCGCGATTGGATACTTCGTTCAGTTGGATGCTCCTCAGAGTCATACCGCCTTCTGCAAGATGGAGATGAGCATCAATAATCCCAGGTATGGCCATGCCTCCATTGGGCACACAGATTACTTCAGTGTTTCCATCAGAAATATCCCCCATTTTCTTTTTACCAACAGAAACGACTCGGCCCTCCTGAATAAAGACTGATTGGACCCATGGGCATTCTTGGTTTCCGGTCCAAATGCGACCCTCGGCACTGTTCAGCAGTACATTCATCAAGACGAAACTAATTTAAATATGTAAACCTTGCCCGCTTTCGATTTTCCATTGATGGTTGCTCCAGGTTCACCCACAATGACTTCCGAAATTCCATCCCCATCCAGATCCCCTGCTGCACGGATGGATTGTGAGAACATATTTCTTCTTGGCCAACCACCAATACGAGCTAAAACAGAAAAGTCGCTGCCAGACCGAAGTTCTATGTAGCCACCGCTCATGGCACTCACGAGAAAGTCTCCCCTTCCATCACCATTTACATCGCCCATCTTGGCAACAGAGTGTCCAAATCCAGCACCGGATTTTGCGCCCGGCATTTCTCCTCCCTTAAGGAGAGAGCCATCTTTTCCCGACAATGCAAGAACCATTCCTCGGTTGTCACTTTTTTTCGTACTTGGAGCATCCCAGAGTGGAGCTGATGCAAGTAAATCCGAATAACCGTCGCCATTCAAATCCCCAGGGCTACAAACTTTTCGACCAAATGTAGGATTGTCTGTTTCATTTTGAGCAAAGGGATAATCAGTTGCAAACTTCCTCCAAAGCAATTCCCCATTCGTTCCGTTGAAGGCCGACACACTGCCCACGGATGGTTGGCGGCCTGGGTCTTTGCGGCGGGCAAAAAAGGAACCAACAGCAAAATCATCAACGCCATCACGGTTCATGTCACCCGAGTTACAGAGAGTCACTCCAAACATATCTTTGGGCCGTAACCCAGAAATCGTGCGCAACAGATTGCCTTTCTTTCCGGAATAAAGCCGGACATACCCTCTTCCGGTTTTATGAAGCCCATTTGGTTGGTAGCCCCCCACGAGGATTTCCTGCACCGAATCTCCATCCAAGTCAGAAATAATTGCGAGCGATCGACCAAATTTGTCGTAAGCCTCATCGCCATGCCAAAGGTGGACCAGTTTTTGATCCTTTCCAGAGAAAACCCTGAGGCTGCCCCCTTCTTTCACTCTCGCACTCTCTTTGGTGGCGCTAATGGCTAAGTCAACAACGCCATCTCCGGTTACATCGCCAACTCCTATTGCAATCCTCCCAAAATTTGACCCTTCATGCGGTCCGTAAAGCTTGAAAAGGAGTGCCCCATCTTTTCCACTCCGAAACTCAACCGAACCGACTTGCTCTCCTTCCTTTAAATCCCCAGGTCCAGCAAGGATGTAATCCCCAATTCCATCTTCATTTAAGTCACCACAATTATGTACATAGAAGCCTAAATTTTGGTTCTCAGTTTCCCCTTCGTGAGTTCGATATTCTTCAAACCGAAGAGGAGCTTTTTCTTCCTGCAAGGGAAAGGAAATCGTTAGGGCTAGAATTGTGGTTAGGACCATGCCCTAGATTACACTATTGCTCCTGTCATTTGCAGAGAAGTTGGAATGTTCACGCGCCTCATTTTTGGTTTTGCGATTGCTCTTGCAATCCCTTTTCTCCCATGGGTTTCGGATCTCCCGGCTGAAGCCCGACTAACCACCTTTGTCGTCGCATTTACGGCATGGTGCTGGCTCACAAACACTCTCCCCCTTCCGGTCGCTTCACTTCTCCCCGCCTTTCTGCTCCCCATTACGGGTGTGTTGAGCGCTAGAGCTGTAGCCCCGCTCTATTTCCAGGACATTCTCATGCTTTTCCTGGGCGGTTTCATTCTGGCTCTTTCATTAGAACGCCACCAACTCCACAAACGATTTGCTTTGCGTGCGCTCACTCTATTTGGAGCTAAACCTCGAAAAGTGGTTTTAGGCTTCATGTTTGCGGCCGCATCATTGAGCATGTTTGTTAGCAATACGAGCACTGCGCTTCTGCTATTGCCTGTCGCGCTTGCAGTTCTGGATGGGTGCTCCGCGGAAAACCGCCACCAACTATCTCCGCCCCTACTTCTTGGAATCGCGTATGCATGTTCCATTGGGGGTGTAGGAACTCCCATTGGCACAGCGCCTAATGCGGTATTATTGGGACAACTTCTTGATCGGTTTCCTGATGCGCCGGTTATCCCCTTCGGCACCTGGATGCTTGGGACTCTGCCGTTTGTATTCGCTTTTCTTTTCTGCGCATGGTTCGTCCTTGTGCGCGTTGCATGGAAACTTCCTCATTATGCTTTTCCAGGCTTGAATGACTTGCGCTCCCAACGAATTTCTCAAGAAAAACGATCCAAAAACCAAAACCGAGTTGCTTTTATTTTTGGCTTGGTTGCTTTTGCATGGATTACACGACAGGGCGCCAACTTTGGTTCTTTCTATATTCCAGGATGGCAACTCCTCCTTCCCGAATCGACCTCAGCTGCTATTTCCGATGCAACCGTTGCCTTAGGAGGTGTTCTTCTTCTCTTTGTAACGCCATCCGAAAGTGACGGCCCACTCATGAAATGGGCAGATTGCAAAAACATACCCTGGGGAGTTCTACTTCTATTGGGAGGAGGATTCGCTTTAGCAAAGGCGTGCGAAACGAGTGGGCTATCAGCTGCTGCCGGAGCTAGCTTGGGACAATTCGTTTCTTCCGTTAGCCCCCTCGAAGCCATCTTTTGCGTTTCACTTATGGTGACTTTCTTAACGGAAATCACTTCGAATACGGCCACAATTAGCCTCATGCTTCCGCTTCTTTTTTCTACATGCCTCGCTGCTGACATTCACCCAATGCTCTTAGCAGTACCTGCTACTATGGCGGTTTCTTGTGCTTTTATGTTGCCTGTGGCAACACCGCCCAACGCCATCCTCTTCGCAAGCGGTCAATTACGAATCAGCCAAATGGCTCGAGCGGGTCTTCTACTCAATATCTTGACCGCAGTCCTCGTCACATTCTTTGCTTACTTCTGGACCCTACCCACCTGGGGTTTCGACCTTTCAGAGATGCCAAAGTGGACCCTTGGACACTGACCCTTTCCAATGGGTCACCCCTCTCTGCAAACCCAGCTCTGATCTGGCTTTAGGAAAGTAAAAGGGATCAGGTCACATCCTAGACATTTTCCTTCTCTAAGGTCTTGGCCTAAAGGCACTTGCCTCAGGAGGTGACCCAGTGGATAGGGTCAGTGTCAAAAAAGAGGAGCCGGTCCCGCTTGCGCAAGACCGGCTCTTTATTTGGTAGCGGGGACAGGATTCGAACCTGTGACCTCCGGGTTATGAGCCCGACGAGCTGCCAGCTGCTCCACCCCGCGTCATGTTTGGGGGAGAGATTTTAGCCATCTCCCCCATTCTTTCAAGCTCCGTCCTCAGACTTCTCGGGAGTAGGGACGGGCGGCTCAAGCGAAGGCTCGGAGCGCAGAGATTTTTTCAATTCTGCAATAAAGAGTGTGATTTCTTCTGAATCACCCACATTAAGCAAAGGCAGGCCCGCTTCCAGAGCTGAAAGGGCTTCCTTTGCATTGCCTCGAAGGGCTTCAAGGCGTCCAAGGAGAATAAACCAGTGGGCCACTCCCGGCTGAGCTTGAGTCAGTTCCCCAAGGCGGGCGACCGTGTCGGCAGCTCGGGCAGCCCGGCCATTCCCAAGGCCTGTCTTCAAAAGCCACTCAGCATGAATTCGAACCGTCATACTTTCCAGTTCGACAAGTTCCGAATCCCCCAACCCATCAGAAGAAAAAGCCTCCAAAACCCGAACAATTCCCAAGAGGTCGAATTGAGACTCTAAGGTTGAAACTGACTGGCGGAGCTTTTCCATGTCGCCAGGGCCAATCTGGGAAGATATCGCAGCCAAGCGCACATCTCGGAGGTCTGGGGAAGGGACATAGGCCAATAAAGCAGAAAGAGCATGAGTATTCGAAGGAATACGACCCAGGGCCTGCAGGATTTCCTTTCGGATATGGTCCTCTTTCTCAATCACAAGTCGCTCAGAGAGAATTGGAATACTTGAAGAATCGCCAAGTTTTTTTAGACCTAGAACTGCCCGATAATTGAGTTCGGGATGACTCAAAAGAACATGAAGAACTTCAAGAGCTTGCCCGCGGTCCTCCATCCCAGTTGCAATCTTTGTGAGGGCATCGAGGGCTGCGCTTCTTTCTTCGCGAGCGAGTTCCTCTTTCAAAGAACGCGATTTCAAGATGTCTAAAAATTCAGGCCAACCAAGGCGCCCGATTGCATCGTAAACCTGGCCCCGAACAAGATCACTTTCTTCTTGAATCAAAGCGCGCAATAGAGTCACGGTTATTGTTTGATCTGCATCTCCTTGAGCTAGGACGGAAGCAAACTCTTGAAAACCAACCAAGAGGGCTAAGCGAAATTCAGGGGTTCCAATATTCCCTTCTTTGTTGTCCACATATAGGCGCTTCAAATGGAGAAGGACTCCATCTAGAGCAGCTTCAGCAGGTCGGACTCGTTTAAGCGCTCGGGCAGCCTCAAGACGAACAGCTGCCGACTGGTCTTCCAGCGCAATATCCAAAAGTTGCATCGCTTCTGCGCCCAAAAGAAAGTGAGGAATCAAACGCGTTAAGCGCACAAATTCCATTTCCTGGTGATGTCTCTGAATTCGGAAAAAAGACTCTCGAAGGATTTCTTTGACCTCGGAACTCTCTCCTTGGACTGCCTGAGGAAGCCCCGCCATGGCTTCATAAGCAAGATAGCGAACCCCAGATACAGGAGATTGAAGAGCGTCAAAAACTGCTGAAGATTCGGATTTAAGAATGCGGGCCCAGAGCCTGATTTCTCGGGAATGGGAGGAGTCGAAAGCTTCAGCCAGCCAAGCTTCCCTACCTAAGTCGCGTGCACCCACCCACCATTCATGAAATTCGCCAGATCCAGAAAATTCATGCCGAGTAATTGAGAACAAGGCAGCCCTTGCAAATGTAGTACTGGATGGTTCATTCAATCGAGCGGCAATACTCTCAACAAGGGTTGGCTCGCTCCATTGCAAGGCTGCAACTGCTGAAAGTGCTCCATTTAATTGGACAGCATTCTCCCCAATCGGATTTCGAAGGACTCGGTTGAGTTGCTTGGGAAATTCTTCCCAGTTCTCATTCAAATAATGCCAAGAAGGACTGAGGCTTAGGCCCTTTGGGAAAACCTCCGCACCCGAGGCATTCAAAAGAAAATCGAACTGCTCCCCAAAGGGCGCCCCCTGGATTGCTTCAAGGAAAGCTAAGGAAGAATCCCGGCGAAGGGTGAGATCGCTTCCCTGGGTTATGCTCTGAACAAGAGACTGAAGGCCCTCCTTCTCCGCCATGGATGGAGGGAGCGGAGGGAATCCCCCGCCTTGAACGGGAAGGAATGAGAGGGCAAAGGCGACCAGCACGGATGAATCCTAGCACCGGCTACCGCAATGGCCGGCGACCAACACAGCTAGAGTTTCGAGAACAGTGGCAAAGTCACCCTCAGTGTTCAATTGTCGACCAGAAGACGCTTTAAGATAACCCGGTTCCCGTTTCTCCAAAAGAAGAGACACCTCATCTTCCAAACTTTGCTCTGTTAAAGCTGGGCGTGGTTCACATGCTTGACGCTTGGCAAGAGATTCTGCACTTGCGAACAAGTAATACACATTTTCAGATTGGGCCAAGATATCGCAACTGTTTTCCCTTTCGGTGACTCCTCCGCCAAGAGCGATTACACAATCTCGAAAGCCGAGAAGTTCAGGAAGCAGAGCGGCCTCCGCGGCGCGAAAATCGGATTCGCTTTCAGGAATCCAATCTGAAATTTTCTTCTGGTGGCGCGATTCCAAACAAGCGTCAGCGTCAAGAAACGGCATTTCAAGTTTCTCCGCCAAAGCACGGCCCAATGTAGTCTTCCCCGATGCTCGTGCGCCCACCAAAACAATGGGCGGCTGACCAGGAAGCCCCTTCGCCAGTATGGGTGTCAGAAAAAGACGCAAAACTAGCGGCATAAGCTGGCTCTCGGTCACCATGATGTACTGCTTCACCATTTGGCGAAGCAGCATTTCAGCGCCAAAAACGGGGCGCGCGCCTTCTTGCATTGCGCGCACAAGGAGTGGGGTTGCAGATGGGGAATACACCATGTCCAAAACAGGGGTACCCGGTGAGATGGGCTGACCATCAAGAGGGTCCCCCGGCATGGAGTCCGAGCCCAAGGGGGTTGCCTGGACAATCGCCGATGGTTCTTGAACAGCTTTCTTGCCCCAAGGGGAAGTGTTGGCCCCGAATTCAGCAGCAAGAGAAGAAGATGCTTCTTCTCGACGAGCAGAAATCGTCAAGGAGTACCCTTGTGCGCGGGCTTCAGCCGCAAAAGCGCGGGCGGCACCGCCGGCGCCCAATAAAAGAATAGGCTGCGCCTGAGCAGCTGGGGGAAGGCCTGCATCCTGAAGAGCTTCCATGGCAGCCACCCCATCGGTGTTCGCTGCACCCCACTCCCCATTGGGAAGTCGAAGGAGCGTATTAGCAGAACCAGCAGTTTTGGCACTCTGGTGATGTTTACTTGCAACGTCCATTGCTTGCAACTTGTTGGGAGCTGTAACTGAAAAGCCCTGCCAAGCGGGGTGGCAATTTTCCAGAAACCCTTTCAAGTCATCCGTTTCAACGGCAACATAAACATCACTTTTTGAATCTGCCTGAAATGCACGATTCCAAAGAAGTGGGGAGCGGGAATGAGAAACGGGTTTTCCCAAAACCCCATACAAGGAACCAAAGGTCATTGGAAGCCCCTCAAGTGGAAGTTCCGCCAATTCATCAATTCCAAATTGACCGGGTGCCGTCGCGCGGCCCGGAGCACATGCATAAATCAAGGGCGCGCCATAAGCGAGAGCTTCAATTCGAGTGTGCTTCCCGCCGGCCCCCTGTGCAAAACCAACGAGCGGATGTTCAAACTTTTCATACCACTTCCAAATCCGGCGAGATTCTTCTTCATTATCTGCCCAAAGAACTACTTTTAGTAAATCTCCCTCTCTACAAAGAAGCTTCATTTGGTCGGCTACCTCCTGCAAGTTGGCGTTTCTTCCAGGAAGCTCGTGAAAGGAATGAATAGAGTTGGCGCCCGATTGGACCCGATGCTGGCCAAGAATGGGGCAATCCACAAACTGGGTCTGCCTCAAGTTGGCCACTTCGTTGAGCATCTGTTCGCGCCACTCAGGATCTCCATCAAAAAGTCCACCCTCCTCCTTTGGCAAACAAGTGGCAATGACTGGCTTTGGGGATGCCGAGAAGAGCCTTTCGAGGTCCCAATCTGATTGGGCGTAATCTAGACGAAGCTCTATCCAGTCCGCTTGCTTACCCCAAAGCGCAATGTCAGAACTAGCTGAAGCAGGATCTTCGACGAGGAGAGATAAGACACGGGTCATGGATTAGGAAAGAGTACGAGAAATGACGGTGGAAATACCAATTGCCTGCAGGGTTGCCCAAAGTTTTTCCCCATCTTCAACGGTTTCCATAGCGACAAAAAAAGTGGAACCACTTCCAGTCATAACAAAGGGAGCATGCTGCCGAATGTTATTTGCAAACTTAGCTAATTTCGGTTCAATCTGAAAAGCGGCAGGTTCTAAATGGTTCGGACCTGGACTTGGCGGCGGTTGAAAGCTGCAATGGGCGGATGCGGGCACTTCTTCTGCGAGGGGTGGAGCAGACAATGCTTGATAAACCTCTGGAGTCGAAATTTCGAGTTCTGGAAAAGCAAGAACCAAACACCGGTCTGAAAAGTCAGCGGAAGCGAGAACGGTTTCGCCCCTCCCCCCTCGAAGTTCGGAACCTGAACGGCTGAAGAAAAAGGGAACGTCCGAACCCAAAGAAAGAGCCACCTCAAGAGAACGCTTGGCACCAAGGGGCGAGTCGGCAACTTTTTCAAGGAGGTGGAGTGCACCAGCGGCATCGCTGGAGCCGCCGCCAAGCCCCCCTCCCATTGGAATATGTTTTTGGAGATTCCATTGGACTTCAGGGGCTTGACCACCAGCAAATCGCCATGCCTTTTCAGCTCGCAAAATGAGGTTGTCCTCTTCGCAAGCGAGTGTGTCGTTCCCCTGGATGTTAAGAGAGGATGGGCCAAAAGACAGCTCCAGCTCATCGCACAAATCAATGGGCACAAACCAGGAACGGATTTCATGGAATCCATCATCACGCAAACCCAAAACTCGCAGGTCCCAATTCACTTTTGCGGGGAGCTCTAACTTCATGGCTCTTTACCCAGCAACATGTTGTCTATTAAACGAACATTTCCTAAACGAGCGGCCAAGACAATTCGCAGAAGGGAACCGGGAGAAGGTGCATCAAAGGTTTGGTCATCAACAACTTTTGCATATTCCACTTCAAAACCATGTTTTTGAAGAAAAGAATGCACCTGGTCCTCCAGGGCTGAAAGCTCGGATGTTCCAGAAAGGAGGGCTCGGTTCGCTTGTGTCATGGCTTGAAAAAGGGCCCCCGCTTTTTCACGGTCACTTGAGGTGAGTCTCCGATTCCGGCTCGACATTGCCAGGCCATCGTGCTCACGGACGGTTGGACAGGCACGAATATCAATCTTGAGCCCAGCTTCCTCACACATTTCACGAACTAAGAAAAGCTGTTGGGCATCTTTTTGCCCAAAGTAAGCGCAATGAGGGTGCACTCTTTCAAACAAACGGCGAACAACAGTCAACATTCCAGAAAAATGTCCGGGCCGGGCGGCACCCTCCAATCGATTCCCGATTGGACCTGCACCCACTTTCTGAACTTCAGCTTCGGGATACATATCGGTGGGAGTCGGAAGATAAACAGCGTGCGCGCCCCAAGATTGCAATAAATGGCAATCCTCGGACTCCGTTCGTGGATATGCCTCTAAATCACCACTTTCATTAAACTGAAGTGGATTCACAAAAATCGAAACTAGTGCCACATCGCACTCTTCAATCGCTTTTTTGACCAAACTCCCGTGCCCCTCGTGAAGAGCACCCATAGTGGGCACAAAACCCACGCGCGCACTTTCAGAGAGTTCTTCTCTCCACACTTGAAGTGCGGCCGAATCTCTTAGTTCAAAGATTCTGGTGGAAGGGCTTCCAGACATTCCTGAGCGCTTCGTCCTTGAAGCATGAGGCGGGGGGCAAGTTCCAATAAAGGTTCGAGCACAAATCGTCGTTCATGCAAGCGAGGGTGTGGGATTGACAAAGTTTGGGATTGAATCGAATATCCATTTTGCCAAAGGAGGTCGAGGTCCAAAGTTCGGGGTCCATTCATGACCCCTCTTTTCCGACCAAGCCTGTTCTCAACTCGATGAAGTTGCTTGAGAAGATGATGGGGTTCAAGCGAGGATTCAATCCGTGCAACTCCATTGAGAAAGAAGGGCTGGCTCGGCCCACCCATGGGACGAGTCAAACGGAATGAGCTATTGGAACAAACACGAATACCGCTCGTATTTTCCAAGACGCGCAAGGCAACGCGCAAATTGGAAGAACGATCCCCCAAGTTCGAGCCCAAGCCGACAAAGACATCCGCCATGTTTATGGGCTTTCGGCCTGTTTTGATGAGCGTTTCCGAAGGATTTTAAAAACTCCAATCACGCTAGGAAGAAAAATAAATGAAACCGCAAGCAAGAACAACGCGAGTTCAGGTTCAACAAAAAGAAGGCTCAACAAAATTACCACTTCGGCTGTTCTTTGGAAAGGGTGGCGTGCTCGAGTGAGCCAAGCCATAAAGTGAGGAAACGAAAGGTTTGATACCATCAAAATAGCCAACAAAACAAGGAGGAACGGGAGAGCTCGAAGAGTGGACTCTCTGAAAAAATGAATGAACCCATCTGAAACAGGGAAGATAAAGTCAGGGTCGGCGATTCCAAAGTAAAAAAGAACAAGCCCGATAGGAAGAGCTGCTGCTGCGGGCGAGGGTAGCCCCAGAAAGTGGCTGTGGTCTCGAGTTTCGTCCCTGTCCACTCGAAGAACATTAAAACGCGCCAAGCGCAAAGCAGCGCAACAGGTATAAAGAATGGGGCCTGCGACCATAAGCCTTGGGTGGGGAATTATTTCCATTCCGGGACCTTCTAGTTGAACCAAGGTCCGGACAAGAAAAGCAGGAACCACTCCAAAAGTAACTAAGTCTGCAAGGCTATCGAGTTGGGCACCCAACTCAGAAGTTCCCTTGGTTATTCGAGCTAACTTCCCGTCGATTGCATCAAAGAATACAGCAAGTACCAGGAGCCAACCGGCGTGGCGAGTCAATTCATAGTCCGCGTTTTGCCCGGCTTCAAAAAGCCACAAAAGAGCTCCAACCCCACAAGCCAAATTGGCCAGAGTAATCAGGCTTGGCAAAACTGCGACCGAGCGAAGGCGAGGATGAGTGTCCACACCAGGATTCTAGCGTTCTTCTGAGCCAACATCCCCCTCTCCGATACCGTATGCTTTTTCTATGCTCGCCACCCTCACACTCCTCCTCCTATTCCCCCAGGAAACTACCCAAACTTGGCCCATAACTGGCCTACCCCGAGAAGATGGTGTCTGCGAAGCCATCCTTGCTGAGGCCGAGAAAGGGAACCAGGTCATGGACCATTTGCGCGAATTGGTCGATGGTATTGGCCCTCGACTGACTTCTTCCAGCAATCTAACCGAGGCCGTAGCCTGGGCAGAAGACCGATTTTCCGATTTTGGAATTCCAAATGTCCGGCGAGAGCAATGGGGTGAATTTCCGGTTGGCTTTGACCGCAGAATCATGCGGGGACGCGTTCTGGAGCCCCTCAAAATGCCACTCACCCTGGCAACCCAAGCTTGGAGCCCAGGCACGGAAGGCCCTGAGCGGGGCCCTCTTCTTTTGGCCCCCTCCAACGACGAAGAACTTGAAGTTGCTCGGGGTTCCTTTGGGGGTGCCTGGGTTTTACTCACTGGTACGAAAACTCCCCGCTTTGATTCGGATGCCGACAACTTCCGCGCCCGTCTCGGAGAATTTTTTGATGACGAAGGAATCTATGGAACAATTCGGATTGCACGAAACGAATTAGTCCGTACAGGTGGGCGCTACCGAGTCGATTGGAACGACTTACCTACTCGCACTCAAGTCACGATTCCTAAAGAGCAAGGCCGCCGACTTTCACGATTCCTAGAAGCGGGCGAAACAGTAGAAATTGAATTTGATTTAGATTACGAATTTATTGAGGGCCCAATCCCGCAATGGGATGTTCTTGCGGAAATCCCTGGAACCGACAAGTCCAACGAAATCATCATTATGGGGGGGCACTTGGATTCTTGGGATGGGGCCACCGGTACGAATGACAACGGAACAGGTGTTGCTACCACGATGGAAGCGGCCCGCCTCTTGGCAGCTGCTCTTCGGGAAACAGGCAAACAACCTCGCCGTACGATTCGTTTCATGCTCTGGACAGGGGAAGAGCAAGGCTTACTTGGTTCCTTGGCATACATTAAGCAACACCCTGAAGAAATGGACCGCATTTCAGCTGTTCTAGTGCACGATGGTGGAACAAACTACCTTTCGGGTCTAAACGCAACCCCACTCCTCCTTCCCTTGTTTGAAGAAGCGCTAGAACCCATCGACCGAATGGTTTCGGCATACGAAAATGACGAGATTCAATTTCGACTCAAAGAAGTGGACTCTCTGCCTTTGGGGATTGGCTCCGATCACGACTCTTACCTCCGCGATGGCGTTCCTGGTTTCTTTTGGAATCAATCTGGGGAATCAAGTTACACCTATGTTCACCATACTCAGCACGACGTTTACGACAATGCAATCGCTCGCTATGAAGAGCATTCTGCAAAGGTGATTGCAATGACCGCGTGGCGGCTTGCCAACATGGAGCAGATGTTGCCACGAGAAGATATCTTGAACCCTAATCGAGAGAACAACAGCAATAGCCGCAACCGAAAAATGTTGGGAGTTTATCTAGATGAAGATGAGCCTCTCCTTATTGACCGTATTGTTAAAGGAGGGCTCTCCGAAAAAGCGGGTCTCAAGCCCGGCGATCGCTTCCTTGAAATCGCAGGTCAGAAATTAAGCGCGCAAGGAGACTTGCGCCGTGCCTTAAGAAAGGATGAGGACATCAAAGTGATTGTTGTTCTACGAAATGGAATAAAACTATCGAGCACATTTAACTGGAAAGAAAAAACCGCCACGCCCCTCTCGAAAGCTACGGATTGAAAAACACCAGAGCACCCTCCTCTCTGCTCCTTTGGGCAGGCAATATTGTTTTAGGTGTTCTACTTAGCCTGAGCTTTCTTGGGCGAGTTAGTCCCACGAGTTCACCATCCGTTGCTCTCTTTGGTTTTTTGGGCCTTGTCTCAAGTGTCGGAATCTTATCTCTACTTCCTGGTTGCCTTTCCCTTTTCGTAAACCGTTTCTTTTCTGGCACCAAACGAAATTGGCTCCTTGCAGGAATCTGGACTTTGGCCATCTGGGTCCTCTTCGTGGACACACGCCTTCATGGGTTTTACGGATTCCATATTAACTCCACTGTCATGGGGGCACTCTTCACACCTGGCGTGCAAGATTCCATTCGCATCAGATTCTCGGACATCCTCCCATTGGTTTTGCTTGCTACTGTTCTACTACCCGCAGAAGCTTGGTTCGCTGCAAGGGGCACGGGAAAAGCCGAACGGCGCTGGTCAGGCGCAGTCATTATTTCTTCCACCTTTTGCTTTCTTCTTCTTCAATTTTGGGAAGCGGGGGTCCCGCCTGAGCTGAAAGGACCCCTTGAAGAAAGAATGGATGTCGCACCGGTTTCCTTGCGAAAAGAACCCCTTAGCGAATTCCTAGGTGCGTTGGATGAACGACAATTAACTACGCTTCCAGTACCCGAACTTCCCAAGAATGATTCGCCACCGAACTTTCTATTTCTAGTACTGGATTGCCTCCGCGCAGATGCCATCGATTCCGAAAGTGCCCCCTTTCTGAACTCGTTCAGAAAAGAATCTCGAGACTTCAAAAACCACTTAAGCGGTGGGAATTGGACCCAGCACGGGGTTTTTTCCATGCTCTATGGCCTTCACGGCTCATATTGGAAACCAGCTCTAAGGGCCAAGCAATCCCCCCCACTTATCCGTGCGCTCATTCAAGCTGAATACGACTTCCGTATCTACGCGGCAGCTGCACAAACATTTCCAGCTTTTCGTTCGACTTGCTGGGCGGACATTCCCGATTCCGTTTTTGATAACTTCTCTGGTCGCTCACCGGCAATCCGTGACGCAGAAGGTGCTGCTGCATTTCGTGATTGGCTAGGCAAACGAGATTCAAAGAAGCCTTTCTTTTCGTTTTTCCTATTGGATGCCACTCATCAGGCTTACAGCTTTCCGGAAGAAACGGCCATTTTCCACCCTTACGAGGAAGATATTCGCTACATTCCAATTTCATATGGAACCTCTGAAAAACAGAGGCTACGAATAAAAAACCGTTACCGAAATGCGGTTCACTACGCAGACTCAGTTGTTTCTGACATTTTGGATTCCCTGGTTGAACATGGAGAATCCGAGAACACTTTCGTCGTTATTACTGGAGACCACGGTGAAGAATTCTGGGAACACGATATTTGGGGTCACGCTTCAAACTTCAGCCTAGAGCAGGTTCATGTCCCTCTTTTGATAAGTGGCCCCGGCATCCAACCAGGAGCTGACCACTCGCCTACATCTCATATTGACCTCCCTCGCACAGTGCTGGAGTTGCTCGGCGCATCCGAAGAAGAATCACCCTATTGGAGTCTTGGTCATAACTTATTTCAGCCGATTCATGAACGGGTTCGGGTCACCGGCGGCTGGCAGGGGCTTGGAATCCGGGTAGGTGAGAACACTTTGTTTTTGCCTTCGCCTGAAGGTGGGCGCGCAGCTGCTTATAACTCAAAATGGGAACGCATCCCAAACACTTCTGCTGTTTTCCAGAAGTCTCAAATGGCTCTGGAGCAAGTTCTCCAAGAATGTAATCGTTTCTTGGACTAAACCTGCACACCGGGCGCTGCTTGGCCCGTGAGTTCTACAAAGTTGTTGTAACCATTGTGATAAGTCTTAGCTTCCCCATCTTCAATCACTAAGGCAATGTCGCCCAAAGCCTGAAGGAAATGGCGGTCGTGGCTCACAAATAAAAGCGTGCCTGTATAAGAAAGTAAAGCATCCAAAAGAGATTGCTTCGCCTCAATATCTAAGTGGTTTGTAGGTTCATCCAAAACTAAAAAGTTAGGCGGCCGGAACATCATTCGAGAAAGGACAAGTCTAGCCTTTTCTCCACCAGACAAATTTTTCGTGAGTTTTTCTAAATCGTGTTCTTCGAAGCCGAAGCCAGCTAAGCATTTTCGAAGAGCGCCCATGGATTCGCTTGGAAATTCGCTTTGCATCGTTTCCCACACAGTAGTTTCTGGGTGCAGGAGCTCGGTGGAATGCTGAGCAAAATAACCAACCTCAAGACCAACACCTCGCTTGAGTTTTCCGCAGTCGGCCTCCAATTCGCCCATGATTAGTTTCAAAAGAGTCGTTTTCCCTGCCCCGTTGATTCCTAGAACGGCCCACCGCTCGCCTCTTCGGATGTGCGCGTCAATGGATGTGTAAACAATGTTCTCTCCAAATGCTTTCCCTAGCTCTTCACAAACGAAAACATCGTCCCCAGACCGAGACACCTTTGGAATTTTGAAGCGAACTCTTTTCCGCCTAGAGCGAGGGGGCTCCAACTTGTCCAGCTTTTCCAATCGTTTCAAGCGAGATTGGGCAGCACTCGCTTTTCGCGCTTTGGCACGATAGGAGTTAATCCACTTCATTTCTCGTTCGATGTGGGCCTTTTGCCTTTCAAAGGCGGCGTGGCGCTGATGATCTTCTAGTTTTCTTTGGTCTAAGTAAAAATCATAATTTCCTGGGAAAATTCTCAATTTTCCTTCATCGATTTCCACAATCCGATTCACCACTCGATTCATAAATTCATGGTCATGACAAGTCATAATCACTGTTCCACGATAATTTCGAATAAAATCCTCTAGCCAAACAATAGACTCAATGTCTAGGTGGTTTGTCGGTTCATCCAGTAACAAAATTTGTGGTTGCTGCACCAGAATCCCGGCCAGAGCCACCCGCATTTTCCATCCGCCAGAAAGCTCGCCCACATCTTGAGTCATGCGGTCGCCCTTAAAACCTAAACCAGCAAGACATTCCCGGGCTCGGGCCTCAATGTCATAGCCGCCTAAGGTCTGGTACTCGTTTTGGAGTCCGGAGTAGCGAGCCATCAATGTCTCCAGGTCGCCTGTGTAATGGGGGTCCGCCATTTGGTGCTCGAGGTCTTCCAGCACTTTGCGAAGATCATGAACGCGACCAGCCTCTCGAACAGTTTGCTCCACAGGATCGCAACCGCTCATTTCTCCAACCTTTTGGTCGAAATATCCAATGCGTACCCCGTTGGGTACCGAGACCGCACCACTTTCAGCCACATCTTGTTGAGTTATCAGGCGAAATAGAGTCGTTTTCCCTGAGCCGTTGGGCCCAATCAGGCCCACTTTCCAGTTGTCCTCGACCTTCAGCGAGGCTTCCCGAAAGAGAATCTGTGAACCGTAGCGAAAATCGAGGTCTTCAACCGTAATCATGAGTGGTGGCCGGTGGCGGCAAGTGGTTCATTCTCGCATAAAGTGAGGCTAAGATGAAGCCCCCTAATGGGGCCCTCAAACCATGACTGACATTCTCGAAGTTCACGCCCGCGAAATCCTGGATTCACGGGGCAATCCTACCCTCGAATGCGATGTAGAACTCGCAAACGGAGCCTTCGGACGGGCGGCGGTCCCCTCCGGCGCTTCAACTGGTCAGCACGAGGCCATCGAACTTCGTGACGGTGACGAACGATACCTCGGGAAAGGGGTTCAGCAAGCAGTTCACAATGTAAACGACATTCTTGCTCCCAAACTCACTGGCATGGATGCGGACCAACAAGAAGAAGTTGATCGCGCACTCCTGGAACTGGATGGTTCAGAAAACAAATCTGGCCTCGGTGCCAACGCTCTTCTGGGGGTTTCTCTTGCCAATGCCATTGCTGCCGCCGCAGATGCTGAACTCCCCCTCTTCCGCTACCTAGGAGGTGCAAGCGCCAACCGCCTGCCTGCACCCATGATGAATGTTCTCAATGGCGGTGCTCATGCGGACAACAATGTGGACTTTCAGGAGTTCATGATTCAACCTTGGGGTGCTCGAAACTTTGCGGAAGCCCTTCGTTGGTGCGCTGAAAGTTACCATGCCTTGAAAGCTCTCTTAAAAGAGCAGGGTCTTTCAACCGCTATCGGAGATGAGGGCGGTTTCGCCCCCAACCTTGCATCCAATGAGGCCGCTGTTGAGCTCCTTATTCAGGCAATCGAGAAGGCCGGGCTCAAGGCCGGCCCCAAAGACATGGCTATCGCCCTAGATGTTGCATCAACCGAAATCTACGATAACGGCCAGTATCACTTTGAAGGAAAATCATGTGGCGCAGAGCAACTTATCGGGATTTACGCCGATTGGTGCGGCAAGTATCCCATTGTTTCCATCGAAGACGGCCTCGCCGAAGATGACTGGGAAGGCTGGGCCGCGATGACGGACGCTCTCGGAGATGTTGTCCAGCTTGTTGGCGATGACCTTTTCGTTACGAACCCCACCCGCCTCTTGCGTGGAATCGAAGAAGATAGTGCGAACTCTATCCTCATCAAGGTGAACCAAATCGGCACCCTGACCGAAACGATGAAAGCAATTGATATGGCTTCCGCAAATGGCTGGAGTTCGGTTATTTCCCACCGATCAGGTGAAACCGAAGACACAACCATCGCCGATCTTGCTGTTGCTGTAGGTTCTGGCCAAATCAAAACAGGTGCCCCTTGCCGATCGGACCGGGTCGCAAAATACAACCGGCTACTCCGCATTGAAGAGTGGCTGGGCGAATCCGCCCGCTATGGCGACGCTTTGCCTCTGTGAGTCGAGCACAGCCGAGCGCCCGCTCCCGCCTTCTGGAGATGATTCTTTGGATGGTTGTTGGTGCTTTCGGTGTGTTTTTTTTAATTCCGGCCGTATCTCATCTCCTCGAAGCTCGAGCCCAAGAGGCGGACGAAAATTTGAAAACGGACTCCAGCCGCGCTCAAACTGAGAAATCTCAGCAAGAATTGGACT
Organism: Planctomycetota bacterium; assembly: GCA_030748415.1. Classification (GTDB taxonomy): domain Bacteria; phylum Planctomycetota; class UBA1135; order UBA1135; family UBA1135; genus UBA7888. The sequence goes on from JASMMA010000007.1 coordinate 70,461, forward strand.
GGATGGCCCGTGATCCCCTCACAGACCAAAGACTTTTGGATACGCCAGACCCTAACAGCCGTACAGAACAATGAACCCCTTTCAACATGACTGCTGAACCTCCAACCCCTGATTCCGAAGCCGCCTCCTGGTTTGCGGATGCATTCAAACGCCTCCGTGAGCAAGTCGGGCGCGTAATTGTTGGCCAAGATGCCGTACTCGAAGAACTCATGATTGCCGTTGCGGCGCGTGGTCATGCAGTCCTCGTCGGTGTGCCTGGGCTTGCAAAGACTCTAATGGTGTCCTCCTTTGCACGCGCCCTAGACCTGGATTTTCGCCGCATTCAATTCACTCCCGATTTGATGCCCGCTGATATCACCGGTTCCGAGGTTTTGCACAGCGATCAGTCATCCGGAGAGCGGAGTTTTCGATTTACCAAGGGCCCTGTTTTTACCAACATTTTGCTTGCCGATGAAATCAACCGCACGCCGCCTAAAACCCAGGCCGCCTTGTTGGAGGCCATGCAGGAGCGCCAAGTGACTTCAGCAGGAAACTCCTTCGCATTGCCCGCGCCCTTCTTTGTTCTTGCCACCCAAAACCCAATCGAGCAAGAGGGTACCTATCCTCTCCCCGAAGCAGCATTGGACCGTTTTTTGTTTTTAATCAAAGTGGACTACCCTTCTCAAGAGGAGGAAGCCGAAATCCTTCGTCGCACAACTGGCGCGGAACCTGAATCCGTTGAAGCCATTTTGGATGGCCCCGCCCTCATGCGACTACAAGAACTTGTCCGCGCTGTGCCAACTGCCGACTCAGTTTTGGAATACGCGGTCGCCCTTGCGCGCGCTTCGCGACCTTCTGAAGAAATAGCCCCGACTTTCATCCGCCAATGGGTCACTTGGGGCGCAGGTCCACGCGCTTCGCAGAACATGATTCTGGCTGCCAAGGCTCGCGCCCTTCTCCAAGGCCGCTTCCATGCCGCCGCCGAAGATGTTGCAGCTGTGGCTCCATCCGTTCTTCGACACCGAATTCTGACCAACTTTGCAGCCGAGGCTGAAGGCCTCGATTCCGATGCCATGGTTGCACGACTCCTTGAAGAGATTCCTGCAAACCCAAGCGCATTGGACGGAGAGCGTGCGGCAGGCATCGGATCCTAGGCTTCTGGCCCGATTGGCGCGGCTTGAACTCCGCGCTCGATCCGCCGTCGAAGGCTTCGCCGGCGGAAAGCACGTATCGCCTCATCGAGGCTCCGGCACTACCTTTGCCGAACACCGGCAATATGTGCCAGGTGATGAAATCAGGCACTTGGATTGGAAACTGGCCGCTCGCACGGATCGCTTTTTTGTTCGGCGTTACGAGGAGGAAACCGCACTCACGGGCTACCTCGTCCTTGACCTTTCCTCTTCTATGGCTTTCTCAACTTTGGAATGGAGCAAAGCCGACTATGGGCGTTGGCTCCTTGCTTCCCTTGCGCGACTCCTGCTCATACAAAATGATCGTTGGGGTTTAGCCCTATGCCAAGGCAATTCAGTTACCGAGTGGGTTCCCCCACAGGGTGGGGAGCGACATTGGCAGGATTCGCTTTCTCGAATCGAATCCATAAGCGTTTCAGGCGAGGGAGATCCTGCAACAGCACTCTCTTCTGCAGCCGCTCGTATGGAACGCCGAGGCTTAGTGGTTTGGGTTTCTGATTGTTTAGGCTCAACCGAGAAAGCTACCCACGCCGCCGCACTTTTAAGGAAAGCTGGGCACGACCTTGTTGTTTTGAGAGTGCTTGATCCTGCTGAAGTGAGCTTCCCTTATAGCCGTTCCACCCGCTTTGAATCTCTCGAAGGGAGTGATGAATTGTTATTGAACCCACTTGCTGTTCGAGAGGCTTACTTGGAAGAGTTCGCCGACCATGCTGCCAAACTTCGCAGAGGGGTTCGCTCACTAGGTGCTGACTTCCGAAGACTCCAAACAGACGAGCCCCTCGAAGCGGGCTTCATTGAATTTCTCGCTCGCCGCGCAAGCAGAATGAGGTCTCTAGGTCGATGAGTTTTCTAAACCCAACATTCCTTTGGGCTCTCCCACTCACTGCCCTCCCTGTTTTGATTCATCTCCTGAACCGACAGCGTTACCAACGAGTGGATTTTGCGGCAATGGACTTCCTACTCCGCGCGCGAAAAAAACTTCGAAGAAGGTTGCTAATCGAGGACCTCTTTCTTCTTGCCTTGCGCACTTTCGCAGTTTTGTTTTTTATTCTGGCACTTGCCCGCCCAGGAAATGAGCTGGCCCAAACTTTGACCGGCCGTCCAGCCCGAGGTGTCGTGCTCCTATTGGATTCCACCATGTCTATGCACCACCGCCACCGAGGGCAATCATCCTTCGAGCGCGGCATTCAGGAAGGAACATCCCTGCTTGAAGGACTCGAAGAATCACAAGGTGATCAAGCTGCCTTCATTCTTGCGGGTGATCCTATTTCCAGGGAAGCCTTCGGGAATCCAACCAAGGTGCTTCTCTCTTTGGCCGAGCAAGCCAATCCTAGTTTTGGAGAAACTGAACTTGCCGAAGCGGCGACTTGGGCCCTGCGTTCGGCGGAAGCCCTCGCTGCTGAAGGTTGCGAGGAAGTTCAAATTTCGTTTTTGACTGACCTTCAATCTTCGACCTGGAACTTAGACGATGAAACTCGCGCCGCATTTCTTCGTTTGAACGAATCAGGATTTCCCCTTCGGATTCAAGATGTTGGAGCCTCAAAGCGGGAGAACACAGCGATTACAAGGATTGAAGTCGAACCAGGAAGAGTCGCACCAGGTGAAATGGCCGAGGTGAGCGTTACGGTCCGCCATTTCTCGGGAGACGACACGAGAACAAATGCTTCTCTTAAGCATGTGCGGGGTCAACTTTTCCTAGACAACTCACCTGTCGCTGACGCTGAACTGGAAATTCCCTGGAACGGTGAATCGTCTTGGGTGCACACATTGACTCCTGCCGAACTGGGAAGCCGCAGTTTGGAGTTTCGGCTGGACTCCGACGCCCTCGTTCCCGATGACCACCGCGCCACCATTCTGAATGTCGCCCCCTCTCCGACAGTTTTGATTCTTGGAGAAACTCGCTCCAATGCGGTGCAAGAATCCCTTACGCGTTTCTTGGATTTTCCCGCGCCGGCACCCCTAACTATTCAACAAGTTTCGGCTTCTGCGCTCAATCCTACAAGTCTAGCCCGCACGGAATTGCTCATTCTTGCTGACCCAGCACAAGTCACAACTAGGGTACAGGAACTTATTCAAAAGTTTGTCGCATCAGGAGGCGGCTTCCTTCTTGCCTTAGGCTCAGAGGCCCACGCCGCTGATTGTGAGGAACTCCTTTCCGCTTTGGGAGCCCCTGCAATTCAGATTGAGGAGCCTCAACGGTATTCCAACCCAAGTGCGCGTTTAGCTATTCAAAACGAATCCTGGCCACCCTTGAGCTTGTTCAAAGACCCTCGCTGGAAACCTTTGCTGACCGAAATTCCGGTTTACTCTTTTCGCCCTCTCTCTCTTTCTGCCCATCCATCTGCCTCACTCATTCAAGCACCTCTTTTACTTGTGCGGGACAGTGGCGAAAACCAACAAGCAAAACTCAGTAATGCCATCCTGACATGGCAACTTGATGGTGGCCCCATTGCAGTCTTTTCCACACCACCTCTTCCCGATTGGAATCGCTTTGAAGAAGTGCCAGGCGGAACACTTCCCTTCCTTTTTGACCTGTGCTCCTACCTAGCGAACGGAACATCCAAATCAACTCAGTTCGATGTTGGCTCTCCCCTTCAAATGGTTTTGCCCAGCCCACCGGTTGACCTTCAGTTGGAAAACCCAATCGGGGAACGATTGCGGCCACAATCTGAAGCGGAACCCTATGGGGCTCGATTTGTTCAACCTCTCCTTACTGCAGCATCTCTTCCAGGAGTTTGGACCTCCTCCGCTCAAACAGTGCGCAGCGACGGCAACACCCTTCAGCACCATCAAAAGTTTTCGGTTGTCGTTCCTGAATCCGAATCCAAGCTCGCGCCTGTCCCAAGATCTCTTTTAGAAGATATTTTACCCAATCCAGAATCGTCTCTCATTCAATCAAACGCATTCAATAAGGAAATCGAGCCATCTTCTTCCGAAGATGCTGCTCCACTTCTTTTCTTAATTGTGGTGCTATTGCTTGGAACGGAGACATTATTAGCTGCCTTCTTAGACCGGAGAAGAGGATGAACGAATCCCAAAATTTCCGATTGGTCTTGGAATACCTTCCGCCCATTTGGGTTCTTGGTCTTGTTGTCACACCTGCTGTTTTACTTCTTGCTTGGTGGGCTTACCAGAAACCTGACCGGCCCAAAAAAAATCTCATGGGCACCCTTCGCGTGGCACTTCTTGCCCTAGGTATTTTCCTTGCGATGGGTCCCTTTCTTCGAAAGAACAAAACATTAGAAGAGCCCGCGAACCTTGCGCTTTTGTTGGATGACTCCGCTTCTCTTCAACGCCAGGACTCCCTATCCCAAGATGTTCTTTCAAAACTGGCGGACGCTGGATTTACTGTTGGACCTGAACCTCGCCGCCTGGATTTAGCTCGCGCTCTTTTAGAAAGCGAATGGAGACTTTCCCTCGAGGAGCGATATCAACTCAGTGCATGGTCCTTCGCCGACCGAATACGCACAACGCCAACGGACGGCTCTGCCCTTCGGGCAGAGGGGCAAGCAACTGCATTGGGTCCTGCTCTTCAATCCCTAGTTTCCGAACACCGCGGACAACACCTTCCAGATGTTGTTCTCTTCTCTGACGGTCGCTCCAATCTAGGCGAGGGAATTGAATCCGCTCTATCTCAGTTTTCTGAAGAAGGCTCCCGAATTCATGTTGTCGCCTTAGGCGACCCACGCCCTGCACCCGATCTTGCATTGGAACGAATCCAAGCACCTGACCGCGTTTTAGTAGGCGACGAGGCTCTCTTTTTGCTTCGCCTATCGGGCTCTGGCGTGGACTTGCCGCCTCGAACAACCGTTCGCTTGCTTGCGGAAGATGGCTCTCTTTTAGATCAGGTTCAAGCTGAGCCTTCGGAAGCAGGAACAAGGCTCACTCTCGCTACGCAACTTTTCGAGCCGGGTGAACACCTCCTCACGGCAGAAACGACCCCACTGGAATCAGAAACCGCTCGAGACAATAACCAATTAACTTTACGAGTGTGGGTCGAGCCGACGCGCATTCGAGTTTTGTATGTAGAGGCCCGACCTCGATTTGAATACCGGTACCTAAAAAACCGCCTCCTTCGTGCCGAAAAAGATATGTCGCTTCGTTGTTGGCTCGCTGAAGCTGGTCGCGACTTCCAACAAGAAGCGACTCCCGGAACGAGCCGACTTCGACGCATTCCAACAACGGTCCAAGAGCTTCTGGATGAATTCGATGTCGTCATCCTTGGTGATGTGGACCCGCATCAACTTTCACCCGACCCCATGGATGGCAGCCGCTTCTTGGATGCTCTTTCGTCTTTTGTGGAACGAGGGGGTGGCCTCTTGATGCTCGCAGGGGATCGCTCAAATCCTTCGGCTTACCACGGCACCCCATTGGAGCCTCTTCTTCCCGTCGAACTCAGTAGAGAAGCACCCCGCTCCTCCATGGGTTTCCAGGCCCTTCCTGCTGACTCTGAACTTCCTCACCCAGTGGTTCGCCTCGCCCGAGATTTAGAGACCAACCTAAAACTCTGGCAAAATTCTGCTGAGCTGATGTGGTATCAGCCCGTTCAAGGGCTACGACCTGGAGCACGCCCCTGGTTAGTTCATGATTCTGATACTGACTCCGATGGAAACCCACAAATCCTGGCTGCTGGCATTTACGCACCTGAAGGGAGGGTCGGTTGGCTGGGAACCGACGAGACTTGGCGTTGGCGCGACCCTACTGGGGAGAGGCAACCTTCCCGGTTTTGGCGTTCCCTTTTGCGCCACCTTGCTGCTGGGCGACTTGAAGGTGACCAAGGCAGAGCCCGCCTAGAAGTAGATCGAAGCCGAATCGAACTTGGAGAAAGCGTCCTCTTGGAACTTCGGCTTCGGGATGAAAACTTTGACCCTGTTTCAGATGAAGAAGGGCTACTCCTTTTCCGCGAATCAACGGAGGCTCCCCTCTTTATGAGTCCTGTTCCCGGCCGGCTCGGTGTCTTTCACGCTCGATTCCGTTCTTCCGAACTAGGGACTCACTCCTTCTTGTTAACCGCAGACGGAAGCTCCGAAGGAGAAATTTTGGCCTCCGCTCATTTCGAAGTCATCTTGCCGTCTGTCGAAATGCGCAAAACTTCTCAAAATACGGAATTACTTTCGCACATCGCAACCCGAACCGGAGGGGAATTAGTTGGCCCTGAATCTGCCGATGACTTGTTGGACATTCTTGATGGGCGAGAAAAGCGTGTTCGCACTTTAGCTTCATTGGACGAACCTATAGATGCACGGTTACTCTTGTTCTTGTTCATGGCTCTCGCATGCGGAGAGTGGCTCATACGGAAAAGGAGCAACCTATCGTGATTCTGTCTCTTCTTCTTTCCTTCTCTCTTCAAGAACCATCAGTTCAGCGAGGAGTCACAATCCTGGAGAACCGCGACCTTGCTGCACAACTCCAAGATGCCGAAGAATTACTTGGGGCAAATCACATTCGAACTGCCGTTGCGACTTTGCAAGCTGTACTTGAAGCGGACCCTGCTGCATTAATTCGCAAATCCCCTGATGATTTACTTTTTATTGGCGCAAGTCATTTAGCTCTCCAGAAACTCCAATCACTTCCCCCCGAGACTGCCCAAGTGCGGGAACAAATGGTAGGGCGCAGATCCCAGGAGCAGCTTCAATTTGCTCTGGAGCCGCTCAACCTTCAAGGCTTGAGAGATATCATCCTGCGCTACCCAGGAACAACTGCAGGACTCCGCGCCGAAGCTGTTTTGGAAGCCATACTCTTGGACCGTGGTCTTTTTCAAAGAGCTGCCAAAGGCCGTGCTCCTGAATCTTTCCTTCCAGATGCATGGATTCCTGAACTTCCAGCACCGGGTCTTCGAGCTAGCTTGCAGACTCCAAGTTTTAGCTCTGTCTCGGATTCATCCTTACCCGTTGTCTCTGGAGCAGGCTTAGTCGAAACTTGGCGGTATTCCTTCCAGGAACCTCCATTTAAGGATACCTTTTACACCAAGCATCGTGCTGCCGTTGCTGGGGGTCTTGTTTTCCTGACCGACTCTAAAGAAGTTGTTGCTTTGGATGCCGCTTCTGGAAAAATAAAGTGGCGATTCGATGGATCTCCTGACTGGTCCCATCTTCTCTCGGAAACTCAGTCGAACAGCTCTCGCTGGAGGTCTTTAATGCGAGGTTTTGATGCAGCTTCCGTCTTTGCTCCGGTTGTCCAAGACGGCATTCTCCTTGCAGTCCTTCAAGAACCTTGGCTGATTGGCCGCTCAGATAGCTACTACGAAATTGAAGTTCGAAACCACCTCCCTGCGCGACGCCTCTACGCCTTCGATGCCTCTACCGGAAAGCTTCTCTGGAAACAGAAAGTCCCTTGGGAAAATCCTGGACAACGGACCTCAGCAAAAGATTTAGCAGCTTCTCCCCCAGCAGCTGAATCTGGAATTGTCTATCTTCCCGTTTACCACGCTGCCGGGACTTTGGACTTATCCTTGCTCGCTTTAGATCTCCATTCGGGCGAAGAGTTGTGGCGTACTTTTCTTGTAAGTGGAACCCGTGAAAGCAATCTTTTTGGAAATATTCTCCAGGAGCTTTCCTGCCCTGCTCCTGCAGCCACAAAAGACACTGTTTATGTTTGCACTAATCTCGGTGCGGTCTGTGCAGTAGATGCCAGCTCAGGGTCAGCCCTCTGGACGCGACTTTACGAACGAACCTCTGTAAACACTTTTCAAACAGGAGAAATGTCCCGGCGGGAAAGCTCTTTTTCGAACATAACCCCGGCCATCTCAAAGCACCACATCCTTTTCACACCCACAGACAGTGAAAATGCCCTCCTCCTTGAACCATCAAGCGGGGAGCTACTTGGGCTCCTTCCTACCGCATGGCAAGCCGGAAGGGAAGCTGTTCAGTTAAGGAATCTTGTCGGCATGACCCCTCATGGTGCCTTCTTCAACGGAACCCATGGTGCTTTCCTAGGATTCCCAAGCTCAACAGGGCTTAACTTCCATACAGAGGCTCTTCTTCACGAAACGAGTTCCGCAACACAGCAACGACTAGGAGCTCTTGCTCGCAATGAGTGGTTCCTACCGAACTTAGATGGGATTTTGCGGATAGATCCAAGAAGTGGGAAAACAATTGGAAGCGAAATCCCTTGGCCCACAGGTCTTGCTGATATGGGTTCCCTCCAGGCCCTGCCTGGAATGCTACTCATCCTTCGGCCTGGCGGTGTGATTGCAATGACTTCCCCTGAAGGCGCACTCGCCTCGATTCCTGACAATGCAAATGATGCCCAAATAGCCAACATTCTTCCTGTTTTAGAAAACTCGCTCCTAGAAAACTCGAGCGAGTTTCCTCTTCACATTGCAAACCGCTGTGAAGTGCTTGCAAAAATGGCCACGCGTAAAGAGTTGAAGGAAAGGTTAGCTATGGTGGCTTCCCAGGTTTATTTCTCATCTGGGAAAGTCAAAGATGGTCTCCTTCTATTAGATCCTGTCTTGAAGAGTTCAGACTTGCAAAGGAAACTCAATGCGGCATGGCTTTATGTTCATCAGAGCCAACTTCATTCCAAACTTTCTTTTGAAATCCTAGAAAGCGCCCTCGAGCAAGGACTTTCACCATCTAATATTTCTCAAGTAGGCCTTTATGGCTTCATTGCAACTACCCGAATCAACAATGCAAAAGGTGACACAGATTTAAGAAATGAGTTGCTACGAGTTCTCCTTAATGAAAACAGTAAGCGAGTTCAAATGGAGAACAATACCCTCCACGCTTACGCAAAATCTCAACTCAAACTCCTTCTTGATAAACCTGCACAACGAAATGCAATTGAAGACATTGCCCTTGAGTACTTAGCGAAGAACCCAGACCATCCTGGACTTTGGGATATTTTTTCGGAGACCCATGCCGTTCATCGTTGGGTCAAAAAAGAGATTACTCGAAAGGACCTCTCAACAAAATCAAAAACCCGACTCCAAGCCTGGATTCGTGACCACTCAAAGGACCCATCGCTTCTCTCATTTGTGCAAGAGGCGCGGTCATCTTTTGAATCTCCGCCCCTTCCTTCTCTTCCAACATCTCTAAGCCAACTGTGTGAGGGGGATCTAAATGGGGCACAGCTACTGACCGTCAGGAGAGGCCCTAGCCAAACTGCCACTCTTGTGACTCAAAGAGATCGCACCTGCATTCTTTCAAGAATGGACCCGTCGGGCCTTCACCCTCTTGCTGAATGGAGTCCAGCCAACTCTGTCTATACCTTCCCTAATCTGACTGGGATGGCCTTCGCGGACTCTAAAGGAGCAACACTCATCTGGGGAAACCAGTGGATTCGTCTTTCTATAGATGGATCTGTGGAAACCATCACTTTGCCTGGTCCCGCAGATTCAGCATCTCTCCCTCTGCGCATGAGTTCCTTCCTAGCCCTCGCATGCCAAACTCCGGACGGATTGCAAATCCAAGTCAGGAATCTTCAGTCTGGAACTTTGTTCCTAGACCGCAGAATTCCTCTCGACACTCAAAAAGTGGCTCGACTTCTGAAGGACGGCCCCAATCTTCTTTTAACTTTTATTCGTTCATCCTCTGCGTGGCGTTGGTCCTTACTGGACTCCTCCACTCCAGTTCCTTTCTCATTGTCTTTTCGACCAACTTGGAGCGACTTGGACAGCCTCACCTTTTCAAACAATCAAACCCTGATTCTGGATACTGAGCAAAAACAAGCTGTCGCCCATACTTCGGATTTTCAAACTCAAACCGCTTGGCCCATTTCTGAGCAGGCTATCTTAAAAACATTCTCTACCTCAACAGGCATGGGCAAGCTTCTACTTCCAATCGTCCCTGGCCGCGGAGAATTCCCCAGCCCACGGTTGGATTGGTGGACTGATGCAGACGCGTCGCCAACTTCCATCACCTGGGAGCACCCAAACGCACTCTTTCCTCAGTTGGGCACTATGTTGGGTAGCCGAAGCAAAAGGCTTCATAAGCCTGAGCTTCTCGTCCTGCGACCCAACTCGAGTGGAGGCACCGTCCTTTCTGCTCGGAAGTTAGCTGGTTCCAATCTGGGCTTTCCTCAACTTTGGGAAACAGAACTCCCCAACCTTCCTTGGTCGCGAATTCTCCGCCGGCGGCTTCCCTTCCCACACCAAGCAGATGGCGGTTGGTTGGTCCCAGTTTTATTTAACAACCCCGACCGGAGCCGAGCGCTTCATGTTTACATGGTGGACTCAACAGGCAAAATGATTCTCCCCGCGTTTGTTTTCCCCACCACCTCCTTGGGACGCAATCTTTCCGTGCATCTTCTGGATGAAGCCCTTTTGATTCATGACAACCAGCGCGTCATCCTTTACGGTTCAAAATGATTCTCGCCACTCTCCTTTTCCTCCTTCCTCAAGAGCCGGACGCCTCGGTTCTTTCGGAGTCGGGCAGGCGCGCCGCCCAGAAAGGGCTCCAATGGCTTGCGCAAGAACAGCTGGATGATGGCTCCTGGCCTGGAGATGTGGGATACAAGCTCAAACATGGATACGAAGTTTGGAACCCCCACGCTGCCCACTTAGGGGTCACATCATTGGCTGGAATGGCTTTTCTTGCGGGGGGACATGTTCCTGGTCGAGGCCCCTACGGATCGGTCGTAGAAAAGGCGGCTCAATGGGTAACTCAGCAAGTGCGTGGCGATGGTTACATCTCTGCCAATGAGACTCGCATGTATTCTCACGCCTTCGCCACTCTTTTTTTGGCCGAAGTTTATGGAATGGATCCGAACGATGGGATTCGGCCCGTCCTTCAACGAGCTGCCGACATGATTGTGGCAAGCCAGAACACCAAAGGCGGATGGCGTTACACCCCCCACTCTGCCGATGCGGATATGTCGGTGAGTGCATGCCAAGTCATGGCGCTCAGGGCCGCTAGAAATGTTGGGATTCAAGTACCTGCAAGCACGATTGACCGCGCTGTTCGGTATGTGCGAGATAGTGCTGTTCGTGAAAACCAAGGGCAGCTCCGGCGTCCTTTCAATATGGGCTTTGCAGCAGACCCACCGGGCTCCTTTCGATACCAGCCTATATTGGAAACTCGTGCAAGCTGGGCCCTTACTGCTGCTGGAGTCACAATTTTGACAAACGCTGGCGTATATGCGGATGATGATTTAGAGAATGGTCTCAGCTATTTAGAAAGCGAGCTTAAAGACCACAGTGCCGAATGGGGCATTCGCCGGCATGGGCATTATTACTTTTGGTATGGCCACTATTACGGCGTGCAAGCATTTCATATGGCAGGCGGCCTTCGCTGGAGGAATTACTTCGCCCATATCCAAGAAACCTTGCTTGGTATGCAAAACCAAAACGGCTCCTGGCCAAACTCAACCGGCCCAGGCGCCCATTACTCCACTGCAACCGCTTGTCTCATCTTGCAGATTCCGCGCGAATACTTACCCATTTTTGAGCGATGAAATCCAAGCAAGCCTCCAGCGTGGTCCACCGAACTTTGCGGCGCTTGGAATCTCGTTGCCTTGCTTTAATCCTTGCAAGTGGCGCTGGCATCTTTTTGCTCCAAACATGCGGACTTTTGTTAAGCCTCTATGCTCTTGACCGGCTTTTTGAACCTCCACGGGAGATTCGTTTAGTTCTGATTATCACAGGAATGGTTCTGTGGGTTCGTTGGTTTTGGAAGGGGCTGCTTTCCCCTCTTGGCACTAGGCCTTCAGCCCGAGACCTGGCCGCCATTTGGGAAAGAAGCCATCCTCACCTCGCAGGATTGCTCACCGCCGCAGTTGAAATTCCTAGCCCACCTGCGGGCACTTCTTCGAATCTTCTTCAAAAGGTCCACGAAGAAGCAGAGCTCGCCCTCCAAGAAGGACTCGAAGCAAAAAGTGCCCTCCCGGCTAGCTTTTCAATCGGGCGCTTACTGAAAGGGATGTCCGCTTTACTTTGCTTGGTTCTTCTCGGCACTTGGCAACCTGAAGAATCGAGTGTTTTTCTGAACCACCTTCTGGGGGGAAAAGAAAGTTGGCCCCGGGCCACTCAACTGGTTCTCCTTCCTCCGCGCTTGGAAGGTGGAAGAATACCCCCAGCTTGGGAAGCACTCGGCCCCGAAGAATTTCGCCTTTCCGTTGCTGCATCTTCTACATTGAGCTTAAGAATTCGAGCTGAGGGGAAAGTTCCTGAAAATGTTTGGGCCTTAAGCAGTCAACGCAAGCGAAAGTTGAGGAGCGTTGGCGGGGGCGAATTTGTTCTGCGACTTCCCCCCCTTCTGGAGCCGTTGAAGCTTCGGTTTGAGGGTGGTGACGACACCGATGGAACTCCCATTGTTCATCTTCTCCCCGGCAGAGCACCTGGTCTTGAAGCCTGGTTGCTTCAAGTTACTCCGCCAACTTATATGGCTTTAGAACCTTGGCGCTCTGACCAACATGAGGTCCAGGTTCCACAAAGAAGCAAACTAGAACTCGAATTCAAACTTTCATCTCCGGCTGAGGAAGTTACATGGGCAACACTAGACGGAAATCATGAAATCCTGGTTGCTGATTCATCTGGGACTTACCGCACAAATTTCCGCGCGAATTCCCACGGAGAAGCCACTCTGTCAGTACAGGGCTCGGACGGCTTTGTGAATCCTCGAGCAGCGATGCTCCGCTGGCAAATCCAGGAGGACCGCCCACCAGAGGCTGAAGTTTTGTTTCCTTCTGTTTCCTGGGCCACGCTTCCGAGTGCACATGTTCCTGTTCGCATTTCGGTAAGGGACGACTTTGGTTTGGCTGGAGCTTCCCTTCAAGCTCCTGGTCTAGAGGACTCAGGGCTTTCGCTCGAACTTCGGCCATCGGAACGACAGAAGGTCTGGTTTGAAAAATTCCAAGTCCCTGAAGTCGCGGATTCGAACATCAGCCCAGAAGAAGGGACACGCTTTCGCATTCGAGTTATCGCCAGCGATGCTGCCCCACCAGCTGGTCAGGTAAAAGAATCTGAATCCCCTTGGATTGAGGTGATGACTCCTGAGGAATTAGAAAACCACCACGCCGATGCGATGGTTCGAGTTCGAGAACGCATTGAGAAACTCCTTGAAGTCGTCTCCCCCATTGCGCGTGGCGAATCTCCTGCCCGCCGAGCGGCCAGAACCCTCCGACAGAACACTCGCCGAATTCAAGATCAACTTGCACTGGTTCTTGCTGAGCGGGTTTATGCAAACTTAGATAGTGGGAACCAAATCGCGCAATCAGAGTTGGACCTCCTCCTTCGCGAAGGCGCTGAATCAGGGTTCTACGGCGGTTCCGAGGCTCTTATCCATCGTTTAGCCTCTGCTCCACTTTTAGAGCGGAGTGCCTGGGTCCGGGATTTGGCCCTGGCTGTTCTTCAAGCTCAAAAGGGGGCCATGAACGCTCTTCTTCGAAGTTTGGGGTCGGGTGGGGATACCCAAGCACCCGCCGTCCAACTGGAGGCCGAACTCCGCTCCATGCTGGATGCACTCCTTGAATGGGAGGATTTCCAATCTGCAATCAACCTGCTGAGGGGGCTCTTGGAGCGACAAAGAGCCATTCATTTGCAAACCATCGAGTCTGCCAATCGTTAACTAGAATAAGAACTGCCCATGAAGCGCCTCCTTCTCCTTCTGCTTGCTTGCATTACTCTCCCTAATGCAGCCATGCCGCAGGGCCAGGAACAGCAGCGATTGGCTAAAGATCAAAGACAACTTGCCGAAACTGCACGCCGCCTGGAAACCTTATTAGAACTTTTGGAGAATCGTGAGCTCGCCGAGGGCAACCTTCAGCGCGCCGACCTTCTGGCAGGAGCTCGTGAGCGACTCCTTCAAGCAACTGAAGGCGCAGAACTCGCCGACATCATGGAAGGCATTGCCTCGGAGTTAAGAGAGCAACAAACAGGTGCCGCTTTGGAAGAACAAGCTCACATGGTGGAAGAGCTTCAAGCCTTGCTGGATTACCTCCTCAAGCGTGAACTCCAAACCCAATTGGACGGCCTATTTGAAGCCGCCCTCAAGAAGCAAATTGGGATTGAAAAGGCAATCGAACAGCAAAAGGAACTCCTTCAGGAAACCCAGAACCTGGAGAATGGGGAACTCCCCAAAGATGCAGCTCTAGACATTGCAAAAGCTCTTGAAGAGTTATCCGAAGAAGTTTCCGAACTTTCGTTGAGCGACCCTCTCTTAGAAGAAGCCGCTAAAGCACAAAAAGAAGCCGCTAAAAAAACGGAAGACTCTCCCAAGGAATCTGTTGAAAAACAAAAGGAGGCATTAGAAAAGTTACAGGAGGCTAAAAAGAAAACGCAAGAGAAAGCCGAACAACTCAAGCAAACCCAAAAAATGGACTCCCTCCTTAACCTTGTCACAGAAATTGAAGCATTGCTGAAGCGGCACATTCTGACTCTGGATTCCATGGCGACATTGCAACAAAAGAATCCAAGCGGAAGAATGCCACGCTCGGCTCGTGTCCAACTTCGGGGCCTCTCAACTGAACAGAGTTCACTCTCCCGAGAAGCCGAAGTGCTCCTCACTGAAGTTAACACGGGTGGTGCGGATGCAGTTCCTTATCTAATGAGCCAGCTCATTGACGACCATGCCCGCCTTGGAAAATCCCTAGGGCCCCCCTCCTACCGCTGTACTGATTTAGAACTAGAGATAGGCGAAGATCTTCGATTGGGTTGGATTGAAATCCTAGAAGCATTCCGAACCGAAGCAGAGCGAGTACGAAAACAGATGGAGGGTGGAAATATGAGTGCCGGCCCTCAGTCCAGAAGACCTCTCGTTCGTTTCGCTGAAGAACTCCAACTCCTAAAGAGACTCCAAGCTTTGCACTCTCAAAAACTTGACCGATTTTCGCGACGGCACAGTCTGCTCGCCGATGCGGGCCTCGAGGTTGACCAAGAGGACCGATCAGAATTGGATCGCTTGCTTTTTCGACAGGAAGAACTTCGGCAGGTTTATGAGTCCATCCTTGCTCGCTTGGAACAGGAATCTCAACCCGCCACAAACGAAAATGACGCACTCCCTGAAGATGAGGAAATTTTTTAATGTCATTCCTCCTTTACGCCGCGCTTCTTTTCCAAGAACCTACTCCGAGTGACCCTCCGGTCATGCCCAGCTTTCCTGAAGCTATAGATTGGCAAGAAGATTTGCAAAAATGGGTGGACCTTGTTCGAGAGGACTTCCGGAAAGTCCACCACGATTTGCGCGCGGCAAGGGAAAGCTTGGAAGAAGTTCAACCGGATCTTCCCTTAGCTTCCTTACTTATCCAAGCCCAGAATTCCGGAACAAAACTCCTTGAGGATATGGAAGAGTTACTCAACAAGATTCCTGAAAATACCTCCAACAGCCAAGGAGGTGGAGACCCCCAGGATTCCTCTGAACCAAGCGACCAACCTAAGAATCCAGACCAAAAACCTGGAGAGGAGCCCAAACAACCCAAACCCTCCGAACAGGAACAGGAAGACGGGGAACAATCAACGAAACCCCTTCAGGGTCGTTTCTTGTTTGACCACAGGTCCGGATCTTGGGGTGACTTACCACCAAGGCTTCAACATGCCCTACAAAACGCGGCAATTGAAGATTTACCCCTTCGTTACCGGCATTGGCTGGATGAATACCACCGAAAAAGGGTGAAATAAGGTTTTTTTTTCGATTTTCCTCGCCAAAACTCAATTTATCGTGTTGAATAAAGAGAAGTTCAATGTTTCTCCCCTCTCTTGTCTTCTCTTTCCTTTTAGCCTCTCAACAAGCCCCGGCTCCTCTTCCTGTTGGAACACAAATCATTCCCGCCGGAACTTGGAACCTAGCCACCGGAAACCAAGGCTCCTCGCGCTCACCGGGCCCTGATACGGTTTACTCTTGTGATGGTCTTTGGAGTTGGTACTCCACTCACCAAAGTTCCTCGGCCAATTCTTACCAGTGGGCTGTAACCGATGAGTTCCGTTTGGCGGACCGCATCTCTCAGAACTGGGAACAGTTGAACGGATTCTCCTTGAATTATTGCACAGATTCCATTGACCCAACTGGAGCTGGTGCTCAGCTTCAGGTTTCCTTTTATCAGGATTACACACCTTGTACTTCTCCAGGGGTTCCAGACTGCACTTACATCCTTTCGGGATTACCCTTGTCCATGAACGGCAATGCAACTTGTTGGAGTATTTCCGTGGATCTTTCTGGAATGGAATGCATGCCTGGGTTATCGACTCCGTTTCCGACCGAAGACCTGAATGGAGCTTCTCGATCCGCAGGCATTACTCTTGAATTTCTCCTCCCTGCCGGAGCAATTGGCTCCATTGGCCCCATGATTGGAGGCACTAATGGCTATGGGAACTTGGACCAATTTTGGGTCAATGATCCATCTGGTGCATCCACGGGTTGTCGTTCGTGGAATGGGAATCCCTATTCCAGTTTTGGCTTTGCCTTGCAAGCGCCTCATGCTGGCGCGCGGAACTACTTTGGAACACTTCCCCTACTCCAGCCTATGCCCTTACTGGAACTGCTACCCAGGCAAGCTGTCCAGGCGGGAAGTCCAGCCACATGGGATATTCTTCATGGCGGAAGCGGGTACTTTTGGATGGCTGCTTCGCTTCAGTTTGGGCAACAATTGATTCTTGGAGCAGGTGCTTTAGAGGGCATTGGGCTCATTGCACCGCCTCTACTTTCTCCACCAATCCCCATGCCCGGAGCATCTGTAACCCTGCCCGTTCCTCTTGCATTTTCTGGAAAAATCGTATTTCTTCAGGCGGTTGAAACTTCAACGCCCTCCTTCGCAATTCCCGCAATTACAGGAATATCACAAGGCTTATTACTTCAGTTATAGGTCGCTAACTCAAAGCCTTCATAACCCTCTTGCTCTGCAAGAGATTGAAGCAGCATGCGCTCTTCATTTGCTTTAGACATTTCTTCCGAACCGATTTCAATTCGCACACGCTCTATCCCAAAGTCTCGGGCACGCACAACGCGATAGCCTCGGCTTCGGATGGCGGTTTCCATTCGTTCGACTCGCGCTAGCGCCTCAATGGTTACAGGGATGCCAACCGGAATCCTGGAAGACAGGCAGGGCATCGCAGGTTTTTCTGAAACCGAAAGCTGTCGCTCTCTGGCAAACTCCCTGACCTGAGATTTGGTCCACCCCGCTTCTCGAAGAGGTGCTCGGACTGCTCGGGAAGATGCGGAAAGAGAGCCAGGGCGATCACCGGAATCGTCCGTAGCATTTTCGCCGTAGCACAAAACCCATCCCCGCTCTTCAGCAATGGGTTCGGCGGAAACGAAGAGGGCCTCTTTACACCAAAAGCATCGGTCTCCAGAGTTTGCCAAGTAGCGTTCATCCGAAAACTCGCCGGTGTTTAGTTCGAACAATTCAACCCCCAAGAACTTGGCAATTTCACGAGCTTCCTCAAGCTCAGGTTTCGCAAGTGAGGGGCTTACTGCAATGACAGCGAGAACTCTTTCAACACCTAGAATTTCAACACATGCCGCCAGCAAAACACTGCTGTCCACTCCGCCTGAAAAAGCAACCACGGCCCCAGGCCATGAACGAATAAGTGCACTGAGTTTTTCTTGGGGATTCACGCTTCACTTTCGCTTAAATAACCGTGGCCCGTTTCGATGTAGTGGGGAACAGAGTGAGCCATGAAGGCGCGCTCGGTATCGGAAACTTCTCGAATGGGTTTTGCAGGAACACCAGCGACCATGGTATTGGGAGGAATCTCTGCGTTTTGGCGAACCAAGGCGCCCGCCGCAATCACGCATCCATCGCCAATCTTTGCGCCTCCCAAAATGGTTGCACCCATTCCAATCAAAACGCCATCCCCTATTTTTATGCCGTGAACCACAGCTCCATGGCCAATGGTGCAGTTCGAACCAATCTCTTGAGGGGCGCCGGTATCACAGTGAACAATTGCGCCATCTTGGATGTTGGTGCGTGCGCCAATCTTGATGGGTGCATCATCACCTCGGATAACTGCGCCAAACCAAACTGTGCAGTCCGTGCCCAGCTGGACATCGCCCGTAACCACAGCAGTGGAAGCCACCATGGCTCCCCCTGGGACACGGCGCATGAGTCCAGGAGCAGGTGTTGGGAAAGAATCAACGGACATGTTCAGAAAGGATTAGGGGTGGTAGAAGATGAGAGAAGTCGCGAGAGCATTGTGAGTTGCGTGAAGGGCAAAGGCGTAGCGCAACTTACCGCTCCTCCAGTACACCCAGCCAAAAACGAGACCAAGATAAAAGACCGGAAGGAAAACCTGCCATTCATGGGCGAGTGCAAACACCAAAGAGGAAAAAAGCAAAGCCCGCCTAGGCCCCCACTCGGAGTGCCCTGCCAGAAAACGCCACAAGTATCCTCGGAAAAGACCTTCTTCCAAAAGGGGTTGAGTCAAGGTTGCGAAGACAGCAACTCCTAAAAAATGCAGAAATCCTAATCCTTCAAACCCGGCTGCAAGACCTTGAATCGGTACTTCACCCGTAATGTAGTGAATAAGGGTCTCGTTCAAATCCCAAACACCAAGAAGACCTGGAAGGGCAAAGGCGTAACAAGCAAAGGCGGAACCAAAGGACTGTATTTGACAGTTGGGAGTTGCCTTTCGCCGAGGCAAATAACTTCCCTCGCGCCAACCCAACCACAACCAAGCAAGGACGCCAGCGACTAGGGCATAAGCAAGGCCTAGAATTAGAGAAGGGGCTTGAAGGTACGATGAAAAAAAAGCCTGCACTCCAAGGAAAATAAAACCGGCAACAACCAAGTCATAGCCCTTCATTTTCCCGAAGGGCATTACAGGGGCAGGTGCACCGGCCTTTCTAGAAAGAAGCAAAAGGGAAAATAGAATCCCCATCCCGTCGAAGAGAAGCTTTTTAGCTAAAGCAAGGAGGACCGCAGTGCTCATGCAGGGGCTCCCAGAACCCCGGATTCGGGAGATGATGCAGTTGCATACCGTTTCTTTGGAATGCGACCCGACAACCAGGCGTCTCGCCCAGCTTCACAGCCTGCCTTCATTGCGCGAGCCATGCGCAAAGGTTCCTTGGCACTAGCGACACCTGTATTCAGAAGAACACCTTCTGCACCCAGCTCCATAGCACTCGCAACATCGCTGGCGGTTCCAACACCAGCATCTACGATGACGGGAACAGTCAAAGTTTCCAAAATCAGGCTAATGTTTAAAGGATTCAAAATCCCCTGACCTGAACCAATCGGGGATCCGGCTGGCATTACGGCGGTTGCGCCGGCAGACTCTAAGCGTTTGGCTTGAATAACATCGTCGCTGGTGTAAACCAAAACCGTGAATCCATCATTCACTAAGGCTTCGGTGGCATACAAAGTGGCTTGAGGATCGGGAAGGAGGGTTGTTTGATCTCCAAGTACTTCCAGCTTCACCAAATCAGTATCCAACATTTCCCGTGATAGACGAGCGGTGCGAATTGCCAGTTCGGCATCAAAACAACCTGCAGTGTTTGGCAACAGGGTGTAACGATCTCTGTCAATGAAATCCAAAAACTGTTCTCCTTGGGGCTCACCCTCGGGAATTCGGCGAACGGCTACCGTGACACATTCCGTTCCTGAAATAGCAAGTGCATCGCGCATTTCTGCGTAGGAAGCATATTTCCCGGTGCCGAGGAAGAGTCGAGATTGAAACCGGAAAGGGCCGAGTTCCAAAGGAGCGTCTTGGGGGATGAGGTTTTCCATGGATTCGTCAAAAAGGGGTGGCATCCATCCTATCTCTGCGCCTAGCCTCCCCCTACGAGCCGCAGGACTTCAATCTGGTCTCCAGGTGCCAAAAAAGTGCTGGAATGCTCCGACTTTCGGACAACCTCCCCATTCCTTTCAACTGCGACTCCCGGGCCTGCGGCACCCAATTCAATGAGCATCTCGGAGATGGCCCACCCCTCCTTCCAAGCCTGTGGGGAGCCATTAATAAGGACTACCTGGGAATCTGGGAAAAGGTCCGGGTTTTGGGGGGATTTCATTTTCTGGAAGTCTTGCTGAGAAGGGGGGTTGGAAGAAAGCAAGAAGGGCAAAAGGAGTCCTTGCCCGAAGCGGGAATGTCGTTATTCTAGTGGGGATGGAATGCCGCCTCCGGGTGTCATTCTGGCCAATCCGGCCTCGGCTCCAAACATTCCGAAATGCAGCATTGCTGTTGGCCGGGTGTGCAGGTTCTCCTGCGCACCCTTTTTTTCTGGATGCTTGGAACCAAAGCCCCGCAAAACCCCCAAAAACATGAAAAAAGACGATGTCCTGAGAATGATTGACGCCATCCACCGCGAACGCGGTGTTGAGCGGGACATTCTATTTGTCGCCCTTGAAGAGGCCTTGACAACCGCCACACGGAAGAAGATGGGCGTTGAGGAAGGTCTTGATGTGGCCATTGATCGCCGAAGTGGCCAAATATCTCTAACTGCCGAGGACGGGAGTGTTGAGGTTCCAACCGCGGTGGATTTGGGGCGCATTGCTGCCCAAACGACCAAGCAGGTCTTTATGCAAAAAATCCGAGAGGCCGAGCGGGACAAGGTCTATGAACAATACGAACGCCAAGTCGGCGAAGTGGTCTCAGGGGTTGTTCATAAGTTGGAAGGCCCCAACATTATTGTTCAGCTCACTGGAAAAACTGAAGCTCTGCTACCTCGCTCTGAGCGCATCCAATCTGAACGCCTTCATGTTGGCGATCGGGTACGTGTCCTCCTTAAAGAAGTCCGGAAAGAAGGCTCCCGTGTGGTGATTGTTCTCTCACGAAAAGATGACGAATTTGTTCGCAAACTTTTCGAAGTGGAGATTCCAGAAATTGCGGACGGCCATATTCGAGTCATGCGCGTGGCGCGTGACCCCGGATATCGTTGCAAGGTTGCGGTTTACGCAATGGACGAACGGGTCGATGCGGTCGGAGCTTGCTTGGGTGTTCGGGGAACCCGAATCCGGAACATAAATGACGAGCTAGGCAATGAGAAGATTGACATTATTGAATGGTGCAACTCATTAGAGGAGCTTGTTCAAAATGCACTCAAGCCGGCAAAGGACATTTTGGAAGACCACATTTTCCCCGATGAGGAAAACCAGTCGGTGTTTGTGCTTGTTTCTGAGGAAATGAAACCCCTTGCGATTGGTGTAGGCGGTCGAAATGTCCGCCTTGCCGCGCGCATTGTGGGTTGGTCGATTGAGATTAAGACTCCAGCTGAATACGAAGCTGAACTTTTGGCTGAAGAAAACGATTCCCCATCCCCCCTCTCTGAAGAAACAACACCTACGGAGGAGGAATAAGGCTTGTCCGACGAAAAAATTAAGGTCTTCAAACTAGCAAAGCAGTACGGCTTCAAGTCAGCCGACTTTGTGGATGTCCTAAAAAAGGTCGGCTTCTCCGTCACCTCTTACCAAGCCTCCTTAGACGCTTGGGATGTTCCCATTATTGAGGAACGCCTACTGAAGGGAGGCCTCATCGAAGCATCTCAGGCCACGTCGATTGAAGCGCCCGAGCCCACTGAAGAAGAAGGGGATTCATGGAACATTGTTGTAGAAAACCCCACCGAAGAACCCGATGTCATTGAAGAAGATGTCGAACCTGAAGTCGAAGAACCTGCTGTTGAGGCCCAAGAGCCTGATGTTGAAGAAGTAGAACCTGCTGTTGAAGAAGCAGAGACCTCTCAACCCGCTGGAGAAGAAATCACAGCAAAGGATGTTGAAGAGGATTCTCCATCTAATGCAGAGAGTTACTCCGAGCCTGTTCAAGATATTGTTGAACCTCAGGAAGATACGCCGGCTCCTGAACCGGAAACTGTCGGCGAAAGCCCCGCTCCTACTCCAAAACCAAGTTCTAAAGTCAAGCCTCGTCCGGGCGCAACCCGTGTGGGGAAAATCGACCTTGCTGCCCTTGGCTTAGTGAAAGCCGACCATGCCAAAGGGCGTGGCAAAGTTACCTTTACCGACATTCGAAACCGCGAGACTACTCGCCGCCGTGATCAGCGCACCCGCCAACGAGACCGCCTGAAATCCCAAAAGGGTGTCGAGAAACAAATATCAACTGTCGCCAGAAAGGGTGATGTTGTTTTAGAAGCCCCGGTTACTCCGAAGTCCTTCTCCACCGCAACGGGTATCGGAGTCAGTGAATTGATGGGCTCATTGATGAAACTCGGAATCATGGTCAACATGAACGCCGAACTGGATTCTGAGACAGTTGAATTGCTCTCCACTGAGTTTGCAATCAGCGTTCGTATGAAAGAGCGCGAAGATGCCGAAGACTCACTCATGGCTGAAATTGAAGCCGCTCGGAAATCTGTGGATGATTCTGACCTTCAAGAACGCCCTCCAGTGATTACCTTTATGGGTCACGTGGACCATGGAAAGACCTCCCTAATTGATGCAATCCGTCAGGCGAAGGTCGCAGATGGAGAAGCGGGCGGAATCACTCAGCACATTGGTGCATACTCCGTTGAAACGAAGAGCGGCCAAGCCATCACCGTGATTGACACACCTGGCCACGAAGCTTTCACCCAGATGCGAGCTCGAGGAGCTAAAACAACCGACGTTGCTGTTCTTGTTGTTGCCGCTGACGATGGAGTCATGCCTCAAACCGAAGAGGCCGCCATTCATGCCCGCGAAGCAGGGATTCCCGTTGTCGTCGCAATGAACAAAACGGACGCTTCGGGCGCAAACCCGGAAAAAGTGAAAGCCGAACTGGCCAACATCGGTCTTCAATGTGAAGATTGGGGCGGTGAAACCGGAATCGTTGAGACCTCTGCCCTTCACAAGACTGGACTGGATGAACTCCTGGAACGTGTTCTCCTGGAATCCGAAGTTCTTGAAATCAAGGCTCACCCGCATGGTCAAGCCATGGGAATTGTTCTTGAAGGTATGGTTTCTGAGGGCAAAGGTAAGGTTGCCCACATCTTGATTCAGGATGGAACTCTGAAAACTGGAGATGTTGTTCTATGTGGCGATTCCTACGGTAAGGTGCGCCGGATTTATGACCACAATGGAAAAGTCATCCAAACTGCAGGCCCTTCAGTCCCTGTAGAAATCATTGGCCTGAGTGAACTACCAACAGCTGGCCAAAAGATATTCGTCGTGCGCAACATGAAGGCAGCCAAGGATGTTGCCGAAAAGCGTGCCCAACTTGCTCGCGAGCAAGAACTTGCTCGAACATCTGTTGCTCAAGATGAGTTCCTAGAACACATCGACGCGGCAAATCGAGATCAAATCCGCCTCATCGTCAAAGCGGATGTGGGCGGTTCTCTTGAAGTCCTTAAAACATCACTGGCGCAAATGTCCGGTGCAAAGGTTGCCGTTGAAGTCATTCACTCCGGTGTGGGTGCCGTCACTGAATCTGATGTGTTGCTCGCCAAAACAGCAGACGCTCTTGTCGTTGCTTTCAACATTGCTCCTGACGCAAAGGCTCGTAAGACTGCTGAGCGTGAGCGAGTTGAAATTATGCGCTGTAATGTTATTTATGACTTGACCGAAGCCATCGAGGAAATGATTCTCGGGAAAATCGGGCCCGAATTCGAAGAGCAAACGACCGGTTCTGCTGAGGTCTTGGCTCTCTTCAAGTCGTCTCGTTGGGGTTCCGTTGCTGGGTGCAGTGTCCTTGAAGGTGTATTCCGGAACTCCAGCCACGCCCATGTCATTCGAGATGGCAAAACCCTCTTCAGTGG
Source organism: Planctomycetota bacterium (assembly GCA_030748415.1). Taxonomy (GTDB): domain Bacteria; phylum Planctomycetota; class UBA1135; order UBA1135; family UBA1135; genus UBA7888. The sequence goes on from JASMMA010000007.1 coordinate 94,180, forward strand.
CAAGCTCGCTTCCCTCCGCCACCTCAAAGACGATGTCAAAGAAGTAAAAGCTGGGATGGAATGTGGCCTTCGCGTTGAAGAATACGATGGCGTCGAGGTAGGTGACACCATTCAAGCCTACGACCTCATCGAAGTTGCTCCTCAACTAGACTTGAGCGAGGAAAAGGAAGAAGGCTCCATTGGCTAGTGAAAGGCGGCGCAAGCAAGTTGCCCGTCAAGTTCAAGAAACGGTCGCAACGCTTCTCCTTCACTCAATGAAGGATCCGCGGGCCAGTTTTGTGACGGTCACGGGTGTGGAAATGAATCACGACATGACTCTTGCCACAATTCGATACTCGGTTTTGAACTCACAAGATAAGCCACGTGTTAAAAAAATGCTCGAGCATGCGCTCGGTTTTTTCAGAACAGAAGTTGCCAACGCGGTCAAGCTTCGAACCGCTCCTAAGTTGAACTTTCGTTACGATGATGGATCAGAGCTTGCATCTCGAATTGATCAAATTCTGGACCGAGTCCTTCCCCCCGAAGAAGATCTCGACGAAGAATGACTCAGGCCCCTCGCCGCCTCCGACGAGCTGAAGCAGTTCTGCGTCGGCGGACTGGTAGGGTTCTCTTGGTTCTGGAAAGAGCGGTTGATTCTTTCAACCACCTTGCTGTCTTGAGGACTGCGGAAGGGTTTGGTATTCAGAACATTTGGGTTGTGGAAGACCCAAATTATGAGGAGCGAAGCGCGCGAACTTCTCACTCGGTTACAAAGGGTACGCACCATTGGTTGAGCATTCGTAACTTCCAAAGCCCACAAGATTGCCTGGTAGCTCTCCAAGAAGAAGGTTGGACCATTTGGGCAACCGACTTAGGACGGGTTGCAGAACCTCTAACCTCAGACGCCCTCCTCCCCTTCCCAGAGAAGGTGGCCATTGTCCTTGGCCGGGAGTCCGACGGTGTGTCTGACCTCATGCTTGAGGCGGCTGATCGGCGGTTTTACCTTCCCATGCACGGCTTTGCTGATTCCTTCAATCTAACAGTGGCCACTGGCCTGATGCTCCAGAAAGTATTTCTCGCCTGCCCCGAGGCACATGGCGATTTATCGGAAACTCAATTGGCAGATTTGCGACTCGACTGGTACCGAAAACTGGCCACCAATGATGAACGCTGGAAGGAATACCGCCAATGGCTCAACAATCCCCCGGAACCTGAACCCGACCTACGACCAGAAGAAGCCATGCGACAAGTTCGCACCCTCAAGAAGTTTCGCAACAAGGCTCGATAGTCCCGAGCCAGGTTCTGCATTCTTAGCCACGGTGCCAGTGAACGCCATCTGGTCCATCCTCTAGCACAATCTTCGCCTGGGATAATTGGTCCCTGATTTCATCAGCGCGTGCCCAGTCTTTTTCAGTGCGAGCCTGTGTGCGAGCCACGACAAGGGCGTCGATCTCTGCATCTGTAAGGCCTGAGCTGCTCTCTGCAGTGTTTGGGAAGAGACCCAATAAGTCATCCACTTCCAATAGGAAATCCAAGGCACGCTTGGATGCCTCAGAAGATAGCCCCTCCTTCAGGAAGTAGTTCCGTAAATCAAAAACTGCAGCGAGGGCGGCAGAAGTGTTCAGGTCTTCTGAGATGGCGGCCTGAAATTCAGTTCGAGCCTTGAGCACAGTTTCAATACCACCCTCTCCACCTTCCTCTTGAGAACAGGCCGCGGTGAGTCGCCCTCGAAAATCCATGAGACCTTTTCGAGCTTCAGCGGCGGACCGTAAAGCTTCCCAAGTAAAGTTTAAGGAGCCACGATAGTGGGCTTTCAAAACAAGGAAGCGAAAATCTAAAACTTCGAATCCTTTTTCAATGAGGTCATCTAGGGAATAGACATTCCCCAGAGATTTGGACATCTTTCCACCATCCACCCGCAAAAACCGAGTGTGCATCCAAAGGTTGACAAAGGGTGCGCCGGTTGCCCCTTCAGATTGGGCAATTTCGCATTCATGGTGTGGGAAAATATTGTCCTCACCGCCGGTATGAATGTCGAAAGACTCGCCTAAGTATTTCATGGCCATGGCTGAGCACTCTACATGCCAACCCGGGAAGCCATCTGGGCCAAATTCGGATTCCCATTTCATAATGTGTTGAGGATCAGACTTCCACAAAGCAAAATCAGAGGGGTGCCGCTTCTCGTCATTGACCTCCAATCGCGCCCCCGCTTCCAAATCCTCAATGCGATTTCCGGAAAGCTGACCATACCTTTCGAAAGAATGGACATCGAAGTAAACATTGGCCCCCACTTGGTAGGCGTGTCCCCGTTCTAGAAGTTGGTTCACAATCTGAATCATTTCAGGGATGTGTTCCGTAGCGCGGGGGTAGTGGTGGGCCGGTCTAACCTGAAGGGCTTCCAAATCTGCGAAAAACTGCTTGCTCACCTCTTGGACTAACTGCCAAGGGTCAATCTTTTCCTTGCGTGCCTGAACTTCAAGCTTGTCCTCGCCGTCATCTGCATCGTCCACTAAGTGCCCAACATCGGTAAGGTTCATCACTTGCGTGACCTGTAAACCGCGTTGATCAAAAAGCCGGCGCAGAAGATCGGCAAACAAAAATGCGCGATAGTTTCCAATGTGGGGCCTTTGGTAAACAGTCGGGCCACAGTGATACATGCGCACGGTGCCCTCCTCGATGGGCTTAAAGGCCTCCAAGTTCCGGGTCATACTATTGTAGAAGCGTAATTCCACGAGTCGATTTTAGCGGTTCGGGGAAAGAGTTACCCCATCGGGAATGGAACCACCATGTTTTTGAAAATAACGCCTAAACCTATGAAGGCGGGCCGTCCGCTCCACAGGGTTCAAAGGGCGCCCCAAAAAACTGCACATGGCCAAATCAATTAGCCAACACCGCTCATCCTCTGCCTGCCAAAGCAAATTGGCAGGATGCAAATCCGTCGCCCAAAACCCTAGCTGAAAAAGAGACTCAAGCAATTCCATCGCCTTAAGGATGGCGACGGGGTTATCTCGCACTTCAAAAATAGTCTCTGCAGAAGAAACCTCCTCGGTCACAAGGTGCTGCTGCCAAAAAGGTCCCCGCCTTTGGGCGAATGCCAGAAGAACCTTGGGAGTCAAAACACCTTGCGCCCGCAAGGTTTCGGAAACTACGACCTCTTCAGTCAGCCGCTCAACATCAAGAAAGTGGCCCCCGAATACATTTCGGAGCAATCCGCCATGGAGATTTTTCCTCCAAACCCCCTCCAGCTCACCCAAGCGAATTTTGCGGGCAGTTCCTCTACCTTTGCCGCAAGCTTCACCCGCAAGGGTCTCCAAGTTGGTGGCCCCGCTTTGAAGCCAAGAATTCGCCTCGCTCGGCAATTCCACACCCCTTCGAACCCAAAGAAGGGCCCCGGGGGCGGTGCGGCATTCAAAGGAGGAGGGGGCTGACATCTCTGCATAGTGTCCCAGCGCGGCTAATCTCCCGCCATGCCCGAACTTCCCCACCTCCCCTTGCCCGAAAATCCGCGCATCTTGCTGGTGCGCCTTTCGGCACTTGGAGATGTGGTTTTTGCCCTTCCAGCACTTCGTGCTCTGCGGAAAATGCTCCCGACTGCGCGTCTGGAATGGCTCACCGAGGATCGACATGAGGGTCTGTTGACCGAACATCCTGACTTGGATGCCCTTCATGTATTTCCACGCCGGTCGGGTTTGGCCGCCTCGATAAAGGCCCTTCGTTCCTTGCGAGATACCGGCCCCTTTGATGCTATTTTGGATTTTCAGGGCAATTTCAAGAGTGCTCTTCACTTGCTCCCCCTTTCGGGCGCACGGAAAATTGGTTTTGGCTCTAGTACTGCTCGGGAAATGGCCCACCTTTTTGTGCGCGAACGGGTTCCCGTTCCCGGCCGCCAACACCGCACTCAAAGAGATTTCCAACTCGTAAAGCAGCTTGCTCGGGGCGCAGGAATGCCCCCTCCCGTTCTTGCCCCTCAGAATGACGGCGGTCCCTGGCCCATCCTGTGCGATTCCCCGAAAGAGATTTCTTCTGACTCTGAGTCTCCTTTGGTGCTTTTGCATTCGGGTTTCACTCACTATGGGCGAGATAAAGCCTGGCCCAAACACTCTTGGGTGGAGCTGGCATTGGAATTGGCAGACCGTGGCCTAGATGTCCAACTTTTGCATACCCCTTCTGACCTTGAGGTGGTTTCAGGGATTGCAAACTCCACAGGTGGAGCGGCCAAACTTGCGCCCCCCACTCCCGGCCTTCCCGAACTCATGTCCCTTTGCGACCAGGCTCAACTGCTCATCGGCACAGACAGTGGGCCTCTACACTTGGCTGCCTGGAGGGGCACTCCTTCCCTTGGACTTTACGGCCCCACCGATCCTGTTGTTTACGGCCCGATTGGCGCCCGTGCAAAATGGGTCAGCTCACTTCGGGATGAGGAAGTGCCCCCTCCCAGAAAACGAGACCATCGTTCTCCACTCATGGACGCTCTCCAACCCGAAAAAGTTATCGAAGCCGCAAGCTCGCTTCTAGGAAACTAGACCGTCCCTTAACCGACATCGCAGAGTCATGTGCCCAAGCTTCGACTCGGAACGGAGGCCTAAATTTATCATCTAGCGAAAACGATTCACGGAGGTTCTCCATCTCCACGAGCAGTTGGTTTCCTTGAACAACCAGTTTGACTTGGCGCTCCTTTCCGGCACGGGCAGGAGTCGGTGAGCCCAGGGGTTGGAACCCGACCGCTCCCTTCGTTTCCATTTGGGCTCCAAACCCACCGGTGCGCCCAAATCGGAGACGAAGCTGGTTAGGGCCTTCGCCTGACACCAAAAGTCCGCCCTCGGCCGAGCCCGAACTTCCTAAACGAATGCCCCACTGCCGAGAGCCCCCTCCCCAAAGGGGCTCAACAACTGCAGTGCATGTTTGACCAGGATAGGTTGCCAAAAAAGAAGAAGATGCTTCACTCGGCGGGTCAAATTCGCGCCCAAGTTGAGTCATCAAATTGATTCTCTTCTTTGCAGCAGGCAAGCCAGCCGAATTCAAAAAATCTTGGATTGTCCAATCTCCTGCTTGTTGCCACGGAGTGGCTCCTCCTACACGAATTGCGGACTCAGCCACCAATTGCCTTGCCTGTAAAAGACCTTCAGCAGACAATCCTTCCCATAATTCCGTCACGGGTTGCCCTAAATCTTTTTCGTGCAAACCATCTCGCCATAAGTCTTGCGAATACCATGGGTCAGTTCTTTCCCCAGCCAAGGATTCGGCCACTCCTTCCTGGAACCAAACCGGCGACGACCGAAAGTTAGAATCATCCAATGACAGAAGGTGGGCCGCTTCGTGTCGAAAGGTTTGCAGCCAGGTCAAAGGAGGGCGTTGCCGATTCAGAAGCAATAGGTCTCGGCGAGGGAGAGGCACTATTGCGAGACGATGGGATGGATAGGTCCGAGCGACTCGTGGAGTTCCCTCCAGGTTCCGTAAACGCATGAGCCGACCTGCAGAATATTCATCAATACATACTTCCATCTGAAGATTGGAAGGCGCCAGCTCCGATTCTGACCAAGTCCTCATCTTGAGGTATCCCGCCCGAACTGCATTCAGTTCGTGAATCAAAATTGGGCGCCAGTGTTCGCATGCAGCGGGTAGATTTAGTTGAATCCCACTCTCATTTGAAATATCCCCCACTACCTGAACTCCAGCCCGAACATTTGGATTGGAACACGCGGCCAGAGATAAGAAAATGAGCAAAGCCGCATGAATGCAACCACCCACCAACCGCCCGGATTCCCTAGACCCCTCTGTGGAGTTCTTTTCGATTTGGATGGCACTCTTGTGGACAGTGAGCCGCTTCACCATGAAAGTGCAGTAGCTGTCCTTGCGACGCATGGGAAAATGGTGCCCGTTCAAACGATTCAAGAGTTCATCGGCTGGTCGGAGCTTCCATTTTGGTCGGAATTGAAGAAACGCTTTAGCCTTCGCCCAAGCACCCAAGAATTGGCGGATGAACGAACCGAAGTCTATGGGGAACTTTTGCACACCCGCAGTCTAGTCCCGCTCCCAGGGGCGGTCGAAATCTTGGAGACACTGCGGGACAGGAGTATTCCCTGCGCCATTGCTTCGGCCTCTCCCCGCCTACAGTTGAAGGGCTCTCTTGAGAGCGCCGGCATTTCGAAATACTTCCAAGCCTTGGTTTCTGGGCATGAGGATGTCAAAAGAGGGAAGCCTCGCCCCGATGTTTTTCTCGAAGCTGCTCGGAGGCTAGGCGTATCCCCTTCCTCTTGTCTTGCAATCGAGGACTCCCTCAATGGAACCGCTTCAGCCGTGGCTTCTGGAGCATTCACCATTCGGATTCCTACCCCTGGAGACCTCAGGCCGCAACCCTCCCAGGAACAGCTTCGACTCACAAGCCTGAAGGAAGTATGCGCTTTGCTGCCTTAGGAACGGCGAGCGAAAGCTTCCGCTAATACTTCGTCAAATTGGGAAACATATACAAAGTTAAGCCCCTTTGTCCATGCACCATCCAGGACCGTGACATCTCGTTCATTTTCAGCCGGCAAGAGGACAGTCTTAATTCCTAAGCGTTTGGCAGCAAGAACTTTTTCTCGGACTCCGCCCACGGGAAGGACTTCTCCGGTCAAAGTGATTTCACCCGTCATTGCAGTGCGGGCCTTCATTCGCTTTCCAGTTAAGCGACTCAACATGGCGCATGTGATTGCGGCACCAGCGGAGGGTCCATCTTTGGGAATGGCCCCGGCAGGAAAGTGGATATGGAAATCGGTCCCGTTGAGTTTATCGGTCTGAATCCCTAACGTTGAAGCGTTGGCGCGCAAAAAACTATGGGCTATGCGGCATGATTCGGTCATGACATCTCCCAAGCTACCGGTAAAGGAAACGCGGCCCTTACCCGGAAAACCAACACATTCAATTTCGAGGACATCTCCACCATAAGGGGTATAGGCAAGGCCCAATGTGATTCCAACTTCAGGCCGAAGACGAAGCCTGTCGTCCGTGAATCGCTTCGGACCCAAATATTCTTCAAGCTTGCTGGGAGGCAATTCTGGCTTGGGTCTTTTTCGCCGAGCGATTTGAAGGGTGCGCTTTCGGCAAAGAGATGCGATTGATTTTTCCAAGCCACGAACACCGGCCTCTCGAGTCCAGCCATTGATGACTGATCGGATACTCGAAATGGGAAGCCTCAATCGCTTGGATTCTAGGCCGTGCTCTTTCAATTGCCGAGGCAAAAGATGCCGCTTGGCAATTTGAACTTTCTCCTCTGTGACATAACCTGGAAGTTCAATGACTTCCATTCGGTCCCTAAGAGCTGGGGGTACATGCTGAATAACATTCGCCGTTGCAATAAACATAACCTTGCTTAAATCAAAACGAGTATCCAAGTAATGATCTAAGAAATCATGGTTTTGGGCAGGGTCAAGCACTTCCAGTAATGCACTCGCTGGATCTCCACGGAAGTCCTTTCCAATTTTGTCAATTTCATCCAGAACAATCACAGGATTGTTCGTTCCGGCCCGGCGAATCATTTGGAGAATGCGGCCAGGAAGTGCGCCCACATAGGTTCGTCGGTGCCCCTTGATTTCAGCTTCGTCTCGCATCCCACCCAAACTCATTCGTTCGAGCTTACGGCCCATCGATTCAGCAATGGCCATTGCGAGAGAGGTTTTGCCCACTCCGGGGGGGCCCGAGAAGCAAAGGATGGCGCCGGAATGTTCAGGGCGCATCTTTCGGACTCCGAGAAACTCCAAAATGCGTTCTTTGGCTTCAGTAAGACCGAAGTGATCCCGCTCCAATACTTTTTCTGCGTGGTCAATATCAATCCGGTCTTCCGAAGAAATGCGCCACGGAAGTTCAATCAACCACTCCAAGTAATTGCGAACAACCGGATATTCCGGCGACATCGTCGGCACCATGGAAAGCCGCTCGATTTCTTCCTGAACTTTCGCAGCAACTTCGTCGGGGTAATCTCCACTCTTTAGTTTCTCCGAAAAATACTCCCGATCTCTTTCTGAGGGTTCCTGCTCTTCACCTAATTCCCGGCGAATAATTTTTATTTGTTCACGAAGAAAGAACTGTTTCTGTTGTTCTTCGATTTTCTCACGAATCTCTGCCTGGATTTTGTCCCCAAGTTCAAGGGTGACCAATTCCCGAGTGAGGGCCTCGTCCACCATTTGGAGACGAATCCGAACATCCAACTGATTGAGGATGGCCTGCTTTTCTTCTGAATCCTTAACCAAATAAGCCGCTGAAAAATCAGCCAGGGCGCCAGCAGGTTCCATGTTGGCAGCGGCAAGGGCAAAGCCATCGCCTAGTCCAGGTTGGTGCCCCGCTACCTTTTGGGATAGTGCCAGCACATTTCGCTGAAGTGCCTCTACTTCTTTGCCCGGAGGGTAAACATCCTCTGGGTAAGTAACCATGGCAACGGGTGAGCCACCTTTTGCTGTTCGAAGGGTTTTCCAGGTATCTACATGGAAACGAGAAAGGCCGCGGCATACATAGTTTGAATTCCCATCAGGCAACTTGATGCGTTTGTGCACCTCGGCCACCACTCCGGTAAGTTCAAAGTCACGCGGCTTCCAAGAACCTACCTTGCCGCGGGCCAAAATGAGCCCCACATATTTCGTGCCGCCATTTTTCTTTCCTTGGGAAACGGCCTGTTCCATGATGGACTCTTCTAGGCCTGAGCGAGCCACAACCGGCATGATGAGACCCGGAAAAGGAACCGATTGGCTCATCGGAAAAATGGGCAACACCTTGGGTGGAGTCCCGGTGTGCAAAATGGGCAAGCTTGCTGCCGCCTCAGCCAATACCTGACCAAAGGCTTCCGCCTCTTCAGGGCTGGGGGTCAAAATATCGGCTTCTTCTTCGAAGTCTGGGTCCTCTCGCATTCCCCTATTATCCGCTTGCGGGGGGTGGAACGGGAGGGGCTTCTTCCAACAAAACAGGAACACCTTCAGATTTTGCAATCAATGCGACACCGCAAGAGTCGGACCACACATTAACAGCCGTCCGAAGCATGTCCAATGGGCGGTCAATGGCCAACAAAAGCAGCACGCCATCGTCGGGCAAACCCAAGGCTTTCAAGATGGTGGCCTTCAGAACCAAACCTGCGCTGGGTATCCCTGCTGCGCCAATGGATGCCAATAGAGCCGTAATCACCACGAAGAACTGCATCCCTAGGGTCAAGTCAAAAACGGGCGAGTGGCTGGCGTAATACTGGGATAAAAAAATGACTCCCACACATTCATAAAGAGCGGTGCCATCCATATTGATGGTTGCCCCTAGAGGGAGCACAAAGGAACTCGTTTTGTTCCCTGCCTTTCCGCGTTTTTCGGCGCATTCCAAGGTGACAGGCAAGGTCATGGAGGAACTGCTCGTGGTCAGCGCCGTCATCAGAGCAGGTGCCATGGCGCGTGCCCAACCGATTGGGGAAACTTTCCCAACAAAGCGCAGGATGAGCGGCAAAACAACCATCGCGTGAAGGAGAAGAGTTCCAGTAACGATGGCCATGAAAAAAGCCAATGGCTTGAACACTTCTAAGCCTGTCTCACCTACAACTTTGGCCACAAGGGCGAAAACTCCATAAGGAACGAGGGAGAGCACCCATTCTGCTACGCGCATCATGACCTCAAAGAAGGACTCGAAAAGTCCGCGAATCCTTGGGCCATGAGGTGACGGGGTGCGAGCAATAAAAAAGCCAATGATGAGAGCAAAAACAATCACCTGCAACATTTGGCCATTTTCAGTCAAGGCCGCAAAAATGTTGGGGGGCACCATGCGCACAAAAATATCGGCAAAGCTTCGGCCTTGGCCCGCTTCAAAGGAATCCGGAACGAGGAGTCCTAAATCTGCACCAATCCCAGGTTGAAAAAGGTTCACTACCAACAAGCCTCCGCAAATCGCAAGGATGCTCGTGGTCATGTAATAGAGAAGGGTCTTGCCGCCGAGGCGGCCGAATTCTTTCCCCCCAGCAACGGTTGTGACCCCAGTCACAATGCTGGAAAGAATGAGAGGCACAATCAACATCTTTAGTAGTCGCATAAAGATGTCGGCCACCATGACCAATGGCGCTAACCAAGTAGCCCGCTCGCAACTCGGATCCAAAGTGGAAACAGACATGCCGCCTACCCCATCAGACTGAATCCAACTCGCCTCCGTAAATTGCTGGAGCAAAATGCCAGCAACCACGCCGAGGAGCATTCCAAAAAAGATTTTGGTGTGGAGTTTCACAGTTACAGCATAGAGTCGCAGCCTGAAACTAGCCTACTTTTCAGGGGAGGTTAAATTCTTCATTGCCTTGGTTATTTGTCGAACGGTTGGGTGCTCTTCGCCAAGTAGTTCCGAAAGGGCTTCCAGCCCTTTCTCCTGTAATTCCATCCCCTTTTCCTTGTCTCCTCCCCTCGAAACAGCCAGCCCAAGAGCGTTGTAGGTGTAACCAACCTCAGGGTGGAGCCTGGAAACATCGCGCTTATATCTTTGAAGGGCTCGGGTTCCCAATTCTACTGCTTCGGAATAGTTCCCCTCACGCTCGCGGAGAATTCCTAAATCCAAGATGGAAAGGCTAATCAGCATCGAGTGAGACCCAGGGTTCTCCTGGCCCCAATGAATACATTTGGACAACCATTCGTCGGCCTGTTCCACTTCACCCATGTCCAAATAAATCACACCTATACGATTCCGGGCGGCTAAGGTGCGCCAAGTTTGAGATGGATTCTGAATGTCACTATTTTTTTCAACTTCAATAAGGAGCTTCAGTGCGCGGTCAAGGTTCTCCGCTCGACGGACTGGATTGTCCTCCTCTAAACGCCCTAACACCCACCCCAGCAGGAGTTGGATATCCAATTCAAGCTCAAAGTCCCGATGGGTCATCTGAAGGGCATGGCTGAGGGAAAGTTCTAAGACCTCCTTTGAAGATTCCCAATCCTCTAAAAACCGATATGCACGCCCAATCCGAAACAACTGCAAGGATAGTGCTTCGGGCTTATGGGAATAGAGGTCTTGTGAAGCTTCAAAAAGTGAAGCCAGCCTATCCAGAGACTGTCCTCTGTTGATTAATCGACCATCGGGGTCCATCAGTCCAGTTAACTCAGTTGCCGCAACCATCGCCCTTTCGGTAGATTGCAATGCCCAATTAATCTTTACAAGCATCAGACCCGAAATCACAAGGCCACCACACACACTAGCTATAAAGGCAGCCATGGCACGGTTTCGTAATGACCAACGCCACGCTCGCTCAAGCGGGCCCGGGGGCCGCGACAGAATGGGCTTCGCCTCCACAAAACGCTCAAGTTCTTCAGCTAATTCATCAGCGGATTGAAATCTGCGCTTTGGCTCTTTATCCAAACACCGCGCACAAATAACGGCAAGGTCTCGCGGAATACTCGGATTTAATGATTGTGCAGGAGTCGGAGGTTCATTGAGAATCTTTAAAAGAATGCTCTCCCGAGTCGCCCCCTCAAATGCTCTCTGTCCCGTTAATGCCTGGTACAGAGTAGAACCAAAGCTAAAAATGTCAGTAGAAAAAGTAGCATCACTTTGCCCTTGCACCTGTTCTGGACTCATAAAGCAAGGTGTTCCTGTTTGGGCCCCTGTCTGGGTAAATAAGATGGCGCCCTCCAATCGAGCTAAACCAAAGTCAGCGATTTTTGGGTTCCCATCTTGATCAATCAAAATATTCCCGGGTTTCAAGTCTCGGTGAACAACTCCCGCCCGGTGAGCCGCGGAAAGACCTGATGCCAGCCGCATAAAGAACTCAGCAATGCGCTGAATATCCTCGGAAGACTCCGGTACTTGAAATGAGCCATCTTCGAGGGCAAGTTCTAATGTTCGCGAGCCAGGGATGAGATCCATGGCCAAATAATGCAACCCATTTTGCTCACCCGCTGTTAAAACTCTTACCACAGCTGGGTGATTGATCCGGCCAGCAGCAGAAGCTTCTCGCTGGAATCTCCGAATAACCGTTGGGGCAATGGAATAAATCGGGTAAAGAAGTTTCAAAGCAACGCGGCGTTGGACGGAAATTTGCTCCGCCTCCCAAACCACTCCCATGCCGCCCCGGCCAATCTCTCGTCCAAGGCGAAAATCTCCCAATTTGGAACCGGGCCTCGGCACCACAGGAGACCCTTGAAACTGGGCAACAAGAGAAGAATATTCTTCTAATTTGGCCCTGAGAGGAGTCCGAATGGATGCTTCACAGGAATTAATGTACTCCTCTAGGTTTGGGGCTTTCCCCGCTTGGACAAGGTCTAGAAACGCTTGAAAAGCCTGCTCAGCTTGACTCATTCTGCTTCTGGGCTGCGCCCGAGGGCAATATCTTTCCTCATATGGGAAACCGCTCGGTTGAGGGCCTTACGCGCTGAGGAAACCTCCAGACCCATTCGCTCACCAATTTCCGAATGGGAAAAGCCCTGAAGGCTCAGCGTAACAATCTGGCGATCTCGTGGGGGAAGACGAAAAATAGCAACCGCCATTTGGCGCTGTTCTTCTTGGGACAGGTTTTCCGATAAGGGTCCCATTTGGTCGGATTTCGCACCCATCTTTTCAGGGGAGGAACTCGCACGAAGATCTTCCCGACGGCTCTGGGTTTTCATTCTCCGATTCTCATTGCTCGCTTTCCACTTCAACCTTTGACAAAGAAGCGAAATGAAGGCCCCCCGGGTAGTGAATTCGAAGTCAGGCAGTTTGCCCCATATTTCGGTAAACACAGATTGGACTAAATCGCCGGTGTCCACCATGCGGCGTAAGCTGGGCTGAATGTTTACAATTTTCAACTTCAGCAAATGCTGAAGAAAATAATTCAAAAACTCGTTCGTTAATTCGGAGTCTTTTGAGGTGGCCTCAAAAATACAACGGAGCACAGCATCTTCAACCGCAGCCCCATCCTTGACCCATTTTTCCACCTTTAAGGAATTCTCCTCCCGCTGAATATAGGCCAGGCTTGCAGGACCTAAGTAGGTCTCAGAAAATTGAAGAGAAGAATCCATGAAGGGGGGGGCGGTATGGAGAGGGGTCTCCATAAGAATGGGCTTCAACTACCCTACCAAGAAATCGGCCCTGTGGGGCTTAGATTTCGACGCCAAAGACGCCCTTCAGTCCAAAGCCGAAGGCCATGGAAACAATGATAAAAATAATCATGATGGTAATTTCGCCACCCCCAAAGGGCCCCAGCGGGGCGGGAGGGTATTCCACCCATATGGATTGCACGAAACTTGCCGCACCTAAAACAGGCTCCCCAAAGTAAATAATGGGGTCTTTCGCGTGGGCGAAATCGGACCATGGATGGGCAGTCCGGTTGCGGGCAAGGCGCTTGGGCTCCCCGCCGACCGCAATTACTTTAGAAACCTGGGCATTTGAGTGAGCCAGCAAGAGCTCGCCCTCTCCTTCAGACTTGGCTTCCAAAGTTAGCGCGATTTTCCCGACCATGTTCGCTCGGTTAATCAGTGTGGCGTTCTCTGGGATTTGAAGCTCAACATCGGCCGCAGGAATGCCACCTTTCAGTTCAGCAACCACCACGACACGATCTTCAGGTTGAATTGGATCAAATGCATAAAGGGCATTCATTTGAAACCAAACCACCATAAAGGGTGCGGCCAAAACAACCATTGGCAGAGCATTTAATGATAGGTAGAGCATATTCCACCCCAAAGCACCCGTAACACCGCGCCCAACTGTTGGCATATCATCTTGGAAAAGACGGATTCCAAGCAAGTTGTGCTTAATCTTGTCTTTCACCGAAACAATGCCCCCTTGAGCACTCACATGCGGGAAGGCCATGATGAAAAGCACACCAGTTGCAGCACTGATTAAAATGACCACCGGCAAGGGGCCCATCCAACCAAGAGCTGAATCTAGAAAATCAAAGAGTGCATTCAGGACCCCCGGTACCGCCCACCCCACGATGGAGATGGCAGCACAAATGGCAATGACGACGAGAGTCCCGAGCACTTTCTTATATCCGATTAGCTGATGTAACCGAGACCACGGAGGGATTCGGTGATGGCTTCATCGGAAGTGCCAGCACTCTCGATGGACTTGAGTTCTTTTTCGAGAACATGTTCTACGAACTCTTCGACAGAAGAATAGCCTGCAACTTCTGCGCACTTGCGACAGCGCTCAAGAAGTTCCTTGTTGATTTTTAGTTTATTGCCTCCGAACATTTGTTTCTCCGTTTCAATTTAGAACAGCGGTTTGCCGTCCAGCCCCTCCGGCGGAGTAACGCCGAATTGGGAGTAAAGGGTAGCGGTAATGTCTTCCAAGGCGGGGGTCGCAGTGGAGAACTTGTGAGGAACACGAGTCGCCAAGGTGCCCTTGACGAGTTCGGGATCCATGAGGTGGGAACCGGACCAGCGGGAGTCATTGTCCACAATAATCCCCTCTCCGGTCACTTTGCCTTCAGCCGCGGGATCCGATGCCCCAAAGCCCGTATTAAAGCCAAGCTGTAAATCGGGAGCGAAGAATACTTGTTCGCCTTCAAAAACTTCGGTTGCAGGAAGGACGCGCGTAAAGACTGGACGACCGCCATCGTTGAGTTTCAGGAGCTTGGTTTGCATCTCAGAAAGGATGGAATCCACTTCCGAATCGGAAACAATCCCTTTTGCCTCACGGCCAACTCGGTTCAAAATAATGCCATTGAAGCCCACGGTGTAGGCCTTTGTTTTCGACCAATCCACAATACTGGGGTCCCAGTCAATGTGGCCGTCGGCGGCATGGTGGGCACCAATGCTACCGGTTGAACCGGTTTCTTTGAGAACCATATAACCTTCCTGGACTAACCAATCATTTACATTCATGACCCGGCGCAAAGGGGCAAAACCATGGTCCGACATAATCATGAGCTCGGTATCGGGCCAGCGTTCGGAAACTTGGGCTTCCAAGTAACCAAGGAGGTCATCAACTTGAGCATAAACGCGGTCAATTTGTTCGCTGTATTCCATTCCAGCACGAGCATCCATTCCATATTCTTCGGCCGCGGCCAGAAGTTCCGTGGGAACTTTGTCATACAGGCCGGTCGACTCTTGATGCGGGTGCTGGTCATCGGAGCAATGCCAAAGCATGTGACAGCGCATATCCAAGGAGCCGGTGTAAAAGAAAAGCAAGCCGCCTGTGCGATCAAATTCGTTCAATGCAAAGTTGAGCATTTTCATGCGCTCTACCAGAACGGTGTCCGACTCATTCACAAACTCGGAAGTGGTCAGCAGCCCTACCTTGTAAGACTTGTATGCATCTGGAAAGCCTTGGGTGTAATAAGGGCCAATTGCATCGGCCAGAGTTGCAGCGGCATCGGAGGGAGTGCTCACATCCATTGCCGGAGACCAAGGGTCAATCTGAACCGGTGAAGCGTAAACCGCAAAGGGCTTCGCTGAAAGAAAGTAGAAGCGAGTCCAGCCGCTAATTGAGGACATGCCGCCCACTGTGAAGGAAACCGGCACCCAATCGGACCAATCGCCAGCCTCGGCAATTCCGATGCCCATTTCAGTTTCGGCCGCCAATATGGGGGATGAGCCCGTGAGGTCTAAGTGGAAAGTGACTGGGCTGGTGGTAGGAGTGACCGGATCCGGAGGACCTTCAAGAACAGTCGAAACCGTGGCAATCCCTCGGCCACCTGCATCCAGACGCAAAGTGTTCAAATCCACGGCCTTCATGGCGTAAGAACCACCCGATTTATTTCCCCAACCTCGGGATGTTGCAAGATCGGAGCGTTCAAACCATAAAGAGGCTCGACCGGAGGCGGCACCCGCGAGGTCGGGAGTTCCCATATCGGGATAAACCACGGCACTGGATTCTTCGGATAGAGGAAAGTTCGCTGGGATTCGATGGATGGCCACCGGGATGCCAGCATTGGCCATCACATCCCAAAAGGCGGGGAACTTTCGAGTGGTCACTTGACCACCCCCCATCTGGACAGGAATCCCAAAAAGTTCAAAATCCATCCAAGGGTCTTCATTCATACTCATAGAACTGAGCAAGCCGTATGTAGAACGGTCGGGATGAATGAAATCGTAGAGGCCGTGTTTGCCAGGGTTAGTTCCGGTAATAAAGTTGGACCAGGCAACAGGAGATTGCGGCGGCCAGGATGTACCAAGGGCCTCGAAGCTTCCGTTCTCAATGAGCCGAGCAAAGTTGGGCATCAGACCTCGCTCTACTCGCTCCATCACCATTTCGGGGTCAAGACCATCGACTCCCAGCACGATGACCCGCTTTTCGCTCGTGGTCTCTCCGCCACAGGCGCAAAGAAGAAGCAAAGTCAGGACAGCAAGTTTGGACTTAGGCATTGATTTGTTCCTCGCTGTAAAGGGGTGCCCCCTGCATGTGTGGAGGAACTTTCGCCCCAAAGATTGACAATGCAGTTGGACCAAGGTCCATGAGGTCGGGCTCTTCGGTTTGGAGGGGCCATTCGGAGAAAATGACACCGGGGACTTCGCGAGGATCAATGCAATGGTCCCCAGACCAGGATTTTGTGTTGTCTGAGAAAACATCTGGGGGGCAAGAGCCGGTCGCACAATCCCAGGAGTTTCGGTAATCCCGTTTGTAGCCCATGAAAAGGTCTGGGGCTTCAAAAACATAAGGTCCCGTAAAGATAGCTTCCGAATCAAAGACCTCGCGGAAAATGGTATCTCCGGTTTTAGGATCGCGAAGTTCCATGAGGCCCTCTTGAATCTCTTTCTTGAGGGATTGAAGTTCTTCGCCTTCTTCCACAATGCCATCTCGTTCCCGAGCTTTGCGATTAATAAAGAGGCCAGTCAAGCCCAAAGAAAATGCTCGCGTTTGAGACCAGTCCACATGCTGTAGCCATTCTCCTGAAAGTTGTTTCCCGGATTCTTCATCAACAGGAGCGTCACTCTTCAGAACAAGGTACCCGTTATCACGGAGCCAAGCGTTTAGGTTGACACCACGCTTGAACTGGCAGAACCCATGGTCAGAAATCACCATGAGCATGTCGCGCCCCTTCTTCAACTTGGGCCGCAGTTCGCCGATGAGCTCATCAGCTTTTTCATAAATCTGAGCTATCTTGTCTTTCCCCCACTCCGTATCTTTACCTTCGTTTGCAGGGTGCTCAGGGTCGAGGTAACGATGGAACATGTGAGAAACTCGGTCTGTTCCATCAAAGACACACACAACTGATCCTTTGCGCGTTGTCTTAAGAGCATCAAAAAGTTGGGCGCGACGTTCTTCCCAAATGTTCAATGCTTGTTTCCAGAATGCTTCCTCGTCAATGACGCGTTCGTTCAGTGCCCATGTATCTTCGGCCAAGCCGAGCGTGGCAAATGGGCCCAGTTTCTTGGCAAGGTATATGGAATATACCGTTGGGTGCGAAATGGGCATTGCTGGGTTTGCCGGATCAATCTGAATCGGTGTCATATAGAGACCAAATTCAGGTGAGGTGCCCATGCAATAGAACCGCGCGATACCTGAAACTGTTGGGCCGCCCTTGCGTGGTTTAAATTCTAGGGTCAACCAATCGGAGTACTCTTTGACTCCAAGCTCAATCGTTTCCTGCTCACCAGCAGGGCCAATCGTTAAGCGAAGTTTTTCGTTTTCTGAAAGGACATCCACGCGGAGAGGAATCCGCATCGCGTCATTTGTTGTGTCAGGAGGGCCAGAGATGGAACAACGAACCGTGTCGCCACTTCGACCAACTATGTTTACATCGCCTCCCGCTTCAGGGCCTCCAGTTGCAGAATCGGTTGTCCAGAATGAGAACGAACCCTGGGTTCCCTTCAGGTCAGGGACACACATTCCTGAAAGGCAAACGCCGTGAAATTTTTCGGGAGGAAAAGTAATCGGAACTCGAATGATATTCGAGAAAATTTTCCGGTCGCCCAAGTAAGCCCACCAAGGTCGCCCCTTCCTCAGGAGGCGCATGCTTGAACTCGCCTTCTTAAAGAAGCCATGCTTTCCGATGCGAATGAGGGCCTTTTCAGCGGTCACAATTTCGGAACTCGACAAGACCGGCAAGTAGGTACAAGGATCGCGCGTGATGAAATCGAAAATGTTGTGCCGCGAGGCATCAACTCCAGTTGTGAAGGACGACCATGCAACTGGGGACATGGAAGGGTATGCAGATTTCAAGGGGCCGAAGTGACCCGCAT
The DNA here is from genome assembly GCA_030748415.1 of Planctomycetota bacterium. Classification (GTDB taxonomy): domain Bacteria; phylum Planctomycetota; class UBA1135; order UBA1135; family UBA1135; genus UBA7888. The sequence goes on from JASMMA010000007.1 coordinate 112,236, forward strand.
CAGCCAAGGCCTTCAAGTTTGGCATCCGGCCCTCGTCCATAAACTGTTGGGCGAGTTTGGGGTCCATGCCATCGAAACCCACAATGACCAAGCGTTTGGTTTTCCCCTTGATGCGCCCTTTACCGCTAAGGAGGCGGAGTAATAGCTTTATGGGGTAAGCCGCAACAATTGCGATGGCCAATGAAAGGGCACCCAGCAAAACAAGCCCTCCGGAGAGTGCGGCAAAACCGGCGCCAGGACCAATGTAGGCGGCGGCCGGTTCAGGAGAGACGCAAAAGGCAAGCAGGGCTGCAATTGCGAGTCGGAGCTTCCGTGAATGCTTCATCTAGGGTTGCGGCAGTGGGGTTGCCGGCTGGGATTCTGACAGGAACGGCCCACCCGCACAAGTGCGAATGGGCTGTATTGGGGCAACGTTGTTAGGCCTGGGCTGTTTCAGCGGCAGGAATCAGGTTGCTGCTCTCCAAGTACTCCATGATGGCCGCAAGCGACTCCTCTGGAGTTTGGGTTTCAGAATTCACAGTCACTTCAGGGTTCTCAGGTGCCTCGTAAGGATCGGAGATTCCAGTGAAGTTCTTAATTTCACCCGAGAGGGCTTTCGCGTAAAGACCTTTTACATCGCGCTTGCAAAGCTCGTCAATTCCACATTCCGCATAAACCTCTACAAAGTTATTGCACATGGCGCGAACTTGGTTCCGGATTTCAGCGTAGGGGGAGATAGCGGCAGTCATTGAAATGACCCCGTTGCGAGCCAAAAGCTTGGCAACATAGCCAATTCGGCGAATGTTGGTATCGCGGTCTTCTTTGGAGAAGCCAAGTCCTTTGGATAGGTTCTCGCGGACTTCGTCGCCATCAAGGATTTCAACATTGCAGCCGCGCTTGCGCAATTCAGGCTCCAACATACGGGTAAGGGTAGATTTTCCGGAACCGGAGAGACCGGTGAACCAGAGAACGAATCCAGGCTTATTGCTCATTTTTCTTTTTTGTTCGAGGGATTGGGGATTAGCGGAGTTTGCCTTCAAGGAAAGGAACCTCGAAAACTTTCTCGTGCATGATCGGTCCGTGGCCAAAGTAGCCACTTTCACCGAAGAGTTCGCCGTGGTCGGCGGTGACAATGATCCAAGTGTCTTTGGGGACCATGTCGTAAAGACGCGGGAAGACCGTGTCGTTGAGGTATCGGACAGTTTCAATCTGCCGCTCTCGGCATTTTTCAATCATGTCCATGTCCATAAAATCGCCAGCCTCATTATCAGAGGCAAGGCTTCCCGACTCATCAATTTGGTCGTCCAATTTTCGGAAGATGCCATTTACACCCGAAATGTGAGGTAAATCATTTTTGTCTTCATCAGGAAGGCCATAGGGATAGTGTGTTTCCCCGACATTCATGAGGTAGAACTGAGGGACATTGCCCTTGAGGCCTTTTGAGGGGCGGGTTTTGTAGTGCTCCTCGAAGCCATCCAGCATGGCCATCATGTCGTTGTGTTTGGGCATCAACTTGAAAGTGTCGAAGTCTTTATTGACTCCAGTTGCTGGGTTCAGAACGGGCAGGGAAACCATTGCATTGGTTTCGTACCCTTTCTTTTTCAAGTAACTCGGAAGCCAAAGGTGGGGAATCATGGCCTCGAAGCCAGCTTCTGCCACTCCTAGGCGATCCTTGAACTTGTAGAGGTCCTCCTTGTAGTACTCCGAGGCGTAAACTTTTTCCGGGCTGGTGTGTGGGACCAAGCCCGTGAGGAGATTGTAGTGGGAAGGAGCCGTCCAAGCGGCATAGGAGTACCGCCTCTCAACTTGGTCCAAGCCGCCGCACAGGCGTGCGATGTTGGACGGCTCTGCAGCCATGAAGGAATCCCAACGGCAGGAGTCCAGAGTGATGACGAGCAGGTGATTCTGCTCCCGTTTTTTTCCAAAAATTCCAAGCATGGTTCCCTATCGGCCGATCAAGCTTCGACCTTTTGTGCGTATGATTCGATGAGAATGTCCGCCACTTCGGGACGGGAGAATTCGGCAGGTGGGCGCTCGCCGTTGGACAACATGTCGCGCACTTTTGTCCCTGAAAGGAAGATTTTGTCCTCCGGTCCTGCTGGGCTGGACTTGGTGGTGGCCATGCCGCCCGTCAGCTTGCAGAAGAATGAGTGCTCGAAACGAAGTGTATTGATGCCAATTTCGCCATCTTCGAATTGGTCAAAGATTTCTTGGGCATCGAAGGTGCCGTAGTAAGAACCGACTCCAGCATGGTCGCGACCAATGATGATGTGGGTGATTCCGTAGTTCTGGCGGCAGAGTGCGTGAAGAATGGCCTCACGGGGACCACCGTAACGCATGGCCTGTGGGTAAACCGCAAGCATGGTCCGGTCGAGTGGGTAGTACTTTTCCAAAATGGCGTGGTAGCACTTCATCCGAACATCGGATGGGATGTCGTCGGCCTTGGTGTCCCCTACCAATGGGTGAATCAGCAGGCCATCGGTCTGCTCGAGGGCAACTTTGGTCAGGTATTCGTGGGCGCGGTGGATGGGGTTGCGGGTTTGGAATGCAGCGATGGTGTCCCATCCTTTTTCTTCGAAAGCGGCACGGGTTTGGACCGGTGTGAGGCGGAACTCATTGTGCTTCTCGTAAGAAGGGAGAGCGATGGCCTGGAATGAGCCACCGATGTAGGTGTTCCCAATGCTTTCAAGGTAATCCCATGCTGGGTGCTCATCGTCGCCCTGGTAGCACTTTTCAAGTTCAGAGCGCTTGTTCGGGGTCCAGTTGTCGGTGACAGTCATGACACCAAGAAGAGTTCCATCTTCGCCCTGAAGGGCGACCTCGGTTCCAACTGCGTAGGCAGAGCCGTCGTCATCACCTTTCGTGGCGAGAACAACAGGAAGGGGCCACGCAACACCTGAAGCGAGGTGCATGTTTTCGCAAACGCCTTCGTAGTCGGCCTGGCCCATGAAACCCTCAAGGGGGCTCATTGCGCCGGTGGCAATCATTTCAAAGTCGGATGTTTCGCGAGAGTTGAGGGTCATTACTGGCATGGAAGCGGCCTTGGAAGCAAGAGCTTCGGCGTCGGCACCTTCGAGCATGCGGTTGACTAAAGTTCCACCGTGGGGAGCAATCATTTTTATTGAGAGTGTTGGGAGTTAATCGAGGTAGCCCAGGTTCTTGAGTTTTTGTTTAATGGCATTGAGCTCATCGGGAGTGAATTCTTCCTTTGTGCTTGTTTCGACCTCACCCATGAGGTCACGCATGACAAAAACAATGAAGTCCGTAGCGGAAGAAAATCCGGTATTCTCAATGACCTGCTGAATCCGCCGGTAAAGCGGGCGTGGAATCTTGACAGTTACTCGGGTTTCTTTTTGCATCGGAACAACGCCACTGGGCTGTGGAGCAGAGATTCTACACCAATTGGAGTGTGATTGGAGTGCGAATTTGATTCTTTTTGTAGCCCGTAGAGACTCCAGCAAGGATTTCGAGCTCGGTCTAGGTTCCTATCGGCAGGAGGGACCCCCATTTAGACACTGACCCTATCCGCTGGGCCACTTTCCTCCTATCCTCTTTACCTCAAACAACTTAGGATTGTATTTCCTTTTGGCCAAAGGCTGATTCCCATTTTGCTTCGAAGTTACGGGTGGTCAGGACTTTAAGAGGGAAGATGACCCAGCGGATAGGGTCAGTGTCCGTAGCGGTCAATACCCTTTCAACTTTGGCCGATAGGTAGTTACACTTGCCCCCCCAAAGCTGCTGGACCCCCACCCAAAAACCGACCCATGCGTACCCCCAACATCACCGCTTCTCTTTTGCTGGCAAGCCTTTGTGCTTGTGGCGGAGATTCTGCCCCCACCTTCTCAGATCCTGTCAACGCTCTCGACGCCGCTTCCAGGGCTGTCTCTGCTAAAGACATGACTACTGCCCGTGCTGGCTTCACCTTCGCTTCCGAAAACGCGGCCGGCAATCCAAAACTACTCTATCAAGCCCTCATGGGGCTGGGTGAAGTCCAAACAAAGGAGGGGAACCTTGAGGAAGCCTATGGCACATTCTCCCGAGTTGAGTCCGAGTGCGCCACCCTTTGCGACCTCCACGGCCACCAACGAATCATTGATGCCTGGCTCTCCGCCGGCCCCGGCGCCCTATCCCAAGCCAAAAAAGCGCTCGCCGCTGCTGAGAAGAAGTACCCCAACGAACTGGATGCTCTCGAGCGTCAACGACAAGGAATCCACGCCGTGGAATCTGGTGACACCGAGGCCCTTTCTGGGCTGGGATACGTGGGAGACTGATTCATGAACCGCCTCCTCACCTGCTCCTTTCTTTCACTACTTCTTTTAGCTTCATGTGGGAAACCCGTGTCCGATAAACCTGGCCTCATCCTTGCCAGGTCGGATTTCAAGGCTGGAGTTCCCTCCCCCGCTGCCATGTTGATTCTTCGAAACACGGGCTCCGAGTGGGAACAGGAAACTGTCGTTGCCCCTGAGCGCAAGGAGACCTTCCAATTAGGGAAGCGAGAAAGTGACGGTAAGACCTTCCTAAAACTCATCGGCAAAAGTGGAAAGCCTGAAGGTGGGCCCCTCCACTTCTCTCCTGCCACTCCCGAAAATGGTGGCTGGACGATTGACCCTGCTGAAGGCGTTTCCGATGAGGACGTCCACTGGATTACAAAAAAGAAATCCGGGAAGCCCAAGACAAAAACCTACGAAACCGCTGGCGGAAATGTCTTTCATAAATGTATGTGGTTCGAGCCTGCATTTGGAGAACCCGGAATCCTCACCATTAGCGCCAACATGCCCTATCTGCAAATCTGGCGCGGGGGTCATGGTGCATGGCAAGCGGAGACTTTGTGGACCGCTGAAGTCGGCGGACGAGAGCAACGCCTACGCGACCTTGAAGTTGGTGATCTAGACGGTGATGGCCAAGACGAGCTTGTTGTGGTCACCCATGACCTCGGTGCAATCTATGTTCTTGAGCAAACGGCCAACGGCATGCAAGCTCAGGAAGTACACCGCACTGCTGAACGCACCTTTGTACACGAAGCTGAAATCGGCGACATCGATGGCGATGGGAATCTTGAGTTTTACACAACTCCATCTGAGCCCAACCGCTTCGACGGTTCTGAGCAAGCGGGTGGAATTGATTCCTACCGCTGGAATCCAAAAACATCAACTTACGACCGAAAGCCAGTTGCAATCCTCAAAGACCGCCACGCAAAAGAAATTTTGGTCGCTGACCAAGATGGCGATGGCAAATCTGAACTCTACGCAGCCTTGGAAGCAGAAGGCCTCGAGGGAGAAGATGCAGTTGTGATTCTTCGCCGCTGGGTTTGGTCAGGTTCTGATGTTGCCCACGATGTAGATGTCCCCCTCGAAGGAAGCATGTGCCGCTTTCTTAACTTGGGCGACACCAACGGTGACGGGACCAAGGAAATCATTGCCTCTACAAAAAATGAGGGGATTTTCTCCGCCTTCCCCGAGGGTGACATTTGGTCTTCCAAAAAACTAGTCGCGGGTTTTGTTTCGGGTGGATTTGAACACGCCACAGTTGTCATGGATTGGGATGGCGATGGCAAGGACGAGCTCTTTGTCGCTTCAGATTCCCAAAAGAGCCTAAACATCTTCCGTTACGAAGAGGGGAAACCCTTCCTGAAGCGGGAACAGATTGCTGATTTCAAAGGCAATAAAGATTCCTTCTTCACCTGGAATGTTATGCCTCTCCCCGCCGGAGAGTAGGGCTCGCTAATATCGGTCGAGATGGCTGTTCCGCCCAACGCCTCTCGACCCCTCTGGCTCTGGGTTTCCCTGGGGACATTGGGAATACTTCTCCTTTGGGTGGCGTTTTTCCGCCCCGCACCCACTGCCCCCAACCACACCGAACCGGAATCGCCCAGTTGGGATTCGGCGGCCGAACTTGCTGCCGCTCCAGCCACCGTTCGGCCCTCCACTCGTCGTGAAGAAACAAACACCCCAAAGCCTGACGGTTTCCTTGATATCGAAGGAACCGTCGTGGTCCCACGCTGGAGCGAACTTCAAGAAGCCACTATTAGTCTGATTCCGCAACCCGGAAACCCAGCCGCAAAAAGGGAAACATATCTCGGAAACCGGCCCAACTTCCGCTTCGAAAAAGTGGCCGAGGGGAATTGGATTCTTGAAGCCACTGCGAAGAATTGTCACAAATATCGTGGGTTCTACACCTTTCTAGACGATGGAACGAGATACCACATACTGGCCCCCCTAGAACTCGACCGCCTCATTCGCGGCAAGGTCGTGGACGAATCCGGCCTCCCTCTAGAAGGCCTCAAAGTGGCCGCCATTCGAATCGTAGACGACCTTACTCTAGCTGTAACACCAAGGACTGCTACCTGTGACCGGGATGGCAACTTTGCCATTCGCAACTTGAGACCGGGACCGTACAGAGTCATCCCTGGCGGTAATCGCTACCCTGCGGGCAAGGAAAAACAGATCCAACTTGCTGGAAATGAGGCCTATGTTGAGTTCATCCTCCCGAACGCTGGCTCGGCGAAAGTCCAGGTGGTCTCCAAAGCGGCCAACGAACCCCTTTCTGGTGTAACGGTCACTGCCAGAAGGGTCAGCGCACCGACTCCTGAATCCCAAGCCCCACCGGGGCACGCTTCATCGGCTAGAACCGATGAAACCGGTACCGCTCTCCTGCCCTATTTACCGCCGGGCGAATATTCGTTCTCCGCTTTTGGGGGAAAGTGGCGACGCCGCATTGAGCGGGCCAGCGTTCGAAGCGGCATCCAAACCCAGTTGGTCATTCAAGTCGGCAACATCAAGGCAAACCCGCGTCAGTGACCATCTCCTCGGAGTCTGCGAACCAGGAGAGCTCTCTAAGGGAGGCCCTTCGCCTTTCATGGCCGGCAACCCTTTCCCTAATCCTTCACTCCTTTTACCGAGTGAATGACCAATATTGGATTCAAGATTTGGGAAGAGATGCACAGGCAGCACTGGGGATGTGTTCCTTTGTGCTGATTCTCAATTTTGCGTTTATTCAGCTATTAAATTCTGGGATCTTGGCGCGGATCGCTTTCTTTACCGGCGCAAAAAACCGGGAGTCTATGAGGTCGGTTTTTGAGAGTGGGCTGAAGTCAGGAATGATCTTGATGGTTGTTGTCGGTGTTGCTGGTTTTCTTGCGGCACCATTTTTAGTTCGCATGCTTGGCGCATCGGGAAATGTGGCTGTTCTTGCAGAAAGTTACTTGTCCAAAATCTACATATTGCTTCCATTGGTTGTCTTAAAGCCAGTGACTGACAGTGTCTTTATTGGGCTAGGAAATACGGTCGCGCCCATGTTCCTATCTGCCTTTTCCGTCGCCCTTAACTTTGTTCTGAATCCCATGCTTATTTATGGCGTGGAGGAACTTGGGATCCCCGCAATGGGGGTTGCTGGTGCTGCTTGGGCAACTGGCATTTCTCGCGGCCTTGGCGGTCTCATTGCGCTAGGCATTTTGGGGAGGGTTTGGAATCTTAGGATTCGAATGGACACTCCCATCCACTGGAAGGAAGTTCGCAAGATGACTGGGATTGGCATTCCTGTCGCCCTTTCAACAGCTGCCTATGCCCTTGGCTTTATTGCAGTATTAAAAACCAGTGTGGAGCCTTTGGGACCGGTTGTGCAGGCTGGTCTTGGCATTGGCTTTAATGGCATTGAATCTATTGCCTATTGTGGGCTCTTTGGTCCAGCGATGGCCGTGTCGGGGATGGTTGGCCGGAGGATTGGTGGCGGAGATCCCCAATCTGCTCGAGTATCGGTGCAAGTTTGTTTGGGCCTCTCGATTGGCATCTCCCTCTTCTTTTCTTTTTTATTCCTTACGATTCCTGAGCTGTTGGCTTCAATCTATTCCCATGTTCCGGCAGTAAACCGGGAGGTGGTTCTTTATCTGAGTATTGTGGCTTGGTCTCAACCAGTGACTGCAGCCGAATCTGTTTTAGCGAAAGCTCTAGGGGGAGCTGGGCGTACGGCAGGCGTTTCGGTGATTTCCATTGGAGGCTACTTCTTACGAATCCCGCTAGCTTTTGGCCTTGCTCATGGGCTAGGGCTTGGTGCGCTTGGGGTTTGGTGGGCATTGAACTTGTCAAACTATCTGAAGCTTGCGGTTATAGTCCCTCTCTACCGGCGCGAGATGAAGCGCTTGGACACCGTTTCAGTTACCTAATCCAACCCCCACCACTTCATAATTGGCAAAAAAAGGAATCATCAACCCAAAGGACTATCCTCTGGATGAAATTTTTATGGGCCCCGAAGAATTCGGCCGCTTTAATCCGCAACGGCACGAGTTTTTGCAACTCACGAACATTCTTCACTACAACGAAGAAGCCAACCTGCTCGTTGCACACCGCCATGTTGAAAAGGATGAGTGGTGGTCCCGGGGCCACATTCCTGAGCGGCCCATTTTGCCGGGCGCCCTGATGGTTGAGATGTTGGCCCAAGCAGGCTCCGCTCACGCAAACCTTATCTTCAAGTTTCCGGAGAATACCTTCGTAGGATTTGCAGGCTTGGACTCCGTGCGATTCCGCGGCTCCGTCAGCCCACCCTGCGACCTCATGATTGCGGGCCAAGTTTCAGGCGGCTCAGCCGCCCGTAAGGCCTTTCGCTGGAAGGGCCAAGTTCTCACCATGGATGGGAGCATCATTTGCGAAGGTGAAGTTTTCGGAATGGGCCTCTAGAACAAACCCAGACCCCAACCTAGACACTGACCCCATCAGGTGGGTCAACTTTTCCGTAAACCCTTGAAAGCAATCTAGTTGGGGCAAATATTTGGGTTTCCCCTAGGCTAAACGAAAAAAAGGCCCTAAGTGTTTTGATCCAAAGGGAATAGGGCAAGGATGACCCACCTGATGGGGTCAGTGTCTTATTTGGGGTTTTCCGCCTCTAGGATATTCAAAACATCCAACTCCACGCAGACACATGGACTGCCCAGTAATTCAGAGAGGGAGGGCTTTGTGCGGCCTGACTCGCCGGAGATGGCCTCTTTAATGTAGGTTCCGTGGGCAGAACGAAGGGTCACCAGCCAATCGGATGCATTTGCTTCGTACTCAATAATCTCAATCCAGCGCTCGCGCTCAATGTTGGCGCGCCGATGGGCCACCCGAGAGGGGGTCGTTTGCAGGACCGTTAGGCGACCTTGTTCCACAAGAGAAGAGAGGGCCCTGTCGATGTCCCTCGGAAGAACCTCCTCCTCAAAACGAACCCGGGCCCGGTAGTCTTTGGGGCATCGAGTTTCTTTGAGTTCGACGACTCTCTTGCGATTACAGAACTTAAAGTCCAGCAACTCAATCCGACCCTCGTTCCGGCGATTAATCTCGGCGCGCAACTCTTCCAGGTCAATCATTGGGCGCTTACATTTCATCGCCTCAAACACAAAGGGGCGCCCGCTGCCTAACATCCTCACATCCATGTCCTCTCGCCCCGCCCCATGAAATTTATTTCGACGAGCCTTCAACCAAGGCATGGCCACACGCGCGATGAGTTCTTGAACCGAATCTTTGGTTAGTTTTCCAAAGCCTTCACACTTTTCACAACCGCGACCCTTACAGGACGGACAGTAAAAAATTGTTTGGGGCAGATCGCGGACCAGTTTCCGGTACCTACCCTCAAAGAGGACCTTCGTCGGTTCGGCTACTTTCTCAGTCTGGTTGGTCATGAGGGGCGAAGATAGGATGAGGACATGTGGCCGGAACTATTACGGGTGGAGCTGTTTGGAGCAGAGCGGGTGCTCTCTTCCTTCGGCCTCTTTGTTGCTCTTGGATTCATGATTGGGGTGTGGATGGCCACTCGACTGGCTTCGAAATATGGCGAAGACACAACTCGCGACCCCTTGGCGGTTCCGGACATTGCGTGGTGGTGTTTGATTGGGGTCATCGCGGGGGGTCGATTGGCCTATGTCTTGGTAAACCTTCCCTACTTCATGCTGAATCCAGTCAAAATCTTTGCTATTTGGGAAGGAGGACTCGTGATGTATGGGGGGCTCATTTTAGCCGCCACTCTGGGTGCTTGGAAAGCCCGAAAGCTCGGGCTGCGTGTTTCGGCCGCTCTAGATTGGGGACTCACTGGTGGTTTCCTCGGTCAGGCCATTGGGCGAATCGGATGCCTCATGGTGGGTGATGATTATGGCCGTCCAACTGATGTGCCTTGGGCGCTTCAAGTTCCAGACCCACTTCCGCAAGGCTCCCTGTTCCCGGAAGACATGGTCGGCCAACTCCTCCACCCGACCCAACCTTATATGCAACTCAAAGCCTTCTCACTTTTCTTACTCGGGCTATGGCTCCTCAAAAACAAATCTTTCCATGGGCAGGTTGCTGCAATTCTTGTCGGCGGCTACGCCATCCTTCGATTTGTAGTCGAATACTTCCGAGGTGATTCGGTTGCTCGCGGAGGAATTTTCAAAGATGGCCTAGGTCCGGGCGAAGTCCCCCAACATGAAGTTGAACTATTACTCTCTTCTTCGCAAATGATTAGTTTGGTCGTTCTTCCCCTTGCGCTATTCGCGTATTGGCGCCTTTCGAAAAATCGCTTGGCTCCCCCAAATAGCTAATGTTCATCGCAGGGATTGACGAGGCTGGATATGGCCCCCTCTTGGGCCCCTTTACCGCTGGTTGGTCTCTCTTTCGCATCCCGGACACCAAGACCAATCTATGGGAAGTCACCTCAGATTGCGTAGCCCAGAAGCCCGGCCGAAAGGACCGTCGATTACGAATTGATGATTCCAAGCGCGTCAACACTGGCCCTCACGGGCGCGAAAGACTTGAGCGCGCTGTGGGGGCCTTTCTAGCGATGGAGCCTAGTTTGGGTGTTCAACTCAAGGCCTGGCTAGAAGCTCCCCCATCGGGAGATCGGGATTGGTTCAAGAAGGCGCCCTGGTTTGGCGCCTTGCCAGGAAAACTGTGCCCCTCCTCTGATACTGAACGAGCTCACTTGGATTCAACTCTACTCCGGCGCTCTCTCTTAGCTGGTGGCTGCACCTTCGAGGGCTTCGGCGCCCGCGCAGTCCCCGCCGGCGAATGGAATCAACTCCTGAACACGATTGGCTCCAAGGCCGATGTTCTCTTTTCAATCAGCATGGAAATCGTTTCCCATATCCTTCAGCTTAGCCAACCGGCTCCACTCAGGATTGAGATGGACCGTCATGGGGCACGCCGAAGTTATGCGTCGCGTTTGGAGAAAGTTCTATTGCCGGACTCCATTCAAATCCATGCCGAAACGCAAAAGGCTTCCCTTTACACGCTGAAATGGGGAGAACGCGAGGTCCAGCTTCGTTTTTCGGAAGGGGCAGATGGAAAATTTTTCCCCGTTGCATTGGCTTCCCTTGCGGCCAAACAAACTCGCGAGCGATTGATGGACCTTTGGAACCAATGGCACTCTGAACGATTCCCAGAAGTTCGTCCCACCAAAGGCTATGCCCAAGATGGGAAGCGATGGCTCAACGATACTCGTGAAGGGCGTTCAAGCTTGGAACTCAACAGCGCCCTCCTTATTCGAAATCGCTAGCGATTCTCCCCTTTCTCTTCGCCTTCGCTCTGTTGCTTGAAGAACTCGTAGAACGGGTTTGTAGGGTCGATGTCCTCTTTCCAGCGACCCGCCTGGGGGTCCTTTCCGGTTTGGACTTTTTCAATCTTCTTCCGGCGATCATCACGGCCACCTTTTCCGCCGCCGGGGCGAGATTTGGGCCGCATATCCTTGGCATGAGCCGGCAGGGGTGCTCGCCGTTCGCGACCATCTCCTTTTCCACGCCCCTTCCCTTTGCCTTTCCCTTTGCCACCGCTACCACGGGGACTCCCCTCTTCGGAGCGGAGTGAAACTCGGAACCGCTGTTTTTCTAAGTCAATTGAAACAACACGCCCAGAAACTTCTTGCCCAACTTCCACGACCTCTTTTGGATCTTTTACAAACTGATCCGCAAGTTGAGAAACATGTACGAAGCCCTCACGGCGCATGCCAATTTCAACAAAAGCACCGTGTTCAAGAATTTTGGTAATTTTCCCCGAAACAGTGGCTCCAACTTCCAAAGACTCGAGGCGTTTCCCTGCCTGAGGACCACGATGCCCAAAGCGTGGACGCCGTGAAGTTTTGGAAAGTCCACGAATCACATGCGGAACAACTCGAGAAGTCCAGCCGCGTGCTTTAAGAATTTCATCCCATTCCAAATCCTGAAGTTTGGTCGGCTCTTTCAGGAAATTAGACGCTTCTTCTTGTTGGGAAGTGGCCTCTCGTAATGCTCCATAGTAAATCGGATGTAAGGGTTTCGCATCCAGGGGATCATCTCCGCCGCGAACCCTTAAGAAGCAAAATGCAGGGCGCAACTTTGATTCGCACAATCCCATTCTATTTTTGAAATCCAACAAGGAGCAGAACGGACCCGTTGAGCGTTCAATTTCAACGGCTTTGGCATCAATCCCGGGTACTAAATGCAACTCGTCATGAGAAGCGCTGTTGAGGTCAACCCCACGCGCGACAATCAAACTCTGCAAGAACACTTCAGTGAAGGTGTCCAATCGATGGTGATTCACTTCTCCACGGTTCTGGATGAAGGCCCGAACTATGTGAGGTGTATGGTAAGCCGCGGCTCGGGGATGCTGGCCAAACCGAGCCAACATGAAGGCTTGCCGCTCATCGTGTTGCAAGTGTGACTCTTCAAAACTGCGAGCAACCTCGCGCAGAAGAGTGCGAACAACGGCAACTGGAACGAGCAAGCTCCGAAGCTTGCCCTCTTTCCGAAGAACATCCAAGGCTTTGTTGCCATAGGTTCGAGTAGGGGAATCTGCTTGAAGAGCAACAACCTCGGGGCGGTCTTCTCCCATAAACTGGGTGATGCTCTCGGCTAACTTTTGGTCATCCTTCGCAGAAAAGGTCGCCGCCCTAAGGAAATGTCCCTCGTTTGACAAAGCCATAGAAAGTTTTCCGTTCCGCTGAGCAAAAATTCCTAATACTTTTCCCTTTTGAAGCCCGCGATCCAGAGTCATTTCCAAAAGACCCCAAGCGTGCTGAAGGGCGTAGCTCTCGGCCCTCTTCTTCAGACGCGCGCGTGCCTCTTGAAGCAATCGAGGCACCTTTTCTTCGTCAACAAATTTTCTAAAGAGTGCAAAGTAGCCATCTTTTTCCTGTGGCGGAAATTCCGTTAGGGCAAATGCCTCTGGGACCACTTCCGAAGGCAGAGCAAAATGCAACTTGAGGGCGTGGGCGTGTTCACCCCTGCGCATAGTCAAATATTGATTCTCTGGAACATCAGAAATTTTGTATTCCTTATCAGCAAACTGCTGGAAGGGCCGCAGTTCGGATTCCTTTCCTTCGAGCAACTCAACTCGCATCACTCCTTTAGTTCGGAAAGAAGAACGCAGAAGTGCAGCGACCTTGCTTTGCCCACGGAGCTTCTGAAGATACTCCTTCTGCTCATCCTTCAAACTCTCATCATCAGAACCAGATGGAGCTTCGGCCGGATGGAGGGTTAAGGCAATGTCTTCAAGTTCGCCCTCATCAGCGGCACCTTGAAGTTGGTCCCTCAAAGCTTCGTTATCGGAATCCTCAAGAGTGCGCAGCAAGTTGGCGCGGCGCCTCTCTAAAGAAATAACTTCCTGCATATGGTCTAGCAGGAGCTCGAAGCCGAGCGGGTTCGGGAATGCTCCGGCCAGTGCGGGATCAGCAAGCTGGAGCCAGGAGGGGTGTTGATTCTCGGCGAGAGCGTCGCGAAGGTGGCGGTAAACCGGCACCTTCAGGCCCAGAGACTGGGCAGTGCGCTGATCGCCTTGCGGCTTCTGCGTCGTGGACATGATGCCCAATTCTAACCGTAGTCGCCCTACTTCGTGAGCTCTTCGACCAGTTTTTCGGCCACCCACGCAGGGACGGGGCGGTAGTTATCGGGTTCCATGGAGAACATTCCGCGGCCCTGAGTCATTCCACGAAGGCGACTCGCGTAACTGAACATTTCGGCAATGGGGACTGCTCCACGAACTTCCCGAAGGTCACCCGTGACTGCAATTTCATCCACTTCAACGCGGCGGGTGTTGAGGTCACCGACAACATCTCCGATGTACTCCTCAGGTACTTGTACCGAAAGCTTCATGTAGGGCTCAAGGATGGTGGTGTTTTCTTTGCAAGCCTCACGGAATGCCAAGGAGCCCGCCATTTGGAAAGCAAGTTCGCTGGAATCCACTTCGTGGAACTTCCCGTAGTGAAGGTGAGCCCTCACATTCACAAATGGCCAGCCTAGGCGACCGCCAGTTTTCATCGCGCCCTCAATGCCAGCCTTGACTGCTGGAATGTACTGGCGAGGAATCACACCGCCCTTGATTTCATCAACGAACTCAAGACCGTCATCTTCCGCTTCGGGATTCGGAACGAAGCGAACATTTGCCACACCGTATTGGCCATGTCCACCACTTTGCTTGACATGCTTTCCTTCCACATCTTTTTCAGCCGAAATGGTCTGCCGATAGGCAACTTTTGGTGCACCTATCGAAATGGGAACTCCGTGGTCTCGTTCAATTCGAGTGGTGATAATTTCCAAATGAAGCTCACCCATTCCCGAGATTACAATCTCTTCGGTGTCTTGATCCACAATCGCGCGGAAGGAAGGATCTTCCTTGCACAAGTGGCCCAATACCGATGACAGCTTGTCGCGATCCTTCATGGCCTTGGGCTCGATGGACATGGAAATCACCGCCTCTGGGAAAGTCATAGATTCCAAAATGACCTGGTTGTCATTACAACAAACCGTATCGCCGGTGGTTGTGTTCTTTAAACCAACCACTGCACAAATTTCACCAGCGTATGCGGTGTCCACGGCTTCGCGCTTATCCGCATGCATGAACATCAATCGGCCCACGCGTTCTTTCTTGCGAGTTCGAGGATTCAAAACTTGGTCCCCGCGGCTCAAGGTACCTGAGTAAATTCGAACAAAAGTCAGGTCACCGTTCGGGTCGGCGATTGTTTTAAAAGCCAAGCCAGAGAAGGGTTCTGCGGAGCTGGGGCCGCGAACCAGTTCCTTTTCTTCGTCGCGGGGGTCAGACCCCACAACGGCTCCAACCTCGAGCGGGTTTGGAAGATAGGAGGTAATCGCGTCCATCAAGAACATGACACCCTTGTCATGAAGAGCAGAACCACAGAAAACAGGGTAGGCGTGGCGCTGAAGCACGGCCGAGTGGCAGCACCGGATGATTTCTTCGTTGGTGATTTCTTCCCCTTCAAGGAACTTATCCACGAGCGCGTCTTCAACTTCGACAAGCTTCTCAATCATTTCATTGCGGCGGATTTCAACGATTTCCTTGAATTCTTCGGGGACTTCAATTTCTTTCACTTCAGTTCCAGAAGAGCCCTCCACAAACCTGCGGGCAGTTCGAGTGAGCAAATCAATGATGCCGTAGAACTCCTTTTCGGCGCCCATGGGAATTTGCATACGGACTGCATTCGCGCCCAAGCGATTAATGATGGACTCATAAGCTTTGTCAAAGTCAGCACCTGTGCGGTCCAACTTGTTGATGAAGCAAATTCGGGGCACGCCATAGCGGTCAGCCTGGCGCCAAACCGTTTCAGATTGAGCTTCCACACCCGCAACACCATCAAACACGGCTACTGCACCATCAAGAACCCGAAGGGAACGCTCTACCTCTACGGTGAAATCCACATGGCCTGGAGTATCGATGATATTGATTTGGGTTCCATCCCACTCACACTGAGTCGCTGCGGAAGTAATCGTAATTCCCCGAGCGCGCTCATCTTCTTGGTAGTCCATAGTGGCTGCGCCGTCATGGACCTCGCCAATCTGGTGAGTTCGGCCTGTAATAAACAGAATCCGTTCCGTAACAGTGGTCTTCCCAGCATCAATGTGAGCCATGATTCCAATATTCCGGATGTCCTTGAGGCGTTTTTCATCCTTGGGGTCGAGAGTGTTCGTATGGGCAGAGGTCGTAGCAGACATGGGTCTAGGAATGCGATGTGAGTATGGTTCGGTAGCGCTAATGATTTGGTGAGGTCCTAAGCCGGCGCCCCAGGCTTTTGAGACCATCCCCCACTGAGGGGAGCCCAACATTCTACCGAAAATTGCCCCCCGAGGCTACCTTGCTTCCCTTCAGACTTCCTAAGCACCCCGCCTCATGGCTCTCCGTCGCAAAAAATCCACCCCGAGACTCTCCCTCACGGTTCCGATGTCCACCAGCAACCTGGGTCCAGGCTTCGACACCTTCTCAGTTACGGTAGAGCAAGAAATCAAAATCAGCTGGGAACCCGCGGAAAAAACGGAGCTGGTTCGGAAGGGTGCCCTTGGGGAGTCTATTTTGTCCGTGGGCGGCGATCCTGTCTTGCGAGGCTTGAAGCGAGCCTCCATTTTGGCGAATAAAAAACTCCCCAATGGAAAAATTGAAGTTTCATCAACCGTTCCACCTGGCCGTGGTCTCGGAGCTAGCGGAGCGGGCATTGTGGGTGGCCTTCTCCTCGGAAACAAAATCTGCAACGGCGGCCTCAAACCTGAACTGCTCCACCGGGAGGCCATTCAGCTTGAGGGGCACCCCGAAAATGCAACCGGCTCCTTTCTGGGTGGCTCCCACTGGTCCATCCAGGACCCGAAAGAGAGCTGGCTCCATTTGCCTGTTACTCTTCACCGAGACTTGCGCCTTCTTTTCATTCTTCCGCCGTACCCCCTTTCCACGAAACGAGCACGGGAAGTCCTTCCAAGCTCAGTGAGTTTTCCGCGCGCCGCCGCCCAAGCACGAAGGACCCCCATCTTGCTGGAAGGCCTCCGCACTCTGGACGAGCGTGCAATTCAAATCGGAATCCAAGATGAACTCCATGTAGAGGCTCGCCTTCGCCAATTGACTGGTGCAAAGGGGCTCCTTGGTTTTGCTGTGCGTGCTGGCGGAATTGCGGCCACTCTTTCAGGTGCCGGCTCTGCTCTCCTTGTTCTTACTCGCACCGGTCAAATGTCTCAGGTTGAAACTCGGCTCAAGCGAAGGGTGAAGCGCCTATGGGGAGAGTCGGGTTCGGTGATTCGAAGCCGAGTCCAGCCCCATGGGGCCTCGTTCAACTAGCGGCATATTTTTTCCGCCGCGCGCTCGCTTGCGGAAAGATCAAGGCCATCCAGCCGGGCCTGTGCAAGTTGGAGCAAAGCAGGCCTAAGGGCAAAGTCTCGAATTCCCGCTCCGACAAGAAGTTCCAGGTTCCCCTCTTCCACAACACTCTCGCCGTACACAGAGAGTGGCTTATCCAAAGCTTCAGCAAGTTGGGCAATTTTCCGAACGGCACGCAAAACCACTCGATGAACCCCCGAAAGGCCGCGCAAAACTTCAGGATGGTGATGGTTGCGATCCGAAGCGAGAAGGTACTGCGAAAAGGAATCTAATCCGATGCAAAGGAAGTCAGAAACAGGAAAAATCTCCCGCGCTAGCAATGCAGAGGATGGCGTTTCAATAACAGCGCCAACAAGGGGCGGCTTCGAAACATCCACTCCAGCGAGCCGCAATTCTTCTCGAACAGTATCAAAGGCTTCACGAATGCGTAACAAGTCAGCGGGTCCAGTCACGAAAGGTACCGCAACACGAACCTCCTGCCCTTCACTGGCTCGATAAATGGAACGAAGTTGAAGGTTCAACATTTCCGGCCGCGAAAAGAGCAACCGGATTCCGCGCAAACCTAGGGCGGGATTTGTTTCACCCTCTGAAAAAACATTCGGCAGGTCCGATGTTGAGTCCAAATCGGGGAGGCGAAAGACGATGGAATCGGAAGCGTTAAATACTTGTTTGTACAAGGCCGTCAAAGATTCTTCCTTGGGGGAACCCTGGCGCTGAAAGATAGGAAGTTCAGTTCGGTAAAGGCCGGTATCCAAAATCCCAATGCGGGCCGCGGTTCGAGCTTCCGTTGCACTTGCAACAGCAGCCCCTAATCGTACTGAAGTCCCATCAGCTAATCGTGGTTGAGAAAGAACCGGTGTATCTTCTTCAAGGGCTCGGTTTTGGGCGGCACCGACTGATTCAGGGGAAGGGTCTAACACGACCTGTCCGGTGTTCCCATCCACGAGCAAAGTTTGGCCCTCGGTCAAGCTGTCCCGCAGCCCTTCCACTCCGATTACCGCAGGTATTCCGGCGGCACGGGTCAGGATTGCGCCATGGTTTGTTGTGGAGCCCGATTCCGCTGCAATCGCAGCGAACCCATGTTCCAGGGATTCAGTTAAATCAGAGAGTGTGAGTTCCTTCACGACCAAAATGCCGTCCTTCAAGTCTGAACGACTGGCAGAGCTTTGGCCTGCAGTTCCACCTCGACTGCAATGGCGAAGCATCCGAAGGGCAACATCGCGCATATCGCTCATTTTGTTGCGAAGGCTCTCCGTTTGAACGACTTCAAACAAACGCTCATAAACATGAAAGACATCCTTAACAGAATTTTCCAAGGTCATGCGCTGTTCACGGATTCGATCTTTCACATCTGCTTCGATTACAGGATCTTCAAGTAGATGAAGATGAGTATCGAAAACGGCACGCTGTTCAGCAGTGAAGTGATCGGCCAAGGCCTCACGCTGCCGAACCAGAGACACCCGCGCAGCTCGAGCAACCGAATCCAGGCGCCCCATCTCTAGTTCAACCTCTTCATCGCTGAGGCGATGTTCTTCCAAATCGTCCAACCCGGCAAAACTAAGGAAAGCGGGGCCGCAGGCAACGCCAGGGCTCGCCGATTGTCCTGGAAATACAGATTGGCCTAAATGCGAGTCAGCGGTCCGAGTCATAATCTTATTTTACGATAACTAGACACTGACCCTATCCAGTGGGTCACTTTATATCTACTCCCTTTTCTGCAAAGCACTTATGACTCAATTTCAATTCGTGCTAGGCCCGACTCTTATTTATTTCCGAAATCCCCTAATTTCAAGCATTTAGAAAAGGTGGTGACCCATTGGATAGGGTCAGTGTCTAGGGGGGGGAGGAGCCGCCAATCTACTTGGCGGAAACTTGGACGCTCTTATGAATTGCCTTGCCCCGGCCGAGGACCGTTGCGCATGCTTGAGCAAGCTCAACATCCTCCACAGTCATCGCCGAGCGGAGGACATTTTCATCTTCGGTAAGTAGCTTTGTGGTTCCATCACGGGTCATGATTCCATCAAGAGCACGAGCGGCGGCAGCGCGTTTTTGGGCGCTATTTCCGCCATCAGCAATCTCGGACAAAAGTTGCTGCGCCTCAGCAGCAGTTCCCCAGTGGCCTAAAGCCATCATAATGGGGATAGCAACATCATCTTCGCGGCCGAGAAAGCTCACGAGAGATTGTTGAACGCCAGCACCAGAACCGGAACTCCGGTTCGCCATTCCAGCTAGAGCTTCCGCGGCGCGGGCAGCAGTGCGACGGTAGCCCATGCGCTCTGGATCAAGTTCGCTCAAAGAAGAACGCACATCCTGAAAGGTCAAGGTGTCGTAAACAGTGGCATCATCAATGTCACCAGTAGCGGAGCCATTGCCCTGAACCAAAATGGGTGTGTTGGCGTACTTTCCGTTTTGGCGAATCCGCTTCACGAGTTGGCGCGCGTAAGTATCTGGAAGAGGATCCTGAATAACGAAGGCATCAATGTTCAGGCCGCGGTAAAGATTACTTAACCCAGAAGCGGCATCGGAAGCAATCAGGCTGGTGCAATTTGCCGAACTTGCAAGTCCTTCAGCCAGATTGTTAGCAAAAGCATTGTCAGCGCTGAAAATCTGAACAGAATGCAAACCTTGAATGCTGGCCGCCCGCATGAGGGTTGAGACCAGAGTTGAGCCCTGTTCGCCTGCATTTGCGAGAGAGATTGCGGCAGAAAAACTAATGGTGGGGACAGAACTGTTTAGAGCTGTTCTGAGGTTTCCGGCCTGAATAGCGGCCGGGCTATCCAACATCTCGATTAGAACAGCAGCCGTCGGAACATCGTTCGAGGACCTCAACGCTTCTCCGAGGGCAGAGTTCAATGCTTCGGTGCTCAAGCTCAGGCCGGCGTTAAATTGTTCAGCAGCGCGAACATTTTCACCAACAGCACGCAAGAGAGCAACTTCGGCAGCGTAAACCAAGGCCAATCCTCTGGCGGCCTGAGATGCGAGATTGGAATCGCTGGATTGTGCAGCTGCCTCAAAGCAACCCTTTGCAAGCTCCATTGGAATCAATCCAGCCTCAAGCTCATCAAAGAAAAGTTTTGCTTGGCCATCCAAGCCCCAGCGAACGCCATGGTTCTCAGTTTCACTCAATCCAAGTGAAGGGTCATAGTTGTAGTAGCCTAGGCCCTGCTTCAAGTATGCGCTCTCGACATTTGTTGCGTACCCACGGCAAAGCGCACGAATGGAACCATCCGAATCGCTTTTCGCCATTTGGGCAAGGCGAGGGATTGCGCGGGGGTCCCCCATCTCCACAAGGACTTGGGCAACTGCCAAACGCACCTTGTTATTTTCAGAATGAGAAGCAACCAAAAGCGGAGGCAGTGCATCGGAACCCAAACGAGAAAGAGCGTATATCGCAGCAAAACGAGTGGAGTCGTCTGAATTGAGTGAAGACACCAATGGAGGAACGGCAAATGGACCATAGGTCATTCCGAGTTCCCAGATTGCCTTTCCTCGCTCAGTGTAGGTGCCCTCAAAACAACGGGCGGCAACTTCGGCAGCGGCATCAGCATCTCGGATGGCTTCAACTCCCTTGGTGCGAGCAGCTTCGAGAACGGTTAGGGCAAAAGTTCGGAACTCAGGGTTGTCAGCCATCATGAGTTGAACCAGGGCATCCTGGCTTTCATTCATTAGGCGTACTGCATCTGCCTGAGATGGGTCCATGCTGACCACTCGGCGGAAATGCTCGAGAGCCGTTTCGTATGCTTCAGCGCGGAATGCGCGAAGGCCATCAGAAAATTCCGAATCCACACCACTGGACTGGGCCAAGATGGAAGAGGAAGGAAGAAGGATGAAAGCAGCCAGAAGAAGGCTGCGTACCGCTTGCCGGTGGTTCATTCGAGTACCGCGGTCAAAAGACCTGGTCGGGGGGATTGAATTGCGCAGGATTGCGCCCAGGAGACTAGTTCGTGGGCTTTGGGAGGCAACATAATAGGGACTACAAAAGGTGGGTCAAGAATTGGGTCTAGGAACCCATTTTCCCAGGACGGTTGGCTGGCTCACTCCCGTGGTTGTCGGCCAGGATGTTGGCTCCCCTAAAAGGAAGGCATCGGCCAGAAGGGCAAAGGCAGCCGCCTCGCGAGAATCAGAATCCCAACCCAAATCAGAGAATTGCCGGAGGGTTGTTCCAGCAGAAAGCCCTCGCTCTAAAGCCTTTACCATGCAAGGGTTATGCGCGCCACCGCCTGCAAGAAAAAGATCGCCCCCGCGCCAGTTGGCCCTCCTTAGGCTATCGCTCACACACCAGGCTGAAATCTCAGCAGCGGTTGCGAGAAGATCTCTGAGTGGCACGCTAGGAGCAAAGGCTCGCATTTTTTTGGCAAAAGAAAGGCCAAATATTTCCAATCCTGTACTTCTCGGAAGGTCCCTCTCAAAAAATGGTTCGGCTTTCAAGTGCTCTAGGAGGTCTTCCCTGACTTTCCCAGAGAGGCCCAATTTGCCATCAAAATCGCAAGAAAGGTCCGTTTCCAGCCGGCAAAGAGCATCCAGCGGGCCATTCGCAGGGCCTGTATCCCATGCTTTTGGTGGAGAATCCCCCTCCAAAAGAGTGATATTTCCAAGTCCTCCCCAATTTAAAATTGCCAATCGTGGGGCGTGGTGACGGTGCAGAACCCAGTCTGCATAAGGGGAAATCGGCGCGCCTTCACCTCCTGCGGCTAAATCGCTCCAGCGGAAATCCCCCACAACTGGGGCACCGGCCGACTCAGCAATAACGGAAATATCTCCAAGCTGAAGGGTCCCCCCCCGATTGCCATCGTGATGGAATATGGTCTGCCCATGCGACCCAATTGCCAAAAGTTCCTGAGGAGAGACTTGTATCGAAGATAAAAAAGCTTGCGCCTCATTTCCCATCCATTGACCAAGTTGGAAATGGTAATCGGCAACCTCAGATACGGTCCATTTGTTTGCACGAAGAACTGCAGCCTGAAGCTTCGTGGAGTAAGGTCGAAATCCGCGCTCCAACAGGTCTGCAGTCTTTCCGGTCCCTTCGCCTCGAATGGCGAGAAGGGCAAAGTCCAACCCATCGGCTGAGGTCCCAGACCCCATGCCGAGGAGCAATCGCTTGGACACGATTACTCTGTTGGAATTTTCAATACCCAGCCTATTTGAAGGCTGGTATCGGAATCAGGAAGGAGAGTGTTTGCTTCAACTAAAGCATTGACTCCACCTTCTACTCGGTATTTCTGAGAAAGGCTCCACAAGCTGTCGCCAGCAACAACCGCATGTTCCAAAACGCCCGCAGGCTTCGGCGCTTGCACCGAACGAGGGTTCTTTAATGGCCGAATGGCGGGCAAATGAATCAGTTGGCCAACTTGAAGCTGAGTCGGCTCAAGGCCTTCATTCAAGACCAGGATTTCATGAACCAACTTAGAGGAACCTAGTTCATTCAAAGCAATCTGGCCAAGAGTGTCCCCTTTTCTAACCGAGTACTTCAGGATTTCTGCATCCCAGATATCCTTCTCGTCAAGCTGCAAAATGGTGGCCTCGGGCTTAGCTGGAGGATTCGGAGCTTTTGTTTCAAGCGATGGGGTCGTGGTTGCGTTTGCAACTTTGGCCTCCGAAGGCTTAGCTGTGCCTTCTGCAAAAGAGGAGGGCATTTCTGTGGAGCGAGCTTTGGCCTCGAGTTGTACCTCGGGGGCTGGGATCTTCTCCGGGGCTTCTGCTAGCAAATCTTTCGCAGTTCCAACAGGTTCAGAATCCCCAGGATCGGCCCATTCAGACGGTGTGCTAATGGTGAGCGGTTCCTGGCGCTGCTCTACTCCACGGTAAACGACAACGGACAGAAGGATTCCAACTAGGGCTAATGCCCCTGCGATGATTTGTTTTTCTAGACGACCCATTCAATTCCCCTTTGGCTGAGGCCCACAATATATTGTGCGAGACATCATTTTCCAACACCTTTCTTGTACCACAATATATTGTCCCCAAAAGACTTGGGACTACTACTAGTTTTTCGGATTCTCCTCAAGCTCCAGAAGGCGGCGACGAGCGGCGGCAGTTTCACCTCGATCGGTGTGGGGCGAAACGAACCAGAGCCGGCGCCAAAATTTACCCCTGAGTAGGCGCCGAGCTTCCTCCGCAGTTAAAAGTTCGGGGGAAAACCGAGCCAACCATTTCACAACGGCATTTGAATCAACTGAAGCAAAAACTCGGGCCAAAAAAGCGCTCCCAAAGGGTCCAGGGACCCAAGCGGCACCAAAATCTACACAAAACAGTTCGCTGTTTGAGCTGAGGAGCAAGTTTTGCGACTGGCGCAAATCTAAATGAAAGACTCCCCGTTCGTGAATCGCAGAAACTAGTTCTCGAAGCTGATTCGCGATTCCTTCTGGATCCAACAAGAATGCTTCCCGCGTTAGAGGTTTCCCATCCAGCCAGGAACATATAAATGAGTGGGAATCAGGTTGAGCTAAAAGTTGTGGGACGCCTTTCAGGCCTTCTACTTTGCGAAGAGCCTTCCGTTCTCGACCTAACAACCAACGGGCCAAGGGTCGAACCAGGGCCAAATTCGAGCCACAATCCTTAACGAGAACGGGCCCCCCCTCAGTTTCAACCCGATACACGGCCGGTTTCAGGAGTGCGCCTCGGCTCAACAGCTGGCGCGATGCCGAATCCAGCCCCTTTCGATTCCAATTCCCTGGGCCGAAGGATTGAGGCATTTGTTACTGGAAGAAACTCCGGAGTGGAGACCAAGAAGGTGCAGTCCAAACTGCAAGCATTGCAATGGCAAGCACAAAACCCCATGGCCATTCATGGTTCTCTCCTACTAGCTTCCATGAGAAGCGGCGGTCGTCTCCGCTACGCCAAGGAGTCCACTGCGGCCAGAAGTCGGGAACATTCTCAGCATGGCGATCCACTTGCTCGCCAAAAATCTTCTGCAAACGGCCATACTCCTTTCGGAACTTCCTGGGCATGTAGAAGGCAAAGAACACTGCAATCAAAAAGAGGGAAAAGCCCCACACCCACCGGCCTTGCTGCGTTTCTAAATTTCCAGCGGCAAGAGCAACGCCCAAAAGGGCAAAAAAGGAACCTAGATAGGCTGGGTTCCGAGTGTGGGCATAAGGACCTGTTGTGACCATGAGCTGATTCTTTTCAAGGTGCCCAAACGCCCAAATGCGCAAGAGCCAGGCCGAAAGGACGAAGAAACACCCAATTCCGAAGGTCATCGGCCGGGGGTCCGCAAGGGAAACAAGAGCCAAACTGAAGATATAAACAGCTATTTTCCGAGGCGTTGGTTTTTTTGAGGCAGTCATGTCGGGTTACGGCTTGCAGGCGAGGCCGCTATCAGGGATGATTGTCCATCCGCAGGCGCGCCAATCAACCTTCAAAATGCGATTCGTTCCCCTTTTCCTTTCTTTTCTCGCCACTGCTTGCGCTGTGGCCCCCCAGATTCAGCCCGAAACACGAGCTGTCCGCGTTACCTACTTGGACCACAAATCGGGGAACAAGATTGGGCTCTTCAACGAGTCCAATATCGATAAAACCAATTACTACGCTCAAATGCGAAAGGATGCCTCGTACAAAGTCGTTTCTGACCTTCATATGGGAGCTCTTATGTTGCAACTTCGGGAATTGAATTACTTCAATGATGCCGCCCCAAATAATCAAAGAGTGCGAGGTGCTCGGTCCACCATTCAAATTGCGATTGAAGGACAAACCTGGACCCTGGCCTATGTATCAGGCGGAACCCAAGAGCAGCTCCTTCAAATCCAAGACTGCAGATCCGCCATTCGAGCGATTTATGATGCGAATCAATCCTTCCAAAGAGTAGAAAACTCCGAGGGTGCGGACTACTTCAAAGAGACGCCAACCCGTTCATGACCCAATCGGATTGTATCGTTGTTGTACCGGCACGCCGGGCGGCGACGCGACTCCCGAATAAGCTCCTCTTGGCTGAAAGTGGGAGCCCCATTCTCGCCCACACTTTGGAACGGTGCCTCCAAAGCAAGAATGCCAACAGGGTGATTGCTGCCGTGGATTGCCCAGAGCTGGCGGAAGTGGCCCAGTCGGCTGGTGCGGAGGCCGTGCTGACCGACCCGAATCTCAAATCAGGCTCGGACCGAGTTCATGCTGCCCTCCAAATGCTGGACGGCAAGGTGGAAGCAGTTGTAAATGTTCAGGGCGACGAGCCCGAAATGGACCCCCAGGCCATTGATGCCACTTTTGACTCCCTAGCTTCTGGAGCTGAAGTTGTCACCCTCTGTGCTCCACTTCCAGACTCTTCTCAGCTGGACAATCCTGCCGCGGTGAAGGTGGTTCGTGACCTTGAGGGGCGCGCGCTATTTTTCTCGCGCTCCCCTCTTCCTTATCAGCGAGGTCAAGAACAATTTGAGCCCATGCTCCACATTGGTCTTTACGGCTACACCCCAGAAGCCCTGGCACAATTCTCCGCCTGGGAGCCCACGCCCTTGGAAAAATCCGAAGGCTTGGAGCAACTTCGCTTCCTTGAGCATGGGAAAACCATTCAAGTTCTGAAATGGCACCAAGCTTTTCCGGGAATTGACACACGGGAAGATTACGATGCCTTCCTGTTGCGCCTCCAGCACGACGCCCCCTCAACATGACACAATTCATTTTCGTAACAGGCGGTGTGGTTTCTTCTCTTGGGAAGGGAATCACAACCGGTGCCATCGCGGTCCTCCTAGAAAAGCGCGGGCTCAAGGTTTCGATTCAAAAACTGGACCCATACATTAATGTGGATCCGGGGACGATGTCACCATTCGAACACGGTGAAGTTTATGTCACCGAAGACGGCGCCGAAACGGATTTGGACATGGGGCATTATGAGCGGTTTTCTCATGCGCCCATTAACCGGTATTCAAACGCCACAACAGGTTCGATTTACTCGACGGTGATTCGGAAAGAACGCCGCGGAGAATACCTTGGGAAAACTGTTCAGGTCATTCCGCATATTACGGACCAAATACAGGAAGCTATTAAACAAGGGGCCCAACGCGGAACCGATGTGGCAATCATTGAAATCGGCGGCACTGCTGGTGACATCGAATCTCTTCCTTTCTTGGAGGCCATTCGACAGTTTGCCCTCAAACTTGGAAAGGGGAACGCTTGTTTTGTTCACTTAACCCTTTTGCCATTTCTTGCCGCCAGCGGCGAAATGAAAACAAAACCAACGCAACAGTCCGTTGGCAAGTTGCGCGAAATTGGCATCCAACCGGACATTCTTGTTTGTCGCTGCGAACAAGCCATGACCCCTGAAATGCGCTCCAAAATTTCGCTCTTCTGTAATGTGGACGAGCGAGATGTTATTCAGGAAAAGGATGTCGAAACGACCATCTACGAGGTTCCTTTGGACCTCAAGCGCGAAGGCCTAGATGATGCCCTCGTTCGCCATTTGGGTCTTAGCCACACCCGCGCGGGCGATCTTTCAGATTGGGAGGATCTGCGGCAACGCTTTGCTTCGCCGGATGGGGTCATAGAGATTGCTGTTGTTGGAAAATACATTGAGCTCCATGATGCCTATAAGAGTATTTATGAATCTCTTGCGCATGGCGCGATTCAACATCGCTGGAAAGTTCGCCTCCGAAAAATTGCCGCCGAAAATTGCGTCAATCAAGACCCGGAATCTTTGTTGCGCGGTGTTCATGGTTTGCTGGTTCCTGGCGGGTTTGGGGAACGCGGCCTAGAAGGAAAAATTAAAGCGATTCAATGGGCACGCGAAAATGAAATCCCAACCTTTGGCATTTGCTTCGGAATGCAAGCCATGGTCATTGAATATGCTCGCAATGTGGCTGGCATTGAAGGGGCTCACACTTCTGAAGCCGACCCCAAGTGCGAAGCGCCTGTCATTGATCTAATGAAAGAACAAGAGTCCGTGGAAGACAAAGGTGGCACCATGCGTTTAGGCGCCTATCCCTGCCGCATTCTTCCTGACACTCGCCTCGCAGAAATTTATGGGCGAGACATGGTCCTAGAGCGCCATCGCCACCGCTGGGAATACAACAATGATTACCGCACTCAGCTGGAAACTGCGGGCCTCACTTCTGCGGGAATCTACGAGGCGCGAGGTCTGGTTGAAGCAGTTGAACTCACCGACCGACCTTTCTATCTCGGCGTTCAATACCACCCCGAGTACAAATCCAAACCTTTGGAACCGCATCCCTTGTTCGCAAATTTCCTCAGTGCGGCAATTGCCCACGCGAATGTTGATTCAGAAGAATCAAACAACAAAGTCCAAGCCTGAAGATGACCGAAACTGAAACCCCGACCGACTTCCGCCTCTTTTCCCAAAAGTTAGCCCTTCAAGGGTTCTACGCATTGGGAATTCTTGATGTACCCGGCGCCCCGAAACAAGACCAGCCCAACCTCCAAGCAGCAAAGATGGTCATAGATGACCTCATGCTTCTGCGAGAGAAAACAGAAGGCAACCTGACCGACGGCGAGCAGATGACCCTAGATAAGTTCATTTCTGATCTGCAGTTTCAGTACCTGGAAGTGTCAAAGTCCACAGAAACCTAAAGACACTGACCCCAAACATTGGGTCACAAAGTCCCAAAAATAGGAAAGCGGAAAAAGCGAAACTTCAACAAAGAGGCGACCGACCAAGGTCGGTCGCAAAGGCCCACGACCATGGCAGGAGTTTCCTCCAAATTTTTCTTCGTGATGGACCGCACATAGTTACGAAAAGCAATCCAGATCCACATATGCAAGTCAATGGACTTCCGTTTCTTTGCATGACACCAAGAGCGACGGACCAGGCG
>JASMMA010000008.1 GCA_030748415.1 Planctomycetota bacterium
GGTGGAGACGACAACAAGACGCTATTCATCACAGCACGCACTTCACTTTACTCGGTGGATTTAGAGATTGCTGGCGCCGTCAAAAATTAAATCTTTTAACAAGATCTAGGCAAATATAAGGCAAATCACATCTTGCCTTATACCCCCTTCGCATAAGCCTCTACCCTGCTTCCATTTAAGCTCTCACTCGCATCTACGAGAATAATATTTGTAATATTATGTTCGAGATGAGAATAGGATTTGAAAAACTAATCGAAAGTGCATCGGGCTAATGAATCGCCAAATTAGTCTCATAGCGATGAGCAGCGGCACGCATTGGAATTTCTATGACAAGCAGGAGGGCTTCCGATTTGGTCCATGAGCAGAGGTGTTGCCAAGCTTCGTCACGAGTGAGCTTCATTAGGATTCCACGCTAAGGAATGAGTCGAATGAAGCGAGGGCGATAAATGTCAGCGTTTGAAAAGTGAGACCAGAAATCTAGAGAATTCACATTAATTGAAATAAGTAAACCTCGACTATCTGAAAGGTGAGGGTGTGCTTTTGCATGGTAAGTGAATATTTGAGTGCCTGGAAAGTTTGGGCAAGTATAAATGTCAGTGTAGTCGCTCCACGGTCCTTCTGGCCGAGGAGCTGTTCGGATTGACACTACCCCGCTAATAGTGTCTCGCATAAAAACCATAAGAAAGGAACCATCGGGTAATTGGGTTACACTCATCTCGGTAGAGGTTCGACCAGCAATCACCGCTGCATTTTCCAAATCTGTTCCCCATCCAGCCCCATCCCATATTCGCCACTCAGAAAAGTCAGCAAATTTGTTTCGAGGTGCTCTAGCAACAATTACTTTTTTATTCAGTGGATCTTCTTGAATACCATAAATATATACATACCCATCGCCGTTAATCACATCAGGCGCGCCAAGGTCAAGAATGGCGCCCCCCAATGCCAGCTGCCCCCGATTCGCTGTTTCGTCGGACCAGAAAGGAGTTTCAGTTTGAATTTGGTTAGGGAAAGGGGGCAAATCCCCAGGTGGAATTTGAATTAAAGAAATTCCATAACGATAAAAAGGGGCAGGGGTTTTCCGCATTCTGGCAGCGAACAAATAGGTCGTGCCTTCAATGCAAATCCCGTCTTTGAGCCAATAGAAGTCGTCAGGGGTCGAATTCGTTGTATGAGGGGTAAAGACGGACTCTGGATTCAGCACAGTGCCGCCAGAGAAAAAACTAAAATCATGAGGTTTTGGATTGGGATTAGGGGGGAGAAAGCCAATCGTGTTGTTGACCATGACAGTGCCCGGTAGGCGGTTTCCAAAGGAATCAACATCACCCCAAAAGGTGTCAGAAAATACAAATAAGGTTGACTGGTTACGGGAGGTGCCTGGAAGTTCATTTCCAGATAGTGGGATAGAATAAATGCCGTCAGCTCCGGTCCAGCCCGAGTTGCGATCGAAGGCAGAGTCCCAATCGGGCGCCCGCTCCACCGTGAAGCTTTGTAGTAAGAGGAAAGAGGCAAGCAGCATGAGCAATCCTTGAATTGTTTTTTCCGTGTAATAAATATAGTACCAGAAGCAAGACACTAAGAAGCACTAATGGTGCTGTTAATATAATTAGACGATGACAAATTTGTTTCTTCGGTGTTTAATTCTCCTCCTTGCTGGTTGTGTAACTTCCAACACCAGCATCTCTAATCCCGAACTCGAGGCCATAACTACAAGTTGCCAAGAGAAGCTGGAAGCAATTTACGCATCCGGATCATTTCCTGGTGCCACGGCATCGGTGGTGCTCAAAGATGGCAAGGTTGTTCAGTTGGCGGTTGGCAACACCGAGCAGGGGGGCAGAGCGCTCACGCCAAAGGACCGCATGCTTGTTGGGAGTGCCGGTAAAACTTGGGTGTCGGGAATTGTGCAGCATCTGGTCGCGAAAAAAGTGCTCTCCTACGACAACAAAGCGATTGAATGGTTTCAAAATGATGAATGGTTTTTGCGAATACCCAACGCCAAGGACGTTACTGTTCGTCAATTATTAAAACATCAAAGTGGGTTGGAGCGTTATGAGTTTAAGCCGGAATTTTGGCAAGAATTAATGCTCGACCCAGACCGCGTTTGGCGACCCAAAGAGCTACTTGAATTTGTATTTGATGACCAGCCTATGTTTCAAGCGGGCACAGCTTGGGCTTATGCTGATACAAATTACATTTTGTTGGGAATGATCATTGAACGCGCCACCGGTCAAAGTTTTTACAGCCTTGCCGACCAGTGGATTAATCAACCTTATGCGCTTTACAACACTATTCCATCCAATCGTCGCCGCTTAAAGGGAGTGGTTCAAGGCACGGTCATCGGCGGCCAACAGTTGGGGGTTGGCCCCTTGGCCCTGTCCAACGGGGCATTCACCTACAACGTGCAGTTTGAATGGTGTGGGGGAGGCTTTGCTAGCACCGCTACTGATTTAGCCCAATGGGCAAGAGTTTTTTTTAGCCACCGCTTCCTCCAAGGCGCACACCTTGAGGAATTGCTAAACGCCGTACCAGCACCTGCCCTTGGCCCTAACCGCTCTTATGGACTTGGCGTTATTCTTGCTGAAACCCGACTCGGGCAATTCTACGGCCACGATGGATTCATGCCCGGTTACCTAACCGCGATGGGCTATTTCCCCGAGTTTGGAATTTCCGCCGCCATTCAAGTAAACACCGATGACGGCCGAGCAATTGGAATGCCACTCCAAGAAGCCTTAGTCGAATTGGTTGAATGTGCTATGTGATTTGCAAAGAAGTAACCACAAGATTTAACATCGCTTTTTGCAATCTCACAAAATGGAAATCGCTAGACAAGAAAGACACAGATGAGGTGAGTCGTTTCCAATGCAACCCGTCAAGGCCTCGTGGTTTGGATGATAGGCATATATTTTCTTTTCGACTGGGCCTTTCGTGCTAATGGACTTTTCAATTACTGTACGGCCATTTGCACCGCATCGACGCCCACTCGAGTTTGGGGCTTCGCAGCAATTGTTAGGCGCGTATGGAAAACTGGCTTCGGCGTGTTTGTTGGGGCAGTGGCACTAAATGTATGTTCTTTCCAATTAGCAGAAAGTGGAACTTGCCAAGTTTGAGTATGCAAAGGGGATGTCCACATTTTTTGATCTCGGAAGTCAATTGTTACCGTAGCAGAATCTGTCACAGTTTCCCCGCGAAGCCAAAGCCTAACCTCTACTTGGTCCCCACCAGAAACAGGGTTCGGTTGCTGAATGCTTCCTCTGTTTTCGAGTAACACAAAGTAATTGCCATGCTTTGCATATTGTGAAGAATTAACTCGGTCGACCAAAGGATTAAGGGCTCCGTAGCGCCATCCAAATCCTCCAAAGGGAGCGACGGTCTCAAAGCTACCATTGGCGACATTTCCACCGCGGCCGTATCCGCTGAGAATGTCACCAGCCTGTGAATCCCAGCCCATTACTGTTTCGAGATGGTCTACTAGATAGTCAGCCATTCCCGCGTGGTCCGTTTCGCAACCATGCCACTGCTCAAAAACCCAAGGGAATATCGCCCATGACATATTGGGGTCGTTCCTTGCGTTGATTACATCTTCAATGTAGTTGGCTGGCTCATCGTAATCCCATCCAAAACCGTTGAATAGCATGATGTGGGCATTGGGGTGGACTTGACGAAGATCATCTAAGAAGTCTTGATAATCTTTTTTAATCCAAGAAACTGGTTTCCAGATATCGTTTGCGCCAAGGTTTACCACGACAACATCTGGGGTAAAGCGATTGAAGTCCCACTTAGGATTCGATGACCCATATCTCATGCGGTCATATTTAGAGTTGATTCCGCTAATGGTCTCTCCACTGATACTAATGTTGTGATACTCGGCGTTGAACCGCCGTGCAGTAATGCCCGCATAGGTGAACTCGCACCCTTGATATTTGTTTTGTCCATTGTTCTCTTCGTGTTCGAGAGAATAGCCTGCCAGGTTGGAGTCGCCATAGAATTCGATGCGGCGACTAGGCGGTGGCGGAGGAGCAGTAATTCCATTACCTCCAACTCCAGCGAAACCCCAAAAAGTAGTTTCACTGCCAAAATATGTTTCCTTAACGACCCGTACATGGTGTTGTCCCGGCAATAATGAGTGGGCCAAGATTACTTTTTTCATTCCACCAGACGCGACCTCGAATTTTCTAGAGTTGAGAATATCGTGGTCAATAATGACCCGATACCAATTGGTGTGGCTTCCAGCGTCAAGTCCAATTCCGACACCTGTACCTTCAAAGTTCATGGATACAGATGAGCCTTGCCATTCACACCATGGTGCAGTGGGCGCAGAATGGTCCCATCGGCCGACATAAACAAGATTAGGATTATCTGGAAGAGCAGTCCAATCCCAAGAGAGTGTTGGCTGAAAGCCCGAAAGGGCTAAGGCGAGTGCTGGAAAGAGTTGGCTGAACACGGATTTAGGATACCAGGTATGGTTCTATTTTGTGGCGTTCATCACAACTAAAACTTAAAAGGATAGTTTTTCGATTCCCAGTCCAACTAACGAAGTCTCGGTGTGCGCACCTTTGCGATGGTGAGTCGTTGGGGTGGCCACAGGGTGACTGGTTGAATTCCATCGTCCACGACAATCCTTAACAAGTCTTGGCCGGTGATCATTCCAGGCTGAATGCCTAGGGTGTAGGTGCCGTCATGATGGTCCGTCACACCGGCAAGGGAAGAACTTCCGACAGAGGCAGGGTCGTGTTCCAGGCTAATATTAGCGCCACCCGTCGATAGGGGAGTTCCATAACGGTCTCGTAAGTCAATCACAATTTGAACCGGAGTGCTTCCAGCAGTGGCCACTTTTTTTGAACAGAACACATCACTTGAATAAGCGTCAGGTCTTCCAACTTGTCCCACACTCCACGTTTGATATTGCTGACGAAGTGTAATCAGGGGGTCGGGGTCACCTAATTGTGCATAAGCAACATTCAGCGCCATATATAGGTTTCCGTCGGAACAGCCCGTGGGTACGCAGGGTTCAATTGGGTCTCCCGGGCGGCCAATGAGGAGTGTTGCAATATGGCTGCTTTTCCAAGTTCCAGGTGGTGGCGCTCCGCAAGAATCGGGAAAAGGAACCGAGCATGAGCAGCGCCCGTCTCCACCCATGACTGCTGCTGCGTCCATGGCATCTAATAACCGATCTGCCAAAGGGCCGGTAGAAGTACGAAGAGCTTGCTCGCATTCGGTGACAACCAGTTCGCCAGCAAGACCGTTGCCCTGGACCGCGTAAACCAATGAGCCAACTTGTCCAGTGGCGCCACCGCCCCAATCGCCAGTATGCGGGCCAGTAAAGGAGGTCGCGTCTCCAAGCAGAGAAACAATTCCAATTTGGCGGAATCCCTTTGTGGGATCGTTGTCTTTGATTTCTTGCAAAATTTCACTGACTGGATAACCATCCTGGAGCATTTGCCAATTGAGGAGTCGGTTCGCTCCAGAAACATCAATTGCGGATTGGTGAGCGCCTGCCCCATAACCGGGGACCAAAACAGTTACTGTTGAGCGAAGGTCAAGATTGGTCACGCAAGTTGCAGTAGCAACAGCGACTTCGCCTGTAGCCAAGTCCACTACGACAATAGACCAAGTTCCCCATGCCTGAGAGGCAACGATGCACCACAAAACAAAGGTACGGAGTAGGTGGCAGACAAATCTCATTTACTTGTTATACACTAAGAATTGCGAGCCAGGGGAGAGCCAAGGTCTTAATAATCGATAGGAAATTAATTTTCTTGGGTGTTGTCTGCAATCAGAGAGGAGTAGTTATGTCCACCGTATACATTAGACCCTTTTTCCTTATATCTGCTTCTTCTCGAATAAGCGTCATTGCCCTAGTCTATTCCATGAAACAAGGGAACCGCTCTAAGCATTACTTTAGCGTGGAATTTGGAAAAGCACTGATTCTTAAACAGGGGCGGTGGTTATCTAAACGGTGGAGGCGAACACTTTGGGTTACTTTTCGCTGTCTTTTGTGGTAGCCAAGATATCTAGTTCTGATAAACGCAAGCGCACGCTCAGAATGTAGGGGCTTTGCTGGTCTTGCCAATGTCCGTAGGTGGTGCAAACAATGGTGTCGTCGGGCAAAATGTTTACACCAGGGTAGGCGCAATCCCAGCTATGTTTGTTGTCTTTTAAGCGCACATGAAATTCGCCTGGACGCGTGTTGATAATGTCATCGTAACTGCCAACCCATGCCACCCAGTCGCCCAAGGTGGGAGACTTTTGGTTAGTGTCGCGGAACGAAATGAACATGCGTCCGTCTTTGGTGTACACGCCAGTGTGCCGGTCGCCGGTTAAATCAGCAGATGTTTGTTGGGGCGAACTCCAGGATTTGCCCTCATCAGTACTGGTAATAAAAAATGAGTTAAATTTGCGGCTGTTTTCGCGAAACAGCACCAACAATTGTTTGCCGTCTGGAGATCTAAAGATACCTGGCTCACATAAATGGGCCTGCGGGTGAGTTGCAATCACTTCCGGGTCGCTCCAACTAAGGCCGCCATCGGTTGAGCGAATTTGGTACACATAAAATTTATTTCCTCCATCGGGCTTAAACTGTTCGCCTATAAAGCGGCCATCGTCGTGGAACATGGCGATATAAGAGCCATCTTTGCATTTGATCATGCAGCTACTGGCAACGATTCCACCGTAATTGCCAATTGGTTTAAGTTCGGACCAAGTTTTGCCGTCGTCCTCGCTAACAGATTGCCGAATCGGGTAAAGCCCGGAATGTAAGATTAGTCTTCGTATGCCATTTTTATCGGTTGTGCGAAATATCGTCGGCACTTCTTTGGAGGTACTCCAAGACTCTGGAACTGGCAATCTATCGCTCCAACTTACTCCGCCATCATCACTTTTCTTCAAGACGATTTGCCCGCGCCCGTGGCCCATTGGATAAGTGGCCAAAATGGTCTTGCCGTCTTCCAATAGCACCGAAGTGACATGACCCAAATATTGACCATCTTCGCGGTCAACAATGGTCTGTCGCGTGGAGTCGTCGTTTAAGTCAAGGTGGTGGGGGGCCTGGAAGATTACTCCCAAAGCAAAAACACTGGCAAGAGAGGACATATCCGCAGTATATGGACACTGACCCTATCGGCTGGGTCATTTGTCAAAGTTGTGCGCGTAAGTTGTGCTTGGTAAGTGTTTTACGACAGTTGCAGTCAACAGCTTGCGCGCTGCTTTCTTTATTACAATTAACTTTTTATATAAAGGGAGGTTAGGGATTCCCCTGACCCAACAGATGGGACCAGTGTCCATTTTCCTCTATGGAACAACTATTGAAGTGAGCCGGCTAAAGGTGCCAATGTTGCCTCTTGAGGCAAGCGCCTGAAACCAAATGGTGCGGCCGGTCCATGCTGCATCTAAAGGGATGTTTAGGCTTTGCCACCCGCTTGCTCCAAGTGTTGCGTCATGCAATATTGACAGTGAGCTTAGGTCGAGACCAAGTTCGCCATAAATGGTCGATAAACTGCCAGTGGTAAATGAGCCAGCAACCCTCAAACGAGAGGTAGGTGCGGCAAAGCTTCCGAGTAGGGCCACTGATGAGTTATTGGGGTCAAGCATGGTCCAAAATGGAGTGTCGGTTGCCGATGCTTCAAAAGAAATATGGGCCGATGTTTCAATTTCTTGAAAGTAGTTTTCCTCACCCTTGATTTCGGCCTGCAAAAAGCTTGTTAAAAGTCTTCGGTGTGCAAGATGTTGGGAACCGTATGCCAAGGAGCCACCACCCCAGAGTGCATGCACATCGGGGTCGGTGCAACCAAAGTGATCTCCTCCGTCAATAAGTGCCCACGTTTTTCGATTAGCACTTGTTGCTTGGTTGTACCATGGGCGAACCACGCTTGACCAGTTGTTGGTGAGATCTTGGCTACCGGCAATGACTAAAACACTGTCTGGGTAGTTGTCAAAGGAGGCAAAACCATTTTTGGTATTACCAAGTAGTGTGCCTTTGTAGGGTTCAAACATAACTAGCGAATCGACTCGCGGTTCATCTTGTACCAGATATGAAAGCGCAGCGCCTCCCATGGAATGGCCAAAGGCACTCCACGGAAGATTGTTGGTCATGCCCGCGAGCCAAGAAGACGATAGTTGAGATTCGTCTTCAACCCATTGCATTAATGCACGGGTGTCTTTCGCCTGCCGTTGCATTTTCACAAAGAGGGCTCCAGTTTCAGTGTCATTGGACATAACTACAAATCCCCAGCTTGCTAGGTGTGTGCAGATTTTGTCGTAATCACTGGCAGGTTCAATCCAACCATGCATAAACCCAGTTAGAGGATAGGGGCCATGCGTTGGGTCGGCAGTAGCATTTTGACCTTCGCTAATAGCTGGGTAATAAATTCGCCCGTATATTCTTCCACGGTTGTAATTGGCGTCGCGAAAGTCAATGTCTCGCCAGCCAACAAAGTAAGGTCCATCTGCGCCCACATCTTGGGCCGTTATTGGCGTGACCGCACAAGATAAAACTAGAAGGCAGCTTACTGTTGTTTTCATTTTCTATAATCCTAGCACACCCATCAGGACTCTGGCCCACTGGATGGGGTCAGTGTCGATTTTTTGCTAAATTCCAGTAGTCGCTAGGGTCATCAGCCTCAGGCTGTTTAAGCAAGTAATCCCTGGCATATAGTTTGGAATTGTATTTAGACCAATTGGGTGTGGAAATAATGCTTGGGTTTTGTTTTAAGCCGTATTCCCATGCATTGAGTTTTTGCAACAAATCGTTTGCTTTGTCTGGGTGTTTAGTAATTAGGTTGGTTAATTCACTAATGTCTTCTTTTAAGTTATACAGTTGAGGAAACTCACTGTTTGGGCGTAATAGTTTCCAGTCGCCTTCTCTTATCGCGCTCGCCCGCAGAGTCATTCGCCAGTAAAGTCGTTGGTGTGGGCTTTGGTTTTGTTTTTGACCATTTAAGTACGGCAATAAATTGACACTATCTAATTTAACTCCAACTGATGGCAGCCTTCCCCCTGCTGCAGCAACAACGGTTGCCAATATGTCAGTAGCGATAATTGGTTGATGATACTCCTGTGGCTTTAGATTCTGTGGCCATGAAATAATAAAAGGAACTCTTAAACCGCCCTCCAAAAATGTTCCCTTTCCACCTCGAAGTGGGGCGTTAACGGCATGGCTAACTTCGACCGACCCTCCATTATCAGAAAGGAAAATAATTAAGGTGTTTTGTAGCTCACCATTTGCTTTTAGTTTGTCAATAACTCGGCCAATATTTTGGTCGAGGCAGGCTTGCATTGCACAATATTTTTTCCGCCGCGGGTTTTGAATGTGGGCATACTTTTCTAAATCAGATTCCTTGGCTTGGAGAGGTGAGTGGGGAGTGTTGTAAGACAAGAATAAAAACCACGGTTCGGTCTGGGGTTGGTCAATAAAGTTAATGGCCTCATCGGTGAACCAGTCAGTTAAATATGGGTTGGTGATTTCATCAATTTTAACCCCATTTCTTTCAAGTGAGTTTTTGTCAGCGGTGGGCCAATATTGATGACTACCGCCGAGCATGCCGAAGAAGTAGTCAAAGCCACGTTGGTTTGGATGATGCTCAGGAATGCTTTTCCCCAAATGCCATTTACCAATTAAACCGGTACGGTAGCCCAAGGGCTTAAGGTATTGGGGCATTAAAGTTTCATTAATTGGAATGCCAACATACTCGGGTGACACATTTCTGGCCAAGTGTAGATTATGTTCGTAGCCAAATCGAGATCCACTGCGACCAGTTATAAGGCCGGCGCGTGAAGGCGAACACACTGAACTAGAGACATAGCCATTGGTGAACCGAACTCCGGTGCTAGCCAAGCTGTCTATATTTGGGGTTTGAATTTGCTTGGAGCCATAACAGGACAAATCACCGTAGCCCATGTCATCGGCCATTATTAGCAAAATGTTTGGTTGCTCAATTTCAATTTGAGGGGCGTTGAGCAGGGGGGTGGTGATTAGAATGAGGTGGAGGGAAAGCACCAACTAAGTATATTGCCGAGCAATTCACGGCACTTGCTGCTATTTGGCGCTTGAAAACTACTATCCACTATTAAATCAAGTTGATCTACAATCCCAGCATGTTCAATTTACTTTTACTCATCGCCACACCACTTCTCCAAGAAGTACAGTTGTCGCCACCGGTTCGTGTAAAGGCAGGCGATGCTTGGCTTGGCACAGGTCGTATGTACGCTTCACCTGCAGCTCACGACGTAAATGGCGATGGCCATCTGGATATTTTAATTGGAGATCTTCCCGGGCAAGTCACCGTAGCCCTTGGCAATGGAGAATTTCCTCCAACTTTTTCAACGGAAGAAGACCTGATTGCAGCCGATGGTAACGCACTAGAATTTGATAACTGGTGATGTATTGGAATGGGTTCACAGTTCGTGGACTTTAACGCTGACGGCCACCTAGACTATATAACTGCAACTTTTGATGGTTCACCCCACATTAGTTTTGGTAGTAAAGCAGGCTTTTTAAAGCCGCAACACATTCTCGATGGCTCCGACAAACGAATTATTTTGTCTGGGTATTGGGATTATGAAGTAGAAGATCACCTCGACAGTGGAAGAGCTTTACCTAAACAAGAATCTTTAGATATTAGGTGTACTTCGGCGCTGGCTTTTGATTGGGACAATGACGGCGATTTTGATTTGTTACTTGGTAGTTATGAGCAAGGTCATTTGTATCTGCAATTAAATGAAGGAACACCCCAACAGCCTAAATTTACTGGACAGAACATTCCGGTGAAAGTCGGCGGCAATAATTTTGTTTTGGGCAACAACTTGACCGCGTTCAAATTAGCCGATTGGGATGGCGATGGCATTTTAGATTTGGTGTTAGGTAGTTATGAAACCACTGAAGGTAAAAAAACGGGCGCAGTTTATTGGCTTAAAAATATCGGTAAGGTGGGGGCCCCAGAATTTGCCGAGAAAATTGCCATTCTTGAACCCAAACAATTTGCCAACGGAGAAAAACCTTTGCGCCCCGAGGAGGGTTTGTACCCCGAAGTGGTCGACTTCGATGGCGATGGCGATTTAGATTTATTGATAGGTGGTTATTCCAAATTTTCACCCAAACAAAAGCCCTTAACTGCCGCTCAATCTAGACGAGCGCAAAAATTAAAAGATGAAATCGCAGTAATTGAGGCGGAGATTCGAAAACTTGAAGAA
The DNA here is from genome assembly GCA_030748415.1 of Planctomycetota bacterium. Lineage (GTDB taxonomy): Bacteria > Planctomycetota > UBA1135 > UBA1135 > UBA1135 > UBA7888. Next base: position 11,182 of record JASMMA010000008.1, read on the forward strand.
GGCACCCAAGAAGAAATGGGCGAAGAATTGATAGAACAACTTACCTTGAAGTTCCAACAGCTTTATTCTGCCTTGTGGCCACTACAAGCGGAGTTAGACCAATTAATCTCCGGGCCTCAAAAACAAAGTTTTGTGTGGTTCTACGAGCGAAAATAGGGTCTAAACTGGCGGAAAGTTGCATTTTTACCCCAAGGCATTGCTTTATTTGAATTATGTTTAAATTCTTGATGCCATTAATTTTTGCTGGTGCCTTATGCCTTCCAGCGACTGCTCAAATGCAGAGCGGTTGGGCGCCTGAAATCGAGGTAAAGAAGTGGGCGAACGAGCCGGTGGGTACTTCGCTTGCTGATTTGCGCGGTCGAGTCGTTTTCTTGGAGTTTTGGGCCACCTGGTGAGGCCCTTGCCGCAGTAGCATTCCACACCCGGTCGAGGTGTGGCAGGAATACGCCCCACAAGGATTAGTACTACTTTCCTTAACTGATGAATCTGAAAAAGTGGTTGCAGGCGCACTTGAAAGATACAAAATCGATATGCCAGAATTTCCAATTGGTTTTGCCTCACGTTCTAAAAATGCCTATGGAGTAAGCGGAATACCATCGGCGTTTTTATTGAACTACGACGGAGAAATTGTTTGGCAAGGTCCTCCGGGTGGTAATGAATGGGTGCGGATGCTGCCGGGGTTGCTTCAAGAAGCAAAAGATGCAGGCCCAAACTGGGACCCAGGTGCAAGGCCTGATGATTTTTCCAAAGCGGTGGCTTTCGCCAAAGATGGCAAAATGCGCAATGCGGTTTCCGCGGCCGAACGCTTGCGAAAATCCGATGCAGCAAATGTCGATCAATTTATTGCCGACATGAAAGACTGCGCTAATCGTCGCTTAGCACAAGGTGTTAATATGGCAAACGCCCATAAACCTCAGCAAGCGATTAATTACTTAGAAAGGCAAATCGATTCCTTTAAAGGAACTGGATTCGAATCTGAGATGTTGGCCGAAGTAAAACGCATTAAGTCGGATAGTAAGCTTAAGGCCTTAATTAGTTTGGATAAAAAACGCCTGGCCGCAATTGACAATCTTCGCAAGGGTAATCGCGAAAAGGCGATAAAGTCTCTAAAGTCGATTAAGAAGAAGGCCAAAGGCACTCCTTTCGAGGATGTGATGGATACTTGGATAGCCTTCTTAGTCAAGCAGGTTGAGGGGTAGAGACTTCGGTCGGCATTGCATTACCAGTCATAAGGTATCGGTGCATTGCTTCAGCTGCCTGCCGACCCGCACCCATTGCCAAAATCACAGTCGCACCACCAGTAACAATGTCACCGCCAGCGAACACATCTGGGTAGGAAGTTTGGAAAGTGGTTTCGTCGGCAAGGATAGTGCCTTTGCGCTCGTGCAACTTGAGTTCGGGGCAGTCTTGAATCAGCAAAGGATTCGGGCCTTGGCCAATGGAAATCACTGCGGTATCCACTTCAATTTCTTTCACATGGCCTTCAATGGGAACAGGTCGGCGGCGGCCACTATCGTCAGGTTCGCCCAGTTCCATTTCCTGCACGCGCATCGCACGAAGGCACCCCTTGTCATCGCCAAGGAATTCAAGAGGGGAATGGAGTAGGTAAAAATTCACCCCTTCCTCTTCGGCATGGTGGATTTCCTCTTGTCGGGCAGGCATTTCCAGGCGGCTGCGGCGGTAAACCAAATTTACATTTTCAATGCCCATCCGCCGCGCAGTGCGCGAGGAATCCATTGCGGTGTTTCCAGCGCCAATAATCGCTATGCTTTTGATTTTCTTAACTGGAGTGTCTGCGCCATGAGGGAACTTGTATCCACCCATGAGATTGACCCGTGTTAAAAATTCATTCGCACTATAAACACCATTTAGGTTTTCGCCTGGAATGTTTAAGAACCAAGGTAAGCCTGCGCCGGTACCAATGAAAGTGGCATCGAATCGTTCCCGAATCGAATCCAGAGATTCAGCCTTGCCAACGGGATAGTTCATGACAAACTTCACTCCCATTTCTTTCAAACCATCAACCTCACGCATCAATACCGCTTTTGGTAAACGAAATTCAGGAATGCCGTAAAACAAAACACCACCAGGTTTGTGCAAAGCTTCGAAAACCGTGACCTCGTGGCCAAGTTGAATCATGTCACTTGCGCAAGTTAGGCCGGCTGGACCAGAACCAATAACCGCCACCGTTTTCCGGGTGGCCGGGGCGATTTCTGGCACGATGTGAATGTCGTTTTGAAGGGCGTAATCTCCGATGAATCGTTCTACGCGGCCAATTGCGCTGGATTCGCGACCTTTGTCTGGTTTGTTTAGAGTGCAAATCAATTCACACTGGTCTTCTTGAGGGCAAACGCGACCACAAATGGCAGGCAAGAAATTCTTTTCTTTGATTTTGCGAAAAGCGCCCTCCAAATCATTGGCAGCCAGTTTGAGCATAAAGGCTGGGATATCAATTCCAACTGGGCAACCATCAATGCATGGTTTGTCTTTGCATTGAATGCAGCGTTGAGCTTCTGAAACCGCTTCTTCGGGGCTGTACCCCAGCGGAACCTCTTCGTAGTTATAGATCCGCTTTGAAGGATCTTGCTCCTGCATGGGGGTTTTTACTTTGGATTTATTAAGGAGCCGCTTTTTCTTTTTGGGTTTATCGGTCATCGTTCATGCCTCCAATTTTTCACATTTGCAGGCGTGCTCTAAAGATTCGCCTTCTTCTTCCTTGTAATAGGCAAGTCGAACCATCAGCTCATCAAAATCAACTTTGTGGCCGTCAAACTCAGGGCCTTCCACGCAGGCAAAACGAGTGTCGCCATCGACCGTCACCCGACAAGCACCACACATTCCAGTGCCATCTACCATGATGGGGTTGAGCGAAGCTTGAGTTGGAATGCCATATGGATTAGTTGTTTTGCAAACAAATTTCATCATGATGACTGGGCCAATCGTGATTACTTCATCGATTTTTTTCCCGCCTTGAATTAAATCTTCGAGGGCGTTGGTGACAAGACCTTCACGCCCGTAAGAACCATCGTCAGTCGTGATGATGAGTTCATCGCATTCGGCGGCGATTTCCTCTTCTAGAATGAGGAGTTCTTTATTGCGAGCGCCAAGAATCGCAATGACTTCATTGCCTGCGGCCTTGAGCGCGCTTACCTGGGGCCAAACGACAGCATTGCCGATTCCGCCACCCACGCAAACGACCGTCTTGCCACCTTCGGGAATATCCGTTGCTCGACCAAGCGGGCCAGCCAAATCCAGAATCCCATCGCCTTCGTTAAGGGCATTCAGATCACGGGTTGTTTTCCCCACTTCTTGAGCCACAATGGTGATGGTTCCCAGCTCGGGGTTCCGGTTGGCGATTGTGAGAGGAATTCGTTCCCCCTCCTCGCTGGTTCGGAGGATGATGAATTGTCCGGCGCGTCCGCGCTCGGCAATGTGAGGAGCTTCAATCTCGAAGAGAATTGTTTTCGGGGCGAGCTCGCGCTTGCAGACGATTTTGTTTTGCATGGCCTATGGACTAAGCCCTTTACCCGTTTCCGACAAGGCGAAAGGAGGCGGGAAGGAGCCGCAAATTCCACCTATTTTCGCCCAATAATGCAATACTGCTGGTTCGTCTCAATAAGGAGTCATTCCTGATGGGATTGCAATATTTCCTAAGAGGAGCGTTAACTTATCCAAGCCACCATGACTCCATCCCCCGCACCTTTTCTTGACCCCGTCCTGCCGATGGGGATTTATGAAACCCTTTACGCCTTTCAGGATGCATTTGGTAAATCCATGGGCTCCGAAGGTACCCACCCCTGGAGCCAGGGCTTTCCACGAACGGTTCAGCTCCCAGGCGGGCCGCCGATTCCGGATTCGATTCCCGTTTCGTCGGCCGATCTGAAGTATCCAAAAGCTTGGGGACTTCCTGCATTGCGCGAATCCATTGCTCGTTCATATCGCGACGCTTACGGTGCCCCCGTTGACTCCGAAAATGTCATGGTGTTTGCCGGTGGTCGCCCGGGTTTGATTGCCCTTCTGCTCTTCCTGCAGTCGGACATTCGCGTTCGCATTGCCGAAACCGAATACACGCCTTACTGGGATATGTTGAAGATGCTCCAGCGAGAGTACAGCTTGGTGCCAAGCGGGATTGGGAATGGCTTTAAGCCCAGCGTTGCTGACTACCTTGGCCCATCTGAAGAAGGCCGTCGGTTGATTCTTCTAAGTAATCCCTGTAACCCAACGGGCCAAACTCGAATCGGCGATGAACTTCAAGCCCTTGTTGACGCAACCGCCTTTGGTGAAACGGGCCTCTTGGTAGATGAGGCCTATGAGTTCTTCCACGACAAGCCTGTTAGCGCGCTTGAGCACATTTCCGATTTGGAGAACTCCAACCTATTCGTTTGTGGAGCCGCAACAAAAGGATTGCAGGCGCCAGGGATTCGGGTGGGATGGGTTGTTGCATCCAAAGAGAACATTGAAACCCTTGGTAACTTTGCCTCCTTTGGAATGGGAGGGGTATCCCACCTTTCTCAGAACTATGCAGTTAATCTTTTTGAGCCCAGACGACTGGAGCAAGCCCGCCGGGCAGTCCCTACCTATTACGGGGAAATGCGTAATCGTTATGGGGAAGTGTTTGAAGATCTTGGCCTGAAACTGCACTCAGGAAAGGGTGGTTTTTACCACTGGTGCGAACTTCCTGAAGGCATGACTGCTGCAGGCCTGAACCGGAAACTGTTTGAGTCGGGTGCCGCCATTCTTGAAGGCACCGATTGTGATATGGCGCGACGGGGGGCCGACTCCCCACTCGCGAACTTTTTCCGCTTTTCCTTTGGGCCGCTAGACCCATCTACTTTTGACGAAGACATGGCCATTCTTCGGAGTGCCCTTGAGTCTGAGAGGGTCGCCACTTAGGGCAGAGTCCAGGCCGGGTTTTTTATATGGCTTTAATTTCGGGAGAGTTCCCGAATGAAAGCGATTAAATCGCAGACCTGCGAATCAGTGAGCTGTTCTTCCGAAAACCCTGGCATGACCGTGCCGGGTAACCCACACCGGATTCTGAAATATAAATCTTCATCAGTGTTACCGCCGTGAAAGGAGCCATCGCTGAGGTCGCGAGGCTTCGAAAGGCGGCCCAAAAAGTCGGGGAATTCGGCTGCGTTTTGAGCGGTGCCATCTTTTCCGTGGCAAGCAGAACAATGAGTTAGGAAAAGCTCTTTCCCAAGAATGGCGGACCCATTATCAAGAGAGCTCGGGATCGCAATTGGTTCACCCGCAAATTTTTCCTTGCCCACTCCCATTTGGTAAAGGGCCCAAACATAATCTGCAAGTGCTTCCACTTCACTTGAAGAACACTCAAGAGTGGGAGGCATACCTGCTGCTGGTATTCCACCTTGGATTGTTTTGATTAAGTCGCTCCGTGTTGGGATTCCACTTTTGGTGGAAACGAAACGGAAGGGTTCTACGCGAAAGTTGCGCGGCTTTAGCAAATCGTTTGTGTCAGCAAGGGCACCTAGGCCATCACCCGCTGCACCGTGACAAGAAGCACAATCTCTTTGGTAAAGATGGGCGCCCAGCTTAAACTCTGGCCCAGTAGGAATAGGTAGATTCGTTGAAGGGGGCGCGTTTTCAGCATTAGCCCAAAGAGTTCCCGAACTTTCGATAACCAGGATAGTGGCTAGGAAAAGAGCCAAGCCAAGAAGGGTCGCCTTTAGATAGGTGTTCACAGCGCACCTCCGGAGGAATTGGCCCGCCCTGCTTTTAGGAGAAGAGCAAACCAGCGCTGAAGGAGAAGGAGTAAGCCCAAGAGAAGGCCTACGCCCATCCAGCCCACCCAGTTCATGAGAGGGGTGAGGTGCTCACGGGCTTCATCGAACGACCATCCGCTTCGAACAACTCCTAGGCCCTTTACGGAGCCCGCAATAATGAAAAGTAAAAAGAAGGCTAGAAGGAAAAAGTTGGTTATGGCTAAACCCCACCAGATGGGTTTTTCATTGGTTGGTTTTAGACGAGAATAAATCCAGGTAAAGCCAGCGCCAAAAAGAACCATGGAGTTGATTCCAATAGTCGAGCCCATGGCATGTGCAACCGTAATGGTGGTTCCATGAGTAAACCAGTTGAGTGTTGGAATGGAAATTAATAAGGCGAGTACCAAGTTCAAGCCGACCCATGCCGATGTTGCGGCCAAAAACGCGCGAGGGATTCGGTGTTCAGGGTGCTTTTCCCACCTTTCGCGGTTCCAGGGTTGTGCCCAGTCGTGGAGGAGTGAAAGAAGAACAACCCATTCGGTCATGCTGATGAAAAAGGCCATCCATCGAATCCACTCGGATTGGGGGAGATGATAAGTGTGGTGGGCATAACCGAACATGAGATTGGTTAGCCCAAGCCAGTAAAAGAAAAACGCTTTTCGACTTCGCGCAGAGTCTTCGCCGGCGACGCGCGCCATCAGGCAAAGCAACAAGCCATAAACGAGCATATTCCAGGAGCCAGTAAGGGCTCCGTAAGACTTCCATTGAACAGATAGGTCGCGAATGGGGGCCTCCCCAAACCAAGGCAATCGCCAGAGATGCCCTTCGATAAAAGTCCAGCTGAACATCACGAGTCCGGTTGCCCACATCCAAACATAAACGGGCCAAGGCTTGCTAGAGCTTCGTGCTGTTTTGAAGAAATTTACGAGGAAGCAAATCCAGGCAGCAGCAATGCAAAGGGATGCTGGCCAAACAAAGTTGAGGTATTCCCGGCCACTAAAGTTTCCCGTGATGTAACCCAGAAGGGCAATCAAACCTGCAACCAAGAAAAGCCACCATTGAGTGTTGGCCAGTTTTCGGCTGTGAATGGAAACGCCTAAGGATTGTGGAAGGAATGCCCAAACTCCGCCAATGGCTGCAAGGAAGATCCATGCAACAGCGAATGTGACATGAACGGGTCGAAGTTTGATAAAGGCAACCAGGGAGTCACCGGGTTCAGACCATGCAAGCAGAGTGAGGGCCCATAGCCCTGCAAGAACAGCAAGAAGGAGGGAAGTTCCTGCTGCAAAGAAGAAGCGAAACTCAGGGCCGCGAGTTTTTGAATCCATCATGAGTCGCCTTCCGTTTTGTTTACTTTTGGAAACCACTGCGCTGGCCAAGACTTTTGGGGGAAGGTGCCGGTTGTGTTCATTTCAGACAGAAACGAAACAAGGTCATTAATCTCGACCTCACTTAAGTTCATATCTGGCATGCTTCCGCGACCATTGCGGAGAACCCAGGCTGTTGTTTCAGGGCCGATGCGTTCAACTACATTTGTGAGGTCAGGACCCAAGTAGCCACCCATTCCAAAGAACTGATGGCAAACCATGCAGTTGTTTTTATTCCAAGACTTTTTTCCTTCCACTCCAGCGGGAGAGAGTTTGGCAGTTTTCCCCGTTGCGCCCGAATCTAGAAAAACACCCGCCGACATCACAAGAAAGCAAAAGCCCAAAGTAGAGAGAACCATACGGTTCAGTCGGCAAAGGGCATCCGGAGTGGGGGAGAGTGGCGGCTCGGACACGCCGCAAATATAGCCAAGCGTTCCAAGTGTGGCTCTAATGAAAATCCTCCCTAGGTTCCCAATTTGAAGTAGGATAGAGATTCATGTTTCCTCGATTTTCACGCCATCTCCTGCTTTTGGCTGTTCAATAATCTGCGGAACTCCTCGCCTTCCGCGGGTTTCAAACTCAAATGCTCTTCTCCTCCCTCCTCCTGTTAAGCGCCCTCCCCCTCGCAACCCCTCAAGACCTTTACGACGAAACCGTTGTGCGAGATGTCCGTCTCACTTTTCACCAAAGCAATTGGTGGGATTTGTTAGATCAGAACCGACCCTCTGAAACTTACATCGAAGCCGACTTGGATCTTGATGGAACAGTCCTTACTCAGATTGGTGTTCGGTTTAAAGGAAACTCCTCTGCAAATGTTTGGCCTTCTGAAAAAATGCCCTTCAAATTGTCACTGGATGAATTTGTGTCGGGGCAAGATTATCAAGGCTATCAAACCATCAACCTATCCAACTCCTTTAAGGACCCGACTTTTTGCAGAGAGGTGTTTACTTACTCTGTGCTCAGGAAGTACATGCCTGCTCCAAAAGCAAATTGGGTACGGCTTTGGTTGAATGGAACTTATTGGGGGGTCTATGTCAATATTCAACAAGTAAATGGGGACCTGCTTGAAGATTGGTACTCGGACGACACGGGGAATCGCTACAAGTGCGACCATGCAGGCACAGGGCCACCGATTCCAAATGGTTCCGCTCTTGTTTGGTTGGGGCCAGATCCTGTTGATTATCAAACAAGCTACGAATTGAAAAGCGACCCAACAGGGACCGAATGGACCGACTTGGTGGACATGATTGACGCCCTCAATAATCAAAACCCGTCCACCCATGTGACCACTCTTGCGCCGCTCCTCAATGTGGACCGCTCACTTTGGTATCTTGCCGCTTGCAATCTTTTTGCAAATCTGGATTCTTATCTAGGGTCTGGTCATAACTATTACATGTACCACGACCCTGTGGAGGATCACCTTGATCCAATCCCATGGGATTGGAATGAATCCTTCGGGAATTTCCGCCAAGGCTTTTCTGTCTCGGATATTCACCGACTTGATCCCTATTACAATATTGTGAACTTGGCGCGCCCTTTGGTGGATCGTCTTCTCTATCCCGGCCCACTTGAAGGGCGGCCCCGTTACACCGCCCATCTTAGGACTATGTTTGAGCAAGAATGGGATTGGGCATTGATTGAGCCGAATCTGACCGTTTACAAAGCTTTAATCGAAGCGGATGTTTTGAGTGATTCGAAAAAATTGTATTCCAATCAAAACTTCCACGACAATTTTAATCAAGATGTCAATTTGGGTGGTTTCATTGCGATGGGCTTGCAGTCTTTTGTGAATGACCGCCAAAGTTTTTTACAAACTCACCCCGCCCTCAATAAATCTGCACCTGAAATCTCGAATGTCACCCACTCGCCCACTGACCCTGGTGAAACGGATGTGGTCACTGTGGTTGCTTCGGTTGCGGTTACATCCACCAACCTCCAGACTGTTCACCTCCAGTGGAGAAACGGCGGTCTTTACGGATTGGACCTGATGTTTGACGATGGCTTACATGGTGATGGCGCAGCAGGCGACGGAGTATTTGGAGTAGAGATTCCTGCCCACCCTGCTGGTACCAAAATTGAGTACTACATTCGAGCTGAGGCGGATTTTCGAGTTTGGACTTTCGAGCCTCGTGCTGCCGAACACGACCCTCTTTCATACACGGTTTCTTCTCCTGGTGGAAACTGGCTGCTCACCATTAATGAGTTCATGGCCAAAAATGACACGACCATCGCAGACCCTTCAGGGGAATACGATGATTGGATTGAGCTTTTAAACTCAGACTCTGTTGATGCAGATTTGGGGGGACTTTTCATAACCGACGATGCGACCAACCTCACAAAATTCCCATTTGTTGCAGGGACATTGGTCCCGTCTGGTGGGACACTTCTCCTTTGGGCGGATGAAGATGGCTCCCAAGGAGACACTCACCTGAACTTTAAACTGGGCGGTGGTGGCGAAGAGATTTACCTAGTTGATTCTGACGGCATAACCATTTTGGACTCTGTTGTTTTTCCATCCCAAGAAGATGACATTTCTTGCGGCCGATTCCATGACGGTGGCTCGCCTTGGGTGAGTTTTTCTACCCCAACGCCCGATGCGACGAATGAGCAAAGTTGCGGGTACCGGTCTTATGGACCGATGGATCCATCCACCCCAAACCTGACCTTGGAGGGCATTGGCCAACCCACTGTAAACGGTGGAGTAGAAATGAAAATAAGTGGACTCACCGCAGGCGATTCGGTCACGCTTTATGCCTCCAACTCACCGGATTACCTGGAGACCCTCGTTGCGGGGCATGTTGTCCTTATCGACCCCTACAACTTGTTTACTTACAAAAAGTTCACAGCGGATTCAAACGGAGAGGCCACATTAATGGCCGCAGTTGCAGACCCGTCCGCGATTGGCTTTAGCTTGTACTGCCAAGCTTACGCACCCTTCGCTTTCGCGGGCGAAAGCATTTCAGGCGCGGTAGAGCTTGTAATTTGCCCATAGAAAAACGGCCCGCAGATTCAGGTGAACCTGCGGGCCGTGAGGTTGGGAAGCCTTTGGCTTAGAAGCGGCGGGGGCCGCGTTCCTTGCGCTCTTGGGCTTCGTTGACCACGATGTTCCGGCCATCAACTTCGGTGTCGTTCAAACCATCGATTGCGGCGCGGGCGCCTTCATCTGCCATTTCAACGAAGCCAAAGCCTCGGGAACGACCGGTTTCACGATCCATGATGACCTTGCTATCGGTGACATCACCGTAAGCAGAAAAAATGTTGCGGAGTTCGTCATCATCGACGCTCCAAGGTAGGTTGCCAGCAAAAAGGCGCATTCTAATTCGTATCCGAGAAGGTTTTGACCGCGGCATACTCTCGGAACGACAGGCAACGGGGGAGGCCGCGAATCGGCCAGGTGGGCAGTCTATCGTGGCGCGGAGATTAGGTGATGACGAAACTCACCATATTACTCAGCTTGCGGTCAAGCCCCGTTCCTGTAAGGGCTTGAGCGTAAACCGTTCTGCCGCTGAGGGTTGGAATGTTGGGAATCAGAGTCGTTGCATTGAGGGGGCCAGGGCCCATGGTCCCCATCGCTAAGACGGTAAATGATGCAGCTCTGTGGTCAAAAAAGAGAGTGCCCATGGTGCCCAAATCCGTTTCCAGATAGTTCAAGCCCACGGCCAAAGCCCACGCTTCGCCTTGCCGTTCGTGGATTTCAAAGTCCGCCTGCCCCCCAATTTGAAAGTTCCCCGTGACGGATAAGTTGGGAGTGATTTCAATTGATGTGTCCTGATTTGTCAGGGCAAGCGATGTGGCTGACGAGTCCGACAGAATTGTGGAGTTCCCTGTGCAAGATTCAAATTCAGTAATCAGGAAAGGGACAGGAGCCTGTTGAGAGGCTTGCTTGGCCGTGTAAGGAACTTGAAAAAGATGGCCGACGGCGCCACTGAATTGTGCGTTGGGGCTTAAGGCGGCACTTAAAGAAAAGGAAGCATCGCGACCCGAGGCATCCCCCGCACTTGGACAGTTGCTAAATCCAGATCCAAAAGGAGGGGAGTTGGATGCGAATAAATCTGTCATGACCGAGGAGGTCGTAATCGCAGGTGGGCCAAACATTTCAAAGGCCTCGGTGTCCCAGCCAAACTGGATTTGATAGCCGGCAAGGGTGTAGGCATTTGGATTATCCACGAACACATCTAGAGTCACGGAATCGCCAGAGCGAACGGTGGAAGAGGAACCTTCTAGGCGGAATCCCGTTTGCGCGCTAAGGGGAAGAGCGAAGAAAAGGAAAAAGAGGGAGAGGAGGGTGTTTCTCATGTCAAGTTGAAGTGAAGAGGACACCTTTCATTCTCACCCATAATTTATTTTCTGTCAATCTTTTCCATTGCACGCTCTGCAAGGGCTGTAATCGTCAGGGGAGGGTTCTGTAAAGCTTCTTTCCTTGGAATGGCGTAATGGTCGGAGAAGCGTTCAAAAAAGGCCAGGCACTCAATGCTTATTTTGTCATAATAAGTCCTTGATGATTGCAGTCTCACTCTGCCTACTCTTCGCCCTGCCTCAAGGCCCGAGCAAAGAAGACCTCCGAGAGGCCCAAAAATTTGTTTTGACGAACAGCGAGAAATCCGTTCGTAAAGGGACAAATCTTTGTGCAAGCCTAAATTGTGTTTCCTCCATGGAAATCTTGCTCAAACGATTCAAAGGGGATCAGCCCCATTATCGAGACATTGTTTGGGATGGAATTGTCCTCTTTGATGACCCTTACTCCAGGGAAATGATTGCCAAGGAACTAAAGAAAAACAAAAAGGATGCCTACCTGCGCCAGTGGGCAGCCGAAGCGTTGGGAGTATATGCCGACCCTACCTATGGGCCTATTTTGATGAAAGCGGCAAAAGATAAGAGCGTTGGGGTGCGGCGAGCGGTTGCAAAGTCACTTGGCCAAGTAGGCTTAAAAGAAGCCGAGAAGATTCTTGTGAGATTCCTTAAAGACAAGGATTCAATTGTGAGAGGAAACGCTATCGAGTCATTGCTTCAACTTGGCGTTGCGTCAGCGCAGGAAATATATCAGCAAGGACTTAATGACCCCGACGCGGGAACACGAACTGCTCTTCTTGCAATTGTCCAGAAATATTCACAAGAACATACAGTGTCCTATTCGCTAAAGGCACTGCAAGACGACGACTGGCGCGTTCGTCTTCAAGCGATTGAGAACCTGTTTGAGTGCGAACCTACCACCGAAATAATGGACTCCCTTATTCCGGCATTGGGAAGGGTGAGGCCTCTTGTTCGAGTCCCTCTACTTGCTGGAATCCAAGATTGGACAGGGATGAAATTCCGTTCTTCAGAGGACTGGGACCGGTGGTGGTCAGAGAATAGGCAGACATTTCTTCTGAAAAAAGGGAACGGTACAAATAACAGTACCGAAGAAACCGTTGCCACTTATAACGGATTGCGTGTTGATTCCGACCACATCGCATTTTTGATGGACATTTCATCCACAATGGATGAGAGAACGAGAGGGGGAGAACGAAAAACGAGATTTGTCCATTTCTGAGTTGGAGAAAACCCTGAAAAACCTGCCAGAAACGACCCATTTTAATGTTTATGCCTATTCCTCTGAGATAGATGTCTGGTCTGAAGTGGCGCAGCCAGTAACTCCCAAGAACATAAAGGCCGCTTTGAAGTTTGTCAGGAAATCGAAAGCCCGTGGCAACAAGAATATATGGGGAGCGTTAACTGAGGTGTTAAACGATCCTGACATTGATACTGTTTTTCTTTTAAGTTCTGGCGAGCCAGAAGTTGGCCTCTATGTTCATCATAATCGAGTTGTTGACCACTTGGTTGATAGGAATCGTTTTAGAAAAATGGTAGTCCATGGAGTTGTCTATTCAGACAGCACTTGGAATCAAGATCAAATCCGCTACATTTCGAAAGGTACGGGCGGCTCTTTCACGATTGTTGAATAGGCCTGGGATTTTTTGCCCTGCCGAGCGTTAGGCTTGCAAACACTAGAGTGGCACCCGCGAGTTGCGGGAGAGTTGGGAACCCGTCCCCCATGGGGATACCTAGTAGCATTGCAAAGATAACGCCAACGAAGCCGATTTGGGTCGCCCGCGAGGCGGAATGGTGTTTCAATCCGTGGGTTAGGCATACTTGCCCCCCCTGTGTTCCTAGACCTAGAAGAATGAGCCAAAACCAATCCATTTTTTGGGGCATCAGGAAAGAATTCCAGCCCAAGAGAAGGGATAGTGGAATGGAAATAAGCGGAAAGGCCAGCACGATGACCATAGGGTGTTCGGTTCGAGTGAGAAGTCGAACAAGGGAATATGCACAAGCTGAAAACAAAGCTGTTCCAAACCCAAAAAGAACTCCAGTCCATGCGAGGTCTGGAGAGAGTCCTTTAATAAGAGCAATCCCTCCGACTCCAATAAAAAGGGACGCGGTCTGGAGTTTGGAGAACCGTTCTCGAAAGAAAAACACGCCCACAGCCGCTGCGAAAAGGGGAGTAGTGTTGTAAATGGTGACAGCAGTCCCCAGTGGAATGCGTTGGATTGCTTCGAAGTAACACCAAAGACCAGCAAAGCCCAAAAAGGACCTGGCCAGTAAAAGCACGGGCTTATTTGGTCGAATGGAATCCTTGGCCTTTCTGAGCGCCCAATAAGTTAGTAAGACCGACAACAGGCTTCGAAAGAGAACCTTCTCAAGAGCAGGGATGTGGGGCAACATTTTTGCGGCCGCAGCCATGACCGCAAAGGAGGCAGCTGAAGCCACCATCCATGGAGTTCCAGGATTTAGATTGAGCTTGAACAAGGACTACTTCGGCATTCGAACCGTGGCCCAATGAAGGAAGGAACGATGGAGGGCATCCGGTTCTTCTCCATACTCTTCAAGCAAATACTCTCTTAAGTATTCGCCACGGGGTCCGGCTTTTAGCTTTGCTAAACGAAAATCTCTCAAGTTCATGAGGACCTGGTGGAATCCAATCCTTCGGCTTTTCAGGAGTGGTTTCTGAGGGGCCTTCCATCTTTTTTCTTCTCGTGCAGAAACCGCTTCGTCACCATAAGGATAGGAATCGTCAAACAGGAAAGAACAAACTGCCCACGAGAAGGCGTAATCAGATCGGGCAAATTCAGAACTCGTTCTCTGCAAGATGGCATCCACTCGCTCCATGGGCTCGAAGGATTCTTTCTTCGACATTTTGGTCACGGCAGTTTTGATGACGCTGGGCCAGTTAGTTGCGGAATTGGATGCATCATTCATAGCGGCCCCAATTCCTGCAAAAACGCCATATCCTTGAATCGTTGATTCTAGAGCGGCGTTTTGGTGCGAAACGATTGCACTTGGCTTTTTGAGAGTTTTCATCAACATACCGGCAAAGCCTTCTGTTAGGAAAGGGGGCACGCCGAACCCTGTATAGGAACAAGCGGATGCCATTCGAATTGCGCCCATGTCGTGAACAGCGCGGGTCAAGGTTTCTCCTTTGCTTACAACTCGCAAATATTGAACCGCTGTAGGGGGGAAAGAAAGTTGGGCACTACCACTTGCAATCACGGCATTTGCCCAATCTGGATTTGGCGGGGTCAATTTCCAGCGTTCGCATTCAGATACGAGAAGTTCGTAATAGTTTCTTACAGCTTGCTCGTCCTTAAGAAGGACAACCCGAATCGTGGCCCCAACTCGAAGGGGGGAGTGCTCCAAGAGCTCTTCACCGTAATTCCATGCGGATAGAATTGGTTCTTTGACAAACCTCATCATTTTGGAGTCATCACACCAAAGTTCAAGGCCTGGCGCGGTGGCCAGCTGCACTTTTTTGACTCCAAGCTTCTTTGCCATATCTTTTTCCGTGGTGGGTTGGACGGATTCAGGCAGCTCAATTTCGGGCTGCCGCTCAGAAGGGGCAGATTCCTGGCAAAGGGCGAGGCAGAGATAGGCGGCAAGCATTTGATGAATCTTAGTGTTCTCGAAGGGTGAGGTTTTCAAAGAAAGTGTCTTGAGTGGGGGAAAGGTAGAATCTAGTTCTACAAGTTGGGCTTGCCTGCGTGAAGAATCTCTCATGGCTTCGATTAATGAGACCAGGGCTCTTGTCCCTGGCCATTGTGCTTTCCTGTTCTCCAAAACAAGAGTCGCAGGTTCGCATCGCTGTAGCGAGTAATTTCACTGAAACTATGGCAGCCCTCGCTGATTGCTTTGAAGGCCATACGGGTGAAAAAATTGTCCTGGTATCAGGTTCATCCGGAAAACATTTCGCACAAATCCTGAACGGCGCCCCTTTCGATGCTTTCTTTTCCGCAGACACGCACCGTCCAGAGAGATTAGAGCAGGATGGGGTTGGAGTTTTGGGGAGTCGCTTTACTTATGCAAAAGGCAGGCTTGTCCTCTGGTGTCCCAAGGGAAGTGCCGTGCAGACTGCGCAAACTTATCTCACTCAATCTTCCGCTCGGCATCTGGCCATTGGGAACCCCGAACTTGCTCCCTATGGAGGTTCAGCCAAAAGTTACTTGCTGCGGGTGGGCCTTTGGGAAAATTGGAAAAGTAGGTTGGTTTATGGAGAAAACATTGCACAGACCTTTCAATTCGTGGCAAGCGGAAACGCCGAACTTGGTTTGGTTTCAGCCGCCCAAGTCAAAAAATTGACTGAAAAGGATAAGGGAGCCTTATTGGAAATCCCTGAATCTCGACACGACCCTATCCTTCAACAGGCAATTCTCCTCAACGACCGCCCAGCCGCTCGAAAGTTTTTCGATTTTGTTCAAACTAACGAAGCTAAATCCATCATTCAGGACTACGGTTACTCCCTTCCCTGATGCCATCCGAATCTGACCTCCTCGCCCTTGGGATAACACTGAAGTTGGCCGTTATTTCGACGGTAATTTTACTTCTATTGGGAACTCCACTCGCTTGGTGGATGGCCCGAAGCAAGTGGCGCTTCAAATTTGTAGTGGAAGCGATTGTTGCGCTTCCGCTTGTTCTTCCTCCAACAGTTTTGGGCTTCTATCTCTTGTTGGTTTTGGGCTCAAACGGTCCCATCGGCGCGATGATGCAATCTCTTGGTGGTAGCCCTCTCGCCTTTACTTTTACTGGTTTAGTTGTTGGCTCCGTTGTTTATTCCCTTCCCTTTGTGGTCCAACCATTGCAGGACGCATTCCAAGCTGTTGGGCGCAGGCCACTCGAAGTTGCTTCTACTTTGCGTGCATCGCCGTGGGATCGCTTTGTCTCCGTTGCTCTTCCCCTTGCTCGCCCGGGGTTCCTAACTGCTGCGGTTTTGGGTTTTGCACATACTGTTGGAGAGTTTGGTGTGGTTCTCATGATTGGCGGGAATATTCCAGGTGAAACCAAAGTCGCATCCATTGCCATTTATGACCATGTTGAAACCATGGAATATCAACACGCGCACTGGCTTTCGGGCGGTTTGCTTTTGCTGTCTTTTGTTTTGCTGGCAACAGTTTATGCCATGAATGGTCGATTCCGGATGGTGAAGCCATGAGCATCCGCGCAAAGTTCAACATTCAAAGGGGCCACTTTCATCTTGATGTTGATTTGAATTTGCCATCTAAGGGGGTCACCGCACTGTTCGGGCCCTCAGGTTCTGGCAAAACTTCTCTCTTGCGGGCCATCGCTGGCCTAGATTGTTATGAGAGGGGGGAATTACAGATAGATGACTCCACTTGGCAAGTCGGCACTACTTTTCGGAAGCCACATGAGCGGCCTATTGGCTATGTTTTCCAAGAAGCCAGTCTCTTTGAACACCTCTCAGTCGCGGGAAATTTGGGTTATGGTCTCAAGCGAGTTCCTGAAGAGAAGAGACGAATCTCTCTTCAGTCCGTAATAGAGTTATTGGACATTTCTCCCTTGCTGGAACAGAAACCTGATCAACTTTCAGGTGGCGAACGCCAACGAGTTGCGATTGCTCGTGCTCTTTCCGTGAGCCCACGCTTGTTACTTATGGATGAACCTCTTGCGGGTTTAGATGAGAAACGAAAGCAGGGGATTTTGCCCTACATTGAGTCCCTCCATAAAGAGTTAGAGATTCCGGTTCTTTATGTGAGCCACTCTTCAGATGAAGTCGCCCGCCTTGCCGACCACCTAGTTCTTGTTGATTCTGGTAAAGCCAAAGAAGTGGGCCCCATACAAGAAATGTTAACTCGCCTGGACCTGCCCCTAGCGCAAGGTCCTGATGCCGAGGCATTACTCGGGGCAACTGTTTCGGGGCACGATGAGGAGTTCCACCTCACTTATCTCGATTCTCCTGCGGGTCGGTTCACGGTTGTGCGAAAGGAACTGCCTCTGGGCGAGTCGGTGCGCCTTCGTGTTGCGGCAAAGGATGTAAGTTTGACCCTTGAGCCTCAATCGGACACCTCTATTTTGAACATTTTCCCAGCAACGGTTTCAGAACTAGCCCCCTCGGGGATTGCCCAGTCCACGGTTCGCCTAGATGCGAGGGGAACGCCATTATTGGCTCGAGTGACTCAGAAGTCAGTTGCGGCTTTAGGGTTGCAGGTCGGTAAACGGGTTTTCGCTCAGGCAAAAAGCGTTGCTCTTCTAGCATAGTAGACACTGACCCTATCCGCTGGGTCACATATTCCTTAACCCTTTTTAAACAAATAGCTTAGGGGCAAATTTTCTTTTTGGCCAGGCCTGCCTCAGCCGCCTTTTCCAAGGTCTTTCTCAATAGGTCTTTCCGGAGAGTGGTGACCCAGTGGATAGGGTCAGTGTCTTGTGGGTTGTGTCCACGGGTGGGGAGGCTATACTAAGCAAATACCGACCAGTCGGTATGTTTCCCCATGGCTACCCAAGAACGCTCATCCGCAACTCAAGCTCGCATCCTTGATGCGGCTCGTGCACTTTTTTTGGAGCGAAATTTTGCCGATGTGACCATGGAACAAGTTGCAGCGACTGCTCAGGCAACGAAGGGGGCTGTTTACCACCACTTCGCTTCGAAGGAAGAGCTCTATCTGGCCATGCTTCATGCAGACCTTGAAGATAAGAGGGAACTCTTTCAGAGGGCAGTTGACATGCCTGGCAATTGCCGCGAGCGCCTTCGCCGCTTGACCTCTGATTACTTTCATCTCCCCCGTGGCCATCGTGAAATTATTTCACTTGTTCGCCGTGATGTGAATGTTTTTGAAGGTGATGCACGCACTTCTCTCATTCGCGCGTATCAATCGGCTCTTCCCGAACAGGTCGAAAAAATCCTGTGCGATGGGGTAGAGGCAAAACAAATCGAGGCCGCAGATCCTCGCCTCCTCTCTTGGTCCTTTGTTGCTCTTGTTGAAGTTTCTCTCAGCCCTCATGCGGGTCGAGTTTTTCCTGGTGGCGAGGCTAAGTTGGACCACATTTTGAATCTTTTCTTTGACGGCGCCTCAACGGCTGTTGTCCCAAACTGAACTAACATGAAAGAACCTGTCTTTGATTCCTGGCGCGATCAACCCCTCAGCGAGGTGTTGTTTCAGTGCCGCGAGCTGTACGAAAATACTGATTTTCCCACGGTTGCGAAGTGGCGTGAACAGGGCGGCAAGGTCCTGGGGCATTTCCAGGTGTACTTTCCCGAAGAAATTGCCCACGCCTCCGGAATGTTACCCATGAAAATTCATGGGGGAAACATTCAACCTGACAAGGCAGATTCGCGCTTTGGAAGTTACCTATGTTCCATCATTAAGACTTCCCTGGAGTTCGCTCTCTCCGACAAAATCCAATTAGATGCTTTCGTGACGCATCCCATTTGTGATGCCGCGCGCAACTTGGGCGCCATTTGGGGGAGAAACTATGACTACCCTTGTGAGATTCTTTATCTTCCACAAAACCCTAATTCCGAATCTTCTGTTCCTTATCTTCGCGGTGAGTACGACCGCTTGAAGCGCATGGTGGAGAAAGTGAGTGGGACAGAGGTGACTGAAGAAGCCCTCCGAAACTCGATTCAGGTTTTCAACCATAACCGGCGCCTCCTTCGTGAGCTTTATGAAATTAAGCGCACGAATCCAGAAAAGATTGCGGCTGAAGATGCTTACGCGCTTGTCGCCCTCGCAGGAATCATGCCGCGCGAAGAGCACAATGAACTTTTGGAATACACTCTTCCACTGATTCACGCAGTCGAAGCCAAAAAAGAGGACCGCATTCGAGTTGTATTTGAGGGCGCCTTCTGTGAACAGCCGCCGTTTGACATGGTTCGCATGTTGGGCCGAGCTTCTTATGTCGTGGACGATGATTTCCTCATTGGCCTGCGATGGATTCTCTCGGACATTCCTGTTGGCGAGGACCCACTTCAAGATTTGGCCCATGCCTACATTGAAGATTCTTCATACAGCCCCGTCCAGCACGACCTGCGCAAACGGAAAGAAAACATGCTCATTGAGCGCGTTCGCAACTCCAAGGCCGATGCTGTCATTGTGACTGCTGCAAAAATGTGTGAGCCTGGTCTTGAAGAGCAAGTTGCCTACATTCACGGACTCGACAAGGAAGACATTCCTTTCTTTGTTAGTGAGTTTGAAGAAAACCAATCCTCCTTTGCAGATCTTGAGCTTCAGCTTGAGACCTTTATGGAAAACCTCTTATTCGCCTAATCGGAGCCACCACCATGACTGAACAAATACCAGAAACCATCGTCGGCCGCGGAAACAAAGAAGGAGCCTCCCTTTTTCGTGATTGGTTCGGCGAACTCAATCAAGCCGCAGAAGATGGACGCGGCGCTGCCTATGTCTTCGTGATGGGCAGTTTCAATGAGATCCTCAAGACCTTCGATCTCCCCGTTGTTTTCCCTGAGATTAACTCCCTCCAGACGGCTGTTCGCCGCGTTGCGCATGAATACCTAGAAGAAGCCGAAGATCACGGCTATTCGCCCGATATTTGTGGCTATGTGAAGGCTGATATTGGGACACAACTTCGGAATGGGGAACACCCGATGGGGCAAATACCCCAGCCGTCTATTACTGTATTAACCAATGCCTGTAACACTTATCTCAAGTGGGCAGAGGCTTGGGAACGCATGTACGAAATGCCCATGGTGACTATTGATGTCCCAGGAACCCGCTTCTCCGGCGGCGAAACTTGGCAAGGAGACCCAGATTTTGAAAATGACCGCAAGTATGTAGAGGCCCAAATCCGCGACCTGATTACAGTTTGTGAAAAAGTCACAGGCAAAAAATTCGATATTGACAAGCTTCGTGAGGTAATGGGGCACGCTAATGGAATTTCGAGTGGCTGGAAAAGCTTGTTGGACCTCAACAAGAACAAACCCTCTGTCTTTAACGCACTCACTGATGGAACGATTTATCTCGGTGTTGCGAACGGTCTTCGTGGCGATGAGCGCGGAGCAAAGTACTTCCAAGACCTTGTCGAAGAAATGGAATACAAGGTTGCCAACAACATCGGAACCATGACCGAGGAAGAATGGCGACTCGTTTTTGTCGGCGTGCCTTGCTATCCGATTTTCCGGCGGTTCAACGAAATGTTCTCCGAATGGAAGGGGACCTTTGTTCACTCCACATACCTCTGGTTCGCCTCCGGAGGCTCCAATGTGGGCTTCCAGTACGATTTGTCAGACCCCATCGCCAGCTTGGCCGAAGGGTCGCTCATTTCCGTTCGGGATTCCATGGATTCCATGTTCCATCACGACCGTGTTTGCGAATCCATGATTGAAGGGTTCGGTATCGATGGAGTGGTGTATCACCCGATTAAGAGTTGCCGAACAGTTTCAACTGGTCTTGCAGACGGTCGTCGCGCCCTCACCGAAAAAACAGGAATTCCAAGCCTCTTCATTGAGTCGGACATGATGGACCAACGAGTTGTTGCGGAAGCACAAATGAAAAACCGCGCAGACGCTTTCTTTGAGGGCCTCATTTCTCGTCGCGACCAGGAACTCATCGCACATTAAAAACCTAAGAAATAAAAAAGAAAAATGGCATACGCAGCAGGTGTAGATGTTGGATCAACCCAAACTAAGGCCGTCGTCATCAACGAAGATCGTGAAATCATTGCGAGCTGTTTGATTGACACGGGTGCAAATGTAACCAAGGCCGCCGAAGATGCTTTCAAAACTTGTATTGAAAAAGAGGGCATTCTCGAGGAAGAAGTCGAATGGGTGATTGGGACTGGTTACGGCCGTTACAAGGTGACCTTTGGTAATGCCCAGGTGACTGAAATAAGTTGTCATGGCCGTGGTGCCGCTCATATTTTCCCAAACACGCGAACCGTTGTGGACATGGGTGGGCAGGACACCAAAGCCATCCGCGTATCTGATGTTGGCGAGATTGATGATTTCTGCATGAATGACAAATGTGCCGCGGGTACAGGTCGTTTCCTTGGAGCATCCGCCGCTGCTTTGGACATCCCTCTCAATGACTTGGGCGATACCGCCCTAGAGTCAGAGAAAGGCGTCCAAATCTCCACAACTTGCACGGTGTTTGCCGAATCGGAGGTCCTTGCTTGGCTTGGAAAAGGCAAAAAGGTCCAAGATATTTTGTGGGGGGTACATGAATCCATTGCAAAGCGAAGCATGGGCCTTATGAGGCGCGTAGGTATTGAGGGAGAAGTCACTTTCACAGGTGGGGTATCTCGCAATCCAGCAATGGTCAAAGCCCTAGAAGATGTTCTGGAGCAAAAACTAAATATTTCCGATGAATGTCACTTCGCCGGTGCCCTCGGCGCCGCTTTGTTCGCCATGGACCATATTCAAACAAGCCGCATTCCCCACCCTGAAACAGCCGAGGTTGCACAATGACCATCACCGCAGGAATTGATGTAGGCTCCACCTACACGAAAACTGTTCTCCTAGATTCAGACAACAATGTTGTCGCTCGGCACATCATGAGTACCGGCTTTAAGTTGGCCGATGTCGCTGAAAAATGTTACGACGCATGCCTAGAAGGCGCTGGTCTATCGCGTAGCGATATCGCTTATGTGATTGCTACCGGTTATGGCCGCCACCAGGTTGCTTGTAAGGACCTTTCCGTAACAGACATCACTGCAAGCGCCCGCGGTTGTTACTTTTTGTTCCCTGATACGCGAACCGTTTTGGATGTAGGCGGCCAGACGATGAAAGCCATTCGCCTCGAAGATGATGGCCGCGTGAAATCCTTTCGCCAAAACGATAAGTGTGCGGCAGGGACTGGCGCCTTCCTCGAAAAGACCGCTCGGTATATGGGATATGAGACCAAGGATATTGACAAACTTCTAGACACTTCTCTGGACCCAGCCTCCATTTCTGGAGTTTGTGCAGTTTTTGCAGAATCCGAAGTCATCAACCAGCTGAGTTTGGGAACTCCCCCTGCTGACATCATGCAGGGTTCCATCGAATCTTTGACCACCCGCGCCGTTCAGCTCATGAAGCGAGTTAAAGCCGAACCGGGCCACACTTTGATAGGAGGCATCATGCGCTTTGGCACCATGCCCAAAGCGGTGGATAGCCGAATTGATGATGACATCAATCTTCCTGGCAGTGATGATGATTCAAGAGATGCATCATCTATGCCACAGTTCGTGACAGCTCTTGGTGCTGCTTGGTTGTGCCACCGTCGACTTCAAAAACTTGCTGAAGAAGGCGAACCCGCCGCAACTCTCTAAGCTGCCACCATGAGTGATAGCCCAGCACCTCCACCGCCTGACCCCGACTTGCTGGCGCAAGGGTGGGAGCGCCGGAGTCTTGCTGACCCTGAGCGCGCTCAGGAAATGGCAGACCTTTATGAGTTGGCTGGTTTCGAAGTCAAAATCGTTCCTTTAGCCCCTATGGACTTTGCTCCCTCTTGCGGAACTTGCCCCGAAACGGTTTCCAAAAGTTATGTGGTGATTTATACCCGGAAAGAGGGGCGCACACCTCCCGACCCCCAGGGAACCGAGCCCTCCTCGAATGCCTTCGAGGTCTGAGCCGCTTAGAATCTCAGGGTGAAAGCTTTTCTCCTTGCCACCTTCCTGTTGCTGTGCTCTTGTGCAGAGCCACGGGCGATTTCGGAAGCTCAGCCTTCGCCATTTGAACAGCCAAGGCACGAGTTCGTACTCATGGTGAGTGTGGATGGCCTGAGATCGGATGCATTAACAACTCTTCCTCCAGGCGAACTCCCCGCCATCGAACGCTTGTTCACGGGTGCGTTTACCCTTGAAGCAAGAACGGACCCCGAACTCACGGTGACTCTTCCCAATCATGTGGGCATGTTGACTGGTCGTTTTTACGGAGGCCCTCAAGGGCATCACTGGCGCAGGAATCACACCGCCCCCCAAAAAGAAACGCTTCATTCTGTTCGAGGAAACTTCACATCGGGAGTTTTTCACGTTGCTCAAGCCTGTGGCATTCAAACCGGAATGGTCGCGGCGAAGGAAAAGTTTCAAGTCTTTCCGATTAGCTGGAACTTGCCCCGCGATGAACCTGTTTTGAATCAATATAATTTTGAGCCGGATGCCTTGCTGGGCGCCCTCAAGGTGGTGGATTTTTTCAAAGAGCAAAAGGGTCACGGAGCGTTAGCGTTTTGGCACCTCCGTGATTTAGATGTCGCGGGACATGGAGAAGGCCAGGGTTGGAGCCTGAACCCGGAATCGGAATACATGCAAGCTCTTCAAACCGTGGACTTAGCGTTGGGGGTTTTGTTTGCCTACTTGGATTCCCACCCAGAGGTCCTCTCCCGAACCGCCATCCTTCTCACTTCAGACCATGGTGGAGGAGTTCCTCTGCATGGGCATTGGATTGAAGGACTGCACCCAGAAAACTGGACCATTCCCCTTCTTGCTTGGTCAGGCCGTGGTGCCTTCTCTGGGGAACTCTATGAGCTAAACACTCAAACTAGGCTCCATCCAGGATTGGCCATTGCCACGCCCAATGGAAGTCTGCCCGCAATCGCTAATGCAGATATCGGGAATTTGGCTCTTCATATTCTTGGACTTCCACCCATCCCTGGATCAGTCTCAAACAAGGCCCAAAATTTGCGCTTGGTCGAACGAAACTAGGGACAATTCTTGGGGTTTTGTTTTGAATGCGCCACCACATTCCCCACATTGCTCTCGCCCTCTTTGTATCTACTGCCACGCTTGTTGCACAAACCGACGACCCCGCCGTCACTTCTTGGCGACTGAATCTCGACGGAACCAAGGGACACTCCAACAATTCTGCTGTTCACAATGTCGTCTCAAATATTGAGGCAGACATTCTTCGTGAACGATACACCCCTGCGCATGTTTTTGTGGAAGCCGAGGGTGTCCCTTCTCATGAAGTAGGTCCTTGGCCAGGCAATCCCAACATGATTGCAGCCCGCGGTTGGACTTGGCGGATTCCACGCAACCCTGCTCCTGCAACTCTTTACAACTACGAAACACCTCTTGGGCAAATTGGAACCATGATTAATGGAGTCCCCATGTATAACACCAAGGATGGGCGAAGCTATTTGTTCCGGGGCGTGTGGGAGCAAGATGCAATTTGGTTTGAAGGTGCCACCATGGACGTTGGCCTTGGCCACCCACAAAATGCGGGTGATTATCACTATCATTCCCATCCGGTGAAGTTGGCCCAACAAGTGGGCCAGAACGGTGTCGATCACTCACCAATCCTCGGCTTTGCTTTTGATGGCTACCCGCTTTACGGTCCATATGGGTTTTCGAATCCTGACGGAACAGGCGGAGTGCGAAGAATGGAAAGTGGCTATGCCCACCGGAACATGACTCAACGCCACACACTCCCTGATGGAACGCAACTCTCCCAATACTATTGGGGTCCCGATGTAAGTGCTTCTTATCCACTGGGCTGTTATATCCAGGATTTTGAATATATCGCAGGTTCGGGTGACCTAGATGAGTTTAATGGCCGGTTTTGCGTGACACCTGAATACCCCCAAGGCACCTTTGCCTACTTTGCCACGATTGATTCCAGCGGCCAGCCTCAGTTTCCATACTTGCTTGGTCCAACCTACTACGGCATCGTGGATACGGCGAATATTGTTCCAGGCGGTGGGCATATTGGAGTGCCCAATCAGGCTACAGATTGGAACCCTTTCAGCATCTATATGAATGATGTTGAAGCCGGCGGCACCGCTCGGATTGCAATCGGGAATTGTGGAGCCGGCTCCGATGTGTTTTTCGCTTGGTCTCTCAA
The DNA here is from genome assembly GCA_030748415.1 of Planctomycetota bacterium. GTDB lineage: Bacteria > Planctomycetota > UBA1135 > UBA1135 > UBA1135 > UBA7888. Next base: position 36,315 of record JASMMA010000008.1, read on the forward strand.
GGGAGCAGGTCCTGTGAATACGCCTTGGGGAGTGGGGTCATTAACGCCACCTATCAGCAATATTGGTCCCTTCATTGCATCTGCTAGCGGGTTTGTTTCCACAACCGCTTCTGTTCCAACGACTCTTTTGGGAAAAACAATTTACACCCAAGCGGTCAGCACGCCCCCTGGTGCAACTTCTCTATTGTCTTCACCCTCCCGGGTGACGGTACAGTAGGCTCATGCGCACCCTCATCGCTTTAACAGCGGGCCTGCTATTTGTGGCATGCTCTCGTTCTGAGGTCCAGGTGGAGTATCCCGAAGGGGGTCCACCTCTCAATCAATTTTTCTCCATGAAGGTATTTGTGAATCCGAGCGAAGCGGATTCCATTCAAGTTGATGCCGACATGCCCGCTCATGGTCATGGCATGATTGTGAAACCAGTAGTGACTCAAGAAGAGCCCGGGGTGTGGAGAGTCGATGGCATGAAATATCACATGCCAGGTGCCTGGGAACTTTATGTTGATTTGCTGAAATCAGATTCTTCGGAAAGAGTGGTGGTTCCCGTCTTTTTGGAACCTTACTAAAGAGGAAGCCGATGTTGTCAATCCTGCTTCTTTTTCTTCCGCTTCAATCTGGGGCCCTTGATTGGAGTGAGCGGGAGCTTGCCATTATTCAATCTCTTTCACCCCAGCTACCTCCCATGCCGCTCCCACCAAACCCGAGTAACCAATATGCGGATGATCCCGCAGCGGCTCACTTGGGTCAGCTCCTTTTCTTCGATGAGGGCCTATCTCCTTCCGGGACCGTCTCCTGTGCCACTTGCCACGACCCCGAAAAGGGTTGGGGCGATGGGCTTCCTGTTTCTGAAGGCGTCGGCAATACGGCTTTCAACGCCCCAACTATTTTGAATTCCGCCTACGGCCAGTGGCAATTTTGGGATGGTCGCACGGATTCTCTTTGGTCACAGGCCCTTCAGCCTGTGGAGAGTGATGTGGAGATGAATTCTTCCCGCACTTTTGTTTTGCATCGCATTGCCTCCGAACCGACATTGAACGCTGCTTGGGAAATGTGTTTTGGTCCCTTGCCGGATATGTCCAACAGGAATCGCTTCCCTGAAAATGCTTGCCCACCTCCGCAGAAACCGCAGAATCCTTTTGAAATTGTAGAACCAAGTACGGATTCGAGGCACCTTGCTTGGGCTGAAATGACGATTGCGGATCAAAATAAGGTCAATGAGCAGTATTCTAAATTCGGGAAAGCCATCGAGGCATTCGAGCGCAAGATTGTAAGCGGCCCTTCAGCTTTTGACTTCTTTGCGGCCGGCCTACGCAGAGAATTTCGTGGAGATCCGTCCGCACTCAGCGCGGATGCTCAACTTGGGCTCCGGTTTTTTATGGGTGAGGGGAATTGCATCAGCTGTCACTTTGGTCCCCAACTTACAGATGGTGAATTCCATAATGTTGGAATGGCCTTGCCTGAAGGGAGTCCTTTCGACGATGGTCGTCCTACCGGTATTCGAAAGCTACGAGAAGACCAATTCAATGGCCGAGGCCTCTTTAGCGATTCCAAAGAATGGGCCACGAATCAACACTTGCTCTACTTAACTTATACGGAGCATACCTTTGGTGCGTATAAAACACCCAGCCTTAGAAATTCCACTAGGACAGCACCCTATGGGCATGACGGTCGCTTTTCTTCCCTTGAAGAGGTGCTCGAGTTTTACTCAGTCCTTCCGGATACTCCGCCTGTCGGTCATCGTGAAGAGACCTTGCTCCCTTTGGATTTGACTGACCAACAAAAGAAGCAGCTGTTGGCTTTGCTTAGCTCACTCGCCGGGTACAAGGTGCCCAAAGAGCTTCGAGTTCCTGGGCTTTCGAAGAGCGATTAGCCGCCCCAGGCTGGCGGGCGGTCAGGGTAGCCCGCTATCAAGGCTTCCATGTGGGATTTAATTGCCTGGATGTTGGCATTGGGGCTGGAAGATCGGTCAGTGCTCTCTAAAGGGTCTTTTTCGACGTTGTAGAAGGCTCCATGGCCGTAAAGCTTCCATCCTTGGTATAGAAGCCACTTCCTTGGAGCGGGTTGGGAGGCTTTGTCCGGTTTCGGCCAGAACCAACCGAAAGTATGGTCCCGTGGTTTAAAGGCTGTCCCAGTTAGGAACCCCAAAAAACTTTTCCCGTCATATATCCTGTCATTGGGGGGAGTGACCCCAGCCATTTCGCAGAAAGTAGGGAAGAAATCAGTCATGTCAAGATAGCCGTTGGTGATGGAGCTTGGAGTAGTTTTACCGGGCCAGAGCATCAACATCGGGGTGCGGATTCCCAGTTCGGTGACAAAGCCCTTAAACCCGTGCACCGTATAGCCAAGCCAGTCGGAATATATTTGTGAACTGGTGCCATTATCACCAGTAAAAATAATCAAGGTATCATTTTCGATTCCACACTGGACAACCTTGTTAATAACATTGCCAACGAGAGTATCCATGTACTCGACCATATGGGCGAAGTTGAGCTGAGTATTTGAGGTTGGGGTGTACCCAGGTGGAGTTCCATTGAAGGGGCCGTGTCCGAGAACGAGTGGATAATAAAGGAAGAAAGGTTCGTTCTTGTGGCGGTCAATGAAGTCAACTGCGAAATCATTGAAGATTTCGGGGCCATATTCGCCTGTGCGGACAACAGGTGGGCCATTGTGTGTTTCAACAACAGGGTCCCAATACCTGGAGCCATTTTCTTTTACCTGCCAAAGGCACCACTCGTCGAATCCAGCATCGGTGGGGTGGCTTCCCTGGTGCATGTACTCAGGGAAAAAGTAATTCCCGTGGAGTTGCCATTTTCCAGCTGCTCCGGTTTTGTAGCCGGCGCCCTGAAGGAGTTGTGAAATCGTGACTTCATTGGGATCTAGAACTGAAAAATTGATGTAATTTCGGGCATTGCTTCGCCCCGTAAAGAAGTGCACCCTGGTGGGGGTGCAGGAGGGCATCGAGTAAGCTCGACTAAACCTTAGCCCTTGGTTAGCCATGCGATCCAAGCTAGGGGTGTTGTAACTTGTTCCCCCATATGAAGTTAGAATCTCTCGACCAATATCGTCTGCCAGAATGAAGATAATGTTGGGTTGGGATGCCTGAGCCGGCCTGGGTCGGGATGCCTGAGCAGGCATCCAAGCAGGCAATAGCAATGCCGCAATGAAGAGGGGTAGAATTAGACGCAAGGGTTTTTGGGCACTGAGGGGAACAAACTATCCTACACCGAATTCTCGGTAATTGTGGGGGATTTGCTTAAGAAAAGGTGTCATAAACTGTGGATTTCGGGTGTTAAGAAGTGCCTACCTAATGGTCGATAGCGTGGTATGCTTGGATAATCTCCAGTAAATGGGTTTTCAAAGCAAGCTGCCGGCCCCGTAAACCCATTTAATGAAAAGACTTAGAAGCATGAACCATTTGACTCGTTTCCTTTCAATCGCCTTCCCCCTTGCTTTGTTTTCCTCTCCTGTTTGGGGTAGCCCGCAGGAAACAAAACTCCTATTTGAAATCCCTGGTCCCTTCGAAATTGGGCACGCTGGGATGTTCACTGATGGAGCTGGAGATGTGAATGGTGATGGAGTGCCCGATATCTTGATGGGCTCTTGGGGGGCTTCCCCTGATGTGGGTGGTACCCCGCTCCAAGAAGCTGGCGCGACAGGCGTTTACAGCGGAGTTGATGGCTCCTTGATTTGGGAGTGGACCGGAGATGCCGAATACGACCACATGGGGCGTGCATGCTGTGCTGTGGATGATGTCAACGGCGATGGATATGCCGATGTTGCTGTTGGGGCATGGGGGCACTCCAGCCGACAAATCCCCGATCCAAACAGCCCCGGTAATTTCCTCCCCGCAAAAAACGGGCGGGTATGGGTTTATTCCGGCTTTGACGGGCAAGAGCTTTATCACATCGATGGCCCTTACGATTTTGATTACACCGTTCCGGCTCCCCCGGAAACTCCCTTCAAAGGTGGAACCATGTTTGGTCGCTTTATGAGAGACACGGGCGACATCGATGGCGATGGTATCGGTGATTTTATTGTTGGCGCTTACGGCGCAGATGTTCCCGACCCTCAGGGCGGCGCTGATTTGGTGGATGCTGGTGCAGCTTTTGTTTTTTCCGGTGTTGACGGTTCCATTATTTATCAACTTGAAGGCCCCAACCCTGGGGACATTTTTGGCCGCTCTGTTTCCGGGGCAGGAGACATTGATGGTGATGGCGTTTTTGATTTCACCATCGGTTCTGTTTTTGCTGATTACTCTGGCACAGACTCAGGCTCAGTCTATGTTTTTTCCGGAGCCACTGGCCTTCAGCTCTTGCGCATTGATGGCGACCCCGCGCAGAGCAACACTAAAGCAGGCCTCGGCCGTGGCGTGAGTGACGCTGGCGATGTGAATGGTGATGGCATCCCCGATATTGTTGCGGGTGAATACCTTGCCGATAACCCTATAACCCAAGTCGAAAACACCGGCGCGGTTATTGTTTACTCAGGTGCTGATGGCTCTGAAATCCACCGCTGGTATGGAGAGACTAAGGGTGAAACACTTGGCTGGTTCGTGGATGGTGTGGGCGATATGGATGGAGATGGTTTGGGTGAAGTTTTGGGCTGTGGATACCAGGCAGATAGTTTTGGCTTAGAAGGTTCTGGCCGTGCGTACCTATGGGCTGGCTCCGATGGTTCCGAACTCACATCTTTCTTCGGGACTCAACTAGAAGAGTCCTTCGGTCGTTCTGGTGGAAGCCTAGGTGGTTTCATGCACGATGGCGATATTGATGGTGATGGAATCTCTGAATTAGTCATTGGTGCAAGCTTCCGGCACCAGACGGATGCCGCAGGGAACTTCCTCCAAGCGGCTGGCGCGGCTTTTGTTTTTGCTAGCAATCAAGGCCCTGATAATGACTCAGATGGCTTGTCCAACTATCTTGAACTTGCAGTTGGTTCCCGAACAGGAGATGTTGATAGCGATGACGATGGTTTAGCCGATGGCGAAGAAGGTTTACCTTGGACGAGCCATGTCATGATTGCAGACACAGACCGAGATGGCATGTTAGACGGCACTGAACGAGGTGTCACAACTCCAACTCTCGGCACAAACCTGTTCAGCTTTATTCCTGATGCTGACCCATTAACAACAACACACGCCTTCCTTGCAGATAGTGATTTAGGCGGCAAGCGGGATGGCGTTGAAGATAGTAATCAAAATGGCGCTTACGAAGTAACTTTGGGGGAACTAGACCCAAACGACCCCAGTGATGATGTTCTTCCCCTTCTCTTGGTTGTTTCGAACTTTGTCCCAGGTCAAACGGCCCTTTTTGAGGTTTACAATGCTGCTCCCGGTTCAACCGTTTGGTTCCTTTACTCGGTGAAGGGTAATGGGCCCACCTACATGAACGGAAAGGATGTATGGGTGGATTTGACCAAACCAGTTGGAATCATAGGTTCTAAAATTGCGGATGCAAATGGATACGCTTGGATTACAGAGGATGTCCCCTCAAGCTTTAGTATGACCATATGGCTTCAAGCAGGCGAAGTTGATTTAACGGATACTGCCCGAGTGAGTAACTGGATTGAGCTTCCCTAAAAGCTTCAGCCTTTCCCTTCTTACAAATCCAGACCAAAGTCCGTCCAGACAGCTTCGTAGAAGCTTTCAATCTCGGCGCGCGTTCCTGAGTAAACAGGGTAGTCCTTAATTTCTCTAAGGGCTTTGTTGGGATTGTTGTTCGTTGCAGCAAAGAGATGGTTCCAGGTGTTGATGTAAATGACTGGCCTTCCATCAACAAGTTCAAACTCAGAGCCGTCATAGGTCTTGGAGTAATGCAGCACAAAGGGAGTGCTCCAAGTTTGGTCATCGGACCAGGTTCCATCGAAAATAATTTGGTCAGGAAAAATGTCCCCCATGACGGGAGCGCTTTGAATGTTGTACTGAATGCTTTCCACATCAGCGACTCGGTGCCCACCATCAGAAGAAAGATCGATTGTGATGTAGGGCGGAGTTTCATAAAGGTCAAAGATTCCCCACCAACGGTCGGCGTCATAGGGCCAGTCTAGAAAAATGTAAGGGTTGTCTTCATCCGCTGTGACCACATTCAGTTCTACAGAATCTGGGTTTGACCAATCAATAAAAACCCCCAATATAGGGCAATCCCAATCAGATGTAGGAACTCGGAAAACAGGCAACAAAATGCGTTGTTCTTCAAGGCTGGGTGGTGTTGCGACTTGTTGGAAATCCGGAGCAGGGCAAGTGGAAAGGGGTGCCAAGACGAGGGGCGCGATAATGAGAGGACGCAATTTCATGATTGGGAGTTCTCCAGAATACACCATAATCATAAAAATTGGGTGCCAAAGAGGTATGCTACCCTTTTGTCAAAGGAAACCGATTATCCTGTAGCCCAATGAACCAATCCAAGATGGAGCTTGAAATCACCTTCGATGGTGTCACCAGCACGCGTGCTGTGGCAGGGAAGTTGATTCGTGTGGGCCGTTCTCGCCGTTGCGATGTGACCATTCGTGACCCGAGCATTTCGCGAACCCACTGTTCCTTAGAGATACGCGATGGCGGAGTTGTTTTGCTAGATGAAGGCTCTGCCAATGGCACTTGGGTCGATGGCCAACGCACAGAATGCTGTCGCCTTTTGCCTGGCCGTTCTTTTGCAATTGGTGATAGTACTATTCGCCTTTTAGAAATTGCGGATTCTCAAGAGTCTATTTCCTCCCCAGCGCCCATTGAGCCTACTGCGTCCGTTTCTTCACCTAAGGTGCTAGGGGACAGTCTTGCAAGAACACTCCCTCCGAGCACCCCCGCACCCAGTGTTCAGGGTTCTCAAGCGGACCGACACAAAAGCCAAGCCCCACAATCGCCTCCGAGAAAAAGGAAAAATTCCAGAGCTCAAATCATTTCCTTCGTTCTCTTTTTTGTTTTACTGGGCCTAATGACCTTTGTAACAAAGGGGTTCCTTCAGAAGCTAAAAGATGTTTTTGCTCCTGGAGAACAGGTTGAATCAAGCCGCTAACCCGCGGTTGTCGCTCTACCGTGACTCGATTGGCGAATAGGACCGCATCGTTGAGCCCGTGTAGATTTGGCGAGGTCTTCCAATTCGGAAACTTGGATCACGGCGCATTTCTTGCCATTGTGCAATCCATCCCGGCATGCGGCCCATTGCGAACATGACTGTAAACATGTTGACAGGAATACCCATAGCCTTGTAAATCACACCTGAGTAGAAATCCACATTGGGGAAGAGTTTGCGCTCAATGAAAAATTCATCGTTCAGGGCAATCTCCTCAAGTTCCATAGCAATCTCCAACTGCTTGCTGGATAGGCCGAGACTTTCGACCACATCATTGCATGCCGATTTCAGGACCTTAGCCCTTGGGTCATAGTTTTTGTACACCCGATGCCCAAAGCCCATCAATCGGGCAGGGTTATCACGATCTTTTGCTCGGGCAACGAACTCTTGGGCAGTTTCGCCGCGTTTGGCGATTGCATCCAACATTTCGATGACCTTTTGATTAGCACCACCATGCAGTCGGCCCCAAAGAGCAGAAATGCCTGCGGAAATACTTGCGTATAGGTTTGCTTGCGAAGAACCCACCAACCGAACCGTACTCGTTGAACAATTTTGTTCGTGGTCAGCATGAAGGATGAGCAGTAGGTCAAGTGCCCGAGAAACTGCAGGATTTACCTCGTAATTTTCACATGGTGTTGCGTACATCATGTTTAAGAAATTCGAGGAGTAATCCATGCCATTGTCTGGGTAAATGAATGGTTGTCCAATCGAGTGCTTGTAGGCCCATGCAGCAATAGTGGGAAACTTGGCAATCAGGCGGGTGGTCGTTTCTTGAATGCTTCGCTCTGTTTCCTTCTCTTGGTAGAAGGTTGAAAGTGCGCCAACCGTTGCCGCCGTTACAGGCATGGGGTGGGCATCTTTGGGGAGAGAAGAGAAGAAGGACCTGAAATTTTCGTGAAGCATTGTGTGGCGCGTCACATTTTCAGTGAACCCATTGAGTTCCTCCTTTGTGGGCAGCTCGCCGTAAACAAGCAGCCAGCAAATCTCCAGAAAAGAGCTCTTGGCGGCAAGTTCTTCAATGGGATACCCGCGATATCTCAAAATTCCCTTCTCGCCATCAATAAAGGTGATGGAGCTCTGGCAGGCGCCTGTGTTGGCGTAGCCAGGGTCGTAGGTCACAAGCCCACTCTGGGACCGCAACATGCTGATATCGAGGCCTTTTTCTTCCTCGCTGCCTATTACGAGGGGGAGTTCTACCTCCTGACCCTCAAAACTAATGGTTGTTTTCTCCTGTGTCATGTTCTGGTTTCGCATTTCTCTGCGGCACTCGCCCCTCATTCTAGTCTCTCGTTAGGGGATAGGCTTTAGTTGGCAAAAAACCAGCCCAAAAGTTAGGAGAAACCGTGCTAAGGGAGAATGAGCAGGCTTGTTGCTGGGGAAACGGTATCGATGGAGGATGAGGTAGAGGACGGCCTCACGAACATGCCCACCCAGAAGGTGCGGTTCCCGAGGTTGGGGTCATTCGGGATAGAGGCTGTAATGCTGGCTTGGCCAGAACTGTCGAGATTCCCAGAGAAGTTGGGTTGGTTTTCAGACCAAGCATATGCGAAGTCATTTGCCAGAGGAAGGACATATCCCTGCCCTAAGTTCACCGAGGCGGGAATGGACCTGCCAGCAACTCGAAATTCAAACCAACTTGAGGGCGTATAGGGAGATTCCAGGTCTAGTGTGAAAGATGAGCCCACTTTGGGCGTGCCAGAAATGTTTACTTTTGCTTCGCCGGAATCAAGGCGGTCCGACCAAGAGAGGCAGAATGGCTCAGTCGTACCATTGAACCGTTTCTTGACCAGCCGCGCGGTGTAATAGCCAGTTGTTGGTGCAGTGAAGGAAAGAATTTCAAATGCGTTATAGGCATTTGCAGATTGAGCAATTGAGTTCCCAGAAGGATCAAGAATAAATAGATCCAAGTCCATGTCCAGGACATCGGTAGAGTAGGAGCTATTTGCTTTTGAGAACCAGAGTCCACACACGCGAACTTCCATACCCGCTGGGGCAGGGATTAAAATGTCGTAGGAGTTGTAGGTGTTTTGGAAATCAGAGGGCGTCAAAGTGACGGAGTGGTAATTACCTCGCGCAAGAACTGAATCTGCTGCAAGGGCATGCACACCACCAGCGCCATCCTTTTCAGATAGAACCGCGTCGCCTTCAATGTTGTGCCAAGCAGAGGCCATAAGCACAGATTTCACAACCTCGGGTTTTGTCATGAGGGCGTTATCGCGTGTGGCCATCAGAGTTGCGACCCCGCAAGTTAGTGGACTTGCCGAAGAAGTTCCGGCGAATCCGTTGTAGAAATTCGATGTGCCAGTAGTGTCGACATCATCTCCTGGGCTAGCAAGCTCAGGTTTTTCGTGGCCTTCAGCTGGATCGAGATAACTGGAATAGGAAGCCATAGCGTCGCCACCCCATGAGGAATTGTTGTTGTCAGAGTAACAACCAGAGTTTGTGGAGTTGTAACCATTTCCAGGGGTTGTTGTGAATGCGCCGGAGCCGGGGCCTTGGTTTCCGGTGGACTTGAACATCATTACGGAGTAATTCCGAATGGTGTAATCGAAAAAGCGGTCCAAGTAAACAATTCGTCCTTTGCTGCCGTTCCACCAGGAACAGTTCCCAAAACTGATGCCATTACTGATGGCTGCATTCCAACTGTTTGGTGCGCCGCTGTCACCAGTACCGTCGGCACTATAAATCTGGGGAAGGCCCCAAGCTGCACCTTTCATGGTGCTGTGGTTCATGGCAATATTTCCAGCGCAAGCTGAAGCGTGTGATCCGGTTCCGCCGCCACCATAAATTTTGACGACTGGGGGCAAGTAGGGGTTTGAAGAAGTTACATGGTCTGGATCATTCACCATGGTTTTTACTGGAGAATTTGCAGCGGTTAACCCGCCCTCCCAAATAATCGGGGTACGCATGGTGCCTTGAGCGTTTTCCAGTTCAGTGAAGGTGTCCGGAAAACAAAAATAAGCCTCATCCACTAAATCGTGAGCGGCAGTTTGGCGAACAGATTTTGCAGGAAGTTTTGCGTAAACCACTGGCCACGCACCCAAGCTTTGAGTCACCTCAAAGCCCTGGTTATTGCACCATGTTGCAAACTCTTGAATCCGTGGCGCAAAGAAATTGCTCGCTTCATCGCGGGCGAAAATTCGCGCAGTTTCTCCATCGATTCCATCTTCAATCGCTGTATCTATGAGAACTCGCCAATCTGGGGCATCTCTAGTTTCCAGCCAGAACACCACATGAAGGATTTCATTTGGGTTGGTTTCCGCTAGGACTTCTGCCAGCTCAGGAGACAGTTTTCCATTGAGTCGGCGGCCAAGGTCATGGTTCTCTTGGCGGAGAGTGTCAGCATCGACCAAAGTTCCATCGGGAAGGGTTGCCCGGCTCAAAATTGTGCCAGCGGAGTCATCCCACCATCGGATTTCGCGGACTTGGGTCCCTAGGTGGGGGAGTTGCCAAGTGGCATCGGATAATAGGTCCTGAGAATCCTGTTGGGGGAGGGCGAAGCTAAGAAGAAGGCTCGAAAGCATGGTGTCAAGGTGAGGGGTTTTGGGAAAATGGGGACCTTCCCACCTTAGCGCATATTTCGATTACATGTAGGGATTTGCACCCATGGCGTGGTTGGTGGCATCAATGATGCGCCCCACCTCGGGAACGGCGTCCCGTATTGCCACCTCAACTCCCTGATTCATGGTGGAGGAAGCCGAGCTACAACCCTGGCAGCCCCCTCCCATGTTGAGATAGAGGTCCTTGCCATCGGAATCCACTATTTCTACAAAGCCACCGTGTCCAGCAAGGCCTGGGTTCAGTTTTGTATCAACGACCTCCTGTGCCTTCTGGCGAATAAGATCATCACCTATTTGAGCTTCAAAGGCACCGCTCTTCAAAACATCGCCACCTTCATTAAGGAATTCACGAGTGGAATTGCCAACCGCCCTAGCCATGTCGCGCCAGTCATCGGGCTTATCAACTAAGGTGACCAGAAGTTCGGAGTTTCGAATACGTAATCCTTTGATTCCGTTAGCCTTAAAAACGGCAGCGGCAAAGGGTGCCCATTCTTGAGACCACTCTGCGTCTGAAGTGTAGAAAGTGCCCGAGAAGAGCGTGCGGTCAAAGCGGAAGAGGCACTGGTCCGGGCGGGCCTGCGGCTCGGCGGTGATTTGGATTTTCTGGTCGTTCATTGCACTGAATTAGGGCTCCAAGCGGGGAGCTTCAACCCTTAGGATAACAATACCACCAAAGTTCAGCTGTGTTCAGGGAGTGATTTCCAGACTGGCTTGTTGGCTCAAGAAATAATCCCCAGTTTGGCTTGCGACAAAGTTAAAGAGGATGTGTCGGCCAATAAGAGAAATGTCCAATTCGCCGGGTAGCATGCTGACGCTTGCGCTAGCTTGACCTGTTGTATCAAGCGTGCCATGAAAGTTGATCAAACCGGGCAGATTAGGGTTGGAATGCACCCGTCGAGTCCAAATATCGGGAGTGATTGGAACCCAGGCTTCTCCAAATAAGAAAGGTGAGGCTGAACCTGAAGCGCCGATAAAAATGTGATACTGAGAGGTTCCCCAACTCGGCCCAGCATCTAGCTGAATGTTGACCTGACCGCCTACGAATTGAGAGAAAGAAGAAACATCTATGCTCAAGCTATTTGAGGTTGGCTTGAGTGATTCAAGGGAGCCAAATGGTGAAGCCGAAGCGCTGGTTAAGAGTAAGCAGTCATTGCCTGGATCCCAAGATGATGGAATTAGGCGAGAGTTTTTTGAAGAAGAGGGGCCTGGAAACACAGACGAAGTATCAAAACCAAGGTTTGGGGTGAGATTACTGAAATGCAATTGCTCTCGACCATCTCGGTAAAAAATCAAACGAGTTTCACCTTCACAAAGAGTCGGGGCAGACTCAGCTCCACCACGGTCGAGTTGAGCCAATCGAGTCAGGTTGCCCCAACGGCCTTCAGGACTCCAGCGACTGGCAGAAAAGATGTCCCAAGTACCGCTCCTTTTGGAAGCAAACCAAATCTGGAGTTCATCCTCAGACAGGAAGGGTCCGGCATCTCCCAAGCCGGAATTAAGTTCTTCGGAAGGAATCGGAGTGTTGAAGGGAGCTGTGACCGATGTGCGTGTTGATTCCCAGATACGAGATTCGAGATCTCCATGTCGTTTCCCTGACAGCCAAATACGCATCCGGTCTTCGGAAACCCAAAAGTCGTTAAATTGAAAACCCAGTCCACCTTGTATCGGAACATTCCCCTGAACTGCGAAGGATGCTTGAGTACCGGTGCGCGATGCTTCAACAAGAGAGGGGCCATTAGTGCCTTTCTGAAGAAACCAAAGGTCGAGCAAATTATCAAAAAGGAAAGGAGAGCTTTGAAGCGACATCGCGGGGAGAGCAACGAGAGTGCTCCGCTCGGCGAACTCAGGAATTGCTTCTGGTTCCGTCACAAGTTCAATAGGTGGCCAAAGGGTTACAGGAGGGTGAATGCCATCTTCGACTACAACGCGCAACAGGTCGCGCCCTGAAATTGGGTTGGGCAGCAAATCAAGGGTGTAGGTTCCGTCTTGGTGATCAAAAACCTGCAGAAGTTGTCCACCGCCGGCTGAGAAACGATCGTGCTCTAAACGGATAGATGCGCCACCTGACTGGAGAGGGATTCCATTTAGGTCACGCAAATCAACGAGCAACTGAATAGGTGTTACATGGCCACTTGGGACTGAGTTTTGAGAGAGCCAAGTAGTTGAACGAAATGCATCAGGGACACCGCTGAGACCAGTGCGCCAAAGGTCTAACTCAGTTCGAGCGACTGCAACGGCGTCGGGATCGCCAATTCCATTATCCGTGATGTTGATAATGCAGTAGTGCTCTCCTCGTGCGCAAGAGTTGGTGTTGCAATCCCCAATTGGATCACCTGGACGAGAAACCATGAGGGTGAAAGCGTGAGAGCTTTTTTGAAAGCTAGGTGGAGGGCTCCCACAACTTGTTGGCTGGGAATTACTACAAGAGCAACGGCCATCACCACCCATGGCAGCAGCCGCTTCCATTGCGACCATGAGGCGTTCTGCCATATCGCCGGTGGAATTTAAAAGGGCAGTTTCTGCCTCAGTTATGACTGGGTTTCCAGTAAGGACATTACCTTGAATTGCATAGACCAAGGATCCTGATTGCCCCGTAAGACCTCCAGCCCAATCCCCGCAACCCCATCCGGTATAGGTGGCTGCTGGGCCATTGAGAGTGGCTACCCCGATTTGGCGTATTTGTGACATCGGATCGCCTTGGTTTAGGGCTGCCATGATGTCGTCCGAGGCATAACCTAATTGCATGAGTTCCCAAGCCTTAAGGCGCTGGGAGCCATCGGGATCTCCAATGCTTTGATGAACTGAAATGCCATATTCGGGAACAAGACACACAGTTGCTCGCCGGAGGTTGAAGTTCTCCAAACAAGTGGCCACAGCCATCCCAACTTCACCGGTGTCCAAGTTCACGACCACAATGGACCAGGTTGGAAACAGGGAGGAACAGAGGAACAAGGCAGCGAATGCAACCCTAGAGGCTAACTTTGAGAACATGGTGAGAGTCTATCTCAAATCCCATGATTCTGCTTTAAAATAAAACTAGATTCAGCTGTGTTCAGGATGTTGGAATTGGATGAGTCGCTTTTGCCAAAGGCGCTCAAAGCGAGATTGGATTCCTTTTGCAGATTCCCCATGCTCCTCTTGGAACCAGGCCTGGATTTCGGAGATGGTGGACTGGCCGTCACAAGCTTCCCAAATCCCTAATTCCAAAGCATCCGAATCGTGCGTCCTACCTGCTGAAGAGATACGGACATTGAGAGGTTCCCCCTCTTGGTCGCTGACCATTTCGGCATTCCCAGGAGTGTGGATGGGTTTTGCTTCCAAATCCGATGGGAGGGACTTTTTGCGGACCAAGTACTGACCAAGTACCAGCAGGTCCAGCTCGGAATCCAGAAAAGTCTGGATGGCATTCTCTGGAGTTTCCACGAGGGGGTCGCCGGCAAGGTTGAAACTTGTATTCAGTAAAACGGGTAGGCCTGTCCGCTTCTCAAAAGCGAGGAGAAGGTCATCAAAGTCCGGGTTATCGTCCCTTGAAAGAGTTTGAAGGCGAGCAGAACCGTCTGCGTGGGTGATTGCAGGTAGTTCTTTAGTTTTTACTTGCGCCGTAAAGGACATGAAGGGACTGGTCCCCTGGAAATCAAAATATTCTTGGGCGGATTCTGCGCGCACGACGGGAGCAAAGGGCCGAAAACCTTCTCGTTTCTTGATAGCCGAATTGATTCGATCAACCATTCCCTCAACTCTTGGGTCCGCAAGAATGGAGCGGTTTCCCAATGCACGAGGTCCAAACTCGGCTCGGCCTCGGAAAACTGCAACAGTTTTTCCATTAGCGAGCTCTTCGGCAACGGCAGAGGAAAGATCGGGGGAGAGATAACACTCTAGCCAGGATTCATATTCGGATAGGGATTCCAAAATGTATTGTTCATCAAAGTGGGTTCCCAAGTATGGCATCGGGTTCGTTTTGGAAGTGGGGCTGTGCTTGAGATGGTGGCCGAAGAAGGCGCATCCAATAGCGAGTCCGTCGTCCCCAGGCCAAGGTGGAACGAAGATGTTTTCAAAGCCGGCATCTTTTGCTAGTCGGCCATTCAGGGCACAATTCAAGGCAACACCACCCACAATGCAAATGTTCTTTTCCCCGGTCTTTTCCTGGAGATTTGCGAGAAAATCATGAACAGTATTTTCTAAATCTCGTTGAATGTCCGCCGACATTTGCGCGTAGAGCGGATGGTTGCTTTTATCGTTCCATTGATTGGGGTTTGGGGCGTTTTGGAGCCGCTCCCAGTTCACTTCCAGGTTCTGAAGAGGTCCCCGAAGAATCCAGTCGGATTTTGCTCTCTTTTCACCCTCATTCCATTTGTTGGCCCATGGAGCCATTCCCATTACTTTTCCGCAAGCATTCCAGTCACCAAATATGTGGCTAGAAATGCGAGAGTAAATCGCACCCAGGGATTCCATGTTTTCAAAGCCATAGTTGTAAAGGAGGGTAGGAGTATTTTCGCAAATCCAACGCTTGAATAAGAGTTTCAGAGAATAATCTTCAAACTGATAAACAGTTTCTCCTTCACGCCACCCTTTGCCGTTAGAGAGATTGTCCGCGTCGGGCGTTTCAAGAAAAGACTTAGCGTGTGGCAGGGCAAGGTCAGAGTGAAATGAATCTCCCGCCCGACAAATCTCTTCTCGAGTGTTCCCCATGCCATCCATCACCACAATGAGCCCACGGTCGAAAGGGCAGAAGGGCAGAACGGACCAAGCGTGAGCCAAATGATGGGACAACTCGTGTTTTTCAATCCCGGGAAGAAGGTTGTGCGGATCCAGATAAGATGGGCTGTATTGGTTGAGACTTTGGGCCCAATGTAAAGTTGATTCAAACGCGTCAATCCTGAACAAGTGATTGTTCGCCACCACAAGCTCAATATCTTCCAACGAGACTTGGCACTGCTCGAGCAAGTGTCGAACAAGTTCAGAAACATCTCCGCCATCGTGCTTCTTGCGAGTGATTCGTTCCTTACTGAGGGCAAATAGAATCTCCCCCCTTGCATTGAGCAAACAAGCAGATGCCGAATGGGTGTATTGATTGAGCCCTAGTGTGAGGTCGCCAGACATTTTGTTGCCGAATTTATTTGGCCACGAACATTTTTTCTAAAAGGTTTCCGACGGTAGTGCTGGGTGCGAGAGCGGGAGAGGCCCTTGCAAACTCAAGGACTTTGTTTGCAATCTCTGTTTTTACTCGGGTTATGCGCTCTGTTGATCCTATGTCCAACAAGTCATCTTCAAAATTTAAGAGGGTAATGGAAGCATTACCAGAATTAAAATCTAAGGAACTTGCAGAAAGAAGTTTCGAACGGAAAGAATTTTTGATAATGCGAATGGGGCGGCCATCAAAGGTGTAGCTGGAGCCAACCTCCTTTCCTCGAGCTGAAAGAAGAAATAGCAAGCCACGAAGACCCCGTTCCCCACCATACAGGGCCAAATTCCGACCTGCGGAGAGTCTGGAACCCTGTTCTCCTCTCAAGAGAAGACTTGTCCACCAGGTGAGGGTTCCATTTTCCCAACAGGAAATGGCGGCTCGAGCGCAGGCATCACGAGTCAAAAGGCTACCGCCAATACTCCCATTCATGAGAATGCCAACCAGTTCAGCCTCATCGATCCTGGCCTTCTCAGCTGCTAGGGCGCCGGTGCGGCGAACGATTTCAGAGGGACTTTTGAGCGCTTTTTTTATTTCAGAAATGGTCAAGCTTCCTTGCCCACTGGTCCCCGCCGAATTGGCTTGAGCCTCTTCGATGAAAAGTCCAGCAAACAAAAATGCTTGCGCATCCTTAGTTTTTTGCACTTCCTTCCAAAGGAGCTCAGGTCTTTTATTCATCGCCGTGCCAGGCTTTAGAGGGTCGATGCCAGCTCCCCATTTTTCAAGAGCCGTTGCCGCCTGGACAAGGTCCTCGTTCGGGCGGTGCTTAAGGAGCCAGTTTGTTAATTCCACTAGCTCGCGGAGAGAGCCGTCGGAGTCAAGGCGGGCAACTTCTTCGGCAAGGTTGAAGCGCGGGTTTTCTTCAAGGCGTTCCCTCCAATTCCCTGAGGGGATTCGGAAGCTGGTCTTCACGGGGTCGGTGGCCGTCAGGTAGGAGCCGAATGGAGTTTGAATAACCAAATCCCCGGGTGCAGGTTTTTCCATACACTCAATTCGTAATCCCTTCTCAGTCAAGGCGTGCCATGCATCCTGGGGCTGGGGAAGCAGGGATAGGGTGATGGCGGCGAGGAGCATTTTCTTATTATGACTCGGAGACAACACCATGAAACGGATTCCTGTTGCAGTTGCTGGTGCCAGTGGGCTTGTGGGGGCGGAAATATGCCGCCTATTAAGGGGACACCCCTGGTTTGAGCTAATAGCCACCCCAAAACAGGACCTGAGCGAAGTGGGGGCTGGCCGAGTTGTTTTTTCAGCCCTTCCAGCGGCAATCGCCCGGAAGTGGGAGCCCGAATGGGTGGAGAAGGGGCTTTGGGTTTTTTCTAACTCTGGCTCATGGCCTCCTGGGTCGAATCCACCTTTCATTGCTGAGCTTCACGGGATTCATATTCGAAAACTGGAGAACCCATCCTTGGTCTTGTCACCGAATTGTGTGGTTCAAGGTGCCGCACTTGTTTTAGCGCCATTGAAAAAGTTTGGAATTCAATCGACGACACTTCGAACTGAGCAAGCCCTCAGCGGAGGCGGTCGGCGACTATTAGAGGCCGGGCTGAAAGGGGAGAAGATATCACCCCATATTGAAGGCGAAGAAGAGCGCATTCTTGCAGAGTTACCCATTGCCTTGGATACCGAACTTGGACTGGATTTAAATTGCGCTCGGGTTTCAAATCCACACGGACATCAGCTTCACTTTTCAATGAAATTTCAGGAACAAGTGTCTGCAGGAGAGATTCACAATGCTTGGACCCAATTCCCGAATCCCACCTTGCCTTCTGCGCCAGCTCAACTTTTCCAAGTGCTAGAAGGGGCAAATCGCCCAAACCTTGGGCTCGACCTTAATGCGGGGAACGGCATGACTCTAAGTGTGGGTGAAGTTGGCCAAAGTTCGACTGGCTCTTGGCAATTTACGGTGCTGGTACACAACTTAATCCGAGGCGCTGCCGGGGCATCACTGCTGATGGCCGAGGCAGTCGCCCAGTCAAAGTCGTGGCCTTTTGAGGAATAGGATAGAATCCAAAACAATGGGAGCTCCTACACCCTTTGAGTCCGGTCGTCGCGGCGAAAAAGTCCGCGGAGATGTTTGGATGAGCTATGAACCCAGCGAAGAACCGCTGGATTTAATATTTCAATCCAAGCTCGAGACCTTGTTTGGCGATTCAACGCGCGAACTCCTTTTGGGGCTTTGCCATGGTGCTGGTGTGAACACGGGCTCCCTTACCGTTGAAGATACGGGGGCCTACCCATTTGTTTTGCGCGCGCGCTTGGAGTCCTTGTTGCGCCTGGCTCTATCTGACAACAGCTTGGAGTTGCCACCCGAGTGCAATGTGACGGGGGAGGGTGTTCAAGAATCCAGGCCCGTAAGGGAACTCCCGCGCCGCTCTCGACTTTATCTGCCCGGAAATGAATCCAAGTACATGTTGAATGCTGCCATCCATCAACCAGATGGCGTGATTTTGGATTTAGAAGATTCGGTTTCTCCTACGGCAAAGCACGATGCCCGAAGTCTGATTCGTCACGCTTTGTGGAGTTTGGATTTTGGTTCTTGCGAGCGCATGGTTCGAATTAACCAGGGCGAAGAGGGCCTGAAGGATATCCAAGCCTTGGGCGATGCTCCTTTCGAGTTGATTTTGATTCCCAAAGTTGAAACTGCCGAGGAAGTAGTTGCCGTAGCTCAAGCTGCCCCAGGAAAACTCTTGATGCCTATTTTGGAAAGCGCAGCCGGCGTGCAGAATTCCCCCGCAATTGCCGCCGCTCATGAATCCATTGTTGCGCTAACCCTTGGCCTCGAAGATTTGACCGCCGACCTCGGAGTCGTGAAAACTCCAAAAGGAATGGAAACATTGTTCGCGCGCTCCTTTGTTGTTCAATCAGCAAAAGCCCAAGGTTTGCAAGCAATCGATTCGGTTTATGGAGATGTTGCCGATGAGATTGGTCTCCGTGCGAGCATTCAAGAAGCCAAGGCCCTTGGCTTTGAGGGCAAAGGGTGTGTGCATCCCCGCCAGATTCGAGTGGTGCACGAAGAATTCGCGCCATCTGAAAAGGAGTTGGATAAAGCTCGGAAGATTGTGGCCGCTTTTGAGGCCGCCGAAGCTCAGGGGCTTGGAGTGGTTTCCTTAGGGTCAAAAATGATTGACCCGCCCGTTGTGAAACGCGCACTCAACCTTGTGCGTCAAGCGGAGAAGGACTCATGAGTGATTCATTGCCAACGGAATCCATCCTCAATGCTGCTGGGCGGGAGGTTCCTGTTGAAATCAATGGAAATAAAACTATTCCCTATCAGGGTGTGGGCATGTACCGCCCTGAAGGCAAGCAAGTTGCTCGAAATATTGCAACCTGTTCGGATTATCCTGCGGATGGGAACAAACTCGTCCAAGCTGAAGGAGACATGACCGCCCGCCTAAAGGCGGCCCTTCAAAACGCTGGTGTGAAAGATGGCATGACCATTTCGACCCATCATCATTTCCGCAATGGCGACTTGGTTGCAAATGCTCTCTTTGATGCAGCAAAGGAGCTGGGTGTCAAAAATTTGCGCTGGTTTCCGAGTGCGAGCTTTCCTTGTCATGAGCACCTCCTCCAATATTTGGAAGATGGCACTATCCACCATATCGAAGGCTCCATGAACGGACCTTTGGGAGCTCATTGCTCTGAAGGAAAAATGAAAGGGCTAGGCGTTTTGCGCTCACACGGTGGGCGATATCAAGCAGTCCAAGATGGGGGAGTTCATATTGATATTGCGGTCATAGCTGCTCCAACTGCAGATGCCTTCGGAAATGCAACAGGCGATCGTGGCCCTTCAGCGTGCGGCCTCTTGGGTTTTGCCCTAGCCGACTCCGAGTACGCTGACCATGTCATTGTGGTAACCGATAACCTTGTTCCTTTTCCATGCCTTCCGTGGCAAATTCAGGGACAACGCGTGGATCAGGTAGTTGAGGTGGAGCAAGTTGGATTGCCTGAGAAGATTGTTTCAGGCACAACCGTTGTTACAAAATCTCCAGAACGCCTCCTGATTGCTGAGTACATTGCGGACTTTGTCCGAGACTCTGGAATCCTAAGGCCCGGCTTTAGTTTCCAGGCCGGTGCTGGTGGAATCAGCCTTGCCTTTGCCATGTTCTTAAAGGAACACATGAAAGCGGCCCATGTTAGCGCTGGATTTGTACGAGGTGGGTCGAATCAATATTTGGTCGAAATGCTGGAAGAGGGATTGACCCCTGTGATTTTAGATGGACAAACCTTCGACCTGGAAGGCGTTCGCTCGATGCGCAAAAACCAAGGTCATCAGAACACCTCGCCGTTTACGAGTTATAACTACCATGGGAAAGGTAATTTCGCATCTATGATTGATGTGGTTGTGCTTGGAGCCACAGAAGTCGATGTAGATTTCAATGCGAATGTTGTAACGCATTCGGATGGAAAGCTCCTCCATGGAATTGGTGGTTGGCAGAACTGTCTCTTCTCAAAGTGCACAGTTCTCGCAGTTCCCAGCGTGAGAAACCGAATCCCCGTCATTTTGGATCGGGTTACGACCTTGGTGGGCCCAGGTGAATTGGTTGATGTGGTTGCTACTGAGCATGGGCTTTGTATTAATCCAGCTCGCACTGATCTCATCGAGGCGATGCAGGACTCCCGCGTTCCTCTATTGGATATCCGCGAACTGAAAGCCCGCCTCGACCGCCTTTGCGGCGGCGCACCAGCCAAACCCAAGCTAGGCGACGAATTCGTTGCAGCGATTCAGTGGGTGGATGGCACCACCATTGATGGGGTGCGTAGAGTTCTAAACTAATCCTACGGAACCCGAGCCAGGCGGAAGTTTTCACCACTTATTGTGATAGGTGCCTGAACTTTTTGCATACCATCGGTCCTTTTTTTTACATATTTTTCTGCGAAAGCTTTTAACTCTTCCACGGAAACCAGGTTGTCTTTTCCTTGACTGGTGACACCATCCGCATCGCCGGATAGCCCTTTTACAATACCGGCAGTAAAGTAACCATTGGACTCGTCTTCCCGTGCCAATCCATTGTCCGCGCTTGCGCACAAGACATATATCCCACCCCGGCTGAAGTCATCCACATCCGTGGGAGTCATGAACCCTACACCGCCTCTGGTTTTCCCATCAATCGAAACACCCGAAGCGCAGGTGTCATACATTAAGAGCCTCCGTTCAGCATCGAGGTTGTCATCGAGAACAAGGGAGTCCAGTTCAGGTCGACTTATTCCATTTAAGTAGTTGTCCCAATCTACAGAAGGCGGGAGGAAGTAGTAGTCGTCGTTGCCATCCCGAATGCCATGCCCAGCAATAAAGACGACAATGGTGTCTTCTTTGTTTGCTTTTTGCAGATTCAATCTAGTTTCCCGGATGTTCTTCAATGTAACATCGGCGTCTTTAAAGATGAATGGTTCCAGCTTTGCAAACCGTTGAAGGCCAGTCCCAACTTGTTCCTGGAAAGCCGCAACGATTGCATCCACATCTTTTGTTGGAGCATTGAGCTTCATGGAGTCATTCTGGTAGTTGGAAACACCAAAGGCAACGAGCCAAAGAGTGCCACGGGGGTCTTGTTCTCCCTCAGCAACAGGAATAGCTTCCCCACGAGAAAGTAGTGCCTCTACATGGCCTCGACTCATTTCCATTTGAACAAGAACCTCGGAGAGTTCATCTTGGGAATCACGAATAAGTCCTTGTTGAACTAAAAACAATGGAGCCCCAACTAGTAATAGAAGTGCCGCAACCGCACGACCGGGGTGGCGTGTGACATATTTTCGAGTCAGAACCAGCATGTTTTCATGCTCTAGGCCCTGTGGCCGATTGTCCAAGAAAGCTCGGCAGTCTTCTGAGAACTCGGCCATACTTATATAGCGGTTGTCTCTGTCTTTATTGAGTGCTTTTTGGCAAATGGCAATGAGGTCTGCTGGGACACCCTTGAGTCTGTTTTTATTGGCGAAGGGGTCGCCGGTATTGCACTGACGTAGAACATCTTCAATGGTTTGCCCATCGAAGGGGCGATGCAGAGTGAGCACTTCGAAGAAGACTGCACCCAGAGACCAAATGTCTGTGCGGTGGTCTAAACCCTCTTGACGAGAAATACTTTGTTCTGGGCTAATGTAGTAGGGTCGAAGGATTCTCTTTTTCTTTTTGGCTTTGCCAGGATTGCCAAAGTCCGTCATGGCAAAAGTAGTTTCGCCCGTTGGAGATGACCACTCGTCCCGGCTGGCAACAGTAGCCAACCCAAAACCAGAAAGTTTGGGAAGTTTTTCGTCGGGTGAATAGGTAATGACCCGCGGACTGATTCCTCGGTGGAGTACCCCTGCTTCATGAGCTTCTTGCAGGCCTTCGGCCAAATGGGCAAAGTCGCGGGCAGCATTTCGGAACCATGATTTATCTCGCTTTCGATTGCGAAGTTGCTTGTCCTCTAGAAGCTCGTATAGACTTTGTCGTTCAGATTGGTGTTCCTGAACCAAAAAATGGTAACGGTCCTCTTCCTCCATTTCCAAAATCCGAAGAAAAGAGGGGTGAGTAAGCCGACCCGCTGCGTTGGCTTCGCGCTTGAAGCTATCCAATACCTTTTCATCTGCGCTGCACTCAGGGTCGAGAATTCTCAGAGAGACATGGCGCCCAAGGGACATATCTTCAGCTTGCCAGAGGGAGGAGTGGGGACCTTCCTCAATCGGTGCAACCAGGAGATAACCGCCGATTTTGGAGTTTCGGCGCAGCTTGGGAGGAGTTTTCCCTTCTGAATTGGCCATACTTTAGAATACCACATGGCAAGATGCTTTGTTTTATGTTTAGAATAGAACTTCCCCCCCCCTCCCAACATGAACATCCCGAAGCCCCTCCTATTTCCCCTATTCCTCGGAATATCTCTTTTCTTTAGCTCTTGTACTGTTTCAGACCCTGAAGACCGAAAGGACATGACCGGTATGGAACTTCGTGTGAGTGGTACTACGCGAGGTGCTAATGATGTAGATATGACAGATTGGCGCACTTGGTGGGGTCTTCACGAAGCCTCCTTCCTGACGCCTGGCCCCACTGGTGGCTTTGTAAGTGCCTCAGGTCGCAAGCAATCTCCCGTTTCCGGAACGGTTTTGGATGCTTTGAAAGGCTTGATGATGAGTGACGAGAACTCCTTCGAAATCCGTGCTGCAGCAATGGAAGCACTTGCAGCCCTTGGCTCAGAACCTGCCAACCTGGCCTCTCTCTTCCGGAATTATTTGGAGAGCGAAAAAGGGCGCCTGTCCCACCCCGCGGTTGTTTCGCTTACTGCCTTGAGTACTGAAGATGCATCCCAAGATCTTTTTCATATCCTTGCAAACGACAAAGAGGGGCGCGCCTTGTTTGGAAGCCGCAAGAGTATCTCGGAATTCAATCGAGCTTACGCTGCATACGGCCTTTCCCTCGCGGCACGCGCTGGAACGGACAGCACATTCAAAAATGTGGTTGCGTCGGTCTTGTGGGAAACTCTGTTAGAGACCCGTTCTGCCAAACAAGACCTAAGCGTTGCCTGCGTTCTTGGGTTGGGTGTTTTGGGACAAGAAAACCCAGCTACAACTTTGGAAAATCTGGCCGAATACACTGCTGAAGGAAAGAATCTCGCCTGCGCTCACGGTCCAACAGCGATGGCTCAAATTGCGATAGATGGCAAAACCCCCTCGGCTACTTTAGAGATTACTCAGCGTTCTTTTATCGAGACTCTCACGGACCGTCGTCGCGGGCGTTACGGAAAACTCATGCGTTATGCAGCCGTTCAAGCCTTAGGAACCACTGCCGGTTTGGGCTCAAGCGAAACTCAAAACCAAGCTGTTGAAGTTCTTTTGAAGCTATCCCACAAAGCCCAAGATCGACACGAGCGGGATTTGGCCACCATGTCCTTGTCCAACTGGGCAATGGTTTCCAACTCAACAACTCGGAACGAAATTGTTGAGCACATCGTAGAGAAACGCCTCCTGAAAGGCGACAACGATGCTCGATCATGGGCCGCTTTAAGTTTGGGTCGCCTTGCGTGGAACCTTCGCCAGAATGGAGAGCCTGTTCCTCAATTAATTGGTGACTCCCTTTATGAAGTCATGGAGCGTGCCCGTTCAGGCAATTTGCGGTCGGTTTATTCCATTGCCCTTGGACTTTCCGGTACCACACAATCTGGAGAAATGGTCCAAGAGTGGTTTGTGAATAGCCACGACGATGTTGAGCGTTCTTTCGCAGCTCTCGCATTGGGAATGTTGAACCGTATCGAGGCCATACCTCTTCTTTCTGAGGTCTTTGCCAGGCGTCTCGAGAGCCCTGCTCTATTGGCGCGTTCTGCACAGGCTCTCATGATGCTTCAGGATATTCACACACCTGCAAACCTCATTGACCTTCTTGCTGGGAACCAGAATCGCAAATTGAGTTCGAATGAACAGTTAAACCTAATCACGGCATTGGGAAGGGTTGGCTCCAGCGCCCCAGCCCATGTTTTGGCGAGCCTGGCCGGAGACGAGGATTTATCACGGGAGGTTCGTGTTGCTGCCGCATCCGCAACCGGCTGTTCGGCTCGAGCCAACCCAGCAACCTGGGCGGCTCCCGTTATCCAGGCCATGAATCCATTTGCTGGAGTGAACTCTTTAACGGACCCCGACCTGGGGCTTGTCTTCCGTGGCGGTTTCCCGCTTTACGGAACATCCATGATGGCTACTTACCAGTCACAAGTACGTCAAGGGCGGTAACCCCGAACCGAACTTTACTCGGCGTGAAGCTGGTGGCGCCCCTAGTGTTCGGTGGGGAGAGTGCTTGGATGAGTTCAGGTGGAATGCCACCATCTTCCAAGACGACGAGTACGCCACCGTCGCCACGCGTTTTTACTAGTCGGCTCTTACCCTCGAATGGTGAGAAGTCGGCAGGTTGCTCTGTTGCAATCAGGAGAAAACGATCCCGCATTGGGCGGTCGGAGGGCCAGTTTTCATCGAGGTAGAGGCTTGCAACAATCACTTTTTCTTCCCCTCCCTTGATTTGGACAGGCGGTAGTCCAGCTTTTGGGAAAATAACATTTAGCTCCCGGCTTTCACTGATGTCCAAAAGCGCGATGTACATGGGGGGAGCATTTTCAGGGAGGGAAGCAACAAACTGAACCATGTCAGGCGTTCTTTTTCCGCCTTCATCATGGAAAGTAACGACAGGGCCGGGGTCGTCCGCACTTCGGTTCTTTGCGTGCTCGATTCGGCCTGGTTGGGCATCTTCAGGTAAAGAACCTGCAGCAATCCAATCTTCCACTTGGGATTCGGGTATGGGTTCTAAACGAAGTTTGATGTCCAATTCACTTGGAGTGTTCGCAAGATTGAGCAAACGATTGTGGCGGAACTCAGCGTTTAACTCTTCAGTAACGCTCTTGGCAATTCGCTGAGCCCGGCCTTTCCACGAAGTGTTTTTTTCTCTGTATAAAACCAAGCCATCAGCGCAGGTGGCGAGTTCCATCTCCGAAGAACCTTCCGGAATAAAGAGTTGGTAGCCGTTTCCTTTGGCCGGTTGGCGAACAATGTCCAGCAAGCCTCCCATGCTTTTGTTGAGTTCGGAAACGACAGCGTCGCCGAGCTTCCCCTCAGGAACATAAACCAGAAGAGGGTCTTCCCCGCCAGCGCGCTCTATTTCAATCACTTGGACAGGCTCTGCCTTTTCAATGGTGGGTGGTTTGCCGACCCACCGTGCGGTCGAGGACTCCGCCCAAATGTTGCGAATCCTGGCCTTGCCTAAAGTTTTTCCATCTAAGTCTCGAACCTCAACGATACTTTTGCGGCGCAAGAGATGAACGGTTCCTGCGTCAATATCAATCCCATCACCACCTGTTAGTGCGGTGCCCGAAAAACCAGGAGGCCTTTGCTCAAACTCAGCCCCAAAAACACGGCGATCCATTGCACCTTCGATTTGGATATCTTGATTTGCCTTTTGCTCCGCTACGCGAAGAGCAACTCGACGAGCGAGCTCACGATAAGTTGTGCCTGGTTGGAGTTTTTCTAATTCATTCGTAAGGAAAAATGAGAAGACTCCGAAGGAAGTCCACTCGCCGCCGCGGGCTCGAACTTCTACTTCGCCAGCCTTTTGATGGCTGGCACAGGCGGCGAGGTGGACATAGGGGAGTTCTGCAAATCGACCCGAATCACCATCTTCAAGAAAGGGAATGTTCTTGGGCCAAAAACTTTTAACGCGATTGAAATCTAATGGGGAACTCCCAGCACTTGCGGCACGAGTTTTGGCACCCCCAGGGCCTCGGGTGACTCCGCCAGAATGGCAAGAGTCAGTGATAACCGTTACGCGGTCAGTCTTGGCGCAAAGGGCGCGAAGAAGGGAGTGGATTTCATCATCTGTAATGTCGAAGGAATCCCCACCCGCTCGGCTGTTGTTGGCTAGAAAGGTAGAATCTAGACCATCCTTTTCAGCGCCAGCTTCTTTGGATGCATCAGGAATCCGAGACCCGTGGCCGGAATACCAGAAAAGGACCTCGGTGTTCGGGCCAGCTCGCTGAATGAGCCACTGGTCAAACTGTCTCACAATGTTCTCATGAGTGGCTTCGCCATCTAAGAGGATTTTGATATTTCGGGGACTGAAGCCAAATCTCCGTTTGAGAACGCCTTCCATTCTATGAATATCATTCACGCACCCGTCTAGACCCTCAGCCAGCGCCGGGGTAGGGGGGTCTTTGTACTCATTGATTCCAACAAGAAGGGCCAGCTTTTCCGGCGCTTTTTGGGGTGTTGGCGTTGGGGAAATAGGCAACGCAGGGAGAGCGACTAGAAGAGCAACAGAAATCATTTCACCCTCAATCCTACCTTATTTGGAAAGCCTCCGCAGAGCATTTCAGAGGGGTTTTGGCAATACTCTTCTCCAACGGTGAGGCAAATGCCGTGATATGATTCTTAGGTATGAAGACTAGGGCAAACCACCACCGAAAGCGTGTTCGCTGGCTGATTCCCCTGACCTTGGCTTTCGTAGCGGGAATTCTTCTTGTTTTGCCCAATCCTGAACCCATTCCATTAGATTGGTCAGGTGGCGAAATTCAGGTTTCCACTGCGCACAGAGGGTTAGAAGAGGAAGGGAGTTCCACCTTGCTCTTTGTGGATCCAGAAGATTTGGTGAATGTGGAAGCAGATTTTTCCGGTGATTCCCCTCACCGCAAATGGTTGAAACAAGAGTTTCCCCAGATGACCGAAGAGACTTTGAGCGGGCTCGCTGAATCCGTTGCCCAAGCGGACAAAATCCTAGGGGTACAGATTGAATCCGCCCAATCGTTTCGGAATGCCGACGGCAGGAGCATCGATACACGCTACGGAATGACCGTTCGAGACTTTCTCAAAGGTACTGGGTCCAAATTTCATGAAATCACCATGCCCGGAGGAGTGATTCAAGAAGCCGGACCAACAGGTGTCATGGAAGAGAGGCGGTTTGACCTAATTGGTCTGCCTCCACTTGAAGTAGGGAAACGCTATATCGTTTTTCTTGGGCCCCAGGACCCTCAGAAAGGATGGACCATTCCTGTTGGCCTGTTCCAGGGTATTGTCGAAGTGAATGAGCAAACTCGTCGAGCCATTTCTCGTTTTCAATCAGACAGTTTGGCTCAAGGGCAATCACACCCACTGCAATCTTTTCAGGACAGTCTTCGCAAACTGAAGGAACTGAATGTTTCGCCGCGACCCAAGCCGTTAAAACTTCGAATGGGTCAATCCCGGTCTGCTGAACCAGCCCCAACATCGACCCCGGTATTGGTAGAACCCAGTTTGAACCCCGATTGGCTTGCAGGCCTGTTGCTTGCTCTAGCCCTATTACTTTTTGTTTTCTTGCCTCCAGATAGAGAGGACTTCGTATGACATTCACCCACCTTGTTCGCACTTCTTGTTTGTTGGGTATGACATGCCTTCTTGTTTCCTCCGCGCAGGCCCAGCAATTGGGCCGAAGGACTGAAGCCAAGCCGGTGCAAAACCCGGTCCTTCAAGTGAATTTGGCAGATGCCCCACCCCTAGTGGAGCCAATTGTCCCCCTTATTGATGACCTTCCAGGCGACGATGTTCCCGGTGAATGCGACCTATCGCCCGACCACTCGTTCATGTTTCGCGCAGGCGGTTCTGGGGTATCGATTTCGGAACGCCCTCCACCTTCTGGTGGTGGAGTAAATCCAGGCGGAGGAAACAATGCCGGTGCCGAGAGTGATGGTGGCGAACCAACAAACGGCAGATTAGATGGCGGTCCCACTTTTACGGACCCTGCATTCATCAATGGCAGCCAACCTTCTCGGAAACCTATTCTGCCTGCTAATCCAGAAGAGGCCTCGGCCAACCCAGAAAACTCTAGTACTGCTGATAGCCCATTCATTCCTCGGGCCCAAGCTATGGGAGGTGGTCCGATTACCCTAAACCTAAGTGCCTTGGGTAACACTTATGGTGGAAAGCTCAAAGGGATTGTAAATATGGGGGGGTCTAAAACTGCCCTGGAGGCCTACTCTGATTTGGGCCTTCGTGGCGGGCTGGCTCGCGTTTTCTTTTATCTCCATAAGGATAATTCAGTGGACTCCGCTGGAAAACAAATCAGAGATGCACAAGCCAAAGGGATGCGAGTTCTTTTGACAGCGTCTGGCACCCCTTGGGCGCTGAGGGGAGAATATTCCGATGATAAGAAACCAGGTTCCATTGAACCTTATGCGAGGTCTGTACCGATTGACAAACAAGCATGGGCAGAAGAACTAAAGAACCAGCTGGAAATCCTCGAAACTCGTTACGGGGTTCTTCCTGAATATGTCGAAATCGGGAATGAACCCGATCGAAAAGAATCTTGGGAAGGGTCACTTGAAGATTACCTTGAACTTTATGAAGCATCTTCGGGTGCTTTGAGGGCACGTTTTGCAGGTATTAAGGTTGGTGGAATGGGCTTAGCGGGTGCAACTTCTCCAATTGATAGTTCTCGGGAGAGCTCTGCATTGTTAGCTTTAATTGAACGTGCGGATGAGAATAACCTCCCATTAGATTTCCTCTCCTGGCATAACTACGGGCTGCCCTCTCAAATGAGGTACAGCGGGATTATTGACCAACTTCGTGACTCATTGAATGAAGTTGGAAGACCTAATGTCGAGTTGTTTGTGAGTGAGTGGAACATTCGGCCAAACACCGAGAAGGACGGGCTGGATTTTGATGCCGCCTCGAGCGCATCCAATTTCATTGGCTTTGCAGCAGCTTCGGCGGACCTCGGATTGGACGGGAGCTGTTTCTTCATGTTGCATGACCAAGGAATCGCAGACCTTGAAGGCAAGGCCGTTGGTGCCCTGACTGCCCATGGAGTAAAGAAACCTGTCTTTAGGGCGATGGAGTTTTTGTATAAATCCTGTGACGAGGCTTCCGTTCCGGTTCAGATTCCTGATAACGAATACGCTCTAGGCGCAGTCGCCAGCCTATCTGGAGATAGGTTGAGGGTTTTGCTTTCAAACGACACCGTTGAACCCAAATGGGTATTCACAAACGCTTGCCGGGAGGCGGGGATTAAACCCGCTGTGGCGGAACGGCATTTAGATGCTGGAGACTTGCCTTATACACCTATTCCTGAAATAGCTGACCTGGAAGCCCTTGGAATGGACGCGGAAACGGCCGAAAAGATGGTCGATATTTTAGAGCGGACATTAGCGGCCTACCAAGCATCACGAGAGCCTAGGGAGGTCCGAATTCAACTTGAGGGTGCGAGTGTTTCCAATCTAGATACAGTTTGGCGATTTGATGAGACACACAACGCTCCACTCAGCCATCGCGACGAGATTATTCCAGAAATGAATACGATTGAGAATCGAGCTCAATCGTTAGCTAAGCAGGCCGTTTCCGAGAACGGTGGGGCTCTTACTGCTGATGGAAAGATAGCTCAATACAAAACTAAATTAAGAGAAGCGCGGCTCCATATTGGAATTGCCGAGTTTGACAACCATCCACTAGTAGGTCTGGCTTCTGAAACTGCTGAGTCTGCTGGTATTTACTCGGAGGGCTCAGAATTAGTTGCCACTTTAGAGCCCGATTCTGCGATGGTTTTGGAAATGCAAGTTTTGATTGAGGAAGAGCAAGAGATTCGGAGTGGTAAAGACCGCGGAACAGGGCCTGGATTAGATTACAAGAATCCAGACTGGCTCCTTGGCTTGGCTTGTGCCATAGTCTTGCTGGTCTTGCTTGTTCGCATCAACAGCAGAAAGGGGGCCCAGAGATGAAAAACCGATCCACTCTCTTAATTGGTTTACTTCTTGCCGTTTTTGCAGGAACACAGGTGGGGCACGCCTACATTCGAATTATCTTAAACGGGAAAAAACTGTATTGGTCGTCGTGGCCAGTTTCGTGGCGCATGAGTAATCACGCTCCTGAGGGTTTTTCCGATGATTCATGGAAGGTCGCAGTGGATGAGGCATTCACAACATGGGAAGAAAGTAGCCAGAGTAACATTCAGTTCAACAAACAGAGTGCGACCTCCAGTCGGAATACTGGTGGCAATGACCATTTAGTTTATTTCGACCAAACGAATACATCTGGCTACCTTTACTCTGGCACGGTTGCCGTTACGATGATTTCTTATAAAACGAGCTCCGGAAAAATCTCTGACGCCGACATTATTTTTAATGACAGAGATTATGACTTTAGTTGGAGTGGAGAGAATGGAAAATTCGACATTCAAGATGTCCTAACTCATGAGATTGGCCACTTCATCGGGCTTGACCACTCTCCGATTGTTGGCGCAACGATGTGGCCTTATGTATCGTCGAAACAATGGCTTCATCGCTCGTTGTCGCAAGATGATTCTGCAGGTGCAACAGCAGTTCGTTCTTCAGGAAGTCCCGCTGCATTGAAAGGCACCATCAAAAAGAGCGACGGAAGCAACCTGAAAGGAGCTTATGTGAGCGCTATTCGTGTTGATGATGGGCGAAATGCAGGTTCAGCCATGAGCAACTCTTCCGGCACATGGACCATTCATGGATTGGAGCCCACGGATTACTATGTTTGTGTTGCTCCGATTGAGGGAGGAATGACTGAGTCAAACCTGACAGGGAACTCAACGGTTCAGACTGAGTTTGGAGCTGACTTCTACGGCGGATGGCCTGCACCCCTTTTCTATGCTGCCTCTGCAGGGAATACCAACAACATTGGTAGCTGGACATTGCCTCCAGACAACCCACTGATGGATTATTCTTCAGGAACAAAAAATGCTGAACCCGGAGACACTGTGACTGTGGGCGTGAGTGGAAGTGGCTTCGGTTCGGGCCTAACAGCCACAACGCTTGGTGGGTACCTGGCTGTTCAATCCATGTCCGGCGGCTCCTCTTACAAGAATATTCAAGTTTTTCTACCTTCGAACACTCCTTATGGTCTTTATGACTTGTACATAACTACTGCAGGCGGAGAACTAGAAATCGCTCCGGGTGTTTTAGAAGTTGTTGCTCCCGCACCCGACATAACCTCCCTCGATATGGCCTCAGGGGAAAGTGAAGGGGGAGACACCATTCATGTTCTCGGTTCTGGCTTCCAAGATGGAGCCCTTGTGATGTTCGGTGATACAGAAGCCGCCGATGTTGTTTTCGTTGATTCAACAGACCTTGAAGTGGAAACTCCTTACCACACAGTTGGCTCCGTTGACCTTTGGGTCCACAATCCTGATGGTCAATATGACAACGAGCCCTCAGCCTTTACTTTTTCGGCATTGCCTAGCCTGGATGCCGTGTTCCCCTCAGCTGGACAAAAAACCGGTGACACCCTTGTAGAATTTTCCGGCACCAACTTTTCTGATGGAATATTAGTTTATTTCGGAAGCTCTTTGGCGGAAGGCGTGACCGTTGCTTCTGAAACAAGTATGTCTGCCTTTTCTCCTCCGGGGGCTCCGGGCCAAGTTGACATTACTCTTGTTAATCCCTCAGCAGAACCCATCGTTGTTCCCGGTGCATTTGCTTTCGTTGAGGCCGCCGACCCGGCCATCAGCAACATTTTTCCAGCATCCGGACCATCTAATGGGGGAGAACTCATTCAAATATCTGGCTCCAATCTCGATGGAACCAATACAGTTCGATTCGGGGACGACAACACCGGTTCCGACGCAACAGAAATTGACCCACTCAATGCGAGCACCCTTTCTGTAGTCTCTCCGCCACAAAATGGTGGGGAATACCAAGTTCGTGTTCTTCTTGATGATGGTCGAGGCGCCATTTCTCCGCAAAGTTACACCGTTGCAGGTGGGGCTTCCTCCGGAGCCAGCAACTCTGGTGGCGGCGGCGGCGGGTGTGGCGGAGTGATTGGCATCGGAAGAACCCCCACTCGAGGATTAGGTGACCTTCCTTGGTTCCTTTTGATGTTCTTCTGGCTTAAACGCCCTAGTTTGGTAGCTAAACGATGAATCGATTCCCCATCCTCCGTTGGCCTCTCTTTTGGTTTTTGTTTGGTTTTTTGTTGGGTGTTCTCCTGTGGTCTCCAGAGCGCTCTCCTTCTGGCCAAGAACCAAAACCTGGACCATTCCCAGACGGACCAATCGAAATTAAACCTGGAGCCGACCGAGGCGTGCCCCTCGCAACCGAAGGCGGTACCTTTTTTCTCAATGTCGAACAGTTGCTTCCACCTGCCGGCTCACCCTTGGTAGGGATTGCCAATCTTGGTGGGCTCCAACCAACATATGATGCCTGGTCCGGGCTTGGAGTAACTGGTGGCCTCCACCGCGTGCTGCTTTACATGCACGATGATGGTGATCCAGCCCGAAAAATTGCACCTCAAATTCGCCAAGCTCAAAATGCAGGCTTAAAAGTTCTAGTGACAATCCTCGGAACCCCGAAGGACCTTGCTGGCGAGTCTATTGGTTCTGTTGATTACGGAAGTATTCCTCTTTTCGCTCGTACTGTTCCCATTGACAAACAAGCGTGGGCCCAACAAGTGGTAAATCAGTTTTATATCTTGCAAAATGAATATGGCCTCATGCCAGAATATGCTGAGATTGGCAATGAGCCCGACCGACTAGAGTTTTGGGAAGGAACATTGAAGGATTATTTCGATTTGTACTCCTTGGCCTCTACAAGCCTCAGGGCTCATTTCCCAGCGATGAAAGTAGGTGGTATGGGCTTAGCCGGGTACGAGTCCCAATTGGAGGCGGATCAACCGGCTCTGCTTGAGATGATTGAGTACACCCAAACGAATGAACTTCCTTTAGATTTCCTTTCATGGCATAACTATGGAATGGGGCTCCAAATGCGATACACAGGAGCGCTTTCCGAGCAACATGCCAAGCTGGAAGAGTATGGGCTAGATGAGTCCGTTGAACTTTTTGTAAGCGAATGGAACATCATGCCAAACGCCAGCCAAGATGGCGAAGATTTTGATGGCTCCCACGCAGCTGCGAACTTGGCCACCTTTTTGACTGCTGGCGTTGAAGGCGGTCTCGATGGAAGTGCATTCTTTATGCTTTATGACATTGATGACCAAGAAGGTATTGCTGATTTAACTGGCAAAGGCCTTGGAGCGCTTACGGCTAGAGGAATCAAGAAACCTGTGTATCGCATCATGGAGTTCCTTTATGGAATGTCAGTTGAAGAGCGAATTCCAGTATCTGGCCGTGAGTCAGATTTAGCCTTGACGGTTATGGCAACTCGACTTGGTGATCGGGTTCGAGTGTTGATTGCAAACGATATCGTTGACACTCAATGGCATTTTGTGAAATCGTGTAAAGAGGAAGGCTTAATCCAAGGACAAGTTTTTCGGGTTCTACAATCCTTGGGCGCAAGTTTGTTTAATCACCCTTCCCGCGAGCAGTTGATGTCAACAGGTCTAAACGAAAAAGAGGCAACATCTGTTTTGGA
The DNA here is from genome assembly GCA_030748415.1 of Planctomycetota bacterium. Lineage (GTDB taxonomy): Bacteria > Planctomycetota > UBA1135 > UBA1135 > UBA1135 > UBA7888. Next base: position 69,916 of record JASMMA010000008.1, read on the forward strand.
TGTCCTGCATCTAGTTTCGGAAGAAGCTCGCAGGAGCATTTCAACAAGACTCCTGACCCTTGATTTGGGGGAAGCAACTCCCACGGTGACCAATGTATGGCGATTTGACGATTCGCATAACGCCCCAGCAACCCACAGGAACGATTTGCTCCCATTCCTGGAATCGGTTGAGTTGAGTGCAGGGAATCAAGCCAAAGATGCCGCTTTGAATCGATTGATTGCCCTTGGTTACACCGATATTACACTCGAACAGTTGGTTTGGCAGGGGGACCTTGCCTCTACAAGCCTTGCACTTGGGATTCCTGAGGCCGCTGTCGCTTCTGCTGCGGATGCCGGATTCTCTGTGATGAGAACTGCTCGCCTAGATCAGCTTGATTACTTGAACACACTACCAGGAGCCGCACTAGTCTCTGAGACCGCTGAAGAGGCCTCCATTGTCACCTCCGAATCATTGATTCATTTGGGAATCCAACCCAATGGTGTGATGGTTTTAGATTTGGAACTCTCGCATGCTCCAAGTCAATCTCGTAGATAGGGTGCGAGTCTGTCTGCTAGTAGTACGCTTAATTGCAAGGCTCCAGTTGGCGCCAAGTGACTCAAGTTAAAAAACATCCCAGGCTCGATGCTTGGTTCGTTGAGGTAATCCCAGAAAGGAATCTCATTCGTCTGCATGGAGGCGGTTGCCCATTCTTTCCAAGTGCGGAGCTCTAGCGGAGCACCATCACGAAGTCCTTTGGAGATGGGTGGTGCCCAAGCGATTAGGCGTGTACCTCGCTTCTCACAAATGGCGACAACTTCGGCCAATACTGTTTCCCAACCGCGAGGCTGTTGCCAAGGTTGCACAAGAAGGAGCTGGTCCTTTTTTCTAGCTTGAGCCGCTCGGATAGCAGTTGGAGAAAGGAGGCCATTTCGTTCTAAATCTCGCTTGAGATGTTCAATCCCCCAAAAGGAACCCTTTTGATGAATAGCAACATCGATTCGCCGGTTGTGTTCTAGGCGTTTCTTCTGACTCGCCAAAGATGTTGCGTTTAGCCAAAAGCTGCGACAACCTGCAATGGCGCGAACGAGCCCCTCACGAGTTTGAGCCCATGGCTGTTGAAATGCGCTCGTTAAGGTGTGCGAGAGCGGGGCAAACCAACGCCAGTAATGAAGAATGTTGGAATCGGTTCGAGCTTCATTCCAAAATGAAGGACCTAACTCAAGCAGGAGTACACGAGGGCTTCGATGATTGGAGAATGCGAGCTCCAAAAGTGCCGACACTTGAGAGGATGTACCTCCGTGGAGACCTAGATTCCAAACTTCAACAGGTCGATTGAGGGAATGTTCAGCCTTAGCTGCGAGAGATGGCGGGAGAACTCCCCATCGAGTCATGGATGAACCAATGGCAACGACGTCAGGCCGCGGGCCAGCATGTTTTTTATATATCTCAAATATTTCGTAGCCTTGGTCATGCGTTCCAGTAAATCTCCAACGAATTCCCGTTGCATCGGCAGCCCAGTTGAGGAATATAGCTGCGAGTACTGCACCAAACAGAGTTCGAAGATGGACCTTTATGATTGTCATTAGAACTGGAAATAAATGAAGGGAGTGGCTGAGGTTTGCACAGCAGCTACAAACCCAAGAATGAGAACTAGGACAGCACCGCGAGCTTCAGGGGAAATGGAGATGAGTTTTTCCTCCAACCACTTATCAGGCCGAGCGCTGATGCAAAACCAGGCAATGCAGGCAATAGTGAGTAGGCCGTGAATGGGGTCAAATTGAAGCCCAGGTCCTCGAAGGAGGGTCGCAAAGACATCCATCGCATCTGGAAAGGTCTGGGCACGAAAAAAGACACCGACCAAGCACCAATAATTGAAAACACATGCGCGTTGAAACAGCACAGCACCCATGGAGTTGCTTAGTTGTTTTCCCTTGGAAATCCGGGAATTCTCTCTGAGATGGCTGACCATTAGGCCGAGGCCTAACAGGAGCCCCCAAATGGGGAAATTCCAGCCGGCTCCGTGCCAAAGACCAACAAGGAACATCGTGGCCACAACATTAAAAAGGGCCCGCTTAGGGGAGCATCGATTGCCTCCCAAGGGAAAATAAAGATAGTCGCGCATCCAGGTTGAAAGCGTAATGTGCCACCTCCGAAGAAGATCAATCATCGTTCTTGATGTGAAGGGGGAGCGAAAGTTCTCTGGCAATTCAAATCCCAGCATTCGCCCACACCCAATTGCAATTCGGCTGTATCCATCAAAGTCGCCATAAAACTGAAATGCGACCGCATAAATGGCACAAATGGCGCCTAAGGTCCCATATGCCTCTGGGTTTTCAAAAAATGGATCTCCAATTCCACGACCAATAGTGTCAGCAATGACGACCTTTTTGAAAAGGCCGACAATGATGTCAGAGAGACCCTGTTGCACCTTTGTTGGAGTTGGAGTTGCAGCATTAGGCTCTAACTGGGGTAAAAATTCGCGGGCCCGAACAATGGGACCAGCAACCAGTTGGGGGAAAAAGGCAACAAATAGAGCAAAGTCAGAAAAGGACCTTGTTGGGACCAGTTGCTTCCTATAGATGTCTATGGTGTAAGAAAGTGTTTGGAAGGTATAAAACGAAATCCCAACAGGAAGAGCAACCTGAATTAAAGGAATAGAGGCACCCGTCAATTGAATGAGACTTTCCGCAAAAAAATCGTAGTATTTGAAGGTTGCGAGTATTCCTAGATTGCCAAATAAGCTGAGTAGTAGCCATAATCGCCTTGTTTTTTTAGCAATTGACTTGTGGATTCTAGAACCCACGAAAAAGTCAAGGACTGTACTGAACAAAATGAGGGAAAGGAACCGCCAATCCCAACATGCGTAAAAAAACCAGGAAGCAAAAAGGAAAAAGAGTTTTCGCCCATTGCCGCGGTGACGCAACAGGAGGTCCACCGCCAAAACGACGGTAAAGAAGAGAAGGAAACCGAGGCTATTGAAAGTCAAATCAGGACCACCGAGTGGCTTTGATTCTAACTCTAAGGCTTCGAAATTTCCTCACTCTCTTTAGAGGTTTCGATTTCAGACAAAACCTCTTGGCTTGCGCCCAAAATACCCTTAGCAAGTAAATGGATATTGTCCTGAAGTGGAAGAATCGAAATTCGCACTTGCGCCTTTCCTATCTCATAACTCCCGCCAACCCAATTCGGATCCCATTCCAGTCTGCGCTGAGCAAGCAATAGGCCTGACTTTGCAGCGAGTTCAACCTGAAGCCGTTCGGCAAGTTGGAGGGTTTGGTGTTTGTGAATCCGCCCTGCCCTTGCCCAACTGCGACCCTGAGCGCTAATCAGAGAGGCAATTATCAAAGACACCAAGACTAATTTCCCAGTTCTTTTAATCCCCATACTCCCTTCACGGAGGAGGCGGGGCGGACTTAAGGATTAAAGTTGCTCCGAAACTGAGATCACATCAATCTTGGGCATATCACCAAAGAATAGGAGCCCCGGAGGGGGGTTGTTGGCGACATTGAAGTTGTAATCAAAACTACAATCCTTCATATTCCGAATTTCGTCCAGAACGATTGTAATTCCACGAGATAGAATCCTCCTTAGATGCCACCCCGAGTGCCAAAGACTCAACCCGTGAATATCTGTTTTCTTTCCACTATTGCTAATAATTCGAGCGCCAGGTGCAATTAAGCCAACGCTACCACCGCACTCGGGTTCTCCACCGATATAGTTTTTGCCACGCAGGACAATTGTATTTCTGGGTCCATCGGCAGGATTGTAGTTGTCTTCACACCAAAGGATGACTCCACCGTAGAGTCTGACATCTTCAAGGACTAAAGTTTCGCCTGGTTCTAAAACGAAGACTGCAGTTTTAGCCATAGTGATGTCCTTGAATCGACGGTTTCCGCGGAACACTCTTGAGCAGTCGTTTTCTGCAAGCCATGGGTCCAAATTCCAACCTGGAATGTGGACAGGTTGTTGAAGTTCCTGCTCCGAATCAGAAGAGCCGCCGTTTGAAAGTTGGCGAAACAAAATGCCCTGCAAATCCAATCTGGAAACCTGAAAAGAAGGTTTTGGGCGAGCGCGATTGGGGCGTTCCCATGCACCTAAAGTTGTTCGAGTGCTGGAATGGATTCCTTCCATTGCTCCAGCTAGGCCGTGTTTAAAGACCCAAGCGTATTCAGGCAAATCTATCCAAAGGGCGTCTCCCTTAATGACAACATTTGAGCCGTTGAAGTTCCCACCTAAGATAGACAGAGCTTTGGTTCGGACGGGATCTCCGGGCTCGATGTCCATTGAAGTGCGGATGCGGGCGAACGCCTCCCCACTCGAACCTTCAACGGTAAAACTGGCTTTGGTCGGAAGGAATTCAGATACTTCACCGGGCTCGCGAAAAATTTTGAAACCAAGATTTGCAGCAATTCGGGCATCCTCACTATCGGTTCCAGTCCAAGTTGGATCCAGGCTTACCCTTCTGCGCGCGAACTCCAACCCAGATTGTGCAGCCAAGTCTGCGTGCAGGGCGGACATTCCTTCTCGAGCGACTCCCATTTGGCCAGTCACAGATTCTCCGAACGAGAGAGAAACCATAGCGATGAGCCCGCTGATGATTAGTGTCATCATCAGAACGCTGCCGCGACGGTGAGAGTTAGAAGGATGGTACATTTTTTCTTACCCAGGTTGAGCCAGCCACATCAAATGTCTGGTCTGCAGGTGGGGATGCTGCTTCGAAGCTTGAATCAATTCCGACAAGCCATCGAATTGAAATTTGTGAAATCACAGGTTGCTCTTCGTCTTCATCAAGGAGGAACGACAAATCGAAATTGTGGAGGTTTTCCACGACCTTATCTTCGGTTTCACCATCTGATAACTTGAGGCATGAATCCTGGGGATTCCACTTCCAGGACAGTTCCATAGGCTCAGGTGAGCCCGCTGTGGCTATTGTGACTTCCCAACCGGACTCGAGGTCTCCTTGGATGGCGATGTCTTGGGCATAACGACAGTCTTTCAGGAAACGGTCCATTGAACGACGAACAGAGACTTTGCTTTGAATACGGCGGTCTCCTTCTCGGGCGACCTCAAAACTTTCAGTAGTTGTGTACAAGGCGCCAAACATAACAATCATGGTCATGCTGGCAGCGATGAGAACTTCAAAAAGGGTAAAACCAGATTTGGAAGATACTCGTATTGTTCTCATCGAGGTCCTCCTTCCGTTTTCGCATTGAGTTTTCCACTTAGTGGATTGACTTGAAGAGTCCACGAATTGCTTCCGCCTAAAATTAGAACTGAGGCACTTTGGCTGGCTCTTCCACTGGCCAGAAACGAAAATGTGTCGGGATCACCATCATTTGAAGCGAATGAAAGTTGAGGGTGTAGCTCTTTCCATCCCGTGCCCCCTGGAGTTGATAGGGGTTCGCCGGCTTCGGTTTCGCAGCGCCAGCGGTTTTGTTTGGTGTCAACGCGAAGGTTGATAGTCTCCCAAGTTGTTCTGGCATGGGAGCGCGCCCAGACAGCATCGGCAAGAAGGCGGCGCATGTCGCTTCCTGCACGGTCGTCTTGTTGCATGACGGGTATGGCAATGGCTGCCATCGTAATGACGATTGCCGCAACTACTAGAAACTCAGCAAGACCTAGGCCGCGTTGAGAGTCTAAGTGATTTAGCGTTCTGCAGCGAGCCATTTCGCCTCCAAGATGTTCCGTCCACTCGACCAACAGATGATGTTGACCATGCGGGTGCGTGATTCCAATGGGTGAACTTCCAGGGTGGGGTCAAAGTCGTCAACTGCTTGAATGTCAACCTCTAGTGACATGTTTTCTGCACCTGGGAGTGGTGCGCCATTACCCAGAACAGGAGAGAAACTTCGGCCGTCCATTGAGTCAATCTCGTCAATAGAGAGAGGGAATGCATACTCGTGCAATTCTCGAATTGCACTGGCGGCAGTCGCTGAAATTTCGGCACCACCTAGGGCTCGCAAATTGCCTCGGAGTGCAGCGACCGCTGAAGAACTCACAAGGATTAACAAAAAAATCGCGATGGACAACTCCATCAAACTAAAACCCCTATTGCTTTTCTTTACTTTTATCATCCCACGAAGTTGGCCATTTGAAGTATGGGGGTCATGAGGGAGACAACAATGAAGCCGACTACGGCTCCAGCAATCACAACGGTGGCAGGTCCTAGAAGCCCTGTGAAGACTTCAAGGGCTGCATCGGTTTCACGGTCGAGGAAACCAGCGGCAGTTCTTAGGCTGGTGTCTAAGGAACCCGAAGATTCTCCTGCGACCACCATTTGAATAAGGGCCGGTGGGAGGTTTTCGTTTTCAAGTGCTGTGTGAAGAGGGCGGCCATCACGAACAACCGCTACAGCCCCTTCCCAAAGCGCTCGGAGGCGGGGGAGCTGAGCAACTTCGGCTGCATGACCTAAGCCGGCAAGAATGGGAACGCCAGATTCCAAGGTCAGTGCGAGGGTGTTTACAGATCGGGCGATAAACGCTTTGTGAATCAATGTTCCAATAACGGGCAAGTGGCTAATAGAGTCAAATGCCGCCTCTTGGACTTTCCGACTTTTAAAGATAATCAGGGCGCCCAGTGCGAAAAGCATCCCCATGGAAGCAGCAAGAATGGGGGACTCCCTCAGGAAAGTGCTGAGGCCAAGAACCATTTGCGTTGTTGATGGGAGTAGCTCAGGTTTGGACATCAGCAAATTTTCAAACTTCGGAACAAGAAAAATCAGAATGCCAATGGTCATGACAAAAGTCATTCCTAAAAGAAAACTTGGATAGGCTAAAGCTGCTCGGATTTTGCCCGTCAACTTAATTTGTTTTTCCTGAAGTTCAACAGCTCGGCCGATGGACTCATCCATTGCTCCTGCCCGTTCTCCAGCAGCCAGAAGATGGACAACGAAGCTGTCAAAGCATCTTGGGAGGCATTCAATGGCCCAAGAGAGATCATGCCCGCCCTCAACAATTGTGGCAATTCGTTCCAGGGCCTTCTCTGCATGAGGGGTTTGGGAATGTTGCCTGAGTGTTCGTAGTGCCGCAAGGAGGGGGACTCCGGCAGACAGCATGGCGCGGAGTTGAATGAGAACATGAAGCGACTCTTTGGGTTTCATTTTGAGCCGCTTGTCGATGAGAACGGGTTCTTCATCTTTTGCGATGGATGCCGAACCAAAGCTTGGGGATACGGTGCCTCCACCAACTGCAATATCTGCAGTTTTTGGCTGGAAGAGGGCCCCAATGGTCATCCGCAATTCCCTGCTCGTAGCGCTTCTTCTAGAGAAGTGAGGCCCGCGTTGACTCTTGAAATTCCATTTTGGAGCAAAGAGAGCATTCCTCTTTCCTCGGCCTGTTTGCGAATTTCGTGGTTGTTTGCCCCGCTTGAAATCATTTCTTGTAATGCTGAATCAACTTGCATGACTTCAAAAACACCAAGGCGGCCGGAGTAACCAGACTTGCGACAGGCTGGGCACCCAGCGGCATGATAGTGGGGTCCTTCGCTTAACCCGGATGCGGCAAAGTTTTCCCGTACTGCATCTGGAAGTGCGATTGGGGATTTGCAGGAATCGCACAACTTGCGCAATAGTCGTTGGGCCATAACTGCTCGGAGAGTCGCTGCAACTAGGTAAGGCTCGACTCCCATTTGAACCATCCTTGTTGCGGCGGAGGGTGCGTCGTTCGTGTGCAAAGTGGCCAGAACCAAGTGACCTGTGAGTGCAGCTTCGATTGCGATTGCTGCAGTTTCGTTATCGCGAATCTCACCAATCATAATGACATCAGGGTCTTGCCTTAAGAGAGAGTGAAGGCAAGTATCAAATCCAAGCCCTGCTTTGTGGTTGACTTGGGTTTGATTGACTCCTGGAATTGCCCGTTCAACAGGATTTTCGACTGTTGCGACATTTATCTCTGGAGTTACGATTTCATCGAGGACACTGTAAAGAGTTGTGGTTTTACCTGCTCCAGTTGGGCCAGTTACAAGTACTAGACCATGGGGAGCTTGAATGGCATCGCGGAGCCAGTCCAGATTTCGGCCGGCTAGTCCAAGTTCCTCCAGTGTTTGGCAATGAGCTTTGCGATCCAATACACGCATCACAGCTTTTTCACCGTAAACCGTTGGCATGGTGCTAACGCGCAAGTCAACATCTCGGTCAGATTCACAGAAATGAATCCGGCCATCTTGCGGACGACGCTTCTCAGCGATATCACACCCTGCAAGCACCTTAACTCTTGCGACGACCTCTCGGCCTTCGGAAAGTCCAAATGTGCTGACATCTCGCAATCGACCATCAATGCGATATCGCAAGGTGTAACCATCTTCCATGGCCTCAAGGTGGATGTCGCTTGCGCCTTCAATAAGGCCATTCAAGAGTAGATCGTCAAAGCGTTCGCTTCCGTTTGATGTATGTTTTGTAGTATTTGCTGCTGTACTTTGGCCTGCAGCTCGTTGAATCAAATCGAGCCCCTTTCGAATTTCTTCTGGGGTAGTAACAACTGCAGAAACGGATAAAGATGTTGCGCGACGAATGAGATCTACTGCATAAACATCTGAAGGGTCAGAGACCGCAACAGCGAGGGTGTCCCCAAAGCGGAGTATTGGAACAGCACCGTGAGTGCGAAGTTCATTGGTTGGAATTGCATGTTCCAGCGATACATCTAAGATTTTCCACTTCGCAGGAAGAACAAAGGGGAGGGCGTGTTGAAGAGCTAGAGCTTCAGCAAGTTCTTCGTCTTGAATCAATCCTTCGTCAAGGAGGACCCGCCCCAAGTATGCATCCGGCCGCTCTTTTGCTTTTGCCAAGCCCGTTTGAAGCTCTTCTTCTGACAAGCAGCCCATTTCAACCAAAATTTCACCAACTCTTTTGCCTAGGAAACGGGGGTGTGGAGGAGCGCCAGCTTCACCAGCAAGAGGAATCTGCTTTTGAAGTTGAAGGGCACGACATGCCCCAATTAGGGTGTTTGAAGGGGATTGAATTTCGACTGGTTTCCCAATTCCATTTAATCGAGCACAGACGGAACCCAAAATTTCCAGCCCCTCAGTGTCCAATGAACTTACATTCGAGCCATCGAGGGCCTGCACCGAGCCTAAGCGGAGTTCTTCAAACAAATTTTCCAACTCCTGCGCTCTTGAGGAGGAGAGAGCTGCAGGAAGAGGCAGAACGCGATGCTCAGCCTCTCTAGAATCGTTTACTCTTTTGTCTTCAGAAGTCGATTGTTTCATTTGACATTCCGTTGGGCAATCTTTTGTTGAACATGCTGCAAAAGAAGTTCCGCTGCCCGTAAGCCAGGTCGTTCATGCAGAATAATCAAGAGAGATGCCTGCGCTGCTTCCCAGCGAGAAAGGCGAATGTCCAGCTTTGCCTGAAGGAGGCGATCTCTCCAGTCCAGTTCAGCTTCAGGAATCCGTTCCAGGATTTTCGCGGATTGAATGTAGCTCTTTCGTTCAGATAGGATTCGCGCCAATCCGGAGAGAACTTCATGGTCGTTTTCTTTGGATTCGGCCAAGAAGCGGTACAAGCGTTCGGCTCCAGCCCAGTCACCCTTCTTCTCCGCTTGTGTTGCAGCGGAAAGGATAGGGTCAATTCCAGCGTTGCTTAGGCCAAGGCGGCTGCGAAGAACGCTAGGTGCAGATGTGTCAGGGTTTAGGCGTAATGCTTCACCGTAAGCTGTTGCTGCGGCATTGATTTGGCCACCTGCAAGGTATAGATCCCCAGCAATGCTCCACGAGGAAGCCGATTCGGGGCGTGTTGCAAGCATGTGTTCAACATATTTGTTTGCGGCTTCGCCAGAATCAGAAGAGGAGTAATGAGTCACCATTGCCCGTGCGTATTCAGGTGATTGGGAGTGCATTTCCAGGCCAGCTTCTAAGGCTTTCCCGGCTTCGTCTTCGCGCTTGTTTTCTGCTAGTGCCGCAGACCAAACCAAGAGTGCTTCAACACTATCGGGCTCGGCATCGAGGGCTTGTCGAGCATAAGGGAGTGCAGCTTCTGGATTATCAGAAGCCAGGAGAAGGCGAGCCATTGCAGCATGGCAGGCACTGTCTTCGGCATTGAGTTCGCATGCTTCCTGAAGGTAACCCTGTGCCTCTTCTAACAAACCGCGTTCTAGAGCGCGGAAAGCGAAGGTGCCCAAAACAGATGCCCGTGAATCTTTCCATTCGCCTAGTTCGAGGGGAGTGGAGTTGGGAAGGGAACTTGAGCTTGTGGTGCCCCGCTCAACAACAGTGGAAGTTGCGCAAGATGGTAAAAGGCTCAAGAGAATCAGGGTTGTGTAGCGGTTCATAATCAGTCTCCAAGTTCCTCAAGCAATTCAACGGCGCGCCTTAGTTCTTCTAACTCTTGGCCTGCTTCGCGGAGTTGGGTTTCGCAGTGCTGAGCTAAAGCGGCTAAGTCGGCATCAGCAGGCATTGCAGCCAATCCCCATTCCGCCTTTGCGAGTGCGAGCTCTGGTTGCCCAGCGGCAAGAGCCATGCCAGCTTCGGCATACATCCTGCGGGCATAACTTGGCCGTAAATAGCCGTGATGAGAAGCAGCTAGTCGAGATTGTGCAAGTCGCCAGCGCTCAGCAGACTCTCTTGCGCGGCTGTCAAGTTCTTGCTCATTCACGATGTGGGGTGTGAGCATGACAACAATCTCGTTTTTACTTTCGCTCTCCGATTCAGTGCGGAAGAGTGCTCCTAAGTAGGGGAGAGAGCCAAGGAAAGGAACTTGGCTAGTGGTTGTTGCGACAGCGCTCTCCATTAGGCCACCAATGACAACTGTGTGTCCGCTTCGGACTAGGATATTAGTTGAAACTTCGGTTGTGCTCTCTTCGGGAAGGCCGGACACTGGGTTAATGGATCCGTCAGAGTTTTCAGGATGGATTTCCATTCGAACATACCCATCGTCTGAAATGAAAGGCCGGAACACCAAGCTTGTTCCAACTTCTAGGAACTCAACACTTTGAACGGTGCTCGTTTGAGTAGTCGTGGTCGTTTGATACCCAATCTTTTTGCCAACGAGGACTTGGGCTGCATGTCGGTTCAGGGTCAAGACTTGTGGGTTGGAAAGAACTGTTGCGTTTCCAACATCTTCAAGAGCTTGAATGAAGACTCCAACTTGGTTTTTCAAAATACCCATGTGAAGTCCGCCTGATGCTGCGTCGGTGAAACCAGTTTGGCTTGCTCCAAGAAGCCAATCATCTAGTTGTGAACCTTCCGCAGTGCCCCCGGTGTACGAGTCGGTGATATTGGTCGTGCCGCCCATAGCTTGGAAATCAATACCGCCTAAAGCTGTAAAATCGACTCCAAGTTTGGAACTGTCGTTTAGGGAGATGCTCAGAATGGTTGCCTCCACGAGAACTTGTCGTGGGGCAATGTCGAGCTTCTCCAGAAGTGATTTGATTTTGGTGTTGGTCGCTTCTCTGGCTAAGAGAACCATCATTTCTCTGCTTGCCTGGTCGTTGCCACCCAAGTTTTCAGTTTCTTCGAGGCCAGATGAACTTTCAGGTCCTAGAATCAATTGCTCATCACCAGAGAGCAAAGGCGCGAGCATTGGCTGAACATCTTTCGCCCGAACGTGGTTAAGGAACAAAATGGTTGGTTCCCAAGGACTGGCCACGACTGCTTGGCTGTCAGTTGAACCGGAATCAGGGACAACTAAGACAAAGCCACTTTCTTCTACAGCTTTGAAACCATTCGCGGCCAAAATTTGATTGAGCGCCTCGCGAACGGGGGCCTCATACAGATTAAGGGTTACTTTCCCTTCAATCTCTGGGCCGTAAACCAAGTTCATACCGTATGTGGTGCTGAACATTTCAAGAACCGTAGCCAGGGGCTGGTCATGGAAGTTGACCGTTACTGTTTCACCCTGACCCGCTTGGGATTCCTGCGAAAAAACAGGAGCCGCCAGAGCAAGAGCCAAGGCGGTCGTGAGGTTAAGGAAAGTGATTCTCATTTCGATGGCGGGGGAGAGTTCCCCATCGGGGTTGCTGAGAGCATTCGGAGAGTGAGTCTTTCACTCCCATCCAAGAGGTCAACCTCTCTAGAACGAATGTCCTCAACCCGATATCGGCCGAAATCGTCACCAACCTGAACTCGAATTCCGCCTAAAAAGGCAAATTTTGTGTTCGGGAAAAGGGCCGTTCCGGTCAATTCCGGGGCCATTTCCACGGATTCTGTGGATGAAAATGGCCCCAGTGAACCATCTTTTGTCTCAGAGGCGCTATCTTTGAAGCTCATTGCGTATTTGTCCACAGATTCAACATGGAGGCCTAAAGGGCCGGACCATGCTCGGATTCGGTCCAGAGCCTGTTCGTAGCTGTAAACCAAAAGTTCCTCCTGGGGTGCGGATTTGCCAGTGCTGGCATCTGCTCCAACAGGATTGGCGGAGTCTTGGATGGAATGATCGTCATTCAACCAATCGGGTTCCTCGGTCCCAAAGAGAATCCCTGACCAGCTCCAACAAGCCAGAAGCATGGCGAATCCCAAGACACTGGATTTCCCAGGACTGCGGCGAAGCTCGGAGACAATCCGTTTCTTTGAAGGAGTCATGTCCGATTCTCCATTGCAATAGGAGGAATGGTGAGAACACCTTCTAGATGGACACCACCGTTGTTTTCGTATTTGTCGGCAGGAAGAGAAACCTCCAGTTTTTCAAATCGAACACGGTAATTCCCTCGTTCTAATTTGTTTACAAACCTATCCAACTGCCCGAAAGAACTTTCAGCTTCAATGAACCAAGCATTTTGTTCGTCTGGGTTCATCGCTAGTTGGCGAATGCTCAAATCAAACCCTAAGTCTTTAGCTGTCAATACTAGGCGCTTTTGGAGTAGGTGAGGGTTCAGGTCGTTTTCCAGGTCTTGAAGCTCTCGGCTGGCAACGGGTTCAAATTTTTCCCACTGATTGATCAGGTCGTCTCTTTGGGAAATCTTTTCCCGATTGCTCGCACGAACTTTGTCAGATTTAGAGAGGCGCTCAAGGGCAGCGTCTCGGCGAATTAAATCAGGGCTGACTCGGCTTACCCAAAAGAGTGATGGCAGAACAAGAAAGCTAGTAAAAAAGATGAGTTTTCGAGTTTTCATGACTGCTCCTCAGGCTTACCAGTCAGGTGAATCTCAACTCGGAGCGCTTCAGGGCGATCTTTAATGACTTCCGTGTGCCCGGTTCGGCATTTCTTATAACCAGAGTATTCGAGTAGCCGCTTGGGCAATTCCAAGAGTGCGGCATCGCTTTCGGCTAAGGCTGTAACAATGAGTTGAAGTTCAGGCTGAGTGTTTTGTTTCCGCCCAGGATTTATTTGCCTTTCGTAACTCCAACGGACTCGCTCGACGATAACTCCGTCGCCACACGCTTCTGCAAGGCCGTGGAGAATCCAACCGCACTTTGGGCGGTTTAGGTGTTCGGCCAAGGGGTCAAGAGATTCAGCATACTCACTCATTTTGGCGAATAACCGATTCAAATCGGCATTTGCCACCATGGAGTCGGTGTCGGGAGTCTCTGCTTCGATTGCTTTCTCTTCAATTGATTTTGCTTCCCAAGCAATTGCTTGACTTCCCATAAGACAGACCAAGGCAAAAAGGCTCAAAATTGCAATTCGCTTTGGTGTGCGGCGGCGTTCCATGTGCAATTGGAACTGTTCCTCTGGAAGGAAGTCGGCAGTTTTCATTGCTCACCTCGCATAGCTAACCCAAGAGCTGTGCACCAAAGATGTTCCTCGGCGCGAACTTGAGGAGGGGCTTGGATTCCCAAGGAAAGGAATGGAGTTGCAAGACCAACTGGCAAGTCCAGAGATTTCCCGAGAGCGTTTTCGACTTCTGGGAGAGAGGAACCGAAACCTGTGAGCTCCAAGCAAGACATGCGAGCACCTTTGTTACGGGTGGCGAAGTGGCGGAGACATGCCCGAATTTCTTGGGCGATAGACTCAGCTTCTGACTTTAATGAATGCAGGAGTTCAACCGCATGCCCCACTGATTGTTGGTGCAGATTTGAAATGGTGTTTGAGTCTATCTGCCCATCCGAAGTTGAAGGAGCATCAAAGAGTACACTTGGACCAACTTTTTCGGAGTTCGATAAAGTTATTTCCATCTGGCTTAAGAGCGAAGAGCCAGTGAGCTGCATGGGCTTAAGAAAACAGATTTCTCCTTGGTGAACAACACCAAAAAGAGATTGTCCAAATCCCAAATGAAGGAAACCCCAAGGGTCTTCTTCACCGGAATGGACTTCCTGGAGGGCTCTGGCAATTGGGAACGCCCCCATTTCCATCCCGGCAGGACGCATACCAAGGCTTTCAACGGCTGCACGACACCTGCGGAGTTCTGAGGCCCCTACCGTTAAAAGCAAATAGTCTTCGCGACTTCCGACCATTTCCGAACCGGTAATGGGGATGTAGCGAAATTCAAGTCCTTCCGAGTCCTGTGAAGAGCGCGTGGCCGTGTCTTTTAAGACTTGCTGCAGCCGGCCGCGATTATTGTCATCGATAGGGACTAAGTTCACGGAAACGGCATCAGAGCTAATCCCGATGAGGGCATCTTTGCCGATGAGTCGCAAAGCGCGGCGCTCTTCTGCAACTTGTTCAGCCGCTTGTGCGTGCCGGGCTTTGCCTTGTGCTGAATAAATGGAAGCAGAGCGAACAGACCAACCACCAGGGCCTCCTTCAAGCTGAAGGAGGCGAGTATCCAATGCGCCAAAGTGAAGGGCGACCGGTGAAGTCTTTGTGATGATTTTCAAGACTCTTGCGCAAATGCAGTAGGAAAGGTGCTTTCAAGAAGAGATGCATCCCTTTGGGATGCTGGCTCCTCATATTGCGCAGTAGGAGGTTCTTCGGTTATTTCATCTAACAAAGTTGCCAGAAGCATGAAGCTAACCACGAAACACAGAGCTGCAAAGAAAGCAGGCATGGGACGTTTTTGGAATGGATCTCTCAAAGGTCAAAGACAGAGTTGCCGTCTGGAGTTTCTTGAGCAGTATTTGCTTTGAATACTCCATCCGATGTGAACCAAATCCAACCCGAGGAATCATCAGGGCCGACGAACTCAGTGCTTGAGCCAAAGACCAGAATGGAATCCAATGAGTTGTAAGGATTGGAGGGGATGCCCTCGGTTAAGTAGGGGCCATAAGGGAAATTAGGAGTGCCAGGTGCAGCGAAGGCACCTTGCTCATCTGTAGCTAATAGGAGTTGATTCCGGAATGCGGACTCACTCCATTGCTGGCCGTCAAAGCCTGGGAGTTGTTCCTGATGTTGGAAGGCGTAGTAATCAATCGCCGTCCGGACGCGCAGGAGTTCTTGCTGCGTAGATGCCATACGGGCATCAGCCACCGTGTTCTGAAAAGTAGGTACCGCCATCCCAGCCAAAACGAGCATCAGGGCCGCAACAATGAGGGCCTCTATGAGTGTAAAACCGTTTTTGTGGCTGCTTTTCATGTCTAGGTCGCAAGAATGGGGGCTGGTTTGCCACCAAATCTCTTTCGACCGACAGGCACCCCCCTCTTAAGGGAAAAGCGACTTCCTATAAGGGGTTCTGTTCTCTACTTAGGGCAAAATAGCCCCAAGTCTTTTCCATGAGAGGAGTTACGCCACTCATGGCCGCTAAACTAGGGGAGGAATTTTTTCTTTTCCTTGAGCTTTTTAGGGAGGTATTCCTCAATAACGAAGTTGAGGCCCCATTTGGCAAAGGCCTGCTGCTCGGCGCGGACCCCCATTTTGAGCATTTGCTTAATCGCTGATTTCCATTTGGGATGCGCCTGGAAAAACGGGTCATTCTTTAGAGCATCCTTTGCTCGCTTAACATCTACTGGTTGGAGAGGATGGGTGGCATCCTCTAGACCGAAGTCGATGATGTCCTGAGGGGTCACCCCCATAAAGGTGGCTTTAGGAACACAAAACTTTGCATTGATGTGGGCAGCGGAACCCGAACCTACCTTTAAAGTGCGGTAGATATTGCAAATACCATAGGGGTCGCAGTCCACGAATGCATAAACCGGCAACTTGAGCTCATCGGATAAGCGCCTGACAAACCGCCGGGTTGCCCGAGTTGGTACACCCCCCATCTCAACCAAAATGCAATTAGCCATTCGCCAGTAACGGTGGTGATTGAGCCTCTGAAACATACCACCTGTTTCAATCACAATGATGAACTCAGCAGTTGTTTCAAATCCAAGATGGTCCACAGATGAGGGCACGGTGTAGGCACCTGAACCCATGCTGGCGCAATCAGAGCGAATGGGATCTCCAGTTTCAGGGTCTCGGTCAATTACAGTGAGAGCTCCGACAACGGATCCCCCATGTTCTTCAGGGACAAACCGAAGGATTTCGCGAGTAATCCCCTTCAGGGAAAACATACCTTCAATGTCGTCGAGAACAGTATCTGATTCGCGCTGTTCATTGAATTTTGCATCGCCCCAGTTCTTTGAGACATAGTAGGCTTCTCGTTTGGTAGCAAAGTCTTCGTCAGAAACCATGTCTTGGGCAAGGGACATGAGGCGAAGTGTTTGAGCAAATGTTTTTACGGAATTGACATCGAGAGTCCGAGTTTTCAGATTCCCAGCCAATTCAAAGTAACCCGTTTTCTTGTCATAAGTGACATTCGACAGATTCCTTTGGGGCATGGTCATGGAAGGTAGCTTGCCCTTCTTGGCGACTTTAAGAACATCAGTCGCGGCCTCATGAATAGAGTCCAGGGCAACGCCTTTTAAATCCACTGCAGTTTTCTCTACCTTTACTGCAGCTGTTTTTTTCCTGGCTGTTTTCTTAGCGGTCTTCTTTTTTGTTTTTCGAGCTGCCATCAGATTTTCCGAGTGGATTCCATAGAGTTGCGAAGTTTTTCGACAAGGCCTTCTCGTTCTTCATCATCTATGCCGAGGATTTCTTGAAGGCCGATTCCCACATGTGGGAGGTATTGTTCGATGTATGTGCGTTTTTGGAATTCCGAGGCAACCTTCTTGCCTTTGCGGATGTGAATTCCTAGTTTTCGCCCGGCTTCCTGAAGGGCAAGTTTGACTTCTTTGAGGATTTCGGGGTAAGAAGCGATGGCTTCCTTAGCTTCCGATGTAAATGGAACCCAAACGCTTGCCATATGGATTAGGATTGCAGCAGAGCCTAAAGGAAGGGCTCCTTTGGACTGCGTGAGGCCATAGTTCTTCCAAGAAGTTTGCATGACAGACTTTGTAAACCCACAACCGGACTGTTGAGAAAGGAGCGGAACGCGGTTTGCAAATCTCAAAATACGAACGGGATCATCCGCATTACCAAGGAGATCCTCGGTATCGGTTGTTCCCCTCCTCTTTTTCTTCTTGGTAATTTTTCCTTTCTTACTGACCTCCAGCACATCATCGCCGGGTTTGGACCAAGCAATACCCACTTCGATTTGAAATGGGTTTCCACGATACACAGCGGGCGGGCGAGTCGAGACCGCGTAAAAATCAGCATCACATTCTTTCATGAGGCCCTCTGTGATTCGTTCTTCACCAATTGGAGAAAGACAGTTTGTAGGGGGAGCAGAAATTTTTGTGTTTTGAATGGCACGGTACAAGGCGTCTGCTTCTTCCCGAGCGACTCGGCTCGGATAAGTGCGGTCGTTGAGTTTCGAAGCCTTGATGATTTCCTGTGCCTTCTTTTTGCCAACTCGGCAAAAATCCTCTTGAAGGAAACCAATTAGCCAGCGCGATTTCGTTTCGCGAAGCATGCGGATGAGTTCACCAAGCTCCACACCGTAGGGATGGGGTTTTATTTCATCTGGGCGGTCAGGAATCCTTTTGACAGCACGCTCATAAACTCGGAGTTGGTCATCTCCGGGGGGGAGGTAGTTAAGCGTGCAATGAGGGTTTGCGACTGCAGTTTGCTTAATGTAATCATCTACCGAGCGCAGGCCTCGTTTATAGGTGGCCTCTAATTCCAATTCAAAACGAGTCCCGTGCTTGAGGTGCCAGTCTTTCAACTCATCATCACTTGTAATGACGGGTTTGTTTTTGCGTGAGTCCATCTGTAGCTTGAGGTGATGGGCTTTCCCACGCTTCGTTTTCGAAGTAATAATGGCCCCTTTTCCGGTCGTCATTTGGCCGTAGAGGAGGGCAGCTGAAATACCAATTCCTTGCTGACCTCGCGATTGTCGGCGACTATGGAATTTTGAACCGTACAAAAGCTTTCCAAAGATATTTTGAATTTGAGCTTTGACAATGCCAGGCCCATTGTCCTCGACGATGATCTTGAAGCGGTCTTCATCCATCTGATGAATCTCAACCGAAATCTCAGGGAGAATGCCAGCCTCTTCGCAAGCATCCAGAGAGTTGTCAACGGCTTCCTTGATAGTGGTCAGCAGAGCCTTCTGTTTATTGTCAAAACCAAGTAAATGGCGGTTTTTGGCAAAGAATTCAGAGACCGAGATCTCTTTCTGTGCCAGGGCCATTTCTTCGGCGGTGGAGTGTTTTTTACGGGTAGCCAAGGTATTCCTCAAAAGTTGGCCTAGTTTGCCGCATAGGGAGGGCAAAATCCAGCACGAGAGGGGAGTAGTGCTTTGGGCAAGCCGTAAGTTCTTTTGAGGTAAATAATAAAAGAAATCCGAAATCCTTCATAAGGAAAAGCAACTTCCTGTCCGATGAAGAACTAACTCGCTTCTTTTAGCGCCTTACCCCTCATCAAAATGGCATCCAAAAACCCTCAGAAACCCAAGATTGTCGCTCAAGCAAGTGCTCCAAGTGCCTTAGAACAAGGTGTTTACGAGAATGACCTTGCGAAATGGCAACCTCTGGTTTGGTTTGTGGTGAACCGCTTCCGCTCTCGGCTTCCGGTCTCAGTTTCTGACGAAGAGCTCTTTTCTGCGGGAATGATTGGACTTTTGAACGCTTCTCGCTCCTACGACTCATCAAAAGGGGCAACCTTCAAGACCTACGCATACCACCGGATTCGGGGCGGCATCCTTGACGAACTTCGCAGGCTGGACTTCTTGCCACGAACTCAAAGAGAGAAAGCCAAAGCCAAAGGAGTTGACGCCCCTTCTTTTGTTGGAATTCCAACAGATGAAAATGGTCAAGAGTCTTTGGCCGCCACGGAAGAAAAGCTGGAGTGTGAGAAGGCTGAATTAATGGATCTTCTCCGGAGCCGAATCCAGGACCTTCCTGAAAAAATGCGCCAAGTGATGACCCTTTACTACGCCGAAGGCCAACGCATGCGTGATATTGGAGAAAAGTTGGGGCTTACAGAAAGCCGGGTGAGTCAAATTCACACCAACGCCATTCAACGACTACGACGAATGGTAAAAGGGCTTGGCTAATATGAGGGCATGGCCCTCCGGCAAACCGTCCTAGCATTTTTCTGGCTGACCAGCGCACTTCCCCTTTTTGCTCAATTACCTGAGCAAAGTCCCAAGGTGGTGGATTACACAATCACCGCTAAGCTTCAATCGGATGGTCGCACCATTGTTGGTAACTTGAAGTTGAATTGGAAAAACCCAACAACAACTCCTACCCAGGAGCTTCGTTGGCATGTTTATAACAATGCATGGGAGAGTCGGGATTCCGTGTTTATGCTCGAAGCTCGCCGGCTTGGTAGCAACCGTTCCCCTCGAGACTGGGGAAGGACTCAAATCCATGAAGTTACTTTGGAAGATGGCACCAAGTTGGAGCATTCATACATGCCTCAACCGAATGCCCCCCAAGACCGAACCGTTCTCATCACCAAGCTTCCGACCGAAGTTCAACCAGGCGACACTGTTTCTGTCCGCCTTTCGTTTACGGCTGTCCTGCCCCCAGCATTTGTTCGGTCAGGTGCAGACGGGGACGGTGGCTATCTTCATGCAGTTCAGTGGTACCCAAAGGTAGGTGTTTTTGAAGAACTTGAAGGCACGGTGCAATGGAATTGCGAGCCTTATCATTATCTGACTGAATTTTATGCTGATTATGGTTCCTACACCTTAGAGCTCACACTTCCAGCGCGCTACTCAGGAAAGGTCGCAGCGACGGGCTCTTTAATGCAGGAAGATGTTTCTGAATCATCCGTTCGGTATGTTTTCCAAGCAGATGATGTCCATGACTTTGCTTGGACTGCGGACCCAGACTTTGAAGTAATCGAACGCTCTTTTCACGAACTCTTGAATGAAGGTGATTGGCGAGACGAGGGCGAAGAAGAGCGTGTTTTTCTTTCTCTTTCTAAAGACAAGAAGTTCTCCCACATACAATCCCCCCAGGATCTTCTACCCCGAGACACGACCATCCGGCTTATGCTCCAACCAGAGCATGGTGAATATGCCGACCGGTACTTAGATGCTACCGCCAAGTCTCTTTATTGGTTTGGCCTTTGGTACGGTGAATACCCTTACGAAACAATTTCGGTCATTGACCCTGCCCACAATGCGCGTCGAACGGGTGGCATGGAATATCCCCGGCTCTTTACGGGTGGGGTCCGAATGGGAAATGCCAAGCGCACCCTTTCACCGGAAGGCATTACTGTTCACGAATTTGGACACCAATTTTGGTATGGCCTTGTTGGGAACGACGAGTTTAGGCATGCCTGGCTTGATGAGGGCTTCAACACTTTCAGTTCCCAGCGGATTAAAGCAAGAGGCTGGGAGCCCTCCTTGGCAACTTGGTCCGTTCTTGGCAATCAGTACTACGGCCAAGCTCCTGTTTCTTACCCCTCTTATGGAACGGGTAGTGCTCTTTCTTTGCTTTCCCTTCAGCGTTGGGAAACTCCTGACTTGGGCTTTGTTCAAGAAATGTCTTACGAACTTAGGCGAAACACATCTCTTGAACGATGGGCTCGCGAGCTGCCATTGGTGAGCTATCTGCCTGAAGTCTATGCCGACCCTGTGCTCCAACTACGCGGAAGCCATGGCGCCGATTGGTCCGACCCCCTTGCCACACCAACCTACGCCCTTCTTAGTGGAGGAATGCGGAGAATCAATGCCTACAATCGTCCGGCAATGATGTTGGAAACATTCTCCCGCCTTATGGGAGATGACCTTTGGACCCGTACCATCCGTGCATATCACGAGCGGTACCGATACCAACACCCCCGTCCCACAGACTTTTTTAATGTTGTTCAAGAATTCGCTACTGGAGCTTCAATCGGAGACCAAAAGTTGAATTGGGGGCAACTTTGGGAACAGGCATATCAGGCAAATGATATTTTGGACTACGGAGTTCATCGCCTTCAGAACCAACCCTCTATTTTGGAATCAAAGGAGCTTGGGAAAGAGCTCAGCGATGATGAACAAAAAATTGGCCCATGGGATGTCGTGGTGGAACTTCGCCGCTTGGGTACCTTCCAGGTTCCAGTTGAGGTCCGAATTACTTGGGAAGATTTTTCGGAAACGAATCTTGTTTGGGATGGAGTTGATTCCTGGAAGCGCTATGAATGGCCCACACACCACCTCAGAGCGATAAAGGTAGAGATTGATCCCCACCGCCGACTCATCTTGGATCGTAATTGGATGAATAACTCTCTTATGGACAACCGCGACGAATCGCGTGCTTTTCAATACGGCCTCCGTGCCATGATTTGGGCCCAGCAAGTTCTTCAGTACTCCGGGGGCATGGGATGAGCCAAGAAGATAGAACATCATCCATGGATTCAGTGCCTTTTGTTGTAGATGCAGTAAATCAAGAATCCGGCTCCGCAAGCATGTACTCGGAGCAAGAAACTTCAGCGCATTCGAAAGTCCAGACTCCTCAGCATCCAACGCGGGGAATCTTTGGCCATTTTATGGCAGGGATAGGAGTGGCTCTTTCTAGACCGAGAGTGTTGGTATGCGTGCTTGCCTTTTCCATTCTTTTGGCATTGCCCACGGCCACAGTTGTTTATCAATCTGCTTTGTCAGGATTGGGTGACTTTGTGGTACCCGTCGAAGATGCTCCCATCGATTTTTCCTGGTCCGTTCCGAGCTGGCTTTTGGCTGAATGGAAACGCCAGTCCCCAAACTTTTCTTCACTAACCCAAGCAACTCTAACACCCGGTATTTTCCTTTCTTCACTGGGGGGGCTTCTCTTGGCTGGGGGCTGGATGGGAATCGCGTTGGGTACTCGCCGAAGGCATGGACTTTTGGCCTTTTTGCGATCCGGGGGCGAATGGTTTTTCCCGTTTTTCAGGACTTGGGTTCTTGGCCTACCACTTTTTTATGCCCTGACATGGGTGTTCTGGAGTTCCCCATCTGAGTGGGTGTTTGAGAAGCTTGTTCCTGAAGGAAATCTGGGTCTCGCTCATTCCGAAAGCCTGGCTCGTTGGATTGAGCATGGTCGCGAAACTCTCTATGTTTTGGGCATTCTGGTTCTTGAAATCGTTTTGGACCTTGGTCGAGCCTCGATGGTTTCAACGGGGGGTCGGTCAGCCCTCTTGGGGTTGTTGCGAGGACTTGGGCGATTCGCCTACGAACCCCTGCGAATTTTTGGGTTCGTTGGTGTGGGCTTTGTGTTCGAGCTTGCCTGGGTTGTGGGGTGCTCGGTCTTGTCCGCCCAGGGAATCATTCCCCTATGGAGCCTCGTTTTCCTCATTCCATTTGGTCGAATTGCCTGTCGGGCGGGGCGTCAAGCTGGCTTAGCGATGCTGGTCGCAGAGGGGCGAACCTACTCAGAAAAAAACTGAGTTCAGGCTTGTCGCAACCCAAATTGGGTTTAGTTTAAAGGTGGACAGCGAGAATTCCTCTCGTAGCCAGGAGCGACCATGAAACCTTTCACTGCTTCAGAATTGATGACCTCGCGGCTGATGACCGTGAACCCAAGCATGGGTTTGCGCGACTTGGTCGATTATCTGCGTGACAACAGCATTCACGGTGCTCTCGTCAAAGAAGGCGACCGTCTAGTTGGTGTTGTTTCTTTCACCGATTTGTTGGTTTACTTGGCTGATGAAGTCAGCGCCAGCGAGCACAGTTTCTCTCACGCATTCTTGCCTGACTTGGACACCGAAGCTTACGAAGAGTTTGCTGGTCTCCTAGATGGTGCAAATGTGAACGATGTGATGACGCCCGCAGTATTTACTTGCTCCACGGAAACCACCGCAGGAGAAGCTGCCGGCATTATGGCGGATAAGGAAGTGCATCGTTTGGTTGTAACCGAAAATGGAACCGCCGTTGGACTTCTCAGTGCAACGGATCTATTGAAAGCGACTACCGAATATGAAGAAGCTGCAACTGCGGCACATTCAAGCTAAGGGAATAAATAGAGAAAGTGGGGCATCGCCACCTGGGGGGGAGGCGATGCCCAAAATTATTTAGGACTCGAACATGCGAGAGATTCCACCGAGCACGGAGCCTTCCCCCTTCTGTTTGCCGAAGTTACTAGGGGCATTGGCAAGGATTCGGTTTGCGAGCCGAGAGAATGGAAGGCTTTGAATCCAAACTTTTCCATGGCCGCGAAGGGTGGCAAGGAAAAGTCCCTCTCCGCCAAAAATCATTGACTTCAAGTTTCCTGCGCGCTCTATGTCGTAATCGATTCCAGGTGAAAAGGCGACAAGACAACCCGTATCCAAGCGAAGGGTCTCGCCTTTGAGCTCCCGTTCAATAATGGCTCCGCCGGCATGGAGGAAAGCGAGGCCATCACCCTCAAGTCGTTGAAGAATGAAGCCTTCACCGCCAAACAAACCAGCTCCAAATCGTTTGTGGAGTGCGATACCCACCTTCGTTCCGTGGGCGGCACAAAGAAATGCATCCTTTTGGCAAAGCAAATCCCCATCAATGGCGCCAAGGTCCATGGGAATGATTTTTCCAGGATAGGGGGCCGCAAAGGCAACCCGAGTTTTTCCGTGGGCGTGGTTGGTGAAGTGAGTGAGGAAAATGGACTCCCCGGTGAGAACGCGTTTTCCAGCATCAAAGAGCTTGCCCATCAAACTGCTGTCAGCGCTGGAGCCATCTCCCATTCGAGCTTCGAATTCCACCCCATCTTCCATGTAGTTCATCGCTCCAGCCTCAGCGACAACGGTTTCTCCTGGATCCAGTTCGACTTCAACAACTTGGAGGTCATCACCGTGAATGAAATAGTCTAGTTCGTGGCACTTCATGAGGGATGTTCTACCATGTTGTCCCCAAACTAGAAACCATGACCACAATTCTTCAAGGAGCGGCCGTAATTGGCCAGTCTGGCGGCCCCACAGTCGTCATTAACCAATCTCTCATTGGCGCCATTCAAGAGGCTGCCCAGCACGATTGCATCACCAAAATGTTGGGTGCAAGGCATGGTGTAAAGGGCATGATGGAAGGCAATCTCATTGATTTAGGGGCCGAGTCAGCCGAGAACCTGGAAGCCATTGCCAAAACTCCCGCAGCGGCATTGGGCTCTGTTCGGATGAAACCCACTGCTGAAGATGTCGCTCGGATTATTGAAGGGCTCCGCCAATTTGATGTCCGCTACTTTTTCTACATCGGTGGAAATGACACTGCTGAAACTGCTCACATTGTTGAACAACTTTCTTCTGAACAGGGCTATGAGATGCGCTGCTTCCATATTCCCAAGACCATTGATAATGACTTGCGCGTAACAGATCATTGCCCAGGCTACGGTTCTGCTGCTCGCTTTGTTGCTCATGCTTTTCAAGGAGATGACCGGGACAACCGCTCTCTGATGGGAGTCAAAATCAATGTTGTGATGGGGCGTCATGCTGGTTGGCTCACCGCCGCATCCACCTTGGGCCGCCGAAACGATGAAGATGGCCCTCATTTGGTTTATCTACCAGAGCGTGTATTTGACCCCGAACAGTTTCTTTCTGATGTTGCTGAAGTCCATGGCCGACTTGGCCGTTGTGTTGTTGCGGTTTCAGAAGGTATTCACGACGCGGATGGGAAACCGTTTTTACAGGTTTATGCCGAGCAGGCTGGTTCTGCTCTTGCTGGGCAAGCAGATAGTCATGGCAATGTCCAACTTTCAGGAACCGGGGCCTTGGGTGATGCTCTTGCGAACCTCGTAAAAGAGCGCATGGGGAATATTCGTGTTCGCGCCGACACCTTCGGGTATTTGCAGCGCTCCTTTCCCGCCGATGTCTCACCTGTCGATGCTAGTGAGGCCCGCGAATGTGGGCGAGCGGCTGTACGCGCCGCTGTTTCCGGGGACAATGCCAGCGGTTCGATTGCCCTTCGCCGAGTAGAGGAGGGCGACTACCGTTGCGAGCCATTTGTGACTCCTCTTCACACAGTCGCCAAGCACACGAAAGATATGCCGGAGGAGTTTCTCCTTGGTCATAACGGAGTGTCGGCCGCATTCCGGTCCTATGCCTTGCCACTCACGAGTGGGATTCAGCCGATGGCTGACCTGAGTAATCAAATCGCCTCACCTGACTAGGGAAAACCCCGCCTGGCCTTCATATACTTTTCACATAGCCTTCTGCTTTTCTTCCGGCGGCGGGATTGTAATTTCCTTTGTCAGCCACTGAAGGCGACGAATTACAAAAACCGAAATAACAAAGACATGCTTTTAGCCACAGTTTTGCTAATCCAGGGGCAAGCCCTGGCACCCCTAACCTCAGGCGGCACGACCGCTCCAACTCCTCAAGTCGAGAAAACGGTCACCATTTTTGGTCGTCTGCAAAGCGACTTCACTCTTTCCGGTGCCGCAGGTGATGAAGATGCCTCCGCTGTTGAATTCCGCCGCGTTCGCATTGGCGCCAAAGGCAATCTTTCCGCTGCCGCCTCTTACAAGGTGGAACTGGATTTTGCTAGCAGTAGCAGTCCCGCCAAGTTTGCCGATGCTTATCTCCAACTGAAGAACATTGGCCCCGGAGCCATCAAGATAGGTCATTTCAAGGAGCCATTTGGTTTGGACGAATTAACATCCAGCCGTTTCATTACCTTTATGGAACGCTCCGTGGTGAGTGGGTTTGCCCCTGCACGCAATCATGGAATTATGATGTCCAACAGCACGGAAGAGTTGACTTGGCAAGCAGGTACCTTCTGGGATGCGGATGCATACGGCGAAGATTCCGACGCGGACAACAACACTTCATTGGGCGCTCGAGTGGTTTACCGCCCCTGGGTTACGGACAAGGGTCGCACTTTGTTGCACTTGGGCGCATCCCTACAAAAGCGCGACGGAACTAAAGCCTTCAAGGCTTACCCGGGCTCCCACGAGTCTGGATCTTGGTCCACCACCCTGACAAATGCCGACACCACGGGTTTGGAATTGGCTTACACCGATGGTCCATTGAGCCTGATGGGGGAGTACGCCAGCACCGATTCGGATGAGGGTGAGGCAACCGCAAAATCAGCCCAGGTCAGTTGGTTCATGGGTGATCAATTCCGAGGCTACAAAACATCCTCTGCAGCTTTCGAGCGAACAAAAGGGGCTTCTGAAGGGGCCTGGGAATTGGCTGCCCGTTGGGGTGACTACGATTTCAGTGCAGTGGCAGGCGGCAATTCTGGCCAGGCGAAGGGTGTTGCTGTGAATTGGTATGTGGACTCCAATACACGAGTTATGGTGGATTCCACCACCGTTGAACCTGAGGGCGCTGAGAACTACAGCGTTATGGCGGTTCGCTTCGCTTTCGACTTCTAAAGAAAGCCAACGCGACAGACCAATTTTTCGTAAAAAGGGGGGTCATGAAAGGACTTCTCACCCCCCTTAGCTTTCTTTTCCTACTACCTTCTCTGTGCGCCCAAGGCGGATATTTGGGTGTTCAGTTGCAAGCAAGCGACCAGGTCGGCGCTCTCATATCTGATGTAACTGAGCCGAGCGCTGCAGAGATTATGGGGTTGCTTCCGGGCGACCGGATTCTGGCTTTAGATAATACGGGCATCATGAACCGAGAAGCTTTGGTTCAAGAAGTGGGTCGCCGCTTGCCTGGCGAAATCGTAAAGCTCCGAATCCAGCGGGGTAATCAGGAGATAACCCTTCGGGGGCTATTGGGTCGCCGTTCTGGGAGGGGATTGCAGCCATCGGATTCTCCGTTTGGAACTCGAAAACCTGTTCCTTTGGAAGAATGGAAGAGGCTGGAAGAGTTACTTGAAAACCAGGATGGTGTTTTTGAAATTCCAAAATTTCCCGAAATGCCAAACTTCCCCGAATTCCCAAGAATGTTTGATGGGGATGAGTTTTTTGGAGGATTTCAATTGGATATGGGTTCCATGCCCCTCGAAGGGATGGATGTTTATCTAAGCTATCCTGAATCCACATCTGAAGAAGAGCGTGAACGCCTACTTCAAGAAGCTCGAGAAAAATATGGCGAAGATGTTGTTGTTGAATTCAAGGGGCGGGGAACTGTGATTCGCATGGGCTCTTCTCAATCTCTTGGTGGAAAGCCGATGCCTGACCGCCCAAAGGATCTTGAAGCTATTTTGAAAGAGGGTGAGTTTGAGATTCCACAGAGTGAAAAAAAAGGAAAGGAAAAGAAGAGCGAAGAGTCCAAATGGCATGAAAGCATTGAAGATGCTCTCAAGGCTGCCAAGGAAAGCGGGAAACCAGTTCTTGTGGATTTCTACGCGGACTGGTGCGGTCCCTGCCGCGAACTAGGGGAGAAGGTCTTGGATAACCCCACCCACCAAAAGCTGATGTCCAAGTTTGAAGGCGTTCGGGTTAACACCGACAAGAATAGAAAACTCGCGAAGCAGTACGGCGTTCGGGGTATCCCGGATGTCCGGGTTTTGGACAAGGACGGAAAAGAAGTGCTCCGAATCCGAGGGTTCAAGGGTGAGCAGGAGACCGTGAAGGCCCTTCAGGGGCTTTTTTAAGACTTTCTCGATTTCCAGTCCGGTTCTTGGCGACCGAGGGACTGATTTCAATAAGCGAGGATTGAAATGAAACGCCATCTAATGAACTCCGCAAGTCGTCAAGAGCCTTCAAGGCTCGTTCGGGGGAACAGCGGCTCGCGGCAAAAGGGTGCGCTTCAGTCGCTTTGGGAACTCTGGTTCCGGTTTTGGTCGGGGGACCAAAGCCGGAGTGTGACCAGGGGAGGACTTATTTCGCTGCCTTTAAGGCAGGTAATTTTCCGCTAACTTTGATCCCTTCGGGGGTTTGATTGAAGGCCTGAATCGGGGGATTCAGGCCTTTTTTCTTATTAATTAGAGAAAACCTAGGATTCCCCTAATTAGGAAGTCGCAAAATTCCGAAAGAGGGGAGTGCCATACCGCTCAGCTATCTTCGTCATACCACTCCTTTGCCTTGGAGCTGGTTGGAGCACCCTCTCGGCTTCGTCTGTGGAAAAGGGGGCAGATTTAGAAGGTCTGGTCTCTCAGGCCGATTGGATTGCTGAAGTTGAGACGATAAACAAGCGGAGCGAGTTGTCTGCGGACGGGAGCATTCAGACCATCTTCACTTTTTCGGCCATCACTCCGATGAAGGGCAGCGTGGCCTCCACTGAAGAAGTCCGGATTCCGGGCGGAGTGGCGGCTGGCCGTGGCTTGCACATTCCGGGTATGCCGCGAATCGAGGTGGGCGACCACCACATTTTGTTCTTAAGTCAAGAAAGTGCTGTTCAGCGATGGAGACTCCCGGTCCGGCTTTCAGCCGGCGCATTCAAAGTTCGCCAGGCCCATTCAGGGGCTGGTCGCACGGTGGTTCGTGCGCTGGCGGGAGAACATGAACCCGAAATCCAGGATTACCAAACCATCCGAACTCGAATCCTCAATGAAGTTGCTGCCCAGCGTTCTCGTTAGACGCTTTGCGATTCTTGCATTGGTCCTCACCTGTTTGGGCGGGTCGGCGTTGGGGTATGTGCGTATTGTGCTCAATGGAAAAACACTCTATTGGGGTTCGAATGTGATTGAGTGGAAACTCAGTACTCCTGGCTTCGACGGTATTGTTGATGATGGTAGTTATCGCTCGTCTGTTCGACATGGATTAGAAAGCTGGGAAGATGTTTACGGTACAAATCTTCATTTCCGCTTTGATGGAGAAACAACCGGAACAAATTATTCCAGTCACTCCAGTCATTTGGTGATGGTGGACAATGACAATTCCACCGGGTTTTTCCCTGTGGGCACGGGCATGGTTGCGGTGACTCCTCTTAGCTATCGCCTAAGTGACGGGAAAATCCTGGACGCAGACATCTTGTTGAATGCGCGCGACTGGAATTTTTCCGCCGACCGGAGCCAAGGGACATTTGATATTCAAGACATTATCACTCATGAAGCAGGCCACTTGATTGGCTTGGATCACTCAGCTTCGCTTGCTTCTTCCATGTGGCCCTATGTCTCAACTTCACAATGGCACCACCGGAGTTTAAGTGCCGACGATCAGGCTGGTGCTGTCGCCTTAAAACCATATGGAGGCGACTCACGATTGAACGGTCGTATCCTAAGCCCTCAAGGAGGCGGGATTTCTGGTGCCATTGTTGGAATCATTAACTCTCAAGATGGCCGGCAAGCAACAACAGTCCTTTCAGATTCAAATGGCAATTGGACCGTGCGGGGCCTAGCTCCAGGTGACTATCTAGTTTATGCCACACCTCTGGAAGGTGGAATGTCTTCTGCCAACCTAACTGGAGACACGAATGTGGATACCCAGTTTTCAAGCGGGTTCTATGGTGGCTTTCACATGCCGCTTGTATTTAGTGTTGGAAGTGGTCAAATACTTTCTTGCGGAGATTGGACCATGCCTGCCGATTCTAATCTTCAAGATAATGCGAGCTATTCTAAGCGTTTTCGAGTTGGTGAAACAAAGACCATTAACTTGACTGGCTCCGGTTTTTCTCCCAACGGCATGCAGGTCGAGACTAAATCCCCGTTCGTTTCTGCAATGCCAATCGCTGGTGGCACTTCTTGGTGTCGTGTATTGGTTTCAACAACTCTCGATGCACCCATTGGTCAGTATGATCTTTTTCTATCCCATCCCAGCGGAGACATTGATGCGATTCCTTCAGCAATTGAAGTCATTGCCGAAGCTCCCTCGATTCAATCTTTAAGTCAGTCGGCGGTTTCTATTCACGGCGGCGAACTGTTGCAAATCCATGGGAGTGGATTCCAACCAGGTTGTTGGGTTGTCATCGGTGGCCGTGAAGTTGTCAGTTCCACATTACTCAGCTCCGACATTCTTGAGGTTGTCGTTCCTGAACATGATGGCGGAGTTGTTGATGTGATGATTCAAAACCCGGATGCCCAAAGTGACATTATTAAAGATTCTCTTACTTATGTTGCAGTCCCCACATTCTCAAGCCTCTGGCCGATTGCTGGCCAGACTTCCGGCGGGACAAGGACCCTCGTGCATGGCGAAGACTTTTCAAATGGAATTCAAGTTTTTATTGGTGGACGACCCGCGCCCACAAATTGGAGGTCAACACAGCTGCTTGAGGTGACAACGCCCTCAGGCAATGCTGGTAGTGCGGATCTCGTCCTTCGGAACCCGGGCTCTCCAGATGTGACTGAGCTGGACGCGTTCCGTTTTGTTCAAACCCAAGACCCAGAAGTTCTGAACTTTACCCCAAGCTCTGGAAAGGGTGGGGGCGGAGCCTTGGTGAAAATCTACGGTCAAAACCTAGAGAATTCTGCCCGAGTTTTCTTTGGGGTGGACTCTGCAACTGGCTTGGGTGGTGTCGAGGGTGACAGCCTAGAAGCTGTAGCCTCTACCGAGATTCAAGTGAGAAGCCCGCATTATCGAGAAGGAAGTTGGGGAGTTCGCTTGGAGTTGGCGAATGGTCAAGGAATCATGGCCCCAGGCAACTTTCTTTTTGAAGCAGCGCCTGTGGTAGGGGGGTGCGCTGGAGTCGTGGGCCGACCTGGCACCTTTAGCGGGTGGGGAGAACTTCCAGCCTTTCTCATGCTGTTCATTGGGGCATGGGTATTCCGCAGAAAGAAGAACGTATGGGTTCGAAGGGCAGGGGACTAGAATCCCTAGGTGAGCTTCCGCGCCGCTTCCCTGTTCCTCCTTGCCATTTCAGTACTCTCATTAGGGTTCACTGGCTGTTCTCGTGAACAGGAAGGCCAATGTTCACCCGTATTAGTGGTTGGCATGGACGGGCTTGAATGGGATGTTCTTGAGCCTCTTCTTGATAAAGGTCGCCTGCCCAATTTTGAAAAGCTCATTCAGCGAGGAATCGGGGGAAGCATTCAAACAGCAGTGCCAACCTTTTCACCTGTTTTGTGGTCCACCATTGCGACTGGGTTCGGCCCTCAAGAACATGGAATCCTAAATTTTGCCGAAATGGGTGCGGATGGCCAGTTAGGAAAACCATACACATCCAACACCCGTCGAGTACCAGCTATATGGAACATGGCCGCAGAGCAAAATCGCCGAGTTCTATCTACGGCTTGGTGGGTCTCTTGGCCAGCAGAAGCAATTTCGAATGGTCGAATTGTTGCTTCTTATGCAGCACAAGCTCAGGGTCGAATATTATGGAAGTCTGGTGTGTGGAAAGATGGTCTTCCCGACCTGACATATCCAAATGAATTGATTGAAGAAATCCTTCCTGCTCTCCAAAATGGCGCCCCTGAGGGGCCTCTTCGGAAAGAGTTCAACAGTGTTTTTGGTTCCATCCCACAAGGTGGAGATTGGGATTTTCCTTGGCAGAGAGACCGGCTGTTTCGAGTGGCTTATCACGGGGACCGAACTCATCACCGGATTATGCTGGAGCAACTTCAAAAGGAAGTTGCCGACCTTAATATGGTTTACTATGGCCTTCCCGATGTTTCAGGCCATTATTTTTGGCGATACCGAGAGCCCTCTGCTTTTTCCTACTTTATTCCGGAAGAGCAAATCGCAAGACTTGGTGACAGAATCGACCGAGTTTATGAAGTTATGGATCGCTGGCTAGGAGAGTTACTTGAAGCTGTTCCCGAGGATACTCATATTCTCATATTGAGCGATCACGGTATGCATGCTTTCAATCTTGCAAACCCACGACAAATCCAATCTGGTGGACACGAAGACGGGCCGGATGGGGTCTTTATTTTTGCAGGACCCTCAGCAAAGCAGACTGGGCTCCTCCCCAAGGAAGAGCGTCGTGTAACGAATATCTTTCAAATTGCCCCAGCGCTTCTTCATCTGCTTAATCTTCCTGTTCCAGAAGATATGCCTGCCCCTGTCCCGAGCCAGCTCTTTACGAACGATTGGAGCTCGAGCCACCCTGTGGAAAAAGGCCCCAGCCTGAGACCTGGGTTCCGAAAGGCAACACCACCTAGAATACCTGGGAAGGGTTACGACAAAGAGTTCATCGACTCCATGCGTGCAATCGGTTATGTTGGGGGCGAGGAGGAAGAAGAATAATGTTCAAACGAGTTTTATTGGCGACGGATTTTTCAGAACACGCCCGCGCGGCGTATCCCTGGGCTGCGGAAATGGCCCGCAAATCTGATGGCACCGTAGTTCTGGTTCATGCATTCGAAGATGACCTTGTTGCTGCTGCGCCTGCGCTCAGCGGCTATGTTCAAACGGAAGCTCTTGATTTGGGCCAATATCGTGATGAGTTTCGTCGTGGCTCTGCGGCCGCCCTTGCTGCCGCCGCAGTAGAAATCGAGGCCCTTCATTCCCAAGTAGAGACTCATTTACTTGAGGGCGGTGGGCGCCCGTGGCAGACGATTGTCGCAGCTGCGACAGAACACGATTGTGGGGTTATAGTCCTTTCCACCCACGGCCGAGGGGGGCTGGCCCATATTCTAATTGGCTCTACCGCTGAGAAAATTGTGCGCACTGCACATTGTCCGGTGTTAACCGTGCACCTTGGAGATCAAGTTAAAGATTGATTCCCAATTGAAACCATGACCAAGGATACATCAAATTTACGGACGCCCATTGTTGCTTTTGACATTGAAGTTGCGGGTTTGGAGTGGGAAGAAGTAGATGAAGCAACTCGCCATTACCTGCTTTCTAGGAAGAAGCAACGGGAGAACGAAGACCCTGTAAAACACCGCCTTGCATTGGTTCGTGGTCTGGGTCGTGTTGTTTCCGTAGGCATGTGGAACTTGGAAAAGGACACAGGCGCAGTACTCGTTCATGGAAGTGGCAATCAGTGGGAGGATTTTGATGTTGTTCCAGGAACAAAAATATGGCGAGGAAATGAACGCGAGTTGCTCTCGGAGTTTTGGCGGCTTGCTGAAGAATGGGGGAGTGTTGTTACATACAACGGGCGCGCATACGACGGACCCGTTCTCATGACTCGGTCTGCAATGTTAGATGTCGCTCCATCCAGGAACTTGGCAGGGTACCGATACAGTGTCCGTGACCATTGCGACTTGATGGATGTTCTAAGTTTCTTTGGTGCTGCCCGAGAAAACTACTCTCTCGATTATTGGTGTCGACGCTTTGGTGTTGAGTCCCCAAAAGGGAAAATGGATGGCTCCATGGTTGCCCAAAAAGCCCGTTCGGGGCGTTATGACGAGATTGCGGAATATTGTCTTCGCGATACTCGCGCAACGGCAGATTTATTTCGCCGCTTGCAATCCACCCTAATTCCATTATTTGGTTGAGGGCTGGCGCTTGGCGACACTCGCTCGCAATACGGCTTGGTTAACCGCCGCTAAGACTCTATCCGTTTCTATCTACGCCCTTTTCGGGCTATTTCTGCCCCGTTTGGTCTCGATTGAAATCAACGGTCTCTACACCCTAATGAGCACCCTGCTTTTTTTTGGGAGTATGGCTGCTACATTTGGTGTTCCAACCATTCTTGTTCGAACCATAGCAAGGGACCCCAAACAAGCTGGGCAAGTTTTTGTCGATGCTCGTCGCGCGCTGTTGTTGGGCGCAACGATCGCAGCGGTTTGTGTTTTGCTCTATATCCTTGGAGAAATGCTATGGCAGGGAAATGTTCAAACTGAGCGAATCATCCTCGGGATGCTTGTTTGTTGCATTATCTTTTGGGATGCCATGGGAGGGCTTGGAGAGGCCCTTTTCCAGGCGCACGAGGAAATGGTTTGGCCAGCATTGCTTGATGTTTTGACGGGCGTCTTGCGGGCCGGAGGCGCACTCGGAGTTCTTATATTTTTCCCTCACTGGGGTTTATTTGGAGTCTTTGCCACATTTCTTTTAGGGTCAATGATTCGCGGTTGGCTCCTTCCATTCCAGGCGCAAAAGCAGTTCCTTTCTTCGCAAGCAATAACTCCTTCCAGCAGAAATGCGCTCGCACTTTTACAGGAATCAATGGGGGTTGCCTTATTTAGAGTCCTGCGAATGCTGAGGAATCGGTTGGATTCCCTATTGCTCGGTATTCTTATTGTTCCCGTAGCAGGCTTTGCTTTGGTGGAGACATCAGATTTGGCTCGCGGCCTCTATGGCCAAGGGATGCGTGTCGTGTTTGTTTTTCATGCATTCACCATGGCTCTGAATATGGCTGTTTTCCCACGCTTGACACGCCTTTCATCCGAATCTGAGGCAAACGAAAAATCTGCAGATGAAGCTAGATTCCAATTTAGCAGAGTGCTTCGCTATCAAGCATGGTGGTCTGCCCCTATGGCAACAGCCCTCTTTGTTTGGGCTGGTCCGGTGGCAGGGGTTTTCGGAGAAGAATACCGATTCGGAGTTGAAGGTATTTCTGGGACCACTGCCGATGTTCTCCGCATTCTCGCAGCCGCCGTTCTTTTGGATTGTATCGGCGGGCCTGTTGGAATGTTAATGGTTGGAAGAAAGGAAATGGATAAGAAACTTCCTCTGTTTGGCCTCACTTTTGCGTTGAGTAGTGTTCTGCTGAACATCCTTCTGATTCCCCGTTGGGGAATAGTGGGAGCTGCTTGGGCATCTTTAGGCGCTGCTGCCGTTGAAGTCATCACGAAAGCTATTTGGACCAGCCGACTTCTTGGTTCCGCAAAGTACATGGCCGGTTCTTTGCCCTATGTTGCCCTTTCGATTGGTATTGCTTTTTGTTTCTCAATTGACCAGCTCAAATTGGCAGAGCGGCCTCTGTTGGGGGGCGTTCTTCTGCTGGCAGTCTATTTTTCCGCAACGTGGATGTTTGGCTGGGTTGACTCAGGCATCACCGATAGGATTCGGAGAAGGATGAAAAATGTCTGAGTCTTCTAATCCACGCAATCCCAAGGGCTCTAAGGTAGTCTTTGTCGGCATCGATGGTGCTACTTGGGAAATAATTGAGCCCATGGTTCAAGAAGGTAAGCTCCCCAATCTTGCCGCAATGATGGAGAAGGGTTCTTGGGGCACTCTTCATTCAACGCTTCCACCCAATTCCTCACTTGCTTGGTCGAGCTTTCAAACTGGGGTCAACCCCGGAAAGCACGGCGTGTTCTTTTTCCGAGAACAGCGCCACGGCACATACGATAGGCCTGTTATTTCATTTGACTCTATTCAGGCTCCGACTATTTGGAAGCTTGCGAGTGATCACGAAAAAAAAGTTGTCTGTGCTTGGATGCCTCTGACTTACCCACCAGAAGAATTGAATGGTGTCACGATTGGCGGCTTGTTGACTCCGGACTCCGATGCCAAGTTTGTCCTGCCACTTGAGAAGAGAGCCGAGCTTGAAAAAAAACATGGCCGAGTCCCATCCGACAATGAACCCGAGCGACTGTTTCATAGTTCAAACGAAACTCTTGCACTTGAAAGCTTGCTCGAGACTACAGATTTGATGACCGAAATCGGTATCGATCTTCTTGAGAGCGAGAGTCCCGATTTGTTTGCGCTTGTGTTTAGAGGCGTTGATTTAGCCAGCCACCAGTCTTGGTGTTTCCAAGACCCAGAGTGGGCAAGGGCCAACCCGAAAATTGCAGCTGAACGCCGGAATTTATTGGGAATGGTTTATGAAAAAGTGGATTCTGCATTGGGCGAGCTCCGCACCCGCGCTTTGGAGATTGACCCCGACACTGTCTTTTGCTGTTGTTCTGATCATGGCTTTGGGCCGATTAGCTATCGGTTTTTTGTGAACCGTTGGCTGGTTGAAAATGGATACTTGGTTTTGAAAAAAACCGCACACCTAAAACGCATTCGTGCCACTATCCAGAGAAAATGGCATGGGCTACTTCGCCGAACGGGGCTTGCGCGCTGGT
Organism: Planctomycetota bacterium; assembly: GCA_030748415.1. Taxonomy (GTDB): domain Bacteria; phylum Planctomycetota; class UBA1135; order UBA1135; family UBA1135; genus UBA7888. Next base: position 105,676 of record JASMMA010000008.1, read on the forward strand.
TGATGAATAGGGGGCAGAAGATATCTTTGGGGCCTGAAACCCTTTACCGAGATATGGTGGACTGGTCTCGCACTCGTGCTTGGTCGAGTTTCTCGGGTGGCGAAGACATCGTGCTTGTGAACTTAAAGGGTAGAGAACCTGAAGGAATCGTTGAGCCGGGCGATGAATACGAATCTCTTAGAGTTGAAATTCAGAGAGGACTCGAATCGATTCGTTCCCAAGATGGAACACAGATTATTTCAAAAGCGTGGAAGCGTGAGGACTTGTGGCATGGCCCACAACTCCACCTGGCTCCTGATATTCAATTTATCACTCATGAAACTTCTGTGAACTGTTCAGCTGACCCACTTCACTCAAGGGTTGTTGAACCTGCAGTTGAGGGCAGGCCAGCAATGCATCGCGTGAATGGAGTATTCCTGATTGAAGGCGCCGGCGTTGTGAAGTCCGGAAAATGTGAAGTTGAACATGAAATCGCGGACATGGCACCAACCATCCTTCATTTATTGGGGTTGCCCACCGAAGACACGATGGATGGAAAAGTAATGGAAAATTGTCTCAAAGATGACTGGAAGCTAGCCAACCCTATTTCTGTCCGCGAGGGTTTTGTTTCCCTCACCGCCCGCTCCACGGGGGATTCTTCCAGCCCCGACGATGATCGCCTGATGGAAACCATGCGAGCTTTGGGTTATATGGAGTAATTCATGAGCCGCCTTTTCCCATATTTCCTGACGCGCCCTCAGAACCTGCTCAGCGAGCCACAGATTGCCGATGCATTTCCAGCGAAGCGGCCCATGTTTATCGCTGGGGATCCGCGGCCTTGGGTTCCTGGTGCCCTGGAAATCCTAACCCGGCAAGGAACCCCTGCACTCCCTTGGAGCGAAAAGGGGGATTTGTTGTTGGCGCCTTGGCCTAGGCCGGGGGGAGAGACCCACAATCTTTGCAAAATATTAGGAGACCTCCCTGCAACAACTCCCGTTTGTTTATACGAACGAGATGCCCCTCTTTTGCCAAACCTGATTGTCGAATCCAAAAATAATAACCCGAGCGATGAGCAAAGTCCTGAAGCCTGCCTGAGGCGGTTCCGCTCCGCGGTTCGTTCTTCTGGTTTAGGAGAGGCTGAAGCTTTGGTCTTTTTACCTGCTCGCCGCCTGAGTTTGATTTTGCGTGGTTCCCCATTGGCTACTTTCCAACCAGGGCCAAGCAAATCTCTTCAAAACCGGCGCTATCTCCACCACCTTTTGGATTACCAAAGGAGCCTTTCTTTACTTTCTGGTTTAGTTGAAAACAACTCTCTTGCCAGTTCTTCTGAAGAATTGCCTGCACCACAACGAGTCCTTGTCCTCGCGCCTCACTTTGATGATGAATGCCTTTTATTCGGCCAACAGATTCTTAATGCAGCCCGTGCCGGTTCAGAAGTTCGCGTGGTTTGGATGACAGACGGAGGAAACGAATCATCCGTGCGCCATGCAGAGGGACTTGCCGCCCTCAAGGTGCTCGGCGTTGAAGACTCTGCATGTCTTCAGGCTCCCGAATCAAGGCTAACTGCCAAGGGTCCCTGGGTCTCTGAACTTCGGCGCCACCTGACCGAATTTTGCCCTCAAGAAATCATGCTTCCTTGGTGGCCTGATAATCATGTGGATCACTTTGAAGTGACTCGTGTACTGAAAGCTGCATGGCAGCCTAGATTGCAAGATTGCAACTTAAGGTTGAGCGGATTTTGGACCCCTTTACCTTTTGGAGAGTGTTGTCCACTTAACCCAAAGGTAGCAGATGCACTTAAAACGCATAAGTCCCAACTGACTGGTGTTAATTACTTGCGGGTTTTTCAGGGTTTATCCTGTTGGCATGGTGATGGCCAGAGGGACATGTCCCGCTCGTGGCTCCTGCCCTCAAAAGAGTACTTTTCTGCTTTCCGCCGTTCAGGTGTTGGGAAGCGGCGATACCGAATAAACGCTTAGGCTCAGTCTCCGCCAAATAATTGGTCGTAAACATCGGGTGAATTCATAATGGTTTGTTGACCCCATGAAATGCCGCGCAAGGTTTCGGATACCAAGCGAAGGTATTCACCATATTCGGATTTTCCGGTACGAAGGACAAAAAGGTAATCCCCTGGACGAACGAAGGGGATTTGGACAGGTGGGTCATCAAGGCTGGGGTCAAACAGTAAATCTAAGTTGTAGTTTCGAACCTGAGTTTTTCCTTTGACTTGCCTCGCAAGAACAATCCCAGTGGTGTCCCCTGCAGAAGAAATCCCGCCAGCCATTGCGATAATCTCTAGGACCGATGTATTGGGAGACTCCATAGGGAAAACACCGGGTTGGTTCACGGAGCCAAGCACAGTTACCTTTCTGAGCATGCTCAGAGTAATGGTCAGGGCAATGGAAGGCTCGACTAATACTTCAGCATAAGCATCGGTTAGCTGGTTTCGCAGACTGGTCCAGGTGGTTTCCGGCCCCAAGGAAAGTGGTTCAATTAGATGGCATTTCAAAACGTCATCAGGCTCGACGATATAGGTGCGGCTCAAATCGGGATTGTCCCAAATGTCCACATCAATCTGGTCTCCGGGGCCAATGAAAAATTGCCCTCCCCTCATTTCATCAGTCAAGTTGTTGCCGCCAAAATTGGGGTCTGCTTCTAAGCCAATCCCATCTTTGACAGGGTGGCTGCAGGCAACGAGCAGGAGCGGCATGAGGAGGTAGGGTTTCATTTGGGCTGTGAGGAACGGTATCGTTTCAATCGAGGCCTCGCCAGAGGAATCCCTCGCAAGGGAAAACAGTTGACTAAACTCGCAATCATCGGAATTGACGGAGCAACTTGGGACATCATCCAACCGATGGTGGACGAAGGCGAACTGCCCCATATTGCAAAAATCATAGCGGAAGGTGCAAGTGGTAGTTTGGAATCTGAGATTCCACCCATTACGCCGCCCGCATGGACCTCCATGATGACGGGGCTGAACCCCGGAAAACATGGCATTTTCCACTTTATTCGCCGAGAGTTGGGCAGTTACAAGTGTCCATTAAACGAAAGTAGCCACTTTGCAGGCATGGACTTGGCATCTGTTTTGGGCCGCAAGGGTTGGTCCTCCGGTCTTTTTAATGTCCCGATGACCTTTCCGCCCATTCCAATAGAGGGCTGGGTAGTTTCCGGGATTCCATGTCCACTAAACTCCAGCTCTCTTTTTTCAAAGCCAACCATGGAAGCTGAGTTTGCCGAGTTTTTGGGCCACCCGTATCGGGCTGATTTGAATTATTCCCCTTGGGACGGGGACACCGAACCCGAAAGCGAAAACCTAAAGCGATACGAATCTTTGCGTAAAGAACTCTTCGCGATTGAAAAAGATCGCCTGAACTTACTTCCGATATTATTGAACAGGCATCCCGTTGATTTGTTTTTCACAGTGATTTCAATCACCGACAGATGTCAGCATTATTTTTGGAAATTTCAGGACCCCGCCCACGCAGGATGGTCAGAGGAAGGAGAAAAACTTTACAAAGAGGTCATTCGAGATTCATACCGCCTTGCCGATGAGTTTGTGGGCAAGGTTCGAAAGGAAGTCGGCCCATCGGTTCCTGTCGCTTTGGTCAGCGATCATGGGTTTGGTCCCCAAAACTGGGACTTCCATATTAATTGTTGGCTAGAAGAGCAGGACCTTCTTTTTAGAACTCCCACTCCGCGCTGGGTGTTTAAGTTTGAACCCTTAAGACGCGCGAAGGGTCTTCTGGGGAAAGTGGCAATCCCAAAAGTTCGTCGAAAACGAAATGCGGACTTTAGCGATGTCGATTGGAGTCGAACCCGAGCCTTTTGTTCCCTTCATGGCATTTGCCTCAATCTAAGGGGGCGTGAGCCCGAAGGGATTGTTTCTCAAGATGAAGCCGAAGACTTGTTGAATGAGATTCGGCACCGCTTGCAGAAGGTGCGCCTTCCCGATGGGTCCCCGGCGGTTGATTGGTTCGTTGACAACAATAAGACTTATAAAGGGCATCGGGTGGCCGAAGCCCCAGACCTTCAGTTTCAAATGGGCAAGCTTTCCTGTCTCGTGAAAGACGATTGGAATGCCAGCGAGATTTTCTCAGAACGCCGCTTTGCTGCGGTTTCGGGAACGCATCGTTTTAATGGTATTTTTGCCCTAGCTGCACCAGGGGTGAAGAAAAGAAAAACCATCGACGGCATGCATATCCGAGACACAGCACCGACTCTTTTTCATTCGCTTCAGCTCCCTGTTCCCTCTTGGATGGAAGGAAAGGCCCACGAGGACTTGCTTTCTAAACACAGGAAGGCGGTTATTGAAGAAGAGGACATACCTATCAATAATAGGGCCAAAGATGGGTTCGGCACTGAGGACTCCAGTGCCGTAGAAGAGTCTCTCCGCGCTCTTGGCTACTTGCAATGAAGAAAATCCAACTAATCGTCTTTTCTGTTTTCATCCTTTTGCTTTGCTCGCCGAGTCTTTCGGGGCAGGCAAGCTCCACTGAATTTTTGGTCGATTTTTCTTCAACTACGAAATCGATTCCGCCTGGTATTAGTGGTGGAATAAACGACTTGTCCAATGCCACTGGAGGAGTTTGGAAAGCCTGGTCGGATCAAGTTCGTCCTGAAGGGGGACTCGCTCGGATTTGGTTGAGTTATGTCATGGGGCCCTTAGCAAAACAAATCCAGGCTGGCCTTCATGCCAAGGAAGCTGGGTTGGGAGTTTTCTTAGTTGTGGTGGGTGCTCCTGAAAACCAAGGTGGTGGACATGACAAGGTTGGAATTCCCCCTCGAGACACTACCAAGTGGGCGAACCATGTCGCCAAAGATGTGGAGCGCCTTCTAGATGCAGGTGTTCCCGTTGAATACATTGAAATCTGGAACGAGCCAAACCTAGAAGGTCAATGGCTTGCTCCGATGGAAGAGTTCGCGACTTTTTTTGCGAAAGCCGGAAAGCAACTCCGCATGCTGTTGCCCCCCGGAATAAAGCTGGGTGGTCCTGGAATGGCAACTGCTGCAGGTGCAGCCCAAGGTCATTTTAAATCAATAGCCCAAGCCTGTGTCCGAGAAGGATTCAGTCCAGATTTCGTTTCTTGGCACTTCTATTCGAGTTACCCAAGCGATAATGAGCGTTGCGAGTTTGGGAAAAGACTCCAACTTATTTCAAAGGAAGCCGGATTGCCAAAGCCGGAAGTGATTCTGTCCGAGTGGAACATTGACCTTCCTCATCCGACGGCGCCCGAATGTGATGACCATCGGGCAGGTGTTTTTTATATTTCGATGAATTCTTCACTGGCGCGGACCTCAGTAACACACAGTCTTTTCTTTTTCCTTCAAGATGGCTTCTGGGAGTCCAAAAAAGATTACGCTGGTGAATCTGTAGGAGTTTTTACTTTACGCGGCGGCCCGAAAGCTGTCCTAAACGGAATGCGTATGTTCCAAATCGCTGCAGAGTTTCCCCAAGTCCACGTTAAGCGACAATCTGCTCCATGGAATCTTACTTGTTTGGCCACTAGGAATGGGAACAAGGGCTACCTACTTCTTGCAAATGCCTTTGGCAGTGCAGAGAAGCGTGCCCATCACTACGTGGATTGGGCGGGAGTTGTATTGTCTGACTACCACGGGAAAGATGCGCTAGTGCGTGGCTTTGTTTCAGGGAAACATGGAGTCGAAAAGTTGGGTGGCCCCAAGAAGGATCACTCAATTTGGAAAGAGGCAAAACGGCTTGTTCGGGAGACAATGTCAGAACAAAAGATGACCCACAGACCCGTAAGAGTTGGGTGGAAGGACGGGCCCGTTTCGGTTTCGAAAGTGTGGCGTTTAGATTCTCAACATTCGGATCCACGATTAAACCCAGCGTTTCGGGATTCATTTCAAAAGTGGGGGGTTGAGGGTCCGCAACGGGCAGCTGAAAGGGTATTGGAAGATCTTGAGAAATCGGGCCGAAGCAAAAAAGAGGTCAGCCAAGTACGCACTGCTCTCAATAAGCCAACTCCGTCTGAAATGCTGGACTCGGTTAGAAACCCTACTTCCGGATTGTCTCCATCTTTGATATCCGAAGTACAAGTAGCGATGAAGAAGCGCCTTCTTGAATTAAGAGAAGAGATTCCTCTCATGCTTGCAAAGCATCCGGGTGCTGCCCTTTCGGAGGTTGAAGTTTCTTCTCACCTTAAGTTTCAATCAAATGGTCTTATGCTAGATTTGCCACCTTGGTCTGCTGTCCTCGTGGAACTTGATTGGGAAAATCCAGAAGGGGGTCGTGAATAAAGCCGCTCATTTCGAATCTGGAAAGATATCCAAGCTTCTTTTTGGAATCATTGCCCTTTCATTGGGAGTTGCAATTGGAATATTTGTTGGGGCGGATGGTATGCATGGACACCGTTTAGAAGTTGAGTGGCTAGGCCCATCTCCACCCTTGTTGAATGATTTTCCTCAGATTGGTAGCTTCCTTCTCACTTCCTTCTTTTCTGCGATTGCCTTTTTTTTCGCTTGGGGTGTTCGTTCTGGAAGTGCGGACAAACCTCTCGCAGGTCTTCTTGCTCTATCGCTTTTCTCTGATGCCATACCCGCTATCTACCAATTGGCAGTTCTGCTAATCTTGGCGGTGCTACTTGAAAGATTTCTTCGAGGACACGACTTCAGCGTTCCCCTCTCGCCTTCTCTTCTCCCTATTGGCGCAGTCTTGGTCGTTTATTTGACGACTTTTCTTAGTGCACCTAATCCTACTGCCGTCCTAATCGACTACATTTTTCGACTCCTTGTGTTGCTAATGGTCATTTTGCTTCCCGTCATCCTTGGGCAGCGCAAGCACCTCGAAACTTTTTTGAAATACCTTCTTGCTGCCGCATGTTTATCTGCATTGGTTGGTCTTAGCCAGCTCGTTCTCTCCATGACATCTGGTCGGATTTTGACTTTTGCATCTGCAGACTTTAACAAGATAGAATTTCCAGTTCCGATTTTGGGAAGTTCTGTTTTGCCACGATGCACCGGCCTCATGCTTCACCCTAACCACCAAGCAAATGCCCTGGGAACAATTGCTCTCCTTTCCTTATGGCTTGGACTCGGACCAAAAGTGGCAAGGAGTCAGAGAATGATTTACTTGTCCAGCTTCATGCTCCTAGCAGTCGGGGTGTTCGTCACCTTTTCTAGAAGTGGTTGGCTTGCTTTAGGGATTGGAGCGATGGTTCTCCCTTTCTTTAGATGGCCGAAATACCGGATACCTTATTCCCTGGTTGTTCTTGCTGGTGCTGTTTTTGGGTTCAAAACTGGTTTGTTTTCGATGGTTTATGAAATCGTTGAGAACATGAACGCGGCCAGCGCAGATTTTCGTTGGCATATCGATGCCCTAGCGGTTGAAGCATTTCTAACATCCCCCTGGTTTGGTGTGGGGGTGGGTGGTATTTTGAACTTTTTCAATCCATACCATTTGGAAATTCATAATACCTACCTTCAAATCCTTGCAGAGATGGGGCTCGCTGGAGTCCTCGGGTTTGGAGCTCTCTTTGTGATTCTTGCATTCAGGATTCGGCGGGCCATTTCTCTGGCTCAACGGAACCCTGATAAATCTGGATGGTCGCAAGAGTGGCTTGTTGGGCTTGCCATTGCATCAAGCATGCTCCTTCTTCAAAATTTGGTCGCGATGTTTCTTTGGGTCAAATTCCTTTGGGCTTGGATTGCATTCATTGAGGCGTCCATCTTCGTATCCTTAAGGAGATCCCGGCAACAAGCACACCCGGACCCTGTTTTCCTTCAAGATGAAGTCTGACTCTCTTTCTGAACTTCTTGCGTCGATTTATCGTCGCCGAATGGCCATCTTTTTATTGGTCTTGGGCTCGCTTGTTGGGGCAGAATATTATTTGCAACAAGTTGGAACATTTTGGCAAGCGCGGGCATCTTTGTTGGTTCCCGGAGAATCCACGCGCATGTCATTAACTTCAGAGAGTGAATCCTTGCCAGAGGGTCCAGTTGTACCGGATTTGAGTGAAGAAACTCGGGTGGGGATTATGGGCTTGATTCACAGTAATGCCGTCGCTCTCCGTGCTTTAGAGAACCTTGGCCATGCCAATTTGCAGGGCCCAGCACGAATGCAGGCCCTAGCAACATTGCGGCGACAAGTTGTCGCAGATTTGAACACTGATCAGATGTTGGTGGTCGCTGTAACTGACCGCGATCGCTTGCGAGCGGCACGAGTTGCGAATGCTTTCGCCGATGCTCTTCGCCAAGTAATGCGCGAAATGGCGGAACGCGGGCCCCGTACTACTGTAGCCTCTTTAGAAAAGGAGGCGCCATTGGCTTGGGCAGCTTATGCCTCAGCTCGTCGAGAACGCTTAAACTTTTTGGAGCAGTCTTCCAGCCCGGACCCTGAAGTAGATTTTGCCCTTCTTGCCGAAGAGGGGCAAAGATTGAGAACTTCTCTCGATGAACTTTTGGTCGAGGCTGCACGCGTTTCTGCCCAACTTCCTATTGTGGAAGGGGCAATTGCCGCACGGCCCAAGGAGATGCAGGTTTATCGCCAAACTCTGGTGGAGAATCCTGCCTACACCAAGGCGCTACAAGATCTTTCAAAATATCGGGTAGAGGTTGAAGTTCTGAAATTGAAATACCGGGAGCGGTTTGATGAACATGGTTCTCCTTTACCAGCCCATCCGACTTTGGAATCTGCGCTTGTTCGTTATCGGCAAGCTCAAGTGCGGGTGGAGGAGGAAGCCGAGAAGGGTCTAGCTTTGCCTCTTCAGTCTAAGCCAACCGGACCCATGGTCCATTCAGCAACTGAGCTTCGCCCCGACCCTCAGCTTCAATCTCTGTTGGGCCGCTTGGTGGACCTCCAGGCATCTGAAGCGGGCCTCGAGCCCACCAGAAAACTTCTCCAGGAGCAACTTCTCCAGAACGAAGCAGCGATGGGCCTTCTGCCTAGTGCTCGAAATGAACTCTCTCGCCTTGATATTGAAATTGAGAGGCAACGAGTATTTGCTTCTCAGATTACTCAGAGACTGGAAGAATTGCGGCTCATTTTGGATCAGGGGCTCGAGTTCACCTTCTTTGAGGAGCACCAACAAGCGAACCCGGAATCAGCCACCGAGGTCCCCAAGCGTTCTTGGGTGTTCTTTTTTGCGATTGCGGCCGCCCTCTCTTGCGGGTTGACACTTGCGCTGGGGATGGAGCTTCTGGCAAGAGCTCGGCTAAGTAGACCCTGGTAACCCCCCCTCCCTAGACACTGACCCCAAACATTGGGTCACAAAGTCCCAAAAATAGGAAAGCGGAAAAAGCGAAACTTCAACAAAGAGGC
>JASMMA010000009.1 GCA_030748415.1 Planctomycetota bacterium
GGAATTGCTGCGGTGGAAGTTTTTCCGACTTCCTTTTTTTGTCACTTTGTGACCCAGCCGATTGTGTCAGTGTCCTATTTGTTTCCCCATGCGGCATCCAATGTGTTGGAAAGGAGCATGGCAATTGTCATGGGGCCTACGCCACCAGGAACAGGGGTAATCCATGACGCTCGCTCGGAAGCCTTTTCGAAATCCACATCTCCAGTAAGGGAGCCATCCTCTAGCCGGTTGATGCCCACATCAATCACAACAGCGCCCTCCTTAATCCACTGCCCTTGAACCAGGTGAGCACGACCAACAGCTGCAATTAGAACATCAGCGGCCCGAACTTCGGCCGCGAGATCGGCTGTGCGGGAATGGCAAATGGAAACAGTCGCATGTTTTTCCAGCAGCATAAGTGCAATGGGCTTCCCTACGATATTGGAGCGGCCAACAACAACTGCCTTTTTCCCATTAAGGTCAACTCCGGAAGCCTCAATCAGGCTCATGATGCCAAGGGGAGTGCAGGGGCGCAGAGACTGCTTGCCCTGCATGAGGGCGCCTTGGTTCATGGGGTGGAAACCGTCGGCATCCTTTAAAGGAGAAACTGCCTGAAGAACGGCCGCCTCATCGAGGCCCTTCGGTAGTGGGAGTTGAACCAGAATCCCATGAACTTCAGGGTTCGTATTCAGTTCGTCGATTTTGGAAAGGAGCTCTCCCTGGGTGGTATCAGCAGGAAGTTCAATGTGAAAGTTCTGAAACCCAACCTCGTCGCAGGCACGGCGCTTGAACTTGACATAGACATGACTCGCGGGGTCGTCACCAACCAATACAGTCGCAAGGCCAGGCTGGGGGAGACCCACTTGAATGCCTTCCGCAACCCGTTCTTTCAGGTTTTGGCGGACTTGAGATGCGAGAGCTTTTCCGTCTAGAATTCGGGCCATAGTTGATGAGGGGTAGGTGGGACTCATGGTTGAACATAGAATGCCGTTGCGGAACAGCCATGACTAGTCACAACTCCCTCGTCCATCGAATCCTCATTATTTGGGTTGTGGTCTGGCTATTGGAGTCCATCTCCGGGGCCACTGGTAGCTCCTTCTTTGTTGCCCTTTTTGAATGGAATCCAGCGCGCCTCCTTGGGGGTGACATTTCTGCGATTCCTGGTTTCCTCCTCTACGCGTTCGGGCATCAGCCATTTCCCGGCATTGGACACCTATTCTTCAACGCTTACCTCTTTTGGGCATTTGCAGGCGAGGTAGAGGCCCTCTATCGCGGGCCCCGTTTTCTCAAACTGATGGGGGCCTCAATCCTGGCCGGAGCTCTTAGCCAGTTTGTGCTTTACCTTCTGTTCGCAGGAACATACTCAGTTCCGGTCACGGGTGGCTCCGGGATGGTGATGACTGCTTTGGCAGTTCAAGCAGCGGTCTATCCCGACCGCATTTTGTCCCTTATTCTCTTCCGGTGCCGCCTTATCAACTTCTTCCTCGCCCTTCTACTCCTAGATATCTTGGGATTCTTGTATTCCATCGCAGGGCAAGGCGGGGGAATCGCGACCCATGTTCACCTAGCTGGCGCTGCCGTGGGTTGGTGGTGGGCTGGCGGCCACCAGCATGCCCCCAAATGGTGGGTTTCATGGCGCTCTGGCCGAGCTCAGAAAAAGCGAGAACAGCACCACCAACGGAACAGGAACGAAGACTTGGAATTGGATCGCATTCTGGCAAAAATCTCCGAACAAGGCCTTCCTTCCCTTACCGACCAAGAGCGCTCATTCCTTGAGGAAAGGTCACGGAAACGAGGCTAAAATCCCAACATGCTGGCGACTCTCCTGCTCTTCGCTCCCCCTCTGCTTGCAGTTCCCTGCCCGAACCCCTTACCTCAGGGCGATGACCGAGTTGCAACTTTCCGCGAGGGCTTTGCTAAGGCAGTTCGTATGAAAGAGCGCGAGGACATGGACCGCTTCATGAAGCGCTACACAGAAGAGGCCATTAATGAATTTGTTGTTCAAGCCGACAACCGAGCCAGGAACCCAGGTGGCGAATTAGGGATTTGGGTGGACAACTTCGTGGAATCTTGGAATCGCACCTATCGAAATGATTTTGCAAGAAATTACGATAGATTTTTGCAATTACGTTTGCCAAGCAACCTCAGGCAAATACGCGGAGAAACAATCAACGGGCCCTATTACGAGGCCACTCTAGCCCATTTCGCTGCCCTTCAATCCCAGGATATCGAAGATTGGGTTGTGGTACGTGCACTGGCCGAAGCGTCTGAGGGTTCCTTTATTGAATGCGGCGATACCTTTTTTGCCTCTCGGGCGGTGATGTTTCTTGGGAACTCTTTCCATCCTGATTTCACTAATGGTGAGGGCGATGCTTCCAAAGCCTTAGCTTGTTACCACCGTTTTATGGAGTACCGTGAAAAATGCCTATTGAAACAAGATCGAAATTACAACGAGGTAAAAGGATTTATTCGTGATCTTGAGACCCGTCTTGGAATTGGTGGCGATGCTGACGAGGCCACCAAGCCTAAAAAAGTGCGCAAGGGTTCGCCCGTGCCACCCGCAGAGGGCGCCAAATGGGAAAAGATCCTCCTAGAACCAAACTTTGACTCCAAACTTGCGAAGATAACCCACTCGAACGATTGGGCCGATGACCACCGTATGTCCTGGCCGTTTTCCGGTACTGCTGGAGTAGGCTCTACTGTTAAGCTTTGGCTTTTTGACCCACCTGTTTTTGTGAAGAGAACAGACAATAATGAATTCGTTGTAGAGGCTGGAGCAGAGCCGTCCAAGCCATTTAAGCTTAGCCTCAAACCGACCATTGTTTCTTTTAATCGACTTATTGACGATCTAAAGGTTCCTCATGCCATTGCTTTTGCTGGTGGAGCAGAGCGCGACCCGTTGCATGGACAGGAAATGAATTTCGCCCTTTCCGATAATTCTGCAACATTTTTCTTTCGGCCGGTTGCAACCCGAACTGCAAAAACACCCTTCGGGCCACTCACTATTTGGGATCTAGATTGTGATGGCCTTTTTGGCACTGCCGAAGCTCCCTTGCCTCGGGCCTATGTTGGAGTTCCGGAAGACACCTTCTTCTATCGCCACGATGCTGTCATGCTTGGAAAAAGCAAGCATTCGATTCCCTATTGCCGATGGATTTCTGACTCTAAGGGTAATTGGTACGAAATTCAGTTGATGTCACACCAGGAAGGTACCGAGGCCCAGATTCGGAAACTTGCACCTCGCCTTGGAAGTGCAAAAGTAGATTTGAAAGGAGTGAAGGGGATGAAGCTCGTGAGCTTAGTTCTTGAATCCGACTCCGGAAAAACTAAGGGACTCGTTGTGGATGTAATGGCCCAAAGACGGGAAGCCAGCTTGCCTGCAGGCCGGTACAAACTCCAAATGGGAATCCTTCGGAGCAAAAAGGGAGACGAGGAAGCGATTTTGCTACCTCCTTCCGCCCTTTCCCTCACTTGGGATATTGAGGAATCAAAGACAACTGAAATATCTCTTGGGGCTCCCTTCACTTTTGAAGTTCGCTCCCAAACAGAAGGTAATCAGTTTATTTTAGAAGGTGCCTCTTTATTTGTTCGTGGCGATTCTGGCGAACGCTATATGCGATTGGTTGGCGCCCCACTCTTTGGTGTTGAAGTCGAAGTGAAAGGAAACAAAAAAGCAGCTACCGAATTTGCCGCGTCTAACGTTAATCAAATGAACGGCAACTTTCTATATGCCTACCAACCGCAAGACGCAATCATCCCCCTGAAGGATGGTGCGTCCCCCAAGTACCGGCTGAGCCTTGATAAACACCCTTGGTTTGGAAAAATCCAGACAGGCTGGTTGGAATAATCCTTTAAGGAGACATGACCCATGCTTGACATGAAATGGGTCCGGGAAAACCCGGACATTCTCAAAGACGCTGCAGTCCGCAAGAGGATTACAGTTGATGTTGATGCCCTTCTTAAGGTTGATGCAGAGCACCGTTCTCTGCTCTCTCAGGTCGAACAACTGCGGGCTGAACTGCGAGCTTCCTCAAAAACTCTTGGCAAGATGTCCCCTGAAGAGCGAGAGGTTGCCCTAGCCGGTCAAAAGGAGAAGAAAGCTGAACTAAAAGAGCTTGAAAGGAAGGAGCAATCCCTGAGAGAAGAAGTCCAGCGTCTGGCCCTTCTTCTTCCCATGCCACCTGCTGCTGATGTTCCTGATGGAAAAGATGATTTGGAGAACTTGCAGCTAAGCACCAGTGGAACTGCCCCAGTATTTCCCTACGAACCTAAGTCCCATGTTGAACTGGGTGAAAAATTAGGAATTATCGACATTCCAAGAGGGGTTCGGATTGCTGGAACTCGGAATTATCTTCTCCTGGGAGATGGCGCTCGCTTAGAGCAAGCAGTTTTACAATTCTCTATTGACCATATGGCGAAGCGTGGCTTTGAGTTGGTATCAGTCCCAACCTTGGTTAAAAATGAAGCCATGGTGGGTACTGGCTACTTCCCAGGTGGCGAGGAACAGGCCTACATGTGTGAGCGTGATTCCCTTTGCTTAGTGGGCACTTCTGAAGTCTCCTTGACATCTATTCACACAGGGGAAACTTTAAACGCAGCAGATTTGCCTTTGCGTAGGATTGCCGTTTCACCCTGCTATCGGCGAGAAGCCGGTACTTACGGAAAGGACACTAAAGGGCTTTATCGAGTCCATCAATTTTGGAAGGTAGAGCAAGTTGTAGTTGGTCCTGCCGACGAAGAATGGTCTAAAGAAGAGCACCAGCGGATGCTTGCCCACGCTACCGACTTAATGGATTTATTGGAACTGCCATACCAAGTTGTAAATGTTTGCACGGGCGACCTTGGCCAAGGGCAAGTCCAAAAGTTTGATATCGAGACCTGGATGCCTAGCCGCGGGGGGTATGGGGAAACTCATTCCGCTTCCCGCTTTCACGACTTTCAGGCGCGCCGATTAAACCTTCGATACAGGCCTGAGGGCGGGGGAAAGCCTCAGTTTTGTCATACCCTGAACAATACGGTTGTGGCATCTCCAAGGGTCCTCATTGCCCTGTTGGAGAACAACCAGAACGAAGACGGGAGTGTGAATATTCCAGAGGTTCTACAGCCCTATATGGGGACGGAACGAATCCAGCCCTCCAAAGGTTCTTAGGGTTTTTTTCCGCCGCTTGTCCCGCCACCAAAGTCGCGACCGGTTCCAGCGGGGCGGTCGCCTCCCCCAAACCCTCCGATTCCCCCAGGTCCGCCTTCTGTAGCTGGATCCTTAGCTCCATCGCTAGGAAGCCCATTTCCTTGGGATCCTGGTCCGGGGAGGGTTGGATGCAAGCGATGGCGGAAAACCCAACGAGTTGTCTCGGGAATAGTGAGGAAGTCTTCAAATTCAATTCGTGCTCGATTAGTTCCAAGAATTCCAAGGCTCTCCAAAGAACGGCGCGGGTTTAATTCAATATCAAGACGAACTTCTATGGCGTAAGGTAGGGATTCTCGCTCGGTGGAATCCCATGAATCTTCACGGTAAGGGTCTATGCCGGGCTCAGAGTAATAACCAACATCAAAATTGATTACGCGGTCGTACAGGAGGGCGAAGAGTCCATCTTCGAAGGGCTCTTCATCGTGAAGAAAATCTTCCCGTCGGTAAAGTTGAAGGAATTCGTCTAGGTCAGGATTACGGCGAAGGGTGTAGCCGACTTCTGTTAGCGGAGACCATACGCGGTCATTCAGTACGGGGTCCATCATTGGAATGGTGGACCTACGATATGCCAAGAAATCGATCCGGTCTGCATCCGCTCCGCCAACATTATCATCCTTCCCAAGGAATACTCGGTGCTCAGAGGCATCGTAAACTGCAAGACGGGACAAGTCTTCACGCAGAAGTTCAAGGATTCGGGGGCCAGCGCTTTCAGTTTCAATCACATTGTGAATGGCATCAACCGCTTGTCGGGTGTAATCCAAAGAGCTCAATACACTGGTAATCACAAGGACGCTGATAAGGAGCGCGACAAGGACCTCAATCAAGGTAAAGCCAAGCCTTCTCATTCAATAGCCTCCGGTGCATTTGAGGGCCAAAGTTGTTGCCATAGCTCGAAATCCCTCTCGACGGCCCAGGTTGGAAGGAGAGCCTCCAAGGTGAAGGCGGTATCTTTCTCCGGATCGGAAGATGGATAAGTTGTTGTAATGAAGATTCTCGTAAGTTTGGGCTTTACTTCTTCATCTTCCTCAGTGGCATCCTCTCTGAGAGGCAATCTCCATGCCTCTTCAGCGTCTTCTGCGGATTCAAGGTTCGCAAAGGCGCTTGCATCGCCAACGCCAACAACATAAGAAAACTGTGGGAAGCCGTAATCGGAAAAATCTCCCGAGTACCCGTCGAAGAGGTCTTCGACTCTTGCCGCTTCAATGCGGTGAAGAAGTTGGCGGCTCATCCTGCTAGCGATGGAAAGACTCCGCGCTTCGGCTGCACGAGAAATAGAGTCATTGCGAATCTGTAATAGTAAAATCATGGCAATTGCCAAGAGCATCAAGGATGCCATTACTTCGATTAAGGAAAAGCCATTCGGTCTTTTCATTAAAAATCTTGCTCCGTTACCAAAGTAGGGCCAAAGCGCCCTTGCTTGACACTAGAACCACCAGTCAAAGCCTGAATGGTAGCGGTTAAAGCAAAATTTTCACCGGATTCATTTTCGATTTGGATGTAGATTTCTTCTGAAGAGCCGCGTTGGTCAAAAGGAAGAAAGTAGGAGCCTTCAGTGATTGTCTCGCCTGACAAACTAAGGATTGCTCCAAAGAAAACACCCGGAGGTAATTCCACCCAGTTAAGCCCTCGTTGGTCTTGAGGGTCCCGGGCTAATTGCCCATCTTTGTCATAAGGTGTCAGTATCCGGTATCGCTTTTTATCCAAGTCCAATTCAACTTGATAAACAACTCCTTTTGAAACAGCAGTTGTTCGAGCAAGGTCAATTGTGGATAGCAGTGTTCGAGCGGCAGACTCTCCTCGGCTTGCAGGCAAATAAGAATCAAGCCGAACAGTTGCAGTCGTCAGCATCAATGCAAGGATGAGCACTACAACCGATATCTCGACCAGCGTGAAGCCGGCCCGGGTCGAACCGGGCTTAGGAAACAACTATTCCTCCTCTTCGCGAGAAGAAATGTCTGCGTTTTCGCCTTCGCCACCAGGCATTCCGTCCTTGCCGTAAGAAACGATTTCAAATCCTCCATCAGGGAGCATGTCGTACACGTATTCATTTCCCCAAGGATCTGGAGGCAGACTCCCATTCAGCCAAGGTTTACCAGTGATGGCGTCGGGCTCGGTAAGTTCTTCTAGGGAGTCCGGCAGGCGAGTGTTGTTCAACTCGAACATACTTACGGAACTTACGAGGTTGGCAATTTGTTGTTCAGCGACACCCTTTTGGCTGCGAATGAAAGTGTTCCAAACATTGGGGCCAACAACCCCAATCAAGAGGCCGATGATGAGAACAACAACGAGAATTTCGATGAGGGTAAAGCCCGCTTGGCGGCCGAGTTTGTTTTTGGTTTTCATGTTTAGAAGGATTGGGACAACTGAAGGACAGGCCAGAGGATGGAAAGCACGATGAAGCCTACCAATACGGCCAGAAAAACAATAAGAATGGGTTCTACGAGGGATGTGAACTTTTGGGTCGAAATCTCAACCTCTTCCTCGTAGGCCTCTCCGACTTGAAGCATCATGGTGTCCAGTTCACCGGATTGTTCTCCAACGGCAATCATATAACCCATGAGGGGAGGAAAGACTCCAGATGTTTTAATAGGGCCAGCGATGTCTGCGCCTTCAAGAATTTTAGCGCGGACATCTTGGATTGTATGTTCAAGGAGTCGGTTGCCAAGGACAGTTTCGGTAACCTCTAGGCAACGCACAACGGGAACACCTGAACGCAAGAGGGTGGCAAAGGTTTGGGCAAATCTTGAAAGTGCCTGCTTGGTCATCAGGTCCCCGAAGAGAGGGAGCTTTAACAATTTGGAGTCAATGCCCAAGCGCCCTTTTTCGGAGTTGTAGATGAGATTAAAGATGAGTCCAAAGAAAATAAATAGCAGAAGAAAGGCCCACCACCAAGCAACGAGATAATCCGAGGTGTTTTGAAGAATGCGCGTAGGAAGAGGCAGGATCTCGCCACGAGCTTCTAGCATCGTGGTGATTTTTGGAACAACCAGTACAAGAAGTGCTGCGACGACCAGTACACCAATGCACAACATAATAATGGGATAGGCCATGGCTGCCGCGACCTTATTCCGGACTCTTGCCTGACCTTGCATGAAACCGGCGAGGCGTTCAAGAACCTCGTCCAAGCGCCCAGCGGCCTCGCCCGAGCGCACCATAGAAACATAGAGGTCATCAAAAAACTCAGAGTGATTGCCCAGCGCGTCGGCAGTGGGTTCACCCTGGGAAATGCGTTCTCGAATATCTCGGACAACCATGTTGAAGCGTTTCTTGGTTGTCTGTTCGATGATGGCCCTCAGGGCCTCAGTCAGTGGAATTCCAGCTTTTAAAAGAGTCGCAAGCTGACGGGTGAAGGTGCTGACATCTTCTAGATTCGATTTGCTAATCCTTTGGGATGAACCTTTACCGCGGGCGGAATCCAAAGTTTTTCGAAGCTTTGCCTGGAGTTTTGTTTCCGCTTTTTCAGCTTTCCTCGCTTTGCGTTTCGCGCGATTTGCGTTGGGCCCGGTTTCATTCGTTTCGGTAACCATGAAACCCCCTCGCTTGAGCTTTGCGCGGGCCTCCCGGGCCGAATCTGCGTCCATAACACCAGAGGCCTTGGCGCCTTTCTTATCAAAGCCCTTCCACTCAAAAATGACCATATAGGATTAGCTCCTAGACAACATCCAGCTGAGTAACCCGCATAATCTCATCGGGAGAAGTTTGTCCTTTGGCGAGTCTAAGCAAACCATCTTGACGCAAAGTGCGCATGCCGAGCTCGGTTACAGCTACCTTTTTCAGTTGAGAGGCGGTGGCGTTTTCAGTAACAAGAGCACGAATACCCTCTTCCATTGGGAGCATTTCATAAATTGCCGTTCGGCCTTGGTAGCCAGAATTAAAGCATTCCGTACAGCCAGGGCTTTGGGCGATTTTGCCATCTTTGAGAAGACTCATGTCGAAGTTCATGCCCTTAAGTTGGGCAAGTTCGTCGTCAGTGGGTGCGCGCCACTCTTTGCAAGATTCGCAAAGAGTTCGGACGAGGCGTTGGGCGATTACAAGAACAAGAGAGGAAGAAACCAAATAGGGCTCTAAGCCCAAGTCAATTAGGCGGGTAACCGTTGAGGGAGCGTCGTTGGTGTGGACGGTCGAGAAAACAAGGTGCCCCGTGATGGCCGCTCGAATTGCAATTTCAGCAGTTTCAAGGTCACGAATTTCACCTACCATCATGACGTCGGGGTCCTGGCGCAAAAATGAGCGTAATCCAGCTGAGAAAGTGAGGCCTTTTTTGACGTTCACCTGCACTTGGGAAATTCCATCAAGCGAATATTCAACCGGGTCTTCAATGGTCAGGATGTTTTTGTCGCCAGTGCTAATCTCGGTGAGAGATGCGTAAAGAGTGGTCGTTTTTCCGGACCCGGTGGGGCCAGTCACCAAAATGATTCCGTGGGGGTAACGGATGTAGGAGTCCAGGATTTTTTGGTGGTGTTCGTCGAGCCCCATTTCGGCAAGGGTGTAAACCTTTGCTGTTTTGTCTAAGAGGCGAAGGACTGCTCTTTCACCAGAACTGGTTGGAACTAACGAGACGCGAACATCAACCTCGCCGTCTCCAATCCTGACCGATGCGCGCCCGTCCTGGGGGAGGCGACGTTCGGCAATGTCTAGCTTGGCCATAACTTTAAGCCTTGACAAGACAGCATCTTGAGCGTTTTTTGGAATGGAATCCATGTCGTAAAGAATCCCATCAATTCTAAAGCGCACCTGCATACGGTCGGTGTAGGGCTGAAAGTGAACATCCGACGCGCGTAGCTTCAGAGCTTGGAACAAAACAGAGTTGACAAGCTTGATAATGGGGGCTTTGTTCGCAGAATCGAGCAAGTCTTCTGAGTCTTCCAACTCAGCCGCCAACCCAGCGATATCGGTGTCCTCTAGATCATCCAGTGCTTCGTCAACGCCATCCGCTTTGTGGCGAAAAGCGCGATTAACGAGCTCAGTAATTTCAGCTCGAGGAGAAAGAACAAATTGAACAGGGCACGGAAGGATGTTGGCGAGGTCATCCTGCGGATGCAAATCCAATGGATGAGCACATGCAACGACTAGGAAGCCGTTGGTCTCTTCCACAGCAATCATGGTGTGGGCCCTTGCAAAAGAGAGGGGAACTGCCTCTACAAAAGTTTCCGGCACTCGAATCCCATCCAGTTTAAGGCGGAGCTCTAAGTCCAAATCCTTGGCGAATGCAGCAAGCATTTGCTCTTCGTTCACGCCCCGATTCATGAGAGTCCGGTCAAAAGTAGTACCACTTGAAATTGCTTGCTCGCGGAGTTTTAGCAACTCAGCAATTTCAAGCCCAGTCTCATGCCCTAAAAGGGCAAGCAAGTCCATCGGCGGGGCGAGATCGTTTGAGTTCACCGGCCGCTCTCAGGAAGGCTTCTGGAGGAGGCGGGGATTTCATCAGATGGGTCCAAGGTGGGGTCATCTAATTCTTCAGCGGGCAAAGTGTCAGGGAAGCCCAGTTGGCGCATTTCGCCATCTTGAAGCAGGCCGCTTGGGGGATCAAATACAGGGGCGGCGAAGCCACTAAAGTCGAGCTGGCCAGTTTCAGGGTGACCATCACCATCAATGTCTTCATCTGAAATGATGTCCAGAGGGTGGTCCACCTGGAATGAGGGATCCACTCGTTGTACTCGGTTTAATCCAATAACATTTGCCGCTTTAGCTTTCCCTACTTTGGAAATGTCGGCAAGCTCAGCGAAGTCCTCGTCGTCCAGAATTCTCGGTGTGCAGAAAAAGAAGAGGGTCGTTTTAACATTCGCATTACTTTGTGAACCAAAAATCCAACCTAAGACTGGGAGGTCAGATAATAAGGGGATTCCAGTTTCATTTGTGGTCATGTCATCACGGACAATGCCTCCAATCCACATGGTTGCTCCATCGGGGAGATAAACCGTAGTGTCCAACTTGCGAGTGATTCTTGTTGGGGGCAGAGTTTGTCCAGGAGTAAAGGTGCCACGGAACGCAGATATTTCGAGAGAAATGCCCAAGCGTAAGTAGCGCCCGGCTGAAATGCTCGGCGTAATGGAGAGGGTAATCCCGGCTTCCTGATAACCATCAAAGGTGGTTGTGACCCCCACACCCTGGGTTGCGCTCTGAGTAGAGGTCGGAATCTCATCCAGGGATTCCACTCGAGCACCTCGGTTGTTTGTGACCAAGATAGAAGGAACTGAAAGGATATTGGCATCGTTTCTGCTTTGAGCAGCGGCAAGGAGCATGGGGATTCCATATTCAGTGCCGTCCAAAATTCCGGCAGTGAAGCCTGACCGATTGGGGTCAAGGATTCGAGTGTCTAGTGTGCCGTCCCCGTCAGAGTCGGTCAGAGTTGAAATGCCCATAGACGTGAAGCCGAAGCCCGTTTGGGAGCCATCGCTATTGGGATAATTCACTGAAGCGTACTCAAATCCAATCTCTTTGTTGAAATCTTCAGAAACCTCAATGAGAGCAGTTTCAATGGAAACCTGTTTTTGGCGACGGTCAAGGGTGTCGAGCATTCGCTCCAGCTCAAGCCACTTAGAACGCGAAGCTGTTATAAGAAGCGTGTTCGTTTCTTCTTGAGCTTCCAAAACAATCGGTTGTTCGTTTCTAGAGATGGTGTTGTTTTGGGAATTCCCGCCTCGCCGCGTCTCGCCTTGTTGGACTTCCTTCAGGAAAGCTTTGAGAGACTTCTGTAAGTCCTTGGCTGAAATGTTTTCAAGTTGATAGGTTCGGAAACTAAGTTCAGGCGTTTCAACTTCAGTGTCCAGTTGGGCAATTAAATCCTTAATCATGTCCAACTTCTCGGGGTCCGTAATGACAAGTAAAGAATTATCGCGAGTGTTTGCCAGGACCCGAGTCGGGAGGAGTTGCTGAGCAGCACCATCCTGGCCACGGTTGTTTTGCTGGCGCGGATTGCTGGAGTCAAGATCTTCAATGAGCTCAGTAACCAAGTCGGCTAAATCCTCGGCGCTTGCTTGATGCAACTGAATCCGGGTAAAGGAAGGTTGTTTTTTAAAGGGTTCAACATCCAGAATGCGTAACATTCGAACAGAGGCTGCCACGAAGGGACCATAGCCTTGAATAAGCAGGCTGTTTACTGTGGGGAGTGGTGTGTAGGTGTCATTGGAGTTTGCGTTCCCAGCAATGCTTGTCCGAAGCGCACTACCAAGTTGTTGGGCAACGGCATATCGAAGGGGGTAAACAGTAGCGATGAAAGTTGCAGGCTGAGTTGCAAATGTTTCTACTTGCTCAGGTTCGACAAAAACTTGATTCGTTCGAATCATCGATTTTGTTTGGGCAGAGTCCTGCGTAATGACAATAACCGCCAAATCTCCAGCTCCTTGCTTGACCGTTACAAACCCATAAATTTTGAGCATGATTTGGAAGAAAGAATAAAACTCATCTTTGGTGATGCGTTTCGTTCCATAAAGAAGAATTTTTTTTGTATTCAGGAGGGAGCCAATATTGGGATTTGTGGCATCCACTGTGAAGTTGAGCCCCGTATTGATTTGGGCAATTTTTACAAACTGCCGAAGGGTCAGACCGCCCTCATCAGTTTCATCGAATCTCAATTCGATGTAGTCCCCACCATCCACTACGGCACCAGGAGGGACTTGGACATCTTCAAAACCATTAGGGGTTGGTTCCTGAAGGAGGGGGGGTGGACTGGCCAGGGTGGCCAAGGACAATAGGAGCGGCAACATGCGTTAGCTTCGATGTGGTTTGGGGCCC
This sequence comes from Planctomycetota bacterium, assembly GCA_030748415.1. GTDB lineage: Bacteria > Planctomycetota > UBA1135 > UBA1135 > UBA1135 > UBA7888. The sequence continues at coordinate 12,902 of JASMMA010000009.1, forward strand.
GAATGAGCTTGCAGGAAGTTTAGTGTCCGAGGACCTTCCAACAAAAACCATTCGCTAGCATTCTGACGCAGAAGAGGGCTGACTGCTTCCACACAGTTGCCCGTTTTTTGATATTTCGGCCCCTGGGAATAGAACTAGCCGTTGTAGGATGCCGCCCAAGTGGTCCCCATGAATCCCCCAAATCCTTCCCTTGATGCAAGTGGAGCCTTTGTCCCCAGCTTTTTCTGGGTAACTCCCTTTGCCTTGATGCTTTTGGGGATTGCCGTTTTGCCCCTAATTGCGCCCCAATGGTGGCATTCGAACCGAAACCGGTTCCTCGTTGCAATCTTTTGTGGCTTGCCAGTTCTTGGGCTCTTTGCATTCCATGGAGAATGGGACACGATTGGCCACACGATTCACGAATACGCCAGTTTCCTCATTTTGCTTGCGGCCCTCTATACCGCTTCTGGGGGGATTGTCCTCCGGGGCGACCTCGAGGCTACCCCGAAGCTGAATTGCGCCTTTTTAGCAATTGGAGCCCTTTTGGCTTCTTTTATGGGAACTACTGGAGCCGCCATGCTCCTCATCCGACCTCTGCTCAAGACCATTTCCGAACGCCACTATCAAATACACACTGTTGTTTTCTTTATTTTTATGGTTTGCAACATTGGTGGCTGCCTGACCCCTCTCGGCGACCCACCTCTGTTCTTGGGTTACCTTAGGGGTGTTCCTTTCGCATGGACCTTTGGGCTTGTCGCACCTTGGGCATTCGCAAATCTCCTTCTCCTCGCGATTTACTGGGTTTTGGACACTGTCCTATATCGCAAAGAGTCTCCTAGCGAACGAATGCACGATCGGGTTGAAATCCAGCCACTACGGATTGTGGGAACGTTGAATTTCGTCTGGTTGGGGCTCCTTATTGCCTCGGTTGCCTTTTTGACCCCACTAAACTTATCTGCCTGGCTTGGCTCCGACACCCATTCCTTTCTTCCTGTGTATGGCCGGGATTTGGCCCTCGTCCTGACTGGAATCATTGCTTATTGCACCACTCCTCAAAACTATCGTAAAGCAAACTCCTTTACTTGGTACCCCATCATTGAAGTTGCCGCCTTGTTCTTTGGCATTTTCCTTAGCATGATGGCTGCAATTCGTTTGCTTGAAGTCCATGGGCCTGAAATGGGCCTCCATTCTCCTCAGCAGTTCTTTTGGCTGACGGGGACCCTTAGCGCATTCCTAGATAATGCCCCAACTTATGTTGTTTTCTTTGAAACCGCCAAGAGCATGGGGGGTGGCCCTGATGCTGTTGCTGGTGTTCGCCCGGACCTTCTGGTTGGAATTTCCCTAGGTGCTGTCTTTATGGGTGCGATGACTTATATTGGAAACGCCCCCAATTTCATGGTGAAAGCCATTGCTGAGGAAGGGAAATTGAAAATGCCCTCCTTTTTTGGCTTTATGCTCTATTCCGCTATCTTCCTTCTGCCTGTATTCTTTCTGGCCACCCTCATTTTCCTCGACTGATGCCCCTGACTGACTTCCTCGTCCCCGACTGCATCCTATTAGCCCCCAAGGCGAAGGATAAGTGGGATTTGCTTGAACAAATGGTTCAACAGTTAACGGTTTCTGGCTCCATGCCCGTTGAGCGCTTCGCCGAAACCCATCAGGCCCTTGTTGCTCGAGAGCATTCCGTAAGCACTGGAATGGAAGATGGAATCGCTGTTCCCCATGCTGCCCTTCCTGGACTGGATGGGGTGCGTGCGGCTATGGCCCTGATTCCCCAAGGAATTGATTTCCATTCCCTCGACGGTAAACCTGCAACGATTGTGGTGCTGCTGTTAGTGCCCCGAGAGGAAAAACTGCAACATGTTCGCACCCTTACCGAAATCGCTCGGCGCCTAGGCGACCCTTCATTTAGAGAGCGACTCTTGGCCTGCGAAACTGGGGAATCTGCGATAAGTATCTGGGGCTAAGTAGGTGGCCATTCGGACCAGCGTTTGACTCGGTTCTGAACCCCATTGACAACCTCATCGCGCATTTTCTGGTAGGTTGCCAAGCTTCCGCCGTAGGGGTCGGAGATGTCGGCGCCAGTTGGGTCTAGAACATCCAATTGAACACCCTGGATTTCAGGCAGATCCGAAAGGTGAGCATGGGTAAGGCCCAAAATAATATCCCAAGGTTTCTCGAGGGCTTCAGATAAGGATTGGGCACGATGGCCGGACAAATCCAACTCCAAATCCCGAGCAACTTGAATGGAATAATCAGTCGCTGGCAATCCAGTAGTTGCAAAAGTCCCTGCAGACTCAATGGTCCACCCAGTAGATGCGAGCTTATTTATGGGGATGTCCCATGACTTGGCCAAACAAGATTCCATGGCTTTGTGTGCGAGGGGGGACCTGCAGATATTACCCGTGCAAATTACGAGGACGCGTTTGCCAGGAAGTTCCGAAGGAGACAACTGAGGGCCTCGAAGAATGGAAGGCAGGGGGTCAAAGCTAAGGATTCTGGAAGGAGTTGATTTGGAAACACGAAGTGGGTCAATGGCGGGGGTTACTTCTGGATGGGTCTCAAGCCATTTTTCTAAGTCTTCCCCATGAAGAGGGGGGGCACCATGCTGATTAATGCTGGACATCAGGACGGGCCCACTGAGCTGGCTCATTAGACTTTGAAACTCGAGGCACTTGGGGACCCGAAACCCAATCGCAGGGTGCGGCCATAATTGGGAAAGGGGCTCAGCAGCCCATTCGGTAGGAACAATCAGGGTCCAAGGTCCCGGAAGGATTTGGGTGACCCACTCCGCCAATCCTGCAGGCAGGGTGCCCAAATGGGACCTGAGAGCCTCCAGCGAACCAAGATGGAGAGAAAACGGCTTGTTTGGGGGATTCCCTTTGCATGCGGCTAGCTTGGCAGCCGAATTGGGGGCAGAGAGCAAAACACCAATCCCAGGGACCGTATCTGTGGGTAAGGCTAGAAGTTCCCCTTCAGAAAGGAGCCGGGCAGCAGCCTTTAGATCTTGGGGTGTTCTTAAATTAAGGGGGGGAGTAGGCAATGGAGGAGGAGCAGTATTCCTTGGGAGGGTATTCTATGGGCCTCAATTGGCACCAGGCCCCGCCAAAGGATGAAAGAAGAACACGCTGATTCCGACACTTTAGACCCCCAAACGCTCTCGCGCCTTGCGGGCGGGTTGGCACATGAACTGAAAAACCCTCTCAGCACAATTGGGCTTCATCTTGAAATCATGCGGGAAAATTGGGCCGAGGAAACCAATCCTTTAGCTCGCCGAACGATGAAAACTCTGGATGTTCTCAAGCAGGAAGTGGGGCGTTTGAACGATATTCTGGAAGATTTCTTACTTTACGCACGAACTGAAAATTTGGAGCGCACCCCTGTGGACTTAAACGCCCTCGTGCAAAAGGTTGCGACTTTCGTCACCCCTGAAGCTCAATCCCAGGGCATCACTCTGGATACCTTCTTGGATGGAAGTGTGCCTCCGATTTCTATTGATTCAGGGAAAATTCGCCAAGCTCTTTTGAATTTAATCATCAACGCTCGACAGGCCATGGAGGGAAAAGGTGGAACGATTAGCGTTATGACTCGTTTTCAGGACGAAACGGTAACCATGGAAGTCGTGGATGATGGTCCGGGAATGGATTCGAAAATATCTGAAAAATGTTTAGATGTTTATTTTTCAAGCAAGAAAGGTGGTTCAGGACTTGGTTTGCCAACTGTCCGGCGCATTATGTTGGCCCATGGAGGTGAACTTGAAATTGATAGCAGTCCGGGACATGGGACATGTGTCCGAATGATTTTTCCTCTAGGAGGTGAAGCATGAGCTCAGACACCCGCAGATTGCTTATCGTAGAAGACGACGAAGCTCATGCCGACGCAATTCGGGCGGCACTGGAAGGCGACGGCCACCTGGTTGAAATCGCAACTGGAGTCAGTTCAGCATTGGACCGCATTCGTGCACGAAGCTTTGATTTGGTATTGACGGATCTGCAACTGGGTGAGCAGCGAGATGGATTAGACCTCCTCAGGGAAATTCGTAGGGACGAACCAGAGCTTTCGGTTTTTCTTATTACAGGTCACGGGAATTTAGAAGTTGCTGTTCGATCTTTACGAGAAGGTGCAGCAGACTATTTGACGAAGCCGGTAAATATCATCGAATTGCGCTCTCGCGTTCAGAAAGAATTGGAAAAGGTTCGCCTGAGTGAAGACAACCGTGAACTTCGCGCAGAATTGGACCGCCGGTTTGGCCTTCAGGGAATGGTTGGACATTCCCCCCAAATGGAGAAAGTGTTTGGGCAAGTTCGGCAGGCTGGATCTACGGATGCCTCCGTATTAATTTTGGGAGAATCGGGAACTGGTAAGGAACTTGTCGCCCGTGCCTTGCACCAACTCTCTGGAAGGTCTCGGAAGCGCTTTGTTGCTGTGAACTGCGCTGCACTCACAGAATCGATTATGGAAAGCCAGCTGTTCGGTCATGCCAAAGGTTCCTTTACAGGGGCCGACCAATCCCACGCAGGCAAGTTTGAGTATGCCCATGGTGGGACTTTGTTTCTGGATGAAATTGGGGACATGGCGACTGAAACCCAAGGCAAACTACTTCGAGCATTGGAAAACCGAACAGTAACTCCGGTGGGTTCGAACCAAGATATACCTGTTGATGTTCGTATCTTAGCCGCCACCAATCGCGACCTCCTCCAAAGAGTAAAGGAGGGGAAATTCCGCGAGGACTTGTTCTATCGCCTCAATGTAATCCCAATCGAATTGCCTCCCCTTCGGGAAAGGCCTGAAGACATCCCCATCCTTGTTGAGTACTTCAAAGAAGAACACCAGGAAAAGCACGGAAGGAAGATTGATGGGATTTCAGATGAAGTTTTTGAAGCCTTCACCTCCTATTCTTGGCCTGGGAATGTCCGTGAACTCCGGAATGCCATGGAAACAATGGTGGTTCTGGATGGAGATGGCATTTTAGGGTTTGAAGATTTGCCAGCGAATCTTCAGGGCGTTTCGAACTTGGAGCCCCATTCCGACTCGAAGCAAAACGCTCCTCTTCCCTTAGCCGGCCGCACCTTGGCAGCTGTTGAAAAGGACTTAATTGAGCAAACCCTCGAAATGCTGGGCGGGAATCGAAGCAAAGCGGCTGCCAGCCTAAAAATGGGTGAGCGGACCCTTTATCGAAAAATAAAGGAATATGGGCTCAGGACTGCCAAATAGGCAGGCTTTCCTCGGCACGCTAGTTGAAACTTAAGCCGTGGAGTAAAAACTATGAGCAAAATAATCGGAATCGATCTCGGCACCACCAATTCAGTGGTAGCCATTCTTGAGGGCGGCGAGCCCAAAGTCATCCCCAACAAGGAAGGTGGACGGACCACGCCATCAGTTGTTGCATTTCTGGACGGAGACCAACGGCTTGTTGGTGGCCCGGCAAAACGGCAAGCAGTGACCAATCCAGCAAATACCGTTTTCTCCATTAAACGGTTCATGGGGCGGCGCCACGAAGAGGTATCTGACGAGGAAAAGATGGTCCCTTACGAGATTGTTGGCGCCCCGAAAGAACCGGTCAAAGTTCTTGCGGGTGGCAAAGAAATGAGTCCTCCAGAAATATCTAGCCATGTTCTTGGCTATCTCAGAGAATGCGCCGAAGACTACCTTGGGCAAAAAGTTTCCAAAGCAGTCATTACGGTTCCCGCTTACTTCAATGATTCGCAGCGTCAGGCCACCAAGGATGCTGGGAAAATTGCAGGCTTAGAGGTCGAACGAATTGTGAACGAACCCACAGCAGCGGCCTTAGCTTATGGGTTAGACAAAAGCAAAACCGGTAAGGTTGTTGTATTTGACCTTGGTGGGGGCACCTTTGATGTTTCCATCCTGGAAATTGGAGATGGTGTTTTTGAGGTCCTAGCGACCAACGGTGACACTCAATTAGGGGGAGATGATTTTGATCAAGCTCTCATCCATTGGGTGGCTGATGAATTCCAAAAAGAGCAAGGTGTTGACCTTCGGCAAGACCCCATGGCTCTTCAACGCCTAAAGGAGGCTTGTGAAAAAGCCAAGTGCGAACTCTCTTCTGCAAGCGAGACCCAAGTCAACCTCCCATTCATCACGGCGGACCAAAGTGGACCCAAGCACTTGATGAGCACCATTTCTCGCTCCAAGTTTGAGGCATTAACTTCTGACCTAGTTGAGCGCACAAAGACACCTTGCTTAGACGCCTTGAAGGATGCAGGTCTTCAACCTGCTGATATCGCAGAAGTCATTCTTGTAGGTGGTTCTACCCGAATCCCTAAAGTTCAGGAAACTGTTGCTGATGTCTTCCGCAAAGAAGTCAATAAGTCCATGAATCCCGATGAAGTGGTTGCTCTTGGGGCAGCGATTCAAGGTGGTGTATTAACGGGCGAGGTTGAAGATTTAGTTCTTTTGGATGTGACTCCTCTCTCATTGGGTATTGAAACGATGGGTGGTGTTATGACCACACTAGTCCCTCGGAATACAACCATCCCCACCACGAAGAAGGAAGTGTTCTCCACAGCTGCTGATAGCCAGCCCAGTGTTGAGGTGCATGTACTTCAAGGTGAGCGTCCGATGGCCCCTGACAACAGGACACTGGACAAGTTCCTCCTTGATGGAATTCCACCAGCACCGCGCGGAGTGCCTCAAATTGAAGTTAGCTTTGACATAGATTCAAATGGCATCCTTCATGTTTCTGCGAAAGATAACGCTACTGGAAAGGAGCAAAAAATCCGAATTGAGCATTCTTCTGGTTTGTCAGATGATGACATCCAAAAGATGCAAGATGAAGCCGAACGCTTCAAAGAAGAAGATGCGAAAACGAAAGAGGGCGTCGAACTTCGAAATGAAGCTGATCAAGTCGCTTGGCAGGGCAGAAAACTTGTCAAAGAGCACGAGGACAAGATTGAAGATGCTGACAAGCAAGCAATTGAGGAAAAAGCTGACAGTCTGGAGAAGGCTGTTTCTGACTCCGATGCAGAGGCCATGACTTCCCTAAAAGAGGAAATGAAGGCCTTGTTGAGTTCAATCGGCGAAAAGCTTTATGCTGCTGCCGCTGCTGAATCCCCACAGGCTGGCGAGCAAGCTCCTGGGAGTGAGCCCGAATCCAAAGAATCCGGGGACCAAGTGGTTGATGCCGACTACGAAGTAAAGGACTGAGTCTTCACTCCTTTCGAGATAGGGGCTACCTCCGGTGGCCCCTTTCCAATTCTGGGCCCAGACAGACTATCCTTTCAGTGTCCATGATCGTTGCCAACCGCCTTAGCAAACACTTTGGGAGTTTGACCGCTCTCAAAGATGTTAGTTTTGAGGTAGCCTCTGGCGAGGTTTTGGGCTTTCTTGGACCAAATGGCGCAGGAAAATCTACCACCCTCAGAATCCTGAGCGGGTACCTTCCTCCCAGCTCGGGGAGTGCCTCCATCGGAGGGCACGACCTTCTAAACGAATCCATTCCTGCCCGCCGACTTACTGGCTACCTCCCTGAAAGTTTTGCTGCCCCACCGGAACTACGGGTGGGGGAATACCTCCGCTACCGTGGAAAACTCCGTGGCCTTTATGGTCCAAAATTGAATTCCCGTTTGGATTCTGTCATAAGCCAGTTGGATCTTGAATCCAGAGTTGACCAAAGCTTTGGAACTTTATCCAAAGGATTTCGCCAGCGAGTGGGGTTGGCTGACGCCCTACTTTCCGAACCTCCTGCTCTTCTTCTGGATGAACCTTTTGGGGGCCTCGATCCTCTGCAGCGGCACGAGTTTCGAACCATCATTCGAGAACTTGCCCAATCTGGTATTGCCGTTCTATTCAGTTCCCATGTTCTGCCGGAGGTGGAAGAACTTGCCGATCGGGTTCTCATTCTCCACCAAGGCGTAGCAAGGGCCCTAGGGACCCAAGATGAACTCGCAGGTCAACTCCAGAGGTGCACCTCTTATCGAATTAAAATCAACGCGCCATCCACCTCCTTTGAAGAAGATTTGAGAAATGAATTTCCTGGTATTGCAGTAAAAGCACTTTCTGAATCCGTATGGGAACTAGAGGCTTTGGAAGAGTCTTCTCGAAGTGCACTTTTTAGCTGGTTAGCCAATCGGCAAGAGGCCACCTTAGAATTTTCCCCGGTTTTACCTCGCCTCGAGGATCTGTTCAGGAGCACTGTTTCCTAAGGATGCGCGCATTTCTTGCTCAACTTCAACGGGAGGTGTTCTCGCTTTTGATTACACCATCTGTTTACGCCTTGCTTGCGGTTTGGTATTTTCTAAATGGTCTCCTGTTCCTTTATCTTTTGGATTATTCTCCAGCTGTACAAGCTGACCTGAGGTTGTTGCCCCAATACTTTTTTGGTAGCGGCCTCTTAGTTTGGCTATTGCTCCCTGCTTTCCCGCCCCTAATAACTCTTCGCCTTCTGGCTGAGGACCATCGATTGGGCACTCTTGAACCACTTTTAGCCTCGCCCATTACTGATTTTGCCGTCGTGTTGGCTAAATACCTTGGTGCGTGCTTATTTTTCCTGTTCTTCTGGGGGGGGATTTTGCTCCTATTCTTGCTCCTGGATTTTCATGGCGCAACTCTGGATTGGCCTCGCGTCTTAAGCGCCTTTCTCGGTGCTCTTCTCGCAAGTTTTTTATTCCTTGCTACGGGGCTTTGGGCCTCCTCTTGGGGTGGCAACTTAGTATTTGCTGCGGGCGGGGGAGCTGTTTTGAATTACATGCTTTTGTTTCTGCCTGCGCTTTTGGAGAACTCAGCCGGCACTTTAGGAGAAGTTGCCCGAGCGGGCAGCATTCCCCGAATGTTGGACCAAGGCTTTGCATCGGGATTAGTTGATTCTTATGCCCTTGCCTTCTTTGCATCCCTTTCGGCATTCTTCCTCTTTTTGACCTGGCTAAAGCTTGTTTCCCGGAGATGGGTTCCGTGATTCGCCGTCTCAAATTGGGTGCGTTGACCAGCTTTGCAGCTATTGCGGCAGCATGCTTGACTATTTTTCTTCTTCAGTTCTTCCACCGTCCAGACTTTAGGGTTCGCTGGGATTGGGTAGGGGAGGGAACAGCTACTTTGTCGGACAGGACTGCGGCTGCACTACAAGAACTACCGGATGGTTCGAGTGCCACTCTGTTCCTTTACCCCGAAGAAGAAGCCTACTTGGTGAACGGTGCTGCTGTTTACCCCAGGGCCTTTGGGTTGTTGAGGACAGCCCTAGAAGATGCTCGCATTCGAGCAGGCGGGCAACTTGAAGTCCAGGTACTGGACATTCGTTCTGCACCAGTGGAAATGGACGCTGCCAGAACCCGACTCAATCGTCAAATTGGCGAGTGTCTCATCCTTGAAAGCGAGGGTGGCCGGCAAGTGCTCTCGTTTCGCGACCTATTCTCTGTAGATTCGCTATCTGGTACTCGCCCCGCCCGTCTAAACAGCCATCGAATCGATGAAGCCCTTGGCAATGCCGCATCCAGGCTTGCACTGGGCCAACTTTTAAAGGTGGCTGTTTTAAGTTCCCATATCCCCGGTCCAGCCGGTGACCCTATTGCTTTGGCCCCCTTTGTCCGGCTTCTGGAAACTGAAGGCTTTGAAGCCGTTTCTGTGGGAAACATCCCTGCACCTGACGATGGGTACGATTTGCTTGTGGTCCCTGGGCAGATGGAAATGTTCAAAAGTTCCAACGCCGATGCCGCGATTGAATGGGTCCAATCCGGCCTACCCCTCTTTGTTGGCCTAGGTTTTTCTGCGCCTTCTGAGGTGAGTTCTTTCTGGAATTCGGCTCTTTCTGACTTAGGTGTTCTTTTTTCAGATGGACTCGTTTGCCAGCGCTGGCGAGGAAACTATGGAGACAGCCGTTGTGCAAATGAACTTGAAATACCCCCTTCCCGCCTTCAACAAACCCATCCCATAACCTCTGACCTTCGCTTAGCCAACCGCGGGCTGGAGCTTCAGGGAGTCCGTCCACTTTCCTTGCAATTAAGCTCTGAAAATTACCTCAGGGACCAGCTCGTTTGGATGGATAAGCTTGCATGGGTTGAAACTGAATCCATTCCTGACTTTGCCCCAGGCCCCTCAGAAAAGCGCGGGCCGTTCCCGATTGTTGTAGCAGCTCAGCCTACGATTTCGGCCAATGAAGCTTCAGGGAGAATCGTTTTGATGGGAACTGCTGGCCCATTCTATGGAGGGACCGCTCGCCACCGTGATTTCCTTGCTGCATCTACTCGCTGGTTGCTCGGCGAAGACACCAAACGTTCGGGCCTTGTTTCTCTTGAGAGTCTTCCATTCCGACCAACGCAAAAGGTCCGCGCCCAATTGGGCAACTTGTCTCTTTTAGCCATCCCAGGTATTGCTTTGCTCATTGCTCTTCTTACGAGGTGGCGCCGCAAGTCATGAACCCTTCGCGCCTTTTCCTTTTTGCAATTCTGTTGCTGGGGGCAGCTGTTCTTGTTTCTCGCTTTCCAAGTGAAACTCTTGAATCCGACGCCATTGCCCCAAGGTTTGACTCGAACCCCATACTGAGTGTTTCGCCAGATTCGATTGTTCAGGTCACGACACACTTCCCTCTCATGAGAGGGCAAGTCCAACTCACTAGATCTGACTCCGAGCTTTGGATGTTAACTGAGCCCCTGCGAGATGTCGCCGATTCGGCAGGAGTTCAAAACCTGCTGAACGGACTGACCCGAGACTCTACATTTCCGAAACCTAAGGAGTGGGGGAGCCTCGAATTAAAGGCCCTTGGTTTGGACCCACCATCCATGACAGTTGAAGTCACTTTAGAAACGGGTATTACTCATACGATTGGAATTGGCGTTCTTGATCGGACTGGAGACAAGAAGGCTGCTTCACTGGATGGTCGAGTTTTTCGCATTGGAAAAGGTGTCGCAAATTTATTTGAACGCCCTGCCCTCAGCTGGAGATCTCCCCTTGTATTCACCGGAGGTCAATCTGTTCGACGAATCGAATATTTTTCATCTCCTGATTCGGCCCCACGAGTATTCCAGAAACGAGGCAGCGATTGGTACCTCATCCAACCAGAAACCGCCCTCCTCTCTAACCAGGCAACTTCCGCATTAAAGCGCATGCTTCGAGCCCGTGGTACCGATTTTCCCGAAGAAATGGTGAACGCCGAACAAGCGGCCGGGATGCATCGTGGTGAAAAATGGGTGTTCTATCAAGGGAATCGAAAATTTGCCGTTTATCGGCGGGGGAATCTGGCTCTTGCTGATGGTCGGCCCTACTTGCTGTCCGTCCAGCAAGGAGACTTCGGACTGGCTTATTTGTCAGATGAAGAATTGCCCAGTCAGCGTATGGCCAACCTATTGCCGAATGAAGTTGTAAGTGTAAAAATTGAAGTTGGCGAATCAATCGCTAATTTTCGAAAACGCGCCTCGGGTTGGTATCCCTTTGGAGCCGATATTCTTCCCAGTAACTTGGACCAGTCTCTAGAGAGTATTGTCCGAGAACTCGCTTTACTGGAAAGGCTCCATTCCTATTCTGCACCAACAAGAGAGCCCATAGCGCGGGTTATTTTGTCTCGGTCCCAGACCCCTCAGGCAAAAAGCGGAATCCAATTTGATATATGGAGGGTTGCTGAGGGTAGTTATTTAGGAGGCGTCTCTGGCGAGGGAACTGTTATTCACCTAAATGCTCAACTTGTAAAGAAGTGTGCCGAGTTGGCACTCGTCAAGACTCATTAAACAGAAACCCAAAGAGCTCCCTTTTCTGTTAAGCACACGCGCTTGTCGAGGCACGCTTGAATTGCTTCAGGTAAAGCTCTCTTCTCGGCTTCAAAGACCCGCGCAGCAAGAGTTTCGTGAGTGTCACTTTTGGAAACGGGCACGGCTTCTTGGAGAATAACGGCACCCTTGTCATATTCCGGACTTACAAAATGGACAGTGCATCCACTAATGGGGGCGCCATCTTCGATAACCGCTCGGTGAACTCGCTCTCCCCAAAAGCCCTTGCCTCCGTAGGCCGGCAGTAAGGCAGGGTGGATATTAATAACTCGGCCAAGAAACTCTGGAGTCACAGGGAAAAGGGATAGCCAACCTGCCAGAACAATTAGAGCCGGATTTTCTTGGGTCAAAGCCTGCAAAAGGGCTGCGTTGCGCTTGTCCATGCTCGGGTAGCTTGCTTTGTGGAAAACTTGGCACGGAATCCCAAGGCGTTTTGCACGCTGGACAGCACCGCAGTCGGGTCTGGATACAACAATCAGACGAAGTTCAGCATTCAATTGCTTGGCTTCTATTCGCTCGGCTAAGTTTTCAATACTTCTTCCGCCTCCTGAAGCAAGAACAACGATTCGATTGTTCATTTAGAGAGCCCCCATTTCCTGGAACCATTCGAGGAAAGTATGGAAGTCCAGGAAAGTTGGCCCTTTAGAGCTTGGAGCAACGAAAGAGCTTCCCAAGAACGATTCTCCGAGAGTTGTTGAGCAATTGCCTCAACTAAAAGAAATGAGCTGACTTCATTCCGAAGATGAGGCTGGCGAAGAGGGAGATGCGTTGGGAATGTCGAAGCCCAATCATGGGCTTCTTGGGCCCACTGGCTGAGCAGTTCAGCAGGAGGTAACTCGCTTCCCCAGTTGTACACTTCAGCTCCAAGTCGGTTCGCACCCAGTAATATAAAAAACGCATGGGCATTTTCCGGGGGGAGCCAATCGGAAGTTGCTGCTTCTAAGAAGGCAGTCAAAACGCGTGGCCGGTTGACCTCGCCAAAAGGCAGAACCACAATTTTTTTAGAACCACGAGACTGAGTTTCAAGTTCTAATCCAGATGGAAGGATTGAAAGAAGTTGAACACGCTTTCCATTTGAGGGAAGTTGAAAGAAGACCCCTTCCTTGTTCTCAAGGCGGGCTCGGATGAGCTGGCTAACTGACAAAGCATCCGCAAGGGTCTGGTGAAAGCTTTCGGTTTCCAAGATTGAGGAAGATGGAGGCAAAGCTTGGCACGCCCTCTGATAGGCCAGTCGAGCAGCATCAAATTCCCACCGGGAGAGAGAGGATGCAAAGTCCGCATGAAGTACAGAAAGGAATGCCTTTCTTGCATCTTGAGAAACACGGCTGCTCATTGCAGCCTCTGCGGCTTTTTCAGAAGTTTCCCACTTAGCAAACAAGTCAGAATAGCGGTCGCGGTAAGTTCCAAGCGACATCTGCGTACCCTCTCTTAACTCTTTGGCTGCAGCGAAGGAAGAGGCATCTAAAAATTCTGAATGTGTGTTCGTCTTCGCGGAGAGAGCGATTGCAAGAAGGCCATGCACATAGGCTTCTAATTCGAGGCGAGCTTCTTCTGGAAGTGAAAGGGAAGCGGCAGGAATTGAAAGAGCCTCCGAATAATGTTGAAGCGCGACCGCCTCTTGGATTTGGGCCTGTGCTTGGCTCAAAACTTCCGCAAAAGGGTCAGTCGGAGCGACATTGGTTTCTTTTGAGAGGAGGGTTTCGGTTTCAGACAATAAGGATTGGGCTTCTTCTAACCACGGACCCTGAGGTTGCTCTTGAATAAATTGAGCTAGAGCTTCTTTCTTTTCTGATAAATCAGAAATGGCCTTCACATTCGCCAATACCAACCGAATTTTTGTGGCTTCCAATTGGGCTTGAGTCTCAGCAACAGAAGGGTCCTGAACGAGGACCTCTTTTACAATAGTTTCTGGAGAAACTTCTTCGGGCGTAGGCTTCAAGAGCCAGCCTGCACTACCAAGAAGTACAGCAAGTACAAGCAATTTTCCGCGCTTGCGAGTTTGGGCCTTTAGGACATCTTCGAGAGAGTCTGCAACCTCTTGGGCTGACTGAGGGCGATCATTTGGGTCTTTGGATAGAAGGGAAGATAGTAATTTCTCAAGCCCTTTGGGTACCTTGCAACCGAACTCAGCCAAGGTAGGGGGCTCTTCTTGGGCGTGTGCTAAGAGAATCTCGCGAAGACTTTGGCCTTCAAAAACCGTTTCTCCTGTTATCAATCGAAACAAAGTACAGCCTAAAGAATAGAGGTCGGAACGGTGGTCAACATTTTTCTTTTGCGCTATCTCAGGAGCCATGAAGTGGGGTGTGCCACCAGCAGCTTCCTGGTCCAGCATGCCGCGAGTAGCCGAAAGGCCAAGGTCAGCAAGTTTGACGGTTTCATCCGAAGTGAACATTAAGTTCTCGGGTTTCACATCGCGGTGAATCAGATGGTGTTCTTCAGCGAAAGAAAGTGCGTACGCGCAGTCGATTGCCGCGTGAACAGCTTGTCGCCAGTGAAACGGACCATGCTCCTTTAGGTACTCTTCAAGAGTTCCACCGGGCACTAATTCCATAGAGTAATAGTGCAGGCCTTTGGATTCGCCTACATCAAAAACAGGGACCAGGTTCGGGTGGCTTAAACGGCCAGCTGCCACGGCTTCACGTTGAAAAGAAGTGACGGCCTTGGGATTTTGGGCAGCTTCAGGTTTCAGTACTTTAAGGGCAACATCACGATCCAAGGCAATTTGTTTTGCCCGATAAACTTTCCCAACAGCCCCGGCGCCTAGATGACCAAGAATCTTGTAGCCATTTAATTCCTGACCAATGTTCTCATCGGATTCTTGCTCCCGTCCTTGAAAATTTAAAGTGCCTAATTCTCCTTCAATAGAAAACTTCAGGCGAGCTCCTGAAGGTAGAACAACCTTCTGAAATTCTTTACCTTTAGAAAGGAAGCGGAGCTTTCCAGATGCCACAAGTTCAACTTTGGAGCCTTGCGCGGCTAGGGTGGCAATAAAACCAGCTTCCTCTTTTCCTAAAGAGCGAAAGACCGAGTCAAAGCCTTCGTCTTCCCAGATGGCATGAAGGACTCCCCCTCGGATGGCAAAAATGCCATCCTCGTCATTCGCTGACCATTGGAGCTTGCAGGCCAAAGTTGAGTTGTCTCTTAGGTTTTTGTTGGGGGGAATAGGGCTCTACCAACACGAACAAGGGTAGCTCCCTCTTGAACTGCAATCGAAAAGTCTTCAGTCATGCCCATGGATAGTTCAAAGTTAGAAGGAAGTTGGCCACTTTCCGAAAAATGTTCCCCCAATTTCCGCAATTCAGCGAAATGATGGCGCAACGAGTCAGGCGATCCCCCTCTCGGGCCTAAAGTCATAAGGCCTACTGGCATAAGGGCAGAACTGTTTGAATAATCGAGGATTCGGGACAGATCTTCTTTAGGGCAGCCAGCCCGGCCATCTTCGGGGGTTAAATTAACTTGAATACAAACTGGGAGTTCAAAAGTGCCTGCCCCTGCCATGAGGAGATTCAGCCGGTCCGTTATCCGTTCACTTGCAATTGTATGAATGAAAGAACATAGCCTTAGGGCATCTTTGGCCTTATTCCGCTGGAGTGGTCCCAATAGATGCCATTCAGCATCGGGAAGGTAGCCGGCATGTTCCTCCAAAGCTTGTACCCGGTTATGCCCGAAAGCTCGTTGCCCGGCTTCCCAGGCGTCTTCCAGCGTTTCTGGAGTGGCAGTCTTTGCGACGGCAATCAAGCGAGTTGAGCCCCGAGCACGTCCGGCAACCTGGGCGGCATCAGAAATGCGCCCCTGGACTTCGGCAAGTCTTTCTGCGGTTTCAGACAATTTCGGTAGAAGGGCTACGAAGAATGGGGAGGGTAGTTTAGAATTTCGCCTCCCCTTTACCGAGGAAACTCATCATGATTGTTGGCGTCCCAAAAGAAATCAAACCCTCTGAATCCCGTATTGCCTTGACTCCTTCCGGTGCTCAGGCACTTTCCGCAGCTGGTCACTCTGTTCTTGTCGAAAAAGGGGCAGGCTTAGGGTCTGGTTTTTGCGATGGTAGTTACCAGGAAGTTGGTGCAAAATGCGTAGATGTTGACGCTGTTTGGGCGCAAGCCGACCTGATTCTCAAGGTCAAAGAACCACAACCCGTTGAAATTGCTCGCGCCCGCCCTGGGCAAACTCTTTTTACTTACTTTCACTTTGCTGCAGACCGCAGCCTAACTGAGGGCATGCTTGCGACTCAAGCTCATTGCTTTGCCTATGAAACCTTGGAACAAGGTGGAGGGTTGCCCCTTCTGACTCCCATGTCTGAAGTTGCAGGCCGAATGGCTGTCCAGGAGGGCGCTAAATACCTAGAGAAACCATTTGGGGGTCGGGGTGTCCTTCTTTCCGGAATCCCCGGAGTCGAACCAGGCCATGTCATGATTCTTGGTGGAGGCGTCGTGGGAACCAATGCCGCTTGGATGGCTGCTGGGTTGGGTGCTCGCGTTTACATGTTTGATGTGAATCTTGAGCGGCTACGCTACCTTGAAGAAATTATGCCTGCCAATGTGACGACTGTATATAGCACTCGTCAAGCTATTCTGGACTGGTTACCTAAGGTCGACCTTCTCATCGGAGCTGTTCTATTGCCAGGAGCTCGTGCACCTCAACTCGTAACAAAAGAAGATCTCAACCTCATGCCTGATGGGAGTGTGATTGTAGATGTGGCAGTGGACCAAGGAGGTTGCGTAGAAACATGCAAACCCACAACCCACGATAACCCAACTTATGTGGTGAATGGAGTGCTTCACTATTGTGTTGCAAATATGCCAGGTGCCGTTTCTAGAACCAGTACCTTCGGCTTGACAAACGCAACTTTGCCGTGGATTTTGAAGCTCGCAGAGATGGGGCCAAAGCGGGCCACTCTTGAGGATAGTTCCCTTGCTAGCGCAGCGAATATCCTTGCTGGAGAGTGTGTCCACCCTGCTGTTGCCGAGGCATTTGCGCTAGGGTGTAAAGAACCAAGAAGCGTAGCCTCAGCAATTTAGGTTCAGCTTCATGTCTCCCTTTCTTCTCCTTCTTCTTCTTGCAGTTTTGCAAGGGTTGACGGAGTACCTACCTGTTTCATCCTCAGGGCACTTGGTCTTGGCCCGCTTGCTCTTGCCAGGTGGAAGCGAGCTCCCTCAAGATGCCAGCGTCGAGGTTTTACTTCACCTTGGAACGCTTGCCGCGGTTTTGGTTTTCTACAAGAAAGAGCTTCAAAGAGTTGTATTGGGTTTATTCGGCAAAGGGGAGGACCCTGCTGCTCAGCGAAAACTTTGCGGCATGCTACTGCTTGCAACCCTTCCTGCTGCTTTCGTTGGGCTCGTGTTTAAGGAGCAAATTGAAACGACCTTCGCAAGCACTCAAGTTGCCGCCATTTGCTTGATGATAACCAGTATGTTTCTGTGGCTGTCTCGTGGACGAGGAGGGCAAAAAACTCTCCTGCATGTTGGAGTATTCGCAGCTTTACTTATTGGGCTCGCCCAAGCGTTTGCGATTCTTCCGGGCATTTCCCGAAGCGGGAGCACAATCGTTGTGGCTCTCTTTTTAGGTTACCGCGCTGAAGCCGCTGCTGCCTTTTCATTCCTTCTTTCAATCCCAGCGATTTCCGGAGCAGCACTCCTGAAACTTCCAGATGCTCTTAGCTCTGAGGTCGGATTGCCAGATGGGATTTGGTTCTCTGCCATTCTAACTTTCCTCGTTGGTCTCCTCGCACTTGGCCTTCTTTTGCGAATTGCCCAATCTGGGCGACTTTCTTGGTTTGCTCCTTACTGCCTTTTAACAGGTATAATTGCTTTCTTCCTTGCTTAAGTCTCTGTTCCTCAATAAATGAAAACCGCATTCATCACAGGTATTACCGGCCAAGACGGTTCCTATTTGGCTGAACATCTTTTGACCCAAGGTTACCGCGTCGTTGGCATGATGCGCCGAACTGCAACCCCTTCCACAGAGAGAATTGAGGGGATTCTTGACCAGGTCGAAATTGCGCACGGTGACTTATTGGATCAAAGTTCACTCATGCGACTTCTTGAAGAATATCAGCCGGATGAGATTTACAACCTCGCTGCACAAAGTTTTGTGCACGCATCTTTTCACGAGCCGATTCATACTGCTGAGGTGACTGCAGTGGGGGTGTCCAGACTCCTTGAAGCCATGCGGCTCGTTGTTCCTGGAGCGCGTTATTACCAAGCATCTTCAAGCGAAATGTTTGGGAAAGTTTCCGAGACACCACAGAAAGAGAGTACCCCCTTTCATCCGCGTTCGCCCTATGGCGTTTCCAAGGTGTACGCACATTGGGCTACGGTGAATTATCGCGAAAGCTACGACTTGTTTTGTTGTAGTGGGATTCTTTTCAATCATGAATCCCCGCGGCGTGGCATTGAATTTGTAACCCGCAAAATCACCGCCGGAGTTGCTGCCATCGTTTTCGGTAAGCAAGAAGGAATTCCCCTGGGCAATCTAGATGCCCGCCGAGATTGGGGGTTTGCCGGGGACTATGTTGAGGCGATGCACCTTATGCTTCAGCAGGATGAGCCTAAGGATTTCGTTGTCGCAACTGGCGAAACCCATTCTGTACGCGATTTTTGTCGAATTGCATTTAGTCGAGTTGGACTCGATTACGAAGATTTCGTTTCTGTTGATCCGAAGTTCTATCGGCCCGCGGAGGTTGATTTGCTTTTGGGTGACCCAAGCCTCGCTCGTGAGAACCTTGGTTGGACTCCAAGGACTTCCTTTGAGGAACTTGTGCACCTCATGGTAGATTCAGATCTTGCTCACCATAAAGATTTGGGCCTCCAGGTTCAGAAGGGTTCACTACCTGAATCTCTCTTGACAACTACATGAGCGTTCTCTGGCTGACGGGGGCAGATGGTTTCGCCGGCACTTGGCTTCGCCGCTTGCTTGAAGCCAAGGAACAACCCTACCTCTCTTTGGTCCTCCCAGAGAATGTACACCAAATTGAAGGTCCCACCGTAGGTCTGGATCTCTCAATGTTGAAGGGATTCCCCAGCAAGGAAGAGTGTTTGGATTTTGAGCGCTTGCCCGAACCCGGGGGACTCATTCACCTGGCAGCCCTCTCTTTCCCTCCTGCTTGCGAAGAGAACCCAGAACTTGCCCATGCGATTAATGTTTCTGGTCCATGTCGTCTTTACGAGCAAATTCTTGCGCGATGGCCAGAATGCCCGATTCTTCATGTCTCAAGCGGGCATGTTTATCAACCACAAGGAGACCCCTTAAACGAGGAACAGTTGCTGGAACCTGTCAATGTTTATGGTGCCACCAAACTTGAGGGTGAAGGTGTTGCCCAAGGCTTTCGTGATCGTGGGCACCGCGTCTCTGTGGTGCGACCCTTTAATCATTCTGGAGCGGGTCAGGCGCCCACATTCGTTCTTCCGTCCTTTGCCACCCGTTTGGTTCAACTAGAAAAATCCGGAGGTGGAACTCTCAAGGTCGGGCGACTTGATTCTGTGCGAGATTTTCTTCATGTCCAGGATGTGGCGAAATCCTACCTTTCCTTGCTTGAACTTGCCGGCACTTTTGATCTTTGCAATCTGTGCTCTGGGGAAGGGATCAGCATTCAAGCTTTCCTCGATGGATTTCTTGAACGGTGCTCCACGCAGATTCAAGTTCAAACCGACTCCAAACGGCTTCGTGGTTCTCAAGATGCCAATTGTTTGGTTGGAGATAATAGGAAGCTTGGCCAACTCCTGGGAGAGGCTCCCCGCCTCCAATTCGACCTCCTTTTAGATGAGCTCATGGAAGATGCCCACCATCGAGTTGCCGAAGGTGAAGACCTCCACCTTGCCTGACAATAAGACACTGACCCTATCCGCTGGGTCAGCACCTCCGATAACAAAACTGGCACAAAGCACTTAGGACGAGAAAAATTCCTGAGCTCAGTCCCGCTCATTTTTCTTCTCTAAGCCATTATGAAATCAGAGTTTGGGGAGAAATTGACCCACCCGATGGGGTCAGAGTCTAGGAGGAGTTAGATCGATAGTTTCGAATCCAGCCACGCAGACGCCAACCTGGACACTCGGTTTGGCGGAAATCACCATGGTGAAAAACTTGCTCCCTTTGAATTCTGAAGCTCCCACGAAGGCTGTTTACCAATTTCTCCAAAGATGCAAGTTGGGTAGAGGTGGGCCTTTGCTCGATGGCGTAGTCGGGTCCGCGTTCTGGTTGAGCTTTAAAGTTACCCAGCAAACAAATCCCGATGTTGCCTCTGTTTGTGGCCTTATTCCCAGCATGGGCTCCTTGAACATCAATGGGCCGTCCTTCGAAAACACGGCCCGCTGGATCAATCAAAAAGTGGTAGCCAATGTCAGCCCAATGTTTGTCGTCTTGGTGAATGGACTGAATACGCAGCACTTCTTTCCGCGAATCGCTCAGTTTGCGACTCGACAGGGGCTCCGCAGAGTGGTGAATAGTGATTCGCGTTGGGGGGCCCATCAGCTCATGGTTCTGGCGGATAGGCTTGGCTCGCCAGGATGCGCGACTAACATCCAAAAAGCGCATGGAGCCCGCACCTGCATAGGAGGCAACCATGCCTTCGTCGGGTAGGTATGGCTGAACCCTTTGCAGTAGTTCGGGTGTTGCTGCCAATGTCTCTCCTTCGCAAAGAGCCAGCAAATAGCGGCACTCTTCAGCACCGGGGCCGGTGGCACCGAAAAGTCCAGCTCTCAGGTGTTTGGTTGCCAAACCGGGACGAGAATCCAGAAGGTAGGCCCGACCGATTCCGTATTCAGCTTGGGCGATTTCGGCCGTGCTGAGCCGCCCCTCCAATCCCTGGCGAAAACAGCGGCGGGCCTCCATACCATTGTCTTCCAGTAAGTAGAGCTCGCCCAATCGTAAGTAGGCCTCCCGCCGGTCAGCATCATCCATCCGATAAATGCGGTCCTCCCACCAGCGAATTCGAAGCGGAGTAGAGAGTGAAGCCGGAGGGGAAGGTGTTGGAGCTCGAAGGGCAATAGGGGGTGCCACACGATTGGTGGTAGTTCGAGTGACAGGGCTAGAACAGGCCAAGAGAACAGTGAAGAGGGGGAGGAGGCGTGATATTCGCACGGGCATTTGCACAGCCTATCCGGAAGGAAACATGAATTTCTACCCCGCAATCGTAGGATAGGGCAATGAGCGGTAAATTCCTTGTTTTTGAGGGGATGGATGGTAGTGGAAAAACGACCCAAGCCCAACGACTGGTTGCTTGGCTGGAGAGTCGGGGGCGGCACCCACTCCACATCCGCGAACCTGGAACGACTCCTGCTGGGGAGCGCTTTCGGAACTTGCTCCTGGACCCAACTCGCGAGGCCTGGGACCCTGCTACTGAGGCCCTCCTCTTCTTTGCCTCTAGAAGAGAACTCCTCCTGCAAGAAATCCGGCCCGCCATTGAAGATGGCCGAGATGTGGTATGCGAACGATTCACTCCTTCGACTGTTGCTTATCAAGGAACCTCACCTGAATTGGCCACCTTTGTGCTGGCCCTTGACCGCTTAGTTGTTCCTAACGACATGCAGCCGGATCAGGTTCTTATTCTTGACTTAGAACCCGAAGAAGCTCTTCGTCGCGCGACTTCTCGCTCTGAAGCTGACAGTTTCGAAGCCCGCGGGTTGCCGTTTCAGGCTCAGGTGCAAAACGGATACCACCGCTATGCCAAAGAGCGTCCTGAGTCCACCACTGTCATTCCGGTTGGGGATTGCAATCCTGACGAAGCAGAAGCCCTTGTCCTTGACGCGATTACTCACTTGTTTACATGAGAAATTCTACTCTGAAACGGGTCCAGTTGGAGAAGAAGCGGAACCGGATTGCTGATGCTTATCTTCTCTTGGGTACCTCTAAATCGCGCCTCCGCACTGCCACGCATGAAATGGCAGCCTTCTTCTTAGAAACTCCCTCCCCTCAAGAACACCCAGACTACGCTGTGCTTGACCCTGAGGCTTTGGGAACTCACGGATTAAAAGTGGAACACATTGCCCATCGAAAAGAAGGGGTGGAAAGTGTGGAGTCTCTCCTTCGGTTCCGCCCATCTGAGGGTCGGCATCGCATTATTGCGCTTTTTGATACGGATCGAATGGGCGCTGATGCCCAAGCCGCCTTGTTGAAGACAGCCGAAGAGCCCCCCGAGGGAACGATTCTCATTTTGACCGCCCACGACTCTGCCCTTCTTTTGCCGGCACTTTTGTCCCGCTGCCGCACCCATCGCGTGCCTGCTCTCCCTCTGGAGGAGCAGCTTCGCCGCGCCACAGCTTCAGGACTGGAAGATTCGGAGTATCCCATTCTTCAAGCTGCCTTAGGTGATTCAGATTCTCCCTTGGAGATTTCCTCAACTGAACGGGACGCCTTGCTGGAGCACCACAAAGCGTTTCAGGCCTGGATTGAGGACCCCACTTGTCCAATGAGCTGGTTGCTGGCTCCTGAAGGGGGCAAAATAGCCGAGCAAAGAACCGAGGGAATGCGCCGCCTTTCGGCCATTTTGGGTTGGATGGTTCAGCTTTACCCTCAACTTTCCCCTGAGGCTTCTTTTCAAATTGATTCTTTTGTAAAACTGCATCTTGATGCCTTGGCGGATTTAAGGGGGCAAGTCACCCCAAATGTTGTGTTTGAAGATTTGCTTGGACAGTGCCAGAGCATTGTAAACCATTACGGGCAAAAGGTTTAGGGGTTTATTTCCGACTTTTTTAGGTATTTTTTGGGGAATTTCGGATTGGGGTCAAACCCCGCCACGAGTAGGCCGATAGCAAGTCAGGTAACACACATGGACGACCGCCAACTCGAAGAAATCATTCGCAATTTGCGCCAATTAGAAGGCCGCCGCTACGAAGAAGCGGCCTATTTCTTTGTATTGGAGGCCCTGGACTATTCCATGTTCCTTTTGGGCAAAACTCGAGCCCAAGGCGAGGCACGCCATTTGAGTTGCGATGAGCTTCTGGACGGCATTCGCCGCTATGCAAATGAAGAATTTGGCCCCATGGCTCCGTACACCTTTAAATCTTGGGGAGTTGAGGGAACTGAAGACTTTGGAGAACTTGTTTTCCAAATGTGCGAGATTGGCCTCTTGAACCGCCGCGATGAAGATCTGCCGGAGGCCTTCGAGGACGCGTTTGACTTCGACGCCGCCTTCGCCCAAACTTCTGGCGACCCTACCTGAGTTCATTCACCCTCTTGGGTTTAGGGTTTCAACACTGTGCCCACGAACCCAAAATCTCGCCCGCTTCTAACCGCCGCTGCCGTCATCATTCTATTTGCTGGCCTCAAGGCCTCTGGCGAGCTGGTGGTTCCTTTTCTGTTGGCAATCGTTTTAAGCGTATTAGCGAACCCTCTTGTTTTAAAGTTTCGCTCCTGGAAAATTCCCGCCGTTGTTTCCGTTTTGCTTGCCGTTGCTGTTTTCGGTTTGGCACTCGCTTTGGTTGGTGGAATCGTTGGCGGATCCCTTTCCCAATTCACCAGCGCAATCCCACGATATGAAGCGCAACTTGGGAGTTCACTTAGAGAAATCCAAACCTATTTATCCCAGTGGGGGCTTTCCAAAGAGGCAGTTGATCTGCAATCAACGTTGAATCCAGCCGCAGCAATGGCCTTCGTGGGTCAACTCCTGAATGGTTTGGTTGGCCTATTTTCAAATTTTGTTCTGATTGCTCTCACCATGATATTTCTGCTCTTGGAAGCCGCTGATTTCCGCTACAAACTCACTGCCGCTTGGGGACATTCTTGGGCATCAGGCAATGGCCTCCATGAAGCCGCCGCCAAAGTTCAACGGTACCTTGCTCTAAAAACTCTGGTGAGTTTGGCCACAGGATTTTCTATTTCCCTGTGGACGAATTTCATGGGTTTGGATTTTCCATTGCTTTGGGGCCTTATCGCTTTCCTCCTCAACTATGTACCCAGCATTGGTTCCATTATTGCCGCTTTGCCTGCAGTTCTACTTGCCCTCGTCCAGTTGGGCGGAATGAGTGCTCTTGGGGTGGGACTGGGCTTTGTTGTTGTGAATATGGTTCTTGGCAATGTTGTAGAGCCGAGATTGATGGGCCGCAGTTTGGGCCTATCGCCCCTTGTCGTATTCCTCTCATTGCTCTTTTGGGGTTGGCTTTGGGGACCTGCGGGCATGCTTCTCTCTGTTCCACTGACTGTAATTGCAAAAATCTTGTTAGAGGCTAGCGATGGTGGGCGCCCAATTGCTGTATTGTTGGGACCCGTCCAAGAAGCCCGAGAACGAATTTCGAATTCTTGAGAACTCACAAGACTCCTGGAGGTTTTCGCTATCTTCAGTTTGATTCTCTTTCCGAGGTTCCAAACCTCCGCCATCTTTTTTCTCTTTCTTCAAAAAACGGCAGTGGCAATATTTCTCTAAGTGGAGACCGTAATCGTGCCGCCGCCCTTCTTGCCCGGAAAGAGTTTCTGTCCGTTCTTCATGCTGACCCATCCTCTCTTGTTGTTGGTGGACAGGTACACGGAGCTGGTATTCATTCGGTTCGCTCATCCGATCAGGGCCGCGGAGCATTTGAACCGATTTCCGTTCTTCCTCGGTCAGATGGTTTGCTCACAACGGCCCCAAACATTCCCCTTATGACTTCTGTCGGAGATTGTGGCGCTGTTCTCCTATTTGTTTCAAAACCAAAGCCAGGCCTTGCGGTATTGCATGCAGGATGGCGCGGACTTGTTGCGGGAATCCTTTCAAAAGGCGTTCGCCTTCTTTGCAGCGAAACCGGCGCCCAGCCCCAAAATATTCTAGCTGGCATCGGACCTTCGATTGGCCCTAAAAGTTTTCAAGTTCATGAAGATGTTGCGCAGTACGCGCCCGAATCTTGTTCCAGCCCACATAAGGACCGTTTCCTCGTGGATTTACCTGCATGGGCAGGCCATCAACTCGTGGAGTCTGGCCTGAGCAGTATCAACATCGAGACCATTGCAGTGGACACTTTCACTGAGGATTCCTTCTGCTTTAGCCACAGGCGACAAGGGTCAGCTGCTGGGCGAATGGGTCTCTTCGCAGTTCTGTCAGGTTGCGACTAGAAAACAGCCGAATACTCGGGAACCTCTTCAATAGTCAGACCCCTTTGTTCAAAAATCTTCTGAATCGCCAATTGAAGTTGTGGGTCTTCCTCGTAGTCACCCAAGAAGCCAGAGCCTGCAAAGACTTGACCGCGTGCGTCGGCGACCACAGAGCGAAGGCGCCTTCGTACCCAGCGGCGAACCTCATCTTGTTCCAGTGTGGTTTCCAAGCTTGAATAGAAGTCATCCCAGTCAGGATAGGCCTGGAGGCTGCCACCATCGAACTCCGCTAGTCTCACAGCGAGTTCCGGGGAACTCGAAAGCAAATCCTTCGCATAGATGAGGAATTTCTCCTCACTTGCCAATCGATCCAGTTCGCGCAAAGTTGGAATGGCAAGCTCGGGAAAGAGAACTTCGATGTCAGGTTGAACGCCACCATTCTCAACAACTCGCCCTTCATGGTCCCGTTGCGTATGAATGGTGGAACCATCAGGCAAGAAGTAGTAGGCCATGGTGAGCTTTATTCGGGGACCAAAATCAAATTCACCGTTGTTGTTGTGGTCAGAGAATTCCTCCCATGGATCGGGTTTTCCATTGCGATTCCCATCTTTCCATGATTCATCACTTAAAGTTTCTAGGCGGAGGAGATTTTGAACGGATCCCTTTCCATGAGTTCGCTCGCCAATAACGAGAGCCCGCTCATGAATGGAAAGAGCACCAGAAACGATTTCCGAAGCAGATGCGCTAAAACGATCTACCAAAACCATGACCGGTAGAGCAGGATCAACCGAAGGTGAATGTTTGGTCTGGTATCGGTCAGGTCGGCCTGTGCGCGACCGGGTAGTCACAATGAGTTGTTCTTTGGGAAGAAACAAATCGCACACGCCTACTGCTTCTGAAAGGTAGCCGCCAGGGTTGCCCCGAAGGTCTAGGACAACTCCGTTGAGTGCGGATGCTTCAGGAAAGGAGTCAATCTCATCTAAAATGTCAACAGCACAGTCTTTTGAAAAACTTGTGAGGTCCAAGTACAAGATCCCCCCAGGAAACACTTCCGTGAACAAGGAGGGGATTTCAATCTTCCGGCGGGTAATCTGAATTGGGCGGGGCTCCGTCCAACCGCGGCGGTGAACAAGAGCTGTAACCTCAGTTCCGGGCTTCCCTTTTAACCTTCGGATAGTTTCGTCCATGGGTTGGTCAAGAGTGGACCAACCGTCGACTTCCACAATTTTGTCGCCTGTTAAAAGACCTGCCTCATAAGCGGGGCCGGAATAGATAGGGCGGGTAATCGTAAAGATGCCCTCCACAACATTGACATAAGCACCAATCCCACCGTATTCAGGATTCATATCGAAAATAAATTCACCGAAATCACTTCCAGTCAGAAAGTCAGAGTGCGGGTCTAAGCGCCCCAACAAGCCATCGGCTGCAGCAGCGACTAACTCTTCACGAGAAAAGCGCTCTCCTTCCATATGCCTCATTTGTACATGCCGAATGACTTCTTCTAAAACTGCGAGGTCACCAGAGTCTGTGGCTCCACTCTCACCTAACTTTTGCTCCAATACTCGATCCAGAGCAGCAAGTTTGCGGCGGTAGCGCTGCTGTTGCTGATAGGTTTCGATCAGGCTTCGGGCAAGGGCTGCATCAACGCCCATCCCAGCGGAAACAGCTTCCAGCTCAACTAAAACTTGGGGGTCATCTAGGTTCCCTGTGCGGGCCAGGGCTAGTGAGGAGTGGCGACGGGTAGCCGGGTCGTCCGACAACAAACCATCTCGGAGAATACGTTGTGCAGCGCGACGACGAACTCCGTCGCCAATTTGATGTAAGGAGCATGCAGCTTCAGCTCGAAGAGCAGAAGCTGCATGGAGTCCAGGTCCGGCGAGCCAGGCCCCCAATTCAGCCAAGGTTGGCTCGTGATTCCGGAAAGCACCCAAAGAAAGAGTAG
Source organism: Planctomycetota bacterium (assembly GCA_030748415.1). Classification (GTDB taxonomy): domain Bacteria; phylum Planctomycetota; class UBA1135; order UBA1135; family UBA1135; genus UBA7888. The sequence continues at coordinate 39,530 of JASMMA010000009.1, forward strand.
AGAGGGCAGCTTGAGCCAATAGGGGACCCTCATCTAGGAGTTTGACCAGGGTTGGCCCACCGAGGGGAAAGTCCGCTCGAGCCAAAATTCGACCCAGCATGAGTTGGGACTTTGGTGGTAGAGCTGGAAGTTGGGTCTCAGCTTGGGTGAGCCACTCGGCTTCTTCTGGGGGAAGATATTTGTCCGCTTCGGTGAGAATCGCTGCGGGAGAGAGTTGAGTGGCTTGCTCTAGAAGGGATTCAAAGCTGCCTTGGGCGGGAGCCTGAAAAAGAAGAGTGGCAAGGAGGAGGAGATTCATGCAGTTTCGTGGGTCCCGTACAATGGGACACCCGAAAGACTACGCTCTACCGGGCCCAGTCATGGAAAAATCTTCGGAACTGAATCATTTAGACGCCGCTGGAAAACCTCACATGGTTGATGTTGGTGGAAAAAAGGCCACGCATCGACTTGCCGAAGCTGAATCAAAGGTAGTATTTCCTGCCGATGCTTGGGAAAAAGTCTTATCAGGTGATCTTCCTAAGGGTGGGATTGAAACTCCGGCCAAAATTGCCGGTATTCAAGCCGCTAAGCGAACTTCGGAGTGGATTCCACTATGCCATCCATTGCCTTTGGATTCCGTGAACATTGAAATCCAGGCGATTGAATCTTGCACCCTCCAAGTTCGGTGCACCGCCCGAACTACCGCGCGAACCGGCGTTGAAATGGAAGCCATGGTGGGGGCGGCGGCCGCTGCACTCTGCCTCTACGACATGACCAAAGCCCTTTCCAAGGGTATTGTCCTTCAAGAAGTTCGGCTTTTGCGCAAATCTGGGGGTAAATCTGGCGAGTGGACGGCACAATAGCCCCCTGTCAGGGAACTTCCTCCCCAACACCTAATAATCTCAACCGTGGAAACAGACACCTTCCAAAAACTTTTAACCCTCATGGATGAGGGAGGTCTCACTGAGATTGAATACGAAACTGAAGATGCGCGCATCCGCCTTTCTCGGCAATCCGGCGCATCAATGGTCTCTTCTTCAATCCCAACTACTGCTCCTGCCTCCCAAGCAGCCCCTGCGCCCGCGGCTCCGACGAGTTCCGAAGCTTCATCACCCACCGAAGATGAAGACATTTTTGTTTTCACTGCGCCGATGGTTGGCACTTTTTACCGCGCTGCTAGTCCCGAATCCGATAATTACGTCGAAGTAGGGGATTCTGTAAATGATGAATCAGTGTTGTGCATTCTTGAAGCCATGAAAGTAATGAATGAAATCAAGGCTGAGTGCGCTGGAGAAGTTGTTGCCATCCTTGTGAAGAACGGCGAACCGGTTGAGTTTGGTCAGCCCTTGTTCAAAATCCGCCAAAGCTAAATAGGATGTTCCGCAGAGTTCTTATCGCCAACCGCGGCGAAGTTGCCCTTCGAGTCATTCGCGCTTGCCGTGATATGGGTGCGGAAGCGGTTGTGGTTTATTCCGAGGCGGACAAGGACATGCCCTATGTGGAGTTGGCCGATGAAGCTATTTGTATTGGGCCTGCAAGCTCCGCAGATTCTTACCTTGATATCCCCCGAATTATTGCAGCGGCTGAAATCACCGATGTGGATGCCATTCACCCCGGTTATGGTTTCCTTGCTGAAAATTCCCACTTTGCTGAAGTGTGTGAAGCCTGCAACATTGCCTTTATTGGCCCTCCGCCCTCCGTTATTGCAGATTGTGGGAATAAAGCCCGCGCCAAAGATGTGGCTCGGTCTGCCAAAGTCCCTGTTGTTCCTGGTTCAGATGGCGCCGTCGAGACTGACGAAGATGCGGTTGCTATAGCTCGCAAAATTGGATACCCCGTAATTATTAAAGCCGCATCAGGTGGGGGTGGCCGCGGTATGCGAGTTGCGAGTAACGAAGTGAGCCTATTGAATTCTTTCCACCAAGCCCGCAGTGAAGCCCAAGCCGCTTTCAATGATGCCACAGTTTATATCGAGAAGTACGTCGAAGATCCCCGTCACATTGAATTTCAAATTTTGGCGGGCCCCGATGGCAACACTATTCACTTAGGCGAACGGGACTGCTCCATTCAACGCCGGCACCAAAAGCTAATCGAGGAGTCCCCCTCGCCGGCACTTGATCCCAAGCTTCGGAACAAAATGGGTGCTGCAGCCGTGGCCTTTGCCAAAGCAGCCGGATATCGAAATGCAGGAACAGTTGAGTTTCTATTGGATAAAGATGGCTCGTTCTACTTCATTGAACTGAACGCTCGGATTCAGGTAGAGCACTGTGTAACAGAAATGGTGACCGGAATCGATTTAGTTGCATGGCAACTGCGAATTGCATCTGGTGAGCCCCTTACAATCCGCCAAAAAGACGTCAAACTTAAAGGGCACGCTATTGAATTTCGCATCAATGCCGAAAATCCCGACCGTGGCTTTGCGCCTACCCCAGGTTTCATCCAGAAATTAGTCTTGCCAGGCGGCCGCGGAGTTCGAATGGATACTTACCTCGCAGGTGGTTGCACGATTCCCCGTTATTACGACTCCATGGTTGCCAAACTCCTTGTTTATGGTGACGACCGATCCGAAGCCATTCAAATAGGCAACCGTGCCCTTTCTGAAATCCGGGTCGAAGGGCCCGGTCTCCACACCACAACCCCTCTTCATCGCAGGATTCTTGCTCAAGCCGAGTTTGTCAATGGCGATGTGGATACGGGTTTCTTAGAACGCTTCCTTGAGGAATAAATAATGCCCCGCGCACTTGTTACCGGAGCCGCCGGTTTTCTTGGCTCTCATCTTTGTGACAAACTTCTTGGCCTTGGCTACGAAGTTGTCGGAATGGATAACTTCGTTACGGGTGACTCCCGAAACCTTGAACACCTAAAAGACAATGCGTCCTTTACTTTTGTTCAACATGATGTCACTCAATTTATCAATCTCCCTGGTGACCTTGACGAAGTGTATCACTTTGCATCTCCTGCATCCCCGATTGACTACTTGCAAATTCCCATTCAAACCATGAAAGTGGGCTCGTTGGGAACGCACAACTGTTTGGGGTTAGCTCTTGCCAAAGGCGCTCGCTTTCTTATTGCTTCCACCAGTGAGTGTTACGGTGACCCACTGGTTCACCCCCAACCTGAAGACTACTGGGGGAATGTAAACCCAGTTGGGCCTCGCGGCTGCTACGACGAAGCTAAACGATTCGCAGAAGCAATCACAATGGCCTACCACCGACACCACGGCTTAAAAACTCGCATCATGCGCATCTTTAACACTTACGGCCCACGCATGCGCCTTGACGATGGCCGAGTCCTTCCAGCCTTTATAGGACAAGCCCTGAAAGGTGAGGAGCTCACGGTTTTCGGAGATGGCTCTCAAACTCGCTCCTTTTGTTTTGTTGACGACTTGTTGGAAGGCGCATACCGCCTCATGCAATCCGATGAGCCCTTCCCAACAAACATTGGAAACCCAACCGAAATGAGCATTCTGGAATTTGCTCAAAGAGTTCAAGATGCCTTGGGTGTGGAAAGAGAAATTGTTTTCAAAGACTTACCTGTGGATGACCCCAAAGTTAGGCAACCTGACATTACAAAGGCCAAAAAACTCTTGAAGTGGGAGCCTCAGGTGGAACTCGCCCAAGGCCTTGAAAAGACCATCCCCTTCTTCCGAGGTCGCGTCGGCGAGGCTGTTAGTTAGCAATGTGCGGAATCGTTGCCGCTGTCGGGGTTGATGGAAATGTTCTTCCTGCGGTCATCCATGGCCTCAAAACTCTTGAATATCGCGGCTACGATTCTGCCGGTGTTGCCATTGTTTCTGATGGTGCCATTCAGGTTCGCCGCCGAACGGGGAAGATTGCCGTTCTGGAAGAGGACCTAGGCCAAAATGGCCTCCCGGCATCTCCGATGGCATTAGCGCACACTCGTTGGGCTACTCATGGGGCACCCGAAGACCGTAATGCCCACCCGCATCGAGATCACCTCGATAAGGTTGTTATTGTTCACAACGGAATTATTGAAAACTATGCTGAACTTCGAACTGATCTCCAAGATGCGGGTCACGAGTTCACTTCTGATACAGACACCGAAGTACTCGCAAACTTGGTAGCCAGCCTTCTTGAAGAACATGAAGGCGACCTCCACGCCGCCATTCAATCTTCTCTCCAGCGTGTTCACGGTGCATATGCCTTAGTCGCGGCCTCTTCTGAATGCGCAAACTCGATTGTTGTGGCGCGACACGACTCCCCATTGGTTGTTGGGATTGGGGAAGAGCTCACATGTGCCGCGTCCGATATGCCGGCCTTGTTGGGGCTCACTCGAGACTTCTTGGTTCTGGAAAATGGCGAAACCGCAGTCCTGACTCCACATTCGTGCCAAATTTTCGACCCGAATAATCAACCCGTAAGCCGCGACATTCAGCATTGCGACTGGACTCCTGAACAAGCGGAAAAGGGCGGCTATCCCCACTTCATGCTGAAAGAAATTGAAGAGCAGCCTGATGTTCTTGCTCGAACGGCCTTCGACCGCCTCCACGACGCTGAGGGTGATGTTGTATTTGAAAGCGAATTCGGCCTCGAAGACCAGGCCCTCTGCCGTTTTTCTCGATTGCGTTTTATGGCGATGGGTACCTCTTTTCATTCCGCTCTATTGGGCAAGCAATTCTTGGAAGAATTTGCCCAACTCCCCGGTGATGTCCTAAATGCCAGTGAATTTCTTTATTCGCCCAAACTCAAAGAGGGGGATGCCCTTACGGTCATTATTTCCCAATCGGGTGAAACAGCAGACAGTCTCCGAGCCATGCGCGAAGTACAAAGTCGTGGTGGAAAGGTTTTAGGGATTTGCAATGTTCGTGGTTCCACTTTGGACCGAGAGGCCGACCACGTACTCCTCACTCACTGCGGTCCCGAAGTCGGTGTGGCTTCCACCAAAGCATTCTTCGGTCAACTTACTGCCCTATACCTTCTCGCCCTACGAGTTGGCCGGGCACGGAAAGTACTTTCCAAAGAACAAGGACTCGCTCTTCTATCTGACCTTCGCCACCTTCGCCCGAAGTTGGACTCACTATTCTCCGATGAAGCAGAGGAAGCTGTTCGAACTGCTGCCGATATCTTGGCTACTGTGGATTCTTGTCTTTTCCTCGGCCGAGGATTCAACCACCCAATCGCGATGGAAGGCGCCTTGAAACTAAAAGAAATTTCATATATTCACGCGGAAGGATATCCCGCAGGTGAAATGAAACACGGTCCTATTGCCCTCATTGATGAGTCCTTCCCCGTCGTGGCCATCGCAACTCCTGGGAAAACATATGAAAAGATGGTCTCCAATATTGAAGAAGTCCGAGCGCGAAGCGGAAAAGTTGTCGCAGTTGCCGCCGAGGGTGATCAAAAAGTCGCGCAGCTCGCTGATGCCACTCTTTTTGTTCCCAAAGTTCCCGAGCACCTGTCGCCCCTTGTGAATGTCATCCCTCTCCAACAACTTTCCTATGAAGTTGCCAATCGTCTGGGCAAAGATGTGGATCAACCTCGAAACCTCGCCAAATCGGTCACTGTTGAATAATTATGGTTCTTGACCCTCAACCCTTTCAAAAAGTTCTCATTACTGGCGCAGGTGGCTTTATTGGCTCCCACCTAGCCGAGCGCTGTCTCCAAATGGGAGCCGAAGTCGTTGGCCTTGATTGCTTTGATGATTTCTACGACCCTGGACTAAAACGGAGCAATGTTCAGGCCGCGCTTCAACATCCAAACTATTCCCTGGTGGAAGCGGATATCCGTGACCGCGATACCATGCAAGAGCTTATCGGAAAGGGTGGTTTTGATGTCATCATGCACCTAGCGGCTCGTGCAGGTGTTCGCCCGTCCCTGGAGAACCCGGCTCTTTACTTTGATGTGAATGTTCAAGGTACCTTGTCCTTGCTAGATGCCGTACGAAACACAAACCCCAATATTCGTTTCGTGATGGCTTCCTCCTCGAGCGTTTATGGTGGACTAACCCAAACACCTTTCTCCGAAACCGACGAAGTTTCTTGCCCGGTTTCCCCTTATGCAGCCAGCAAAAAATCTTGTGAAGTTCTGGCCTACACTTATCACCACCTATACAAGATTCCTATATCTGCCCTTCGATTTTTTACCGTTTACGGCCCCCGCCAACGACCCGAGATGGCAATCGCTAAGTTCGCAAAAATCCTTCAAGAGAAGGGGTCCATTCCGATGTTTGGCGATGGAAGCACAGCACGAGATTACACCTACATTGATGACATCATTGATGGCGTTGTGCGAGCGATGGAATGTTGCCAAGGGTACGAGGTTTACAACCTTGGCGAATCTCGCACCACCACCCTCGCCGATTTGATTTCCCAGATGGGGGAGGCATTTGGCGTTACTCCTCAAATCGAGGAGCTTCCTCTTCAGCCGGGTGATGTCACCATTACCTATGCCAACATTGACAAGGCACGGGAACACTTAGGTTATGACCCACACACTTTGGTGGTGGATGGGCTTTCCAAGTACGCGGAATGGTTGAGGGGAGGAGTTCGCTAGGCTCCTTCAATAAGCAGCTCACCCTGGAAAGTTTTTTCCTCACGAAGAACCCAGATGTTGGTGCCCGTGCGAACGAAGTCAGGTCCTCGCACCTGAGCAATCAAGCCTGAAAAGGTATCAAATTGTGCCCAATCTGGCTCGCCTTTGGGGTCTCGCACCATAATGGCGAGTATGCGGTCCCCAGCTTGGAGGCCTAATTCTGCTGCATGAGTGTTTGGATAAACCCGAGTAACTTCTAAAACGCGCATGCGCTCGCGTTGTCGGCCATCGCGGTAATAAACCACACTGCGCTTTGCGTCGAAACCCATGAGGCCTCGCGTGTCCCTTTCTTTTGCAGGGGCAAGACGCAAGGTGCTATATCGTGCTCGACCATTAGAGGATTGGAGCTTCATTCGGACCTGGTCCCCTTCGCTGAGCGGCAAAAGTTGGCTCGCATAAGAGCGCAAGTCCGATAGGTTTTCATCTTGAATTTCAAGAAGGACATCCCCAACTCTGACCTTCGCGTCGGATGCTGGTCCATTAGGGTTCACCGAAACCACGACCAAGCCCTCGGGGCGCTCTTCTACTTTCATGCCTGCCCAAAAGCGGGTCGAGTAATCTACATCCAACAACCTTTCGGAAAGGATTTCAGAAACGCGGTCCACAGGAATCGCAAAACCGATTCCATCGGCGGCCTCCATGGTTGCGGAATTGATTCCCACAAGCTCTCCCAAACTATTTAAGAGGGGCCCCCCGGAGTTGCCCGGGTTAATGGCGGCATCCGTTTGCAATAGGCCGGGCATTTCTTTGGCGCCGGATGGTGTTCGTACCGTGATATTTCGGTGGTAGCCCGAGAGGATGCCCGAAGTAATGGAGTGGTCATTTCCGAAAGGGGTCCCTATTGCAATCAGCTTCTCACCTTTGAGGAGGTCTTTGCTGGATCCAAGAGGAACGGAGCGGAAAGGTCCCGGCGATTCAATCTTTAGAAGGGCCAGGTCCCATTCAGGCGCTGCGTTTAAAAGTTTTGCTTCCAGGCGTTGTCCTCCAAACTCTTCCGCGAAGGAAACCCAGATATTTTCAACCACCATCCCAGGACCTTCCGGCGCAGCTACATGAGCGTTGGTAATGACTAACCCGGTCGAATCAATAAGCACTCCAGTGCCTTGGCCCAACTGTCCTTCTTTGTGGCGGGTCCTCCCAAAGAAGTCCCTTTGCTGAATGGAGCCCTCCAATTCAATCGAAACCACTGCAGGGCCCGCTTGAGAATAAACTTCGGCCTCAACGGTCCACCTTTCGCCCAAAAGTTCAGATAGGCCCAGTTCATCGGTGGACAGCTCTTGGGGAGCGACAAGAAGAAGGGGGAGGATGGCTAGCATTATGACCAGATTACGAAAATGGAGCCCTGGGCGTTGGCTATGCTTTCTTTATGGCGCATTTCAGTTTGGCTAGTTTGCTAAGTACCGCTCGGAAACTGGGGCTTTCCGGGTCCGCATCCCAAATGGCATGGTCGTTTATGTTGGCTCTTTTCCCTTCTCTAATTCTTCTTGTGGCCGGTTTGGACTTGCTTCCGCTTGAAAAGCGGCTCGATTCAGTCACCTCCGACCTTATTTCAGGAGTCTCTCCTGAAGTCGCCGAGCTTTTGTCCACTTTTATAGTCGATTTTGCCCACCATCGCCCCTCGGCCGGCATCTTCCTTTGGCTCATTCCTGCTCTTTGGGCTTCTTCTCGTGGCGTTCGTGCAGCTCGTCAGGGGCTTCAAAAGATTTACGGGGTTGCCCCAAAGGGTCGGTGGCTTCCCACGCGGCTTCTAGATTTGCTTTGGTCCGCCCTTGCCCTCATCCTTACGGGCTTAGGATTCCTTGCCCTAATTTTGGGGCCACAACTTCTTGAGTTTTTCGGTTCCTTCCTCCGCTTGGAAACCTTCTTTTCTTATTTGAGTACTTACTTTCGCTGGCCCTTCATTTTCCTCTTCCTTTCCACAATTTCTTGCTTGGCAATTCGCATTCTGCCCGGAGCTCCTTTGACTGGAAAGGCTTGGCTTTCTGGTTCCGCTCTAACTCTAGGATGCTGGCTTCTACTTGGGCTCTCCTTTCGATTCTGGCTGGAGCACTTGGGGCACTTTGAAAAGATTTACGGAAGCCTCGCCTCCTTTTTCATACTCATGTTTTTACTCTGGCTGATATCGTGGACTTTACTCCTTGGCGGGTTGCTTGCAGCAAACCTTCACCCGTCTGCAGCATCTAAGGAGTCTTAATTCAGACACACTCTTCTTGGGGTCGGTTGAAAATAGGATGGTGGGCGTTACAGGACTTGAACCTGTGACCCCCAGCTTGTCGAGCTGGTGCTCTAGCCAACTGAGCTAAACGCCCATCCGGGCGCGAAAGTTTAGCGGTCTCCCTCTCGGATGGAAAGGGCTCTTTCATGCCATTCGTCATAAAGAGCCAAATCGCGGCCGTCGGCGGTCAGGCGACCACGGAGGTACTCGAGAGCGTCATCAAACCAGTCATTTTCCACCAATCGCTCGGCGTTGAAGCGACGCCGCTTCTTCGTGGAGCCGGGCAAGGGGTCCATTCGGGTTTGAGCAAGAAGAATTCGAGAAGCCCGCGATAAGGCAAAGCGGGGAAGTCGAGCCCGCTGTTGAATTTTGTGCAAAATCTCCGAAACAAGCTGTGGGGGCTCCCGCATGGAGAGAGTGCGCGTTTCCGGATTTAACTCATCCTCTACATAAGGTCCATACAGGATGGCTAGGCGCAAGGAATAGCACGGTTCACCACCCTCTCCAACCCATTGGTCTAAGACGCGCAAGCGTGCCAGAAGTCGATCAAAATTCTTTTCCCCACGATTCATCCAGCGAGTTAGTTCGGGGAGAAGAGTCTTGAAGAGGTTTAATGCCCGGAGGTCTTGGAATACTCCTTCGGAATCACCTGTTTGAAGTAATCGAAAAACTTCTTCCATCAGGCGTGGGGGTGGAGCTTCCAAGAGGTGCGCGCATTCAGTCCGTGCAGCTTCGATTTCCTCCTTGCCAGGAGAAAACTCTAAGCGGCGCATAAATTTAATGAGCCGCAAAACGCGGACGGGGTCTTCACGAAAACGAACCTTGGGGTCGCCAAGGGAATGAAGCACTTCATGCTTCAAATCCTCCATGCCACTAGCCCAGTCCAATATTTCGTTCCCAACAGGGTCCATGAAAAGAGCGTTGACCGTGAAATCACGTCGTAGGGCATCTTCGCGTGCGCTACCGTAAGCGTTGTCATCTGCCAAAATTCGGGTATCGGATTGGGACTTCCCATTCGTTTTTGGTTGCCGCCTAAAGGTGGAGACTTCATAGATTTCTCGCCCGACATAAACATGCACCAGTTTGAATCGGCGACCAATAATTCGCGAGCGGCGGAATAACTTCCTAATAGCATTCGGCTTTGCCGAAGTCGCAATATCAAAGTCTTTGGGATTTCTCCCAAGCAACAAGTCTCGTACGCAACCTCCCACTAAATAGGCTTCGTGTCCCGCTTTTTGAAGGCGGCGGACAATATCCGTTGCTCGGCGGTCGAGGCGCCGATGCGAGAACGGAACCTTGTAATGCCGTGGGGCCTTTGGGGGAGTCACTAATTTAAGGATACGGGCGCTTTATCGAGGTTTGAAAACCGCTAGATATCGATTGCCGCGTTCACCTAGTGAATATCGATGGCGTGCAGGCAAAACCCAAGAGCTTTTAGTGGCCTCCGGCAACTCTTCCCAGTCCTGTTCCCAGCTAGGGCCTGCCATAAGAAACAAAGAACCAAAGCGCACTCTGTTTCTGCGAATGCGTTTGAGTAGCTTGGGCAAAGGCTCCACCGCACGAGCCACCATGATGTCCGGCCGTTCTTCATGCTTCAATTCCTCTTCGGCTTGGCCGTGAAGAACCTCCACATTGGTGAGTTCTAAACGAACTGCAGCCTCTTCTAAGAAACCGGCCTTCTTTCCGTTCCGCTCAGCGAGCAAGATTCTTTTCTCGGGAAACAAAATGGCCCAAACCAAGCCAGGTAAACCACCTCCCGAACCCCAGTCCAAAATGGTGCGAGCATCCTGGGGCACGAAACTGGCTGCGGCGGCGCAATCCAGAATGTGAGGGAAGAGGGCATCCCAGTCACGGGGCCCCATTAAGCGGGCCACCGTGTTTCCGGCCAATAAGTAGGCTCCGTATTCCTCCATACGGGCAAGAGGCCCATCGGGTGGGTCAGCAAACTCAGCGATTTGGTCTCGCAAAAGACCCATATCCACCGGGTTCGCAGGCACAATGGCCTCGAGGGCGTCGTCGGGAATGCCGGGGAAAGACAAATTCGTCAAAGTAGGGGTGGCAGGGCAGGAGGGACTCGAACCCCCAACATGCGGTTTTGGAAACCGCCGCTCTACCAATTAGAGCTACTGCCCTGTGTTCGAGCCTGGTGCCGAAAGGGGGAGTTGAACCCCCACGACCCAAGGGTCACAGGCACCTGAAGCCTGCGCGTCTGCCAATTCCGCCATTTCGGCTTCGACCCGATTTGGGGCGCATAAGATAGGGGTTCCCCAGCCCCTGTGCAAGGATGTCAGAAAAGGAGCGCCCCGTTACGGAAGTCGCTGTGAACCGAAAGGCTCACCGCAACTACGAGATTCTCGAAAAGCTCGAGGTGGGGATTGCTTTGTCTGGAACCGAGGTCAAAACTCTTCGAAATGGGCAAATCAGCCTAGATGAAGCCTTTGTGAAGCTTCAGGATGACGGGTTCTGGCTCATTGGTGCCCATGTCGCTGAGTATGTTGAAGGCAATATCTTCAATCATGAGCCAACTCGGCCCAGACGGCTTCTAGCTCATGCCCGTGAGGCAAAAAAACTTGGCAAAAAGGCCAAAGAAAAGGGTTTGACCCTGATTCCGCTTCGGGTTTATTTCCGGGGCAAGTGGGCAAAGCTGGAAATTGCTCTTGCCCGCGGAAGACGCCTCCACGATAAGCGCCAAGTCATGCGAAAACGCGAAGATCAGCGGGCAATTCGGGGCATAAGGAGGTAGAATAGATTTCCTCTTTTGGAATGGGGGCGATCGGTTTCGACTGGCTGCTTTACTTTCCGAGGTTGCATGCCGAGGTTGTCAGGAGGCCTCGTTAAACCCCTGGCAAAGGCTTTAACTGCCAATAATAACTACGCTTACGCTGCCTAATAACGGTAGCTCGCTGTTGAGGCCCTCGCCCGAGGGGTTTCTTCAGCGCTGAAATTCGGGCTGGCGCGTTGCTGTGCCTGGGTGCAACGCGTGAGAATTCACAGGCTGGCGGTCGGGTCTGCTTGTCTTCTGGTGTGCCCGCCCGCGAGATGAATCGGAAGACTATGCATGTAGACGCCCGGCGAGAAACTGTTCAGGACGCGGGTTCGATTCCCGCCGCCTCCACCATCCCAAGAGAGTGGAAACAGCCCCCTCCTTGGGGCTACACTCGGAAAGTGGTGAAAGTTCCCCTCCGTGCTTTGAGTGTTCGGTTTTTCTTTGGCAGCGTTCTTGTGCTTTTTAGCGCTTGCGGTGTTCCCACCGAAAAACTGATCTCGGATTTTGCGGCCATTCACCGCACAGATAATTTTTCTCCCCAATCTCCTGCGGCCATGTGGTATCCCCCAGATTCCTGGTCACCGGATGCAAAAGCTCGGCCAACTCGCATTGGCTCCCTGACTGAGTACGATGTTGAGGACCATCGACAGTTGGATCAATGGATGCTGAACTGGATGGCCTCGATTCCTGTTTCTCAAACTGAAGATGCGCTCGAAATTTCCGGCTGGCTCATCTTGACGGTTTTGCACGATGAATATCCAGAATCCCGCCTTCAAGCTGCTGCCATTTTGGCCCAACTTGCTTCAAACTGGCTGAAAGAAATCCCTTTCAAGCCTTCTCATCAAATGGATGGTGATCTCGCGGCGGCAATTCATTCGATTATGGAGTCAGGTGGTGGAGCGCCCGACTCCGCAACTCCCATCGCGATGGAAGCCTCTTACGCATTGTTGGACCGCTCACCTTTATTGGAGCCTAATTCTACAGCGCGACTCGTGGTAGGGCTTGGGCGGCACTTGCGGCGAACGGATTACCTTCCCGATTCCATTCGACCCTATTTAGCGCGACTGGGCATTCGCGCAGTCCTTCAAACACTGGAAGCGGGAACAAAAGACCCCACGACTGAAGTAGCCTCTGCCTGCCAAATTCGCTTGGACCTTCTTCGCGCGCACCTGCCCTAGGAAGAATCGTGAAGTCCTCTTGGCTCTTCCTTCTTATAAAAGTTGGACTCGTTCTTGGCCTTGCTTGGTATGTGACTCAGCAAGTCGAAACCCGTGACCGAATTTTAACTGAAAAAGGAAACCTTGCTTCCGAGTTGGTGGGAAGACTAGAAGGGAATTGGCAAGAAGCGGATTGGATTTTTCACCAAGAAGGTGAGTCCCCACTAAGCTTTGGCGACTTCCCTGAAAAGGTGGAACTGCGCCCTGGATTTTTCACTTTATTGAGAGGAATCCGTTTTGAATTTTATTTCTTTGGGATTGCTTCTTGGTTTTGCCTCTTACTGATTGTCACTAAGCGGTGGCAAATCCTCTTAAATGCCGCAGATGTTCCTTTGAGTTATCTTCGCGCTTTCCGGCTCTGCTTTATTGGTTACTTTTTCAATAATGTGATGCCTGGTTTGACCGGCGGCGACTTGGTGCGTGCAGTTATGGTCGCCAGGGGAGCCGAAGAAAAAAAAGCTCGTGCTGCTGTGACCGTTTTTGTGGACCGCCTCATTGGTTTGATGGGATTGCTCATTCTTGGTGCTTTAGTTCTTTCTTTTGCACCGCCTCATTTTTCAGGAGGGGAAAAGCCTTTGTCTCAAGTGCGTTTTGCCGCTTTTGGTTTTCTTGCATTCGGGTTTTTGGGGGCTTGGGCTTACCAATCGAAAAACCTCCGCAAATTCTTTCGATTGGACTCTCTTCTTCAGCGGCTTCCCTTTCGCGACAAGATTCAAAGTCTAGATGAGGCGCTGACTCTCTACCGTGCGCGGCGTGACTCGCTGGCAATTGCCCTTCTATTGTCCATTCTCCTTCAAGCCTTTGGAGTGATGGCCTTTTGGGCAATGGGCGTAGCTTTAGGGTCCACGCTATCTGCCTTGGATAACTTCGCAGTCTTCCCGATTGTGCAAACGGTTTCTTCAATTCCCATTTCCCCTGCTGGATGGGGAATCGGTGAAACCCTTTATGGCCGTTTCTTTAGCGGCTTAGGTTCCACCTTCACACTGGGTGTTGCTGTCTCCATTCTCTTTCGCTTAACAACTCAGGTGGGCTTCGGACTTCTCGGTGGTCTGGCATGGCTCAGCTCTCGCTCCTCTAAAAAAACAAAGACTTGAAATGACTTTAACTGTAGTTGGCTCCATTGGCATTGACACTGTCGAGACCCCATTTGGAAAGGTAGAAGATGTCCCCGGTGGCAGTGCTTTATATTTTTCTTTAGCGGCTTCTCATTTCACCAAGGTGCAAGTTGCTGCAAACCTTGGGACCGACTTTCCAGAAAGCGCCTGGAATCCCGTTCGTTCCCGCGGTGGCGACTTGAATGGTTTGCGTGTTTTTGAAGATCAGGGAACTTTTCGTTGGTCGGGTTCTTATATGGGGGATATGAATGAAGCCCAAACCCTCTTAACTGAATTGAATGTTTTGGCTGAACCACCTGTTGTTCCGGCTGCGTACCAAGGTTGTTCCTTCGCCTTTCTGGCCAACATGGGGACGGATGTTCAGTTGCGTATGTTGGAAGAGCTGAAGGCGGACACGGTCTTTGCCGACACGATGAATTTATGGATTGATACTCAGCGAGAAAACCTGGACGAACTTCTTAGCAAGATTGATGGCTTCATCCTGAACGATGCCGAAGCTCGAATGCTGACCGGAGAGACGAATCTCATCCGGGCGGGTTCGGCCTTATTAAAGATGGGGCCCAAAATCGTTATTTTGAAGAAAGGTGAGCATGGGGCATTCCTGTTTACCGATAATTTTCACTTTGCCTTGCCGTCCTATCCAACTGCACGGGTAGTGGACCCCACTGGAGCTGGGGACTCTTTTGCAGGGGGCTTTTTGGGTTCTTTGGCTGAAATGGGAGAGTTGAAGCCAGATAACCTTCGCCGAGCAATGGCCTACGGAACGGTTGCTGCCTCCATGACGGTGGAAGAGTTTTCCACAAAAGCCTTAGCTGAATGCAATCGGGAAGCACTGGACAACCGGTTCTCTGAGCTGTGTGATTTCGTGAGAATCTAGAAAGTTGCTAAATAGTGTGTACGAAAATCCAAGAAAATCGTCTACTTTTTCGCCTGATTCCTTGAATCGGATTCCTTCATTCCTATACTGAAACCCAAACAAAACCCGAACAGGAGTTCACCCTTGACCACACAAAAGAAAAAAGCAACCAAAACCAAGGCGGGCGACCGCGAAAAGGCCCTTCAGACCGCCCTTGAGGCTATTGAGAAGAATCATGGCGAAGGGGCCGTCATTCAAATGGATGAAGGCTACCTAATGAAGGTGGAGGGGATTTCTACGGGCTCGCTTACGCTCGACCACGCATTAGGGGGTAAGGGATTACCCCGAGGGAGAATTATTGAGCTTTACGGGCCGGAGGGAAGCGGAAAATCCACCCTTGCCCTTTCAGTCATTGCTCAGGTCCACCAGGAAGGTGGAGTAGCGGCCTACATCGATGCCGAACACGCTTTTGACCCTGAATACGCAAAAAACCTTGGTGTGCAGCTTGACGGCATGCGTTTTCACCTTTCTCAGCCGTCTTATGGGGAAGAAGGGTTGGACATCTGCGAGCGCTTCGTGAAATCAGGCGCAGTGGATGTTGTTGTCGTAGATTCTGTTGCCGCATTGGTCCCCAAAGCCGAGATTGATGGCGAAATTGGAGATACTTTTGTTGGGGTTCAAGCAAGAATGATGTCTCAGGCATTGCGGCGATTGACCGTTTCCATTGGAAAAACCCAATGCGTGGTCGTTTTCATTAACCAATTACGCGAAAAGATTGGAGTAATGTTCGGGAACCCTGAAACGACTCCTGGTGGCCGTGCCTTAAAGTTTTACTCCTCTGTACGCATTGATGTTCGCCGGATTGGCGCAATCAAGCAGGGAGAGAATATTCTTGGAAACCGTACGAAGGGAACCGTCGTAAAAAATAAGGTTGCTCCTCCCTTCCGCCGTTCAGAATTTGACATTATTTACGGTCAAGGCATTAGCCTTGAAGGGGACATCATTGAATTGGGAATGCAACATGGCCTCATCAAGAAAGCAGGGGCTTGGTTCTCCTGCGTTCACCCTGAAAAGGGAGAAATCAAGCTTGGCCAGGGCAAGGAGTCGGTTCGTCAAATCCTGCGTGATAACCCGGATCTCCGAGAAGAACTCCGAGGTCTTATCACCCTCGCCATGGCCCCCCAAGAAGAAGTTCAACCTTCGAACCCCAAGGACAAGAAAGAGGCAAAAGGGGCTAAGGGGAAAGTAGCTCAAAAGACCTAATTTCAGCCACAGTCCCGCGCAATTAGAATGCTCACCGGAACGGCCTTCTGTGTCCTTCGACACTGAAGGCCGCTCACCATTCAAGAAATGAGTTCTCCGCGCACGGTTGCTGAAATTCGGGAAGCTTTCCTGTCTTTTTTTGAGGCCCAGGACCACGAGCGCCTCCCTTCGGATTCCCTCGTTCCCTCCAATGACCCGACTCTGTTATTCACAGGGGCGGGTATGAACCAATTTAAAGAGGAATTCATGGGGCGGGGCAGGAAGGAACTGCAAAAGGCAACTACTTCTCAAAAGTGTCTTCGGGTACCCGATTTGGATAATGTTGGTCTAACCCCACGGCATCACACCTTTTTTGAAATGTTGGGAAATTTTTCCTTCGGTGATTATTTCAAGGCTGAAACCATTCCTTGGGAGTGGCAGTTTTTCACTGAAATTTTGGGCCTCGACCCGGATCGCTTTGTGGCCACGGTGTACACCGATGACGATGAAGCCTTCGCCATCTGGCATGAGTCCATTGGTCTGCCGAAAGACAGAATTTTCCGATTTGGCGAAGAGGAAAACTTTTGGCCAGCAAGCGCACCTTCCAAGGGGCCCAATGGGCCCTGTGGCCCTTGTAGCGAAATTTATTGGGACCAAAATCCGAGCGAAGCCTTGCCCTCGCATCCCGGCTTAGAAGACTTACCTAGTCGATTTATTGAAGTTGGGAATTTTGTATTTACCCAATTCGATCGCCAAGAAGATGGTTCCCTCCCTCCATTGCCACAAAAGAACATCGATGTTGGTTTAGGGTTGGAAAGAATTGCTGCTGTTGTCCAAGGAGCTGTCAATAACTTTGAAACAGACCTTTTTCACCCCACGCTTGAAACTCTTCAGCAATTGAGTGGAAGAACCTACGGTGCCAACGAAGATGATGACATTCGCATGCGTCGTATTGCCGACCATTGCCGTGCGGTTTTCTTTTGCATTGCTGATGGTGCTGCCCCTGGCCGAGAGGGCCGGAGCTATGTTGTTCGAAAAATCCTCCGTCGAGCCGTCCGAGATGGAATCGACCTCGGCCTTCAGTCAACTTTCCTTCCTGAGCTTCTTCCCGCTGTGCAGAACACTATGGGTGAATTCTATCCTGAACTACATGAGCAGCAATCCACCATTGAAGCATTGTCTTTGGCGGAAGAAGAACGCTTCCGCGATGTTTATGAAAAAGGAATTTCTCGACTAGAGAGTGAAATTGATGCCACAAAAGCTTCAGGCTCGGACACTTTTTCAGGAAGTGCAGCATTCGAACTTCATGACACCTATGGTTTCCCTTGCGATATTACTGAAGTGGTCCTCAAGGATAACAATTTAAACTTTGACCAAGAGGGCTTTGAAACCGCAATGAGTGCTCAGCGAGAGCGTGCTCGTTCTGGTTCAGACATCCAATGTGATGTTTTTGCGGAGTCCGTTGAGTCCCAAATCCAATCCGCCGGCGGAACCCCAACTCAATTCCTTGGATACGACTGCCTTGAAAGCTCAAGTACAGTCCTTGGTTTTATTTCAGATTGTAAATGGGAGGATTCACTTTCCGAGGGTCAATCTGCTTCTCTTCTTTTAAGCAACACTCCCTTCTATGCCGAGGGCGGCGGACAAGTTGGAGACTCCGGTAAAATCCTGAGCAAGGATGGCACCCTTCTTTTTAAAGTGGACACAACCACTCAAGAGGGCGAGTTTTTCCTTCATTCCGGCACTGCGGTGGGGGAGATTTCCAAGGGGCTAGATGTCCAGGCTTGCGTAAATCCAGATGCTCGTTGCGCTACAGAGAGACATCACACAGCGACCCATCTTCTGCATGCTGCTTTACGGAAAGTTCTGGGCTCTTCTGTGAATCAAGCGGGCTCTCATGTTTCTCCGGAGCGTTTCCGTTTTGATTACACTCACCCTCAAGCTGCTTCCGGAGAGGAACTTCTCAAAGTGGAGCGCCTTGTTACCGAACAAATTTTGAAAGCGGCTCCTGTTTCCTCGCGCCTTTCTACTCTCGAGGAAGCGAAGAATGCCGGAGTCACTGCCCTGTTCGGCGAGAAGTATGGGAGTGAAGTTCGCGTTGTGGACATTCCAGATTTTTCCGCAGAACTTTGTGGTGGGACCCATGTCCAAAACACAGGGCAAATTGGCCCCTTCCGAATTAGCTCCGACCGTTCCCTCGCTGCTGGCGTTCGGCGCATTGAAGGTGTTGCAGGTTGGGAGGCCAACGCTCAGTTGCAACTGGATAGGTCTCGGCTCCAATCCTTAGCCGCCTCTCTCAAAACCACCCCCGACCTAATCGAAGAACGGGTTGCTAAATTACGAATTCAGCTCAAGGAAGCTAAACAGGGTGTTGCCTCCTCTGCACCCTCACCCAATGCCTTGGCCCGTGATTTGAACTCACAAGCCGCAGGCTCACCTCTTGGGTGGGCTCGCCTTTTAGGCCTTGATGCCCAATCTCTTCGGAATCTGGCGGATGGGCTTCAGGCTGAATTAGCTTTACCACCCGTTGTTCTCTTAATGGGTGGAGAGGGTGAACAATTACCCTTTATTTTCCTGGTTCAGAAGGATTCTGGGCGCCACGCAGGCCATTTAGCTAAGCAATTCGGCTCATTTGTAGCCGGCGGTGGGGGCGGTCGCCCTGATTTCGCCCAGGGAAAAGGCTCCAAAGGATCCGGTCTAGAGGCTGGAATTGCAGCAATTTCGGAGGCTCTTTCCTCTCCGGCTTGACCCGGAGCGAAAAAACTGGAAAATGAGTGGCCGTCGTGGTCACCCCGACCCGTCTAGGCGCCGTTCGTCATGGCAAATCCAAAACGCAAACACTCTCATGCCCGTTCTCACAAAGTGAGAGCTGGTGTCCGCAAACCCAACCACACCCTGCGCGAATGCTCCCGGTGTGGGAGTCCTGGTCGTCCTCATACTGTGTGCGACAACTGTGGCCACTATGCTGGCCGCGAGGTTGTTTCCAAAGACGAGTTTTAAATCGGCGTGCGGATAGCCGTCGATGTACTCGGCGGGGATTATGCCCCAGTTGAGGTCCTGCGAGGCGTTTCTGCCGCGTTGAAGGACGATTTCTCGCCCGATGAACTTTTGCTCGTCGGACCGGAAGATGTAATCCAATCAACACTGCAGGCCGAAGGTGTGGAACTTCCTCCTATTCTCCACACCCATGAGGTCGTTGACTCTCACGAAAAGCCGGTAGAAGCTCTTCGCAAGAAACGCAACTCTTCCATTTCACTTTGTGTTGGAGCAGTCAAAGAGGGCAAAGCCGGTGGCCTGATTTCCTTTGGAAATACGGGTGCTGCCGTTGCTGCCTCAACCATTGGGTTAGGCATGCTCCCCGGAATTCGTCGTCCTGGCATTGCGGTTGTTTTTGAATGGGCTTCTGGCAAAGTTGTTTTGTTAGATGCCGGTGCCAACCCTGAGCCCAAGGCGAGCCATCTTTTTCACTACGGTGTCATGGGTACGGCCTACTGCAGAGATATGTTTGGTATGGAGGCTCCTCGAATAGGTCTATTAAACATTGGCGGCGAGGCTGGGAAAGGGCATAGCACTGTTCGTGATGCTCATGACCTCCTTGAAGAGTCTTCCTTGAACTTTGTGGGCAACCTCGAAGGCCAAGATCTCTTTAAGGGGAGCGCTGAAGTCCTTTTGACCGACGGTTTCGTTGGTAATATGCTCCTCAAAGTCGTTGAAGGATTTATGGAATACCTTCTTCGTGGAATTACAGGTTCTGTTTCGGATACAGAATCTTCCAACGCCATGCTTGCCACTTTTAAAAACCTTGTCGGAGCAACGGACTTCGCCGAAGTAGGCGGCGCCACCCTCCTTGGTGTCAACGGAGTTGTACTCATCGGCCATGGCCGCTCCAAATCATCTGCAGTCGCTCCTGCTCTTCGAAATGTGCGTAAAGATTTACGGACCGGCGTAAACGATCACATTACGGAGATCCTTCAAGCTCATAAGTCGTCAGCTGAAGCCTAATGCCCATCCCCGTTGGAATCGCTGGTTTCGGGCACCACACACCTGAGTGGGTTGTGCCCAATGAATACTTCACTCGTTTTGTAGAAACTTCAGACGAGTGGATTCGCCAACGCACTGGGATTGTTGAAAGACGATGGATTCGTGGCGACCAAAAACCTTCCGACCTTTTTTATGAAGCTGGCAAGCAGGCCATCGAGCGTTCGAACCTTAAACCTGAGGATATTGACCTCATTATTTTGGGTACCGTTTCAGGTGACTACTTTCTCCCTGCTACGGCTTGTATCCTCCAAGAGAGGCTTGGCTGTTCAAATGCAGCTGCGTTCGACATTGCAGCAGCCTGCCCAGGCTTCCTCTACTCGTTGACCATTGGCAAGCAGTTCATTGCCTCTGGCATGTATAAAAACGTTTTGTGCATCGGTGGCGAAGCCCTTTCACGAATCATTGACATTCACGACCGGAACTCCTGCGTTCTTTTTGGTGATGGGGCTGGCGCTTGCGTTCTACAACCCCATGAAGTTTGCAAACAGGGTTTAATTGAAGACCAATTCCTCGGAACGGATGGCGCGGGCTGGCATTTCATTCAACGACCTCGTGGTGGGGCAGCCGAAGGAATGACTTCTGAAATTTTGGCTGAAGGAACCCATTTGGTTCGTTTAAAGGGCCGTGAGGTTTATCGTTTTGCTGTTGAAAAAATGGCAGAAATTATGGAGTGGGCTACAGAAGGCATCGACCAAGATTCCATTGGCCTCGTTATTCCCCATCAAGTTAATCGCCGGATTTTAGAAACGGCCACCGCCAAACTAGGTATTCCCCCTGAAAAGGTTTTGATAAATATTGAACACTACGGAAACACTTCAGCAGGTTCGATTCCTATTTTAATGTCTGAGGCAGAGGCCGAAGGTCGCTTCGAAAAGGATAAATATTTAGTCCTCGCCGCTTTTGGTGCCGGCCTAACTTGGGCCGGCGTACGTATCCTCTGGTAATGAAATTCGGTCTTCTCCTTCCCGGGCAAGGAGCGCAAGCAGTCAGCATGGGTGCTGACTTTGCGCAAACCAGTCCCGCCGCTCGCGCCCTTTTTGACCATGCAGATGAGATTCTTGGGTTTCCCCTTTCCAAACTTTGCTTTGATGGGCCCCTTGAAGAACTCACAAAAACTGATGTCGCCCAACCAGCTATTTATGTCACTTCGCTTGCCGTACTTTCAGCGCTAGAAGAACAATCTGGGCAAAAAATTCAACCTCTTGCTGCTGCGGGCCTCTCCCTTGGTGAATACACTGCCTTGGCTGCTGCTGGCGCCCTCAGTTTTGAGGACGGGCTTCGTTTAGTCCGCTTGCGGGGGTCCGCCATGCAAGAAGCTTCCCACGCCCTTCCGTCTGGCATGACGTCTGTGATGGGGCTCGAGAGGAACCCGCTTGAAATGTTGTGCGCCAAAATTGCTGAAGAGACTAATGCCATCTGTCAAGTTGCAAACCTCAACTCTCCGGGGCAAATTGTTGTATCCGGACAAAACGAGGCTCTGGATATCTTTGACCTTCAAGCAAAAGAGGCCGGAGCTCGGAGGGCTATGCGCTTAAATGTCGCGGGTGCTTTTCATTCCGAAGTGATGCGCCCTGCTGCCGAAAAGTTGAACACCGCTCTGCATGAAACGGAATTATCTACTCCGCAATGTCCTGTCTGGCAAAACGCAACGGGGCGCCCCGAAACCGACCCTGAGCGTTTGAGAGAAAACCTCTCTGCTCAACTTTGTTCCCCTGTTCTCTGGGAGGAGTCTTTCCGAGACATGGCCCAAACCTTATCGGGTCAAACTTTTCTGGAGCCTGCCCCTGGCAAAGTCCTCGCAGCACTTGCTAGAAAAATCCACCGCGAGGCCACGGTTCATTCTGTGGACTCTGCCAAAGCCCTCGACAACTTAATGGAAGAAGTTCAATGAGTTCTCACCTTCAAGACATGAATATTTTGGTCACCGGTGCCTCTCGCGGGATCGGTCGTGCAATTGCTGTAACTCTCGCAAATCGGGGTGCAAATATCGCTGGCCTCGCGACTTCCCTTTCAAACCTTGAGACCACGCGTGCCGAAGTTGAAGCAACTGGTGCTAAGTTCCTTGCTCTTGAAGGAGATATTGCTGACCCCGCCACTGCAGCCGCCTCTGTCAAAGCCATGTCCACAGAATTGGGGAGCGTGGATGGTCTCGTTGCCAATGCTGGAATCACTCGCGACGGCCTTCTAATGCGGATGTCAGAAGAGGATTTTGACCAAGTTCTCCGCACTAATTTGGGTGGGAGTTTCCACTTTCTAAAAGCAGTTACTCGCCCTATGATGAAAGCCAAATCTGGTCGAGTTGTTCTTATTGGTTCGGTTGTTGGTGCTATCGGGAACCCTGGACAGGCCAATTACTGCGCCGCAAAGGCGGGCCTCCACGGCCTTGCCCGCTCTGCTGCGCTAGAGCTGGGAAGCAGAAATATCACTGTAAATGTCGTTGCCCCTGGCTTTATTCAAACCGATATGACCACCGATTTGCCGCCTAAGGCTCAGGAAAGCATGGTTTCCAATACAGCTCTCAAGCGACCAGGCACCCCGGAAGACATTGCTGGGACCGTCTCCTTCTTGCTCAGCCCTGACGCTAGCTACCTCACGGGCCAGGTAATTCTTGTGGATGGTGGACTTTCCCTCGGCTAGGGAATGCCCTACAATCTCCCGTTCCTGCGGCCTTTGCCGCCCCATTGTTTCCTGCTTCGGCAGACACCCCATTAAACCGGACACCACCCGGAGAACCAAAGTGACTGACGTCAAAGATAAGGTTTACGAGATCATCTGCGAGCACATGGGTGCTTCGCGCGAAAAGTTGGCCCCAGAGACTAGCTTCATTAACGACCTCGGAGCAGACAGCCTCGACACCGTCGAGCTTGTAATGGAATTCGAATCTGCCTTCGATATCACCATCCCTGATGAAGACGCCGAGAAGATTCAAACCGTCGGCAGTGCGGTTGATTACATCTCTGGCAAGGTAACCGTCTAAGCTCCGCCTTGGTGGCTGGAGCTTTCCGACATGTCGGCTGATTCCACCCGGGTGGTCATCACCGGAGTTGGGGCCGTTACGCCCTTGGCTCTTGGTGCGACTGAAACTTTCCAAGGGCTCCTTGCTGGCGAGAGTGGCGTTCGACCCATCCTGAGTTTTGATCCCGAACTTCAGCAAACTAAAATTGCTGCTGAGGTTTTTGGAACTGTTTTTGACCCCAACGACCATTTCGACCTCAAAACTCAAAAGCGACTGGACCATTTCAGTCAGTTAGGCATTGTTGCTGGCCGAGAGGCTTGGGCCGATGCCGGCCTAAAGGAGGGCGATGTGGACCCACTCCGAGGCGGGACCATTCTTGGTTCCGGCATTGGTGGAATTCATACATGCCTTGATGGGCATGATATTGTCCACGAATCCGGTCCTCGCCGCGTATCACCTTTCTATGTTCCCAATCTCATGCCCAACGCCCTTCCTGGCAATGTTGCGATTGAGTTTGGCCTAGAGGGTGCTTGTTTCCTTACAGCTTCTGCTTGTGCCTCAAGTGGACATTCTATTGGACTTGCTCTTCGAGAAATTCGTTCTGGCCGTGCGGATCTTATCGTGACTGGTGGGGCAGAAGCTGCTCTTACTCCGGCCACACTTGCCGGGTTTAGCCGCCTTCGGGCGCTGAGCACACGCAACGATGACCCCTTGCATGCTTCCCGTCCTTTTGACCGCGACCGAGATGGTTTTGTCTTGGGAGACGGTGCTGCCATCTTGGTCATCGAGTCTCTAGCACATGCTCAGGCTCGAGGTGCTCGAATCTACTGCGAACTTGCGGGTTTCGGCCAATCGGATGACGCTGGCCATATTACGGCACCGGACGCAACTGGAGAACGCCCTGCTCGAGCCATTCGTTTTGCTATGGAAGACGCTGGAATGGACCCTAGTGAAGTGGACTACATCAACGCTCATGGAACATCCACCCAGTTGAATGACCAAATGGAAACGGTGGCGATTAAAGCCGCTCTAGGCGATGCCAACGCACGCCGTGTTGCGATTTCATCGACCAAATCCATGGTCGGTCATCTTCTTGGAGCTGCATCCGCCATCGAGGCTGTGGTTTGTGCCAAGACTTTGCACGAAGGTGTTGCCCATGGCACCGCCAATCTTGAGAATCCCGACCTTGAAAGTGGTTGTGATCTTGATTACATCCCCGAGGCCAGCCGCCAGCAAGAATTCCGAGGAGCATTGTCTAACTCCTTCGGTTTCGGCGGGCACAACGTTTCCCTGGCCTTCCGCCGAATGGACTAAACCGCCCGGGCGGTTACCCGGACCCATCCCCGTGAAACAAAAATTCGCCGAAGCCCTTCAATCCTATCGAAAGGATGTGTTCAAGGTTGACCACGATCCCGCCGAACTCTCCAAACTCACCAAGGAATCTCTTCACATCTCCGAAGAGACTTTAGATAACGCTTATCACTACCACTTCCACAAACTTCCCGACGCTTCTCGGACTGAAATCATCAATATGATTAACAACTACACCTTAGAAGCCCTTCTTCCGCCCATTATTGAGAAGATGACCACCCGTCAGCTAATTCTGGAAAAGAAATTGGATCTTCTCGTTTCTTTACTTGAAAACGCCCTCGACAAAATCGGCACCGACGATTCTTAAACTCCTGTGATTTCGAGTGATCTTTTGGAAGCTCTTCAAGGGAGGGGACTTGAAGCGGTGCTTGAACCCGCCCAAAAGTTGGGCAATGTTGCCCTTAAAGAATTAGAACAAGACCTTGCTTCCATTCATTGGCCAACTTTAGATCGCCAATTGGAAGCTTTGAAAAAAGGTGGCACCCCTTCCGTTGGGAAGTTGGCCCCGCCACCATTGGCACCTCCCTCCACCATTCCTTCTCATGAAACTCAAGAGGCCTCCCAAATGGGGTGGAATGCTTTAAAGGAAGGACGAATTGCTCTCTGCACAGTTGCAGGTGGTCAAGCCTCGCGTTTAGGATTCGATGCCCCAAAAGGTGCTTATCCTTTGGGGTCTGTTTCTGGAGCTAGCTTGTTCCAGGGGATGGCAGGCCAAGTGGCTCTCCTGCGAAAAGAGACCGGGATTCCCATTCCATGGATTATCCAAACCGGGCCAGGAAACCACGAAGATACGATTCGATTCTTCTCCAAAAGGGCATTTTTTGGTTTGAGCTCTTCCTCGATTCACTTCATATGCCAAGGGACTTTGCCCGCCCTTTCACTTGATGGCCAGTTACTTCTTGCCACTCCAACTAGTCTTTTTCGAAACCCAGATGGACATGGTGGCTTTTATGCAGCTCTCCATGCCGCAGGGACTTTCAAATTGCTGCGGGAAAAGGGCATTGACACTTTGTTCTACTGCCAGGTAGATAATCCGCTTGTAAGAATGGGGGACCCCGCTTTTCTGGGTCACCATCTAAAGTCCAATGCCCAAATGTCCATTAAGGTTGTTGAAAAGACAGACCCTGAGGAAAAAGTTGGACTTGTCGCCTTAGTGGACGGCACTCCCTCTTGTATCGAATACTCGGACCTTGCGCCCGAACTTGCAAAAGAAAAATCTCAGGATGGGGGGCTCCTTTTCCGCGCAGGAAATATTGCTATACATGCTTTTGCTCTAGACTTTGCCGAGTCCTGTGCGACACATCCTTTGGAGCTTCACCTCGCTCATAAAAAGTTATTTGCTTTAGATGGTGGAATGCAGCCGGTTGAACGAGATGGCGTAAAGTTTGAAACCTTCGTATTTGATGCACTTACCCGCGCTGATGAGGTCGTCGTTCAGATGTGCGAAAGGGATGAAGAATTTGCACCTGTGAAAAATAGAGTTGGCCAAGACTCCATTCGCACTTCCCGAGAAGCCCTAGATTCAAGGAATCGGAATTGGATTTCTGGCTCAACACTTCCCAGTTTTAATGAAAGGAAGCGCTCCGAGATTCTCCCTGGAATTGCCCTTTGTGGGGAGAGCCTTCTTCAGAAAGAGAACGACCTTTCTTTAATTTTTAGGAATTCTCTCTTAATCGAGGATTGACCCCCAAGCTCGGCGGGGGGATGATGTCCCGCCCGCACTAGCCGGAGTGGCGGAATTGGCAGACGCGATGGATTCAAAATCCATTTCCCTTTTTGGGAGTGGGGGTTCAAGTCCCCCCTCCGGCACCACCTAACCCTTTTATTTATATCGCCTTAGGGGCAAAATGGCATTTTTCTACCCATAGTCCTCTTTTTTTGAATAAGAAATTTCCATAAATTCCTTACTCCGCGGGCCTCTTGGGATGGCAACATGGTAGGGGAGAGGTGACTTTCAAACATAGAACCCTCTCTTTCCCTCTTCCTTCCCTACCCAAAGCCCCCCTCATGAGCATCCCTCGCTGCTTCCTTCTTCACATTTCTCCCCTTTTTCTTGCCACACTCTTATGCCCCATAGCTTGGTCACAGGGCACTGTATGGATGGTGACAGGGGATTCCAACTACGACTTCTATGGCAACGCCATCAGTAATCTTGGCGACATCAACGGCGATGGCCTAGAAGAAATCATCGTGGCTGCCCCTGGCGACGATAACAACGCTCAGGATTGTGGCCTTGTCCGTGTCCTTGACGGAGCAACGGGGGTCACCATTTACACTTATGACGGAGACTCCCAAGGGGATGACTTCGGGAAAGCAGTCACAAACGTCGGTGATGTAAATGGAGATGGTGTTTTCGATTTCGCCGGTTCTGCCTGGACGGACGACAACAATGGAGGCGGTTCTGGAATGATTCGTGTCTATTCTGGCTCCAATGGCTCCCTCATCCATCAAATTGACGGTTCTGCCGCCGATTACCTTGGTGGTTCCCTTGGTTACATTGGAGACATCAACAACGATGGCTTTGCAGACATCCTTGCTGGCGCTACCCAAAAGAACCCCAGTGGCTCGGGCCCCAGCACAGCAGCTGGTTACGCTGAAGTGTTCTCTGGTGCCACTGGTGCCAGCCTTTTGCGCGTTAATGGTTCTGTTGCCAATGACCAGTTTGGCTACGCTGTGATGGGTGGCTCTGACCTCAATGGAGATGGAACTCCGGACTTTGTTGTTGGAGTTTATGGCGACGATGTTGTCGCTCTTAACTCCGGCGCAGTTCATGCGTTCTCTGGCGCGAACGGCTCGGCCCTCTGGACCACTCGGGGCACAGGGGTCAAAGACCATCTCGGGAATGCGCTCGCTCTCACCGGTGACCTCAACAACGACGGCGTGGATGACATTCTCGCTGGCGCCATTCTGGACGACAATAATGGGAGCGATTCGGGCTCCTGTTTCATTTTGTCTGGTGCGAACGGCTCCGTCATTGCCACTCTTGATGGTGAGAACGCGGGTGACCAATTTGGCTCTTCTGTTGCCAGCTACAATGACTTTAACGGAGACCAAATTCCTGAGTTCCTTGTTGGCGCTGACCACTTTAATGGGCAGTACGGCACCGACTCCGGAAAAATCTATGTTTACGATGGAGCCACCCAAACACTCCTCATGAGTGTTGAAGGGGGCCTCTCTGGAGACCGGCTCGGCTACTCATGTGCTGGTGCTGGTGACATGGATGGTGACGGGCTTCCTGAATTCATTGGCGGTGCACGCCAATATGGCGGCATGGGTTCTAGTAACGGTCGCGGTTACGTCACCGTGTATGACACGGTTGGCACACCACCGCCGCCACCACCAACCTGGCCCAACCTTCCCAGCACTTTTGTTTCAACTGCAGGCGGTTACTTCGAAGACTTTGAAGCTATGGCCGGCACCGTTCCAAGCCACATGTCCACCAATGCGCTGGATATGTTCTTCCGATCTTCTGACCCAGACGCCTGGGCCAATGTGGGGCAGAACGCCCCTGCTCTCAGTGCCCAATCCGGCGCCTACTGCTTGGAACTTGGTGGAAACCCCAATGGGATGTCTGGGCACCATGAAGTTGCCAATTCCCTCGTTATTGGCGTTGATGGAACTGGCTCCAGTCACTTGATGTTGGACTACTGGGCAATCGACCATGGTGATGAAAACCATGACGACGACGGAGTATTCCTCAGCGCGGACGGAACCAACTGGGAATCTGTTCAACTTTACTGGGCCCACATTCCCAGCACATCCACTTGGACCCAAGTGAAGGATGTCGATTTAACCACTACCTCTGTGGACACCACCCAGCCCTTCTACCTCCTGATTGGTCAGGCAGACAATTACGAATACGCTGGGGGAGATGGAATTGGTTTAGATGACATTCATGTTCGTGAGTGGGCTCCACCCTCTCCAACGCTTACTGTGACTCCTGACCCACCTGTTGCAGGCCAGCCTGCTCTCCTGAACATTGCATTCAATAATCCCGGCGACATGGTCATTTTGGCTTACTCCTTCGTTGGGGGCGGCCCAACATCCACGCCTTACGGTGATTTGTACCTCAGCCCCCCTTTCTCACAGTTCCCAACTTTGTTCGCGAACGCTGCTGGGAATGCTGGCTTCTCCGCAAATGTCCCCCCTGCTGTTCAAGGTTGGAATGTTTGGCTTCATAGCTTGAACATGACCCAATCTATTTGGACCAACCCCCTGGCGACGACTTTCCAGTAAATCCCCTTAACTGAGAATTTCGCTTCCACTAATGGCCCTGGCCGCTTCGGCTGGGGCCATTTTTCCACTATTTGAGGCCAAAATCCAAAATTCTGGCCCGAAAACTGTGCAACTCGCTCGAATCCATGGCATTATGGGTTGTAAGCGGAGTCCTATTAGTGGGTTTACCTTTCCGCAATAGGAGTCTCTGCGCCTGCCCTTCCCATCCCCAATCACCCCTTCTTCCCCAGTTACCGTGAAAATCCTCTCCTTTTCCCCACGCCTCTTCGTTTTTGCCGCCTCCCTTTTTCTTCCCGCAACCCTCCTTGCTCAAGGAACCATTTGGACTGTAGCGGGTCCCACCATCTACGATGAACTCGGCCGCTCTGTGGACGCCATCGGCGACCTAAATGGTGATGGCTACGATGAAGTAATTGGTGGCGCACCTTATGCAGCCGCAAATGGTCAAGACTGTGGCTTGATTACTGTTTACGATGGTGCAAGCAGTTCAATTCTGTTTAACATTGATGGTGACGACGCCCGAGACGAGATGGGCCTTCGGGTTGCTGGAGTGGGCGATGTCAATGGTGACAATGTCCCTGACTTTGCTGGAGCCGCCCCTTCTGATGAGTTAGGAGGGAATGGTTCAGGAACTGTTCGCGTTTACTCAGGCTCGACTGGTGCTCTTCTTCACCAATTTATTGGTTCTGCTGCTGATGAACACTTGGGTGGCGACCTCTCCTACTTAGGTGATGTAAATGGTGATGGTCGTGCAGACATTTTGATTGGCGCAACTCAAAAAGGTGGGGGAGCTTCCACTCAATACGGTTTCGCTTCCGTTTACTCTGGCGCCTCAGGCGCTCTCCTTTACACCGTTTCTGGCTCTGCCGCGAACGATCAGTTTGGATATGCAGTTGGTGGCGGTGGTGACCTTGATGGTGACGGTGTAAATGACTTTGCTGTGGGTGTCTATGGCGATGACACAAATGGACTTAATACTGGTGCTGTCCACGTTTTCTCTGGGGCTACCGGCCTCTTAATCTGGTCTGCCTTTGGCGACAATGACCGAGATCACCTTGGCAATAAAGTTGCGATTCTGGGTGACTTAAACGGTGATGGAGCATGTGAAGTTGGCGCTGGCGCAATTGAAGATGACAACCTTGCAACCGATGGTGGTGCAGTTCGTATTTTTGACGGTGCAACTGGCGCAATTCTGACTACTCTCGATGGTCAAAACGCATTAGACGAAATGGGGTCATCCATCGCTCGCTACTCCGACATTACTGGCGATGGAATTGAAGAATTTCTTGTAGGCGTTCACGGTTGGGACGGTGTCGTAGGCAAAGACTCTGGGCTCATCATGGTGATTGATGGTTCCAACTTCACCACGGTTCAATTCGTGGAAGGAACCCTCGCTGATGACCGCCTTGGCTTCTCCTGCGCTGGCGCAGGTGATATCAATGGCGATAACATCGATGATTACATCGGTGGTGCAAGACAGCGTGGGGGCGCCGGAGTTGGAAACGGAACCGGCTACGTTCGCGCATTTGACTCAACTGGCACTCCACCGCCGCCTCCTGTCAGGTGGCCAAACCTCCCCAGCACCTTTATGGCTGTTGGTGCAAATGGCTATGTTGAAGATTTTGAAGCCCTCGCGGGTTCTATTCCTAGCCATATGGCCGTGAATGAGCTAGACGCAATTAGCCGTACTGCTGACCCCGAAGCCTGGTGTAACCTGGGACAAAATGGACCCTGTATTTCATCCAACTCTGGCATCTTTGCCTTGGAGCTTGGTGGGAACCCTGTAATGAGTGTGCACCACGATGTTGCGAACGGCCTCGTTGTCGGGATTGATGGCACCGGTTCGACTTCACTTGTTCTTGATTATTGGGCCATTAACTACGGTGAAGAAAACCACTTGGACGATGGTATCTGGGTTAGCAATGATGGCACCAACTGGGAAGCTGTTCAGAGCAAGTGGGGACACATCCCCAGCAGCGCTACTTGGACTCAAGTCCTAGACCTCGACCTGACAACAACCACCGTTAGCACCACGGGTCAGTTTTACTTGCTCTTTGCTCAAGCCGACAATTATGAATATGGCACCGCGGACGGAATTGGCATTGATGACTTTACAGTTCGTGAAGCTGGTTCTGGCGGTCCTACTCTTGTTGTTAGCCCATTCCCGCCCGTTGGAGGTCAAGCCGTTACTCTGGGTGTTGATAACAACAATCCAGGCGACATGGTCATCATTTGTTACTCCATGGTTGGTGGCGGTCCCACATCTACTCCATGGGGAACTGCTCTTTTGACACCACCGGTTGCTTACTTGCCATTCCTGTTTGCAGACCCTGCTGGGTCGGTTTCCTTCCCTGCAACTGCGCCTCCAGCCCTAACGGGTCGTCCTATGTGGATGCAAGCCCTCAACCATACACAAGGCATCTTCAGCAATGGCCTAAACTGGGTGTTTGGTTAAAAGTTCGCTGGCACTCTTTTCGGCCACCTCTTCCAAAGGAAGAGGTGGCCTTTTCATTTGAACAGATGCTTCTCATTCCAGTATTCTGGAGAGGTGTCTTCTTCCACCTTGGACTTGAGTTCCCCTGCTCTTCGAACCCTCCTTAGTCAAAGTTTCTCTGCAACCCTCCACCGGCTTCGCGGAGTTCGTAACTTGCTTGCTGGTTGGGCGCTCATGGGCCCAAGCTCTTGTGATGAATTAAAACTCCAAGCCCGTCTGGAAGAAGACCGGGTCCTCCTCGCTCGATTAAGCTGGATTCATCAAGGTCTGATGGATCCCCTTTCCGCCATCGACAAAGAGGAATTGCCTCGAGTTCTTCTTGCTGCCCTTCTAGGTTTCGGAACCCCAGAAGAATCCGAAATGGACTTGCCTCAAATCCTAGACCCACAAGAAGTCATCGCGATTTGTACACGGATTCAAACGATAGCCTCAAAGGCGCCTGTTGACTTTAGGGGCCACCGTCCCCAACTCTGCTGCAAGAAGGGCAACTTTTTCTTCGAATTACCCAAAGAGTGGGCAACAGAATCGGAACATCAGTTTCCCGTTCCACCTGGAACTTTCTCGTTAGAGTAACGGGTCAAAATCCTGGGCTGGAATTGGGATGGGAACACGGCTCCCGCGGAGCCAACCACAGAAAATACGGAATAGGCTACGGGTTGCCTTTCGCCTTCTGGTGGTGTTTTCAGAAAAGAAGACCAAAGCAAGAGAGGGTGGAAAATTAAAACGACCAAAATACTCGTCAAAATGCCAGTCAAGCCGCCGGCTATTCTGGAAGCTGGGGTGGGGGAGATAGCTTCCAGCCATCGAAACACCCACTTCCGCAGTAAGTAGAGGCCTGGAAGAGCAACGAGGCAAATTGCCAGCTCCGTTGGCAGGGCAGGGAGATCTTTCTCCGGCCCCTTAAAGAAGTGATTTAAGGTCGGCCTGAGGGATGCTGCAGCCAAGATTGCTCCAGCCCAAACAAGAAATCGGCTAAACTGATGAAAGAACCCCCGGGCAATCCCTGCCACTAGGCCGAATGAGACGCAGGCTGCGGTAAGCCAGTCAAGGGGGTGGATGAGGCCACTTTCCATCTGTGCTTTATCCCTTCAACCGCCCTGTCATGCAAGAATCTTCTTCTTCGCTTAATCCTCTCCAGCTTTTCCAGGCTCTGGTCCGCCAGTTGGAAGCAGACTCCTCCTTGTCCTCTGAACGAGAACAAGCCTGGGCTGAGTTTTTTGTTAACGATTCTCATCCCGGCTCCATTCTCCGTTTCCTGGAGTGGTTCCTATTGGAAAGGGAATCCGAAACTTTAGGGGCAATCCCCATCGTCGCCTGGGCACCTGAAGATATTCCAAAAGAAAGCCCTTGGCATTCACTTCAAGAGAGCCTTTTTGGTTTTTTCAAAGTGCTGAACAAAGCTGACCAGGGCTTCACCGAATGCCAAGACCTTTGGACTGGTTCTGGTATTACCGCTCAATTGCCCCATTCACCCGAATTCCAAACCCCTGGTTCTGTTCTTTTGGGCCGGCTTTACCACTCTAAGGAAGGTCCTTTCTCGCCTTTGCCCAGCCTCCTTTCTTTATCTCATTCTGAGGCCACTTTAGCCTTAGCAAAGGACTTGGCCGCTCAACGTTCGCATGCGCCAAGGGCTGTCCTATCCCAATTGGAGTGCGAAAAGTTGCTCTCCAACTTTGAAGGGGTCAAGGTCAACCAAAATCCAATTGCGGCCCTTCAAGAACTCATCAAAGGTGAACCCAATTGGAGCTGGGATAGAATTGCAAAGATTTTAGAAGAAGATGGCTCCGAGGCACTCTTAGATTTACTGGCTTTTGAGACTGATCTAGATGTGCGACTTATTCGCTCTCTTTTAGTTGCGATGGAGCTCAATGAGGGGTCTTCCACTTATTCGAAATCAGCCGATTCAGCCAACTTGGATACACCAGCCCTGGAAGAAGCGCTCAAGCATTTCGATGAAGAAAGAGAATCCGGAGCTTCTTTGGAGCAGCTATTTGACAAACTTGGTCAGGACCTGGGCCTTGATTTGTCTGATAAGACTACGGACAACCAAGCTTTGGGTCCAACCGCACCCACAGGCTTGCTCCATTGGGTGAATTCTTATATTTGGGAACTGAATGCCGTTTCTCCCGGGACCTCTCCCAATCAAGCGTTTCTAGAGACCTTTGCTGCTTGGACAGAGGATCAACTAGAGAAACCATTGGATGCCCAGGAATTGTTACCTGCCACTGTGCTTGCCTTTCTTTGTGCCGAATCTATTGAAGAGTCCCTTCCTTCTCGTTTGAAGAACCTCCTGCCATTTCTTGATTGGTGCGCGGAAGAACAAGGCGCACCCTTGGAAGAATTCCTGAAAGACATCCGTGGCCAACTAGGGGAGCGCCTTCAAGCTATTCAAGAACTCAATTCCCAACTTCAGGGCACCCTTTCGACGACGACTACTCAGATCTCAAATCTAAACCCGCCTCAAGTTCAAGATGATTCGAAAGTTCCAGCGCCCATCGTGGGGTGGCTGAAGGACTATGCTCCATACCTAACGGTGGGAGATTGGGTTCTAGGCAAGTGGATTGAAGGTGAGTTCCATCTTGCGAAAGTTATTCCAAAAGAAGTACTTCCCATGTCCTCTGACGCAGAGGCCCAGAACTAGGGGAACAAGCATAGAAATGTAGATTAGCGCCCCTGTTTGAAAGTCCGATAATATACATTATGTTGCCCTTCAAATTCTCTCAAACCTAAGGAGGCGCTAGTATCTTCCCTAGAAAAGCGCCTATGTGCCCAAAAATGCCCTCTTGTTGAAAGTCCTGTGGAAAACACTGTGAAGAACTCTGGGAAGACTCCCAGCCCCGCCCGTCCTTTTGAATCTTTCCAAGTTGGTGAAACTCATCAGTCTCCAGACAGGATCCTTACCCAGGAAGGTATTGCTGCCTTTGCAGAATTAACTGGCGACAAGAACCCGATTCATTTGGACTCAAGCTTTGCCCGTGGAACAGTTTTTCGCTCTACCGTTGCCCACGGACTTTTTCTTACATCCATTCTTGCTGGCATGGCTTACGAACGTGGCCTTCTGGGCAAGAACATTCTCGCGTTGGAGAATTCCAAAGAAGACTACCTGCAACCGGTTAAACCAGGCGACACCATTTTTGGAACTGTTGCTATTGTTGGCACGAACCCTGATGCCAGCAAGCGATGCGGTAGAGTTTCTTGGGAATTAACCTTGCTTAAGCGAGACCCGCAAGGCGATGGTGTTCCTGTACTTGAAGCCCACTGGGAAACACTTGTTTTCAAAAAGGCCTACCTCAAAGACTAGATGGCTCATGGCCGACCAATCTAACTGAGGCTCCTGTACTCGAATAGTCAATCTGGGTCACAGATCCTGTAGGAATTTGCAATTCGGAGTACTCTGATAATGGCATCCCCATTGCATCTGCCAGGATTGCAACGGTCGGAAATAAATGCGAGACAACAACGACAACCTGGTTCTGATGGGAGTCGCGCAAAGAATCTCTCGCGTTTAATACCCGTGTCCTGAGCTGGCCTAAAGATTCTCCACCATGCCCGTTCCAATTTTCAAGGTCAGCCAAATGGTTCGTCATATCCTGAGGGAATTTGGACTCCAATTCGTCGTACCGCAACCCCACCCACCTTCCGCGGTCAATTTCTCTGAAGGAGTCCAGTTGGCGTATCGTCAAATCCTTAGCTGTGGCCTCAGCCTGAACCGCTCTTGCACCAAATAATGCCCGTTTCAGAGGGCTGGAGTAAAGGGCATCCACTTTGAACTGAGCCAACCAGCGGCCAGCCGCTTGGGCCTGGTTTTCACCCTTCGGGCTTAAAGGGACCTCCGTTCCCCCATAAAACTTACCTTTCTGGGCAGGAATCACGGCACCATGGCGTACGAGAAAGAGGCGCATAATCGCTATTCTGCCATCTTCTATCGGATATGCTTCATGCTGGGACCCTCATGAAACTACCTCCCTTTCTTTCTGCGCTCATCCTTCTTTTTTGGGGCACTCCAATTTTTTCCCAAATAGGTGGGGGCTCTATTGGGGACAAGGGTGACCGAGGCTACACCGGTCCAACGGATACGGTCCCTGAAGCAGAACCACCGGCGCCAGAACCAGGCGCAGCCCCAACTCCGAGGACCATTCCTTGGACCCATCCTTGGATTCCACCTACCGGCCCTCCACGCACTCCCCCGCCCGGCACTTTTCGAAGCCCGCAACCATACAGAATGACCGCCGACCCTGGGGATTGGCTCTCCTGGTGGCGCTTCCAAAGATGGCTCGCGATTGAAAGCACTGCCTCTCCGCTGAGCAAACCAATCACGACCCCTGGTGCAACAGGCCGACCTTTGCCCTTGGCCTCCTCAGAGCCTCTTGGTTTTAGCATTGCGAAGGACCTTCAAACCCGATGGCCTGACGCAACGGATTCCCCTCTTGTCCGGTCAGAACTTTTGGTTTCCATTGCTAGAGCAGGAGATTCTCCAGCGGCTCACTCCCTCCTTAGAGAGGCCCTCAAAGATTCTGACTTTCGTGTCGCTGAAGGTGCTGTGGTTGGCATGGGTATCCTTGGAAAGCCTCACGGAATTCCAACTCTTTCCCTACTTCTGAAAGGAAAAGGTCAAGACTTAGTTTCCTTGTACGGTAAGCCTAAAACTCCAGAACGCCTTCAAGCTTTCGCCGCGTATGGTTTGGGTCTTATTGCCGAGCAAACAGCTTATCCTGGCTTGCGCGAAACGATTGCTGCTCCCCTCCTTGCCGGTTTGAAGCGAGGTGCCTTTGCAACCGAGGACCCTGCTGTTGCCTGCGCCGCCGCTCTTGGACTTTTTCCCGTTCAAGATTCTGCTGAAGTCTTACCTCCACTTATGCAGTGCGTTGAAAACCGCAGGATCCCTGCCTCTGTACGGGCTATGGCTGTTCTTTCTAGCGCAAAAATACTTGGCGGTGGCTCTTACTCCGCACTTTGCAAATCGACCCTCCTCGAATTCCAAAAACGCCTCCTTTCTTCTTCTGAAAAAACAGAAGTTCGCCAAGCTTGCGCTCTTGCTTTAGGTCGGCTAGGCGGATTTCCGACCCTCATTAAAGATGCTTCCGCCGCATTGATTGAAGCCAGAAAAGAAGACTCGGACCCTCGTGTACGGAACTTGGCCGCTGTGGCACTAGGAGAACTCGCGTCTTCCATATCACCCACCGCCCAAACTTTTATTCTTCCTGCACTTCTCGAGAACCTTCGGAATGGGACCGACCGCGACCGAGCCTGGGCTGCCATTTCCCTTGCTTGGGCACACCTTCACTCAGTTGAGGCATCACGAATGCTGCCCCAAACAGTGCCAAGACGCTTGCTTGAGTATCTCCAGTCGGGGCCAAGTAACTCATCCCAATCCGCTGCGGCCCTTGCACTTGGGTTTATGCACTTCGAGCCTGCTCTTTCCTCCCTTCAAGCTGCCACATTGGGTTCAGGCACGGCCATTCTTCAGGCCGAGGCTATTGCCGCCCTTTGTTTACTGGATGCCGAACTAGCTGTAAACGGCACATTAAATGCCTTGGATTCTCTCGACCCGACCACGGAAGCTTTTCAGGTCGTTTGCGCCGGTCTTGGTTCTCAAGAACCTGACCGCCTTTTGGAATACCTCCAGTCCCTGCTTTCCCGCGATGGTACGAATTTCCAATCTAGGTTTGCGGCCGCTCTGGCGTTGGGCTGGATTCAAGGAGACCAAGCTGTGGCAACCCTCGTGAGCCTCCTTGAAGAGGATGTCCCCCAAGAAGCGATTCGTGCTGCTGCCATCCGCTCCCTTGGCCGGATAGGCGAAGGTCCCCAAAAACGGTGGAATTCGAGCTATTTGGACCTCCTTAACCCCTTCTGGGCCCCCCCCACTCTTTTGGGGACTCCCTCCCTCCCTGGAATCTGCGACCGGATTTAAGGACTGTTACTATCTGGTAACCTTTTGCCCTCCATTTGGGCAGAATCAGGCTGGTACACTCTTTGCAACCATGGATGCGTGACCCACCACTTGCTCACGCACTAAATAAAATGTCATGAATCGACTTCTTCTCAGTCTTACTCTCTTCTCCACCCTCCTCCTAGGCTCAGATCTTTCGGCTCATGGTGGAACCTACCGCGGCCCAGGTGATACGGTTCCTCCCGCTGGTGGTGGTGCAGCTGCCCCCGTAGCTCCTGCAGCTCCTGGTGCTCCTGCCGCGCCTGCTGCTCCTGGTGCCCCAGCAACTCCTAACAGTCCAAATACGCCAACGACCCCGGCTGTCGTTACTGCCCCGACTGCGGAAAAAGCCAAAACTCCGACGACTGGTGGTTCTAGTGGCCCCGACCTAACTACTTGGGAATTTTGGTGGGAATTCAACAAGGAGCCTTTCCTGAACTTGAAAGCTAAGATTCAAAGTGGCAATATTTCAACCGGTGAATCTGAACTCATGATTGGCTTAAGTTCCGTAAGTACCGACAACAACACTTTTGCTCCAAGCCCCCAACAGATTCGCGGAATTGTGCTTCCTGCTTTGAAGCGCTCTCTCGGCAACGATACAAATCGCGACATTCTTTCTTCCGACTTAATTGCCATGGCGAAGATTGGTCGTGACACGGAAATCCCAGCTCTGCTGGAGCCATTCCTTTCTCACGGCAACCAAGAGATTGCCGAAACCGCTGCTCTTGCATATGGAATCCTTCAGCATTCCGACGCGCTGCCTCAGTTGAGAGACTTGGCCCTTGATACAGCAAACGGTCGGAAACTCGTTGACTCCGAGAACGGCGTAGCTCTACGCACTCGCACCTTTGCTGCTTACGGAATGGGTCTGGTTGCTCACAGCTCAGATGACTCAATTATCCGGAATCAGGTTGCCAACACATTATGGGAACTTCTTTCAACGGACACCTCCGCGCTGAAAGACATCAGAGTTGCTTCTGTAATTGGCTTAGGCTTAACTCTTGTTGACAATCCAGCAATGGTTCAAAACCTATCTGCATACTTGGCAGATCCAAGCCATGACGAGCTCGTTCGTGCTCACTGCCCAAATGCAATAGCAAAACTGATTCGGCACCAAGATGACTCATCTGCTGCCGATGCTGCTGTTGATCAATTCTTAGCTCTCCTCCAAAGTAAAGGCACTAAAACAAGAGTTCGCCAATCTTGTGTCCAAGGGCTCGGCATGTTGGCGGTCAACGCTCCCTCTTCCGGCCAAAAAATCTTGGAAGAACTCCTCCGTGTTGCAGAGAAGGGAAAAGACCGGCAAGAGAAAAATTTCACGACAATTGCTCTAGCTGACCTTGGCGCCGCAGTTGAGGGTCCTATTCGAGACAAGGTTGTTGAATACCTCAATAAGAATGTTCGTAAAGGTTCCACCCCTTACCGCCCTTGGGCCGCAATGGGTTTGGGGGTAATGGCCTTCAAGCTTTCCGAACAAGGAGATGCTCTATCTGATGTTGCTGGGCGCACCGTCCATGCAGCTTTCAAAAAGGAAAAAAGCCCCTCGCCAAAAGCCGGTTACGCCATTGCCCTTGGCTTGATGCGCTTTGAAGAAGCAAAGAAAGACATTCGTTCCGCCATGGAGAAATCCCGCGTTGCTGATTTCCGTGGCTATTCCGCGGTTTCCCTTGGTCTGATGGGTGCAACAGAAAACAAGGAGTACATCTCCGAGATGGTTCGCGAAAGCCGCCGTCTTGGCAATTTGCTTCAACAGGCAGCTATTGCGCTTGGCTTGATGAAAGACCATTCTGTTGTGGATACCCTTCTCGACTTAATGGCACCTCCAGATGGCTCTTCGCCGGGACTTCCAGTGCTTTCTGCTTCTGCAACTGCGCTCGGTTTCATCGGTGATCACCGCTCCGTTGACCCTCTTGTTCGAATCCTTGGTGACGAGGACATGCTCCCTATCGGCCGAGCATTTGCAGCGGTTGCACTTGGCCTTGTTGGTGACAAGGAAATGTTGCCATGGAACTCCAAGATTGGCCAGGACCTCAACTACCGAGCTTCCGTGTCCACTCTTGTAGATAAGAGCTCGGGAACTGGAATCCTGGATATTCTCTAATCCTTAGAGCTCCTTAACTCTAAACAGGGAAGCAAGCATTGCTTCCCTGTTTTCTTATTCTGAAGCCTGGCTCTCATCGGCCTCGGGTTGAAATGTAAAAAGATCCCCTTCGCCCGCTTGGTGATTGAGCCCCTCATTGAGACTTAAGTTCTCTCCTGCGAAATGGGCAAGGACCTGATTGGCGTATAAGCTTGGGTCCATCGCAGGAATCTCCAAGTGGAGTCCGGGAAGAACAGACCATCTCCGCCCTTTGCGCAGGGTTGCTGAAAGAGGTGTTGCCAACTCGGGAGGCAATAATGCGCTAATGTCGAAGCAGTGTGCTCTCCCGGTACAGTCCCATATAATCTTGGCCTGCGTAGATTCCTGAAGGGCAGATTCCAAAATTTCTTTCCAAATCAAATAATCCAAAGGGAGGCTCGCTTTTTCACCATCAGCGGAATAGACCAGCAACAATGCTTTCCTTTGGAATATCATGTGGAAATATCACGAGTTTTTTTCCACCCTAGTCGGAGGAGAACCGCCCAAAAAGCAAATGCGAGAAAGGGTAAGAACTTGGCCCGAGACTCAGCTTGAGACAGGATCTCCTGTTGCTCCAAATATTCAAGCAAGTCTCTTTGAAGTTGTTTCATCTCATCAACCCCAGGCGTGCCATTGGAATTTGATTCGAGCCAGGCAGTCGAGTCGTCGAATGCTTTCTGCGCGAGAGATGGCTCCCGAGAATCAAGCCAAATGTGGAAATGCTCCCCCACCGGATTGCCAGGCTTTAGTTCGAGAAATGCCTTAGCAGCCTGCCTAGCTTCAGAGAAGGCACCAGCCGTTGCAGCACTTCGGAATCGCTCTGCTTGAGCTTGGGCGACAGTCGGGTGAAGGGCTAAGTGTTTCTCGAGGAAGTCTTTTGCATCTTGCTGTGGAGCCAGCCAAAGAAGAAGAGGAATCCACATCATGGTCGTGCACCTTGGAACCACTCCTGTGCTTGCCATAAAGCAAGAGGATTCAAATCATCCTTAAAAGGGAGCGCGTTTGGGAAAAAGTCCTGTGTCTGGCTAGGGAGACAAGCAGCTCCAACACTGACAGGAAAACCAGCGGGAAGTATTTTTGCAAGCTCCTCCAAAGATAAAAGGTCCATGTCTTTGCGGGCAAACAAAACAATATTTCGACTAAAAGGAACTCGGTGAACCCGAATGTCCTGAAAAGAAAGTTGCAGGCCAGAAACGAGCGAAGCGAGCCAGGGCTGCTCTTGTTCATCTAAGGAAGCTGATCCCAAATTTGCAGCAAAAATCCCACCCTTCCGTAGATGATTAGAGACATCCAGAAAAAATTCTTGGGTGGCTAGGTGGAGTGGTATCTCAAATTGACGGGAGTAGGCGTCCAGAATAATCAAATCCAAATCGTTCGGGGCACACCTTAAAAGGCTTCGACCATCACCAGAAACGATTTGAAGTTGTGCTCCCCAAAAGGGCGGGGGAGAAAGTTCCAGCACAGCTGGGTCCAGTTCAATGCCAACGCCAGTCCAGTCATTTCCCTGAATCCCAGCTAGGAGAGGACCCATGGCGGATCCTGCGCCATGACCAAGTGTCCAAAATTTGAATGGAGATGGAGGCGTCACATTGGCGTTGGCATAAAGAGGAGCCAAGGAAAAAACATCGTAATAAGAACCGGGCCATGGGGTGCCTGGTCTGTGAACGGATTGGAAGGAATCCACTCCCTCATTCATTTGAAGCCACCATGTTCCGTCCTGAAAGCGCAATGTCCTAAGTCGCTGGTAAGGGGACTCAACAACTTCTTCAACCACGAGGTCACCAAGAGGAAGGTTTGCAGTTATGGATTTGTCCGGTACTAAAAAAACTAAAGACAAAAGGAAAAGGGCGGGGGCGGTTTTTTTCAAACGAAGTCTAGCCAGTATTGTTCCCGAAATAACAAGGAGAAGAGCTATCACAAGGAGAGAAAACCGAACTCCAAGAAGAGGGATTCCCAAAAAAGTGGCGCCGAACACACCAACAAGAGAGCCGGCCGTTCCCATGGCGGATATTTCACCCGCCGCTCTGCCGGCTCCCCGTTGCAGACTTCGCAACTCCACAAGCAATGGAGCTACCATAGCTAAGATCAAAACTGGAGGAGCAAAAAAGAGAAGAGCACTGGTAAAGGAACCACCAAGGAAAATGGTTGCGGCCTCATCCAATCGCAGATTTGTGGGTAATAGCCAATTGGCAAACAGTGGGAGTAAAAAAATGGAAGAAGCTAAGCAAATCCCAGAGACCAATAGAATCCAACCTGCTGCCATTTGGGGCCGAGGATGGGTGCGAGCCAAGCGGCCCCCAAAGGCTGCCCCCATCGCCATGGCAAAAAGAACCACTCCTATCTGGTTTGACCAAACTATGGAAGATGCACCGAACCAAGGAGCAAGTAGGTGCACCCCCAGGATTTCAATTGCAAGGGCAGAGAAACCGGACAGGAAGGCGGCAAATAAAATCATGGCGAGGAGCGGGGAATGTCAATTCCGTGGACGACAACTGGAAATACTGCCCGAGCGTCTAGATTAAGGGCAAAGTTATCCAACAAAGTACGCAAATTCCTCACTGCTTTGAACTGCAAAGGAGCGCCGTTGCGAAAAATGGAGATGGGTTTGTTCAGATCCACGATTGCATCATTCAAAAAAAGGTCAACACTGTAAACCTTGTTAGCCAAAAGGTGGATGGCGTTCTCTTGTTGATCAACCCTCACTCGAACAAAGGCTGGTTGTCCAGCTTGGTCAGGAAGGTCATACTGAAGTGCCTGCACCCAGTAATTTCGACCGGCGGATGGGATGTGAAACTCTGCCAAGAAATCAGTCGGGTACGGCTGCCTCGGCAAGGGACGCATCAATCGGTTCCAAAACTCTAAGGGAACTTCCCCAGAAGGAAGGGTCAGAACGGAAGCAAAGAAATGCGGAAAATAGTCCGAAAGCAGGCGGGCTTGCGAGTGCGTTTCTAAATCACTCAAGAGGGAGACTTCATTTCGATTGACGCGAAAGTTATGTACAGCAAATGAAAAAGTGTGCAGGAATTGAATACGGGTTGCGTCATGGGTTTCCGAAGAAGCCGGATTTGGGAATTCCATCGCAACCAGCAGGGCTTGCTCAGCGACGTTTAAGGGAATGTTTTCCAGTAGGGATTGACCATCCTGTTTCCCACATACGATGGTCAACGGCAGGAGAGAAGATGAATCCGTATTCGCAGACGGAGCTCTCCAAAAAACGGGCTCTCCTGTTTTCTTTAAATGGTCCATTTGGATTTTCCCCTTAGTTTTGGGGGGATAGGAGGGCGCCCTCTCAAAAACTCGTTCCCAAAGAGACAGGTTGCTCAACGGGGCAGTTCCCTCCTCCACGAACTCTAAAATTTCGTTTTCGATTCTGTTAAGGGTTTGGGGCTGCTCTTGAACTTTGGCCTGAATCCAATCTCGGACTAAGTGAACGAGTTGGGTTTCAACATCCGCGGGCGGAATGCCGGGCTCTTGAATGGCGAACGCGAAGACTGCAGTGAGGGTAAGAGGAATCACTTCGGCTCTCTATTTATTTGCGTCAATATGGTCAAAGCCATTTCTCGGGGAGTACCTCCAAGAGGGATTATTTCCGAACCTCGCCCCTCAAACCACAATCGGTTGTTCCTTAAACGCTTCTCATTGGGAAAATGAGTGCAAGCTTCTTCCAAAAACCTGCTCAATTCCTTGAACTCTTTTCTTCCCCAAAGACCCAATGCCCACTCAAGGGCAACCTCGGAACTTTCTAAAGGGTTGTCCCATTTGGAATTCAAGTCATGCCGCCGTTGATAAAGCAACAAGTTGGCACGGTCGGTTGGGGTATTCGAAGTTGCCAATGCTTCCCAAGCGGACAACACTAAGGGAGAGTCATTATGTTCTAATGGACCAAGGTTTGCCCAAAGCTTCAGCCGCCATAACGGGTCAATTAGTTGTGGGTTGGCGAGACACTCTTCAATCGAAGCAAGGTGGGCAGCCTGCCCGACGGGCTCCTGCGGCGCAAAGGGCATGAGCGCCAACAAGCCAAGGAAGGTTAGTCGAGCCAAGCAACGCCCTCCACTGCGTCGCTGACTTCACCCATTCGGAAAGGGCTCGCCCCAGATGCAGCAAGCTTGCTCATCATTTCAATGGCTGCGTCAGAATCCACGACAAGAATAAGTCCCACTCCCATGTTGAATGCCCGCCAGGCCTCATCAATATCAACCTGCCCTGCGGAAACTAGTTGTTCAAAAACATTCAACTTGGGCACCGCTGACCTCTGAACTTGTGCGCCTAAACCACCAAGCGTGCGTGGTAAATTTCCAGCGACACCACCTCCTGTTATATGCGCCATAGCATGGAGGCTGGAGTCCTTTAAAAAGGGTTGCATCGTTCGC
The DNA here is from genome assembly GCA_030748415.1 of Planctomycetota bacterium. Classification (GTDB taxonomy): domain Bacteria; phylum Planctomycetota; class UBA1135; order UBA1135; family UBA1135; genus UBA7888. The sequence goes on from JASMMA010000009.1 coordinate 82,988, forward strand.
AGGTAACTCAAATGGTTGCGCAACATCACATCAGCAACAGATTCGTCGCTTTCGCCGGGGAAGGGGTCTAGCCAACTTAGCCCCATTCGGTCCAAAATAATCCTGCGAGCCAGAGAATAGCCATTTGTGTGCAAGCCATTAGAAGGCAAGCCAATAAGTTGGTCGCCGGCCTTAACCCGTGAGCCGTCTAGAATATGTTCTCTTTCAACAACTCCAACAAGAGTTCCGACCAGATCGAATTCACCCTCTGGATAGACACCAGGCATTTCGGCAGTTTCTCCTCCGATGAGAACTAGACCATTGTCTGCACATGCATTGGCCAAGCCTTCGAGGACGGCAGCAACATTCTCAGGAACCAGCTTCCCAACTCCTACATAGTCCAGGAAGAAAAGAGGTTCAGCCCCTTGGACCAGCGCGTCATTGATGCAATGTTGGACCAGGCAACGGCCAACACTTCCGAATTGGCCCACCGAAGCAGCAATTCGGACTTTAGTCCCAACACCGTCGGCGGTGGCAACGAGAACCGGATTATTGCCTAGATTGTCGGCCCGAAAAAGGCCCCCAAAGGAGCCCACATCGGCCAGCACCCGTGAGTTGAAAGTCGCACGAATGGCAGGTTTAACACGGTCGAGGGCATCCTCGGCGGCATCAATGTTCACACCAGCGTCCCGGTAGGAAAGAGATTGGCTAGGCCGTTGTGTGGTCATGCCTGGATTCTAATCTCGCGACCCCTTTTGTCTGAACCCAAGAACCGCGTATTCTTCGAGTATGGGCACTTCCACCCGCCGCCTGGTCCTATTGGGTGCGACCGGCACAGTAGGCCTCCAAACACTCAACATCATTGCAGAGGCCGACCTCCCCCTCCAGCTGGTGGGCTTATCTGCCCATTCCAATTCAGAATCATTAAGTCGCTTGGCCCACAGCCATGCCGCCGCACCTACCTTCCTGACATCACAGGAATCCCAGAATGATTCCCTTCTGGCCTTTTTGAGTGACTCGAACGCCTACGACATCTGTCTTAATGCTGTCGTTGGTGCTGCCGGCCTACCCTTCAGTCATGCAGTTCTTGAGGCGGGCTGTGACCTCGCTTTGGCAAACAAGGAATCACTGGTTTGCGCGGGTGAACTCCTGACGCAATTAGCCAAAAAAAGTGGGGCTAGGATCCTGCCTGTAGATTCGGAGCACTCAGCGATTGCTCAGTGTTTGCAGACCGCTCCTTCTTCGACTATTCGTAAACTTTACCTCACTGCATCTGGGGGAGCCCTTCGAGATTTTTCACTTATCGAGATGGAATCTGCTACTCCAGACCAAGCGCTTGCTCACCCTAACTGGGAAATGGGCACTCGGATTACTGTTGACTCTGCAACCATGATGAATAAGGCTCTTGAGATTATTGAGGCTCAACATCTCTTTGGCGTTGCCGCATCATCGATTGAGGTCCTGGTCCACCGACAATCAGTCGTTCACTCTATGGTTGAATTCGTCGATGGATCTGTTCTTTCTCAAATGGGCCCCCCCGATATGCGTTTCCCCATCCACTGGGCATTATCTCATCCAAATCGTTGTGCTTCTCCCCTCCATGGATTTGACTTGGACCTATACTCCAAGCTTGAGTTTGAAAAGCCTGACTTATCGCGTTTCCCAGCAATACAGCTAGGGCAAAAAGCTGCTCATATGGGTGGCGCCGCTGGAGCTGTTTTAAATGCAGCTGACGAAGTTGCCGTTGAGGCCTTTATTCAGGGAAATCTTCCTTTCCTTGAGATTGCTTCTGTTACTCAAACCGTTTTGGACCAACTAGGCACCAAACCTGCCCACACTCTAAAACAAATTTTCGAGGCCGACCAACAAGCGCGGCAACTCGCACGGGAACTCATAAGGACCCCTGCAACTTAAAACATGGCCACCATTCTTACCATTTTAGGAATCGGACTGATTCTCTTTGTTCATGAAGCCGGGCACTTCTTTGCTGCCCGTCGTGCCGGCGTTCGCGTTGAGGTTTTTTCTCTTGGCTTTGGCCCCCGCATCCTTGGTTGGAAAGGTAAAGAAACGGATTATCGACTTTCATTGCTTCCCTTGGGCGGTTATGTCCGAATGTCCGGTGAAGAACAAAATCGCCCTCCACAAAAGGGAGAATTGGGTGCTGCCACCCCTGGCCAAAGGCTTTTAATTTTCTCGGGTGGAATTTTGATGAATTTTCTTTTTGCCCTTGTTGTTATTCCCCTCCTGTTTCGAGTTGGCGTTCCCTTCGAGGCACCGGTTGCTGGCCCCGTCCAGCCTGGAAGCCCTGCATGGGAAGCTGGTATTCAAGAAGGTGACCATTTTCTAAACATTCAGGGTGAGCCCGTCCATGGTTTTCGGAACTTTGCAGCTGCCATTGCCTTGGGCGACGAATCCGAACTAACTGTTGAACTTGCCCCACGCGCAGGAGAAGCCTCAAATCGATTCCTTTCTTTGCGCCCTGCCTTTAACTCCGACTCGGGCTTCCGCCAGGTTGGTGTTGCTCCTGCTCTTATTTCACCAAAGCTCTCTCTCATTGTTGAACCTGGCTCTCCTGCTTCAGAGGCAGGGTTACAAAGCTATGACCGTATAACGGCCATTAATGGTACTTCGCTTTCATCCCCGCAAGAGGCCCGCCTCCTCCTGCAAGATGCCTTTCTATACTCCCGCTCGCTTGAACTGAGCTACTGGCGAGAAGGCCTAACCCCCGTTATCGGAAGTGCTCATCTGGTTCTGCCGCCTTCACTACCAGACTCTTCACCCCAGGTTGGGATACGGCAAGCAGCGACCGTAGTTCGCAAAAACAAAATGCCCACCCTGATTCCTCTTCAGGAAAATGACATTCTCTTAGAAGCGAACGGGTTGCCTATTCAACGCCTTGACGACCTTGCTGTCCTGTGTATTCGAGCTAAATCACTGCCTGCAATCACTCTCCTCAGAGAGGGAAACATCATTCAAACAGAGGCCATCAACGACATCACTCATAAGGAGGTGCTTTCAAGTTTGTGGCTAGATGAAGGGGACTCTTTTCGCCTTGCAGTCATTCCTTCTGGCCCTGCCGCCCTTGCGGGCCTCCAAGATCATGACACTTTGCTTCGGGTAAACGGGGAACCCATTTCGAACCTTCTTGACCTTACCCAAAAGGTAAAACAGGGCATTTCGAAGCCTCTTCATTTTTTAGTTTCAAGAAAGGGAGCCGAAGACCCTATTAACATTTCTGTAAAGCCGACGCCACGAGCACAACCACTCTATGGATTTGGTTTAGTGTCCTGGAAAACGACTGTAAAAAGTACAAACTTCCTCCAAGCAATTCACATGGGCCTCAACGAAGCTCAAAGAATGGTACTTGAAATCAAGGGCACGCTTGCTGGAATGTTTAGCGGCCAAGTGGCGAAAGAAAACATTGGCGGAATCATTGCCATTGGTCAAGTTACCCACAGCTTTGCCTCTGAAGGGATCGTTCCCCTTCTCTTTTTTCTTGCCATGATTTCAATTCACCTCGGGGTCTTAAACCTCCTCCCGATTCCTGCTCTGGATGGGGGCCACATTCTCCTTGTTCTCATTGAAAAACTTCGTGGGAAACCTCTCAGCGATCGTACACAGGGCGCCTTCAACCTAGCCGGTGCCCTTTTAGTTCTAGGCTTGGTTATTTTCGTAACCATGCAGGACATTTCGCGCTTGATGAACTAAGACCGTTGGCTTGGCTTCGCCTGCTCCGCTTTTCTCTCCTCCCGACAATCGTTTGGGATGTGACCGCAGGTGTCTTCCTCAGTTCAGGATCCTTTGATTCGGCTTGGGTTCGCTGCCTTTGCATTCTCCTTTTCACTTTTCATGGGGGCATGATTGCAAACGATATTGCCGACAGAAGAGTCGATGCCCGCTTTCGCCCCAGCCGCCCAATTCCGTCCGGTTCGATTTCACTTAGGGCTGCTTCCATACTTTGCCTTCTTTTCTTTTCCCTTGCCTTGGCTCTTGCGCAAGATCTCCCAACCGCCCCAAGAACACTATCACATATCCTGATTAGTATCTCCCTTCTCTATAACTTCGGGGGAAAACTAATACGCGAATGGATGGGACCTGCCCTCTTGGCAACCGCCCGCGCGGGCTCCCTCTGTTTGGGTGCGCTTGCATCGTTAAATGTAAGTGAGCTTGCGTCTTCAGGCATCCTCTGGCCGGCTGTTGTTTACTCTCTTTTCTTTTTATTCACTTCCCGCTTGGCCGCCCATGAAGAATGTGGTACCTCTGGAATGCGTGGCCTTGCCTTTGTTCTTGTTGCTGTAGCGGCTCCTCTCCTCCTTTTTAACTCCCCCATTGCGAGCATTTCTTGGATTCCTCTCTGGCTTCTCCTTGGGGTGTGGCTCCTTGAGCCACTGATACCGGATCGCCACTCTATGTGGGAGCCTGAGAAGGTACAGAGGACTGTCCGGCGTTCTCTCTCAAGTGCCCCCCTCATTCACTCGATGGCATTACTTTCTCTTGGCCTTTGGTATCCCTCGCTCGGAGGAGCGCTCACCCTTGGCCTGGTTCACTACCTGGCGAGGCAATTCCCGCCCGAATAAACCAGCAAACCTTGACCCAATCGGTGGGGTCAGCACCCAGGTTCTATCAAAAGAATTCCAGCAGGATGTCGTTCACAAATGAATGCACTCTTGAAGGGTTCTCAGCGCTTCGGATTTCCATGAGTACTGGCCAAGCATCCCCATCAAGAACTTGGTGCAGGTTCTCAATAATCAAAAACCGAACATCGGGCCGAGTTTGAGGGTTGACGGCTAATTGAATGAACAATTCTTCAGCCGAAGTGTTCTCAAGTGCAATCCTTGAAAGGGCGCCCACCCATGCAGAAACACATTCTTCGCTGAGGCCCTCTTCGTAGTATTCTCGCAAAAGGGGCAAGGAAACAGAGCCTAGGTTACCGAGTTGGACTAAACACATGGCCTTTACTTTGAATGTTTCCCTTTCATCGTGCAGGGTTTTTTTCATGAGTGGTAGGGCCTGAGAACCACCTAAGTGCCCAAAGATCCGAAGAAGATCAATTTTGCTGTTGGCATCACAGTAGGGCCACCGCTGGAGAAGAAAGGGAACCGTGCGTTCATCGTGGACCCCTTCTTGTCGCAACAAGTTGATTGCCTCTGCTGCTTGAGTTCCTTCCGGGTAAGTGGATGCCAATCGCAACCATGGCTCCAGCAAAACCCGATCCCCTCTCTCGCAGAGTGCCTGCAATGCAGGTAGTGCCAAGGTCAAATCAGAACCCTGAGCAAAACCACGAAGGATGTCATGACCTGCACGCGTGGATATCGCTGTTGAGAGGCGAAGGCCCTTAATCACAGCCATTCGCACTCCGAGGGCTGGGTCTTCGGCAGCAATTGAAAGAGCATCCCAACGACCTATAAGTGAGAGGCCCTCAACAGCAGTAGCGCGAACACCCGGCTGAGGAACATGTTGAATACTGAGATAGGTTTCTAATTCATCCCCAACAGTGAAGTCCTCCAACTGGGCGAGCCGGAGAAGGGCCTGAACGCGGAGAGGTTGGGGCATCCCTTGAGAAACATGATGGAGACGCTGGATTTGACCTGGCCCGGACATCGATAAAAGCGCTGACCATGCAAGTTGCCCAGTGCGAAAGCTTTCGGTGTCGCCTTCAATCCAACGAATGACAAGGTCAGCCAAAAAGTCACCTGTTTCATCACCGCCCAATTTACCAAGGGTTGAGAAAAGGGCCTGAAGAGGACCCAATTCATCCTCAAGTGGTACCCACTTCAGCAAATCGGGAACAACTGTTGGATTTCCAAGTTGGCCTAGGGCCTCAAGGGCTGCTGTACGGGCCACAGGAATAGGCGTGCCTCGAACAACATCAATGAGGATTGGAGCCAGTTCAGAGGATTGGGTTCGAGCGAGGGCTTCGCATAGGTTATGGAGGTAAGGATAGCTCCCAGGAGAATGGATCGACTCTCGAATTGCAGAGACAATAAGCTCGCCAGAGTCACTAGCTTCGTGAGCGAAACGCTCCATTGCAAAGCGTAACCCCTCTCTTGAAGATACCTGAAGGTGACCCAGCCAACGGGCTGGTAACTCATCTTGGCTTTCGACTGTATAGAGCGGGAGGCCACTTGGGGCCGGAAAGTACTCCTGCTCAAATGAAGGAGGGACAGGAGGTACTTCGCTCTTCTGGCAGGAGGCCACCAAACAAATCAGGAGCGACGAGAGCAGCAAAGGGAGCTGAACACGCAAAGTGGAGTAGAATCTTGGCAACATGCAGAAAGGGAATGCTCCGAAGGGAATCGATTACGGGATGGGACCATACAAGGTCCAACATGCGTTAGCATTGGCGCCTATGGCTGGAAACACAAATCTAGCCTACCGTCGCCTTTGCAGGAAATATGGGGCAGAAATCACAACCACAGAAATGGTCTCTGCTCAGGCCCTTCACCATGGGGACACAAAAACGCAAGCCATCCTGGAACGAGGAGATGACGAGTTCCCTGTCGCAGCTCAACTATTTGGCTCGGACCCCACCATTCTTGCCAATGGAGCTCGAATTGTGGAAGAACTTGGCTTCCACCTTGTCGATTTCAATATGGGTTGTCCCGTTCCAAAAATAACCGGAGGTGGTGGCGGGAGTGCCCTTCTTCGAGATTCTATTCGTGCCTCCGATTGTGTCTCAGCAATGTCTGAGGCAACTTCCTTGCCTGTGACTGTCAAAATCCGAACCGGATGGAATTCTCCTAACGAAGCGCCACAGGTCGCTTCCGACATGGAGAATGCCGGGGCGTCTGCTTTAACAGTTCATGGTCGCACCCGAACTCAAAAGTATTCCGGAAAGGTGGAATACGCTGCAATTCAGCAAGTCGTGCAAGCAGTTTCTATTCCAGTAATTGGCAATGGAGACATAGTCGATTTGGACTCCGCAAAGCTCATGCTCGCTACGGGTGCCAGTGGTATTGCTGTTGGACGGGGTGCCCTTGGTCGGCCATGGTTTTTTGCTGAGCTCCGCTCTCTCTTCGAAGGTACCCCTCCTCCTCCACCACCCTCGATCCCTGAGCGAATGCAAATCCTCCTTGAATTAGGGAAAGGTGTTTGCGCTCTCTATGGGGAGCAAAGAGGAATGAAAAATATGCGCCGCTTGGCCGCGGACTTCTTTAAAAGTTCTCCAGGGAGCGCCTTATCAAGAAAAAAGTGTTCGCACCTGAACACATTGAAAGACCTTCAAGCCTTAACCGAACACTTTATTCTTCAGTTGGAGTCTTCCCGTCCCAATCTAGCCCCTGAACGGTAAACATTTTTGTACTCGCCTTGGCAAAGGCCATTCGTGCACTTTTTTCAGCCGTCAGGGCTTGCTCATAATCTCGTTGAAATTGAAGCACCTGGAAATTCGTCGAGGCTCCTTCTTCAAGGCGTCGCTGTTCGGCTTCAAGTTGGCGTTTGGCAACCTTGCTCGCCAGACTGGTCACATCAACGCGGTCCGCGAGATAGTTCACAGAACGAAGAGCATCTCGAATTTCCATTTCAACCGTGTGTCGCTGATCGCTTAGCTGGCGTACTGCAAGTTCCCAAGAATATCGCGCACGCAACTCGGCTCCACGGTACTGGTGGTTACCAAAAGGAATCTCCAAGTTGAGACCTAGGGAATATCCGGTATAAAGAAAATCTCGAGTGACATCCAATGCTTCATGGACTTGTGGCGCAACACCTGCACTACTGCCTGTTGCCACTAAATCCAGCTTCGGCATCAGATTCTTCTTGGCAAGGTCCCAATCCAATTTCTTTTGAATGACATCCTGACGCATTCGAATCAAATCCGACCGGTGAAGGTCAGCAACCTGAAATGCTGCAAAAAATTGGAGTTCAGTTTTCTGAGGAGTATCCGGTTCGCTTATCGGAAGCAGGCGCAGATTCCACTCAGCTCGATCTTCTAAGCCGAACATTAAAACTCGAAGGGCATCTTCTGCTTGCCGAGAGGTATTCCTTGCAGTTAAGAGGGCATCTCGACGGGTCGCAATATCTGCTTCAGTTTGCACCACTTCAACTTCTGCAGCAGATCCCACTTCAAACTTTGCCTGAGTAACATCTCGCAACTCTTGAGCCAAATTCAATGAAAGTTCCTTCACCTTGATGTCTTCTAAAGCAAAAGCTAAGTCCCAATAAGCATCCACTGCGGATTGGATTGCTGCCAAGTCGGCTTCTCGGGCACCTGCCAAAGCTTGGTCCGCTGATATTTCAGCACTTCTTCTCGTGTAAGTTCCTGCCAAATCCCAAGCTCCTCTAAGAAGAGGCTGAGTGAACTCCAAATTCAAACTCACATTGGAGTCCGGGTTCAAACCAAAAAAGTTCTCGGGAAGATTGTCCTTGGTGTAAACCTCAGACAAAGATGCTGAAAATGAACCACCAGTAGTGAGTGCTTTTCGGAGACCCTGTCTCGCATTCCACGAAAGAATGTTTTGAGAGTCCAAATCGCCACTAAAGGTACCACCAGCGGTTGGCCGCTCCGTGAAGCTATAGGTAGTGTCGGCAAAAAACACAGCATCAAAAGCACCATCGGCCTCTTCTACAGCAGCCCCGCTAGCCAGTGCAGTCAAGTGCGCTTGGTTGAGGGCTGGAGCATTGAGTTTGACCTGCCGGACAACATCTTCGATGCTCAGGGGAAGCAACTCATCCGGAAGTGCAGCCTCTTGGGGGGGTTGCGCAGAAAGGAAAACGATTAGGGGGAACAGGGTCAGCATGGCACCTCAGTTTACGACTGAGGTGGCAAAGCCTTAGACACTATTGCAAGCAAATCCAGCCAAGCGAAGGGAGGAAATATGAGGGTAATAGCAAGGCCTCCCGGATTTCCAAGGATGCTTGCTGATACTGATTGCTCTTCTCCAGCTCAGAACGCCAACTTTCATCTAATAGTTCCGCCAAAGGAGGAACAGTGGGCGGAATCGTGTGGATTGCGGGAACGTCTTCCTTTTCAATTTGTGGTGGGTCTTGTAGGGGTTCAAAACCAATCGCTGGAATGTTCGGCTCTGGCTTCGCGATAAAAGAAAGGACCGCCAGAATGGGCACACTCGCAGTCAGAAAAACAAGAACCCCAGCGGCCATGCGCACCATGGAATTATTCCGCAAGGCTGTCGAAAAAGACCAAGCAGGTGCTCGCTCATCGTTCAACTTCTTGGCAAATCCAGGAGACAGAACATTTTCTGGGTGGGCAGCACGGAGTTCCTCGGCGAATGCTTTCAGATCCTCAGGAAGTTGAGATTCAATCATGTGCCCTCTCCGCTTTCAGCATTGGTATTTAAAATCGAGGCAGTTTCACGAAGTTTCTTGAGAGCGTAATGAACTCTAGACTTCACGGTCCCCACTGGAATATTCAAGATTTCAGCGACATCCTGGTATGGAAGCTGTTGGAGGACAGCCAGCTCAATCAACTCCTGCGTGGCTGAGCCGCTTTGGGCAAGAACGGTGCGAAGAATCATGGCTCGGTCTCTTCGGTCGAGGCTTTCGATAGGTGTTTCGCCTGGAGCTTCCCCATCAGGAAGGTTTTCTCCTGCCGAAATGGGGCGCTTTTTCCTTCGAGAGTCAATCCACAGGTTGCGGGCAATTCGGAGTAAATAGGCATCAAGCCGACCGGCAGGTCGGTAGCGCTGAATGCCGTGCAAAACGCGAAGGAAAACATCTTGAACCAAATCCTCGGCAGTAGAGGCTTGAGCCCCTTGTCGAATGAAAAAGCCTTTGAGCCTAGGGCCCATTTCGGAAATGAGCTGGTCGAGCGCTTGGGATTCCCCCTCTCGGTAGCGGACCAGCAAATCACCAGGACCTCCATTCATCGACTTTCAGGGGGAAGAACGGAGGAGTCAGGGGTTGGGTTCAAAGAAACCTCCCCGGAAATGGCTCCTTGAAGGGAAAGGAGCCGTTCTTGAGACAAGGGTCCAGCAGCAGAAAATAGAAGAAGGCGGCTCTCCGGGGAAGGAGCCTCTAGATGAATCGCGAGAGAATCATGCGGCAGCCATGCAGCCATCTTCTCGGCCCACTCGACAACCAGAACACAAGCCCCAAATCTTTGAGCTAAGCCCTCTGCGAGCAAGGAATCAAGCCGGTCTGAGAAATATGCGTCTAGATGAAGGAGATGTACATCCCCCCCATACTCGTTGCAAAGTAAGTAAGAAGGAGAAGTTACTGGTTCCAGAATTCCCATTCCACGGGCGATGCCCCTGGAAAAGGCGGTCTTGCCAGCTCCTAAATCGCCGAACAAAGCGATGGAATCACCTGCTTGAAGGAAAGCGCCCAAGTGAGCACCAACAGTTTCTGTCTGGCTCTCACTTTCAGTTCTCACGGTGAAATCAGTTATTCCAGTCATTCTCCCATCCACGCGATTCCAGGGGGAATTCTGAACCATCCAACATCCAGCGAAGCCCCTTCTTGGTCGTGAGTTCTCCGATTACATGAAACCCCGACCGCTTAAGAAGGGGGTCTTCCAAAGCGCGACGAGCCATTTGAGGCCGCATAGAAACCAATAATTCGTAATCTTCACCTTCGCCCACTGCGCTTTCCCAGCCAGAGGGTTCACATTTCAGGCCTTTCGAGAGAGGGATGGCATCCAATTCAACTTCGGCACCCACCTCGCTGGCTTCTAAAAGGCGAGGAAGATCTTTGGCTAAACCGTCGCTCAAATCCATCATTGCCCGTGCACGGTAGCGCTGCACAAGAGCGCGCCCTTCTGCGAGCCGGGGTTCAGGAAGAATGTGCCGACCAGAACGAACGGCATCGCCCAAGCGCCCAGTTACGCAAAGCCAGTCCCCGGCCTTAGCACCTGAACGCCCTGGACTTCTCCGACGCCCTTCCTTTCCAAAAACGCAACAGGTCAGGACAAGCGAAGGGGCACAACTAATGTCCCCTCCAATCACCGAGCAACCAAAATGCTCTGCCTCGGTTAAGAAATGGCGCGCGAGTCGCTTCAGCCAGGAACGGGTTAAATCTGCAGGAGCGGCAATGGTCCATGTAACTGCCCAAGGCTGAGCACCTGAAGCTGCAAGGTCGCTCAGGCTCCTCCGGAGTAACTTGCGGGCAAGCTGAGCTGGGCCAGAGTCTTCGGCAGCATGAACCCCCAAAACGACCTGGTCTGTACTAACAAGCAGGGATGTGCCAGCCGGCGGATTAATGCGCGCACAATCGTCTCCAGGTCCGGACAAACCTTTTCTTCTCCGAAATGCCTCCTTGAAGATAATATGCAGGGCGTCTTCCCCCTTCCTCCTTTGTTTCACACTCGCCCCCCTCGCTCGACCACTGCTGGCCTAGCACGCTCTGAAATCCTTTGGATACTGGGGCTTGCCTTGGTTTCCACCCTTGCGATTCTATGGACTTTGCGGACGGAGCGAGAAAGAGCTTTTAAGAGGCATGCACATGATGGCTTAGAGCACCTTCGCGGCATGATTGAAATGTTGGACTCAGCACCTACTGGGGACCATATTTGGGCGGGCACTGGAAAGCTCCCCCTGAGTATCCAAGATTTCGAACCGCTGACCGACCTGCTTGGAGAATTTGCCTGGACCGGCCCAGATCCTTGGGGTGGTTCTTTTATCTTGCGTTCCATCGACGGGGCATTTTTCATCCAAAGCGGTGGGAGCGATAGCGACTTGGAAACCGAGGGACTGAGCTTACCGATTACTCGATAGCCTTGGCCATATCGCTAAGGGTCGACTTGGACCGAGCTGCTCTTAATACTGCTACTGCGTGGACACCAGCCGCCTTGCACATCGCAACTTGCTCTGGTGTTTCGATTCCACCAAGAGCAATGATTGGGATACCTGCTTGGCAAGCTGTCTTTAAGTTGTTCAATCCTTGGGGTTGAAGAATTCCCTTTTTCGAGGGCGTTTCCCAAATCGGACCAAAGAAGAGGGCTGTGCACTCGCCCACTTCTGCGCAATGTCGCACCTCTTCAAGGGAATGTGTTGAGCGAAGGCGGCAGAGACCCCCCCATTGGGGCAAAAGCTCGGGAGCTAAGGAGCGGCTTCCTTCTACCCAAGCATCCGCAGAAACAATTTTGGCCCAATCTTGGCGGCCATGAACTGCTAAAAAGCGGGCGCGATTCCGGAGTTGGTGTAAAAGTTCAATGGAAACCCTCTCGGAACAGTTTGGCAAACGAAAAGTCCAGGCCGTTGCCGAAGCTGCATTTTCCATCCAAATTTGGGCCTCAGTTAGGTTTTGAAGATTGCTGGCAATCGCCCAGATACCTGGTGGAGGATCAGGAAGTGGATCGGAATGAAACGCCAAAATCTCGCACCCAGGACTGAAGTTGCTCCTCGTCGACTGAAGTGGAAACAGTCAAAGTGGAATGATCTAGGCGCTTCAATCCCAGTTGTTCCAGCTTGGGATGAAGCTCCAAGCGATCTAAAATTTCAGGAGTTTCACAAATCAATCGGCCGTCAGGGTGATAAGTCACCAAACCATCCATGCGTGCCCAGGATTCCAGGGAAAAGAGCACATTCCGAGGGATTGGTGTACGCGAAAGTTTCACGAGCAAGTCCATCATGGAATCTAGGTCTAATCCTTGTTGCAGACCGCGGTGAATGCTTCCTGGAGATATGCGATAGTGATAAAGGCTATCGCTCAACTCTCGGTCACAAAAGCGGTCAAGCTCATAAACTAATTCATGAGACCGCTCGTCTGGAAATAAAACAACTTCAAAGTCGGGGTTCACAACGATGTGACCTGCTCCTTCAAGTTGGCGCCCCGGAATCATCTCTAATAATTCGGCCCCCAACTTGGTGAGGCGAATGGCAGAAGCGCGGCCACTCTTGTCATAGCCCATATCTACAATTCCGAGGACATAAAGGTGCTTTCGAATCCAGGTCAAAAGGTTCCATGCTAAGGATTGGATATCAGCAGAGGATCGCACCGGAAAAGTAGCGTCATCCATTTGTCCTTCCTTATTGATAGCCTGTTCAACTAAATAGTGGTTTCGGGCAACAAAGGGGAGAAACATGGCTGCGTGCCATTTTTCAGGTTCCATCCGTTTAATGTATCTTAAGGCCGTTCTCCGCAAGGGAAGTTGGTGAGCCATGTCCCCTGGCAATTCACGATCCTCGATGAGCCAGTCCAACATCATGACTTGCTTCTCGTGCAAATCTTTTGAGAGAAATTCTTTGCCTTCTGGAGTCATTAAAAAGGAACGCTCTCCAGTCCGATCAATCAACCGGTAAGCCAGTGCAAAGCGATACTCAAGTTCCAAAATTTCTCGGCGCCTAAACTCGCTCCCGGGGTTCGGAATTAAATGTTCCGCGATTCGCTTTCCAGTACTTTTAAAAATTGCCCCCCGAACAGTGAAGCGAATATTTTCATCGCCAACAAAAGAGGCAAAGCGAGAAAAGTTGGAAACAAAGTCCACCCCAATGGAGGCAATGGTGTGCGGGGTAACTGACTCACCAGTTGCCTCTCTTCGCAGCCAAGCCAAAACAGCTTCATTGAAAATTGCGAGAATGGAGCCCCTTTGCCGAATCCCGAAATGTTCCAGGTCAAAGTCGGCAATTGTCCCCAATGTGTCTTCTTCCAGGGTTTGGCGAAGCTTCAACAGTTTGGGGCCTTGGATACCTTTAGCTGACAACTCGGAGAGTGGAACCAATCCGCCCCAATGAGTGATTGCCCAAGAGACTAAATCTCTGAATTCAGGATTAAGATCATCAATGCGGCCACAGAGAGCCGCCTCGGATCCCAAAAACTTGTACATCCGCCTAGCTGAATCTTTGGCTCCCTCTCCCTCGCCTTGGCTCCGAAAATGTTGTTCCAAAAAACCATGCAAAGTTAGTAGTTCTTGGGGCTTCAAATTTGCTGGAATTGCAAGACTTAGCGCCTCTCGAAGTTCATCCGGTATCACCCAGCGAGAATTCCCATCTGAGTCCTTTTTGCCTGAGGGAGAAACAAAGCCAAGTGCCACCAATTCAGCGAGGGCCGAGCGCAACCCACCCGATCGAATCCCGGAGCCGCGTAGCCCACCATGGATTCTGGGAAAACTGAGGCCGACTTGAGGTCCATCCAGCAGAACTGCAAAGGCTGATCGAGGATTTGCTGGAAGAGTCGCTTGAATTGCGCCCACGGACCCGGGATCCACCATCTTGCTCTTCAGCAGTTTCACCAACTCAGACCTGTCCTTGGGAGGAAGCCCCCCCACCCACTTGTCATGCATGTCACGGAGTTCGCTTTCCGAACGCCCAGAGAGGGTCTTACTCAGACTAAAAGTCACACGCACCCTCCATACTCATTGAGAGTTTCAGGAGTAAGAATGTCGTAGGAATATCCCTGCTCAGTTAAGAAGCGTTGCCGCTTTTCGCCATATTCTTGATCCACGGTTGCCTCTGTAACAAGAGAGTAAAACCGCGCCGTGCCACCATCGGACTTGGGACGCAAGATACGCCCAAGCCGTTGAGCTTCTTCTTGCCGGGAGCCAAAGGTTCCTGACACTTGAATGGCAACCTGGGCATCGGGCAAATCAATGGCAAAGTTGCCGACCTTGCTCAAGATGAGGGTCTTTTCTTCACCATCTCGAAATGCTTGGTAAAGGGCTTCTCGCTCGTCATTCGGAGTTTTTCCAGTTATCAATGGAGCGCCAAGTTCATCCTTTAATTGCTCCAGCTGCCGAATGTACTGGCCGATAATCAGAATCCGTTCTCCTTGGTGCTTTTCAAGAAGCTCAGAAAGAATATTGTTCTTCTCTAGGTTTTCAGTTGCAAAACGAAACTGCTGTCGCCGAGGCATTCCCAAATACTCCATGCGTTCATCTTCAGAAAAGGGTACGCGGACCTCAAGGCACTCCACACTCGCAATGAAGCCACGACGCTCTAAGTCTTTCCATGGTGCGTCGTATCGTTTGGGACCAATTAAGCTAAAGACTTCTTCTTCTTTTCCATCTTCGCGCACCAAAGTAGCAGTTAATCCTAATCGCCGACGCGCTTGGATATCAGCAGTCGCACGAAAGACCGGTGCTGGAAGCAGGTGTACTTCGTCATAGACAATCAAACCCCAGTCGTTTTGGCTAAAGATACCAAAATGAAGGAACTCATCTTCTTTACTCTTCCGATAGGTAATCATTTGATAAGTGGTCAAAGTAACCGGTCGAATTTCTTTATTTTCTCCGGAATACTCACCTACTTGGTCTTCGGTCAAATGAGTCTTATCCAGAATCTCCCGCCGCCATTGACGAAGCGCAACCGTGTTCGGGGCTAGGATAAGGGTGTGGGCGCCGACAAGTTCCATTGCGGCCATTCCAACGATGGTTTTGCCTGCACCACAAGGAAGTGAAATAACCCCACTCCCACCGAGTGCGGTCCCACCTTTGTGAAAAGACTCCACTGCTTGCACTTGATAAGGACGAAGTGTGAAGGGAGTTCCCGAAAGAGTTTCCTCTCGAAGATGAATCTCAAGTGGAGTCCCCTCGCGATAACCAGCGAGGTCCTCAACTGGGTATCCCAAATGAGTGAGCCGTTCTTTGACGAGCCCACGTGAGGCATGGGACAAGGTTGCAGTGCCATTATCACCCTTTACATCTTCCAACAGCTCAGACAGTTGGGGATCATGCAATAGCCCACGAAAAACCCTAGGCTTGGTGCATATCAAAGAAAGAACGTCACCATTGGCTTCCATTCGAAACAGCCCACATTTCCCAAACCAGGTTTTGAGTTCGGTTTCAAAATTGGGTGGCACACCGTAGCGAGCTTCTTTGCGAAGGGTCGCCAGGACCTTTCGCGCTTGGAGTCCCGTTGCTGCAGCATTCCATACAGATATGGGAGTGATTCGATAGGTATGGAGATACTCGGGCGATTTAACAAGTTCGGCGAAGGGGAGCAGAAAATCCCGCATTTCCTCGAAACGCGGATGCGCTGTTTCCAGAACAACCGTGAGGTCGCTCTGGAGGATGAGAGGAGGTACAGATTCGCTCAAACCGAATTAAAGGGCAGGATGATGCTCTTTCCATTCTGGCGTGCTGCCAGAGGAGAGGTAGCCGTTCATTGTAGAGAGAACTTGGGAAGCCTCCAAGGGGTTCAATCCGCCAAGAACCTCAAAAATACGGCAGTCCTGCAAGGACTCCTCTTCTGCGAGGTAGGACAGCAACGGCAACATGGAGCGATCACCAAGGGGAAGGCGCTGTAAGGGTTCCCCTAGGCAATAGTGTCCCATCCCCATTTGGCAAGCCAAGCCAGCAGGAAGGGCAATGCTCGGCGTTTCCGCAAAATGTTTGGCGGCCTGCTCCAGAGAGGCTTGCCCCAATCCGCGCCAAGTCAAACCTCTTAACTCCAAGCGAGAAGCAACCGCGTTCCATCCAGTTCCATCACAACGGGGACATGGGGCAAAGAGTTCGGGATGCGGTCGATGACCTCCCCGCCCTTGACAATCTGGACAAGAAATATCTGGGTTCCCTCTCACGAGGTTGTTGGGGCCCCACCCTTTTTGGCGAGCTTCCTCGCAAGAGGAGAATTGTGTTCGAAGTGCTGGCTGAAGCCCCAAAGCCTTTCCAACAGAGTCCATCGAAGTTGCGCGGTTGGGAAATGCCCACTGGTCTCCACTCAACGCCAAGGAAAATGGGCTCGTTGCTTTAGGGGCGAGTTTATCTTCTGAGGAAGGGGCGGAACCACCATACCCCTCTGCATTTGTCCATAAATGACCAGATTGTTTTTTCAACTCGGAAGCAAGGAAGTTTGCGAGCTTGACGGGTAAACCTGCTAAGGCTTGGTCGTGAATAAGGCTGACTCCTTCTACAGGGAAGAGAATCCAACCCAACAAACGAGCTAATTTCTGCTCAAGTTCCTGGAGCTGCGACCAAGAAGTTCCAGCGCTTCGCTCATTGAGGGATGAGCCCTTGAGCAAGTCAAGTGCGCGTTGGAAGATTGTTGGTTCTTTCACCTCATTTGAAAAGTGCTCAATGGCCACAGAGCAATCCATTAGGAGAATATCACTGAAGAACTTACCACCAAGAGAGAAAGCCACTTCTCCTGCTTCGCTTTGATTTCCGGTGCCGCAATCGGCGCATGCCCCTTTTTGGTATGAAAAACATCCCTCTCCGAATTCACCCCTTAGGTTTCCTCCGCCCAGAAGACTCGCGTGATGTTCCAAATCGCGAACGCGCTGTTCGCAGTTAGGGGAAGCATGAAAAGTAAATTTGTCCAGTAAAACCTCGTCGCCCTCGGAGAGTTTGACTCCTTTTCGAAGAAGGAGGACTTCTTTGTTCCGTTTCAGCCTTCTAAATCCGGCTGCTAACAATATCGAAGCAGATGGCGCTCCACTCAGTTCAAAGGTCGGGGTTGTAGTCCATGTTATTTCTGCATCACGAAGGGATTTCTGAGAACGAGCAGCTTCAAACAAAGAAACCCAAGGACCACGACCGCCACATTTCAGGCATCGCGCTTTCCCTTCTTGATGAAGAATACGCAACATTAAATCCTCTATTCCCAAAACAGACAAGAGCGTCGTTACACCTTGTGGAGCTGTTGGCCATGCCGTCGGCGAGAGAGCCGTTGAAAAAGAGTCCTTCAGTTCGGGAAGAACCAAGTTGGAAACCAATGGCGAACGGGTAGCCAGTTCCCTCCAGAGTGCTCCCTCTAGGGCGAGACGCCCTTCTCGGTTTCTTGATTCGGAAAGGATGCCTCCCTGTTCTTTGGGCTGAGGAGTTTCGAGGACAGAAGAAACCTCCCCATCATATTTTGAGTTCAGCCAACGGCCCGTAGGCGAATTTCCATTTGCAATATCCGCAGGCGTCCCAGAGAAAACGAGTTGTCCACCTTCCTTTCCTGCGCCAGGACCTAACTCCAGAATCCAATCCGCGGCACGCAAAAATAATTCATTGTGCTCAACAATCCAAAAGGAGTGCCCTTCTTCCGTTAAGGAACGGAATACTTCAAGCACCATCCTTGCCTCTTCCATGGGGAGCCCGAGACATGGCTCGTCCAAGACAAAAAGTTTGGGTCGATCTGCGCGTCCTCGAGCAAGCTCCTTGGCCAAAGCTATCCGGCTTCGTTCTCCTAAAGAAAGGTACCGACCTCGCTCCCCAAGACTTCGCTCCCCCATACCCAATCGATTCAGCAAAAGTATGCAACGGCGAAGTTGGCCATCTCGGGGAATCCTTTCACTCAGCTCTTGAATCGGTGTTTGAAGCCAATTTTTGAGGCTTCTTCCGCGGAGCCGCAGTTCCAGCAAGTCTGCCCGCAACCCAAGCCCATCACAGTCAGGGCACGGCAAGGCATCAGAATCCACTCCATGCCCACGGCAAGTCGGACAGGCACCCTTGCCACTCAATGCGATAAGGTCCGAGGGGCTTAGACCACGGATTCGACCTTCTTCGCCTTCTGTGAATGCCGTTCGGATTGCTGTCCAAGTCCCAGACAAAGTCGCAACTGTGGAAATTGCGGCTGAGCCTAGGGCTCTTTCAAGGAGCACTGTGACCCCCCCCAACGGAAGGGTGCCCTCGAAATTTTTCCCAGCCCGAATACGAGGTATCAATTCTTCCTCAAGCAGAGTCGTCTTCCCACTTCCACTAACACCTGCAATCCCAACAACGGTCTGAAGAGGCATCTTAAGTATTGGAATTTGAATAAACCGCGTATTTAAATCCGAAAAAACAACTTGTTCTTTGATTACCCAGGTCCGCGTTGGGGGGAAAACATCCTGAACTCCTGACAATTCATCACGGAGTCCTTTTGCAACAACTTGGCCTCCTCTGGGGCCGCCACCAGGACCTAGGCGAAACCACGAATCTGCACCTTCAAGGAACTCACGAGAAGGGTCTGCCGTAATCACTGTGTTCCCCTGAGCAACTAATTCTCCTAGAAGTTGCACCAAGTTCCGCCTCTCAAGTCCATGGAGACCCATTCCTGGCTCGTCAAACAAAACGAGTTGCTCACATCGCACTTGACTCAACAAAACCGAAAGTTCCAAGCGTCTAGCTTCGCCCAAAGATAGGGTGCCCAGTTCTCGATTTAGGCCCAAGTGCCCAAGGCCCGCGCGGACAAGATAATTTAGTTGTCGGTTCGGGCCTGACTCCAAGGTGGAAGAAAGCTCGAACCAATCTTGGAGGCATGCTTTTCGCCAATCCTGACATGAGATGCCATTCAGCAGCCAGCTCTGCTCAAATGAGAGGGAACCTTCGCCACCCAGACAAAGCATGGAGGCTGGGAGTTCAGAGTTTTGCTCTACCCCACAATTGGGGCACTGGTGCGGTGGAAAAAAATCCACCCTAGATGCACCGAACTCCACTCGCATGGGTCGCATCCGAGTCCATGCTTCTCCAAGGGACACCTCGAGTCGAGCAAAGCGTTCGGTTTTCCACCGAAACCGGTCCACTAATAGCCAAGTGCCTTCAGGAAGACAATGGGGCATTTCTTCTAAGCGCTCCAACCCCTTGGACGTTTTTGCACGAGTCCAACCAGAAGCCAATAATTGTTCCCGATCGAAAGATGATGCATCGGAATAAATTATGATTGAGGAACCATCCTGGAATTTACGAACCAGTGAGAGCGCTTCCTCAATGCTCGGTGGTGCCCATTCTTGGCTACACTGAAGACAACGGCGTTTCCCTTTTTCTTGGAGAGCTTGAACTAATACTGGCCACAACTGAAGAGCATCAACAAGAGTTGTTTTCTTACGATTTCGTGGGACTTCGCCTTCCCACGCAACCAGAGGCTGAAGACCCGTAACGGAATCAGCAACACCTTCCAACCAGGACTCGCTCCCAGAAGGAAGGCTCCTAGAATCATCTAAAATTCGAAAGCGTTTCCGGGCAACCGGCTCTAAAGCACCAAATAGAATTCCACTCTTTCCGGCCCCACTTGGCCCAAAGAGGGCACTCCATTTCCCATGGGGGAAATCGATATCAACCGAGCGCAAATTTCTAGCCCGCAGGCCCCGAAGCCTGAGCTTACTCATGCTGAAGGTTCCACATCCTTCGAGGGCAGGTCGCCTAAATCAGGGTAATCGCCCCCACGATTCATCAATAAGGTGTCCCGTACTTGTTTCAGTAAGGGTGCCGGTCCCGCAATGATGTTTCTCCCATTCAACCAATCGCCACCCGGGGAAATTGTGTCCACGACCCCACCTGCCTCAGAAACAAGGAGGCCTCCAGCAGCGACATCCCATGGGCTTAGGTGAAGTTCCCAAAATGCGTCCAACTTCCCAGCGGAAACATAGGCCAAGTCGATTGCCGCAGAGCCCATCCGCCTGAGCCCCCTTACGTTGAGAAACATGCGGTTAAAATTTTCCAAGTTATTGTCTCGAAGAAGATGTCTTCGGTAAGGAAATCCCGTTGCTAAAACGGCTTCAAGAGTATTCCCTTTCGAGGATACGGTGACCTGCTTGCCATTCAGATAAGTCCCACCACCTAAAGTGGCGGAGAATGTTTCCCTTAAAACGGGAAGATGCACAACAGCCAGGTCCGGTGTTCCGTTTTTCAAGCGTGCGATTGAAACAGCGAACATAGGTAAGCCCTGAAGAAAGTTCACAGTGCCATCCAATGGATCGATGCACCAAGCATTATCCGTTTCACCCGGCCTAAGGCCGCCCTCTTCGGCCAATATTCCATCGCCTGGAAACAGTTTCTGAATACCTTCAACCAGAAACTCTTCGCTTTCCCTATCTGCAACACTTACCAAATCTCGAGGTGAAGATTTTGTTTGGATTTCCAACTCCTGAAGACTTCTCAACTTCTCAAGGAGAATTTTCCCAGCTTGCTGGGCAAGGTCAGCAATCTGGTCAGAATCCGAAATCATGGTCTCTTCCAATTTTCTAGCACTTCCCGAATTGCGCTCTCCCGCATCTTCTTGAAGCGATTATTATGAGTGCGAGGCTTTCCGTCGCGCACATAGTTGACAAGAATTGAAAACACCAAAATGTCATTTTGGTCGGCGAGAAGGTAGCCCGACAAGGCACTTGCACCATGAATCCAACCCGTTTTTGCATGGACTCGCCCTGGCTGAAAAATAGGATCCTGAAACCAAGCCTTGGAACGCCCCTCTAACCCTGCTATGGGAAGAGAATCAAAAAAAATGGGGGCGGTAGGTTGTTCAAGAAGGAATCGAAGCAAGGAACAAATTTGTCTAGGAGTCGCTTCGTTTCCATTTGAATCTTTCACTCGCGCCAAACCGCTACCATCCAATTGACTCCAGGGAGTGCTATCCCAGCCTGCCTCTTTTAGAGCGTTGAAAACGGCCTGGGCACCACCAATAAAGTTTGGCTCGTGACCTGTTTCAGCGGCCAGGGTTCGCATAAGGACTTCAGTCACAAAGTTGTCACTGTCCTTGTTGGCGACCGTAAGGGCCTCAGCCAAGGACCATCCTGAAGGGAAGTCAAAGATGAGCTCGGCAGAAGTAGAAGGCGCCTCAGATTTTTCCCACTTAAATTCGGGGGCGATGACTCCTCGCTTCCTTAACCCCTCTTGAACCCAGTGAGCAAATATTTCTCTTGGCTCTCGGGCAGCTAAATCAACTTCTCCATCGCGACGGAGATCTCCTCGCACAGCCAGCGAAAAGTCGGATTGCCACCATGCAGAGAGCCCTTTCCCGCGCCCCGTGTCTCTAGAGTCCAGCTGGAGAGAAGCTCCCAAAGGTGGTTCGGTGAGGAGTTTTCTGGCCTTCGAAATTACTTTGATGCAATTTCCGTTAACCGACAAAGCAGAGACGGGGGCACACCATACGCTTTGCCATTGGTCTTCAGGCCAGAGTGGGTGGCGAGTCGGTCCACGAAAATAAGAGTCGTCGAGAATAAGCCTCGCAAAAGAATGGAGGCCTTTCTTTTTAAGTGAGGCGGCCAGTTCATCAAGGAAGCGCTCACCGTGGTTTCCCGTTGAAGTCAATCGAAGGGATGGGTCTCCTCCTCCAATGATGTGCAATTCTTTGCCCTTTCGCCAAACTCTTGTATGCCATCGAAAGTCCGAGCCAAGCCCAAGAAGGGCAGCTGAGGTCGTAAAAATCTTAGTATTGGAGGCAAGGACTTTTGGGCTGTCTGGGCGGTATTGCCAGACTACATTCCCTTCTAAATCTTGAAACAGAGCAGATACAGAAATATCACGCTCAGCATCCACTGGCCGAATTGAAGCTTCTTGAGCGAAGGAAGCTTGCCCAAACAGGAACACAAAAACAGCTAATGCCCAAAGAAATCTCAAGGGCGCTCCCCCTCAAAAGCAAGTGCCCATGCAAGAGCTAGAAACTCGCGGGCAACCCAGGTCATCTTTCCATATTGAATTGTTCCGGGAACATCGCCGGGTTTGTGATAGACCGGATTGTCGTCGATGTTGCCTTCGAAGAAAAAGAGAGAAGGCACACCCTTCTGATAGAAAGAGTAATGGTCGCTCCTTGTAAACAAATCGCGACCATATTCAGTATCCAAGTTTAACGGGTTCTGAATTCGCTTATGGAGCTTCTTCACAAGTTTGAGAAGTTTCGGGTTATCCCAAAGACCACCAACATTCATGCTCTTCGGATTCGTGCGAGCAATTTGGTCCATATTCAGCATCGCGATTGTGCTTTCAAGGGGATGAATCGGTTTCCGACAGTATGCTCTAGAACCGAGTAGCCCAAGTTCTTCGCCAGAAAACCACACAAATAAAATATCTTCCTTCGGTTTGGTTTCCGAAAGGCCTTCGGCAACTTCGAGCAAGGCGGCGCTACCGCTCGCATTGTCATCAGCTCCGGGATGAATCGCGCTAGGGCTACCCCAAAATTCACCCGAATAGTTGAGACCTACATGGTCAAGATGAGCCCCCAGAAGGAGGGCTTCTCCATCTCCATCAGAGCCTCGAATCCAGGCTCCAAGGTTTTGATACTCAATTTTTTTGGCTTCCCAATGGACCGACAACTTTAGCTCGGTTTTTTTGGGCGCCTTCAAAATCACAGGGCGACGTTTTTTTTGCAAGCTCTGGTAATAGGCTTCCAAGTCTGTGTCAAAGATTTCACTTGCCGCGTCTAAAGAAACAGAAACCACGGGAAGGGAGGGCCAAGGTGAATACTGTTTAATTTGTTCAAGGTCCATTCCGCCAAACAATGGGATGGGCAACATCCCAGGCAAGGAAGAACTTGTGTCTGGAAATTCTGCTGGATCAGGAACAATGACAAGAGCTTCTGCACCAGCTCGGTAGGCTGCCTTTACCTTCGAGGTGAAGCTGGAATGCTTGGTGGGTTGAATGCCGTCAAAGGTTTTGGACTTCGGGTTGTCCGCTTTCGGCTCTCGAGTAAAAGCAAATACCACTTTCCCCTTTACCTTTTTTGGGGGGAGGTCCTGCCAGCGTTCGTTTCTTGCATCAATTGCAAACCCAACAAAAACGGGTTCGGCTTGAATGCTGCCCTCTTTGGAGCCAATCACCGGAGTAAAAGAAGCACCTTCAAGGTTGTGCTCCTTTTTCTTTGAATCAAACCAAGTAAGGTAAGATTTTGACGAAACTAAGGAGGGAAGTTCCCATGGCAATCGGAAGCTTCCGTCTTTACCCGCCGGCTCAAGCCCCATGGAGAGAAGTTGTTCTTCTACATACACGGCCGCCTTCTCAAATCC
The DNA here is from genome assembly GCA_030748415.1 of Planctomycetota bacterium. Lineage (GTDB taxonomy): Bacteria > Planctomycetota > UBA1135 > UBA1135 > UBA1135 > UBA7888. The sequence goes on from JASMMA010000009.1 coordinate 106,478, forward strand.
AGGAGAACCCGTCCCCCTCCCTTGAAGTTCGGGGGAAGCCAAGTACGAAACATGGGCCATGCACTCCTCTTCGGTGATAGTGGCAACTCTTTCAAGGAGCGGATCGCCCCCTTCCTGCCATAAAAGAGCTGAAAACAAAACGGCTGAAATCATGACTCTTGGTAGCCCTTCGGGTTTTTCCGGTGCCAATTGACAGCAGTTTCGACAAGTGCATCCAAGTCGGTCCACTCTGGAACCCATTCGAGCTCGGTACGAGCTCGTGAAGCTTCCGCAACTAAACGAGAAGGGTCCCCTTCCCGACGACTACCACTCACAAAGGGGACAGGCTTCCCCGTTACGCGTTCAACTGATTTGAGGATTTCCTGAACACTCACTCCAGAACCCGTTCCGATATTCCAAGCACCAGAATTGCCCCCTGAAGAGAGTCGCTTCAAAGCAGCAAGATGCGCGGAAGCCAAGTCCAAAATGTGGATGTAATCCCGGATGCATGTTCCGTCGGGAGTGTCCCAATCATTTCCAAAAACGGTCAAGGGCTCTCGCTGCCCTAGTGCTGCTTGTACAGCGAGAGGAATCAGGTGAGTCTCGGGGTTGTGTGCCTCGCCATGGTTCGCATCTTCCTCGGCGCCGGATGCGTTGAAATATCGTAGCGCCGCAAATTTTCCCTGACCCGCCAAATCACGGTCTCGAAGTAGGCGCTCAACTGCAAGCTTGGTGTTGCCGTAAGGGTTCACTGGGTTCTGCGGATGGTCTTCCGAAAGTGTCTCCGTTATGGGGTTGCCATAAGTGGCACAAGTCGAACTAAAAACAAAGGGAGTGCCCTCCATTTTTTCGCACAAAAAAATCACTGGCAATACATTTGCGCGCCAATACCGGAGAGGTTGAAGAACGCTCTCGCCGACATATGCGCGGGCAGCAAAGTGAATAACACCATCAAAACTCCTACCCTCGAGAAAATTGTGAACCGCTCCCCTGTCAAGCAACTCCAACTCATGAAATTCCCCAGACCAAGCAGCGCGATGGCCTTCGGATAAGTTATCCACAACCGTAACTTCATGGCCATTGCGATGCAGGAATCGGGCCGTGGCACTGCCAATGTACCCACAGCCTCCCGTAACTAAGATTTTCATGAATTGATTTCCTCTTTTTAGGGGGAGATGGTTCGTTCGGAGAAGTCCACCATACTCTCAGGGTCTCAGCTTTCGGTGAATCGCCTTAACTCACTCCAAAATCCAGGAAAGGACTTTGCCACGCAATCAGGCTGGCTCACTTCAAGGCCCGCAATTGCACCTGCCATTGCAAGTCGGTGGTCGCCCGAAGAATCGAAGACTCCCCCTGGCTTAGGGCCCGCCGAATGAGGAGAAATCCTCAATAGGTTGTCACCCTCCAAAAGAGCTTGGGCACCAACCGCGTTTGCAAGCCGAACCATGCCATCAATGCGATCAGATTCTTTGATCCGCAGTCTCTGAAGTCCGGTAAAGGAAAGGCCGTGAGGAAGGTGAGATGCCAATACAGCAAGGGCGGGTCCGGCGTCGGGGAATGGGTCTAGGTTCACTTCCAGCTCTGTATTCGGATACTCAGAGGTCGCAGAAAATTCTTTTCCCTTCTTTTGAAGAATTTGAGAATCCAACAGCCAACGTGCCACCTGAGCTTCGGGATGCTCTTGGCTCCAAGCTCGAGTGAAGAAAAGTCGGCTCCTGCGAATTGCGAGAAGAACCAAAAAAAATGTGGCGGCTGACGCGTCAGCAGGGACCTCGAACTCCGCGCCTTCATCAACGGCCTGGCTTGGGAAAGATTTCAAAATGTCCTCTGTCATTTGAAAGTATCCACTAGAGGCAATTTTGTCCGGGAGTAGCAAAGACACGCCTCCGCGGGCGTGTGCTGCTAAGGCAAGCCCTGACAGGAATTGGCTGCTCAACTCGCCAGGTCCCTTCCACTCACCAGAAGGAAGAGCGCCGCCACAAACTTTCAAACAGGGAGCAGGGCCATTTTTTACCCAGCTGACCTTGCAACCGTTGTCCCTTAAAAATTCCAAGAGTGGCTCATGAGGGCGCATCATTAATGCGGGACTCCCAGTCAGAGTAATCTCACCATCGCATATCCCAGAAAGGGCCAGAAGAAAACGGAGATTGGTTGCGGCCTCTCCAGCATTTAAAAAAACTGGACCACTCGGCGGACAACCACCCCAACCCTCCACCATTAGAGTGCCTTCCTCTGCATGGAACTTCGCTCCCCATGTTTCAAGAGCGCTCTTCAAAAAGTGGGTATCTTCACAATCGCTTAGGCCCTTCAACGCCCGGGTTCCGTGCCCGCAGGCGGCCAATACCAATGCCCGCGCAGATGCAGATTTGCACCCGGGGAGTTCAATGGAGGCTCGTGAGGGAAGGTGAGACATATGCTGGAGTTTAGAGTAGCGTTGGTTAGAATCCCCCCCATGAGCACTTCTCCGACATCCATAACCCCTGATGCCGGTTTCGCCGGCTGCCTCTCCATTCCGGGCTGGGACCATTTCTACACAGGAAAGGTCCGTGACCTTTATCAGCACCCTAGTCACCCGGACCACATGTTGATGATCGCGACCGACCGACTCAGCGCCTTTGATGTTGTCATGAAGGAAACAGTTCCGGATCGTGGCCGGGTCTTAACCCACATTACCGAATATTGGCTCGAACAAGTTTCTGATCTCATTCCTGCTGCAAGGGTCACAATCGATCCGGCCGAGATTCCGAACCTTCCTGAAGACTTACACGACATACTGCGAGGGCGAATCACCTGGACTCGTCGAGCTGAAAGGGTAAATGTCGAAGTTGTTCTCCGCGCTTTCCTTGCCGGTTCTGGTTGGCGGGAATACGAAGCTACTGGAAGATTATGGGACCATGCCCTACCGGCTGGCCTTCAAAAATCATCCCAACTTCCTGAAGTCCTTCACACTCCAACAACAAAGGCCGAGAAGGATGAACCCATTACTTGGGAACAAGCCGTTGAGCTCATTGGCTGTGACACAGATGCCAACTTGATTCACGATGTAGCCCTCAGGATTTTTAACGGAGCTGCAAAGACGGCTGCCGAGAAGGGCGTCCTTCTGGCCGATACCAAATTTGAATTTGGCAGAATTGACGGGCAACTCGTTCTCATTGATGAGGTGATGACTCCCGACAGTTCCCGCTATTGGCCGGCCAATCAAGTCGTTGAAGGAAATGAGCCGCCCAGCTTTGACAAGGAGATTGTTCGGGCTTATTTGCGATCTCTAGAAGACTGGGACCGCACTCCGCCACCGCCAACAATCCCTGCCGATATCATTACTCAAACAAGAGACCGTTACTTGGAGATTTGCCAGATTCTTACTGGTGGCTCTCCCGTCTGAGCGCCACTTCCATTAGGGCTACATCTGCAGGACTAATTCCAGCAAGCCTTCCTGCAGCCCCAAGAGTTGCAGGTCTGAAATGGGTCAAGCATTCCTTAGCTTCATTCCGAAGCCCTCGCACTTCCTGAAAATCGAACTCCTCTGGGATAGCGGCCTGCTCACGAGCTTGGCTCCCCTCTACCCATTCCTGTTGCCGCTTGACATAGCCTTCATAAAGGATATCCGCTTCTAAAATTTTCCATTCCTCTTGGCTGAGACCAAATTCGCTTGGCAGAGAAACGAGCTCTTGAACAGCTGGGATTCCAGCGTCAGTCTGCCGAAGCAAATCCCGCAAACATCTTGCCGAATTGGTTTCTTTTTCAGGTTTCCCTTTCGGGATGGGAGTTTCTTGGAGCCACTTCATTGCCCGTTTTAAACGGGCGGAACGACTTTCCAATCTTTGAATGCGTTCCGCTGAAACAGCGCCGAGCCTGTCAGCATGGGCTGTCAAGCGGCGGTCGGCAGTGTCGTGCCGAAGGAGTAGGCGGTGCTCTGCTCGGCTAGTAAACATCCGATAAGGTTCTTGGGGATCGGATACGACAAGGTCGTCAATGAGAACGCCGATATAGGCCTCATGGCGTCCGAGGACAAAGGGTTCTCTCCCTGTCAATTTCAATGCGGCGTTAAAACCAGCCATCAAGCCTTGAGCGGCAGCCTCTTCGTAACCACTGGTTCCACAAATTTGTCCAGCCAAGTAGAGGCCTGGAATATTACGAACCTCAAGAGTCCGTTTAAGAACTCGAGGAGAAACGAAAGAATATTCAACTGCATACCCTGGCTGATGGATTTGCGCTTTTTCAAGACCCGCAATTGTTCGAACAAACTTCTCTTGAACATCCAAGGGCAGACTGGTTGATATCCCATTGGCGTATAGCAGCTCGGACCCTTTACCCTCAGGCTCTAAAAAGACCGTGTGCTGGGCGCGATTGGCGAAGCGAACAATTTTGTCCTCGAGGGATGGGCAATATCGCGGCCCCTTTCCTTCAATACGGCCCGCATACATTGGAGATGAACTCAAATTCTTCTGCACGATTGAATGCGTTTCTGGGTTCGTTCGAGTAACCCAACAAGAAACTTGCTCTTTGAAAATCGAGTCGTTCAAAAAAGAAAACGGAACGGGCTCCGGGTCACCTGGTTGTTCTTCCAGCACAGAAAAATCAACTGTGTTTGCATTCAATCGCGGGGGTGTTCCGGTTTTCAGTCTGCCTGTTGGAAGGAACATCTTGCCCAACTCCAGAGCCAAATCATGTGATGAGTTCTCTCCGATTCGACCCCCAGATTCGCTCTCAAGTCCGGTGTATAAAACTCCTCCCAAAAAGGTCCCCGTACATAAAATGACTGCCCTGGCTGAGATTTCTCTTCCATCTTTAAATCCCAGTCCGGAAATATTGCCATTCTCCAAACGCACAAGCGAGCAGACTTCTCCCTGTATTGAAACGATTTCGGGCTGTGTCGCAAGGATTCCCTGCACTGTTTCTTCATAGGACTGGCGGCAACATTGAGCTCGGGGAGACTGAACGGCGCGCCCTTTGCTTGTGTTGAGGAGTCGGAATTGGATTCCTGAGGAATCGGCGGCCAACCCCATCAACCCCCCCAGTGCATCTATCTCTCGAGTGAGTTGACCCTTACCAACACCACCAATTGCGGGATTGCAGGACATTCGGCCGACCGCTTTTTCATCTTGTGTTACCAAACCAACGGGAAGGCCCATTCGCGCGACGGCATAGGCCGCCTCGGCGCCGGCGTGACCGCCGCCAACTACGAGAACTTCTAGTTTTTCTGCCATGGATTGGGGTTTGAAACAAAGGACCGGGAATCCGTTATTCTACTGCTACGAGAAATAGCTTTGACTACCCTGCCTCTCCTTTTAACCATTGCCTCTTTTCCCCTCCTTCAGAGTGGTGGCGTGGAAGACTTGCTTGCCCGGCTTGAGGGAAAATTTTCGGCTGAGCGAACTGCTGCTGAATCAGTGTGGCTAGAGTCTGGGCCCGCATATTTGAAGGCTCCTACCACTGAAACTCTGAGGCCAATCCTGGCCGAGAGCCCTTTCATTCAAGAGCCGCTACTTCGCACTTTCTTTGGACTTCCTCAAGAAGAACCCCAACGGCTTCTCGTGCTGAGGGCACTACTTCGCTCCATGGACACTTCTGGTGCTGATTCTCTCTCCGCATCCATTCAAGAACTGACCCCAGGCGAACTTGCCCTCGCTATGCCTGCCCTCGTTCAAAAGAATGGTGTCCTTGCAGAGTGGGCGGTTAGCTCTTTCCTCGATCATGACGAGCCAGAGTTCCGCTTCCTGGCTCTGAAGAATCTACTTCTTTATGGGAATGCTGCACTTTGTTCCAATTGGATTCAACGACTCCACATCTCTGACGCCCCCGCCGAGCAATTGGGGGAGCTCCTCTCCTCAATAAGCGAGCGGGATTCCTTACCTGAACAGCTTCAACTCCCGGAGTCTCTTCTCTCCGCGCGCCACGATTCTCTCGTTGAGGGAGTTCTAGCCATTCTGCTGGCTTTCCCAGACAAGCGCTCTGAAGCCTTCGCACAAGAAATTGCTCTGGACCTTACTCGTCCCGCTCCCGTTCGAAGCTTGGCCATTCAAGTCATTGAAAAGGGGGCCCCTCTCTTTCGTTGGCGCAGATCTCAGCGAGAGTTTGTCCATTTCCTCAAGTCAAATGAAGAAGATGCCCTCGCAAACTCAATTGCTTGGGCTGCACATCGGCTCGGGGAGAAAACTGGAACCAAGTTTCTATCCAAGGACCTAAAAGAATCGACCCGCAAGAACCCAAAAGACTGGCGGCTCCGCCTCAGTTATGGAGAGCGGCTCGTGGAACTCTCCGAGTTCTCAGATGCCTACAAAGAGTATCGGAAAGTTGTCCAAGATTTAGAGGGGACCCCTGCCTACCGCTCAATCAAACGAGAATCTTGGCTCTTCGCTGCCAGAGCTGCCTGCGGAGCGAGGAGAATGGCCGACGGTGCTGATTGGCTCTCCAACGCCCGAATGAGTCCCCGCGAGTTGGAAGCATATAGAGATCTTCCTGAGTTCAAATATGCTCTCAGCAAATCTAATTTCAAAAGACTATTTGGAATTCGTTAATACCCCCTAGACACTGACCCCAAACATTGGGTCACAAAGTCCCAAAAATAGGAAAGCGGAAAAAGCGAAACTTCAACAAAG